>NZ_JBVIYV010000004.1:0-488479 GCF_055592265.1 Streptomyces sp. NPDC041129 | reverse complement strand
TGCAGGGGGGACCCTGTGGGAGAGTAGGACGCCGCCGAACAATCTTTGGGAAAACCCCCGCATCGAAAGATGCGGGGGTTTTCTGCGTTCAGGGCCCTAGAAGGTCACTTCGGCTGTCTGGACCGTGCCGCCCTGGCGGCCGGGTGCCCTGTGCCATTTCCAGTAGAGGTTGGTGTGGGCGATCACCTGCTCCGGGGCGGGAGCGCCGTACTTGGTGAGGTCCTCCGTGGTGTGGGCGTCGGCGACCAGCGTCGCGTCGTAGCCACGGACGATCGCGCCGTGCAGGGTGGAGCGGATGCATGCGTCCGTCTGGGCGCCCGTGACGAGCAGCCGGCCCACCTTCCGCTCCGCCAGCACTTCCTCCAGACGGGTGTCCTCGAAGGAGTCCGCGTAGCTCTTGGGGACCAGGGGCTCGGTGTCCCGGCGGGTCAACTCGGGGACGTAGGCCCAGCTCTCGCTGCCCTCCGTCAGCTCCTCGTCGGAGTGCTGCACCCAGATGACCGGCACGTCCGCCGCGCGGGCCCTGCCGATCAGGGTGTCGATGTTGGCGATGACGCCGTCGCGGTCGTGGGCGTCCGCCACCACGCCGTTCTGGACGTCGATGACGAGCAACGCGGTGTTGGGTCGTTCGGGAAGCGTGGTCATGGGGACACCGTAGAGCCCGGCACCGACAGCGGGCGCCCGTATATCGGGTGAGGGCGGTGACGGGCGAGGCTACCGTGGCTGCATGAGTACCCCCACCAGCGATGACTACGTCGTCCGCGCCATACGTCCCGAGGAGTGGGCGGCCGTGAAGCAGCTGCGTCTGGACGCGCTGCGGGACCCGGTCGCCCACATCGCCTTCCTCGAGACCTACGAGGACGCCCTGGCCCGGCCGGACTCCTTCTACCAGGAACGGGCGGTCGGCTCCGGTGAAGGGTCCGGCACGGCGCGGCAGTTCATCGCCGAGGCGCCCGACGGAAGCTGGGCCGGCACCGTCACCGTGCTGCTCGAACAGGCCGGGACGACGGACTGGGCCGGGTATCCGGTCGAGCGGCGGCAGGGCCATGTGGTCGGGGTGTTCGTCCGGCCGGAGCACCGGGGCAACGGGCTGATCAAGATGCTGTTCGACGCCGGTGTCTCCTGGGCCTGGCAGCAGAGTGCCGAGCGGGTGCGGCTGTTCGTGCACGCGGACAACGCGCGGGCCCAGGGCGCCTATCGCAAGGCGGGGTTCGGGCCGAGCGGGCTGGTCGTGTCGTTCTCGAAGGACGAGGCCGAGAACGAGCTGGAGTTCGTGCTGGAGCGGTGACCAGCCCGCCGCGGCCTACCTGGGACCCGGCCCGGTGACCGGGCGGTCGCCGCGCAGCTCGGTGAAGAGCTGGCGCGACTTCTTCCTGTCCCAGGTCACCACGTTCCCCTTGGAGGTGGGAACACCGATACCGGCGACCGGGACGTTCATGTGCCTGACCCGGCCGCCGGACACGTCCCGCATCGCCCGGAACAGCCGCGCCAGTTCGGGCAGGTGCATGCCGTCGTCGACGACGAGGCTGTCCAGTCCCGCCTGGGCCGCCGGGTACACGGCGGCGGGGTCCAGCAGGGTGTCGCGGTGCGCCGCCCGGTGGGCGAGCGCCGAGAGGAATCTCTGCTGGTTCTGCGTGCGGTCCAGGTCGCCCCTGGCCTCCTGGTGGCGCTCGCGCACGAAGGCCAGCGACTGCCTGCCGGAGAGCGTCTGGCAGCCCTTGTGGAGGTCGGCACCCGACTTCTCGTCCTTGACGTCGCGGGCCAGGCACATCGGGACGCCTCCGATGGCGTCGACGATGTGCACGAACCCGCCGAAGCCGATCTCCGCGTAGTGGTCGATACGCAGGCCCGTGTTGCACTCGACGGTGTTCACGAGGAGCTCGGGACCGCCGTAGGAGAAGGCGGCGTTCAGCTTGTCGCGGGCCGTGCGCAGGGTCTTCCCGGTCGAGGGGTCCAAACGGCCGGGCAGCGCGACCCAGGAGTCGCGGGGCAGGCTCACCATGGTCGCGCCGTGCGCGCCGGTGTGCAGGATCATCATCGAGTCCGTCCGGCGGCCGCCGCCACCGCCGGCGTGCAGGTGCTCCACCTCCTCCGACGACAGCCCGTCACGGTTGTCGGAGCCCACGACGAGGTAGTTGGTGCCCTTGCCCGGCGGCGGGCGGTGCCCGTAGGCGTTCAGGTCCACGTCACGGTTCAGCTCGGCCTCCGCCCATCCGTAGGTGCCGCCGGCCGCGGTGACGACGGTGACGACCAGGGCCAGCAGACAGCGCCACAGTTTCCGCCGTTTCCTCTTCGCCTGACGTGCGTGGGCACGCCGTGGGGCGTAGCGGGAGCTGGGCCGCCCGGAGAACCGGGCGAGCGTGTCGGTGCCGTGTCCGGCCCGCCGGGCCTGCGGTGTCGTCACGCTCGGACCCCCCTGCTCCGTCCCGGCGTCCTTCCCGGTGTTCACGGTCATGCCGATGCCACCCCCTCCCGCTGGGGCCGTCCCGCTGCCGGTTCCTGCAGGAGCGGGTCCGCGGTTCCGGAGCGGTGCATGCTGTGCCACTTCAGGCGGGTGCCGAGGAGCGCCGTGATCACGGACTGGATGACCACCAGGTACATCAGCTGCCGGTAGACGAAGAGCTGGAGCGGCAGCACCCACAGGGTGCGCAGCCTTTCCCGGTCCAGCCGCAGCGCGTAAGCGGCGGTGACCATCTGGACGGCGAGGAAGCCGAGCCAGATCGCGACGGACTGGACGAGCCCGCGGAAGAGGACGCCGTACAGCGCGTAGAGGTCCATCACCGGCGCGCACAGCGGCGCGAGGATCTGGAACACCATGAGGTACGACAGCGCGCGGCGGCTGAAGCGGCCGGCGGGGCCGATCTCCGTGAGCGAGTGGCGGTGCTTCCACATCGACTGCAGGGTGCCGTAGCACCAGCGGTAGCGTTGCCGCCACAACTGGCTCAGAGTGCCGGGCACTTCGGTCCAGGCGACCGCCGACTCCTCGTAGACGACGCGCCAGCCGGCGCGCCAGAGCGCCATCGTGAGGTCGGTGTCCTCGGCGAGGGTCTCGTCGCTGACCCCGCCGATGCCCATCAGCGCGTCCCTGCGGAAGGCGCCGATCGCGCCGGGGACGGTCGCCATGCACTCGAGGACGTCGAAGGTCCGCCGGTCGAGGTTGAAGCCGTTGACGTACTCCAGGTGCTGGAACTTGCCGAGCAGGTGACGCCGGTTGCCGACCTTGGTGTTTCCGCTGACCGCTCCTACCGAGGGGTGGGCGAGCGGCTGGACCAGCCGGGACAGCGACTCCGGTTCGAAGATGGTGTCGGCGTCCACCATCACGACGATGTCGTGGCGGGCGTGGGCCAGGCCGGTGTTGAGCGCCTGCGGCTTGCCGCTGTTCGGCTGGCGGATCACCCGTACCCGCGGGTCGGCGACGGCCTCGACGATGCGCGCGGTGGAGTCCGTCGAGCCGTCGTCGATCACGATGATCTCCAGCCGGGGATGGGTGGAGGCGAGCAGCGAGTACACGGTGGAGGCGATGCCCGCCTCCTCGTTGTACGCGGGCACCAGGACCGTCACCGGGGCGGTGACCGGGCGCAGGCGGGGGGTGCCGGAGCGGAAGGTGTGCACCCGGCGCTTGTGGACGCGGGCGAAGACGCTGAGCAGCAGCAGTCTCAGGACACCGAGCGAGCCGGCGACAGCGAGGGTCCACGCCATCACGGTGGTGAAGACGTGCCCGATCCGCACCGACCAGATCAGCCCCTCGCCCCTGACGCGCTGGGCCGCGGGGACCCGGGTCACGAAGGAGGGGCGCCCGAGTCCGCCGCTGACGGTGGTGAACCTGGAGACCCGGTGGTCCCGCAGCAGCGCCCGCGCCTCGTGGTAGCCGAGGTCGGTGTGGCTGTACCGGGTGATCACCCCTTGCCATGGCTTGCGGGCCGGGTGGTCCGAGGCGACCACGAGGTAGCCCTGGGCCTCCGCGCGCCGCGCCGCCTGCCACTCGGGGCCGCAGAGCGTGTCCGCGGCCGTCGTGTGCGGCAGCCGCAGCAGGCTGGTGCGGATTCCGGCGGCGCCGGCGAGCGCGGTCTGGGTGAGGGCCAGTTCGGCGCGGGCGCGGAACGGCGAGGCGGTGCCGAGGTCGCCGCCGGTGTAGGTGTACGAGCCGACCTCATGGCCCTCCCGGACGATCCGCCGCAGGAGGGCGGGGTGGCGGACGGCGTCGTTGCCGTGGACGAAGAACGTCGCCCGTACGTGGTACCGGCGCAGCAGGTCGAGCAGGCGTGGCGTCCAAACCGGGTCGGGGCCGCCCTCGAAGGTGAGGGCGGCGGTGCCCGGCGGCATGCCGGAGGTCTCGACGCCGGACGGGCCGAAGCGGAGCACCGGTTTCCCGTCGTCGGCCGCGCGCGGTATGGGCCGCGTGCAGGGCTGTTTGGCTCGTGCGGAGTCGACCTGGTGGGTGGTCCAGCCGTCGCAGACGAGGGTGACGGCGACCGCCGTCAGGGAGAGCAGGAGCAGCAGCCAGTGTCCGCGTGGTGGACGTCGTACGTCGGCGTGCGGGCTCACCGTGGGGTGCCTCCGCCCTCCGCCCGGAGCCGAGGCGCACGTCTCTGTGCGATGTCGTGGTGGCCGGGGTCCGGCGCGTGGGACGGGTGGTGCGCGCGGTCGGGGCTGCCGGTGGGTCCCGGGGTGTCGTGGCCGGCGGGTGCGGGGCCATGGGTACGGGGCGGCGCCGAGCCCATCGGTTCCATGAGCCCGCCGACCAGCGCTCCGACGAACAGCAGGTAGCCGGAGCAGGCCAGTCCCGCGCTCAGGGACACCAGTTGCAGCAGCCTGCGGCGCCGCCCGGAATGGTCGATGAAGACGGGGCGCCGGCGGGCCTCGGGCGGCTGCGCCTCGGGCCGCTGTGCGGGGTGGGTGCCGGGTCCGTGGTGGTACTGCCAGCCGGGAGTCGTCCGGACTTTGATCGTCGGCGCCGTGGAGTACGTCGGCCGCCTCATGAGCGTGCCTTGCCGCTGCGGACGTCCGGGCGTCCGTCGTGGGCAGGCGCCGGGGGCGCGCAGCGCCCGTCGCTGGGTGTGCCGGCTATGTGGGGGGTGCCCTGCACGGGTTGCTCCTGATCTGTCGCCGCGCGGACGCGGCTGTTGTGGTGGGGGGACGGACCCGGGGGCCCGCTGTGGTGCGCCGCGTGAGGTGCCGGTACGCGCACCCGCACCCAACTCGTGGGGGAGCCGGGATACTTGATGGCGCGACGACCGGCAGATCACACGGCTTCCGACCCTACTCGGCAGAAACTTTCCGGGGCACCCCCCCTGATCGGGCGGCATGTTCCGCGGCCGCCGGGGGTGGTGCCCCGGCGCCTGTCCTGAGACGGCGGTCAGGCCGGCAGTTCCTGGTGCGGCCAGCGGGCCCTGGCCTGTTCGCGGGAGCGGAGCAGGGCGAGGGTGGGCATGCCCTGGTCGGCTCCGGTGGCGAGCAGATGGGGGAGCTGGGGGAGGGGGGCCACGGCCGCGATGTCGTCCAGGACCAGAGTCAGTGGTGGGTCGAGCCGACCGGAGGATGACCGTTCGGCCATGCGCCGGCCGTGCTCGACCACGCTCGAGACGAGGGCCGTCAGGAGGGGCATCGCACCCGGGTGGGTCCTGGGGTCCTCGATGGATTCACCGACCACATAAAGCGTGCCCCCTTCGTGGACGAAGGAATCCAGGGCGAGGGCATCGGTTCGGTTTGGGGTGCAGGCTTCGCGGATGTTGACGGTGGAGAGCGCGGTCAGCGCCCTGCTGATCAACTCCTGTGCCATGTCCCGGCGTTCGGGATGCGCGGTGAGGGCGGCCTCGAGCTCGCCCGCGGCGCCGGGGGCGGCCTTGGTGTGGGTACGGAGGGTGCGTACGGCGTCCTGGACCTGGGTGCCCTGGGCCCAGCGGTGGACATGGCGGACGGTGCGGGACTCCAGGGCGGCGGCGTGCAGATAGCTGCGCAGCAGCGTGGTGGCGGTGTCGGCCACGGCCTGGTCGAGCCTGGCGGTGGGCCGGACGGGGCCGAGGAGGCCCGTGGCCCTGTTCAGCGCCGTTTCCTTGTCCTCGCAGCCGCTGGTGGGGGACCAGTGGAGGCGGGCCGGGGTGTCGCAGAGGTGGGTGGGGTCGTAGAGGTGGGCGGGGCCCAGTTTGGCCCTGGCGTCCTTGGTCTCCGCCCAGACGGCGGGGTTCGAGGTGACCACCAGGGTCGGGCCCGGGGCGTCCTGGACGGCCTGGACCGCGGCGGTGTGCCGGGTCGAGGGAGCGCCGTAGCGGACTCCGCCCTCGCCGCCGGGCGCCTCGCCGCCGCCCGTCGGGGCACCGCCGCCCACGAGGTGTTCCACAGGCTGTGGAGCCGGCTCGGTGCGCGGCACCGGGACCTCGTGCCGCTGCTCCGGCGCCGCCTCGGGCACGGGAACGACGGCGGTGACGGCAGGAACGGCAGAAACGGCGGTCGGCGCAGGAGCGGCGGCGGCAGGCGCCGTTCCCCGCTCGGAGGCGCGCCGTGCCTTCTCCGCCCGCCATCTCGCCACCGTGCCCATCACGAACAGGGTGAGGACGAGCAGGATCATGAGCTGGCCGATGAACAGGCCCCAGAACAGGCCCCAGCCCGAGAGCTGGGCGGTGGGGGTGTCCGGCCAGGCGCCGGGCAGGTCGTGCGGTCTGCCGATGAGGTGGCGCATGGCGAGGGCCGTGCGGGCGAACGTCACACCGTCCGGCCAGGCGCCGTGGGCGAACAGGGCCCCCAGACCGGTGGCCGTCCACACCAGCACGGTCATGCCGAGGAGGAAGGCGAGTACGCCGATCAGCAGCCCGTCGGGGATTCCGCCCTGGCCCTCCCGGCGGGTGTCACGGCGATCGTCCGGTCTCACTCCTGCCTCCCCCTACGCCACCGTCGATTCCGAGTCGCCCAGGTGCTGCTCCACGAAGGCCGCCGCCCGCTGCTCGGCCTCCAGTTCGGCGGCGCGCAGGGCGTCGTCGGCCGCCCGGTCGCTGGAGGACTCGGTCATCGCGCGGTCGGTGAAGACCAGCGGGCGTTCGGTCTCCGTGACGAGGTGCTTGACCACCTGGACGTTGCCGTTGACGTCCCATACGGCGATGCCCGGGGTGAGGGAGGGGATGATCTCGACCGCCCAGCGCGGCAGGCCGAGGACCCGGCCCGTCGCTCTCGCCTCGTCGGCCTTCTGGGCGTAGATGGTCCTGGTCGACGCCATCTTCAGGATCGCCGCGGCCTCCTTCGCCGCCGCACCGTCCACCACGTCGGACAGGTGGTGGACGACCGCCACGAAGGACAGGCCGAGCCGGCGCCCGAACTTCAGCAGGCGCTGGAAGAGCTGCGCCACGAACGGGCTGTTGATGATGTGCCAGGCCTCTTCCACGAGGAAGATGCGTTTCCTGCGGTCGGGGCGGATCCAGGTGTGCTCCAGCCACACACCGACGATCGCCATCAGGATCGGCATGGCGATGGAGTTGCGGTCGATGTGGGACAGGTCGAAGACGATCAGCGGGGCGTCCAGGTCGATGCCGACCGTGGTCGGGCCGTCGAACATGCCCCGCAGGTCACCGTCGACCAGCCGGTCCAGGACCAGGGCGACGTCCAGGCCCCACGCCCGTACGTCGTCTGTGGCGACGTTCATCGCCTCCGCGGACTCCGGTTCCGGGTGCCGCAGTTGCTCCACGATGTCGGTGAGGACCGGCTGGCGGTCGAGGATGGACTCGTTGACGTAGGAGTGCGCGACCTTGAGGGCGAAGCCGGAACGCTCGTCCAGGCCGTGCCCCATCGCGACCTCGATGATCGTCCGCAGCAGCGCGAGCTGGCCCGTGGTGGTGATCGAGGGGTCCAGGGGGTTCAGCCGGATGCCGTGGTTCAGGGCCGCGGTCGGGTCCAGACGGATGGGGGTTATCCCCAGCTCCTCCGCGATCAGGTTCCATTCGCCGACGCCGTCCTCGCCCTGGGCGTCCAGGACGACGACCTGGCGGTCCTTGAAGCGGAGCTGCCTGAGGACGTACGTCTTCTCCAGGGCCGACTTGCCGTTGCCGGACTCGCCGAGCACCAGCCAGTGGGGGGCCGGCAGCTGCTGGCCGTAGAGCTGGAAGGGGTCGTAGATGTAGCCCTTGCCGGAGTACACCTCGCGGCCGATGATGACGCCCGAGTCGCCGAGGCCGGGGGCGGCGGTGGGCAGATAGACCGCCTGGGCCTGGCCCGTGGAGGTGCGCACCGGCAGCCGGGTCGTCTCGACCTTGCCGAACAGGAAGGACGTGAAGGCTTCCGTGAGGACGGACAGCGGGTCCCGCATCAGCGCATCAGCCCCTACCGTCGAATGCCGGTGGCGAAGGGAAGTGTGTTCACGAAGGCCCGGTGGTGCTCGCGGTCGCACCACTCCAGCTTCAGGTACGACTTTCCGGCGGAGGCCCTTATGGTCCGCTTGTCGCGGTTGAGGGCCTCCGGGGACCGGGCGGAGACGGTGATGTAGCCGACCAGGTTGACGCCGGCCGCGCCGCTGGCGAGGTCTTCGCCTCGCTGGTCCAGGCGGTTGTGGGCGGCGATGTCGCGCGGGTCGACGGTGCGGTTCATCTTGGCCGCGCGGGATGCCTCGGCCTCGTCGTTGGTCTTCTCGGTCAGCATGCGTTCGATGGCTACCTCGGTGGGCTCGAGATCCATCGTCACGGCGACCGTTCGGATGACGTCCGGGGTGTGGACGAGCAGGGGCGCGAGGAAGTTGACGCCGACGGGGGTCATCGGCCACTCCTTCACCCAGGCGGTGGCGTGGCACCAGGGGGCGCGGGTGGCGGACTCACGGGTCTTGGCCTGGAGGTAGGTGGGCTCCATGGCGTCGAGTTCGGCCGGCCAGGCGTTGCGCTGGGTCATCGCCTGGATGTGGTCGATGGGGTGGTCCGGGTCGTACATGGAGTGGATGAGGGAGGCGAGTCTGCCCTGCCCGAGGGGCTGGCGGACGCGGATGTCGGCCTCCTGCAGCCGGGAGCAGATGTCGGTCAGCTCGCGGGCCATGACGACGGCGAGTCCGGCGTCCCGGTCGACCTTGCCGCCGTGCGCGCGGACGGCCCGGCCCATGGCGTGTGCCTCGGCGGCCAGTTCGCGGCCGTAGTGCATGCAGGCGACGAGGTAGGCGCGGTGCTGCTCGCTGCTGGTGGACACCATGGACTGGAGCTGGTCGTAGGACCGGGACAGCCAGTCGGGGGCCTTGTCGTCGCCGCGCAGCGTGACGTCCTTGGCGTGGGCGTCGGGGTCGGCGGGCAGGGTGCGGGCGAGCATCTGCAGCCGGGTGACGAAGCCGTCGCCGTTGGCGACGTGCTTGAGCAGCGTGCCGAAGCGGTCGACGAGGGCCTCCTGGTCCTCGGAGTCGCGCAGGCCGACGCCGGGGCCCTCGATCTCGATGGCGGCGGTGACGGTCTTGCGGTCGGCGTGCAGGAGTACGGCGATCTCGTCGGGCCCGAACGGGGCGGCGAGCCAGGTGATCCGCCCGATGCCGGGCGGCGGCCCGACCTCGACCTCCCGCCCGTCCAGCCGGGTGCCGGCCTCGACCACACCGGAGCGGTAGGTGGTGCCGCGCTTGACGGTGCGCTTGTACGAGCGGTTGATCTCGAACCACTTGTAGAACGTGCGGCGCTTGTACGGCACGTAGACCGCGGCGAGCGCGAGCAGCGGGAAGCCCGTCAGCAGCACGATCCGCAGGGACAGGACGGGGACGAGCAGGCCGCACATCATGCCGAGGAACGCGCCGGCGACGATCAGCGCGATCTCGCCGGACTCGCGGTTCCGGCCGATGATCGCGTTCGGCCGGGCGCGGCCGATCAGATACGTACGGCGGGGCGTGACCGGATGGGACATGTGGGACTCGGTCGTCAACGCCCGTCACCTCCTGAGCGGTTGCTGCTGCTGTTGCGTGTGTTCCCGGCGTGCGGGGTGTTCACCGGGCTGGGTGCGCGCGGTGCGGGCGCGGCGGAGGGGACAGCTCCGCCGCCCTGTGGGGTGCGGCCGCTGTGCGCGGCGACGCCGCCGGAGGCGGGGTTGGCGGGGCGGGCGCCGGTGGAGCCGCCGCCGGAGCCGTTGTTGTCGGCGCGGGTGCTGTGTGTCTTGATGCCCTGGGCGACGAGGGTGGCGGGGGAGCTGATCACCGCGGCGGCCTTGCCCTCGGCGCCCTGCATGATGCGGTTGCTGCGGGAGCCGGCGATCTCGTCGCCGAAGCCGGGGACGAAGCGGTAGATCATCGCGCTGGCGAAGATGGCGAGCAGGATGATGGCGAGGCCGGAGACGACGGCGGAGAAGGCGTCGGGGCCGTTGTCGCCGGCCAGCGCGCCGGCCAGGCCGAGCACGATGACGATGACGGGCTTGACCAGGATGACGGCGATCATGATCCCGGCCCAGCGCCGTACGTGGCCCCACAGGTTCTTGTCGACCAGGCCGGCGTAGACGACGGTGCCGAGCAGGGCGCCGACGTAGAGCAGGGCGGCGCGGATGACCAGCTCGAGCCAGAGGATGCCGGCGGCGAGGATGCTGACCAGGGAGACGACGATCAGCATGATCGGTCCGCCGCCGATGTCGTCGCCCTTGTCGAGGGCGCCGGAGAAGGTGCCGAAGAACGTGTCGGTCTGGTCGCCGGTCGCCTTGGCGAGCACGTCGGTGACGCCGTCGGCCGCGGAGACGACGGTGTACAGGATCAGCGGGGTGAAGGCGGAGGCGAGCACGGTCAGCCACAGGAAGCCGACGGCCTCCGAGATGGCGGTGGTCAGCGGCACACCGCGGACCGCCCGCTTGGCGACGGCCAGCAGCCAGAGCAGGAGCGTGAGGATCGTGGAGGCCGCGAAGACCACGGCGTACTGCTGGAGGAACTTGGTGTTCGTGAAGTCGACGTTCGCGGTCTCCTTCACGGCGTCACTGAGCTTGCCGATGGTCCACGACGCGGCGTCCGCACAGCCCTTGCCGAGGGAGGAGAGGGGGTCGAGGGTGGATGTGAGGGGGTTGTCGGGGGTGGTGAGGCCCTTTTTCGAGCCGCCGCTGTCCTGTTCGCACAGTCGCTTGGCGGGACCGACGATCAGGTCGCAGTTGTTGGACGACGGCTTGGGCGTCGGTGCAGCGACAGCTCGGGTGGCAAGCAGCAGGACAGCGCTCTGCACGGCGGCGACAGCGGTGGTGACCTTGAGTACGAGGCGCGGACTACCGGGCATAGGTGAAGCCTCCGTACTCCTCGACGGCCTTGGCCATCTGGTCGGCGCTGGATGCCTTGCTGTCACCGGGGACGGGCGCGGGGCCGTCGGCCTGGGAAAAGCTGTCGACCTTCCAGTCACCGTTCTCCCAGCGCAGCTGGAGCTTCATGGTGAACCAGTCACTGGTGACGGGGTTGGTCGAGTTGTCACCGGCGGTGCCGAACACGCCGGTGCACCAGACTTCGGTCGTGGCGACTGAGTCCGAGTAGTCCGTGAGCTTGGTCCCGATGGGGGCTGTGCGCGAGACATACGTGTGTCCCGCAGGGGAGTTTCCGTTCTGGTCCAGGCCGACGTTGCTCAGGAACTGCTTGTCGTAAGCCTTGTTGAACTTGTCCGTCAGGGGTGCCTGCTTTTCCGAGACAAACACCTGTTTGACGATCGCGCCCCGCAAAGCCGGCTTGAGAATGTCGGCGGAAACCAGCGCCACCGCATAGTTCGCGGCAGCGCTCTGGGCCCCCTGCTCCGTGTGGGCGAAGCCCGCGGGGATGTCGGCGGACCTGGTGTCGACCGGCTTCGTGCCGCTCGCCGCTGTGGACGCGGCCTTCGGCCGGTCCGCCTTGTCGGCGGCGCCGTCCGTGGAGGAGCCGTCTCCCCGGTTCGCGAAGGCGATCGCCGCGATGAGGAGGACCACCACGCCGACGACCGTGACCAGGCCACGGGAGGAGGAGCGGCCCGTTCTGCGGGGCGCGCCGCCGTAGGGGTCGCCGCCGGGCAGGCGGGTCCGGGTCTGGCCCGCCTCGGTGTAACCCTGCTCGTCTCCGGGACTCATGCCGGGTAGGCCCCCTCCACGTCGTGGACATACGACGGTAGCCGTGCTGGTTCCCGCGCGGGCGCGGTGTGGTGACTCGACATCAGGGAAACGCAACCTCAGCCGGTGGGCACGACGGGTGGGTGGGGTGGAGGGGACGACCGGGCCGGCCCGGCGGTCGAGGGGGCGTCAGACCGCCATGCCGTACACGATCGTGAACAGGGTGCCGAGAGAGCCGATGATGAACACCCCGGTGAGGCCCGCGATGATGAGGCCCTTGCCCTGTTCCGCGCTGAAGGTGTCCCGCAGGGCTGTCGCGCCGATCCGCTGTTTGGCCGCTCCCCAGACCGCGATGCCGAGGCAGAGCAGAATGGCCACGGCCATGACCACCTCGATCATCACCTTGGCCTCGTTGCCCAGGCTGCCGAAGGGGCCCCAGTCCGGAGCGATCCCGCCGATGATGGTGTTGATGTCTCCCTTGTCGGCCGCAAAGAGCATGTAAGTCACCGCCCCTGGTGGGTAGTTCCGCAAGCCCCCTGCGGTGTGCAGAGGTCAGGTCCATTCTCGCCGACAACGCCGCGGTCGTATGTCGACTTGACGTCATTGGCCGGCGGGTTTCGTACGAATGACCCGTATGGTCACTCTGTGTATCACGGCAGGTCACGCCGGGCAACGACGCCGGAGCGGAACCTGTCGTGTGGTTCCGTCGTTGACCCCTTCTACGACTCCGCACGGTTTCTGACGGCTGGTCGGGTGACGCGTCGACACGATGTTCTCACGCCGGGTCAGCCGACCTCGATGTGCCGGTCCATCCCGAGCTGCTTGTGGCCGTCGACCGGGCAGTACAGGTCGTACGTGCCCTTCCTGAGGTGCACCGTCAGCGTCCCCTCCTGGCCGCTCCGGAGATTTCCGGTCCTGGCGTCCTCCACGCCGGGGCCGTCGATCGACAGGGCGTGCGTGATCCTGCCGTGGTTGTCGGAGACGAAGGTGTAGGTGCCCGGTGCGAAGGACGACCGGGACAGCTTCAGCGCGTACTCGGTCTCGGTGACCGTCACCCGGGTCCCGGGGTTCGCCCCGGTCGCGGGGTGGCTCGCCGTCGTGCCGCTCGTCCGGCCGCCGCCCCCGCCGGAACAGGCGGCGAGAACGAGCGCGGTCGCGCATGCCGCCGCCGCGGCGCCGAGTGGCGTGAGGGTCCTGTGTGCCGGGAGTGTCATGCGGCTCATCCCCTTCCGGGTGAAAGGCCGTCTGGCTGTATACGGGCGAGTGCGCACCAGGGTTTGCCGGGGCCGGCCACCCCCTGGGCTTCGGCGGTGGTGACCCGGCGTGACGACTCGGGAGGCGGGAGTGGCGGGGGGACAGTACGGTGGATGCGATGGCGTGACTCCGGGAGTCTCGCGGGAAGAGTATCGGTGTGGTCGGGACGGCTTTCTCAGCTCGTGGCGGAGAGTGAGGGCCTGATGAAGCGCATCTCTCGCACCGTCCGTGTCCGGTTCACCTCGCGGCCCGTGCTCCTCGGTGCCGTGGTGCTGCTCGCGCTGACCTCCGCCTCCGCCGCGGCCGCCGACGAGGGACCGGGGTCGCTCGGGGTCACGGCCGTGGCCGCCGAGACGGCGCGGACCGTGCGGGTGGGCGCGCTGTTCGGGGCCGACCGGACCGGCGGACTGGCCGGCGGGCACTTCTGCACCGCCTCGGTCGTGCACAGCCCGCAGCGCGATCTGATCGTCACCGCGGCCCACTGCGTGGACGGCGCCGGCGGCGATCTGGTGTTCGTGCCGGGATACCGGGACGGGAAGGCGCCGTACGGGGTGTGGAGGGTGGGGAAGCGGTTCGTTCCGGACGGGTGGGCGAAGGGACAGGGCGAGGACAGCGACGTCGCCCTGGCACGCCTGGACGCGCTGGACGGCAGGGAGGTCGAGGACGTGGTCGGGGCCGACCGGTTCCGGGCCGGGGTGGCCACCGGTGCCACCGCCGTGACCCTGACCGGCTACCCCGACTCCCGCGAGGCGCCCGTCAGCTGTACCAACAGGCCGGACCGGTACAGCCGCACCCAGCAGCGCATCGACTGCCCCGACTTCCCGGGCGGCACCAGCGGCAGCCCGTGGACCGACGGCGCCGGACAGGTCGTCGGGGTGCTCGGGGGGTACAAGAAGGGCGGGAACACGGCCGACGTCTCGTACAGCGTGGTGCTGCGCGGGCAGGCCGCGGAGCTGTACCGGGAGGCCACGGCCGCGTCCTGAGGGCACGTCAGTCGCCCTGCCCCCCCCCGTCGTTCTCGCCGTTCCCCTGTGAAATGGCGCCACTTCGCGCCTGTGGGGACTGGAACCGGTCCGACATGGGGGAGAGTTGGACCGTGCGAAAGGTATGGGTGCTCGGTGGTGCGGCGGTCGGGCTCGGGATGGGCTTCGTCATGCTGCTCGTCGTCGGGGTGTACGTGGTCGCCGGAAACCTCGTCAACAACGTCGCCACGGGCAGCCGCGGGCTCGCCAAGGGCGCCGTACCGGCCGCCTACAAGCAGCTCGTGCAGCAGTGGGGCAATCTGTGCCCCGCGCTGAGCCCGGCGCTGCTCGCCGCCCAGCTCTACCAGGAGAGCGGCTGGAACCCGACCGTCGTCAGCCCGGCGGACGCGCGCGGCATCGCCCAGTTCATCCCGAGCACCTGGGCGACCCACGGCATCGACGGCAACGGCGACGGCACGCGCGACATCTGGGACCCGAATGACGCGATTCCGTCGGCCGCGTCGTACGACTGCGAACTCGCCAAGTACGTCAAGGACGTTCCCGGGAACGTCTCCGACAACATGCTCGCCGCCTACAACGCGGGCGCCTACCGCGTCATAAGGTCGGGCGGGGTGCCGGCCATCAGCGAGACGCAGAACTACGTGAAGCGGATCCGCAGTCTGGAGAAGAGCTTCGCCGCGCCGGTCACCCGGCTCGACCCGAGCCGGCAGGCCGCGGGCGCCATCGCCTTCGCCCAGAGCAAGCTCGGCACGCCCTATCTCTGGGGCGGCAACGGCACCGCCGACCAGGGAGGACGCTTCGACTGCTCGGGTCTGACCAAGGCCGCGTACGAGAAGGTCGGCATCACCCTGCCCCGGGTCGCCAACGACCAGTACAACGCCGGTCCGCACCCCTCTCGGGACGAGCTGATGCCGGGCGATCTGGTCTTCTTCTCCGACGACCTCACCGACTCGCGGACCATCCGGCACGTGGGTATCTACGTCGGCGGCGGGTACATGATCGACGCGCCGAGGACGGGTGCCGTGATCCGGTTCGACCCGGTCGACACCCCCGACTACTTCGGTGCCACCCGGGTGACCGAAGATGGCGCAAAAGCACTCCCCACGAACGTGTGAACCAAGCGTGAACCTGCCCCCTGAGCTGCGGAGATGAGTCTCTCTTCGATAACGTCTGCGTGATCATTCGGTGGAGAGTGGAACGTATTGATGGGAGCCGTGCGTTCCTGTTGACGTAGCCGAGCGGACGTCAGTGCAGCGGATGCGGATCTACGAACCACGGGGAGCCGGAGCGACGCACACGAGGTGCGTCCGGGACTACGACGAAGGGGCCACAGCACCATGGCTGTACTCGCCGAATCCGGATCGAACCCCGACGTCGACCTGCTGTACGACATCAATGGCCTGGCCAAGGACGCGCCGCACTGGTTCGACCGGGGCATGGAGTTCGTGGGTGAGTACGGCCTGCTGGTGGCCATGGTGCTGCTCGTGCTGTGGTGCTGGTGGTCCGTGCGGCGGCGGGGCGGCGAGGAGGCGGCCTCCTCCGTCGCGGCACTGGTGTGGGCCCCGCTGGCGGCCTGCGTCGCGGTCCTGGTGAACGTGCCGATACGAGGGTTCGTCGAGCGGCCGCGGCCCTTCGTGGACCATCGGGGGCTGGACGTCCTCGTCTCCGGGAAGACGGACTTCTCCTTCGTCAGCGACCACGCGACGATCACGATGGCGCTGGGGGTCGGGCTGTTCGTGGCCAACCGCCGATTCGGCCTGGCGGGCATAGGAGTTGCGCTGCTGGAGGGCTTCTGCCGGGTCTACATGGGCGTGCACTACCCGACGGACGTCGTCGGCGGGTTCGCACTGGGCACGGCCGTCGCGCTGCTGCTGTCGCCGCCGGCCATGGCGCTGCTGACGCCGCTGGTGAAGGCGGTCGAGCGCTCGCCCCGGGCGGGGTGGCTCGTACGGAGCCGCTCCACCGGGAGCCGGGGTGACGCCCTGTTCTCCGGTGCCCGTACGCCGGTCGAGTCCGAGGAACGGGATCTCGCGGCGTAACCGGCCCTGATGCCGGCCGGGGCGCCCGCAACCGCGCAGGCACGGGTGTCTGGAAAGGGGCGCGGAGAACCACGCGTCCAGCCACGGGCGCCCCGCAGTCGGTGGTGATCCCCAGCCGGGGCGATGGGCTACAGCCCCTGCGCGTAGGAGAAGAACCGCTCCGGGTCGTACTGCCTCTTCACGGTGCTCAGTCGCGTCGCCGCGTCTCCGTAGTAGGCCTTGCGCCAGTTCCTCAGGGTGGGGTCCGTGTAGTTCTGGTAGGCCGCGCCGGAGGCGTAGGGGGCCATGGCCCGGTGAGCCGACGTCAGCCACGACTGCGCCGTACCGCCGGAGGCACCCGCTCCCCAGGAGGCGATGTACTGCGCCAGCATCCGGGAGCGGCGGTGGACGAAGGCCGTCGCCGTGGGGGAGACCCGGTTCACCGCGCCGCCGAGTGCGGTGAACGCGATGCTGCCCGCGCCGCCGCGGACGGAGCCGATCTGCTTGAGCAGGGCCTGGACGCCCGCGGCGGACAGCGAGCGGTCGAAGAAGTCGGAGCGGGCCGCGTAGGTCTCCCGGCCCAGCCTGCCCTGGGAGGAACGGCCCGGGGTGGAGCCGGGCAGGTGGCACTGGGCGTCGGAGGAGAAGGAGGAGCAGCCGGCGTAGATCTCCATGGCCTCCTCGTAGCCCCGGCGGCGCAGCGAGACGGAGGTGGCGTTCGCGCCGGCCTTGTGGGCCAGGCGGTCCACGGCGTTCTGCAGCTCGCCGTAGGTGCCGAGGGAGAAACAGGCCACCGAGACGGTGGGGGTCCGGCCCGGTGAGCAGGCCAGGTGCAGGGAGGACCAGATCTCGTCCGGCTGGGACGGGCCCCATTCCTGCCAGGCCTTGACGACCGCGGCCGCCCTGGACCAGGGCCACGTCATGTACGCCGTCACCGCCTGCGGCGCCGGATGCGTCCTGAAGTGCAGTTCGGTGACGACGCCGAAGTTCCCGTTGCCCGCTCCGCGCAGCGCCCAGAACAGGTCGGAGTGGTTGTGCGCGTCGGCCGTCACCTGGGTGCCGTCGGCGGTGACGAGCGTCGCCTGGGTGAGGCTGTCGCAGGTCAGGCCGTAGGCGCGGGAGGCGACACCGTGACCGCCGCCGAGGACCAGGCCGGAGACGCCGACGGTGGGGCAGGAGCCGGCGGGTATGGTCACGCCCTTCGCGGCAAGCCCCCGGTAGACGTCGATCAGTTTGGAGCCGGCGCCGACCACCGCCTGGCCGCCGCTCACCCGGATCCGGTTCAGCCGGGAGACGTCGAGGACGAGGCGGTTGTCGCCGGAGGAGTAGCCCGCGTAGGAGTGGCCGCCGTTGCGTATCGACACGCGTATGCCGTGGGCCTTGGCGTACGCCAGCGCCGTACGGATGTCGGCGGTGTGGGAGACGTAGGCCACCGCTGCCGGCTTCAGGCCGTCGAAGCGGGTGTTGTAGAGCTGGTGGGCCGTCCGCCAGCTCGCGTCCCCGGGGCGCACCAGGGTGCCGTCCAGGTCGCGGGCGAGGGCCGCCCAGTTCGCGGCGGCGGCCTGGCTGGTGGTCTTCAGCGCCGTACCGGACGATGAGAAGGACCGTGCCGAGGACCGCGCGGAGGAGTCCGTGCCAGAAGTGCAGCCCGCCAGCGCGGTGGTGGCCAGCGCGGCCGTGCCGCCCGTGATGAACGTACGCCGTTCCATGTCCGTCGCCTTTCCTCGGCTCTCCTGGAACGAGACGACGCCATGCGCACACGGGTTCCCGGCGCACGGGGAAGAACATCGAAGGCGTGTCCGTGCGAGAGGGACGCCGGAACCTCCACGTGCTCTCCCCGTGAGCATTCCGTGACCTCACCGGGCCGACGGCAGGGGTTCACCCCTCGTTCACTTCCGGCCATCGGCGGCTTCACCTGTTCTGCCTAATTTCGGCCTTACGCGGTGCTCGGGGCGGCCATGAACGCGCTCACGCACCTTCGATGTCTTCGCACGCCGCCGACTGCGGCGGCTCCTGGAAGGAACTCCCGAAAGTGAAGCTTCAGCGCAAGAACCGGCTGCGCGCCCTCTCGCTCGGTGCTGTCGCCGTCTCCGGCGCCCTGGCCCTGACGGCGTGCGGCTCCGACGACACGGGCAAGAAGACGACGGACGGTTCCTCGTCGTCCACCAGCGCCAGCTCCATCAAGTGCGACGACGCCAAGGGGCAGCTCCTCGCCGACGGCTCCTCCGCGCAGAAGAACGCGATCGACGCCTGGGTGAAGAACTTCTCGCAGGCCTGCGGCGTGCAGATCAACTACAAGGGCGGCGGCTCGGGCGCCGGTGTCACCGCGTTCACGCAGGGTCAGGTCGCCTTCGCCGGCTCCGACTCCGCGCTGAAGCCGGAAGAGGTCACCGCCTCCAAGAAGGTCTGCTCCGGCGGCCAGGGCATCGACCTCCCGATGGTCGGCGGCCCGATCGCCGTCGGCTTCAACGTCCCGGGTGTGGACAACCTGGTCCTGGACGCGCCGACCCTCGCCAAGATCTTCGACAGCAAGATCACCAACTGGAACGACCCGGCGATCAAGAAGCTGAACCCGTCGGCGAAGCTTCCCGACCTCAAGATCCAGCCGTTCCACCGCTCGGACGAGTCCGGCACCACGGACAACTTCACCAAGTACCTGATCGCCACCACCCCGGGCAACTGGAAGTACTCCGGCGGCAAGGCCTGGCAGGCCAAGGGCGGCCAGTCCGCTCCGCAGTCCGCGGGCGTGGCCCAGCAGGTGAAGCAGACCTCCGGCGCCATCGGCTACTTCGAGCTGTCCTACGTCTCGGACGGCATCAAGGCCGTCTCCATCGACACGGGTGCCAGCAAGCCGGTCGCGCCCAGCACCGAGAGCGCCACCGCCGACATCGCGGCCGCCAAGGTCGTCGGTACCGGCAAGGACCTGTCGCTGCAGCTCGACTACAAGACCAAGGCGGAGGGCGCGTACCCGATCACCCTGGTCACGTACGAGATCGTCTGCGACAAGGGCAACAAGGCGGACAGCCTGCCCGCCACCAAGGCCTTCCTGCGCTACATCGCCAGCGAGGACGGCCAGAAGATCCTCTCGGGCATCGACTACGCGCCCGTCCCCGACGAGATCATCGCCAAGGTCCGCACCACCATCGAGGGCCTGAACTGACCTGAGTGCGGCCCGGCCCCCGCGGGGCCGGGCCGCACCGTCCGGTGCACCGCCGCCCGGAGCCGCACCGCCCCCCGACGGGCGTACGGCTCCACCGAGCCGCCCACCCAAGCGGCTCCGCAGACCGGAGAACCCGATGGACATATCGACGCACACAACCGACGCACTTCCCCCCGGTCCAGAGCCGACCCTGACCGAGCAGGCGCGCAGCGCCCGTGGCGCGACCCGCCCCGGTGACCGCGTCTTCCTCGGCCTGTCCCGTGGCTCGGGCATCCTGCTGCTGGTGATCATGGCCGCGATCGCGGTCTTCCTCACCTACCGCGCCTCGCTCGCGATCAGCAAGGACCACGGCAACTTCCTGACCACCTTCGAGTGGAACACCAACCTCACCCCGCCGGTCTTCGGCATCGCGGTGCTGGCCTTCGGCACGGTCGTCTCCTCGGTCGTCGCCATGGTCATCGCGGTCCCGATCTCGGTCGCCATCGCGCTGTTCATCACGCACTACGCGCCGCGCAGGCTGGCCGGCCCGGTCGCCTACGTGATCGACCTGCTCGCCGCGGTGCCGTCCATCGTGTACGGCCTGTGGGGCGCGCTGGTCCTCGTGCCGCACATGACCGGCCTCTACGGCTGGCTGGACGAGTACCTGGGCTGGACCGGCGTCTTCGACTGGCAGGGCGGTGCCCCGCGCTCGATGCTCACCGTCGGCCTGCTGCTCGCGATCATGATCCTGCCGATCATCACCAACGTGAGCCGTGAGGTCTTCCGGCAGGTCCCGCAGATGCACGAGGAGGCCGCGTTGGCCCTCGGCGCCACGCGCTGGGAGGTCATCCGCATGGCGGTGCTGCCCTTCGGCCGCTCCGGCGTGATCTCCGCCTCGATGCTCGGCCTCGGCCGCGCCCTCGGCGAGACGATGGCCGTCGCCACCGTGCTCTCCCCGACCTTCGACATCCAGGCCAGCCTGCTCGACCCGGGCGGCGGCACCTTCGCCCAGAACATCGCCAGCAAGTTCAGCGAGGCGACCCAGGACGGCCGTGACGCGCTGATCGCCTCCGGTCTGGTCCTGTTCGTCATCACCCTGCTGGTCAACGGTGCGGCCCGCGCGATCATCGCCCGCCGCAAGGAGTACTCGGGGGCCAACGCATGAGCACCGCCAGCCTCGCCGACAAGCGCGCCGGTTCGCTGCGCGGCGCGAGCCTGCCGAAGTGGTCCCTCTGGGCCATCGCGGCCGGGTCCCTCTTGGTCGCGGTGGGCATCGGCCTCGGCGCCGGCCTGGACAGCAAGGCCCAGTGGGGCCTGATCGCCGCGATCCTGTTCATCCTCGGCACGTTCGGCATCGCCGCCCGCGTCGAGGGCCGCCGCCAGGCCAAGGACCGCGTCGCGACCTCGCTCGTCTGGGTCGCCTTCCTGCTCGCCCTCGTCCCGCTGGTCTCCCTGATCTGGGTGACCGTGGCGCGCGGTGTGAAGGTCCTCGACGTCTACTTCCTGACCCACTCCATGGGGGTCGTCGCCGACTCCGAGCCGGGCGGCGGCATCTACGCCGCCATCATCGGCAGCCTGGAGCAGGTCGGCCTCGCCACCCTGATCGGCGCGCCGATCGGCATCCTCACCGCGATCTACCTGGTCGAGTACGGGCGCGGCCGCCTCGCCAAGGCCGTCACCTTCTTCGTCGACGTGATGACCGGCATTCCGTCGATCGTCGCGGGCCTGTTCATCCTCAGCCTGATGCTGATCTTCGAGATGCAGCCCTTCGGCTTCGCCGGCTCGCTCGCGCTGGCCATCCTGATGATGCCCGTCGTGGTCCGCTCCACCGAGGAGATGCTCAAGCTCGTACCGAACGAGCTGCGCGAGGCGTCGCTGGCGCTGGGCGTGCCGAAGTGGCGCACCATCCTCAAGGTGGTCCTGCCGACCTCGATCGGCGGCATCACCACCGGCGTCATGCTCGCCGTCGCCCGTATCGCGGGCGAGACCGCGCCGGTGCTGCTGCTGGTGTTCGGCAACCCGTTCATCAACAACAACCCCTTCGAGGGCGCGCAGGCGTCGCTGCCGCTGTACATCTACCAGCAGTACTCGCAGAGCGCCGGCGCCAACGCGGCGTACGACCGCGCGTGGGCGGCCTCGCTCACGCTGATCGCCTTCGTGATGATCCTCAACATGGTGGCCCGGGGCATCGCCCGCTGGAAGGCCCCGAAGACCGGTCGCTAAGGCATCGATTGGCGGCTACCGCCGCATGGCGACCCCCTCAGCGACTTACTGGAAGTGAAGTAGTTATGGCCAAGCGAATCGACGTGAGCGGACTCACCGCTTACTACGGCTCCCACAAGGCGATCGAGGACATCTCGATGACGGTCGAGCCGCGCTCGGTGACGGCGTTCATCGGGCCGTCCGGCTGCGGCAAGTCGACGTTCCTGCGCACGCTGAACCGGATGCACGAGGTGACCTCCGGCGGCCGTGTCGAGGGCAAGGTGCTGCTGGACGACGAAGATCTTTACGGCGCCGGGATCGACCCGGTGTCGGTGCGGCGCGAGGTCGGCATGGTGTTCCAGCGGCCGAATCCCTTCCCGACGATGTCGATCTTCGACAACGTGGCGGCGGGGCTGCGGCTGAACGGCAGCTACAAGAAGTCCGAGCTCAGCGACGTCGTGGAGAAGTCGCTGAAGGGCGCGAACCTCTGGAACGAGGTCAAGGACCGGCTGAACAAGCCCGGCTCCGGCCTGTCCGGCGGTCAGCAGCAGCGGCTGTGCATCGCCCGGGCGATCGCCGTGGAGCCGAAGGTGCTGCTGATGGACGAGCCGTGCTCGGCCCTGGACCCGATCTCCACGCTCGCCATCGAGGACCTGATCGGTGAGCTGAAGGAGCGCTTCACGATCGTCATCGTGACGCACAACATGCAGCAGGCGGCCCGGGTGTCGGACCGTACGGCGTTCTTCAACCTGGCTGCGGTCGGCCAGCCGGGTCGGCTGATCGAGATCGACGACACCGAGCGCATCTTCTCCAACCCGTCGGTGCAGGCCACGGAGGACTACATCTCCGGGCGCTTCGGGTAACCCAGATCCCCTCGCGGTGCTGCATGGCGGTGCCACCGCGAGGACGCAGAAGGGCCCGCCCCCGTAAATCCCGGGGGCGGGCCCATCCGTTTTCCTGCCGGGCGCCGCTAGAGGACGGTCAGGTTCACGATCCCGAAGGCCGCCGCGGCGACCAGGGCCGCCGCCGGCATCGTGATGAACCAGCCCAGGACGATGTTCTTGGCCACGCCCCAGCGCACCGCGTTCACCCGCTTCGTCGCGCCCACACCCATGATCGCCGAGGTGATGACATGGGTGGTGGAGATCGGCGCCTTGAAGATGAACGCCGTGGTGAACATGATCGACGCGCCCGTCGCCTCGGCCGCGAACCCCTGCGGCGGGTCGAGCTCAATGATCTTGCGGCCCAGCGTGCGCATGATCCGCCAGCCACCGGCGTACGTGCCCAGCGACAGCATCACGGCGCAGACGATCTTGACCCAGACCGGGATCGGGTCGCCGAAGGTCTCGTGGCCGGAGATGACCAGGGCCAGCACCACGACACCCATGGTCTTCTGGGCGTCCTGCAGGCCGTGGCCGAGTGCCATCGCGGCCGCCGACACCGTCTGCGCGATACGGAAGCCCCGCTTGGCCTTGTGCGGGTTGGACCGGCGGAACAGCCACAGGATGGCCGTCATCACCAGGTAGCCGACGATCAGGCCGACGACCGGCGACAGGAACATCGGAATGACGACCTTGTCCAGGACGCCGTTCCAGAGCACCTCGGTACCGCCGGCGAGCGCCGCGCCCACCATGCCGCCGAAGAGGGCGTGCGAGGACGACGAGGGCAGGCCGAAGTACCAGGTCAGCAGGTTCCAGACGATGGCGCCGACCAGGGCCGCGAAGAGGATGGCCATCCCCTTCGAGCCCTGCGGTGTCTCGATCAGGCCCTCGCTGACGGTCTTGGCGACCCCGGAGCCCAGGAAGGCACCGGCGAGGTTCATCACCGCGGCCATGGCGAGCGCCGCCCGCGGGGTCAGCGCCCGCGTCGACACCGAGGTCGCGATCGCGTTCGCGGAGTCGTGGAAGCCGTTCGTGTACGTGAAGAAGAGCGCGACCGCGACGGTCACGATCAGGGCGAAGGTGTCCATCGACGCCTCAGGACTCCTTGACGGCGATGGTCTCCACCGTGTTCGCCACGTGCTCGAACGCGTCCGCCGCCTCTTCGAGCACGTCCACGATCTGCTTCAGCTTCAGCACCTCGATGGCGTCGTACTTGCCGTTGAAGAGGTGTGCCAGCAGCTTGCGGTGGATCTGGTCGGCCTGGTTCTCGAGCCGGTTGACCTCGATCCAGTACTCGGTGAGGTTGTCCATCGTGCGGAGGTTCGGCATCGCCTCCGCGGTCAGCTCGGCGGCCCTGGCCAGCACCTCGATCTGCTGCTCGACGCCCTTCGGCAGTTCCTCGACGTTGTAGAGGACGACCAGGTCGACGGCCTCCTCCATGAAGTCCATGATGTCGTCCAGGGACCCGGCGAGGGTGTAGATGTCCTCACGGTCGAAGGGCGTGATGAAGGAGGAGTTCAGCTGGTGGAAGATCGCGTGCGTGGCGTCGTCACCTGCGTGTTCCGCGGCCCGCATACGCTCTGCGATCTCGGCCCGGGCGGAAGCGTCCGCCCCGAGCAGTTCCATCAGGAGCTTCGAGCCGGTGACGATGTTGTCCGCGGACGCGGCGAACATGTCGTAGAAGCTCGTCTCCCTGGGGGTCAGACGAAAGCGCACTTGGGGTCCTCTAGGTGCTTCGGTTTCGGTCAGGCTGATGCTAGGCGCAACATCCGGCCACGGCTATCGGGCCGTCTCCCAGTGTCGCCCATCGTTCGGATCGATCAGCACGGGGGCGTACCAAGGGCCCTCTACCCCGCGAAATTCGTTACCATATACCCAGTAGGGGTATGTATCCGCAGCTCGTCCCGACATGGAGGCCCGTGATGACGACGACCGAGGCCGGCGCCACGCACGGCTACCACAAGCAGAAGGACGAGCACCTCAAACGGCTGCGCCGCATCGAGGGCCAGATCCGCGGCCTGCAGCGCATGGTCGACGAGGACACGTACTGCATCGACATACTCACCCAGGTGTCCGCCTCCACCAAGGCCCTGCAGTCCTTCGCCCTGCAACTGCTGGAGGAGCACCTGCGGCACTGCGTGGCGGACGCGGCCCTCAAGGGCGGAGATGAGATCGAGGCCAAGGTGGACGAGGCCACGAAGGCGATCGGCCGGCTGCTGCGCACCTGAGCCGGACCCGCCGCCGGTCTCAGAGCCGGTCCGGGCTCCGGGGGCGATCGGCGGATTTCCGCTCCTCGGTCACCCGCAGCACCTCGTCGATACTCTCCAGGCTCAGCCGGTCCTCGGCGGCCGAGGCGGCGATGATCAGCTCTCCGCACAGTTCGATCTCGGCGAGGGCCACGTGGTCCTGAACTGCCGTACCGCCGAGCGGAGCCACGTGCGTCACCTCGTCTCTGCCGTCACCGACTTCCTAGAGTAGGCAGCCCTCCACACACCGCGCATGGCACGGACGGGCTAGTTCGACAGGGGCGTCACTGACTAGTGCCCTGACTGGATCTCGCCCCCGGCGCCGGCGCTGCCGCCGGCCCCGCTCTCGGCGATGCGGCCCGCGTAGATGTCCCCCGGACTCGGCAGACGCACGTCGACGGGGGTGCCGAACCCGAACAGCAGCGTGGTCGAGGCGACCGCGACCGGCGTCTTCTCGCGGCCGTTGACGAAGCTGAAGCGCTGGCGCAGCTTGCGGATGCGGCCCTGGTCGTCCAGGTAGGCGTCGAACGGCACCTCCGCCGTGGCGAACCCCTTCGCCGCGGCGGCCAGGGACGCCCGGTTGTCCACCGAGGCGCTCGCCGAGGCGCGGGACAGGTCCGCCGTGCCCCGGAAGTGCCGCACCGGGGTCCCGCCCACCTCGGTCCGTCCCACGTACGTCGCCGTGCGTGTCCCGCGAAGCACCTCCGCCGCCGCGTACGGATCGGTGGCGCCGCCGGTGACGAGGTTGCCGTCGGACAGGCCCGCGGTCTCCACCCGTACCCACTTGTCGGCGGGAACGCCGGCGCCCCGGTTCTTCATGAACAGGGCACCGGGCGCGAGGAGCTCGGTGATGGGCCGGTGCTCGGGGGTGCCCGCCGGGTCCTCCGGGAGCACCACGGTCAGCTCCCCGAGCCGGTGCCGGAAGTCGTAGCCGCCGCGTCCGCGGATGGTGACCCGGGTGCCGCCGGTCGCCATCTCCATGGCCGTGGTGGCCTTGGAGCTGCCCGCTTCGCGCAGGGTGTCGGGGGCCCGCCGCAGCACGGCCACCGGGTCGCCGCCGGCGCCGTGCGCACCCTCGGCGGCGGCCCGGCCACCGGTGCACCCGGTGGCGGCCGCCCCTAGCCCCAGCATGACTCCCACCGCGAGGGCGGTCCTTCCCGCGCGCCTGTACTGCCGCCGTTCCATCGCGTGAAACCCCCAGCCGGTAGGTCCGTCACGGGCCCCCTGTCTGCCCGGGTTAACGACCGGTAGGGAGCACCGTCACGCGCTGCCGTACCGTTGTCACCGTGGTGCAGCAGGACGGGCCGGAGCGAGCCCGGCAGGGGCAGGAACACCTCACGACTACGACCGAGCAGGGCCGCTTCTGCGTGGCCCGCTGCAGCTGCGGCTGGCGCGGCCCGGCCCGCCGGGCGCGCAGCCTCGCCAGAGCGGACGCGCAGGCGCACGCGGAGCTGGAGTGAAAGCGGCCCTCCCGGACCTCTCCCGGCCTCACCGGGCGGCCCTTCAGCGGTGTTCGAAGCGGCGGGTGAGGGCGTCGACGAGGTCGCGGTCGCGGGGCTGGGTCAGCCGGTGGCGGGCCTCGGCGGGCGAGAGCCACAGGATCCGGTCCACCTCGTCGCTCGGGGCGAAGACTCCCGCGGTGGCCTCGGCCGCCCAGTAACGCACCCGTTTGGGGCGGCCGTTGGCCAGATAGCTCAGGGTCGGCAGCTCGGATCCGGGCTCGGCCGCGTACCCGGTCTCCTCCGCGACCTCGCGCAGGGCGCCCGCGAGCGCGTCCTCGCCCCGCTTCAGCTTGCCCTTCGGATGGGACCAGTCGTCGTACTTGGGCCGGTGGACCAGGCAGAGCTCCAGACCGCCGGCCGCCGGCGAGCGGCGCCACAGGACGCAGCCCGCCGCCTCGACCGTGGTGTCGTTCACACCGCCTCCTCGCGGGGGTTCAGGACGCGCCGACCGTCTGCTTCTGCCAGGCCTGCTGGAAGGCGAACCTGGCCGCCTCCACCTCGTGCCGTTGGTCGGCGTGGAGCACGCCCAGCGCGTATGCCGTCGCCGGGGCGATCCGGGGGGTACGGGCCGCCTGGGCCGCCGCTGCCGCCGCCTCCGAGGCGTCCCGGTGCCGGTTCAGGGACTGGCCGGCCGTCAGCAGCCGGGCGTCGACGGGAGAGTTGCCGCCGTGCAGTACCTCGCGGGCGTAGCGGTGCAGGCGCAGCAGCAGGCGGACCTGGTGCCAGGGGCCGTCCTGGGGGTGCGGGGACGGGTCCGGGGACAGGCCGTGGACCAGGGCCTCCGCGTTGTAGGGGTGGCCCGCGGTGAGCAGCGGGAGGGCGGCGACGGCCTGGGTGAGGCGTTCCTCGGCCGCGGCGGCGAGGGGATGCAGCGCGGCGCCGGGCGCGTGGGGCGTGAGCGGGACCTCGCTCGCCAGTAAGGCCACTTTGTCGGCGACCGCGTGGAAACGGGAGGAGCCGAGGGCCTGCAGCGCCGTGGAGTGGGCCCGGGTCCGGGCCAGGGTGAGCTGGCGTTCCAGCAGGGCCCCCGCCTTGGCAGCGCCGACCGTCAGGTTGCCGCGTTCCGGGACGGGCGCCGGCCGCGCGGGGGCGCCGGTGCCGGGCGGCGCCGCGTTCGGCGGGACGGGTGCCGTCCCGCTGCCGCGACCGCCCGCGGCCGCCCCGGCCGCGTCGGGCAGGGTGCCGACGGTCACCGCGGCCACCGGCCGGGCCGGCAGCGCCGCGGTGCCCGAGAGCCGGTTCAGGGCCAGCAGCAGCCGCTCGAGGCGGGCCTCGTAGGCGTGCTCCAGTTTCAGGGTGCCCGACAGCCAGGCCAGTTCCGGGCGCATCTCCTCCGACCAGTCCGGATCGAGCAACGGGCGGAAAGTGTGCAGGCTGGCGCTGATGCGGCGGGCCGAGCGGCGCAGCAGCAGCGCGGCGTCGACGGACTCCTCCGCGCCGCCCGCAGGGACGCCGCCGGTCTCCCGGTGCGTGCGCAGCGCGCGGAGGAACTCCGTGGCCCGGGCGCGGAGGTAGCCCGCGAGGGCGTCCCCGGTCACCGCCTGAGCCGTGGGGTCCGTCGGGTCAAGGTGTTGCTGTGCCACGCCGGCGCCTCCGGGCGTCTATGAGCATCTCCTGGACGTTGCGCAGCGGCTGTCCGTCCATATCGGTCGCGTGCCGGGTCCACTCGCCGTCGGGGCCGAGGTGCCAGGAGGCCGTGGTGTCGGACATGCCGGTGTCGAGCAGCCGGTTCAGGGCCGCCCGGTGGCCGGGGTCGGTGACCCGGACCAGGGCCTCGATCCGGCGGTCGAGGTTGCGGTGCATCATGTCGGCGCTGCCGATCCACACCTCGGGTTCGCCGCCGTTGCCGAAGCCGAACACCCGGGAGTGCTCGAGGAAGCGGCCGAGGATGGAGCGGACCCGGATGTTCTCCGACAGGCCCGCGACGCCGGGGCGGACGGCGCAGATGCCGCGCACCCACACGTCCACCGGAACTCCGGCCTGGGAGGCGCGGTAGAGCGCGTCGATGACCGCCTCGTCGACCATCGAGTTGACCTTGATGCGCACGAAGGCGGGGCGGCCGGCCCGGTGGTGCTGGACCTCCTTGTCGATCCGCGCTATCAGGCCGTCGCGCAGCGACTTGGGGGCGACGAGGAGGCGGCGGTAGGTCTCCCGGCGGGAGTAGCCGGACAGCCGGTTGAAGAGGTCGGAGAGGTCCGCGCCGACCTGCGGGTCGGCGGTGAGCAGGCCGAGGTCCTCGTAGAGCCGGGCGGTCTTCGGGTGGTAGTTGCCGGTGCCGACGTGGCTGTAGCGGCGGAGTGTCTCGCCCTCCTGACGGACCACCAGGGACAGCTTGCAGTGCGTCTTCAGACCGACCAGGCCGTACACCACGTGGCAGCCGGCCTCCTCCAGCTTGCGCGCCCACTTGATGTTGGCGTGCTCGTCGAAGCGGGCCTTGATCTCGACCAGGACGAGGACCTGCTTGCCGGACTCGGCGGCGTCGATGAGCGCGTCGACTATCGGGGAGTCGCCGGAGGTGCGGTACAGGGTCTGCTTGATCGCCAGCACGTCCGGGTCGGCGGCCGCCTGCTCCAGGAAGGCCTGCACGGAGGTGGAGAAGGAGTCGTACGGGTGGTGCAGCAGCACGTCACGGGTGCGCAGGGCGGCGAAGATGTCCGGCGCGGACGCCGACTCCACCTCGGCCAGGTCGCGGTGGGTGCCCGCGACGAACTTCGGGTACTTCAGCTCCGGACGGTCGAGGCTGTGGATGCGGAAGAGGCCGGTGAGGTCCAGGGGGCCGGGCAGCGGATACACCTCGGCCTCGGAGATCTTCAGCTCGCGGACCAGCAGGTCCAGCACCTCGCGGTCGATGGACTCCTCGACCTCCAGGCGCACCGGCGGTCCGAAGCGGCGCCGCATGAGCTCCTTCTCCAGCGCCTGGAGCAGGTTCTCGGCGTCGTCCTCCTCGACCTCGAGGTCCTCGTTGCGGGTGAGCCGGAAGGCGTGGTGCTCCAGCACCTCCATGCCCGGGAACAGCTCCTCCAGGTGCGCGGCGATGACGTCCTCGAGCGGGACGTAGCGGCCCGGGGCGGCCTCCAGGAAGCGGGACAGCAGCGGCGGCACCTTCACGCGCGCGAAGTGCTTGTGGCCGCTGACCGGGTTGCGCACGACGACGGCCAGGTTCAGGGACAGGCCGGAGATGTACGGGAACGGGTGCGCGGGGTCGACGGCCAGCGGGGTCAGCACGGGGAAGATCTGGTGCCGGAACAGCGTGAAGAGGCGTGCCTGCTCCTTCTCGGCCAGCTCGTTCCAGCGGACCAGATGGATGCCCTCGTCGGCGAGCGCGGGGGCCACGTCCTCGTGGTAGCAGGCGGCGTGCCGTGCCATCAGCTCGCGCGAGCGGGCCCAGATCATCTCCAGCACCTCGCGCGGCTGGAGGCCGGACGCGGAGCGGGTGGCGACACCGGTGGCGATGCGGCGCTTCAGGCCGGCCACCCGGACCATGAAGAACTCGTCCAGGTTGCTGGCGAAGATCGCCAGGAAGTTGGCGCGCTCCAGCAGAGGTGTGTTCGGGTCCTCGGCCAGTTCCAGGACGCGCTCGTTGAAGGCGAGCCAGCTTCGCTCCCGGTCGAGGAAACGACCCTGGGGCAGCGGGGCCCCGTCGCTCTGCGCCTCTTCGTAGGCGTCGAGGTCGGCGTCGAGGTCGGGTTCCAGGTCGGAAACGGTCGCGGCGACCGCATGGGACCGGTGCGCGGCGATGGAGCCCACGGAGGGCTGCGTGTGCTGGGCCTCTGCCTGGGTGTCTTGCTGACTCATGACACCATTCTTCCGCGCCACGCGCGAGACAGGCGCGTCGGAACGTGCGGGAGGGAGCGTCACGGCCCCGTTCCGCGCGGGCCCCTCGGGGGGCGGCGAAGGCTCTGGCACGACGGGCTTCATTGGCCGAGCGTCGCAAGCCAGTCTGAATCGATGGTTACGGAGACATGACGTCCCGGATATCGGGGAGCGGCCCCCGGGTGCGCGTCCCTCCCCCCGTGGAAGGGACGCGCACCCGGGTGTCGTCTCAGGCGGCCCGGCGGCGCAGCACCAGGTAGGCGGCCGTCGTGGCCAGCGTGGTCAGGGCCAGCACGACGCCCGTCTCCACCAGGTGCAGCGGCCAGAAGTGGGACGCGGGGTGGTAGACGGCGAAATAGCCTTCGGCGTTCCGTCCGGTGTTCCCCTGCCAGGCGTTCTCGGGCAGCACGAACGGCTTCGGCGAGGTACGGGTCACCACCGGCCACAGGTGGGGACGGCAGCCGTCCACCACGAAGTGGACCAGCCACATCACGGCGCACGTGGTGCCGAGCGCGGCCAGGGCGCGCCGCAGCAGCAGCGCGGTGAGGGTGCCGACGGCCAGGGCGCACAGGCCGTACGCCACGGTGAGCGGGCCCAGGGCCGCGAAGACGTCGACGGAGGTCCAGTCGTCGGTGGCCAGCAGGTCCCCGTTGGCCGCCCGGCCCCAGCGGTACACCCCCACCAGGACCAGGCCGCCGGCCGTGACGCCCAGGGCCGGGAGGGCGAGCTTCGCGGTCAGCCAGCGGACCGGGGTGACGCCCTGTGTCCAGGCCAGGTTCGCGGTGCCGGTCTCCAGTTCGCGGCCGATCAGGGCACCGCCCGCGAACGCGGCGACGGCGAGGAAGCTGTAGCAGATGAGGGTGGAGATCCAGCCGGACGGCTCGGTGTAGTCGAGGCGGCTGAAGAGGTCCGCGCAGACGTGGGTGTGCGCGCAGACCGCCTCGCCGTGCCGCGCGCGGCCGGCGGTGACCTCGTTCAGCCACACCAGCCAGCCGGTCAGCGCGGCGACGGCGGCGGCCCACACGAGCAGGGCGGTGCGGTGCAGCCGCAGCACGGCGCGGGGCAGGCCCTGGAGGGCGGCGCTCACGCGGCGGCCCCCTTTGCGGCCCGCTGCGACCCGGACAGGCGCCCGAGCACGCGGAACGCGGCCAGGGTGGACAGGGCGGCCAGGGCCAGCACGAAGGCGCTGGTGGTGAGCTGGAGCGGCCAGTAGTGGGAGGCGGGGTGGTAGGTGTGGAACCAGCCGACGGCACCCTGCTCACGGAACACCCGCGCGCACCCTTCCGTGGTGGCCGCGGAGCACTCGGGCTCGGGGATGTGCGCGCCGCCGCGGGTGACCAGGCCCTTGGCGACCTCCACACCGGAGTAGGGGGCGGCGTAGCCGTGTTCGAGGCCGGTCACGCGGGTTACGGCCGGCCACAGGTGCGGCATGAGCCACTGCGCCAGGGCCCAGACGCCGGCGGTGAGGACGACGGAGACGGCGAGTGCGGGCAGGGCACGGCCCAGGGCCAGGCCGGTGAGGGCGCCGACGGCGAGTGCGGCCAGGGCGAGGGCGACGGTGGTGGGGCCGTTGGCGTGGAAGGTCCAGAAGTCGGACCAGCTCTTGGCGGTGTCGACACGGCCGTCGGCGGCCGACCAGGCCCGGTGGTGCAGGAACACCAGCAGACTCGTGCCCGCGGTGACCGCGGCGGCGGGCAGGACCAGCCTGGTCACCAGCCAGCGGACGGGCGTGATGCCCTGGATCCAGGCCAGGCGGGCGGTGCCGGACTCCAGCTCGCGGCCGGTGAGGGCGGCGCCGGCCCAGGCGGCCACGAGGAACGGCAGCGCGGCGAGGGACAGCGTGAGGTAGTTGTAGACGTCCTTGTAGCGCAGGATCGCGTCCTGGGAGTAGGTGCACTTCTCGGACCACTCGCAGGCGTTGTACTGCCGCCAGCCCTCCGCGGCCGCGTCGGTGAGCGGTCCGGCGAGCCACAGCAGCAGGGCGGCGCCGAGGACCACCAGGCCGGTCCAGACGACGAGCGCGGGGCGGTGCAGGCGCAGCAGCCAGCGGGCCGTCCGGGGCCGCGCGGCGGGGGCCCGGACGGAGGCCGGGGCGGTCGCGGCGGTCATGCGGCACTCTCCTCGGTCGCGGCCGGTGCGGTGGTGAGCGCGGGGGCCTGCGGATTGCGCAGATGGGCGAGGACCAGTTCCTCCAGGGTGGGCGCCGAGGCGCGCCAGTCGCCGCCGAGCGGGCCGGCGGGGCGGATCAGCGCCGTCCGCTGGCGGCCGGTGACCCGGTCCTCGACCACGGTGTGCGCGTCCAGGGCCGCCTTCTCGGCGGGGCCGCTGACCCGCAGGTGGGCGGCGAGCAGGTCGTCGATCTCACCGGCCAGCCGGACCCGGCCGTCGCCCACCAGCAGCAGGTGGTCGCAGGAGTCCTCTAGCTCGGCGACCACGTGCGAGGACATCACGATCGTGGTGCCGTACTGGGCGGCCTCGGCCATGAGGGTGCCCATCAGCTCGTGCCGGGCGAGCGGGTCCAGGTCGGCCATCGGCTCGTCCAGGAGCAGCAGTCCGGGGCGCTTGCCGAGGGCCAGGGCGAGTGCGACCCGGGTGCGCTGGCCGCCGGACAGCGACCGTATGCGGGCCCTGGGATCGAGCGGACCGGCGGCCACGATCCGTCCGGCGGTCTCCGCGTCCCAGCGCTCGGGGTTGAGGTCGGCGCCCATGCGCAGCGTCTCGGCGACCGTGAGCTGCGGATACAGCGGTTTGTCCTGGGCGACGTAGCCCACCCGGGCGCGGGCCGCGGCGGGTGTGCCGCCGAGTACCGTCAGCCGGCCCTCGGTGGGCGGGAGCAGGCCCGCGGCGAGGGCGAGCAGCGTCGACTTTCCGGCGCCGTTGGGCCCGACGACGGCGCACACCCGCCCGGCGGGCAGCCGGAAGCCGCAGTCGCGCAGCGCCCAGCCTCCCCTGCGCCCGAAGCGCTTGCCGAGGCCGGTGGCCTCCAGAGCCGTGTCGCTCATGAACGTTCTCCCTGGAAGTGCTTGTCGAGTACGGCGGTGAAAAGGGCCGCCACGTCGTCCCGGTCCAGGCCCGCCTCGGCGGCCCTCGCAGTCCACTGCTCCAGCTCCGCCCGCAGGGGGGAGTCGGCCGGGGCGGCGCCCAGTGAGCGCCGGACGAAGGTGCCGAGTCCGCGCCGCGCCTCGACCAGGCCCTCCCGCTCCAGCTCGCGGTAGGCCTTGAGGACGGTGTTGGGATTGATGGCGGTGGCCTCGACGACCTCGCGGGCCGTCGGCAGCCGGTCGCCCGGGCGCAGCAGGCCCAGCCGGAGGGCCTGTTTGGTCTGCTGGACGATCTGGACGTAGGTGGCGACCCCGCTGTGCCGGTCGATGCGGTATTCGACCACGCGTTGAACCACCCTTTCACTAATTGAGTAGTGAAAGGGTGGTCCAAGAGAGGGGTGGCCGTCAAGCCGGCCACCCCTGAGGTCCGCGCCGGGCGCCTCCGCGCGCCCGGGTGTGTCAGGTCTCGGTGCGGTACATCAGGTCGGTCTCGTACGTGGTGAAGCCCAGCCGTTCGTACACCGCGACCGCCGCCTTGTTGTCGGCGTCGACGTACAGCATGGCCGTCGGCAGCCCCTGCGCCGCCAGGTGCCGCAGGCCGATCAGGGTCAGGGCCTTGCCGAGCCCGCCGCCCTGCTCGCCCGGCCGGACCCCCAGCACGTACACCTCGCCGAGCCCCTCCTCGGCGTGCACCTTGGTCCAGTGGAAGCCCACCAGCTCCCCGCGCCGCTCCGCCAGGAAGAACCCGGCCGGGTCGAACCACGGCAGGGCCTTGCGGTCGTCCAGGTCGCGCTGGGTCAGCGAGCCCTGCTCGGGGTGGTGCGCGAACGCGGCCGCGTTGACCGCCAGCCAGGCCGCGTCGTCCTTGCCGGGCACGAAGGGCCGCACGCTCACACCCTCCGGGAGTACCGGTTCGGACAGCTCCGGGTCGGTCAACGACCGCCGCATCTGGCGCAGTTCACGGAACAGGGTCAGGCCGAGCACCTGGGCGAGATGACGGGCGGCGGAGTGCCCGCCGTGCGCCCACACCCGCAGCCGCTTGCCCGAGGCCGCGAGCATCGCCGAGCCCAGCGCCCGGCCGTGCCCGTGCCCGCGGTGCGCCGGGTGGACGACCAGCTCGGCGGCCGGTGCCTCCACCGGGTCGGTGTCCTCCAGCTGGCCGTACCCGACCAGTTCGCCCCCGGCGGTCAGCAGCAGATGCGAGACGCCCTCGCGCGAGCCGCCGTGAAGCTGCAGCCGGCCCTGCTCGGACACCGGCTGCTGCCCGTCGACGCCGGCGGCCTCGGCGAGCAGTCCGAGCACGGCCTCGGCCTGGTCCGGGTCGAGCGCGGAGCGGGTCTCGAGGGAACGGGAGGGGGCCGGCCGTACGGTGTCGTCGCTGCTCATGCGTACGAGGGTACGGGGCCGCCGGAGCGAAGTCCCGGTACCGCGGAGGTGAGAAGTCCCGGTACCGCGGAGGGCGGAAGCCGCCGTACCGCGCGCGGCGCAAGTCCCGGCACCGCGGGGGGAGAAGGACGGCAAAGGGAAACCAGGACGTAACCACGAACCCCCTGTCGCGCTACGCGCGTTGACCTTAGGCTGCGCGGCGAACGGGGGCCACGCGCCCCAGCCGACCCACAGGGGGGTTTCATGTCAGCCGCACCCCGGCGCACCAGACGCAGGACCTACGGCCTCCTCGCCACCACCGCCGCTCTCGCCACGGCCGCCGGCCTGGCCGCCGCCCTGCCCGCGCAGGCGCACACCGGCAAGGACGGCCACGGGCACGGCCATTCCAGCCGCTACCAGGACGTCCAGCTGCTGTCCTTCAACGACCTGCACGGCAACCTGGAGCCCCCGTCCGGCTCCTCCGGCCGGGTCACCGAACTCCAGCCCGACGGCACGACCAAGACGATCGACGCCGGCGGCGCCGAGTACCTCGCCACCCATCTGCGCCAGGCCCGCCAGGGCCACCCCTACTCCATCACCGCGGCCGGCGGCGACATGGTCGGTGCCTCCCCGCTGCTGTCCGGGCTCTTCCACGACGAGCCGACCATCGAGGCGCTCAACAAGCTGAAGCTGGACGTGACCTCGGTCGGCAACCACGAGTTCGACGAGGGCGCGAGGGAACTGGCCCGCCTGCAGAACGGCGGCTGCCACCCCACGGACGGCTGCTACGGCGACAAGGAGTTCGAGGGCGCCGACTTCCCCTACCTCACCGCCAACGTCCTGGACGAGAAGACGGACCGGCCGCTCCTCAAGCCCTACTGGGTGTGGAAGAAGAAGGGCGTCAAGATCGGGTTCATCGGCGTCACGCTGGAGGGGACCCCGGACATCGTCTCCGCCGACGGCGTCAAGGGCCTGAAGTTCAAGGACGAGACCGAGACGATCAACAAGTACGCCAAGGTGCTCCAGCGCCAGGGCGTCCAGTCGATCGTGGCCCTGATCCACGAGGGCGGCTTCCCGGCCTCCGGCTCCTACAACTACGACTGCGACTCCGCGGGCGCCGGCTCCGGCATCTCCGGCCCGATCGTGGACATCGCGAAGAACGTCACGCCGGCCGTCGACGCGCTCGTCACCGGCCACACCCACAACGCCTACGTCTGCACGATCCCCGATCCGTCGGGCCGGCCCCGGATGGTCACCTCCGCGTCCTCCTTCGGCCGCCTGTACACGGACACCACGCTCACCTACGACCACCGCACCGGCGACATCGTGCGCACGGCCGTGAAGTCCGCGAACCACGTGGTCTCCCGGGACGTCCCCAAGGCGGCGGACATGACCGGGCTGATCTCGAAGTGGAACACCCTGGCCGCCCCCATCGGCAACCGGCCCATCGGCTACATCTCCGGTGACATCAACAACACCGGCGCCGAGTCCCCCATGGGTGACCTCATCGCCGACGCGCAACTCGCCCACGGCAAGGAACTGGACCCGAGGACCAGCCTCGCCCTGATGAACCCGGGCGGCGTGCGCGCGGGCCTGACCTACGCCGCCAAGGGCGCCGAGGGCGACGGAGTCGTCACCTACGCCGAGGGCTTCACGGTCCAGCCCTTCGCCAACACCGTGAACCTCCAGGACTTCACCGGCGCCCAGCTCGTCCAGGTGCTCAAGGAGCAGGTGAGCGGGCCCAACGCGGCGGCGCCGAAGATCCTCCAGCCGTCGGCCGGACTCACCTACACGCTCGACATGACCAAGTCCGGGGCGGACCGCGTGGTCACCGACTCCATCCGGCTGAACGGCGCCGCCATCGACCCGGCGGCCACCTACCGCGTCGCCACCAACAGCTTCCTGGCGGGCGGCGGCGACGGCTTCCCCACCCTGGGGCAGGGCACGAACGACCTGGTCGGCAGCGACGACCTGGCCGCGCTTGCGAAGTACCTGACGGCCAACTCCTCGGCCACGAACCCGATCACGCCGCCGAAGGCGGACCGGGTCACGATCACGCAGTAGCCGCCGTGAGGTGGATCGCATACCTCCGGTAGAGGTTGCGGGTGGGGGCGGTACGCATGATCGGATGAGTCGATGCGTACCCCCCACCACATAGCTGCGCATTCACGTCCCAATCCCTACGACGAGCTGGGCACGCTCGACGAGGGGCCGCTGCGGGAGACCCCGCTGGAGGACTTCCTCCGGGACGCCACCGCGCGGGACACCGTCTCCGGGCCGGAGGAGGACTGGTCCCCGCCCCAGCACCGGCGCGGCGGCCGCCGCAGGCGACGCGGCCGCCGGGCCCGGCTGCGGTTCGCGGCGAAGGCGGTCGCCGCCCTCGCCGTCGCCGCCGCCTTCCTCGGCCTCGCCGACCGCTGGGCCGTGCTGTACGCCGAGCACCGGGCGGCGGGCACCCTCAAGGACCGGCTGCACCTGGCCGCCGCTCCCGAAGTGGAGATCGGCGGCTTCCCCTTCCTCACCCAACTCGCCGACGGACGCCTCAAGTCGGTCCGGGTGACCGTGCCCGACGTCGCCGCCGACCGGGTCTCGCTGGCGGAGGTGACGGCGACCGCCCACGACGTGACGCTGGACGCGGACGGCCCGACCGCCGTACGCGGCGCCCGCGTGCCCCGGCTCGACGGCGACGTCCTGCTGTCGTTCTCCGACCTGAGCCGCGAACTGGGCGCCTCCCAGGTCACCTTCAGCGGGCAGGGCCGGGACCGGGTCCGGGCGCGGGGCGTCCTGCCGGTCGCGGGGCACGACCTGCGGCTGCGCGCCGAGGCGCGGATCCTGCGGACGGGCGAGCGGGGCATCGCCACCCGGATCGGCGGGATGCGCCTGGACATCGGCGATCTGGCGACGTACCGACCCGGCAGCCGCGCCTCGGAGGGTCTGTACCTGACCCCGGGGGCCGCCGCCGGGCTCGCCGGTGAGACGCGCAAGGCGAAGGCGCTGCTGTCCGTCCCGGCCCTCGTGCGCCGGATGGGCGTGCCCGACTCCGCCGTGCGCGCGGCCCTGAGTGACGAGGGCAAGCTGGCCGAGCTGACCGGCTCCCCGCGGTTCGCACGCAGGGCGGCCCGCCTCAACCTCATCGACCTGGCCCTGGACCATCCGGAGGTGCTCCGCCGCCTGGGGCTCGACCCCCGGCTGCCGGCCGCGCTGTCCCGGCTCACCCGCCCGGTGCTCGCCGACCGGCTCTCCCTGGCCTTCGACCTCCCCTCGCCCGAGCGGGGGGACGTGCGGCTGCGGGACGTACGGGTGGAGAAGGACGGGATCCGGGTGCGGCTCACCGGGTCGGGACTCCGGGTCGGGGACTGAACGGGTCCCGTAATTCCTGTGTGAATGCTCTGCCGGTTTCCGAAATGGCCCTGAGAATTTCTCTCAGGGCCATTTCGACACCGAGATCGAGCGGGCGGCCAGGGACGCGGCGGCGCACGACTTCATCACCGCGCTGCCCGACGGCTACGACACCCGCCTCGCCCCCGGCACCTCCGCCCTGTCCGGCGGCCGGCTCCGGCGCATCGCCGACCTCTCCACAAGGCCCTCACCCTACGGAGCGGCTCCCGGCGTCAGGAAGAGGCGGGCGTCCGGTCATCTAACCGGTCTGCGATCTCCCGGTCCGCGACCTGAGCTTGGGCCGGCCGGGGACGGCCCGCGCTCGCGGCCCCGTGCCCGGCCCGCCGTGCGGCCGGATGGCTACACGGTCTCGGGCGGAGCCGTGGCCGCGCCCGGCAGGCGGATCGTGGCGGTCGTGCCGCCGCCCTCCGCCCGGGTCAGGGAGACCTCGCCGCCCGCCTGCTGGACCGTGCGGGCCACGATCGACAGGCCGAGGCCGGAGCCCGGCAGGGCGCGGGCACTGGGGGAGCGCCAGAAACGGTCGAACACGTGCGGGAGTTCGTCTGCCGGGATGCCGGGGCCGTGGTCACGGACCGTCAGGACGCCCTCGGCCAGCCGCACCTCGACGGTGCCGCCCTCCGGACTGAACTTCACCGCGTTGTCCAGGACGTTGACCACCGCCCGCTCCAGCGCGGAGGGCTCCGCGCGGACGTACCAGGGCTCCAGGTCCGCCGTGATGGTCAGTTCCGGACCGCGCAGGCGGGCCCGGCGCAGGGCCGCCTCGACGGTGTCCTGGAAGGACACCACCTGGACGCGCTCGCCCCGCTGGCCCTCCGAGCGGGACAGCTCCTGCAGGTCGCCGATGAGCGCGGCCAGTTCCGTCATCTGCGCCTTCACCGAGGCGAGCAGCGCTTTCCGGTCCTCCGGGGGCAGCGGGCGGCCCGTCTCCTCACTGCGGGTGAGCAGCTCGATGTTCGTGCGCAGCGAGGTGAGCGGGGTGCGCAGCTCGTGGCCGGCGTCCGCGATGAGCTGCTGCTGGAGGTCGCGGGAGCCGGCCAGCGCGGTGGTCATCGAGTTGAAGGAGCGCGAGAGCCGCGCCACCTCGTCCTCGCTGTCGTCGTCCACGGGGATGCGGATGCCCAGGTCCTCGGTCCGGGCCACGTGCTCGACGGCCTCCGTGAGCTTGTCGACCGGGCGCAGCCCCGCCCGGGCCACCGCGAGTCCCGCCGCGCCGGCCCCGACGACTCCGATGCCGGAGACGAGGAGCAGGATCAGGGCGAGGTCCTTCAGTGTGTCCTCGGTGTTCTTCAGCGGTATGGCGACCATCAGCGCCGTGTTGGGGTACATCTGAGGCTGTGTCCCGGGCCCCGGGCTGAAGGTCAGCGGCTGGGTCAGCACCCGCACCGCGTTGCCCTCGGAGTCGGTGCCGTCGCGCAGGATGCCGTCATGCAGCAGCCCGTCGTGGTCGTCCGCCTTGGCGATGACGTCGGTGTCGGCGGAGGTGGTCTTCACACGGCCCGCGGAGTTGGAGGACACACAGGCGGTGCCGTTCTGCTTCACGAGCTGGATGTAGTAGTAGTTGCCGTGGGCGTGGAAGTCGCCGAGTCCGGCGTCGCCGGGCGTCTGCGGGCACGACTCCAGCGTGGAGACGATGTTCACCAGCCGCTGCGGCTCCGAGACCTTCTGCAGATCGGCGTCGACCTGGTCGTACAGCTTGCGCTCCACGATGAACCAGCACGTCACCGAGACCGCCGCCACCGCGAAGGCCACCGCCGCCGCGACCAGCATCGCCAGCCGGGCCCTGATCGGCAGCGCCCGGTAGCGGCGTGCCAGCCGCCTCACTCCGCGCCGCCCTGCCGCAGTACGTACCCCACGCCCCGGACGGTGTGCACCAGCCGCGGCTCGCCGCCCGCCTCGGTCTTGCGGCGCAGGTACATGACGTAGACATCGAGAGAGTTGGAGGAGGGCTCGAAGTCGAAGCCCCAGACGGCCTTCAGGATCTGCTCGCGGGTGAGGACCTGGCGCGGGTGGGCCATGAACATCTCCAGGAGCGTGAACTCCGTGCGGGTCAGTTCCACCGGCCGGCCGCCCCGGGTGACCTCCCGGGTGGCGAGGTCCATGCGCAGGTCACCGAAGGTCAGCGCCTCGTCCGCCTGGCCCTCGGCCGACACGTCGGCCGCGTACGAGCTGCGCCGCAGCAGGGCGCGGATACGGGCGAACAGCTCGTCCAGCTCGAAGGGCTTGACCAGGTAGTCGTCGGCCCCGGCGTCCAGTCCCGTCACCCGGTCGCCCACCGTGTCGCGGGCCGTGAGCATGAGGATCGGGGTGGTGTCCCCGGTGCCCCGGAACCGGCGGGCCGCGGTCAGGCCGTCCATGCGGGGCATCTGGATGTCCAGCACCACGAGGTCCGGCCGGTACGCGGCCGCCTTCTCCAGGGCGTCCGCGCCGTCGACCGCGACCTCGGTGCCGTATCCCTCGAAGGCGAGGCTGCGCTGCAGTGCCTCGCGCACGGCGGGCTCGTCGTCGACGATCAGGATGCGCTGGGGGTCACGGTCGCCTTCGGCGGGGCTCATCGCTCGCGGTTCCTCGGGGTGGGGGGCGGGTGGACGGGGTGCCTCTCAGCCTCGCACGCCGGGGGGCCGTGGGGCACGCACGCCGGGCTCAGGAGCCCAGCATGCTCAGTCCGCGGGCCGCGCCGAGCTGGTGCACCGCGCTCAGCCGGCGCAGCGGCACCTTGCGGCGGTGCGGACGGTCGGCGGAGGTGCGCAGGCCCATCAGCTCCGGGGCCGGGACGGCGACCTCCGGGACGCGGGGACCGGGGGCGGGGGCGGGGGCGGGGGCGTGCAGCTCGTACGCCACTGCCAGGGGGAGGGTGAGGGCGGCCGGGCCGGTGCCCGTGACGTCACTGTGCGAGACCTGAGTGATCATGACGTGCTCCCTACTGTGCCGGGTGGGTCGTTCAGCTGGTCGAGCCGGCCCTCAGCTTGGCGAGGTCGGACTTGACGGTGTTGACGGGGATCGCGAAGCCGAGCCCGACGCTGCCCGCGTCCGAGGACGAGGACGCCTGCGAACTCGACGCGTACATCGCGGAGTTGATGCCGATGACACGGCCGCTCGCGTCGATCAGCGCGCCGCCGGAGTTGCCGGGGTTCAGCGAGGCGTCGGTCTGGATCGCCTTGTAGGTCGTCGTGGACGAGCCGGTGTCACCGTTGAATTGGCGGCCGCCGAACTGGAACGGCCACTGGCCGTCGTCGCCCTGGCCCTGGCCCTGACCCTGGCTCTCGTCGGTGGAGACGGTCACGTCCCGGTCGAGCGCGGAGACGATGCCGGAGGTGACGGTGCCGGTCAGGCCCTCGGGGGAGCCGATCGCGACGACCGAGTCGCCGACCTCGACGCCGGAGGAGTCGCCCAGCGCCGCGGCCGTCAGCCCGGAGGCCCCCCGCACCTTGATCAGGGCGAGGTCCTTGGAGCTGTCGGTGCCGACGACGTCGGCGGTGTAGCTCTTGCCGTCGCTGGTGCGCACCTTGATCGAGGAGGCGCCGGAGACGACGTGGTTGTTGGTGACGATCTCGCCGCCGGACGTGATGATCACACCGGAGCCGGTGGACGAGCCGTTGCTGAGGGTCGCCTGGATCTCGACGACGCTCGGGCTCACGGCCGAGGCGATCGTGGCGACGTCGCCCCTCTTGCTCGAAGGGACCACGGTGGTCGAGGTGCCGGCCGAAGCGACCGTGTCCTTGCCGGTCAGCTCCTGGAAGGCGAAGGCGGTGCCGCCGCCGACCGCGGCCGCGACGATCGCCACGGCGGCGAGCAGTGCTATCGGCCCCCGGGTGCGCTGCCTGGCCGGTCCGGCGGCCGGCTCGGTGCCCGGAGCCGTGACCGTGGCCGCCGCGGGCTCGTACGGCGGCGGGGGCGGCCACTCGGGGTTCACGGGAGCGGAGTAGACGTGCTGCTGGGCGTACGCGCCCTGGGGGCCCTCGTACTCGTACTCGCCGCTGCGGCGGATGCTCTCGGTCATGACAATGAGCATGTCCCGCGACCATGAGAGCCGCCTGAGTGCTCCCTGAGAAGCCCGGCAGAACCTCGTTCGCCCGATATGAGGACGCTTCTCGTCGTCCGGAGCGGGCTCTCACCCGCCCCGCAGACACGCGCCGGAGCCCTCAGTTCGAGCAGCCGCAGGACGTGCGCACCACCAGTCGCGACGGGAACGTCTTCAGCCGCTCGCGCCGGGACCCGGCCACCCGCAGTCCGTCGTCCAGGACCAGGTCCACCGCCGCCCGGGCCATCGCCGAGCGGTCCGAGGCGACCGTGGTCAGCGGCGGGTCGGCGAGCGCCGCCTCCTTGATGTCGTCGAACCCGGCCACCGCCAGCTCGCCGGGCACGTCGATGCGCAGCTCGCGCGCGGCCCGCAGCAGGCCGATCGCCTGGTCGTCGGTGGAGCAGAAGAAGGCGGGCGGGCGGTCCGGACCGGAGAGCACGTCCAGGGCCACCCGGTAGGCGTCGTAGCGGTTGTACGGGGCCTCGTAGAGGCGGCCCTCGGTGGGGATGCCCGCCTCGGCCATCGCCCGCTTCCAGCCCTCGACGTGGTCGGAGACCGGGTCGCCGACGGCAGGCGTCTGTGCCGTGCCGCCCATACAGGCCACGTACTCGTAGCCGTGCTCCAGCAGGTGCCGCACGGCGAGCTGGGCGCCGCCCAGGTCGTCGGTGACGACGGCGACGTCGTCGATCGCCTCCGGGCGCTCGTGCAGCAGCACCACCCGGGCGTCCCAGGCGTCGATCTCGGCGGCGGCCAGGTCGTTCAGGGCGTGCGAGACCAGGATGAGGCCGGAGACCCGCATGCCGAGGAACGCCCGCAGATAGTGGACCTCACGCTCGGCGATGTAGTCGGTGTTGCCGACCAGGACCATCTTCCCGCGCTCGGAGGCGGCCTGCTCGACCGCGTGCGCCATCTCCCCGAAGAAGGGCTGGCGGGCGTCCGGGATGATCAGACCTATCAGGTCCGTCCGGCGCGAGGCCATGGCCTGGGCGACCCGGTCGGGCCGGTACCCCAGCTCCTTGATCGCCGCGAGGACACGCTCGCGCGTGGCCGGGGCGACCGGCCGGGGTCCGTTGTTGATGACATAACTGACGACGGCGGTGGAGGTCCCAGCCAGCCGTGCCACGTCATCACGAGTCACCTTCGCCACGCGCGGAGTCTACGCGGATTGACCCGCTCTGGGCAGGGCGTATCACATCCCGGCCATGCGCCGGTGGCACCCTGCCCGGGCCCCGGCCCGCCCGCGCTACGCGTCCACGTGGATCTCGGTGGCGTCGAGCGCGGCCGAGGTGTCCGCATCGTCCGCCTTCGCCCGGTCGGCCTTCGCCTTCTTCTCGTCGGCCGAGCGGTCGCCCTTCTCGGGGGTGACGAAGCGGTAGCCGACGTTGCGGACGGTGCCGATCAGCGACTCGTGCTCCGGGCCGAGCTTGGCGCGCAGCCGCCGTACGTGCACGTCGACCGTGCGGGTGCCGCCGAAGTAGTCGTAGCCCCACACTTCCTGCAGCAGCTGGGCGCGGGTGAAGACCCGCCCGGGGTGCTGCGCGAGGTACTTGAGCAGCTCGAACTCCTTGAAGGTCAGGTCCAGGACCCGGCCCTTGAGCTTGGCGGAGTAGGTCGCCTCGTCCACGGAGAGGTCGCCGTTGCGGATCTCCATGGGGGAGTCGTCGTTGACGATCTGCTGCCGGCCCATGGCGAGCCTGAGACGGGCCTCGACCTCGGCCGGGCCGGCGGTGTCGAGCAGCACGTCGTCGATGCCCCAGTCGGCGGTGACGGCGGCGAGGCCGCCCTCGGTGACGACCAGGAGCAGGGGACAGCCGGGACCGGTGGAGCGCAGGAGCTGGCACAGGCTGCGCACCTGTGGCAGGTCGCGGCGACCGTCGATGAGGATGACGTCGGCGCCCGGGGTGTCGACGAGGGCGGGGCCTTCGGCCGGGGCCACCCGCACGTTGTGCAGCAGCAGGCCCAGCGCGGGGAGCACCTCCGTCGACGGCTGGAGGGCGTTGGTCAGGAGCAGCAGAGAACTCATACGTCTGGTTCCTCCTCGGTCCCTGCGAGGACATGTGCGGTACGGAACTGCTCTGCGATCCCGAAGGCCCCGTACACCCGCGGTCTCCCGCTTCGTATACAACGCTTCCGAAAGCACAAAAGGACCCGGGGGCTGCGCTGCCCGAGTCCTCTGCCAAGCAGAATAGCCCACATGAGCAACCGTCCGTCAGGTCATGTGGCGCGTTCCACCGTTCGTCCGAATCACGAGACGGCCGGACGGGCCCCTATCCGGACGTTCCTGCGCACATCCGACGGCGTCGCGGTCGATTCCGTATACGATCCGGGCCCGGTCGTATACGAAGCGTCTCCGGAGACCGCCACGGCACCCTCAGGTGCCCCGGTGTTCGTGATCGCGCACGGCTTCACCGGGGACGTGGACCGCCCGCACGTGCGCAGGGCGGCGGGCGTGCTCGCCCGGTACGGAGCCGTCGTCACCTTCTCCTTCCGCGGCCACGGTGCCTCGGGCGGCCGGTCCACGGTCGGCGACAAGGAGGTGCTCGACCTGGCCGCGGCGGTGGAGTGGGCGCGCGGTCTCGGGCACGCGCGCGTGGTGACCGTCGGCTTCTCCATGGGCGGCTCGGTGGTCCTCCGGCACGCGGCCCTGCGGCCCGGCACGGTCGACGCGGTGGTCGCGGTGAGCGCGCCCGCCCGCTGGTACTACCGGGGCACGGCCCCCATGCGCCGTCTGCACTGGCTGGTCACCCGCCCCGCGGGCCGCCTGGTCGGCCGCTACGGCCTGCGTACCCGTATCCACCACCGGCAGTGGGATCCGGTGCCGCTCTCCCCGGTGCAGGCGGTGCCGGAGATCGCGCCGACCCCGCTGCTGATCGTGCACGGCGACCGCGACGGCTACTTCCCCCTCGACCATCCCCGGATGCTGGCCGAGGCGGCCGGTGAGCACGGCGAGCTCTGGGTGGAGCCGGGCATGGGCCACGCGGAGAACGCGGCCGGCGACGCCCTGCTGGGCCGGATCGCGGAATGGGCGGCCCGCCGGGCGGGCTAGCCTGACACCAGACTTCCCTGTTTTCCGCCGTCGATAGAGGAACCAGATGCCCAAGGTCACGGTCCGCTACTGGGCCGCCGCCAAGGCCGCGGCCGGGGTCGGCGAGGAGCCGTACGACGCGGCCACACTCGCCGAGGCGCTCGCCACCGTGCGTGAGCGACACCCCGGTGAACTCACGCGCGTCCTGCGGCGCTGCTCCTTCCTCGTCGACGGTGACCCCGTCGGGACCCGCGCGCATGAGACGGTACGGCTGGCCGAGGGCGGCACGGTCGAGGTGCTCCCGCCGTTCGCAGGAGGATGAGGCGATGAGCGACCAGCCGTATCAGGGCGGGCCGTACGAGGGGTACGACCCGTACCAGCAGCAGCCGTACCAGCAGCACCAGCAGCCGCAGGAGCACCAGCAGGCGCAGCAGGGGCAGCAGGCGTGGTCCGGCTACGACGAGTACGCACAGCCCGGCCACGACCCCCAGCTCACCCAGCAGTGGCAGGGGCAGACGTGGGAGACGCAGACCCACGCACCGGTACAGCCGGCCCAGGCGTACCCGCTGCCGCCGGAGCAGCAGGTGTACCAGAACCACCCGCAGGCCGCCGAGCCGTACGCGCCGCAGGCCCAGCCGCAGCACCGGGCGCCGCAGCCGCAGCCCCAGCCGGAGACGCACGCGCGGTCGCACGCGGCGGCACCGGCGGCGGAGGCCGCCGCGGCAACCGGAACGGACCCCGGGTACGGCCCCGCCACCCTCGCCGGCAACAGCCGCGTCACCGACGCCCAGCGCGCCCGCCTCGAGGGCCGCTCGCCGATCATCGAGCCCGGCATGCAGCCGGCGCTGCTCACCGCCCTGCTGGGCCTGCTGCTGGCCGTGACGGCGCCCGTCGCCTCGTACGCCCTCGTCGTACCGCTGGTGCTGCTCCAGGCCGTGACGGCCGCGGGCTGGTTCCGGCTGAACGGCATGTGGCCCGCCCGGCAGGGCATCGCGCTGGCCTTCGCGGGAGCGCTCACCGCGGACATCGCGGTGCTGGCCGCGGGCCGCGACCACGCGCCCGCCGCGATCCTCGGCCCGCTCGGCGTCTGGGTCCTGCTGGCCCTCGTCCTCCAGCTCCGCTCGCACGCCTCGCCGGACGAGCGGATGTACGGCCTGATGGCGACGGTCGCCTCGACGGCCCTGTCGGTACTGGCCACCGGCTATCTGGGCGCCGACCCGCACGCGGTGTCGGTGGGCGCGGCGGCGGTCGCGGTGGCCGTCGTGGCCCGTGCCCTGCCGCTGCCGACCCCGGCCTCGGTCGTGGTCGCCGTGCTGGCGGCGGCCGGCGCGGGCATCGCGGTGGGCGGCATGACGGGCTTCGGCGCGAAGGGCTCCGCCCTGGGCGCGGCGGCCGGTGTGTGCGCGCTGATCGGCCACCGTGTCGCCGCTTACGACTACCCGTCCCGCTTCGTGCACTTCACGGCGGGCGTGGCGCTGCCCCTGTCGGCGGCGGCTCCGGTGGTGTGGGTGCTGGGGCGGGCGCTCGGCTAGTCGGCCACCGCTCCCTCCCGCGTCGCCCCGGGCACGCGGACATGCCGAAGGGCCGCATCCCCCTGGCGTCCAACCCAGGGATGCGGCCCTTCGCCGTCACCGAGCCCGTCGGGCCCGCTCAGACCGCGATGGCGACCTCGGCCAGCCCGCCCTGCTGGGCGACGACCGTGCGGTCCGCCGTGCCACCGGGCACCAGCGCGCGCACGGTCCAGGTGCCCTCCGCCGCGTAGAAGCGGAACTGGCCCGTGGCGGAGGTGGGCACCTCCGCGGTGAACTCGCCGGTCGAGTCCAGCAGCCGGACGTAACCCGTCACCGGCTCGCCGTCGCGGGTCACGTGACCCTGGATCGTGGTCTCACCGGGCTTGATCGTCGAGGCGTCCGGGCCGCCGGCCTTCGCTCCACACATGTGTCTCTCCGTAAGGGGTCTGACCAGAAGGTCGGTCGGGAAGGGTTGGTTGCGGTTACTTGCCGGAGCCGAGCTCGATCGGCACGCCGACCAGGGAGCCGTACTCGGTCCAGGAGCCGTCGTAGTTCTTGACGTTCTGCACACCGAGCAGCTCGTGCAGCACGAACCAGGTCAGGGCCGAGCGCTCACCGATGCGGCAGTAGGCGATGGTGTCCTTGGCGAGGTCCACGTCCTCCTGGGCGTAGAGCTCGCGCAGCTCGTCGTCCGACTTGAAGGTGCCGTCGTCGTTGGCGTTCTTCGACCACGGGATGTTCGCGGCGGTCGGGACGTGGCCCGGGCGCTGGGACTGCTCCTGCGGCAGGTGGGCCGGGGCGAGCAGCTTGCCGGAGAACTCGTCGGGAGAGCGGACGTCGACCAGGTTCTGCGAGCCGATCGCGGCCACGACGTCGTCACGGAAGGCGCGGATCGAGGCGTCCTGCGGCTTGGCCTTGTACTCGGTGGCGGCGCGCTCGGGCACGTCGTCGCCGGCCACCAGCTCGCGGGCGTCCAGCTCCCACTTCTTGCGGCCGCCGTCGAGGAGCTTGACGTTCTCGTGGCCGTACAGCTTGAAGTACCAGTAGGCGTAGGACGCGAACCAGTTGTTGTTGCCGCCGTAGAGGATCACCAGCGTGTCGTTGGCGATGCCCTTCTTCGACAGGAGCTTCTCGAAGCCCTCCTGGTCGATGAAGTCACGACGGACCGGGTCCTGCAGGTCCTTGGTCCAGTCGATGCGGATCGCGTTCTTGATGTGGTTCTTCTCGTAGGCGGACGTGTCCTCGTCCACCTCGACGATGGCGACGTTCGGGTCGTCCAGGTGCTCCTGGACCCAGTCAGCGTCTACGAGGACGTCGCTGCGGCTCATGCTCTTTCTCCTCCGGGGCAGTTACGGCGGGGCGTGCGAGTGCGTGGGTACGGGCGCTCGGCTGCGAGCGGCGCACGGGTGCCCTTCGACACAGGGCGGTGGGGAACGCGGAGGGCCGAGGGTGGCGCTACCGCTTCAGAAAGGGCGACAGAGCATGGCGGCAACGCGGCACAGGTCCACTGCCCGCCGCTTCGTGAGATCCGCCTGTCGCCTCATGGGAACGATCGTAGGGATGTCTGGGCGGACGTGTCACCGGCGTGTCGCATTATGAGACGCGATCGTCCGCATGATGGGAACGGAAGAGCGCCCGGACCGTCGTCGTACGGCTCCCGGGCGCTCGTCCACGCTTTCGCATCTGCGGTACGGACACACGTGTCTCGGCTGTCGGACACCGCCGTCTGCGCAGGCTGTCGTACTACCCCGCCAGCTTGACGTCCGAACCCTTCACGCTGATCTCCACGCCGTTCTCCGCGGCCTGCACCTTGTCCAGCTCGATGCCGCCGGGCAGCCGGTCGACGGCCTGCTGGAAGTCGGTGACCGAGCGGATCAGGCCCTCCGCGAGATCGAGGCCGCCGAACCTGGGCACGCCGTCGGCCTTGACCTGCAGCTTGTTGTTCCGGACGGTGACCGAGCTCAGCAGGTGGATCGTGCCCAGCCCGGAGACCTTCACGGCCATCTTGATCTTGCCGTTCCCCCCGTCCGAGAGGCCGACCACCTGGGCCGTGAGTCCCAGGCCGAGCGGGGTGGGCTCCGACTTCGCGGCCTTGAGCAACTCGTCGTAGGCGATGGTCGCCGTGCCCGTGGCGTCGGCGGCCGTGGCCGAGCTGTAGTCGCCGGAGAAGGTCACGTCCCGCATGTCGGCCCTGAGGTCGTCGATGCGGATCGTCTGCGATCCCTTGCCGGTGGCCGCCTCGTAGTCCTTGACGTCGACCTCGACGTCGTCCAGCTCGCCGCTCGCCACCTGCGTGAGGAACGGGAAGCCCTTGATGGACACGTCGGGGGTGCTCGCCAGGTTCTCGGTGGTCTTCAGCCTGTCGGCCACCTCGCCCTCCGCGAAGTGCACCGCGACCCGGTCCACGACCACGAACAGCAGACCGAGGACCACGAGGAGGATCAGCAGTATTCGCAAGGCGCGCATGTGGAGGTCCCCCGGGTCGGCGGTGGTCTGGATACGCCACGGTAACCGTGCGGGGCGCGGCACGCGGAAGTTTGTCGATCAGTTGTGACAGCGGCGGGACCGGGCGCCGCGACCTACGCTTGAACCATGCTCGCCCGGCGACGGCACATCTACTTCGCCATGATGGGGACCTGCATCGGTCTCTTCGTCCTGGCGTGGGCGGTGGTGCGCCTGTGGTCGGTCCCGGCGGCCGTGGGCATGTGCGTGGTGGCCATGGTCATTCCGCCGGTCGCCGCGATGATCGCGAACCGGCGGGGACCGGACGACCGCTGGTGGGACGATCCGTCCGGCGACCCGAAGTCGGACGAGTGGTGGGACGAGCTGGACGGCAGGAAACGCCGGCAGTAGGAGGGGCCCCGCATGTCATCCGCACGGCTGTCCACAGTGGTGCTCGACGCGCGGGACGCGCACCCGCTGGCCGGCTTCTACCTGCGCCTGCTCGGGTACGTCGTACGCGCCGAGGAACCCGGCTGGGTGCTCATCGGGCCCCCGGGCGGTGGCACCGCGCTCTCGTTCCAGACGGAGCCCGGCTACGTCCCGCCCGTCTGGCCCGGCCGCGGCCCCGGCGACCAGCAGATGATGCTGCACCTCGACATCGAGGTCGACGACCTGGAGAACGAGACCGCACGCGCGGTCGCCGAAGGCGCGACGCTCGCCGCGCACCAGCCGCAGTCCGACGTCCGGGTGCTGCTGGATCCGGCGGGGCACCCCTTCTGCCTGTGGACCCGGCAGGGGGAGTGAACCGGCCGGAGCGGCGGTCTCAGTAGACGAGCGCCTGGGTCCCGTCGGCCAGCGCCTCCTGCACGAAGACCTGCGCGCCCGCGATCCGTACGCCCTCGATGACGTCCTTCTCGGTGATCTCGCGCCGGGCCGCGCACTGGGTGCACAGGGTGACGCGGCCCCCGGCGAGGACCGAGTCGATCAGGTCGGGCAGCGGCGCCGCGTGCGGCAGTTCGAACTCGGCGGCCCGCCCCGGCAGCGCGAACCAGGACGACTCCCCGGTCAGCCACAGGGAGACCTCGACCCCGCTGGCGACGGCGACCGCCGCCACTGTGAACGCCTGCGAGCAGCGCTCGGGGGCGTCGGTCCCGGCAGTCACCTTGATCACGAGCTTCTTCGCCATGGCCGAATCGTAATCAACGCCCCCGCAACTCCCGGACCTGACCATGAGTCTGCTGTGAGGCGTGGATTCGGAATTCACGCTTCCCGTTCTGTGGGGGGACGTCTTGGAAAAACCAGAAGAGCCGGAAGAGAGACCCGACGCGCCGGATGTTCCGGGTGGAGCGAATGATCCGGTCGCGCGGGACGGCAGCGGCGCTGCGGACATCTCCGGCGCACCCGCCGCGCCCCGGCCCGGCCGGCGCGGCCGTACGGCCCGGCTGGCCGGTGCCGGTGCGCTGCTGGGCCTGGTGGCCGGGGTCTGCGCCGGGTACCTCGTGCAGGCCGACCGCGAGCCCACGAAGCTGCCCCCGCTCTCGCAGCCGGTGATCGAGCAGGCGGGGGGCGAGGCCGAGCCGCTCTCCGCCGCCCAGGACCGCAAGGTCAGGACGGACGGCGACCTGCGCAAGCTCCTGCTGGACAAGCCGCGCGGCACGAGGGACCTGGACTGGCTGCCTCACGACGGCTGGCTGGACCTGGCCGCCTACGCCGACGGGTACACCCGTCCCGGCGACAAGTTCAGCTCCCTCGTGACGGACCAGTTCCGCCGTGCCGCTGTCACCGGCTGGAGGACCGACACCTCGTACAGCGTGGAGATCCGGCTGGTCCAGTTCCGGCAGGAGGACTCCATGGCGGCCACCGACGCCAGCCACAACCTGGAGGACTGGGCGGAGAAGGAGCCGGCGACCGAGAGCCGGGCCATCCCGGGTACCGGGGACGGCAGGGCGTACGTCCACGACCAGGCGCCGTCGTACAGCGCCGAGGCGCATGCCTGGCGCGGGGACATCGCGATGGAGATCTGGATCTACGGCACCCACCCGATCAGCAAGAAGACGATCACGGACCTGGCCGAGCGGCAGATGGAGCGGCTGTGACCGAGAACACCGAGAACCACGACGAACCCCGCGAAGCCACCGCACCGGCCGCACCGGCCGCGCCGGCCGTCGCCCGCGAGTCCGGCCGCCGGAGTCGTGTCGCCGCAGTCGTCGGTTCCGTGCTGCTGGCCGGCGCCGTCCTCGCCGGGGCGGGCTGGACGGTCGTGACCGTGCACGGCGCCGACCGTGACTCGGGCGCCCCGACCTGGAAGTTCCCCAGGGCGACGGTCGGCAGGGACGAGGAGCACGCGCGGCACGGGCTCGCGGGGATGCTCGTCCCCTACGGCACCGGCACCTGGGTCCGCGGCCCCGACATCGGGGAGTTCGGCTCCGACACACAGCTCGACGGTGCCCAGGCCACCGCCCTGCGGAAGGAGTCACTGAGCGGTCTGCCCCGCTCGGAGCGCACGCTGCTGGAGAGGCAGATCGACCGTGAGCGCATCAAGGGCATGGCCATGCGCAGCTACTACAGCGGACAGTCCCGGGCGTACCTGTGGAACGAGGAGATCTACACCGTGAGCATCGTGCTCGCCCAGGTCGGGGACAGCGCCACGGTCCGCAACGCCTCGCGGTACCTCCGCGAGACCCTGAGCGCCCTGCGTTCCGGACCGAAGATCAAGGGCTACGAGAAGAACGCCGCGTGCGTACGTCCGCCCAGGGGCGGCGACGAGGAGCTCGACGGGATGTTCTGCACGGCGTTCGTCGGCGATGTCGTGGTCACCGTCACCGCGTACGGGGCGCGGCCGCTGGACGCCGACGGGGTCGCGAAGCTCGTGCGCACCCAACTCGACCGCATAGACGAGCCGGGGGAGGCCGTATGAGCGAGCAGGAGACGATCATCGCGACACCTGGGCAGCCCGTACCGCCCGCCCCCGGCAGAGACCGCCGCGTCCTGCGGGCCGTGCTGCGCTGGACCGCGGCCGTCGTCGCGTTCGCGGCGGTCGGGGCGGGCACGGCGTACGGGATCACCCGGATGGAGCGGACGGACGTACCCGGACTCGCCACCGAGTCGGACGGCCGCTGGGACTACCCGGAGCTGACCAGGCCCCCGCTGCCGTCGGGCAGCCCCTCTCCCTTCGCCGATTCGAACCGCGCCGGCTCGCACTACGCCGACCTGCGCGCCCTGCTGCTCCCCGCGCCGAGGGGCGCCACGGAGGACAAGGCGCTGCGCGGCCGGGACGGCTGGCTGGCCACCGGCACCTTCCTCGCGGAATTCGCGCAGGAGGAGGAACGGGACGAGCTGCGGCAGAAGCTCGTCGACACCGGTCTGCGGCACATCGCGGCCCGCGGCTGGACCATGCCGGACGGCACCCGGACCCGGGTCTACCTGCTGCAGTTCGGCACGGCGAACGTCGTGGAGAACGAGTTCGCCAGCGACAACGTCGCGTACAGCGTCCCCGACCGCCAGGTGCGTGGAGTCGGCGAGGCCGTCTACGACGAGCGCTTCCCCGACGCGGCCGCGGTGTCCGGGACCGAGCGCACCGCGTACGTCGAGACCAGGCCCTACGGCGCCGAACAGGTCCGTGAGGCCTACGTCGCCGCGGGGGACGTCTACGCCGTGATCCTTCAGTCCCGGAAGGGTTCCGCCCCCGCGGTCCCCTTCCAGCAGACGGTGGTGCTGCAGGGCCAGCTGCTCGGCTGACCCCCTGGAGGACTCGGGGGAACCACCTCGGAAGGAGGGCCGGGACCCGGCCGCGTAAGCTGGGCCCCGGCTCTGTCGTACGCCCACCCTCGCTCAAGGAGCACCCGTGGAGATCTTCTTCGAAACCCTGCTGGTCCTGGTCTGCGTCGGCGTTCTCGCCTTCGCCGGTCTGACCGTGAAGAAGCTGTACCAGGGCCAGCGCTGACCACCCCCACCCAGGAACACTGCCGATCATGATCGAGATCCCGTCCGACCTGCACAAGGACCTCGTCCCGCTCGCCTTCCTGCTCGGCAACTGGGCCGGCGCGGGCGTGCACGACTTCCCCGGATCGGAGAAGTGCAACTTCGGTCAGGAGGTCACCTTCGGCCACGACGGCCGGGACTTCCTGGAGTACCACTCCCGTACCTGGGTGCTGGACAACGACGGCAACAAGGTCCGCCCGCTGGAGTCGGAGTCCGGCTTCTGGCGGATCGACGCCGAACGCCGGGTCGAGGTGACGATGACCCGCGACGACGGCGTCATCGAGATCTGGTACGGCGAGATGGCCGCCAAGAAGCCCCAGATCGACCTCGTCTCCGACACCGTCGCCCGTACCCCCGACGCCCCGCCCTACAGCGGTGGCAAGCGGCTGTACGGCTACGTCAAGAGCGACCTGATGTGGGTCGGCGAGAAGCAGACCCCCGAGGTCGAGCTGCGCCCCTACATGTCGGCCCACCTGAAGAAGGTCGTCACCCCGGAGGACGTCGAGCGCTGGGCCAAGGCCCTGCCCGACGACATGCCGGACGACGGCATCGCGTTCTTCAAGTAGGCCCCGCCGGCCGGTGCGGCTCGTCTTCGCACAGGCTCGTCCGCTTTCCACAGGCCCGCCCACCGGCAGGTCCGCCTCGCGGCGGGCCCGTCCGGCAGGCGGGCCTGTCGGCGAGTGAGCCCCGCCGGCCGGTGGCCCTAGACTTTCCGGTGTGGTGAGCACCGACTGGAAGAGCGACCTCAGGCAGCGCGGCTACCGGCTCACGCCGCAGCGGCAACTCGTGCTCGAAGCCGTGGACGCACTGGAGCACGCGACCCCCGACGCCATCCTCGGCGAGGTGCGCAAGACCGCCTCGGGGGTCAACATCTCCACCGTCTACCGCACGCTGGAGCTGCTCGAGGAACTCGGTCTGGTCAGCCACGCCCACCTCGGCCACGGTGCGCCCACCTACCACCTCGCCGACCGCCACCACCATCTGCACCTGGTGTGCCGTGACTGTGAGAACGTCATCGAGGCGGACGTGGACGTGGCCGCGGACTTCACGGCCAAGCTCCGCGAGCAGTTCGGCTTCGACACCGACATGAAGCACTTCGCGATCTTCGGCCGCTGCAAGGACTGTGCCCTGAAGGGTTCAACTACCACGACGTAGGCTTGCCGTATGAAGAGCCCTCTGCTGTCCCTGCCCGGCGCCGTCCCCGGCGAGGGCCCGGACGAAGGCGTCGCCGCCCACTACGGCGAGCTGTTCCGCGAACAGCGCGCACTCGCCGACGGCACCGGTTTCGTCGACCTGTCCCACCGCGGGGTGATCACCGTCACCGGCGAGGACCGGCTGAGCTGGCTGCACCTGCTGCTCACCCAGCACGTCAGCGACCTGCCGGCGGGCGAGGCCACCGAGGCCCTGATCCTCTCCGCGAACGGTCACATCGAGCACGCGCTGTACCTGGTGGACGACGGTACGACCGTCTGGGCCCATGTGGAGCCCGGCACCGAGGAGGCGCTGATCGCCTACCTGGAGTCGATGAAGTTCTTCTACCGGGTCGAGGTCGCCGACCGCACCGCCGACGTGGCGGTGGTCCATCTGCCCGCCGGCTCCATCGCCGAGGTGCCCGAGGGCGTCGCCGTACGCGAGACGGCGTACGGCCGTGATCTCTTCCTGCCGCGCGCCGAGCTGGAGTCGTTCGCCGCGACGTCCGGCCCCGCCGCCGGTCTGCTCGCCTACGAGGCGCTGCGCGTGGAGCACCACCGCCCCCGCCTCGGCTTCGAGACCGACCACCGCACCATCCCGCACGAGCTGGGCTGGATCGGCACCGCCGTCCACCTCCAGAAGGGCTGCTACCGCGGCCAGGAGACGGTGGCCCGGGTGCAGAACCTGGGCAAGCCGCCCCGGCGGCTGGTCTTCCTGCACCTCGACGGCAGCGATGTGCACCTGCCCGTCCACGGCACCGAGATCCGCATCGCGGACGAGGGGCCCGACGGCCGCAGGATCGGCTTCGTGACCACGTCCGCGCGCCACCACGAACTGGGCCCGGTGGCCCTCGCCCTGGTCAAGCGCAACGTACCGCTCGACGCCCGGCTGGTGGCCGGGGAGACGGCCGCCGCCCAGGAAGTGGTCGTCGAGCCTTAGGGCCTTCGCACGCCGAGCCAGTCCGGCGACGGGCCTACATCTCGAGCAGCACCGTGAACGGCCCGTCGTTCGTCAGGGACACCCGCATCCGCGCCCCGAACCGCCCCGTCGCCACCGTCGCGCCCAGCGCCCGCAGCTGGGCGACGACCTCGTCCACCAGCGGCTCGGCGACATCGCCGGGCGCGGCCGCGTTCCAGGTGGGGCGGCGCCCCTTGCGGGCGTCGCCGTAGAGGGTGAACTGGCTGACGACGAGCAGCGGGGCGTCGATGTCGCTGCACGACCGCTCGTCCTGCAGCATCCGGATCGACCAGAGCTTGCGGGCGAGCTGGGCCGCCTTCTCCTTGGTGTCCTCGTGGGTGACGCCGACCAGGACGCACAGTCCCTCGCCCTCGATCGCGCCCACCGTCTCGCCGTCCACGACGACGCTCGCGCCGTCCACCCTCTGCACCACCGCACGCATGCCGACCATCATGCCGGGTGGCCGGCCCCTGGACACGGTCGGCCCATTATTGATCCTTACGCCCCCATGTGGGGCCGTTCGGGGGCACTCGGTCACATAGCGGCGACTTGGGGTGGCACGATGCTTCCACACGCCGGTCGAGGGGACGGTCACACGCACATGAGCACACCGAGCACCGGAAGGCTGGGGGCGCACCGGCCGCCCACGCAGCGCGGCGAGGAGCAGCCCGGCCCGTCGCTGCCCGCGGAACCCGCCGAGTACGACCTGACCCGGCCGAGCCTGCCCGAGCTGCGCACCCTGCGCCGCGACGCACAGCGCGACGAGGCGGACCTCAGCTATGTGCGGCGGCTGCTGCAGGGCCGCATCGACATCCTGCGCGCCGAACTCGCCCGCCGCGGCCGGGCGTCCGTACCGGCGCCGGCGGACGCCTCCGTGGTGGAGCGGCTCCCGGAGATCCTCACCGACGCCCCGGCCCGCCAGCGCTCCTCGGCCCGCCATGTCACGCTCGGCACCCCGCTCAACGAGGAGTACCGGCTGCTGGCCGCCGAGATGCTCGGCGAGGTCGAGCTGTCGGACCTCGGGGCCCGTACCGACCGGGAGCTGACCTGCGCCATGGGCCGTCTGGTCGGCTACGAGCAGGAGGTCTCCCGGCGCCGCCAGCGCCTGCAGCGCGTCGCGGACGACTGCAGCGGGGAGATCGCCCGCCGTTACCGGGTGGGTGAGGCACAGGTCGACGACCTGCTGACCTGACCCCGGGAGAGCTCCGGCCGGCCACCGGAAATCCGCGCGACAGGGCCCGCGCCGCCCCCTACCGTGGCCGCATGACGAACGACGTCCGCACGGTCACCGACGCCGAGTTCGAGGACTGGCTCCGCGCGCTGAACACCGGGTTCCTGAGGGAGCCGGTGACAGCACCCGAGGGGATCGAGGCGCGCCGCCGGCAGTTCGCCGGGGGCCGGCCGCTGGGCGCCTTCGACAACGGCCGCTGCGTGGCGACGTTCCGCTCCTTCGCCCAGGAGATCACCGCGGTGGGCGGCGCCGCCGTCCCCGCGGACGCCATCACCAACGTCACCGTCAGCCCCACCCACCGCCGGCGCGGCCTGCTGAGCCGCATGATGGCGCAGGACCTGGCGGCGGCGAAGGAGCGCGGTGACGTCGTCGCCACGCTGATCGCCGCCGAGTACCCGATCTACGGCCGCTACGGCTTCGGCCCCGCGACCTGGACGACCGAGTGGACCGTCGAGGTGCCCCGCAGCGGCCTCGACCCGCGCTGGTCGGGCCCGGAGGACGGCGGCCGGATCGATCTCGTGGACGGCGAGGACGTCCGCAAGCTCGGACCCGAGCTGCACGAGCGGGTCCGCCGCGCCCAGCCCGGGGCGGTCAGCAGGGACGAGCTGTGGTGGCAGGTGAACACCGGTGCCGTCCGCTTCGGCGGCAGCTGGACCGAGCCGTTCCACGCCGTCTACCGGGCGGCCTCCGGCGAGGTCGAGGGCCTGGTGTCGTACGAGTCCGACGACCACTGGCACGACAAGCAGCCGCACAGCACCGCCGACGTCAACTGGCTGATCGCCGCCACCCCGGCGGCCGAGCGGGCGCTGTGGCGGTTCCTGTGCTCGATCGACTGGATCACCAAGGTCAAGAGCGGCTGGCGCGGCCCGGACGACCTGCTGCCGTTCTTCCTGCCCGACCCCCGCGCGGCCCGGGTGACGGCGTACGCGGACTGGCTGTGGGTGCGGATCCTGGACGTCGTACGGGCCCTGGAGGCGCGCACGTACGACGGGACGGGTTCGCTGGTGCTGGAGGTCGTGGACGCGGACGGCCTGGCCGGTGGGCGGTTCCGGCTGGAGGCCTCGCCGCAGGGTGCCTCCTGCTCCCCGGCCGGTGGGGCGAGCGCCGATCTCACGCTGCCCGTCGCGGAGTTGGGCACGGTCTGGCTGGGGGACGAGTCCCTGGTGCGGCTCGCGGCCCTCGGGCGGGTCCAGGAACAGCGAGAGGGCGCCGCCCGGAAGGCCGACGCCCTGCTGCGCACGCCCGGGCGACCGTGGTGCCCGGACGTCTTCTGACGGTCCCTTCTGCCGGCGACCAGTGCTGTTCATCCGTAGCGAGCTGTTCAGTTGTCACGGTGTTCGGTTGTGGCTGTGCGATGCCGTGTTCAGTTGTGGCTGTGCGGGCCGTACGGGCCGTTCAGTTGTGACTGTGCGCTCCGGTGGCCGTCCCCTGCCCGGGCTCCCGGCTCCCCTCCGGAAGGGAGCCCGGTCGGCCTACCACTGAAAAGCTTGACCATGTCGCTCAAGTTGGCGACCAACTTCACTGTACTTATCTCCGTTTGGACGCGTCTCATAACCACCTTCCCGTGAACTGCCGCAACTTGGCGCGAAGTTGTAGTGTTTGTTCGTGGACCCGGAACACGCCTCCGCCAATGGGCGGAAGAGGCCACAGCGGTCACGCACGTCACACCGCGAGGTGGCCGACGAACTGCGCACCCGGATCAGGTCCGGGGAACTGCGGGCGGGCCAGCGCATGCCCACCCAGGCCAAGCTGGCGGACGAGTTCGGAGTGGAGCGCGGTGCCGTGCGCCAGGCCCTGCGCATCCTGCAGTCGGAGCATCTGCTGACCGGCGTCTCCAAGGGCGCCCCCGCCATCGTGGCCGCCCTCGCCCAGCAGGCCGGGCCGGTGTCCGGACCCGCGGCCGGGCCGCAGCCCACCATGGTGGGCCTCGCCCCGCGCATCGCGGCGGCCTTCGCCGCCCCGCACGTCGAGATCGACGCCCTGTGCCTGACGTCCGTCTCGCTCACACTGGCGATCGGGGAGCCGCTCCGGCAGATCCACGCCGGACAGCTGAAACCGGCCAAGATCGATGTACGGGTTCTGCTGCCGTCCCGGGACATCGACCTCGCCTTCCCGGTGTCGGTCGACGCGCACGGCGACGACGACCCCGTGCACCGGCGCTGGCTGGAGATGCGCAACGCCCAGGGCCAGGTGCTGCGCGACAACCTGCTGGCGCTGCGCACCACGCACGGCATCGACGTGCGCGTGTCCTTCCGGGCCCTGCCCTTCACCCCGCCGGTCAAGCTGTACCTGCTCAACGGGAGCGAGGCGCTGTTCGCCTACTACACGCTCATCCGCCGCGAGCGGGAGATCGACCATGAGCACCTGCAGCTGTACGACGCCGAGGGCACGCGGTCGATGCTGTTCCCCTTCGCGCAGGGTGCGCACCTGCGCGACACCACGTTCGTGGAACAGTCCCACCTGTGGTTCAACGCACTGTGGGAGACGATCAGTTCGGATCTCCTGCTCACACCTCAAAGATCGCCGGCGCCGGTCACAGGGCCGGACCGGCGAGGAGCAGGGCGAGCAGCAAGGCCCCGGCGGAGCTGACGGCCGGGCTCTTGGCCTTGATGCCCACGGAGAGCAGCAGCAGGCCGACCAGACCGGTGGCGCCGTACTTCCATTCGACGAGCTGTTCGAAGCCGACCACGAAGACGGCGCAGAGGAGCGCGAGGACAGGCATGGACGTTCCCCCTTCCGGTCTGCCAACTTGCCCAAGTTGGCAGCCAACTCTGATTAAGTTGTCCCCACTTGGCTCCTACTAATAAACAACTTGGCGACAACTCCCGTCAGATGGATCAGGGTTGTAGCGTTTGGTTGTGGCTCAGGAGAACGTGGCAGTGAACGGCAGCAGAAGGCTCACGTCCCAGGAGATCGCCGACATCCTGCGGGAACGCATCCGCACCGGCACCCTGAGGGCGGGGGAGCGCCTGCCCACCCAGGCCGAACTGGCGGTGGAGTTCGGTGTGGAGCGCGGTGCCGTACGGCAGGCCCTGCGGCTGCTCGCGGACGACGGTCTGCTCAGCGGCGTCAGCAAGGGCAGCCCGCCGCGCGTCGCCGAGCCCGCCCCCGCGCATGACGAGCCCCAGCCGACGATGGTGGGTCTCGCCCCCCGGCTGACCGAGGCGTTCGCGGCGCCGCACGTCCGCATCGACGCCGTGTGCCTGACCGCGCAGAGCCTGATCCCGGCCCTCGGTGAGCCGCTCCGGCTGATCCACGAGGGCCGCATCCACCCCGGCCGGATCGACGTGCGCATCCTGCTGCCGTCCCGGGACATCAACCTCGCCTTCCCGGTGTCGGTCGACGCGCACGGCGACGACGACCCCGTGCACCGGCGCTGGCTGGAGATGCGCAACGCCCAGGGCCAGGTCCTGCAGTACAACCTGCGGGCCCTGCGCTCCACGCACGACATCGACGTCCAGGTCACCTTCCGGGCCCTGCCGTTCACCCCGCCGGTCAAGCTGTACCTGCTCAACGGTGCGGAGGCGCTCTTCGCGCACTACATGGTCACCCGCCGCGAGGAGCCCACCGACTCCGGCACGCTGGAGATGTACGACACGCTCGGCTCGGAGTCCCTGCTCTTCTCCTTCGAGAAGCGGGCCGGTCAGCGGGACGCGGCATTCGTGGAGCAATCACAGAAGTGGTTCGACGCCCTCTGGGAAACCATCACGACGGACCTGACACTCTCCTAGTGACTTCTGATGCGACGCGGACCGAACCGGTGACGGAAGAGACCGAGGACGAGGCCGAGGAACTGCGGAATCTGATCAGACGCGCACGTGTCGTGCTGTGGGACTTCGACGGGCCGATCTGCCGGCTCTTCGCCGGGCACTCGGCGGAGCGCGTGGCGACCGACCTGGCCCGGTGGCTGGAGAGCCGGGGCCTGCACGGCCTGCTCACGCAGGAGGAGCGGGAGTCCCTGGACCCGCATGTCGTCCTGCGCGCCGTGGACCGCAGGCACCCCGGCAGCGACCTGGTCGGTGAGCTGGAGGAACGGCTCACCCAGGAGGAGCTGCGGGCCACCGGGTCGGCGATGCCCACCGCGTACGCCGATCCGCTGATCCGCACCTGGACGGCGGTCGGCTCGCGGCTCGCCATCACCACCAACAACTCGCCGCGCGTGGTGCGCGAGTACCTGGCGGGCCGTGGCCTCGTGGACTGCTTCACCCCGCACATCTACGGTCGCAGCCAGGACCTCCACCACCTCAAGCCGGACCCGCACTGCCTCAACCGTGCCCTGAGGGCGATGGGCGCGGCCCCCGGGGCCGCCCTGATGATCGGCGACACGCCCTCGGACCTGCTCGCCGCGAACGGCGCCGGGGTTCCCTTCCTCGGCTACGCGCGCAACGAGCGCAAGGAGAAGCTGCTGCGGGAGGCCGGTGCCACGCACACCGTGCGTTCGCTGCAGTCGGTGCTGAGGCGGGTACGGGCTCAGGCCTGAGTCATCAGCAGGGTGAAGACCACGGCTGCCCCGACCGCGAGGCCGGCCCGGCGCGCCCGTATGCCCACCGCCGGTGGAGCGCATCCGCGCGGGAATCATCCGGCCGCAGCGCATGGAGCTCGACGACGAGGAGGTGATCACCGCTCTCGACGTCCTCGGTCTGGGCGCCACCCTGACCCACCATGTGAAGAACGGTGACCCGAACTCGCCCGGATCGGTGTTCGTCGGCAGTATGCAGACGTGGTTCGACTCGGTCTGGGACCGCCTCGCCGAATAGCGCGGGGCGCCCCGGAGGACGGCTCCCGTGCGCTAGCATTCCCGCACCGCTGAACCGGTCGGTCTGTTCCCCGCGCATGGAGACGGCGAACCAGCACGCCCGGCGACCGGCCTCGAAGCCCGGCAGACCACCCGTTGTGACCACTCGAGGCCGACTCTGGTCGTGCCTGGAATCAGCTGCACCTAGTGTTTGGCATACCTTCCGTCTCTCTCGCGCGAATCACCCGGAGCGGCCAGTGGGCGCACCCTCTCTTCCCCGTCGGCACCCCGGGGAAGGCGCCCGGCCCGGCGCCATCAGCGCATTCGTCCGCAGAGCCGCCGAACGGGGCGTGGCGAGCAGCGGGCACCACAACCGGAACTACGTGCTGCCGGTCACCGAGGACGTGCGGCACCTGCTGGGGCGTGACACCGGCACCTCCGTGACGGTACGGGTCCGCCGGGGCGACGCGCTGCCGGTCGTGATCAGGACGTGGCAGGACGAGTCGGCGATCCTGGACGCCATCAGGGGCATCCTGCCGCACGTCCCGCAGTGCCTGGCCAAGGGCGACGGTTACGCGATCCACAGCTATGTCGAGGGTGTGCCGCTGTCCAGCGTGTGCGAGGACGGCAAGCCGGTCGACGCCCTGCTCGTCAAGGCACTGGCCGGTCTGCTCGCGCAGATGGCCCAGGTGCGCAGGGAGGCGCTGCCGCCCCTGCCGGCCGCCTGGCCGCGCAACGACAAGGACAGCCAGGGCTTCCTGCAGACGCTCGCCCATCTCGCGGACCGTCAGATCAGGCGGGCGAACTGGCCCGGCTTCGGTGGTCTGTTCGCCGCGCTCGGCATCCCCGAGGACGCCCTGACGCGGTTCGCCGAGCGGGTTCCGGCCATGGCCCGGCGGCCCTACAGCCTGCTCCACGCCGATCTGCACCGCGACAACCTGATCATGTCCTACGGCGGTGACCCGCCCTTGATCTGCGTCGACTTCGAGCTGGCGACCTACGGCGATCCCCTGCACGACCTGGCGACCCACCTGGTCCGCATGCAGTACCCGCCGCACCAGTGGAACGAGCTGATCGACGCCTGGGCGGACGCCATGCGGCTGATCCGTCCCGCGGCCGTCAACGGACTCGCCAAGGACCTGCGGCACTACATCGCCTTCGAGCGGGCGCAGTCTGTCTACCCGGACGTGATGCGGGCGGCCGACTCCCTGCACGCCTCGCCCGACCAGAAGAGCCTGGACGACGCGACCGCGGCGGTGCGGCGCGCCCTGGAGGCGGCGGCCGGCCCGCTCTGCCTCAGCAATCTGCCGGACGCACGCGAGATCGAGCGGATCCTCTTCCGCTGGCGTGCCGCGCGGAACGGCGGCCTCGGCCTGTCCGCCAAGATCAGGGATTGGCACCAGGACCAGCGCGTACCCGAGCACCCCGACTTCCCGCACTCCGCGGTGCGCCAGGCCCTGTTCGCCGAGGGCGCCACGCCCGCCAGCCGGGTCTTCAAGGGCACCGGGCACCTCAACTCGGTGGTTCGGGTCGCCGATATCGACTTCCCCGTCGTGGTCCGGCGCAAGGTGGCCAACGTCTGCCGCCGGGAGCGCGGCTTCCTGAGCGAGCACGCCGTGCTCCGTGCCATCGAACTCGCCGGCGTGGGCGTGGCGGCCCCCAAGTTCCTGGCCCTGGGGACCAGCTACCAGGGGGAACAGTTCGCGATCCACACCTACGAGGGCCCGCGGGACGGCGAGCATCCGCCCAACCACCCCGTGCACGGCCTGCTGCCTCACGAGGCGGACCGGCTGGTGGACCAGCTCCACGCCCTGACTCGGGTGAGTTACCAGGCGCTCGACCCGGCGGCCGGCGAGGGGGACTTCTACGGCTGGCTGAGCGAGCAGCTCGTCCTGCTGGTGGAGGAGCTGCCGAAGGAGTCCCAGCAACTGGCGCGGCTGTTCGGGCTGCCCGACGCCGGCCGGCTCCGGCAGATCCTGGCCCGGCACACCGTGAGCCGCCGGGAGCCGGCCCTGCTGCACGGCGACCTGAACCCCTGGAACCTCGTGCGCCGCTCCGACGAGCTGGCGCTGACGATCATCGACTGGGAGATGGCGGTGGTCGGCGACCCGCTCTACGACCTGGTCAGGCACATGCACCTCACCCCGACCCGCCCGGAGATCCGGGACCGCATGTTCCAGCGCTGGCAGAAGCTGCTGGCCCCCGGCCACACCGTCGACTGGCCACAGGACTGGCGGGTCTACCGCTGGATCGAGATCGTGCGGTCGGCCTACGTGGACCTCGACCGCCTGGTGACCGGCGCGAGCCTGGACGCCCCCAACGTCCGCCGGGCGGTGGACTCGTACGCCATGACGCTGGCCGCCGCGACCGCCTCCCTCGGCCTGCCCGCCCGCCGCCCGATCGTGAATCCCTATCTTGCCCGCGCTCTGGCGTGAGGGGACCATTGCCCCATCCGAGGCCGTGGCCACGTGGAACAAGCCGATCTCTGGTCGCTCGCGAGCAGGCCCGGGTGGCGGCAGGTCACGACCGGCTGAGTCATGGCGCCGGGCCGGGGACGCGGACGCGATGGCGTGGGCGAGCGCAGGAACCGGCGGATGTGGGCATCCTGAACGGTGATGCTGCTCTTCCTCGACGTCGACGGGCCGCTCATCCCGTTCGGGGCGGCGGACCGGGCCTATCCGGTGTACGAGCGCGGCCTCGCCGGGCCGCCGGACCCGGGAGGCCATCCGCTGCTGAACCGCGTGGACCCGGCGCTCGGCGCACGGCTCGGCGGGCTCGGCTGCGAACTGGTGTGGGCGACGACCTGGATGGACGACGCCAACGCGTGCCTGGCGCCGTGGCTCGGGCTGCCCGCGCTGCCGGTCGTGCGGTGGCCGGACGAGGACGAGCCGCCCGGCCTGCTGCACTGGAAGACCCGCCCGCTGGTCGCCTGGGCGGCGGGCAGGCCCTTCGTCTGGATCGACGACGAGCTGACCGAGGCCGACCGTGCCTGGGTCGCCGTCCACCATCAGGCGCCCGCCCTCCTCCACCGGGTCGACCACCGGTACGGCCTGACCGGTGCCGACTTCACCGCCGTGGCGGACTGGCTGCGGCTGTCGGCCCAGCCCCTCAGCCGGCCGCGGCGTCGGTGAGGATCGCCTGGAGCCGGGCCCGGCACTCGGCGACGAAGGCGGGCCAGGTGTGCCAGTAGTAGGAGATCCCGCTGACCCCCACCGCGATCGCCCAGGCGCGGGCGCGGGCCCAGGTCGCGTCGTCGAGGTCCAGGGCGTCCCGGTAGGCCTGGCGCGCCAGCGGCGGAAGGTCCCACACGGGAGCGTGCTCGGCGTCGGGGAAGCCGACGGAGAGCGCCCCGAAGTCGATGACCGCGTGCAGTGCGCCGTCGCGGACCAGGAGGTTGGTCGGCTTGAGGTCGCCGTGGAGCCATACATGGGGTCCGGCGGGGTCGGGCAGGGCGAGCGCCGCCCGCCACAGCCGTTCCAGGGCGTCGACGTCCAGCCCGGAGTCCACGGTGGCCCGGCAGTTCTCGAAGGCCTCACCGACCCATTCGTCGCAGGGCTCGAGCAGGCCGCCGCGGTACCAGCTCAGGTCCCCGGTGCGCGTCGCCCCCATCAGATCGACGCCGTGCAGCTCCCGCACCACTGCCGCCAGGTCGGCGCCGAAGGCCGCCCAGTCCCGGACGGTGTCCGGGCCGGCCTCGTGGCCGTCGATCCAGCGGTGCACCGACCAGGCGACGGGGAACGCGTCGGTGGGCGTACCGGCGTGCACGGGTTCGGGGATCGGGCAGGGCAGGAGCGGCGCCAGGCGGGGGAGCCACTCCTGCTCCTTGCGCACGGACCCTCCGTCGGCGGTCCGCGGCATCCGTACGAGCAGGTCGTCGCCCAGCCGGTACATGGTGTTGTCCGAGCCGGCGCCCGCGGGCGACAGCGGCAGACCGGACCACTCCGGGCGCTGTGCCCGCAGCAGTGACCGGATGAGCGTCTCGTCGACCGGGATCTCGTCCTCGTGAAGCGTCACCGCGGCAGTCTCACGGCCGGAGGGATCGGGTCGCCACCGAGTTTCCGCGGGGTCGTGGCCCTGAGCCGGGGCGGCACTGGGACGAGCGGGTGAAGTCCTCGCGTGGCGCGGCGCACTCTTGCAAGCAGATGCTTGCAATTGTTAGCGGAAGTGCGGCATGGTGGAGGCATGGCATCGCTCAACGTCGGCAATCTCGGTGAGTACCTGCGCGAGCAGCGTCGAAACGCACAGCTCTCGCTGCGGCAGCTCGCCGACGCCGCCGGGGTGTCCAATCCGTACCTGAGCCAGATCGAGCGCGGGCTGCGCAAGCCCAGCGCGGAGGTGCTCCAGCAGGTCGCCAAGGCGCTGCGCATCTCCGCCGAGACGCTGTACGTCCGCGCCGGCATCCTCGACGCCGAACGGGACCGGGACGAGGTGGAGACGCGCGCCGTCATCCTCGCCGATCCCTCGCTCAACGAGCGGCAGAAGCAGGTGCTGCTCCAGATCTACGAGTCCTTCCGCAAGGAGAACGGATTCGGGGTCGGCGAGCCGGCGGCGGAGGACGGGGAGGCGGCGGAGCGGACCGACGGCACCGATGTCCCGAGCGGCACCGCCGTACGCGGCACCCGCACGGCCGGCGGCAGTGATGCCGGTCCGCGGCGGACGGCCGGATAGCCGGACCAGGGCCCGGCCGCCCAGACCGCGGACACACCAACCTCAGCCGAACGCGAATCCGGGAGGACCCTCACCATGGCCATCACCGACGACCTGCGCAAGACCCTCAGCGACCCGAAGCCGCTCTACTTCGCCGCCGGCACCGCCGACCTCGCGCTCCAGCAGGCCAAGAGGGTGCCCGCCCTGGTCGAGCAGCTGCGCGCCGAGGCGCCGGCCCGTATCGACGCGGTGCGCAACACCGACCCGAAGGCCGTGCAGGAGAGGGCGGCCAGCCGGGCCAAGGAGGCCCAGACGACCCTGCAGACCAAGGTCAACGAGTTCATCGGCACCCTCGACGTCGACCTGAAGAAGCTCGGCGAGAACGCCCAGGACCTCGCCCTGCGCGGGGTCGGCGTCGCCGCCGAGTACGCCGTCAAGGCCCGCGAGGCCTACGAGAAGGTCGCCGAGCACGGTGAGCAGACCGTGCGGAACTGGCGCGGCGAGGCGGCCGAGGAGATCGAGGACCTGGCCATCGCCGTCGAGGGCAAGCCCGAGCCGGGCGAGGTCCGGACGGAGCCGAAGCCGGCCGCGGTCAGGACCGAGCCCGTCACGGCGAAGAAGCCCGCGGCGAAGGAGTCCGCCCTCAGGGAGTCCGCGGCCAAGGACTCCGCCGCGAAGAAGGCCCCGGCGCCGCGCAAGGTCACCCCGACCGCCAAGAAGACGACCCCGCCGGCCAAGTGAGCACATCCGGCAGGACCTGAACGGGCCGGGCACCCTTGGGGTGCCCGGCCCGTTCTACGGGTACGGTGGCCGCGTACGGATCGGGAGACAACGGGCGGTGGACAGCATGCTGATGTTGGGCTTCGCGGGGTTCATGGGGATCTTGAAGATCGTCATGATGGCCCTCGCCGCGTTCGGGCTGTTCGACGCCGCCTTCCGGCGCGAGGACGCCTTCCGCGCGGCCGACAAGCAGAACAAGGTCTTCTGGCTGATCATCCTCGGCATCGCGCTCGTGGTCAGCTACCTGTTCTCGCTCCTGTCCATCCTGCCGATCGCCGGTGTGATCGCGAGCATCGTCTACATCGTCGACGTGCGCCCCGCGCTCAAGCAGGTCTCCGGCGGCAGCGGCTGGGGCCGCCGCCGCGGCGGAAGCAGCAGCGACGGCCCCTACGGTCCGTACAACGGCGGCCGCTGAACGCCGGGCCGCCGGGTGGTCAGGACGTGCGGTCCAGCAGGACCACCGCCACGTCGTCGGTCAGCTCGCCGCCGTTGAGGTCCCGGACCTCGCTCACGGCGGCCCGCAGCAGACTCTCGCCGCGCAGCCCCTCGGCCAGCTGGCGGCGGATCATGTCCACCATGCCGTCCTGGCCGAGCCGCTCCCCGTCCGTGCCGACGCGGCCCTCGATCAGGCCGTCGGTGTAGAGCATCAGGCTCCACTCGGCGCCCAGCTCCACCTGCATCCGGGGCCAGCGGGCACCGGGCAGCAGGCCCAGGGCGGGACCGTTGTTCTCGTACGGCAGCAGCTTCGGCGCCCGGCCGGGGCGGGCGATCAGCGGCGACGGGTGGCCGGCCAGACACAGGCCCGCCCGGCGGCCGTCCGGGGCGATGTCCACCGTGCACAGCGTCGCGAAGATCTCCTCGTCCGCGCGCTCGTGCTCCAGCACCTCCTGAAGGGTGCCCAGCAGCTCGTCCCCGCACAGCCCGGCCAGCGTCAGCGCGCGCCAGGCGATGCGCAGCTCCACGCCGAGCGCGGCCTCGTCCGGGCCGTGGCCGCAGACGTCACCGATCATGGCGTGCACGGTGCCGTCGGGGGTGCGTACGGCGTCGTAGAAGTCGCCGCCGAGCAGGGCTCGGGAGCGGCCGGGCCGGTAGCGGGCGGCGAAGCGCAGTGAGGAGCCCTCCAGCAGGGGCGTGGGCAGCAGGCCCCGCTCCAGCCGGCGGTTCTCCTGGGCGCGCAGCCTGCCCTCGGCGAGCCGCCGCTCGGCGGTGTCGGAGCGCTTGCGCTCCACCGCGTAGCGGATGGCACGGCTGAGCAGCCGGCCATCCAGCTCGTCCCGGAACAGGTAGTCCTGGGCGCCGACGCGCACGGCCTCGGCGCCGCGCTCGGCGTCGCCGGAGGCGGTCAGCGCGAGCACGGCGTGCCGGGGCGCGAGCTGGAGCACGTGCCGGAGCACGGCCAGCTCGTCGGCGTCCTCGCCCTGCGTCCGGCCGGGCGCGGCGAGCGCGAGGTCCAGCAGGATGCAGTGGACGTCGTCGGTCAGCAGCCGCTCGGCCTCGGTGAGGTTGCGGGCGGTGCGGACGCGGATGGGCTTGCCGGAGGCGTCCAGCATTTCGGGCACGATCGGCGAGCCTGCCGGATCGTCCTCGATCAGCAGCAGGGTGAGAGTGGCGCTGTTGGCGCCGGCGGTGGCGTTGCGGTGAGCCTCTTCCTTGAGGGGGCCGCCTTGGGTGACGGCCTGCGCCTGACCACTCTCCACGGCCGGGATCGCTCTCTGCCGCGGTACGGGTACGGGCATCGTCCTGTTTTCCTTCCCTCCCCCCGAGGGCAGGCGGGGCGAGGGACCTCGACCCACCGTCGGGTGACCATAGCGGTACCGACCGCCTCGATGGAATGGTGTGAGCCGCGCCGCTCGCGTGCAGGCCACTGTCATATGCCGCGATTTGTAACGCAGTTGGACAGGACGCCCGCGGGGCGGGGATGACGAAGCTCACGTATCGCCCCGGTTTGTGCGGGGGTTGGCCGTGCGGTGGGTCACAGGGCCGGGGCGCGGCGGGGTCGCGGGGGCCCGCACCTCCGGCCGCGCGGCGCCCGACGTGCGGGCCGTCACATGAGCTGGGTCACGCGTCCGGCCGTACGACGCCCAGGATCGGCATCGTGCCCGCGCCCGCGACGGTCACCGTCCGCCCCGGCCGCGGGGCGTGGATGATCCGGCCGTCACCGGAGTACATCGCGACGTGGCTGGCGTCGTGGAAGTAGATGATGAGGTCGCCGGGGCGCATGTCCTCGATGTCGACGTGTTCGAGCTGCTTCCACTGCTCCTGCGAGGTGCGCGGGATGGGCCGGCCGGCGCCGGCCCAGGCCTGGGAGGTCAGACCCGAGCAGTCGAAGGAGTCGGGGCCCTCGGCGCCCCACACGTACGGCTTGCCGAGCTGGGCGGTGGCGAACTCCACCGCTTCGCGGCCCTGCTTGGAGGCCTTGGTCCTGAGATCGTCCAGGACGCCGGTGTCCAGCCACTCCGTCTGCGCCTTGTCGGCCGCCTCGGCCTCCAGTTGGGCGAGCCGCTCCTTCTCCTTCGCCTCGAGCCGGTCCTCGAGCCGCTCGGCCTCGGAGATCTGCCGCTTGATCCGCTTCTTGGCGGCGGCCTTGGCCTTGCGGTTGACCTCGAGCTTCTTCCACTGGGCGGAGGCGTCGTCGGCGTAGTCCCGCAAGTCCTGCTGGGTGCGGGTCATTTCACCGATCAGCTTGTTGGTGGCCCGCTGGCCGTTCAGCACCGTCCCGGCGCCGTCGATGAAGCGCTGCGGGTCGTCGCTGAGCAGGAACTGGGCCGTGGGCGGCAGTCCGCCGGTGCGGTACTGGGCCCGGGCCGACGCGCCGGCCTGGTTCCTGAGTCGCTCCAGCTTCTCCTGACCCTCGGTGATCTTCTTGGTCAGCGCGGCGATCCGGGCCGACTGCTTCTTCGTCTTCTCCTCGGCCGCGTTGTAGGCGTCGGTGGCCACGGCCGCGTCGTGGTAGAGCCGGTCGAGCCGCGTGCGGACCTTCTCCAGGTCCTTGTTCGGCGGAGGTGCCGGGCTCGGGGACGTACCCGGTGTCGCGCTCCCGCTCGGTGTGGGCGTCGGAGCGGCGAACGCCGTGCCGGGCGCCGCCAGCACGGTCACCGCGCAGACCACGGTCACGGCGGCCATGAGCAGGCCGCGCTTGCCCGTCCCCATACAGTCCCCCAAGCTGGTTAACCGTCAGTAACTTGTGGTCGTCCGATGGATCGTGCCATGGCGGCGCGCAAAGCGACAGAGGTCACGGGGAGTCGGGTTTCCGCCCGCCCCTCGCGCCCTCGCGCACGCCTCGATCACCCATCGCTCCCTCCGCCCGCCTCCCCTGGCCCGCGTCGGTTACGACGACCTCCTCGCGGATGTGACGAACGACGCACCGAGATCGTTCCCGGTGGCCGGTTCGTGTGGGCCGGCGCCGGTTCAGTGGGCGCGCGGCGCCAACGCGCTCCAGGCGACGGTCACTTCCCCCTGCCGCCAGCGGGCGGCCGAGTCCGTCACGGGCCAGTCGGCGGTGAGGTCCCGCACCGCGCGGATCCAGCGCTGGCGGGCGCCGTACGAGGCGTAGGGCGCGGCGGCGGCCCAGGCGCGGTCGAAGTCGCGCAGGAAGGTGTGCACCGGCTCCCCGGGGACGTTCCGGTGGATCAGCGCCTTCGGCAGCCGCTCGGCGAGGTCGGAGGGACGCTGGAGGGAACCGAGCCGGGTCGCGAAGGTCACCGTCCGCGGACCCTGCGGGCCCAGCGCCACCCAGACGTGCCGCCGGCCGATCTCGTCGCAGGTCCCCTCCACCAGCAGCCCCCCGGGCGAGCCGCCGTCCGCCGGCGCGAGCCGCGCGCACAGCCGCTGCCACACGGCGGCGACCTGGTCCTCGTCGTACTGCCGCAGCACGTTGGCGGCCCGCACCAGCACCGGGCGTCCGGGCACCGGGATCTCGAAGCCGCCGTGCCGGAAGGCCAGCCCGTCCCGCTCGTAGGGCCGGGCGGCCGCGACCCGCTCCGGTTCGATCTCGACACCGACCACGCGCGCGCGGGGCGCGACGGTGCGCAGCCGGCCGAGCAGCTCCACCGCGGTCCAGGGCGCGGCCCCGTACCCGAGGTCGATCGCCACCGGGTCGGCCGCGCGGCGCAGTGCGGCACCGTGCGTGGCGGCGATCCAGCGGTCCATGCGGCGCAGCCGGTTGGGGTTGGTGGTCCCGCGCGTCACGTTCCCCACGACAGGGGTCCCGCCGCTCGGGCGAGGCCGGGAGCGGGGGAGGGTCGCGGCGCGGGCAGTCATGCCTACGAGGGTAAGCGGGGCTCGGCGGCGTACCGGCTCCCGCCCGGCCCGCCCGGCGGGTGCCGGGCCATGCGCCCCCCGGGGCCCACGCGCGCGTCCGTCGAACGGTTGAGCGAGATCAGGTCATGATTCGGTAAAGGCGCGTGATCGGGAAATGGCGGGGCACCCGTCGGCTGTTGCACCCCCTGGAGGGCGCGGACGGTCCTCCGGCAGGCATGGCCGCACCGAGGAGGAACGCCACGTGAGCCAGTACGCCGGCAGGCTCGGGCGTCGCTCCCCCGCGGCGCCCCCGCGGCTCAGGCTGCACCGCAGGCCCCGTCGCGTCGCCATGCTCTCCGTGCACACCTCGCCGCTCCACCAGCCCGGAACCGGTGACGCCGGCGGCATGAACGTCTACATCGTGGAGCTGGCCCAGCGGCTGGCCGCGATCAACATCGAGGTCGAGATCTTCACCCGCGCCACCGAGGGCGGCCTCCCGCCCCGGGTCGACCTCGCCCCCGGCGTCCTCGTCCGGCACGTCGACGCCGGTCCCTACGAGGGCCTGGCCAAGGAGGACCTGCCGGCCCAGCTCTGCGCCTTCACGCACGGCGTGATGCAGGCGTGGGCCGGCCACCGCCCGGGCCACTACGACCTCGTCCACTCCCACTACTGGCTCTCCGGCCACGTCGGCTGGCTCGCCGCCCAGCGCTGGGGCGTTCCGCTGGTGCACGCCATGCACACCATGGCCAAGGTCAAGAACGCCAACCTGGCCGACGGCGACACCCCCGAGCCCGCCGCCCGCGTCATCGGCGAGACCCAGATCGTCGCCGCCGCCGACCGCCTCATCGCCAACACCGACGAGGAGGCCGGCGAACTCGTCCGGCACTACGCGGCCGACCCCGCCAAGGTCGCCGTCGTCCATCCGGGCGTGAACCTCGACCGTTTCCGCCCCGCCGACGGCCGCGCCGCCGCCCGCTCCCGCCTCGGCCTCCCGCAGGACGCCCTGATCCCCCTCTTCGCCGGCCGCATACAGCCCCTGAAGGCGCCGGACGTGCTGCTCCGGGCGGTCGCCGCCCTGCTGGACGAGCGCCCCGAGCTGCGCTCCCGGATCGTCGTGCCGGTCGTCGGCGGGCCCAGCGGCAGCGGCCTCGCCAGGCCCGAGGGCCTGCAGAAGCTCGCCGCGCGCCTCGGCATCGCCGATGTCGTGCAGTTCCGTCCGCCGGTCGGGCAGGAGCAGCTCGCGGACTGGTTCCGGGCGGCCTCCGTCCTGGTCATGCCCTCCTACAGCGAGTCCTTCGGGCTGGTCGCCATAGAGGCGCAGGCAGCCGGTACCCCGGTGCTCGCCGCCTCGGTCGGCGGTCTGCCGGTGGCCGTGCGCGACGGCGCCACCGGCTTCCTCGTGCAGGGCCACCGTCCGGCCGAGTACGCGCGCGTGCTGGCCCGTTTCGCCGACCACCCCTCGCTGACGGACAGCATGGGCGCGGCCGCCGCCCGGCACGCGCTGGGCTTCGGCTGGGACACGGCGGCGGCCGCCACCGCCGACGTCTACACGGCCGCGGCCCACGCCCACCGCCGTCGCGTACGCTCCCAGCATGGGTGATGTCGAGAAGACCACGCGGGTCGTCGAGGACGTCCTGAAGGACGCGGAGCTGGAGTGGGAGAGTCCCGAGTCCGGGACGTACGTCGTCAAGCTCCCCGGCACCCGCAAGCTCTCCACCACGGTCAGCCTCATCGTCGGCCGCCACACCCTCTCCCTCAACGCCTTCGTCATCCGGCAGCCCGACGAGAACGAGGCGGGCGTCCACCGCTGGCTGCTGGAGCGCAACCTCAAGCTGTTCGGCGTGAGTTACGCCGTGGACCGGCTCGGCGACGTCTACGTCACCGCCCGTCTGCCGCTGGCCGCCGTCACGCCCGAGGAGACCGACCGCCTGCTCGGCCAGGTCCTGGAGGCCGCCGACGGAGCCTTCAACACCCTGCTGGAACTGGGCTTCGCCTCCGCGATCCGCAAGGAGTACGCCTGGCGGGTGTCGCGCGGCGAGTCGACCCGGAACCTGGACGCGTTCAGCCACCTGATCGAGCGCCCGGCCGACTGACACAACCGGAGCCCGGGGGCTGGAACCCGCGTCCGCGCGCGTGCTGTTACCCTGCGGCGACCTTGACTCTTACCGGTTCCTCACCGGTCTCTCACCAGCAAGAGGTTGTGCATGCGCGCAGGCAGATCCGGCTCCGCGGTCGCGCTCGCGGGAGCGCTCGCCCTGGGGGCGTACGCCGCACCGTCCGCGGCGGCGGCGGACACCGGCGTCACGGTGTCGAACCTGGTGGTCAACCACGGCAAGCCCATCATCGTGGGCACCACCGCGGAGGTGCGGCCCGGCTTCACCTTCCACATGTCCCTGCCGTCCGGCGTCGGTGCCGACGACGTGACCCCGTTCCCGTACCTGTACCACGACACCACGGCTGCCAAGGGAGCCGAATCCGGCGGCATCTACACGGGCTTCACCTCCTGCGACGCGGCCGGCACGCGCGCTGCCGACTGCCAGGGCGAGCTGTACATCGACCCGCGCTGGCGGCTCGACTCCAACAACGACGCGACGACCTGGAAGGCGGCCGTCTGGGTGCGCGTCTGGGACTCTAACGAGCAGTTCAAGGGCGAGGAGTACCTGACCGGCTTCAGCTCCGTACCGGTCAAGCGCGCCGGCAAGGCCACCGTCAACGCCGCGCCCGAGCCCGTCGCCAAGGGCGGGAAGCTCACCGTGACCGGCCGGCTCACCCGCGCGGACTGGGTGAGGCACACCTACACCGGCTTCGGCGGCAAGTCGGCCAAGCTGCAGTTCCGCAAGGCGGGCACCAGCACCTACTCCACCGTCAAGATCGTGCAGGCCGACTCGGCGGGCTACCTGAAGACCACGGTCACCGCGGCCGCGGACGGCTACTGGCGCTGGACCTACAGCGAGACGTCCACGACCGGCGGAGCCACGGCCGCCGGCGACTACGTCGACGTCAGGTGACCCGGCGCGCCCTCACCGGGCACTGAGCCGGTAACGCCCCGGCGGCACGCCCACCAGCTTCTTGAAGTGCCGGGTGAGATGGGCCTGGTCGCAGAAACCGGTCGCCGCCGCCACCTCACCCGGCGGCAGCCCGTCCAGCAGCAGCCGCCGGGCCCGGCCGACCCGGCGGGACATCAGGTACTGGTGCGGGGGGATCCCGTAGGCACCGCTGAACGCCCGCACCAGGTGGGCCGGATGGGCGTGCAGCAGCCGCGCCGCGTCGGCGAGCGCCAGCCCCTCGGTGACGTGCTCGTCGAGCAGCTCGCGCAGCGACCGGGCGAGACCGGGGCCGCGGCCGGGACGGCGGGCACCGGCGTCCCGGCGCCGCAGATGCTCCCGCAGCCGCTCGCCGACCAGCGCCAGCCGGCTCTCCGCCTCCAGTTCGTCTCCGGGCCGGCCCAGGACTGAGTGCAGCTGCCCCACCCGCAGCCGCAGTACGGGGTCCCGCAGATCGGGGCCGTCCACGGCCGGACCGATCAGCTCGTCGCCGAGGTGGCTGCCGTCGAGGTACAGCACCCGCTTGCGGAAACCGTGCGGGGTGGCGGGGGAGCCGTTGTGCGGCACGTGCGGCGGCAGCAGCGAGACGGTGTCGTGCGGGGTGCCGTGCTCGTGCCGGTCGAGGTCGTACCGTACGGCGCCGTCGTCGACGATCAGCAGCGTCCAGGCGTCGTGGACGTGCATCGGGTACGCGTACTCGGTGAAGTGGGCGTGGAAGACCTCCACCACACCCGGGACGCGCGGGCGCCAGGCGGAGACGTCGGACTGGTCGGCGGCCACGCAAAAAACGTACAAGACCGCGGTCCGCCTCGGTCGGCAGTCTCACTCCATGAACACCGAACCGCACGCCGATCCGGCCGCCGCCCCCGTCCGCTTCGACACCAAGATCGCCGTACTGCTCCGTGAGGACCTGGAACCCTGGCAGCGCCTGAACGTGACGGCGTTCCTGGTCAGCGGCCTGGGCAGCCAGGTCCCCGAGGTGATCGGGGAGCCGTACGAGGACGCCGACGGTGTGACCTACCTGCCGATGTTCCGCCAGCCGGTGCTGGTCTTCGAGGGCACCAAGGAGACGCTCACGGCGGCCCACGCCCGGGCCCTGTCCCGCGCGCTGCCCCGGTCGGTGTTCACCTCCGACCTGTTCGCCACCGGCAACGACCGCGACAACCGGGCCGCGGTGCGGGCGGTGGGGACCGCCGAACTGGACCTCGTCGGGCTGGCGGTGTACGGCCCGCGGAACGGGGTGGACAAGGTGCTGAAGGGCGCCCGCATGCATCGGTGACCGAATCTGCACAGCGCACGCGCAACCCCGCGTCCGCGAGCGCGGTTGATGCGGAGTTGCCCGGATCGGGTCCGCCCTGGCAAGAGCTACGGCCCCTCCGCGCCGGACCGCTTGTGGAGAACCTGCCCTCAACCGATGACCAGGTGAACACGGATGAGGAGCCGGTGCCCCCAACTGCCGCGTGACGCAGGCCGGTCGACTGGATGCCGGACACGCTCCGTGATTTGATCCATCGCGCCGCCGGGTTCAAGCCAGGTCGTCCAAAAACGGATGTCCCACGCCCGCGGTCGCGGCCGACCCGTCTGTCCCCGGCGGGGCCGCTCCCCCCTTGTGGAACCTCCGACGAAGGGCAGTTTCGACATGACCTCCGCTCCCCAGGTCCAGACCGCCGAGCTCTCCGACACCGAGCTGGACGGCGTCTCCGGCGGCCTGAACCCGCAGGCCGGCATCGTCGCCGGTCCCGCCGCGCTCAACAGCACGGACCTGCTGGCCCAGCTCGGCACCGTCACGGACACGGTGCAGGGCGCCGTCGGTCAGCTCCAGGGCGCCGCCGCCCAGTTCAACCGGGTCGGCGTCTACGCCTCCCTCTGATCGCCCGCGCGCCGTCCCCCCGGCGCCCACGGCGACGAGCCCCCTGCCCGCGGAGCACCGCGCGCAGGGGGCTCGCCCCTTTGTCCCGTCCCCGCTCAGGCCGCGCTGAGCTCGGCCTCCGCATCCGCCGGGGCGCTCTCCGCCGGCTGCCGCTCGGCGGCCGGCCGCCGCAGGAGCACCCCGTACCCGATCCCGGCCACGGTCCCCACGCCGGCACACATGGCCCACAGCCACTCAGCGCCGAACCGGTCGATGACCGCGCCGGACATGAGCGGCGCAACCAGCGCGGCCACGGACCACGACAGCGTGTACATCCCCTGGTAGCGCCCCCGCCCGTGCGCCGGGGACAGCCGTACCACCAGACCGGTCTGGGTCGGGGCGTTCACGATCTCGGCGAGCGTCCACACGCACACGGTGAGCGCGAAGACGCCGACCGACCCGGCGAAGGCGGTGAGCCCGAAGCCGTACCCGGCGAGCAGGGAGGAGGCGACGAGGAGCGTGCGCGGGTCGCGGTGCTCGATGAAGCGGGTGACGGGGATCTGCAGCGCGACGATGAGGACGCCGTTGACGGCGACGGCGAAGCCGTAGTCGGCGGCGGTGAACCCGGCCCGTCCCATGGCCACCGGCAGTCCGACGGACCCCTGCTGGAAGACGAGGGCGACGAGGAAGGACAGCCCGACGACGGCCATGTACCGCCCGTCGCGCAGCACCGTGCCCAGGCCGACGTCACCGCCCGCCCGCTTGGCCGTGGCCACGGGCCGCGACTCGGGCAGCTTGAGGAAGACGACCACAGCGCACGCCAGGGTCATCCCGGCCTCGATCAGGAATCCGGCGAGATAGCTGAACTCGGCGATGAACCCGGCCGCCATGGAGGAGACGGCGAAGCCGAGGTTGATCGCCCAGTAGTTCAGCGAGAACGCCCGCACCCGGTCCTCCGGCCGGACGATGTCCGCCATCATCGCCTGCACGGCGGGTCGCGAGGCGTTGGAGGCCATACCGACCAGGAAGGCGACGCCGGCGATGGTGACCGGGTCCTGCATGAACCCCAGCACCGCGACGGACACGGCCGTGGCGGTCTGGGCGATCAGCAGGGTGGGCCGCCTGCCGAGCCGGTCGGCCATCACGCCGCCCCCGAGGGAGGAGACGACCCCGCCGAGCCCGTGCAGCGAGGCGACGAGACCGGCGTACGAGGCCGAGTAGCCCCGGTCGAGCGTGAGGTACAGCGCCATGAACGTGGCGACGAACGCACCGAGCCGGTTGACCAGGGTGCTCGTCCACAGCCACCAGAACTCGCGGGGCAGTCCGGAGACGGTCTCCCGGGCGGCACGTCTGAGACGGGCGACGGACGCGACGGACGCGACGGACATGGACGGGACCCCCCACGGGTACGGAGATGTAAGCGGCTCACGCGGTATGCGCAACTTACCTGTACGGGACGGGCGGCGGCCACTCGATTAATGGGGAGCCGCGCGGGAGCCGCCTGGAAGTCACCCGGGACCCCGCGGAAGCCGCACCTGAGCCGGGCCCGAGCCGTACCGGACGCCCGACGGGAACGGCCCGCTCGACGGGCGGCCCGTCCGCCCACCGGGCAGGCAGGGCGACGGCCCGAACACGTGGATTACGCTCTGAGGCATGGCCGACGCACCGTACAAGCTGATCCTCCTCCGCCACGGCGAGAGCGAGTGGAACGCGAAGAACCTGTTCACCGGCTGGGTGGACGTCAACCTGAACGAGAAGGGCGAGAAGGAGGCAGTCCGCGGTGGCGAGCTCCTGAAGGACGCCGACCTCCTCCCGGACGTGGTCCACACGTCCCTCCAGAAGCGCGCGATCCGCACGGCCCAGCTGGCCCTCGAGGCCGCGGACCGCCACTGGATCCCGGTCCACCGCAGCTGGCGTCTGAACGAGCGCCACTACGGCGCCCTGCAGGGCAAGGACAAGGCGGCCACGCTGGCCGAGTTCGGCGAGGAGCAGTTCATGCTCTGGCGCCGCTCCTACGACACCCCGCCGCCCCCGCTCCCGGACGACTCCGAGTTCTCCCAGGCGAACGACGCCCGCTACGCCACCATCCCGCCGGAGCTGCGCCCGCGCACGGAGTGCCTGAAGGACGTCGTGTCCCGCATGCTCCCGTACTGGTACGACGGCATCGTCCCCGACCTGCTGACCGGCCGCACGGTCCTCGTCGCCGCCCACGGCAACTCCCTGCGCGCCCTGGTCAAGCACCTGGACGGCATCTCGGACGCCGACATCGCGGGCCTCAACATCCCGACGGGCATTCCCCTGTACTACGAACTCGACGCCGACTTCCGCCCGGTGAACCCGGGCGGGAAGTACCTCGACCCGGAGGCTGCGGCAGCGGCCATCGAGGCGGTCAAGAACCAGGGCAAGAAGAAGTAGCCTTTCGGATCATGCCTCCGAGCCGCACTCACCGTGCGGGTCGGAGGCATTTTCATGGTCCGGGCCCGCCGCGGGCCCTCGTCGCCGGTATCGGTCCGCATCACCGTGCACGGGTCCAGTCACCCGGCGGTCGCCAGGCGGTGGTGGAGCTCCTCCTGTGAGACGTCATTCAGGTGCGTCAGGAATACCCAGATGTGTCCCGAAGGGTCCTTGAGGATGACGGTGCGGTCACCGTGGAACGTGTCCTTCGGTGGCTGGAGGATCTCGGCCCCGGCGGCTTCCGCGCGCTCCGCCAGGCTGTCGACATCCGGCACGAAGACATGCAGCGTCACGGACGTGCCTCCGCCCAGCGAGGTCGGCGCGGCGAAGCGGGCGGCCTCCGTCTCGTCCACGCCGGCGTCGCCCAGCATCAGGGCCGACCGTCCGACGGTGATCTCGGCGTGCAGAATCCCGCCGTCCGGAGCATCGATCCTGAAGTTCTCCCGGGCGCCGAACGCCCGCTGGTAGAAGTCGATCGCCGTGGCGGCGTCGTCGACCATGATGTGCGGTATCACGGCGTAGCGGTAGCGGTCGGGAATCTTGATGGGGGCTGTGCGCTCGGACATGGCGAATCTCCTGGGGAACGCACCGCTGGTCGGTTCCTGCGGCTTCGGAACGAACCTAAGATCTCAAGTTTGGTTGAGGTCAAGCGTCGATGTGGCCCCGCAAGTGCTCGTCGCACAAGGCCTGTTGGTCTGCCCTGGGGCAAGGTCATCCCCGCTGACGGCCCAGGGACAGACTCCATGCCCCCGGGTCGCGCCCGCGCTTCTGGATGCATCGTTCGACGGTGTTGCGGTGTTTGCGGGTGCCACGATCGAAGGGCGGTTGCCGGCCATCGGCCCGTCCGCGACGTCCGCGTCCGCACGCGCTGCGCCGATGCGGGCGTCAGCGACGGCAGGCGAAGAAGCGCTGCGGTCCAGTTTTGACTCCGTAGACCTCGAAACCGCAGGTCAGCGGCGTGAGGGGGGTGTCCTCGAGTGGATCTGTGCCGACGGCCACAGCAAACAGGTCGAACGAAGGCGCATACTGAGCCATGACAAAGCCTGCCGCGCCGAAGCGCCATTTGCCCACGAGCCCCTTCAAGGCCCCGGTCACGCCGGATCCCAAGCACTTCGCCGTGGGCGACCAGGTCACGCACGACATGTACGGCCTCGGCCGAGTGGTCGGCATCGAGGACGGAGTCGCGGTGCTCGTGGATTTCGGCTCGGCGCAGATGCGGATCTTGAGCCCGTACACCAAGATGACCAAGCTGTAGGACCGCTGTGCCCGGTCACGGCACAACCAGGTTCCTGTAGGGACCTGCAACGAGAGAGAGTCCATCGATCGACATGACCTCCCTGTTCTCCGCCCTGGAAGGGCAGCCCAGCCGCTCCACCGCGACATCGCCGCCTCCGGCGACCAACCCCTTCCAGGCCCCCGACTTCGGGGAAGACGAAACCTGGCCGCTCGAGGACGCAGAGGAGCCGGCCCCGGCCGTACGTGCGGCGCGGCGCAAGGCGGCTTAGCTCCACGAGTGCCGGCCCGGCGGCCTCGGCATCCGGCCGCGGCTGTCCTCCGCGCCGCAGTAACCGCCCGGCCTCGCGGTACGCGGCCAGCCGGCTCACCGGCGGCTGACGTCTCTGGTCACGCCTGTGATGACGGTCGTGGCCAGGATCCAGCCGATGCGGCCGTTTGAGCACGGGGCGCGACCCGGATTCGGCGCGCCCTCGAACCGGCCCCGAAGGGCCGGGGGCGATAAGCGGTGGTCACCTGACACGTCGGCGCGTACGTTGCCACCATGACCTACAACCGAAGGGGCAATGCCGCGTAGGCGCCCGTCAGCCCTGCGGGGCGAGCTGCCGGTCCGCCTCCTCAGGCGGCGGTATCCGGTCATCGACCGTCTCACCGGTTCATGCGTGGCCGATCTGCGCCGGCTTGAGCGGACCCGCTTCTGGGCCGAAGCCACGGACGAGGCGTTCTGGCACTGGAAGGCCCTCGCCCACGGCCCTCTCGGGCAGCTTCTGGACTCGCTGGCCGATTCTGACTGCGGCATCCTCGAGTGCGGTTGCTACGGCGGCCACTTCCGCGATCACCTGGAGGCCGTGCTTCACGCGCTGCCCAGGAAGAGCGCGCGTGAGTTGCGCGCCCTCGTGTGGGCCCTCGACCGAAAGATCCTGGCGAGAGCCCTGGTCATCCCGGCCGACCGCCTTGGTGTTCCGTGGTGGCGCGGGCCCTTCCATGGTCGATGAGCGGTGTGCGAGTACCCGTCTCCCGTTGTCACGGCGCCGGTCCGGCCGGAGGTGCCAAGCGGCTGGGCGTGGGGGAATTCCGGCTCAACCAGGCGCCCCGCGTGGTAACTTGAAGCACATTTGTCGGGGTGGCGTGGAGCGGGCGCGAGGGACGGATGAGTGGTTCGCCGTACAGCGCGATGCGCGCCAGGCTGGCGCGCAGGACTGTCCGGCACTACCTCCCGCCCACGTTCCGGGTCCGCGATTCCACGGACGAGTCCGCAGTGGAGCGTATCCGGTTCGACGCACTCCTCGACCAACTCCCGTCCTACGTGCCCAAGTACGAGCCGGTCCCCAAGACATGGCTGGTCACCGGTGGTGCGGGCAGCGGCAAGAGCACAGCCGTCCTGCAGTACGCGATCGCGCTCCTGGACCGGGAGACCCCCTGCGCGGTCGTCGACAACCGCCTGATCAGGCACTCGGACGTGACCGGGTTGAGTGTCGAGGAATTCGCCAGGCAGTCCCGGCCGTCGGGCCTCGACGAGAAGTTGTGGAAGGCGCACGTCAAGAAGCACCGCGTGGTCTTCCTGGTCGACGCCCTGAACGAGTTGGAGCGCGAGTTCAAGGGCACCGCCAAATGGAGCTTCGTCTGGCAGTTACTGGCGGGATCGCACGACTTCACGGTGCTGGCGACGTCGCGCAGTGAGTCCGATGACCTCAACTGGACCCTGATGCGCGATGTCGAGACGATATCCATCGAGCCGCTGGACGAGCAGGACATCAAGCGCTATCTGGGGATGCGCGACGGATCGGCCACCCAGGCGCTGGACGAGATCAGGTCGGGCGACATGCTGGGCGTGGCGTCCAACCCTTTCATGCTGTCGCTGCTGACCGACTGGCTGCTCGGCACGCGGTCCGTCGACGGCCGGGCCATCCCGCGCAGCCGTGCGGACCTGCTCCGGGAGACGATGGTCCGGCCCAGCAGCGATACGGCGGAAGAGGGCGAGGCGAAGCGCGGGCTCGGTATGGAGGCGGCGCTGTGCGCGGCGGCACTGGCCGCGATCACCACGGGCAAGGGCAACGCGGACTTCGCCGACGTGGACGTGGCGGCGCTGCTCGGTCTGGTGTGGGAGGACGAGCGCGAGACGGCCCGCACGGTGAAGGCGTTCCTGCACACGCAGATGGTGGAGCCGGTCGGTGACGGGGCGGACGGCCAGTACAGCCTCATACACCCGGCCTTCGTGGACTTCGGCCTGGCCCTCGCCTGGCAGAGCACCGTCCCGCCCCCCTTCGTGCTGGACGCCGCCTACCTGGACCAGTGCCTGGGCGACTGGGTCGGCCTGCAACCGGACCCGGACAACGCCGTACTCGCTCTGCTCGCCCCGGACGCCAAGCCGCTGCCGCCCGAACTGGTGGTGGACGTCCTCGTGGCCAACCGGGGCGTGCTGGGCGACGAGGCGCGCGGGGCGCTGTGGCGGCAACTCGGCAGTTGCTTCGACCGGGGGCGCCAGATGCGCGACCGCCTGGCCGGTGCGCTGGCCGGCCTGCCGCCGACCGTGCTGCGCGACGGGCTCCAGCGCGGTCTGCTGCGGGCGCTCAACGCCAGGGACCCGGGGTTCGCGGAAGACGTCCTCGACACCCTGCGCAACGGCGCGTTGGACGCCCATACGCTGCAGCGACTGCGCCGGAAGCACGAGCGCAACAAGACGGACGCGGCGGCGGCGGGACGCGATCGCGACGAGGCCCGGGCCGCCAAGCGGGGGGAGTGGCTGCGCGCGGACGCCGACCCGGTCGCGCGCCGCCGCAGCGCGAACTGGCTGGGCAGCAACGGCGGTGACAAGGACGTCGAGGACCTGCGAACGGCCATGCTGGGGGACTCGGACGCCAAGGTCCGCGGCGCCTGCGCCACCGCGCTCGGACGGATCGGCTCGCATCGGGCCGTCCCCGCGCTTCTGGAGACCACCGAGGCCGACCGGGACGGCATCGTCCGGGGGTCGGCGGCCAAGGCCCTCGGCCGGATCGGCCACGCCCAGGCGGTGCCCACGTTGATCGCCGTCCTCGCCGGTGACGACGAGGCCGCTGTCCGGGGTTCCGCCGCGAACGCCCTCGGTCACATCGGCAACTTTCAGGCGGTGCCCGCGCTGATCGCCGCTCTCGCCGAAGACGGTGAGGTCAGTGTCCGGGGTTCGGCCGCGAACGCCCTCGGCCAGATCGGTAACCCTCAGGCGGTGTCCGCGCTGAGCACCGCTCTGGCCGACGACGGCGACGCCGGTGTCCGGGGTTCGGCGGCCGACGCCCTCGGCCGGGTCGGAGATCCCCGGGCGGTGCCCGCGCTGACCGGTGCCCTCGCCGCCGACCTGAACGCCAACGTCCGGGGTTCGGCGGCCAAGGCCCTCGGTCACATCGGCCACCCCGCCGCCCTCGACGCGCTGACCACCGCCCTCGCCGACGACGGCGACAGCTACACCCGGGGGGCGGCCGCCGACGCCCTGGGCCGTATCGGGGACCCCGGCGCCCTCGACGCGCTCGTCGCCGCCCTCACCGACCGTGGCGCCATCATCCGGGGCTCGGCCGCCAACGCCCTCGGCTACATCGGCCACCCCGCCGCCCTCGACGCGCTGACCACCGCCCTCGCCGAGGACAACGACAGCTACACCCGGGGGACGGCCGCCACCGCCCTGGGCCGTATCGGGGACCCCGGCGCCATCGACGCGCTCGTCGCCGCCCTCACCGACCCCGGCGCCATCGTCAGGGGTTCGGCCGCCAACGCCCTCGGCCTCATCGGCCACCCCGCCGCCCTCGACGCGCTGACCACCGCCCTCGCCGAGGACAGCGACAGCTACAACCGAGGGGCGGCCGCCACCGCCCTCGGCCGTATCGGGGACCCTGCCGCGCTGGAGGCGCTGACCACCGCCCTCGCCGAGGACACCGACAGCCACACCAGGGGGGCGGCGGCCAACGCCCTCGGCCACATCAACGCCCCCGGAGCTCTGGCCCCGCTCACCGATACTCTCGTCCGCGACCGCGTCGGCAAGGTGCGCGGATCGGCCGCCAACGCGCTCGGGCACCTGGGCGACCCGGCCGCGGCGGACGTCCTGCGGGCCACCATCGGCAACCCCGACGAGACCTATCTGACCCGGCGCGCCGCCGTCGGCTCGCTCAGTCACCTGGACACCGGGGACGAGGCGTGGATCACCAAGGTCGCGGACCGGCTCAGGTTCACCGCCCGCGACCGGAACGGACGCGCCCTGCGCGGGGCCATCATCGACCTGGTGGCCCGCCGGGAGATCACACCGGTGACGAAGGACTGGCTGGTCGGCGTGGTCCACCGGGACAGGGACCCGCTCAACCGTACGACGGCCCTCGAAGGGCTGGCGCGGGCCGGGCAGGCGGATCCGGACCTGATCAAGTTCACCATCGCGCCCGAGAGCCCGCGGCCGGACAAGCGGCCCCGGGACAGCGACGCGGGCGTACTGGGCGTCGCGGCGACCGCCGTCGTGCGGGCCGCGGCCGACCGTCCCGCCTACACCGAGTCCCTGCTCCCGAGCCTCGTTCACCTGCTCGTGCAGAAGACCACCTACCGGACGACGGTGATCCCCCCGCTCATCCAGCTGCGTCTGCTTCCGCTGCCCGTCGCGGAGCGGGTCTTCGCCCGCATCGTGGAGCTCGTGGGCGACGAGCCACCGGAGAACCCGTACCTGACGGTGGCGCTGGACTCCGAACGGGTGCACCTGGCCGAGCGCGGGCGCGTGCAGGCCGGTGTCGAGGCGTTCAACCGCAACCCCGCGGCGGTGCTCGCCGGGTTCCGCGAACAACGGAAGTCGAGGTTCGAAGTGACCGTGCCCGAGTCCGGCGGCGACGAGTACCACGTCGCGCTGCTCACCGCCGTTCCCGTCGAGACCAAGGCGCTCTTCCACGCCCTCGACGAGCGCGACATCACCCCGACCGAGATGCAGCGCGACGGGCGGTACTACGACGTCTTCGAGCTGGCCTCCGAAGGGCAGCCCCCCGTCCGGGTGGTCACCACGCAGGCCACCGACCAGGGCGGCCAGTCGGCGGCGGCGGTGACCCGCGACCTGCTGTCCGCGTTCCGGCCGGACCTGGTCTTCCTGATCGGGGTGTGCGGCGGCTTCGGTGAGCGCGGGGTGTCGCCGTACGACGTGCTGCTGGCGCGGGAGGTCTTCGACTACGGCCCGGAGAAGGTGCGGCCGGAGGGCGGCGGGCTGCGGCCGCAGGTGTACCGGACGGACGAACAGGTGCTGCGGCTCGTCAACCGGCTTTACGTCCGGAGCAGGCTGGACGAGTCGCTGGACGGCGGCGAGCTGCTGGTGAAGGACTTCGCGAGCGGCGAGAAGGTGATCGCCTGGCAGGATTCCGGACTGCGCGCCCAACTGCTCGGGCTGTCCCCGGACATCGCCGGGGTGGAGACCGAGGCGCATGGGGTGCTGCACGCGATCTGGGAGGCGTTCAAGGCGAAGGACTTCGTGGGCGGGGCGATGCTCAAGTGCGTCAGCGACCTCGGCGACGAGGAGATGTCAGTCGACAAGAAGACCAAGCAGACCGAGGCCGCCCGGCGGGCGGCGCGGGTCGCGCTGGACGTGGCGGCGGCCTTCCGCCGCGCGGACGCCTGACCCTTGACCCGCTTCGGTGACCGTGGGGCCGGTGGTGATTCGGCCGCGCGGGTTCGGGAAACCTGTAGCGGCATGTTCCGAAGCATCGTGTGGGGGTGTGTCGCGGGGGCCGCCGGCACCACCGCGCTGAACACCGTGACGTACGCGGACATGGCGCTGCGGGGGAGGCCCTCCAGCGGGACCCCGGAGACCGTGGTGGACAAGGTCAGCTCGGGCCTGGGACATCCGCTTCCGGAGTCCGAGGGGCGGGAGAACCGGCTGACCGGGCTGGGGGCGCTGTCGGGCATCGCCGTGGGTGTCGCGGCCGGTGTGGCCGTGGCCCTGGCTCACCGGGCGGGTGCGCGCGTACCGGTGTGGCTGGGCGGGCCGCTCACCGGGGCCCTGGCGATGGCGGCGGCGGACGCGCCGATCGCCGGCCTCGGGGTCAGCGATCCCCGGACGTGGTCCGCGGTGGACTGGGCCTCGGACCTGGTCCCGCACCTCGCCTACGGCCTGGTCACCTACGGGGTCGTGGCGGCGTCCGCGGACCGCTGACCCCAGCGGCGCTCGCCGGGGTGCTCGTCGGGCCGGCCGACTCCTTCGCCGGCGACATCGACCCCGTCGTGCGGTGCGGCGCACGCCCACGCCCGGCCCCGCCGGCCGCGCTGAGCGGCCCCGAACGCCGGTGGGCCGGGACCGTGAACGCCGGAGGGCCGGTGTGAAACGGGTTCACACCGGCCCTCGGGGTTCGTTCCGGGTCAGCCGCACTGGCAGGGAGCGCCCGACTGGCACCCGCAGCCACAGCCCGACCCGCAGCCGCACGCGGCGACGAGCGGGAGGTGCCTGCTCTCGGTGGGCTGGTCCGACTCGCGCGCTTGCGTGGGGTCGGGCGTGGTGCCGGGGGATTCGGCCATGGGTCCCCTCCTCAGAGGCTCGGCAAAATGCCTTCGCCCATTCCATGCCCGTTCCGCCGGGCGCATCAACGGCGCATCGAGGCGTCCGCCCGCCCCGCCCGGCCTCCCCCCGGCCGGGCACGACCGGCCGGGGGGAGAGAGGGCACGATCCGGCCGGGAGGCCCTACGGCCCCTCGACCTTGGTCACCGGCTGGATGTCCTGCTGCAGGTCGTCCGCGTGCTCGCCGGTCACCAGGTAGACGACCCGCTTGGCGACGGCCACCGCGTGGTCGGCGTACCGCTCGTAGTACCGGCCCAGCAGGGTGACGTCGACGGCGGTCTCGATGCCGTGCTGCCAGCGGTCGTCGATCAGGTGCTGGAAGAGGGTGCGGTGCAGCAGGTCCATCTCGTCGTCGTCCTGCTCGAGCTGCATCGCGAGGTCGACGTCCTTGGTGACGAGCACCTCGGCCGCCTTCGCCATGAGGCGCTGGGCGAGCTGGCCCATCTCCAGGATCGTGGCGTGCAGGTCGTGCGGGACCGCGCGCTCGGGGAAGCGCAGCCGGGCCAGCTTCGCCACGTGCTGGGCGAGGTCGCCGGAGCGCTCCAGGTCGGCCGACATGCGCAGCGAGGTGACGACGATCCGCAGATCGGTCGCCACCGGCTGCTGGCGGGCCAGCAGGGCTATCGCCCGGGCCTCCAGGTCGTGCTGGAGCTCGTCCACCTTCTTGTCGGCCTCGATCACGTTCTCGGCCAGCTTCAGGTCGGTGTCGAGGATGGCGGTCGTGGCGCGCCCGATCGCCGACCCGACCAGGCGGGCCATCTCCACCAGGCTGTCGCCGATCGAGTCAAGTTCCTCGTGGTACGCGTCCCGCATCAGGGTTTCCCTCTCGTACGTTCTTCCTTCGGGGTTCCGGGGGCCGTGACACCAGGCGCCCCCTGGCGTGACCGGCGGTGTGAACCCCACGCTCCCACGTTCTGCCCCGTACGCGTCCGTTTCCGCCACCCCAAATGAACCGGTCCTGGCTCCAAGGTGAACTCTGGGCGACGAGTGTTCGAGGTCGCACCTCGACGGCTGTGGTCATGTCCCACGCCATGCCTAACCTTGTGGCATGGACGTGAACGCGGCGGTCGCCGCAGCGGCAGCGATCGCCGGGGTGCTCACCGGTGTCATCGCCATGCTGGCGTTCCGCTGGAGCGAACGCGACCAGAAGCGACCTACCAGGACTTCCTTGCACACCGATGCCGTACTCCCGCCCGGCGTGGACACCGTGCTGTCCGTGCTCCGCTCGTCGGCCGTCGTCCTCGACGAGGCCGACGCCGTCGTCAAGGCCAGCTCCGCCGCCTACGCCCTCGGGCTGGTCCGCGGCGGCAAGCTCTCGGTCGAACCGATGCTGCAGATGGCCCGGGACACCAGACGCGACGGCGAGATACGCCAGGTCGAGCTGGACCTGCCCCGGCGCGGCACCGGACGCGGCGAGGCGCTCGCCGTCTCCGCGCGCGTGGCCCCGCTCGGCTCCCGGCTGGTCCTGCTGCTGGTCGAGGACCTCACGGAGGCCCGCAGGATCGAGGCGGTACGGCGCGACTTCGTGGCCAACGTGAGCCATGAGCTGAAGACGCCGGTCGGCGCGCTCTCCCTGCTCTCCGAGGCCGTCATGGACGCCTCCGACGACCCCGAGGCCGTCCAGCGCTTCGCGGGCCGCATGCAGATCGAGGCGACCCGGCTGACCAACCTGGTCCAGGAGCTCATCGACCTGTCGCGGGTCCAGAACGACGATCCCCTCGAGGACGCCGAGCCGGTCCGGGTGGACGAGCTGGTCGCCGAGGCCGTCGACCGCTGCCGCCACCAGGCGGGTGCCAAGCAGATCACCATGGCCGCAGGGGGCACCGCCGACCTGCATGTCTGGGGCAACCGCGGCCAGCTCGCCGCCGCCCTCGGCAACCTGGTCGAGAACGCCGTGAACTACTCCCCGGCCCGCACCCGCGTCGGCATCGCCGCCCGCAGGGTCAGCGCACCGGGCGGCGACCTGATCGAGTTGGCCGTCACCGACCAGGGCATCGGCATCTCCGAGCGGGACAAGGAGCGCATCTTCGAGCGCTTCTACCGCGTCGACCCGGCCCGCTCCCGGGCCACGGGAGGCACCGGTCTGGGTCTCGCGATCGTCAAGCACGTGGTCGCCTCGCACGGCGGGGAGGTCACGGTGTGGAGCGCCGAGAACCAGGGCTCCACGTTCACCCTGAGGCTGCCGGAGGCGGGCGCGGCCCGCGACCGCGCACAGCAGCACCCCGACCTCGATGACGAGGCCGGGGGCGCCCCCGACTCATCTCCTTACGAACCGCTTCCCGCCCCGGAGGTCCTTCCGTGACCCGAGTGCTCGTCGTCGAGGACGAGGAGTCCTTCTCCGACGCCCTGTCGTACATGCTCCGCAAGGAGGGCTTCGAGGTCGCCGTCGCGGCCACCGGCCCCGACGGACTCGACGAGTTCGAGCGCAACGGCGCCGACCTCGTTCTCCTCGACCTGATGCTGCCGGGTCTGCCCGGTACGGAGGTGTGCCGTCAGCTGCGCGGCCGCTCCAACGTCCCCGTGATCATGGTGACCGCGAAGGACAGCGAGATCGACAAGGTCGTGGGGCTCGAGATAGGAGCCGACGACTACGTCACCAAGCCCTTCTCCTCCCGCGAGCTGGTCGCCCGCATCCGTGCGGTGCTGCGCCGCCGCGGAGAGCCGGAGGAGGTCACCCCGGCCGCCCTGGAGGCGGGCCCGGTCCGGATGGACGTCGACCGGCATGTGGTGACGGTCTCCGGCTCCAAGGTCGACCTCCCGCTGAAGGAGTTCGACCTGCTGGAGATGCTGCTGCGCAACGCGGGCCGCGTCCTGACCCGCATGCAGCTGATCGACCGGGTCTGGGGCGCCGACTACGTGGGCGACACCAAGACTCTCGACGTCCACGTCAAGCGCCTGCGCGCCAAGATCGAGCCCGACCCGGGTGCGCCGCGTTACCTGGTGACGGTGCGGGGGCTGGGCTACAAGTTCGAGCCGTAGGCCTGCGACGGGCACGTACGACGAAGGGCGGCACCCCGCTGCGGGGTGCCGCCCTTCGTCGTGCAAACGGCTGCTCAGTTGCCGGCGGCCGACTGCGACGCGGAGTCGCTCGGGGTGGCGCCGGTGGCGTCGCCGCCGGAGGCGTCCCCGCCCGAGACGGTCGCGGCGTCCGAGGCGGTCGCAGAGGCACTCGCCTTGTCGTTCCTGCCCTTGCCCTTGCCGGAGGCGGTCGCACCCGGAGCCGCGGAGGCCGAGGCGGACGGGACCTCGCTGGGGCCCCAGCCGCTGAAGTAGCTGGTGGCCGGCACCACGAAGGCGCGCAGGCTCACGTCACCGGTCTTGTCGAAGGTGAAGGTGACCTTCTGGGCGTTGCCGTCCAGGACCGCCTCGCGGCTGCTCTCCAGCACCGCGGAGGCGTTGTCCTTGCCGCCGAGGATGAGCGAGCCCTGCGGCGGGATGGTCAGGCTCTGGCCCTTGGCGGGGTGCAGCGTGGCGGTCTTGCCGGTGCCCGCGACGGCGATCGACTGCAGCGTCTGCGCGGTCTTGCCGGTGTTGAAGATGGTCGCGGACACGACGGCCGGCCCGGTCGACGTCAGGTCGGGCTGCGTGATGACCGTGGCGTTCTGGACCTTGATGCTTCCGACGCTGGTCGCCGCGTTGTCCGGCTTGATCTGCAGGGTCTGGGCGTCGTTGCCGGAGCCGCACGCGGCGAGCGAGGCGACCGAGAAGGCGATGGCGGCGGCGCCGAGGGCGCCGCGTCGAAGGCTGCTGCTCACGGCGGCGGCATCTCCTTGAACGCAGGGGCGGCTCCCGTATAAAGCCGCCCTAAGTGTCTGTCAGCGGCCTCAGGTTACCGAGCCGCTCCCGCACGACCGCACCCGACCCTCCCCCAAGCGCCCCGTTCCCTCCGGCGGGGGGTCCGCGGGGGCCGCAAGTGACTCACGGGTCACATTGCCGGAGCGGTCGTCCGCATTCGTATAACGCACCCGCAACACCGAGGTCCGCATCGCGGCAACACGCTGCGCGAAATTTCCGTGAAGGAATGCGTGACCGCCCCGGATATTGATCATCCACCGCCCTTCCGGGACCTTGTGATCAATTCCGGAATCGTCTCGGACCCGACCTCCGCCGCCGAACGGAGTAGCGGAAGTCGTACGCTTGGGATGGGACATATCGGGACGTTCAACCTTCTGGAGGCGGCTCGGCGCGTGTGTGGCATACGTGTTTCGCCCCGCTCGAAGAGCCCCTCCGACCTGCGAATTCCCGCCGCCCTCCGGTTCGGCCGACCCCCTCGCAGCACGTTCGTGTTGCTGTTGTCAAGCCCCGAGATATGCCCTGACCTGCGAAAACGCCATTCAGAACACGCCGTATCCGTGTTACCCTGGATAGCCACGGAAGGGGTACCTGTCACATGACGTTCAAGGTTGGCGACACCGTGGTCTATCCCCATCACGGGGCCGCGCTGATCGAGGCCATCGAAACTCGTCAGATCAAAGGCGTGGACAAGACCTACTTGGTGCTGAAGGTCGCCCAGGGTGACCTCACGGTGCGTGTGCCAGCGGACAATGCGGAGTTCGTCGGCGTGCGTGATGTGGTCGGTCAGGACGGGCTGGACCGGGTCTTCGAGGTACTGCGCGCGCCGTACGCCGAGGAGCCCACGAACTGGTCCCGTCGCTACAAGGCAAACCTGGAGAAGCTCGCCTCCGGCGATGTCATCAAGGTCGCGGAAGTCGTGCGTGACCTGTGGCGTCGCGAGCGCGAGCGCGGACTCTCCGCCGGTGAGAAGCGCATGCTCGCCAAGGCTCGCCAGATTCTGGTGAGCGAACTCGCCCTCGCGGAGAACACCAACGAGGACAAGGCCGAGGCCCTGCTCGACGAGGTGCTCGCCTCCTGACGCGCGACGGGCGGCACGCACAGCCGTCAGTACGCTCAGCACAGTGAAAATGCCGCGGTGCCCGATGACACTGAACCTGTCGCCGGGCGCTGCGGCATGTTCGTCCCCGGACATCCCGGCCATCGTGCCGGGCCGCCGCGAGTGCCTGCCGTTCATCTCGGGGGAGAGCCCCCGATACTTGGTGTGCCGGGCCCGGGCACATGGCTCGACCAGGGTCACGGAAGGGTCCGGTCGAGCGGTCGTGCCCGGCACTCTCCAGGCCATACCCACCTAGGTCGAGCACACAAACCTGACAGGAACCGATGTCTGACGATTCGCGCCCCGCACCCGCGCAGATCCCCGTCGCCGCCGTGATTCCCGCCGCCGGCCGCGGCGTACGCCTCGGCCCGGGCGCCCCCAAGGCGCTCCGCACGCTGAACGGCACGCCCATGCTGATCCACGCGGTCCGCGCCCTCGCCGCGTCCCGCCATGTCTCCCTGGTGATCGTCGTCGCGCCGCCCGACGGCGCCGCCGAGGTCAAGTCGCTGCTCGACGCGCACGCCCTGCCCGACCGTACCGACTTCCTCGTCGTGCCCGGCGGGGACAGCCGCCAGGAGTCGGTCCGGCTGGGCCTCGACGCCCTGTCGCCCGAGTACGGCGTCGTCCTCGTCCACGACGCGGCCCGCCCGCTGGTACCGGTCGACACCGTGGACGCGGTCATCGAGGCCGTACGCGACGGAGCGCCCGCCGTCGTTCCGGCGCTGCCGCTGGCCGACACCGTCAAGGAGGTCGAGCCCGCGGCCGTCCCCGGTGACCCCGAGCCGGTCGTGGCCACGCCCGAGCGGTCCCGGCTGCGCGCCGTGCAGACGCCCCAGGGGTTCGACCGGGAGACCCTGGTCCGCGCCCACGAGACGGTCACCGAGGACGTCACGGACGACGCGGGCATGGTCGAGCGGCTCGGCCTGCGGGTCGTCACCGTCCCCGGCCACGAGGAGGCCTTCAAGGTCACCCGCCCGCTCGACCTCGTCCTCGCCGAGGCGGTCCTGGCCCGCAGGAGGCTCAACGATGGCTTCTGACGCTCCCGTGCTGCCCCAGGTGGGCATCGGCACCGACATCCACGCCTTCGAGGACGGCCGCGAACTGTGGTGCGCCGGCCTGAAGTGGGAGGGCGAGGGGACGGGCCTGGCCGGGCACTCCGACGCCGACGTCGTCGCCCACGCCGCCTGCAACGCGCTCTTCTCCGCGGCCGGCCTCGGCGACCTCGGACAGCACTTCGGCACCGGCCGTCCCGAGTGGTCCGGCGCCTCCGGTGTCACCCTGCTCACCGAGGCCGCCCGGATCGTCCGCGAGGCCGGCTTCACCATCGGCAACGTCGCCGTCCAGGTCGTCGGGCCCCGCCCGAAGATCGGCAAGCGGCGGGACGAGGCGCAGAAGATCCTCTCCGAGGCGGCCGGCGCGCCGGTGTCGGTGTCCGGCGCGACGACGGACGGGCTCGGCTTCCCCGGACGCGAGGAGGGCCTGATGGCGGTCGCCACCGCGCTCGTGGTGCGGGTGCGCTGAGGGCGTGCGAGGGTACCTGCAGAGTCACCGCAGACTCGAGGTTGTGGAGGTACCCATGCCCGCCGCCCTGTCCGACCGGCTCAAGTCCCTGCTCGACGGACCAGTCTTCATCGTGGTCGGCACGATCCAGCCCGACGGCAGCCCGCAACTGTCCCCGGTGTGGGTGAAGCGGGACGGCGACCAGATCCTGTTCTCCACCACCGTCGACCGCCGCAAGAAGAAGAACATGGACCGCGACGCCCGGGTGAGCGTCGTCGTCCAGGACCCCGAGATGCCCTACTTCTACGGGGAGATCCGGGGCACCGCGGAGTTCACCACCGACGGCGCCGACGACCTCATCGACGAGCTGTCGGTGAAATACACCGGCAAGAAGTACGCCGAGTTCAACCCGGCCTCGGCCGACGACGCCGATCGGGTGGTCGTCCGGATCACGCCCGAGAAGGTCGTGGGCATGTTCTAGCCAACCGGCACGAGGCACCACTCCGGGCCCACTACCCTGGAGAGGTGACTATTCGCCTGTACGACACCAGCGCCCGGCAGATCCGTGACTTCGCCCCGCTCAAGCCGGGTTGTGTCTCGATCTACCTCTGTGGCGCCACCGTGCAGGCGGCCCCGCACATCGGGCACATCCGCTCGGGCCTGAACTTCGACATCATGCGCCGCTGGTTCGAGTACCGCGGCTACGAGGTGACGTTCGTCCGCAACGTCACCGACATCGACGACAAGATCATCGCCAAGGCCAAGGAGCAGAACCGGCCCTGGTGGTCGATCGGCTACGAGAACGAGCGCGCCTTCAACGACGGCTACACCGCCCTCGGCTGCCTGCCGCCCACCTACGAGCCCCGCGCCACCGGCCATGTCACCGAGATGGTCGAGATGATGCAGGGCCTCATCGAGCGCGGGCACGCCTACGCCTCCGACGGCAACGTCTACTTCGACGTACGCTCCTTCCCGCGCTACCTGGAGCTGTCCCGGCAGGAGCTGGACAACCTGCTCCAGCCGTCCGGCGAGGGCGAGACCGGCAAGCGGGACCCGCGCGACTTCGCCATGTGGAAGGCGGCCAAGCCGGGCGAGCCCACCTGGCCCACCCCGTGGGGCCCCGGCCGGCCCGGCTGGCACCTCGAGTGCTCCGCCATGGCCCACAAGTACCTGGGCAGCGCCTTCGACATCCACGGCGGCGGCCTGGACCTGATCTTCCCGCACCACGAGAACGAGATCGCCCAGGCCAAGGCCTACGGCGACGACTTCGCCCAGTACTGGGTGCACAACGCCTGGGTCACCATGGCCGGCGACAAGATGTCCAAGTCGCTCGGCAACAGCGTCCTGGTCTCCGAGATGGTCAGGCAGTGGCGCCCCGTCGTCCTGCGCTACTACCTCGGCACCCCGCACTACCGGTCGATGATCGAGTACAGCGAGGAGGCGCTGCGCGAGGCCGAGTCGGCGTTCGCGCGCATCGAGGGCTTCGTGCAGCGTGTGGTCGAACTGGCCGGGGGAGTGGTCGAGCCCGCCGCCGAGGTCCCGCCCGCCTTCGCCGACGCCATGGACGACGACCTGGGCGTCCCGCAGGCCCTCGCCGTGGTGCACACCACCGTCCGGCAGGGCAACAGCGCGCTGGCCGCCGACGACAAGGAGGCCGCCGTCGCCCGGCTCGCCGAGGTGCGGGCCATGCTCGGCGTCCTCGGCCTCGACCCGCTCGACCCGCACTGGGCCGGTGACGGCGACCGGGGCGAGGACCTCCACGGCGTGGTCGACAGCCTCGTACGCCTCGTCCTCGGGCAGCGCGAGTCCGCCCGCGCGCGCAAGGACTGGGCCACCGCCGACGCCATCCGCGACCAGCTGGGCCAGGCCGGACTGGTCATCGAGGACAGCCCGCAGGGTCCGCGCTGGAGCCTCGGCCCGCGCTGAACCCGCGGGCGATCCGGTGATCGATTGTGCCCTCCGGCCCTCCGGGCGGCACACTGCATAGACGTACGAACACTTTCTCCAGAGAACAGGTAGGTCATGGCCGCGAACAACCGCCGCATGTCCGGCAAGAAGGGCGCGCAGGTCGGCAGTGGCGGCCAGCGGCGCAAGGGCCTGGAAGGCAGGGGCCCGACCCCGCCCGCCGAGATGCGCAAGGGCCACAAGAAGAACCGCATCGCCAACGCGAAGGCGAAGCAGGCCGTGCGCCGCCCCGTGGCCCGGGGCCGCGGCGGCAAGTCCGCCTCCGAGCTGGTCGTCGGCCGCAACCCGGTCGTCGAGGCGCTGCGCGAGGGCGTACCCGCGTCCACCCTCTACGTGCAGCAGTTCATCGACAACGACGAGCGCGTCCGCGAAGCCCTCCAGCTCGTCGGCGAGCGCGGCGGGATCAACCTCATGGAGGCCCCGCGCCCCGAGCTGGACCGTATGACCAACGGCCTGAACCACCAGGGCCTGGTCCTGCAGGTCCCGCCGTACGAGTACGCGCACCCCGAGGACCTCACCGCGGCGGCCTACGACGAGGGCGAGGACCCGCTGATCGTCGCCCTCGACGGCGTCACCGACCCGCGCAACCTCGGCGCCGTCGTCCGTTCCGTCTCCGCGTTCGGCGGGCACGGCGTGGTCGTCCCCGAGCGCCGCTCGGCCGGCATGACCGCCGGTGCCTGGAAGACCTCCGCCGGTACGGCCGCCCGCACCCCGGTCGCCCGCGCCACCAACCTCACCCGCATGCTGGAGGCCTACAAGAAGGCCGGCATCACGGTCGTCGGCCTCGCCGCCGACGGCGAGGCGGAGCTCGGTGACCTGGAGGCGCTGGGTGGCCCGGTGGTCATCGTGGTCGGCTCCGAGGGCAAGGGCCTGTCCCGCCTGGTCGGTGAGACCTGCGACTTCCGGGTCCGCATCCCGATGCCGGGTGGCGCGGAGTCGCTGAACGCGGGTGTGGCGGCGGGCATCGTGCTGTACGAGGCGGCGCGCCGCCGGAGCTGACGTGACGTCATGCGGACGGGACTGAACACCCGTCCGCAACTTCACCCGCACGGGGGAATTCCGGTGCCCATGGGGTGTTGGGGACACCTTTGACGGGGTCCGGACACATCCGCCCCATCACGGCAGTGTCCTAACTCCACGTCACTCGGTTAGATGAGTGTGGACACCAGAACACCCCGGACACCCACGGGGGACCGCTCGTCGGGGTACGACGACGCTCCCGCGCTGAGCATGGTGAAGGTGCCGAGCGATCCGGCGCAGGTCATCGTCACCCACGCCAGCTTCCGCGTGCAGCTGGGCGCGTCGTCGAGGCGCAGCCAGTCCCCGCGGATCGCCCGGCACCTGAGTGCCGCCCAGGACACCGCCCACATGCCGTCCATGGGCGCGGCGGGCCGGGCCGGGGCGGCCGGCCGCCGCCGGCCCGTCGTGTGGAGCGGCAGGTCCGCCCCCGACGACACCGGCGCCCACCGGCTGCTCCAGGCCGTGCGGGGCAGCAGCGTCCGCCACACCGAGGAGCCCGGCCTCGAGGCCGGCGCCACCCAGGTCATCCCGCGCGTGGGCGGCGGGTACCCCGACGCCTACGGCGGCCTCGACGGGACCGTGGAGACCCCCCTCGTCGGCCACCAGCGCACCTCCTCCGACGACGGCACCCGGCTGCTGCCGCCCCTGCGCGGCGGCGGCAGCGTCTACGACGAACCGGGCTACGCCGAGTCGGCGTACGCCGGCTCCCGGTACGACGAACCGGCTTACGGCGACGACGAGTTCGACGACTATGAGGATTCCGCCGAGGCCGGCGACCGCCCCCGCCGCGGCCGGCGCCACAGTGACGACCCGGCCCGGCACGCCTACTACCCGGGCCGCCGGATGAACCTCGGCGTCGTCCTGCTCCCGCTGCGCGTCTTCCTCGGCTTCATCTCCATCTACGCCGGCATGGGCAAGCTGTGCGACCCCGTCTACTTCGACGGCGGCAAACGCGGCTCCATGGTCACCTGGCTCAACACCCTGCACCCGTGGGAAGTCGCCGAGCCGCTGCGCCAGTTCGCCCTGCACCACCCCATCGGCTCCGGGCTGGTCATCGCCTTCCTGCAGGTGGTCGTCGGCGTCCTGACCATCGCCGGCTGCTGGCAGCGTGTCGCGGCAAGCGTCGGCGCACTGCTCTCCGCCGCGCTGATCGTCACCGTGAGCTGGAAGACGGTCCCGGCCTACGACGCGCCCGACATCATCTACCTCGCCGCCTGGTCCCCGCTGATCATCGCCGGCGCCCCGGTCTACTCGGTCGACGGCCGCCTCGCCGGCAGCGCCTGGCGCCGGCTCGGGCCCCGTTCCGACATCTGGGAGCTGCGCCGCTACGTCCTGCGCCGCGGCGCCCTCGTCACCGCCGTCACCGTCGGCCTCACCCTGCTCGTGGGCTCCGTCCTCGGCGGCGCGGTGCGCGACTCCAGCCGGGTGGTCGTCCCCGGCCCCGGCGAGGCCCCCCGCAACAACGTGCCCGGCTCCCCGCTCCCGGAGAAGCCCGGCCAGGGCCGTCGGACCTCTCCGCCGGCCTCCAGGGCGCCCAGCGGCAGCGCCACCACCGGCCCGTCCGGTGCGGCGACCACGCCCGGCGCGAGCCGCAGCAGCGCCGGCACCACCACGACGACGCCCAGCCAGACCCAGGGCACCACGGGCCGGGTCCCGCCCCGCCCGACCTCCCCGGCCGGCGGCGCCCCGAGCACCACGGCGGGCCCGAGCAGCACCGGCGGCGGCTCGACGGGCGGCAGCGGCTCGACCGGCGGCACCGGCTCGGGCGGCAGCACCTCCTCCGGCCAGCCGGGCCTGGTCGGCGGCCTGCTGGGCTAGCCGGCCGTACACACGCCGAAGGGCCCGTACCACCGCGGTACGGGCCCTTCGGCGTGTCCGGCGTACGGGCCGGGTCACCGTCCCGGAGCTACCGCCCCGGAGCCGCCAGTTCCTTGGCCGCCTCGGCGAGGTCCTTCGCGGTGTCGATGGCCCGCCAGTAGGCGCCCTGCGGGATCGGGAAGCCCGCCAGCCGCTGTTCCCGGGCCAGCCGCGGGAACGTCGTCCGCTCGTGGTCGCCCCGCTCGGGCAGCAGACCGGCGAACTCGGGCGAGAACACGTAGACACCCGCGTTGATCTCGAACGTCGACGGCGGGGCCTCGATGAAGTCGGTGATGTGCCCGAAGCCGTCGGTCCGCACCGCGCCCCACGGGATCCGCGGCCTGGCCAGCGCCAGCGTGGCGACGGCGTCCCGCTCGGTGTGGAAGTCGGCCATGTCCCGCAGGGAGAAGCGGGTCCAGATGTCGCCGTTGGTGGCGTACCAGGGCCGGTCGGGGTGGGGCAGACGCGCGGCGGCGTACTTCAGGCCGCCGCCGCGGCCGAGGGGCTCCGTCTCGACGACGGTGGTGACGGACACCGGCAGATCGGCCGAGTCCAGCCACTTCTCCAAGACCTCGGCGAGGTGGCCGCAGGAGACCACCACGTCCGTCACGCCCTCCTCGGCGAGCCAGGCAAGCTGATGGCCGATGATCGGAGTGCCCGTGCCCGGGATCTCGACCATCGGCTTGGGCCGGTCGTCGGTGTAGGGGCGCAGCCGCGAGCCCTGGCCGCCGGCCAGGACGACGGCTTGGGTGGGGCGCGACGCCGCGTTCGGATGGGTCATGCCCCGAACTGTACGTGGCGCCCCGGCGCTCAGCCTTGCGCGGTCAGCACCCCGGAGGCGAAGGACGTGTCGCAGACCGGGCGGGCGTACGACTGCGCGCGCGAGGGGCCGTAGATGCGCACGGCGGCCTTGCCCAGGGCGCGGGCGATGGAGCCGCAGTGCCTGGCCAGTGACGGGTGCCCGTTCACCGCCTGCTGGAGGTGGGTCAGGACCACGCCCGGGTTCTTGTCCTGCAGCTCGCTCATGAGCTGGTCACGGAGCACGTCCTGCGGGGCGCGGGAGACGGCCTTGGAGGAGACGGACGCCGAGGAGACGTCCGAGGCCATGAGCACCGAGCTGGATGAGCTCCCCGTCCAGTTGACCCGGGTGACCGCGAGGGTTCCGGAGAGCACCAGGACGACGGGCAGGACGAGGGCGAGAGTGCGGCCGATACGGCGGGCAGGGCCGCCCCGGTGGCCGCGTCGCGTCTGAGGGATGGTGGAGTGCTTCACGCGTGTGAGGGTAGCGCCCGGTAATGATTTGGCGACATTCGGTCACCCTTATGGGGGATGAAGTGCCGCCACTTTCTGGGTAAGGGGTTGACGCCCACCGCCCGAAATGATCGCTCTGCCGGGGTATATCTCCGCAACGGAAGAGGCCCCGCGGCAGTTCGCGGGGCCTCTGGTGTCAACATGACCGGTTCATCCCGGATTCCCCCGGGGTTCCGCGGCCGGGTGCGGCTCAGTCGGAGAGACGCTCGCCCGTGGAGGTCGAGAACACGTGGGTCTCGCCCGGACGGGGTACGACGTGCAGCGTGGCGCCCTTGTCCGGCACCTGGCGGCCGTTGACCCGGACCACCAGGTCCTTGACCTCGCCGCCGACCTCGGCGGCGCCGTAGACGTAGCCGTCGGCGCCCAGCTCCTCGACGACGTTCACGGAGACGGCGAGACCGGCCGGGGCGTCCTCGGAGTCCTTGGACAGCGAGGTGGCGGCGGCACCGCCGCCCAGCTCGACCACGTCGAAGTGCTCGGGCCGGACACCGACGGTGACCGTACGGTCGCCCTTGTCGGCGGCGGCCTTCAGCGCGTCGCGGTTCACCGGCACCACGCTGTTGCCGAACTTCACACCACCGTCGGTGATCGGCACCTCGACCAGGTTCATGGCCGGGGAGCCGATGAAGCCGGCGACGAAGAGGTTCGCGGGCTTGTCGTACATGTTGCGCGGCGAGTCGACCTGCTGGAGCAGACCGTCCTTGAGCACGGCCACCCGGTCGCCCATCGTCATGGCCTCGACCTGGTCGTGGGTGACGTAGACGGTGGTGATGCCGAGGCGGCGCTGCAGCGAGGCGATCTGCGTACGGGTGGACACACGGAGCTTGGCGTCCAGGTTGGACAGCGGCTCGTCCATGAGGAAGACCTGGGGCTCACGCACGATGGCGCGGCCCATGGCGACGCGCTGGCGCTGACCGCCGGAGAGCGCCTTCGGCTTGCGGTCCAGGTACTCCGTGAGGTCGAGGATCTTCGCGGCCTCCTCGACCTTCTGCCGGATCTCCGCCTTGTTGACGCCGGCGATCTTGAGCGCGAAGCCCATGTTGTCGGCGACCGACATGTGCGGGTAGAGGGCGTAGTTCTGGAACACCATGGCGATGTCCCGGTCCTTGGGCGGCAGGTGCGTGACGTCGCGGTCACCGATGCGGATCGCGCCGCCGTTGACGTCCTCCAGGCCCGCGAGCATGCGCAGGGAGGTGGACTTGCCGCAGCCCGACGGGCCGACCAGGACGAGGAACTCGCCGTCCTCGATCGCGATGTCGAGACCGTCGACGGCGGGCTTGGTGGAACCCGGGTAGATCCGGGTCGCCTTGTCGAACGTGACAGTGGCCATGGTGAATGGGCCCCCTTCTACCGGCAGGAACGTGCCGGACGATCCGTTGTAGGAAGGTGGTTGGTGTAGTCCACCGAAGTGAACCGGCTCAGGACGCTACCTGGCGGCACGCGGTCTGTCAGTACCCGGACCCCTGTGAACTTCGCGGAATTTCTCTCCGGGGCCCGGCCCGGACGTGGGTACACTGCACAGGCACGTACGCGACACGCGCGCGCGTGCAGGCCTCCTTAGCTCAGCTGGTCAGAGCGCCGCTCTTGTAAAGCGAAGGTCGTCGGTTCGAATCCGACAGGGGGCTCTGAAGCTGAACAGCGCGAACGCCCCGGCCGATGATCGGTCCGGGGCGTTCGACATCCACGGGTGACATCAACCGGGGCGGTCACCCACGGTCGACACGGGGCGCGACACCGGCCGCCGTGAGAAGCGTGGGGCAGCCGTGCCGGGCGTGATCACGTCGACAGCAGAGAAGACCGCTGCCGAGAACCCAAGCTTCCCAAGCTGAGGGCCCCGATACGTCGGTTCGTCCGGCTCCCCGTAGAGTCGCTGCATGGTGACTGCGACTGTCCGCGAGTGGTACGACGAGGAAGGGTGGGGGGTACTCGACTCCCCCGAGACACCCGGCGGTTGTTGGGGCCACTACGCCGACATCCAGACGAAGGGCTTCCATACGCTGTCGCCGGGGCAACGCGTAGATCTCCAATGGGAAGCCCCTGGCTTCAAGCAGGACGGCTACGACTACCGGGCAGTGAAGATCGTGCCTCGGCCGGCCTGACATCCACACCTGACATCAGCAACGGCAGACAGGGCCACCCGCACGCACCGGTGCGGGTGGCCCTGTCGGCCGTCCGGGGTCAGCCGGTTCGCAGCAGCGTCCCGAGCACCTCGCGCAGCGCGCCCTCCGGGTCGGGGACGGCGCCCGTCGCGCGCCAGGCCACGAAGCCGTCGGGGCGGACGAGGACCGCGCCGTCGGCGGTGACGCCGTGCAGCTCGGCCCAGTCGGCGGCGTCGTCCTCGTAGGTCAGGTCCGCGTCAGCGCCCGGGCCGATGCGGTAGGCGTCCAGGCGTACGCCGTCCGCCTCGGCGATCCTGCGGGCCGCCGTGTGCCAGCCCGCGTCGTCCGGGGCGTCGCTGAGGAGGACGAGGGAGCGCTCGTAGAGGTCCAGGGTGGACAGCCGGCGGTTGGCGCGGCGCAGCCAGAGGTGCGGGGCGCGGGTGCCGGGCCGGCCGGTGAGGTCGAGGGCGTCGGGGACGATCGGCCGGTCGGGGTCGGCGCCGAGGACGGCGCCGTGGGGGTAGTGGTAGCCGAGGACGACGTTGAGGATGCCGCCGCGCTTGCCGCCGCCGACGCCGGGAGCGGGGGCGAAGCCCGGGTGGCTGTGCTCGACGGAGCGGGCGGAGGCGCGGGCGCTGGTGGCGATCGCGACCGGGCGGCGCTCGGTGTCGTAGGTGGCGAGGAGGGCGGGGTCCGCCCAGCCGTCGAGGACGGCGGCGAGTTTCCAGGCGAGGTTGTGGGCGTCCTGGATGCCGGTGTTGGAGCCGAAGGCGCCGGTGGGTGACATCTCGTGGGCGGAGTCGCCGGCGAGGAAGACGCGGCCGCGGGAGTAGCGGTCGGCCACTCGTTCGGCGGCGCGCCAGGACGCCTTTCCGGTGATCTGGACGTCGAGATCGGGGACGCCGACGGCCCGGCGGATGTGGCGCTGGAGCCGTTCCTCGGTGAACTCCTCGAGGGTCTCGCCGTGCTCGGGGTGCCAGGGGGCGTGGAAGACCCAGTGCTCCTTGTTGTCGACGGGGAGCAGGGCGCCGTCGGCCTCGGGGTCGGTGAGGTAGCAGCAGATGAAGCGGCGGTCGCCGACGGTGTCGGCCAGCCGGGTGGAGCGGAAGGTGACGCTGACGTTGGCGAAGAGGTCGCCGGGGCCGCTCTGGCCGATGCCGAGGGCGCCCCGGACGGGGCTGCGGGGGCCGTCGGCGGCGACGAGGTAGTCCGCCCGCACGGTGTACCGCTCCTCGGTGCCGCGGTCGAGGATCACGGCCGTCACCCCGTCGGCGTCCTGTTCGAAGGACTCCATCTGGTGGAAGTAGCGCAGATCTCCGCCGAGTTCGCGGGCGCTGTCGACGAGGACGGGCTCGAGGTCGTTCTGGCTGCACAGGCACCAGCCGGTGGGGCTGAACCTGGCGAGTCCGCCGCCGGGGTCGATGTGCTTGAAGAGCCATTCGCCCGCGTCACCCACGAGGGTGGGCGTCTGCAGGATGCCGTGGTTGTCGGCGAGGAGTGAGGCCGCCGCCTTGATGTCCGGTTCGATGCCCGCCACCCGGAGGAGTTCCATCGTGCGGACGTTGTTGCCGCGTCCGCGTGGGTGGATGGACGTGCCGGAGTGCCGCTCGACGAGCATGTGCCGGACACCGAGACGGCCCAGGAAGACGGACGTGGACAGGCCCACCAGGGAGCCGCCCACGATGAGGACGGGGACCCGGTGGTCGGCTTTCTGATGCATCGAAGTCTCCAGGGGCAAGGGGTTCGCGAGTGGGGGCCTGTGTGTGTTCTTGCCCGGTGGCGGTGGCTCCGCGTGCCCAATCACCCACGTGGTTCATACGAGTCGCGGGCGTGAGGGGTCCGGCACAGGATCAAGGAACGCTGCCGTCGCGTCAGTCGCGCGGCGTCGACTCTGCCCCGCGAAGGAGATGTGTACAGGATGACCACGACGTCTGAACGTCCTTCAGCAACGCCGGCCCGTGAGGTGTCGAAGCGTGTCTCGCAGTCCGTCTTCGACGGCTCGCGGCTCCGGGTGGTGCTGCTGGTCGATGTCCACGACGGAGCGCAGCAGCAGTTCCTGGAGGCTTACGAGCAGCTGTGCAACCAGGTCGCGTCGGTGCCGGGCCATGTGAGCGACCAGCTCTGCCAGTCGATCGAGAACCCGTCCCAGTGGCTCATCACGAGCGAGTGGGAGAGTGCGCCGCCGTTCCTCACCTGGGTGAACAGCGAGGAGCACGTGCGGATGGTGGAGCCGCTGCACAGCTGCGTCCGGGACACCCGGTCGCTGCGGTTCCACGTGGTGCGCGAGACCGGTGGCGCCGCGCCGCAGGCCGAACCGGGACAGCGCCGGCTGCAGGCTCACCCGCGCATCGGTGACGGTGTGATCCGGCACGCGCTGACCTTCACCGTCAAGCCCGGCAGTGAGAAGAAGGTCGCGGAGATCCTCTCGGACTACGCCTCGCCCGAGGCCCGGGTGGACGACACCACGCGGCTGTGCCGGACCTCGCTGTTCATGCACGGCAACCGGGTGGTGCGGGCCATCGAGGTGCGGGGCGACCTGCTCGCGGCGCTGCGGCACGTGGCCCGGCAGCCCGAGGTGCGGGCCGTGGAGGAGGCGATCAACCCGTATCTGGAGCAGGACCGGGATCTCGACGACCAGGAGTCGGCCCGGATGTTCTTCACCCGTGCGGCGCTGCCGGCCGTGCACCACGTGAGCGCGGGCGACCACCAGGAGGGGTTGCGCCAGGCCCTGTACTACGCGGCCCGGCCGGGCCGGGGGATGCGGCTGGCGGAGCTGCTCGCGCAGGCCGACTCGGAGTCCGCGGACGACCCGGCGAGCCCGGTGCTGCGCAGCACGGTGTTCCAGCGTGACGACGTCGTGGTGCGGCTGGTCGACGTTCGTCCCGAGCAGGGTGCCGAGGCGCTGCCACTGCCGGCGCGGGCGGCGGCCGAGGTGCGCGAGCTGCTGGACGCCGAGGCCGCGCGCATGGACCTGATCACCGACCGCCGTTCGCCCGAAGCCTGATCCGGCGCGGCGGCTCCTTCCAGCACCCAGCGCCGTACGCGGCACAGACACCGGAGGAAACGTTGTCCATCAAACCCCGTCCGAAAATCGTGGACCTCAGTGAGGTCGAGCCCAACGTCCGGCGAGGTGGCGACCTGCGCGCCATGCTCACCCCTGCCACGGTCGGCTCCACCAGCGGCTTCATGGGCGTGGCCATCGTGCAGCCCGGTGACCGCATCGGCGAGCACTACCACCCGTACTCCGAGGAGTTCGTCTACGTCGTCTGCGGCCAGCTCGAGGTGGACCTGGACGACGAGCCGCACACGCTGCGGCCCGAGCAGGGTCTGATGATCCCGGCACACATGCGGCACCGATTCCGCAACGTCGGGAAGGTCGAGGCGCGGATCGTCTTCCACCTGGGTCCGCTGGCGCCGCGTCCGCAGCTCGGTCATGTCGACACCGAGGAGACGGAGATCATCGGGGCCGCCGCGGTGGTCACGGAGCCGGCCGCGGCGGGTGCCGCCCACGACCGAGGTCAGGTCCGGTCATGACCCGGCGCGTGGCGGTCACTGGCATAGGCATCGTGGCTCCGGGTGGTATCGGCGTACCGGCTTTCTGGGATCTGCTTGCCAACGGCCGGACCGCGACGCGGGGCATCACCTTCTTCGATCCCTCGGGGCTGCGGTCGCGGATAGCGGCCGAGTGCGACTTCGACCCGGCGGCGCACGGCCTGGACGAGGAGCAGGCGGCGCGGGCGGACCGGTACATCCAGTTCGCCCTGGTCGCCGGGCAGGAGGCGGTCCGGGACTCGGGTCTCGACCTGTCCGCCGAGAACCCGTGGCGCGTGGGTGTCTCGGTGGGCACCGCGGTCGGCGGCACGACCCGGCTGGAGCACGACTACGTCCTGGTCAGCCACCGCGGTGAGCGCTGGGACGTCGACCACCGGGAGGCGGAGCCGTATCTGCACCGGGCGTTCTCGCCGAGCACGGTCGCCTCCGCGGTTGCGGAACGCTTCGGCGCCCAGGGTCCCGTACAGACCGTCTCCACCGGCTGCACCTCGGGCCTGGACGCCGTCGGATACGCCTTCCACACGGTCGAGGAGGGCCGGGCCGACATCTGCATAGCGGGGGCGTCGGACTCGCCGATCTCCCCGATCACCATGGCCTGCTTCGACGCGATCAAGGCCACGTCCCCGAACAACGACGACCCCGCGCACGCCTCCCGGCCCTTCGACAACAACCGTGACGGGTTCGTCATGGGCGAGGGCGGCGCGGTGCTCGTCCTGGAGGAGCTGGAGCACGCCCGGGCCCGCGGCGCGCACGTCTACTGCGAGCTGGGCGGCTACGCCACCTTCGGCAACGCCTACCACATGACCGGTCTGACCAGCGAGGGCCTGGAGATGGCCCGGGCGATCGACATGGCCCTCGGCCACGCCCGGCTGGACCCGACGGCGATCGACTACGTCAACGCCCACGGCTCCGGCACCCGGCAGAACGACCGCCACGAGACGGCGGCCGTGAAGCGGGCGCTCGGCCACCACGCCTACGACACCCCCATGAGTTCCATCAAGTCGATGGTGGGGCACTCCCTCGGGGCGATCGGGGCGATCGAGGTGGTCGCGTGTGTGCTGGCCCTCGCCAAGCAGGTCGTACCCCCGACCGCGAACTACGAGATCCCCGACCCCGAGTGCGACCTGGACTACGTCCCGCGCGTCGCCCGCGACCGGAAGCTGAGCAGCGTCCTGTCCGTGGGCAGCGGGTTCGGCGGCTTCCAGTCCGCGGTGGTCCTGACCCGTTCCAGGGAGTGAGGACACGATGAGTGCTCCGCATGTACGGCGCGCGGCCGTCACCGGCATCGGGGTGGTCGCGCCCAACGGAACCAGCACCGACACGTTCTGGAAGGCCACCCAGGAAGGCCTCAGCGTCCTCGACCGGGTCACCCGCGAGGGCTGTGAGCACCTTCCGCTGAAGGTGGCCGGCGAGGTCCGCGGCTTCGAGCCGGCGGCGACCATCGACGAGCGGTTCCTCGTCCAGACCGACCGGTTCACGCACTTCGCCCTGGCCGCCGCCGACTTCGCGCTGGAGGACGCCCGGCTGGGGCAGGCCGACATCTCCGGGGAGCCGTACTCCATCGGGGTGGTCACCGCGGCCGGTTCCGGCGGCGGTGAGTTCGGCCAGCGCGAGCTTCAGCAGCTCTGGGGCAAGGGCAGCCGGTTCGTCGGCCCGTACCAGTCCATCGCCTGGTTCTACGCCGCGAGCACCGGCCAGATCTCCATCCGCCGGAAGTTCAAGGGCCCCTGCTCGGTGGTCGCCTCCGACGAGGCGGGCGGTCTGGACGCCCTCGCGCACGCCGCCCGGGCGGTGCGGCGCGGCACCGATGTGATGGTCGCCGGTTCCACCGAGGCGCCGCTGGCGCCGTACTCGATGGTCTGCCAGCTCGGTTACGAGGAGCTGAGCACCGACACCGACCCGTCCCGCGCCTACCGCCCGTTCACGGACGCCGCCTGCGGCTTCGTGCCGGCCGAGGGCGGCGCCATGCTCGTGGTGGAGGCGGAGACGTCGGCCCGTGAGCGCGGTGCGGACGTGCGGGCCTACGTCGCGGGCCACGCGGCGACCTTCACCGGTGCCTCCCGCTGGGACCTGTCCCGGGACGGTCTGGCGCAGGCCATCAGGCAGGCGCTGGACGAGGCCGGCTGTGCTCCCGAGGAGGTCGACGTCGTCTTCGCCGACGCCCTCGGGGTGCCGGCGGCGGACCGGGCCGAGGCCCTCGCGCTCGCCGACGCCCTCGGCGCGCACGGCACCCGGGTACCGGTCACCGCGCCGAAGACCGGCATCGGCCGGGGCTACTGCGCGGCTCCGGTGCTGGACACCGCGGCGGCGGTGCTCGCGATGGAGCACGGCCTGATCCCACCCACCCCCAACGTCGCCGACGTCTGCCACGACCTCGACCTCGTGACCGGCCGCGCCCGGGTCGCCGAGCTCCGTACGGCGCTGGTGCTCAGCCGCGGGCTCATGGGGTCGAACTCGGCGCTCGTGCTCCGGCACGGCGCCGAAAAGTGAGGACAGCAAAGGAGGAGAGCAATGCCTCAGATCACCGTGGAAGAACTCGCCGCGCTGATGAAGAAGGCTGCCGGGGTCACCGTCAGCCCGCAGCAGCTCCAGGACACGCCGGACACCGGCTTCGACGTCCTTGGTGTCGACTCGCTCGGCCTGCTCGGCATCGTCGGCGAGCTGGAGAACACGCACGGCACCCCGATGCCGGTCGACGCGGAGCGCTGCAAGACACCCCAGCAGTTCCTCAACCTCGTCAACAGCACCTTGATGGCAGGAGCCTGAGATGGCAGGACACACGCAGAACGAGATCACCATCGCAGCGCCGCTCGACCTGGTCTGGGACATGACCAACGACCTGGAGAAGTGGCCGCAGCTCTTCAGCGAGTACGCGTCCGTCGAGATCCTCTCCCAGGAGGGGAAGAAGACGACGTTCCGGCTGACCATGCACCCGGACGACAACGGCACCGTCTGGAGCTGGGTCTCCGAGCGTGAGCCCGACCGCAAGGCCCGCACCGTGAAGGCCCGCCGGGTCGAGACCGGCCCGTTCGCCCACATGGACATCCTCTGGCAGTACGAGGAGGTCCCGGCAGGTACCCGGATGGTCTGGACGCAGGACTTCGCGATGAAGCCGGACGCCCCGGTCGACGACGACTGGATGACCGACAACATCAACAGGAACTCCAAGGTCCAGATGGCCCTCATCCGGGAGAAGATCGAGAAGGCGGCCGCCGGACGGCGTCCCGCGCCGGCCCTGGCCGACTGACCGGAGGGAGGACCGATTCGATGCACCAGGCACTGATCGTCGCGCGCATGGCCCCGGGCTCCGCCCCGGACATCGCCAAGGTGTTCGAGGAGTCCGACCGGGGAGAACTGCCCCACCTCGTCGGTGTGGTGCGGCGCAGCCTCTTCCAGTTCGGCGATGTGTACATGCACCTCGTCGAGTCCGAGCGCGACCCCGGGCCCGCCATCGCCAAGGTGACCGGCCACCCCGAGTTCCGTGACATCAGCGAGCGCCTGACGGCGTACGTCAGCGCGTACGACCCGGAGACCTGGCGGTCCCCCAAGGACGCGATGGCACAGCGCTTCTACGTCTGGGAGCGCGACTGAGCCGTACGGCACCCCCGGACGGCCACCGGCCGCCGGGCCCGCAGCGTCGCGGGCCCGGCGGCCGGTGGCCTGTGCCGTCGCGTCCGCGTCACGCGGGCACGTGGCACTCGAACGCGTGCAGATACGGGTTGACCGGACGGATGTCGCCCACCTTCAGGCCCGCCGAGGTCAGCCGGCTCACCATGGAGTCGGTGGTGTGCTTGGCCCCGCCGACGTTGAGGAGCAGCAGCAGGTCCATGGCGGTGCTGAAGCGCATCGAGGGGGTGTCGTCCACCAGGTTCTCGATGACGACGACCCGGGTGCCCGGGCCGCCCGCCTCGACGACGTTGCGCAGCGTGCGGGACGTGCTCTCGTCGTCCCACTCCAGGATGTTCTTGATGATGTAGACGTCGGCCTGGACCGGGATCGCGTCCCGGACGTCACCGGGCACGATCCGCGCGCGGTCGGCGAGGTCGCCGCCCTCGCGCAGCCGCGGCAGGGCGTTCTCCACCACCCGGGGCAGGTCGAGCAGGCTGCCGCGCATCGCCGGGTACTTGTCCAGCAGGCAGGCCACCACGTGCCCCTGGCCGCCGCCGACGTCCGCGACCGACTTGGCCCCGGACAGGTCGAGCAGGGCCGCGACCTCGCGCGCGGACTGCTCGCTGGAGCGGGTCATGGCGCGGTTGAAGACGTCCGCGGACTCCGGGGCGTCCTCGTTGAGGTAGGTGAAGAACTCCTTGCCGTACAGGCCCTCCACGACGTTGTCGCCGGTGCGCACGGCCTCGTCCAGCTTGGGCCAGGCGTCCCAGGTCCAGGGTTCGGTGCACCACAGGGCGATGGCGCGCAGGCTGTTGGGGTCGTCCTCGCGCAGCAGCCGCGACATGCCGGTGTGCGCGAAGGTGCCGTCCGGCCGCTCGGCGAAGACGTCGTAGCAGGACAGCGCCCGCAGCAGCCGGCGCAGGGGCTTCGGTTCGGTCTTGACCGCGGCGGCGAGGTCCTCGGCGGTCATCGGGGTGTCGCCCAGGGCGTCGGCGACGCCCAGCCGGGCGGCGGCCCGGACGGCGGCGGCACAGGCCGCGCCGAACACGAGTTCGCGCAGCCGCATGGGAGGCGGTGGTGCTGTTTCAGCGGACGTCATCTGCCGCCCTCTCTCTTTCCTTGGCCTTCGTCGGTCCAGCAGTGGCAGCGGGCGTGCGGTCAGCACAGGCCCGCGGGCTTGGAAGCCCGGCAGGAGTTGCGCTCGAAGGAGTTGGTCCTGCCGGTCTCGGTGCTCACCAGGTCGGCGGGGGAGTTCTCCGAGAGGACGTTGCCGTCGACGCGGTTGTCGGTGCCGGCCACGCCCACGAAGCTCTTGAAGAGCACGATGCCGCCGGACAGCGGGGACTTGCCGGAGTTGCCGGTGACCCAGTTCCGGGACACCCGGGCCTGCTCGGTGCCGGTCAGGACGATGCCGGAGCCCTTCAGGGCCGGCAGCCGCTCGGTCTTCGGGCAGGACCTGTTGTTCGCGACGACCTGGTTGGCGGTGACGTCCAGGTGACCGGCCTTGGGCTTGTTCTCGTCACCGACCACGAACACCCCGGCGCAGTTGCCGGAGACCCAGTTCCGGGCGACGGTCAGGTTCCGCAGCCGGCGCACGGTGACGCCGATCCGGTTGCCCTCCAGCCGGTTGTGCGACACCAGGGTCTGCTTGGCGTCGTAGGCGCCGGCCTCCTCCTGGATGGTGTTGGCGAGGAACACACCCGCGTCACCGTTGCCGTGCGCGTAGTTGTCCCGCAGCAGGCTGCGCACCGACCGCTCCTCGGCGATGCCCCACACGCCGTTGTCGGCGGCGTTCACCCCGCGCACGGTCAGGCCGTCGGTGGCCATGCCGAACACCCCGGTGCGGCTGAACTTGGTCACCTTCAGGTCGGCGACGGTGACACCCTTGACGTCCTTGGTCTTGGTGCCCAGCACGCAGATGCCGTTGCCGCCCTCGGCGCAGCTCTTCGCGATCTTCTTGGCGGCCTTCTTCGAGGCCTTCTTGGTGGCCTTCTTGGTGCTCGCCTTGGCGGGCTTCTTGGTGGCCTTCTTGGCGGCGGGCTTGATGACCGTCCCGGAACCCACGCCCCGCAGGGTCACGTGGGGGGTGCGGATCGTCACGCTCTCGTGGTACGTGCCGGCGAGCACGAGCACGGTGTCGCCGGCCCTGGCGGCGTCGACCGCCTTCTGGATCGATTCGCCGGGACGGACCACCAGGGTCGAGTGGGCGGCCACCGCGGGGGCCGCGCCCAGGCCGGTGCCGAGGAGGGCGGCGGCGCTGGCGAGATATGCGATGTGACATCTCTTCATATCGCGTACGGTATGGCTGTTTTATCCTTCTATGGCCGGATAGGCCATCCGGCGGCGTGTCAGGAGCGGCGCGGGCGGCGGACCGGAGCCGGGAGTGCCGACCGACGGCCCGGGAGCGGTGGTCACCCGTTCGGCCCTGCCGGGCACCGCCCGCGCGCCGTCACCCGGACGGCGCATCCCGCCGAGAGGCGGGGGCGGCCGTCGCCCGGGCCCGGCGGAGGGCCGGTGGCCGGACTCGCCAGGCGCCCCGAACTTCCTGGCGACCATACTGTCGGTTGTGAACCGGGTCATCAGCGCACGGCGAGGGCTCCGGGCGGCCGCGGCCTATGTGCGCGGCGCCCCGGGCACCTACGTCTGGCTCACGATCCTTTTCTTCACCACGGTCGCCCTGCACCACATGTCACCGGCGTTCGAACAGGACTTCCTGCGGCAGCGCTCGACCAACATCCACGAGCTGTCGCAGAACCCCGTGCGGGTGCTGATCACCAGCGCGATGTGGATCGACAGCGGGCACTGGCTGCCGTACGCCGTGCTGTACTCGGTCTTCCACGCCCAGGCCGAGCGCTGGCTCGGCACCCTGCGCTGGCTCGCGGTGTGCGTCGCCGCGCACGTGCTCGCCACGCTGGTCAGCGAGCTGGCCCTGCTCCAGGCGATCCACGACGGCCACGCCCCGAACTCCGCCGTCAACTCCCTGGACATCGGCGTGAGTTACGCGCTGGCCGGGGTGATGGCGGTGCTCACCTACCGGATCGCGGCGCCCTGGCGGTACCTGTACCTCGCCTGCCTGCTCGCCTTCTACGCCGTGCCGCTGGTCGCGAGCCGTACCTTCACCGACTTCGGGCACTTCCTGTCCGTCCTGGTCGGTCTCGCGTGCCGTCCGCTGGTCAGGGGCAGCGCAAAAGCATGGAATCCGAAGGAGACACTGGCCGCTCCCAGGGGTTAACGTCCCGGCCATGAGCAGCTCGGCAACCAGTGTCGTCAACGGTGGGATCTCCTTCTGGTACGCGGACGACGGCCTCCCCGCGGTGCGGGAACCGCTGCCCGGGGACGCCTCGGCCGACGTCGTCATCGTCGGCGGCGGCTACACGGGACTGTGGACCGCGTACTACCTGAAGAAGGCCGCCCCCTTCCTGCGTATCACCGTCCTGGAGCAGAAGTTCTGCGGATACGGCGCCTCCGGCCGCAACGGCGGCTGGCTCTACAACGGGATCGCGGGCCGCGACCGGTACGCCAAGCTGCACGGCCACGAGGCCGCCGTACGCCTGCAGCGGGCGATGAACGACACCGTGGCCGAGGTGGTCGCCGTCACCGAGGCGGAGGGCATCGACGCCGGCGTGCACAGGGGCGGGGTGCTGGAAGTGGCGACGACCCCCGCCCAGTTGGCGCGGCTGCGGGCCTTCCACGAGCACGAGCTGTCGTACGGCGAGAAGGACCGCGAGCTGTACGGGGCCCGGCAGACCGCCGAGCGGATCAGGGTGGCCGGCGCGGTGGGCTCGAGCTGGACCCCGCACGGCGCGCGGCTGCACCCGGTGAAGCTGGTCAAGGGGCTCGCGGCGGCCGCGGAGGCGCTGGGCGTGGTCATCCACGAGTCGACCCCGGTCACCGAGATCCGGCCCAAGCACGCCGTGACGCCGTACGGCACGGTCCGCGCGCCCTACGTGCTGCGCTGCACGGAGGGCTTCACCGCCTCGCTCACGGGCCAGCGGCGGACCTGGCTGCCGATGAACTCCTCGATGATCGCCACCGAGCCGCTCACCGACGAGCAGTGGGCGGCGATCGGCTGGGACGGCCGGGAGACGCTGGGCGACATGGCACACGCCTACATGTACGCGCAGCGCACCGCCGACGGACGGATCGCGCTGGGCGGGCGCGGGGTGCCGTACCGCTTCGGTTCGCGCACCGACAACGACGGCCGCACCCAGGCCGAGACGGTCGAGGCGCTGCGGGAGATCCTGACCCGCTTCTTCCCGGCCCTCGCGGGCGTGCGGGTCGAGCACGCCTGGTCCGGTGTGCTCGGCGTGCCGCGCGACTGGTGCGCCACGGTCACCCTCGACCGCGCCACCGGGCTCGGCTGGGCGGGCGGCTACGTCGGCTCGGGCGTCGCCACCGCCAACCTGGCCGCCCGCACCCTGCGCGACCTCGTGCAGCAGGACTCGGGCCAGGCCGGGCGCACCGGGCTGACGGACCTGCCCTGGGTGAACCACAAGGTCCGCAAGTGGGAGCCGGAACCCCTCCGCTGGCTCGGCGTGCACGGCATGTACGCCACCTACCGCGCCGCCGACCGGCGCGAACTGCTGCACCCGGGCGCCGGTTCCTCCCGGCTGGCACGGGTGGCCGACCGGGTGGCGGGGCGGAACTGACCGGCGTGACCGGGCCGGACGCGCCCGGTTGGCCTCACCCTCATGATTCGCTCCGCGACCCCCGCCGACGTCCCCGTCATCCACGCCCTGATCCGTGAGCTGGCCGAGTACGAGAAGGCCCCGCAGGAGGCGCGGGCGACCGAGGAGCAGTTGCGTGAGGCGCTGTTCGGGGAGCGGCCGGCGGCGTTCGCGCACATGGCCGTGGACGACGGGACCGGGGAGAGCGTCGGCTTCGCGCTGTGGTTCCTGAACTTCTCCACCTGGCGCGGTGTGCACGGCGTCTACCTGGAGGATCTCTACGTCCGCCCCTCCGCCCGGGGCGGCGGGCACGGCCGGGCGCTGCTGACCGAGTTGGCGCGCATCTGCGTGGAGCGCGGCTACGAGCGCCTGGAGTGGTCGGTGCTCGACTGGAACCGGCCCGCGATCGGCTTCTACGAGGCCCTCGGCGCCCGCCCGCAGGACGAGTGGACGGTGTACCGGCTCACCGACGGAGCGCTGGCGGAACTGGGCGGCTCAGCCCACTGACTCCGGCACCGGTGTCTCGGCCGGTGCCCCGTGGCCCGGGGCCCTGGCCGTCACCATCAGGCCCGCCACCAGGCCGGCCAGCAGCATCACGCCCGCCGCCCACGCGATCGCGACCGTGTAGCCGTGCACCACGCCCGCCGGGACGACCGCGGCCTTGGAGGCCGGGCCGCGCAGGTGGGCGGTGACGTAGGCGGCGCTGCTCGTGGTGGCGATCGTGTTGAGCAGGGCCGTGCCGATCGAGCCGCCCACCTGCTGGGAGGTGTTGACGGTCGCCGAGGTGACGCCGGCGTCGCGCGGGGCCACACCGGCGGTGGCGGTGGCGAACACCGGCATGAAGGTCAGGCCCATGCCGAGGCCCATCAGGATCAGCGCGGGCAGGATCTCGCCGGTGTAGGAGGAGCCGACGGTCATCCGGGTCAGGAGCAGCAGCCCGGACGCGGCCAGCAGCATGCCGGGCACCATGAGCAGGCGCGGAGCCACACGTTGCAGCAGCCGGGCCGATATCTGGGTGGAGCCGATGATGATCGCGGCGGTCAGCGGCAGGAAGGCCAGGCCCGCCCGGACCGGCGAGTAGCCGAGGATGACCTGCAGGTAGTAGGTCATGAACAGGAACAACCCGAACATGCCGATCACCGCGAGCATCATGGTCAGGAAGCAGCCCGCGCGGTTGCGGTCCCTGACGATGTGCAGCGGGAGCAGCGGGCTCGGCGCCCGGGCCTGCCACCAGACGAACACCGCGAGCAGCGCCGCGCCGGACGCGAACAGGGCGATCACCAGCGGGTCGGTCCAGCCACGCGGCTCGGCCTCGGCGAAGCCGTAGACGATCGCGACGAGTCCGCCGCAGCCGAGCAGCACGCCGGGCACGTCGAGCCGGGCCCCGCGATGTCCTGGGCGGTCGTGCAGCAGGGCGAAGGCGCCGAGCACCGCGACGACGGCGATGGGCACGTTGACGTACAGGCACCAGCGCCAGTTCAGGTACTCGGTGAGCAGGCCGCCGACGATGAACCCGATGGCCGAGCCGCTGCCGGCCAGGGCGCCGTAGATGCCGAAGGCCTTGCCGCGCTCGTGCGGGTCGGTGAAGGTCGTGGTCAGCAGGCTCAGCGCGGAGGGCGCGAGCAGGGCGGCGAAGACGCCCTGCAGGGCGCGGGCGCCGAACAGCATTCCGGAGCTGGTGGCCGCTCCGCCGAGCGCGGAGGCGGCCGCGAAGCCGATGAGCCCGATGACGAAGGTGCGTTTCCGGCCCACGAGGTCGGCGATCCGGCCGCCCAGCAGCAGGAGTCCGCCGAAGGCCAGCGTGTAGGCGGTGATCACCCACTGCCGGTTGGCGTCGGACATGTGCAGGTCGTGCTGGGCCGAGGGCAGCGCGATGTTCACGATCGTCGCGTCCAGGACCACCATCAGCTGGGCGAGGGCGATGACGACCAGGCCCCACCAGCGGTGGGGATCGGCTTGCCCGGCGCCGGCGGACGCCGGCGGGGCCTCACCCTTTCGGCCGATATTCATCTGGTCAGAACACCATGAATCGGTGGGTATCGCATCCGGGTGTGCCGGGGTCCCACCGCATGGGACCGGTTCCCCCAGGTCAGCCCGATTGTCAGTGGCACGGGGCAGCATGGGGGCATGGCGAGGAGACCCACGGGCGCGGACGGAACACGGGTGAAGGGCGCGCGGCGGCCGGAGGTGCGGCTGCCGCCCCTTGAGCCCTGGACCGGCGGCGAACTGGAGCCGGACGGGGACTACGACGGACTGGAGTTCCGGGCGGCGGACCTGGCCGGGCAGGACGGCGCAGGCGCCCGCTTCATGGACTGCGCGCTGACGGACTGCGCGGTGGACGAGGCGGTGCTGCGCCGCGCGCGCGTGCTGGACTCGGTCCTGCGCGGCCTGCGGGGCGTCGGCACCGACCTCGCCGAGGCCACGTTCCGGGATGTGGAGCTGCTCGATCCCCGGCTGGGCGGCACCCAGTTGCACGGCGCCGTGCTGGAGCGGGTCGTGATCCGCGGCGGCAAGATCGACTTCCTCAATCTCCGCGAGGCCCGGCTCAGGGACGTGGTCTTCGACTCCTGCGTCCTGGTCGAGCCGGACTTCGCCGGGGCCCGCCTGGAACGGGTGGAGTTCACCGGCTGTGCCCTGAAGGAGGCCGACTTCGGCGGCGCGACCCTCAGGGACGTCGACCTGCGCGGGGCCGCCCCGCTGGAGATCGTCCGGGGTCTGGACCGGCTGGCGGGGGCGGTGATCAGCACGGGGCAGCTGCTGGACCTGGCGCCGGTGCTGGCCGGTGAGCTGGGGATCAGGGTGGAGGACTGAGGGCTCAGGCCACGCGGGGGAAGCGGGCCTGCAGGGTCCAGATCGCCGGGTTCTCCGACAGGTCCTCGTGAAGATCGCTCAGGTCGGCGATCAGGTCGTGCAGGAAGTCGCGGGACTCCCGGCGCAGTTCGGAGTGGGAGAAGGACAGCGGGGCCTCCTCGGCCGGCATCCAGTCGGCCTCGATGTCCACCCAGCCGAAGCGGCGCTCGAAGAGCATCCGGTCGGTGGACTCGGTGAAGTCCAGCTCCGCCTGCTGCGGCCGGGAGGCACGCGAGCCCATCGGGTCCCGGTCCAGCCGCTCCACGATGTCGCACAGCGCCCACGCGAAGTCCAGCACCGGCACCCATCCCCAGGCTGTGGACAGCTCGCGGTCCGAATTCGTGTCCGCGAGATAGACGTCCCCGCAGAACAGGTCGTGCCGCAGCGCGTGGACGTCCGCGTGGCGGTAGTCGGTCTGCGGCGGGTCCGGGAAGCGGTTGGAGAGGGCGTAGCCGATGTCGAGCACGCAGGAGATGGTGTCACGCCCCGCCACGGCACCCCCGCCCCGGTGCGCGCCGCCGCCGTAGGATCACTGTCATGTCCAGATCCGCACGCCTTGTCCCGGCCGTCGCGGCCCTCCTGGCGCTCACGCTCACCGGCACCGCGTGCGGCGGCGGAGTACGCGGCACTCCGGGCGGCTCGGGCGTGCACGACCCCTACTTCCCGAAGGCGGGCAACGGCGGCTACGACGTCACCCACTACGCCCTGACCCTCGGCTACACCCCGGCCACCCGCAGGCTCACCGGCCGGGCCGTGATCACCGCCCGCGCCACCCAGGACCTGACCGCATTCGACCTCGACCTCGACGGACTGGACGTCGGCTCGGTCACCGTCGAGGGCGAGGACGCCCGCTGGAACCGCGCGGGCCAGGAACTCACCGTCCGCCCCCACGACGACCTCCGCGACGGCGAGACCTTCACCGCCACCGTCCGTTACTCCGGCACCCCGCGGACCCTCACCGACCCCGACGGCTCCAGGGAGGGCTGGCTGCCCACCGCCGACGGCGCGCTCGGCCTCGGCGAGCCGGTCGGCTCGATGGCGTGGTTCCCCGGCAACCACCATCCCTCGGACAAGGCTGCCTACGACATCACGGTCACCGTCCCCGAGGGCCTGCAGGCCGTCTCCAACGGGGAGCTGACCCGCCGGACCAGCAAGGGCGGCCGGACGACGTACTCCTGGCACACCGCCCAGCCGATGGCGAGCTACGTGGCCGCCGTCGCCGTCGGCCACTACGACATCGGCCGCGGCACCGGGCCGCACGGCCTGCCCGTCCTCACCGCCGTGGACCCCGGCCAGGCGAAGGCGAGCAAGGACGTCCTGGCGAAGATCCCGGAGATCCTCGACTGGGAGGAGTACAACTTCGGGCCGTACCCGTTCTCCTCCGCCGGAGCGGTCGTCGACCGCCCGGGCGACGTCAGGTACGCCCTGGAGACCCAGACCCGCCCCGTTTTCCCCGGCGCCCCCGAGACCGGCACGCTCGTCCACGAACTCGCCCACCAGTGGTACGGCGACTCGGTCACCCCGAGGAGCTGGCGGGACATGTGGCTCAACGAGGGCTTCGCGACGTACGCGGAGTGGCTGTACCAGGAGGACCACGGCGGCAAGAGCGCCCAGCAGACCTTCACCGACCTGTACGACGGAGACGACGACGCCGTCTGGGACTTTCCGCCGGCCAGGCCGTCCGACGCCGCGCACATCTCCGACAGCCCGGTCTACGAACGCGGCGCGATGGTGCTGCAGAAGATCCGCCAGAAGGTCGGCGACGACACCTTCCACGACATCCTCAAGGGCTGGGCCGCCGCCCACCGCCACGGCACCGCCGACACCGCCGAGTTCACCGCGTACGTGGAGAAGAAGGCCCCGGACGAGGACTTCGGCGGGATCTGGAAGGACTGGCTGTACGGAGACGGCAAGCCGGACCGTCCGTGACGGACGGCCCGGCTGCCGGAAACCCGCTTGGCGGGACTAGTTGACGTTGACCGCCTTCCAGGCGGCCGCCACCGCGTTGTACTCCGCGCTGCCCGAGCCGTACAGGGCGGCCGCGGCCTGCAGGGTGCCGGTGCGGGCGCCCGCGTAGTTGGTGGTCGAGGTGAAGTACGTGCTCAGGGCCTTGTACCAGATCTGGACCGCCTTGTCCCGGCCGATGCCGGTGACCGTCGAGCCGTTGTACGTCGGGGAGTTGTAGGACACCCCGTTGATGGTCTTCGCGCCGCTGCCCTCGGACAGCAGGTAGAAGAAGTGGTTGGCGACACCGGACGAGTAGTGCACGTCCAGGCGGCCGACGGACTTCGACCAGTAGTCGGCGGAGCCGCCGTCCTTGCTGGGCTTGTCCATGTAGCGCAGCGGGGTGCCGTCGCCGTTGATGTCGATCTTCTCGCCGATGAGGTAGTCACCGGTGTCGGAGGAGTTGTTCGCGAAGAACTCCACCGCGGTGCCGAGGATGTCCGAGGTGGCCTCGTTCAGGCCGCCGGACTCGCCCCGGTAGTTGAGCTTCGCCGTGGCCGCGGTCAGACCGTGGCTCATCTCGTGGCCGGCCACGTCGAGCGAGGTCAGCGGGTCGGCGTTGCCCGCGCCGTCGCCGTACGTCATGCAGAAGCAGCTGTCGTCCCAGAAGGCGTTGACGTAGGCGTTGCCGTAGTGGACGCGGGAGTAGGCGGCCTTGCCGTCGCCCGCGATGCCGTTGCGGTTGAACGCGGACTTGTAGAAGTCCCAGGTGACGGCGGCGCCGTAGGCGGCGTCCACGGCGGCGGTCTGGCGGTTGGAGACGGTGCCGTTGCCCCAGACGTCGTCGGCGTCGTGGAAGAGGGCGCCGGTGCCGTTGGTGCCGCCGTTCAGGTCGTAGGTCTTGTGGCCGCCGCGGCCGCCGTCGATCAGGTCGTAGCCGCCGGAGGCGGAGGCGGTGGTGCCGATGGTGACCGTGCCGCTGTACTGGCTGGTGCCCGTGCCGGTGTCGACCGCCTCATAGGAGTAGATCTTCTTGCCGGTCCGGGCGTCGGTGACGACGTGCAGCTCGCTCGGGGTGCCGTCGTGCTGGAGGCCCTTGACGACGGACTCGTAGGCGAGGACCGGCTTGGCGCCGGCCGCCCAGACCACCTTGCGGGAGGACGAAGCGGTGGCCTTGGCGGTGTCGGCGGCCTTGAGAGCGGTCTTCTTCGCGCTCGTGGCGGACACGGCGGCGGTGGTGGTCGGCACGGATATGCGGGCCTTGGCCGCCTTGCTGACGCCCTTGAGCGAGCCGTTCTTCGCCACGTGGGTGACCAGGTCGCCGCCCAGCACGGGAAGACCCGCGTAGGTGCGCTCGTAGCGGGTGTGGACGGAGCCGTCGGCGTCCTTGACCACGTCCCGGACGACCAGCTTCTCCTTGGCGCCGAGACCGAGTTCGCGGGCCGCGGCACCGGCGTGCCGCTGGGCCGTCTCGATGGCGGCGGCGCGCGCCGGGGCGCTGAGCGGGACGGCCGTGGCGCCGGGGGTGTGCGTGGGGGCGGCGGTGGCGGAGCCGTTCTGCAGCGCGAGGACGACCATCGCCGCCGAGCCGGCCAGCGCGGCGGCGCGCATGGCGGTCCTGCGGGAGGCGCGGGGGTGCTGTGTCACTCGATCTCCTTATGGCCGGCCTCCGGTGGGGCCGGAGACACAGTTGGGGCACAGGGGACGTACAAGCTGCGGCGGGTGCGGAGAGAGTGACACCGTTAGGGCCTTGTTTGACAGAGCGCCGACAAGACTTTACGTGTTCGTATCCGAATGCCGTTCCTTGGGAACCGTTATCCGGACAGGCGCCGAGTGCTCAACTCGTCATCTGTCAAGCGAATTTGAGGGCTCCGGCGTCACACCTCGCGGGCCGGCCGGTCCACCGCGCCCTCAGCCCTCCCACTCGTCCAGCAGCCGGGCGAGGCCGGGCGGCCAGACCGGCTCCGGCTCCTCGGCCAGTTCCCGCCTGCTCCACCAGCGCCAGGTGAGGATGCCGTCGGCGGCGTGCGCGGCGGCCAGATCGGGGCCGGCCGGCTCGCGGTGCGGCCCGTGAGTGACGTAGACGTGCTCGTGCTGGTGGACGGGGACGCCGGTGTGCGTGAAGTCGTGTTCCCAGGTGCACAGCAGCGGGCCCGGCAGCAGGTCGGTCCAGCCGGTCTCCTCGGCCAGTTCCCGCAGGGCGCCCTCGCGCGGGGCCTCGCCCGGCTCCAGCCCGCCGCCGGGCAGTGCCCAGTGGACGCCGACCTCGACGTTGTCGTACCGGAAGAGCAGTACCGCGCCGCCGGGGTCCACGACGGCGACCCGGGCGGCCTGCCGGGGTGTCCGCAGCACCTTGCGCAGTACGGCGCAGGGGCGGCCGAGGGCGCGGTCGGGGCGGTGGCCGACGACCTCGTAACCGAGGGCGGTCCAGAAGGCCAGCGCTCCGGGGTTGTTCTCCAGGACGGCGAGGCGCACGGCCCGGCGGCCGGCGGCGCGGAAACGCTCCTCGACCGCCGTGGCGACCCGGCGGCCGTGTCCCTTGCCCTGTTCGGCCGCGTTCACCATCAGCAGCCCGATCCACGGATCGGGGTCGGCCGGGTCGGGGTGCCGGGCCAGTGTGATCACGATCGCGACCAGGCACCCCTCGGACCGGGCCAGCAGCACCTCGGCGCCCGGCTGGGCCAGCTCGTCGGCCAGCGCCGCCGCCACCTGTTCGGCCCGGACGTCGTCCGGGTCGGGGAAGTCGCCGCTGAGCGCGTGGAAGGCGCGGTTGGAGGCGTAGAGCGCCGTCAGCTCGGTGAGCAGCGGGGCTGGGAGGTCATGATCGGCGGTGAGGGCGAGGGCTTCGAGGATCACGTGGGCAACGTATCGCGCGGGGTGCCGGAGCCTCCGGCGGATTTCGGGGTGCCCGCGGGCGGGGGCGGGAAAGCCCCCTGCCCCGCGGGCCGGGGGCTTCCGCTCGACGCGCTGTACGTCAGACGTTCACACCGAAGTCCTGGGCGATGCCCACCAGGCCCGAGGCGTAACCCTGGCCCACCGCGCGGAACTTCCACTCCGCGCCGTTGCGGTACAGCTCGCCGAAGACCATGGCCGTCTCGGTGGCTGCGTCCTCGGAGAGGTCGTAGCGGGCGATCTCGGCGCCGCCGGCCTGGTTGACGATGCGGATGTAGGCGTTGCGGACCTGGCCGAAGTTCTGGCCGCGGTTCTCGGCGTCGTAGATGGAGACCGGGAAGACGATCTTGTCGACGTCGGCCGGGAGGGCGGCCAGGTTGACGTTGATCGCCTCGTCGTCGCCGGCGCCCTCGCCGGTGCGGTTGTCACCGGTGTGGACGATGGAGTTGTCCGGCGTCTGCTTGTTGTTGAAGAAGACGAAGTGGGCGTCCGAGTAGACCTTGCCCTGCGTGTTGACCGCGATGGCGGAGGCGTCCAGGTCGAAGTCCGTGCCGGTGGTGGTGCGGACGTCCCAGCCGAGGCCCACGGTGACGGCGGTCAGGCCCGGAGCCTCCTTGGTGAGCGAGACGTTGCCACCCTTGGACAGGCTTACAGCCATGATTGGGAGTCCCTTCCCTAGTTATTCGTGCGCATCTGTGCCGACGAAGCTACCGTCACCGGGGAGAACGTCGAGGGGGGTACCGGTGGTTCCGGGTCCCTTTACCTTTTTTACCCATGTGGCCGTCACCGGCTAAAACCGGGTGACGTGGGACCGGTCGGGCCGGGAACATGGGAGGCATGTCCGGTCCCCATGTCATCCGCGGTTCGGTCTCGCTGCCCGAGGCCGAGCTGATGTGGCGTTTCTCGAGGTCCTCCGGGCCGGGCGGGCAGCACGTCAACACCAGCGACTCGCAGGTCGAGCTGCGCTTCGACCTGGCGCGCACCGAGGCGCTGCCGCCGGTGTGGAAGGACCGGGCGCTGCGCCGGTTGGCCGGGCGGCTGGTGGACGGCGTGGTCGTCGTACGGTCCTCCGAGCACCGTTCCCAGTGGCGCAACCGCGAGGCCGCCGCCGTACGCCTCGCCGCCCTGCTCGCCGAGGCCACCGCACCCCCGCCCAAGCCCCGCCGCCCCACCCGCATCCCCCGCGGCATCAACGAGCGCCGGCTGCGCGAGAAGAAGCAGCGCTCGGAGAGGAAGCGCGGCCGCTCCGGGCGGGACTGGGGTTAGGCACCCCGGTTCCTCCGGTTCCGGTGGCCGTCAGCCCAACTGCCGGTACCGGCCGCGGAAGTACATCAGCGGGCCGCCCTCCGTGCCCGGCGCCCGTGCGGTCAGCACCCGGCCGATGACGAGGGTGTGGTCGCCTGCCGCCACCCGCTGCTCGGTGCGGCACTCCAGGGTGGCCAGCGCGCCGCCCACCATTGGGGCGCCGGTGACCTCACCGCGCACCCGCGGCAGGTCCTGGAAGAGCAGCCGGTCGCTGATCCGGCCCTTCATGGCGAAGCGCCCGGCGATGTGGCGCTGGTTGTCGGCGAGCACCGAGACCGCCCACAGGGGCTGTTCGTCGAGCAGGTCGTCCATGCGCGAGCCCTCGCGCAGGCTGACCATCACCAGCGGCGGGTCCAGCGAGACGGACATGAAGGCGGTCGCGGTCATGCCGACGTCCTCGCCGACCGGCGCGGCCGGGTCGTCGGGGTCCAGCGGCGGTTCCTGCGCGGTCACCAGGACCACGCCCGCGGCCAGCCGGGACATGGCGGCCCGGAACTCGTCGTTGCTCACCCCCTCAGCATGCCCGGTGACTGCTGCGGCGGTGGGGGAGGAGGTGTTCAGCACGCCATGAACGCTAATCTCCGCCCCGGACGGGCCGCATCGGGCCCTGGCCCTATCCGGGTCCTAGGACCGGGGGACCACGAGGTGACGGTTCGTGCATCATGTGCACACGACGACAAAACTTGCGTTCAGTAAACGCACAGGGAAAACGCAGAAACTCCACTCAATTGTTCACGTTCCCCTGTGACTTGAGTCACAAGGGACAGATATTGTTGACCCTGTGTACCGAGTGGGCAGCGCGCTGTGATTCAGTGGCTGGAGACCACTGAGAGACGACGGGACGCACTGTAAGGAAGCGCCGACGACAACCCTTGATTCGCTGCGAGGTCTCGGGGGGAGGGCGAGCATGGAGACCGAGTCGGAACCGTATGTCCGCCTTGCGTCCCTGCGGCAGCTGCACCAGGTCATGGCCGACATGAACACGGCACGCAGCCTGGCGGACACGCTGCAGACGGTCGCCGACGGCGCGGTCAGCGCTCTCGGGTACGAGCTTGCGTGCGTCAACCTCGTGCGCCCCGACGGGGATCTCGTCATCGCCGCCTTCTCCGGCAACTCCGCCGCCGAGGCCCTGATCACCGGCCGGGTCGGCTCCCGCGACTCCTGGGACCGGCGGCTGAGCATGGGCGAACAGTGGGGTGACCTCGTGTTCATACCCCACACCGAGGGCTGGGTGCTGGACGACGACGACGTCCCGCAGTGGTACACCGACGGTCCGGCCCCGCGCTTCGAGGACGAGTGGCATCCCTCCGACCGCCTCTTCGCCCCGATGTACACGCCCGGGGCACAGGGCGGCGGCTCCTCCGGCGAGCTGCTCGGCGTCATATCCGTCGACCGGCCGCGCAACGGCCGGCACCCCGGCGCCTGGGGCCGCGAGGCCCTGCAGATGTACGCCTTCCAGGCCGCCATCGCGATCAGCAACGCGCGTCTGCGTTCCAACATGCAGCGCGCCCTGGTCCGGCTCGAGCGCGAGCAGCAGGCGCTCAGGGCCAGCGAGGAGAGCTTCCGGCAGGCCTTCGAGTACGCGCCCTCCGGCATGGCCATCGCCGAGATGGGCGGCGACCAGCACGGCCGCATCCTGCGCACCAACGACGCCCTGTGCCGGCTGCTCGGCCGCCCCGCCTCCGCGATGCGCCGCTACTCCTTCTCCGACCTGGTCCACCCCGAGGACATCGGCACGCTGCTCCGGACGTCCGCCGAGGGCGGCCGGGCCGAGCTCCGCCTGGGCCGCCGCGACGGCAGCTACGTCTGGGTGAGCCTGCGCAACAGCGTGGTCGCCGACGCCGCCGACGGGCCTCGCTTCCTGCTGACCCATGTCGAGGACATCGAGGAGCGGAAGCGCCGCGAGCTGCAGCTCGCCCACCGCGCCTCCCACGACTCCCTCACCGGCCTGCCGAACTCCGCCGAGCTGCGCTCCCGGCTCTCCGCGCGCCTGTGTCACCGCCCGTCGCACGCCGGGGCCCTGGAGTCCCTGGACGCGGCCTACGGCCACCCCGCCTTCGACGCCCCGCCCGGGCACGGCTTCGACTTCGCGCAGAGCGTGGAGGCGTTCGACGGCTACGACCACCATGTCCACACCGTCGCCCCCGAGGACGGCCACGACGACGGCACCAAGGGCCTCGCGGTCCTCTTCTGCGACCTGGACGGGTTCAAGTCGATCAACGACAGGTTCGGCCACAACGCGGGCGACGCGGTGCTCATCGAGGTCGCCCGGCGGCTGACCCGCGGAGTGCGTGACGGTGACACGGTCGCCCGGCTCGGCGGCGACGAGTTCGTGATCCTCGCCGACGGCCTCGGCAAGGCGGACGCCCAGGACCTCGCCGTACGTCTGCGCAACGAGATCATCCAGCCCATCCGCGCCGAGGACCGGGCCGTCCGGGTGGGCGCGAGTTTCGGTATCGGCTGGGCGCACTGCGGCATGACGGCGGACGAAGTGCTGAAGTCCGCCGACGAACGGATGTACGTAGAGAAAAGATCTCGTCCCAAACAGCACCGGCGTGCCGGATGAATCGCAGGTCAGTGAGCTGATGCGATACGAGTCACCCGTTTGGCCCAGTCGGAGCGGGTAGGCTCGCCATTCCACACCCGTATCGCATCCACCCGCACCTGTTGAGGAGTACCAAGGGATGACGCCCGGCGACAACGGCGCGAGCACGCCCGAGGACGACGACCCGTTCGGCTACCTGTACGCCGACGGCCAGGCCCGAGGAGCCCAGCCGCCGTCGGGTGGTTACGGCTATCCGAACTCGGTCAGCAGAGTGCGTACGGTCGGCGAGCGCCAGTACGCCCAGCCGCAGGCCCCCTACGGCCAGCAGCAGCCCACGGTCCCGCAGCAGGGTGCCTACGGCCGGCCGAACGCCCACTACCAGGCCCCGGAGACGCTGCCCGGCGGCGCTCCGACGAGCAGGCACTCCATGCCGCCCGGCGGTGGCGGCGGCCGCCGCGGCCCGAACACCAAGGGCCTGCTGATCGGCGCGATCGCGGTGGTCGCCGCGGTCGTCATCGGCATCGGTGTGGCGATGATCAACGGCAACACGGACGACGACAAGTCCGGCAACCAGGCGGACGCCTCCCCGGCCCAGTCCCAGAGCAGCGGGCCCAGCCCGTCGAACAGCGCCTCGGCACCGGCCGGCGAACTGCCGAAGACGGACGCCGCCGCCCTCCAGCTCGCCGGCACCGCCGCCAAGGCCTCGGACGTCAAGGGCGCCCAGGCGGCGGGCGGCACCTACGTGGGCGGCCTGAACAGCGTCGGGTCCTCCGTCACCTGGACCTTCGACAACGTTCCCGAGCAGGGCGCCTACACCCTCTTCGCGCACTTCAGCGTGGTCGGCGAGGACCAGGCGATGACGGTGACCATCAACGGCAAGCCGTTCGCCACCAAGATGCCGCTGAAGAACTACACGCACACCAACGACGGCGACTTCTCCAAGGGCTGGACCACGACCTTCGTGTGGCCCACCCTCGACAAGGGCCACAACACGGTGTCCATCTCCTGCCAGCCCGGCGACAAGTGCGACGCCCTGCTGGACCAGCTCTGGATCAAGAAGGGCCAGGTCAAGAGCTGACCGCTCACGCCGCGCTGACCACCCCGGTCACCGCGACCCGCTCCAGCAGTTCCTCGTAGGTCCCGGGGTCGAACTCGCCCGCGCCGGGCGCCCGTACCGTCGCCGCCGAGAGGGCCGCCGCGCGGGCCAGGCGGGACGGCCAGGGGAGTCGTTCCACGAGGCCCGACAGCAGGGCCGCCACCGCCGAGTCGCCCGCGCCGGTCGGGTTGCCGTGGATGCGTGCGGGTGGGGTGGCGCGCCAGCGGCCCTCGGGGGTGGCCGCGAGCAGGCCCTCCGGGCCGAGGGAGGCGACCACCGCTTGGGCGCCGCGCCGGCGGGCGTCCTGGGTGGCGCGCAACGGCTCGTGCGAGCCGGTGAGTTCGGCCAGTTCCTCGGAGTTCGGCTTGATGATGTCGGGGCGGGCCGCCACCCCGCGGCGCAGCGGTTCCCCGCCGGTGTCCAGCAGCACGGGGACACCGTGGGCGCGGGCCGCGCGTATCAGCCCCGCGTACGCGCCCACCGGCACGCCCGGGGGAAGGCTGCCGGACAGCGCCACCGCCGAGGCTCCGCCGAGCAGTTGCGCGTACCGGTCCTGGAAGGCGCCCCACTCGGCCGGGGATATCTGCGGGCCCGGTTCGTTGAGCTGCGTGGTGTCGCCGGTCCGCTCGTCGACGACGGCGACGGTGCGCCGGGTGGCCCCGACGATCGGCACCAGCGCGTCCGTCACCCCGGGTGTGTCCGCGAGGTGTTCGCGCAGCACCCGGCCGGTGGCGCCGCCCGCGAAGCCGGTGGCCGTCACCTCGTGGCCGAGGGCGGCCAGCACCCGGGCCACGTTCACGCCCTTGCCGCCTGGCCGTTCGAGGACCTGGGAGACCCGGTGCGAGGTGTGCGGCCGCAGCGACCTCACGCGGTAGGTGATGTCGAGAGCGGTGTTCAGCGTGACCGTGAGGATCACCGGGTCCGACCTCCCTCGAAGTCCGTCGCGCCATCGGTTTGCGGGGACCTGATCATGCCAAAGAGACGGCGGCCGGCCCAGTGCGCGGGTCGGTCACCGTCTCTCGACGCCGGGACGGATCAGGGCAGTTGGGGCGCGACGACCCATTGTCCCTGGCGCAGCACGCCCTTGAGGTCGAAGTCCGCGCCCAGCAGCACCAGGTCGGCGTCCTTGCCGGGCTCCAGGGAGCCGATGCGGTCGGACAGGCCCAGCAGGCGGGCCGGGTTGACGGACAGGGCGGTGACGGCGTCCCGCACCGTCAGCCCGTCGACCGTCACGGCCCGCTTGAACGCGCGGTCCAGGGTCAGCGTGGAGCCGGCGATCGAACCGCCGTGCACCAGCCGTGCCACGCCCTCGCTGACCTCGACCTCCAGCGGGCCGAGCATGTAGCGGCCGTCGCCGATTCCGGCCGCGTCCATCGCGTCGGTGATGAACGCGACCCGGTCGGCGCCCGCGTGATGGAACGCCAGCTCCAGCGCGGCAGGGTGCAGATGGGTCCCGTCGTTGATCAGCTCGACGGTGACCCGCTCGTCCTCCAGCAGGGCGGCGATCGGGCCGGGGGAGCGGTGGCCCAGGGCGGGCATGGCGTTGAAGAGGTGAGTGGCGACCGTGGCGCCCGCGTCGACGGCCGCGACCGTCTGCTCGTAGGTGGCGTCCGTGTGCCCGACCGCCGCGATCACCCCGTGCTCGGCGAGCAGCCGCACCGAGTCGATACCGCCCGGCAGTTCCGTGGCGAGCGTGACCATCCTCGCCCGGCCGCGCCCGGCGTCGATCAGCTTGCGCACCTCGGCCGGCTCCGGGTCGCGCAGCAGTTCCTCGGAGTGCGCGCCCTTGCGGCACGGCGAGATGAACGGCCCCTCGAAGTGGATGCCCGCGATGTCGCCCTGCTCGGCCAGCTCGCTCAGCAGCCCGGCCTGCCGGACCAGCAGGTCCATCTCGTCGGTGACGGTGGAGGCGACCAGCGTGGTGGTGCCGTGCCGCCGGTGGGTGCGGACGGCGGTGAGGATCTCCTCGGCCGAGCCGGAGAAGGACGCCCCGCCGCCGCCGTGGTTGTGGATGTCCACGAACCCCGGGACCAGCCAGTGACCGCTGACGTCGATCACCTCGGCACCGGCCGGGGCCGTGGCGCCCCCGGTGTCCGGCGCGCCTGCCGCGGTGATCCTGGTGCCCTCCACGGTCACCTGCCCGTCGTCCACCACCCCGGTGGGCAGCACCACCCGAGCACCTGCGAGAACCAAGCTGGGAGCCATCAGGCGGTTACCTCCGAGGGGTCGGTCGTGGGGTCGGTGGAGTCGAGGAGATCCCGGGCGAGAAGCCCCGCGCCCAGGCAGCCGGCGGTGTCGCCGAGGGCGGCGGGGACGATGGACGGCAGTTTCTGGAAGGTGACCCGGCGCCGGACGGCGTCCCGCAGCGGCTGGAACAACACTTCCCCCGCCTCGGCCAGGCCGCCACCGATGATCAGCGTGCGCGGGTCCAGCAGGGTGAGCGCGGTGACCAGCCCGTCGGCGAGCGCGTCCACCGCCTGCTGCCACACCCGGACGGCGTTCGGGTCACCGGACGCGACGGCCTTGGCGCAGTCGGCCGCGTCCGCCTCCGGGTCCCCGCAGGCCGCTGCCCATGCCTCGCTGACGGCGGACGCGGAGGCGTACCGCTCCAGGCAGCCGTGCTGCCCGCAGGGACACGGGGCGCCGCCGGGACGTACGACGATGTGCCCGATCTCGCCGGCGAAGCCGTGCGCGCCCGCCTCCACCCGGCCGTCCACGCCGATGGCGCCGGCGATCCCGGTGCCCAGCGGCACGAACAGGAACCGGTCGGCGCCCCTGCCCGCGCCGATCCGCCCTTCTGCGAGCCCGCCGGTGCGCACGTCGTGGCCGAGCGCCACCGGGACGCCGAGCCGCTCGGCGAGCAGGGCGCGCAGCGGGACGTCCCGCCAGCCGAGGTTGGCGGCGTACACGGCGATCCCGTGCTCGTCGTCGACGATGCCGGGGACCGCGATGCCGGCCGCCGCGGCAGGCTCGCCGTAGGTCTCGGTGCCGTACGCGCGCAGTTCGGCGGCGAAGCCGAGGATCGTCTCGACCACCGCGTCCGGCCCGCGCTCGCGTCCCGTCGCCCGGCGGGCGCGGTGCAGCAGCTCGCCGTCGTCTCCGACGAGGGCGGCCTTCATCCCGGTACCGCCGACGTCCAGGGCGATGACATGTCTCACGGGAGACAGTGTGGCCCCCTGACCCACAAGAGGTCTAGTCCACTCACGTGGTGTAGACCTTATGTGTCCACATATTGAACGGTCAGACAGCAGGGTTGGGGCTTTGAGGGTGCGTCGGCGTACGGCAGGAACGATCGCGGTTGTGTCCGCACTGGGCATGACGGCGGTCCTCGGCGGCTGTGGGAGCACGGACTCCGACGTGACCCTCAGACTCGTCGCGGCCGACTACGGTGACTCGGCGGCGAACGGCTCCAAGAAGTACTGGGACGGGCTGGCCGAGGAGTACGAGGCCGAGCACGGGGTGAAGGTCGAGGTCAGCGTCTACTCCTGGAACGACGTCGACCGCAAGGTCAAGGAGATGGTCGACGCCGGGCACGCCCCCGACCTGGCCCAGATCGGCGCCTACGCCGACTACGCGGCCGCGGGCAAGCTGTACCAGGCCTCCGACCTGCTCTCCATCCGCACCCAGGCCGACTTCCCCTCCGCGCTCTCCGACGCCGGCCAGTGGAAGCACGTGCAGTACGGCATCCCCTTCGCGGCCTCCACCCGGGTGCTCTTCTACAACAAGACCCTGTTCAGCCAGGCCGGCATCACCCCGCCCACCACCTGGGACGAGCTGGCGGCCGACGCCCGCGCGCTCAAGGACAAGGGTGTGAAGTACCCCTACGCGCTGCCGCTCGGTCCCGAGGAGGCCCAGGCCGAGACCATGCAGTGGCTGCTGGGCGGCGGTGACGGCTACACCGACGACATCGGTGCCTACAGCATCGACTCCGCGAAGAACGTGGAGACCTTCACCTGGCTCAAGGACGAGCTGGTCGGCAAGGGCCTGACCGGTCCGGTCGCCCCCGGCAAGCTGAACCGCGCGGACGCCTTCGCCGCCTTCGCCGACGGCCAGGTCGGCATGCTCAACGGCCACCCCACGCTGATCCAGCAGGCCGCCAAGAAGGGCGTGAAGTTCGGCACGGTCCCGATGCCGGGCCGCACCGGCCGGGCCAAGGCGTCGATGGGTGTCGCGGACTGGATGATGGGCTTCAGGCAGAACGGGCACGCCCGCGAGATCGGCGACTTCCTCGACTTCGTCTACGAGAAGAAGAACGTCCTCGCCTTCTCCCGCGAGTACGGGCTGCTGCCGGTCACCGACTCCGCGTCCAGCGCCATGTCCGACTCGGACGCGGCCGGCGACAAGGTCCTGCGCCCCTTCCTCGACGAGCTTCCGCTCTCCCAGCTCTACCCGGTCGGCAAGACCTCGTGGGCCTCGGTCAGCGCGGCCGTGAAGAAGGACATCGGCCAGGCGGTCACCCCCGGCGCCAGCCCCGCCGACGTGCTGTCCCGGCTGCAGTCCACCGCGTCGGCCGCGGACAGCGCGGACGTGAACTGAGGCAGGCTGTCGGTGCCCGGCGCTACGGTTGCCCCCATGGAGGAACTGGGCAGCCGCGAACAGGCGATCCTCGCGCTGGAACGCCGGGGCTTCACCGGCCCCGGCGCGAAGGAACGGGCCATCCGCGAGGAGCTGGGTCTCGCCCCGGTGCGCTACTACCAGCTCCTCAACGCCCTCCTGGACGACGCCCGGGCGCTCGCCGCGGACCCGGTCACGGTCAACCGGCTGCGCCGGGTGCGGGAGGCCCGCCGCGCGGAGCGCTGAGTTCCCGGCTCGGCCGGGGGAAACGGTCCAGGAGTGACCAGGGCCCGCGCCGGATACTGTCCCTGTATGGACCTCCTGCCGACCCCGGCGACCCAGGCCGGCCGCGACGGACTGCACGCGCTGCTGGCCAAGCCCCGCGCGGCGGTGATCGGACTCGACTTCGACGGCACCCTCGCCCCGATCGTCGCCGACCCCGAGCAGGCCCGCGCCCACCCCGACGCCGTTCCCGCGCTGGCCGGGCTCGCCCCCGAGGTGGCCTCCGTCGCCGTGGTCACCGGCCGGCCCGCCGAGGTCGCGGTGCGGTACGGCGGCTTCGCGGACGTGCCCGGCCTGGAACACCTCACCGTCCTCGGCCACTACGGCGCCGAGCGCTGGGACGCCGCGACCGGCGAGGTCACCGCGCCGGCGCCGCACCCCGGTGTGGCCGCGGTCCGCGCCGAACTGCCCGGTCTGCTGGAGCGCGTCGGCGCCGGGCACGGCACCTGGACCGAGGACAAGGGCCGGGCCGTCGCCGTGCACACCCGCCGCGCCGACGACCCCCAAGCCGCCTTCGAGGCCCTGCGCGGCCCCCTCACCGAACTCGCCGCCCGGCACGGCCTGATCGTCGAACCCGGCCGGCTGGTCCTGGAACTGCGCCCGCCCGGCATGGACAAGGGCGTCGCCCTCCTCGACCACGTCCGCCGTACCGCCGCCGGGTCCGTCCTCTACGCGGGCGACGACCTCGGCGACCTGCCCGCCTTCGCGGCCGTCGGGGAACTCCGCTCCGAGGGCGTCCCCGGCCTGCTGGTCTGCAGCGGCAGCACCGAGGTCACCGAACTGGCCGAACGGGCGGACCTGGTGGTCGACGGCCCGGAGGGCGTCGTCGCGCTCCTGCGCGCGCTGGCGGCGCGGCTCGGCTGACCCGGACCACCGGGCCGACGGCCCTCAGCCGGTCAGCGCGCCGAGCTGGTCCAGGAACCACTGCGCCGGCGGCAGCGCGGTGGCGGCGGCGGCCAGCCGCTTGGACCGCTCCGCCCGCTCGCCCTGGGGCATGCTCAGCGCGGCGTGCAGCGCGTCCGCCGTCCCCACGACGTCGTACGGGTTGACCACGATCGCGTCCTCGCCCAGCTCCTCGTACGCCCCGGCCTCCCGCGACAGCACCAGCGCGCACCCCTCGTCGGAGACGACCGGCACCTCCTTGGCGACCAGGTTCATGCCGTCCCGGATCGGGTTGACCAGGGCCACGTCCGCGAGCCGGTAGGCGGCCAGCGAGCGGGCGAAGTCGTCCTTGACGTGCAGCACCACCGGCGTCCAGCCGGGCGTCCCGTAACGGGAGTTGATCTCGTCGGCGACCCGCCGCACCTCGGCCGTGTAGGCGCGGTAGACCGCGAGGTCCTGCCGTGAGGGGTAGGCGAACGCGATGTGCACGACCCGCTCGCGCCACTCGGGGCGGTCGTCCAGAAGCTGCCGGTACGCCAGCAGCCCGCGCACGATGTTCTTGGACAGCTCGGTGCGGTCCACCCGGACGATGGTCCGGCGCCCCTCGCCGATCTCCGCGCGCAGGGCCGTCATCCGCTCGTCCACGTCCGGCCGGTGCGCCCGCTCGCGCAGGAAGTCCGCGTCCGCGCCGAGCCCGTGCACCCCGATCCGGGTCCCGGACGGGATGCCGGGGCCGAGCACCGCGTGGCAGCAGTCCGTGAACGCGTCCGCCCAGCGCTTGGTCAGGAACGCCGCCCGGTCCGCGCCGAGGATGCCGGTCAGCAGCTCGGCGGCGATGTCGTCGGGCAGCAGCCGGAAGTAGTCCGGCGGCGCCCACGGGGTGTGCGAGAAGTGGCCGATGCGGAGATCCGGCCGGAGCTGCCGGAGCATCCGCGGGGCGAGGGCCAGGTGGTAGTCCTGGATGACCACCGCGGCTCCCTCGGCCGCCTCCTGCGCCAGCGCCTGTGCGAACGCCCGGTTGTACGCCTGGTACGAGGCCCACTGGCGGCGGAACTCCGCGTCGAGGACCGGCTCCAGCGGGGTCTGGTACAGCATGTGGTGGACGAACCAGAGCACCGAGTTGGCGATGCCGTTGTAGGCGTCGGCGAACACGGTCGCGTCGATGTCGAGCATCCGCACCCGCTGCTCGCCGGTGTCCTCCGCCGGCAGCAGACCCCCGCCCGCCCGCCGTACCGCCTCCCGGTCGCCGTCGCCGAGCGCGGCGCAGACCCACACCGCGTTGTGGTCCGGCCCGATGGCCGACAGCCCCGAGACCAGCCCTCCCCCGCCGCGTCTGGCGCTCAGCGAGCCGTCCTCGAGCACCTCGTACGAAACCGGGCCGCGGTTGGACGCGACCAGCACCTCAGCACCCTGCGTGGAAGCCATGATTCTCAACCTAGCCCGGCCCGGAAACGCTCAAACGTACGCTCCGCCCCGGAAGGGCGCTGTATACAGCCGTTCTTCCGCGTTCACCGCGCCGCTCAGGCCACCTTGCGGTGCGCGTACTCCGCGATCTCCACCATCGGCGGCCGCTCCTCGGTGTCCACCGAGTAGGTGCGCGGCTCGAACCCGTCCTCGCCGCGCTCGAACTGGGTGAGCGAGGGCCTCACGAGGTGGCCGCGGGCCAGCCGGAGCTGGGCGGTGCGGTAGATCGCCGCGGCCATCCGGCCGAGCGCCTGCCCGTCCTGGTGCCGGTGCCTGCGCACCCCGACGTCCACCTGGGCCAGCGCGTCCAGCCCCACCATGTGCAGCGCGTCCACCAGCATGCCCAGCTCCACGCCGTAGCCCACCGGGAACGGGAGCTGCTCCAGCAGCGAGCGGCGGCCCGCGTACTCCCCGCCCAGCGGCTGCACGAAGCCGGCGAGCTGCGGCCAGTGCATGTTCAGCAGCGGGCGGGCCATCAGCTCGGTGACCCGGCCGCCCTGCCCTGCGGCGGCCGTGCCGGAGGCGCGCCCGTCGGGCACGGTGAGCGGGCGGTCGTACATCGCCTTGACCAGGTCGACGTCCGGGTCGGTGAGCAGCGGGCCGACGATGCCGAGGACGAAGTCGGAGGAGAACTCCCTCAGGTCGGCGTCGATGAAGCAGACGATGTCCCCGCTCGTCGCCAGCAGCGAGCGCCACAGCACCTCGCCCTTGCCGGGGACGGCCGGTATGCGCGGCAGGACGCTGTCGCGGTGCACCACCCGGGCGCCGGCCGCGGCGGCGACCTCCGCGGTGCGGTCGGTGGAGCCGGAGTCGACGACGACGATCTCGTCGACCAGCGGAGTCTGCCGCATGAGGTCGTGACGGATGACGGCGACGATGTCGCCGACCGTCTCCTCCTCGTTCAGCGCGGGCAGGACGACGGAGACGGACTGCCCGGTGCGCTGCTTGGCGGCCAGGACTCCGTGCAACGGGCGGTCGGCCACGGACCAGGAGCGGGTGGCCAGCCAGCGCTCGACTTCTTCCAGCACGGTCTGCGGCTCCTCACTGTCGTGATCACACCTGTTGAGGGGGGTGATGCATCTCGCGGTTCGGACGACTATCTCAACTGTCCCGGCCGTCGGTTACAGTCTTGAACAACGCCGATGACCATCGCATGTCGGGGGTCGCCCGGCGTTCACAACCGAATACCGCTCATCCAGAGGGGCAGAGGGACACGGCCCGATGAAGCCCCGGCAACCCCCCTGAGCCGCACTCGTTTCGCGCGAGGCTCCCGGCCAGGGAAGGTGCCAAATCCGTCTCACGGCGAGATGCGTCGTGAGGAAGATGAGGAGAAAGGGCCTCGCCTCCATGGCTGTGCAGACAGTTGCAAGCACCAGCAATCCCGCCGTCGATCTCGGCCCCGCCGCTGCCCTGAGCTGTCGCGAATGCGGCCACCGGGTACCCCTCGGACCGGTCTTCGCGTGCGAGGAGTGTTTCGGCCCGCTGGAGATCGCCTACGACTTCTCCGCCTACGACACCGAAGAGCTGCGCCGGCGCATCGAGGCGGGCCCCGCGAACATCTGGCGCTACGCACCCCTGCTGCCCGTCCCCGCGGACGTGGCCGAGAAGCCGAACATCAACCCCGGCTGGACCAAGCTCGTCAAGGCCGACAACCTGGCCGGCGAGCTGGGCGTCCCCGGCGGGCTGTACGTCAAGGACGACTCCGGCAACCCGACGCACTCCTTCAAGGACCGCGTCGTCGCCCAGGCCCTGGAGGCCGCCCGCGCCTTCGGCTTCACCACCCTGTCCTGCTCCTCCACCGGCAACCTCGCCGGTGCCGTCGGCGCCGCCGCCGCCCGGGCCGGCTTCCGCTCCTGCGTGTTCATCCCCCACGACCTGGAGCAGGGCAAGGTCGTCATGGCCGCGGTCTACGGCGGCGAGCTCGTCGGGATCGAGGGCAACTACGACGACGTGAACCGCTTCTGCTCCGAGCTGATCGGCGACCCGGCCGGCGAGGGCTGGGGCTTCGTCAACGTCAACCTGCGGCCGTACTACGCCGAGGGCTCCAAGACGCTGGCGTACGAGATCTGCGAGCAGCTCGGCTGGCGGCTGCCGGACCAGATCGTGGTCCCGATCGCCTCCGGCTCCCAGCTCACGAAGATCGACAAGGGTCTGCAGGAGCTGATCAAGCTCGGCCTGGTCGAGGACAGGCCGTACAAGATCTTCGGCGCCCAGGCCGAGGGCTGCTCGCCGGTGTCGACCGCGTACAAGGCGGGCCACGACGTCGTGCGGCCGCAGAAGCCGAACACCATCGCCAAGTCCCTCGCCATCGGCAACCCGGCCGACGGGCCGTACGTCCTGGACATCGCGCGCCGCACCGGCGGAGCGGTGGAGGACGTGACGGACGAGGAGGTCGTGGACGCGATCAAGCTGCTGGCCCGGACCGAGGGCATCTTCGCGGAGACGGCGGGCGGGGTGACCGTCGGCGTCACCCGCAAGCTGCTCAAGGAAGGCGTGCTGGACCCGGCGAAGACCACCGTCGTCCTCAACACCGGCGACGGCCTCAAGACCCTCGACGCGGTGGCCGGCACCGGCCTCACCGCCACCATCCGCCCGAACCTGGACTCCTTCCGAGAGGCTGGCCTCGCATGAGCGTGACCGTTCGCATCCCCACCATCCTGCGCACCTACACCGGCGGGCAGGCCGAGGTCGCCGCCGAGGGCGCGAACCTCGCCGAGGTCATCGAGAACCTGGAGAAGAACCACACCGGGATCGCCGCGCGGGTGCTGGACGACCAGGGCAAGCTGCGCCGCTTCGTCAACGTGTACGTCAACGACGACGATGTCCGTTTCGAGCAGGGCCTGCAGACCGCGACTCCGGACGGCGCCGGTGTCTCCATCATTCCGGCCGTCGCCGGCGGCTGACAGAATGACCGATCATTACCTTCGGTAACGCCGGTTACCGATTGTTCATTGAATGGCCTCCCCCGTGCGAGAAACGGAGGGGGCCATTCTGCGTGATTGAGCGCGGTAGAGTTGGGGAAGCCGCTCCCGGACCATGGGTCAGGAGCCTTGGATTCACCGCGGTGCACCCGACAAGAAATAGCCAAAGTGTGGGTGCTTTCTGCGGCTTTTGCGCATTTTATGGGGCCCGATTTGCCCTGAATTCGGGCGAATTCACGCTACATTCCGGACCGTTCGCGTCCATATTTCTCGTCCGATTGACCTGTTGCAGACGGCAGTTGGGCAGATACATTCAGCGGCGGTCGACGCGTTCCGGCGCACGCCCCCGGCCAATGGGGGGTGAGGTCTGACCCGGGTCCGCGAAGTGTGGATCTGTGCAAGGGCCAGTAATAGGGGAGTTAGGCATGGCTCAGGGCACCGTCAAGTGGTTCAACGCGGAGAAGGGGTACGGCTTCATCGCGGTCGACGGTGGTGCGGACGTATTCGTCCACTACAGCGCCATTCAGATGGACGGCTACCGCACCCTGGAAGAGGGTCAGCGGGTGGAGTTCGAGATCTCGCAGGGCCAGAAGGGCCCGCAGGCCGACATGGTTCGCCTCAGCGCCTGAACGTTTCTTGCACGAAGGGCCCGCACCTCGCACAGGGTGCGGGCCCTTCGCTGTGCCCGTGCCCCCGTTCGCGGGTGGCTGACGGGGGCGCCCGTACCCCGGGAGGCGCTTGCACTCGACCATGCCGAGTGCTAATCATTGCGTTAGCACTCTGAAGGTGAGAGTGACAGTGAGGACCGGGTCGGTGAGGCCCGCAGGCCAAGTGGGGCAAGGAACCACGGGGCCGGCGAGCCGTCCGTCGCGGGCGCGGGCGCGGTCCGAAGGAATCACCCCCAGTCCTGGAGGGACCACTTCACATGGCCAAGATCATCGCGTTCGACGAGGAGGCGCGGCGCGGCCTCGAGCGCGGCATGAACCAGCTCGCGGACGCCGTCAAGGTGACGCTCGGCCCCAAGGGCCGCAACGTCGTCCTCGAGAAGAAGTGGGGTGCCCCCACGATCACCAACGATGGTGTCTCCATCGCCAAGGAGATCGAGCTCGAGGACCCGTACGAGAAGATCGGCGCCGAGCTGGTCAAGGAAGTCGCCAAGAAGACGGACGACGTCGCCGGTGACGGTACGACCACCGCGACCGTGCTCGCCCAGGCCCTGGTCAAGGAAGGCCTGCGCAACGTCGCCGCCGGTGCCAACCCGATGGCCCTGAAGCGCGGTATCGAGAAGGCCGTCGAGGCCGTCTCCGCCGCCCTGCTGGAGCAGGCGAAGGACGTCGAGACCAAGGAGCAGATCGCCTCCACCGCGTCCATCTCCGCCGCCGACACCCAGATCGGCGAGCTCATCGCCGAGGCCATGGACAAGGTCGGCAAGGAAGGCGTCATCACCGTCGAGGAGAGCAACACCTTCGGCCTCGAGCTCGAGCTCACCGAGGGCATGCGCTTCGACAAGGGCTACATCTCCGCCTACTTCGCGACCGACATGGAGCGCATGGAGGCGTCGCTCGAGGACCCGTACATCCTCATCGCCAACTCCAAGATCGGCTCGGTCAAGGACCTGCTCCCGCTGCTGGAGAAGGTCATGCAGTCGGGCAAGCCGCTGCTGATCATCGCCGAGGACGTCGAGGGCGAGGCCCTGTCGACCCTGGTGGTCAACAAGATCCGCGGCACCTTCAAGTCCGTCGCCGTCAAGGCCCCGGGCTTCGGCGACCGCCGCAAGGCCATGCTCGGCGACATCGCCATCCTCACGGGCGGCGAGGTCATCTCCGAGGAGGTCGGCCTCAAGCTGGAGAACGCGACCCTGGACCTCCTGGGCCGCGCCCGCAAGGTCGTCATCACCAAGGACGAGACCACCATCGTCGACGGTGCCGGCTCCTCGGAGCAGGTCAACGGCCGCGTGAACCAGATCCGCGCCGAGATCGAGAACAGCGACTCGGACTACGACCGCGAGAAGCTGCAGGAGCGCCTGGCGAAGCTCGCCGGCGGTGTCGCGGTCATCAAGGCCGGTGCCGCCACCGAGGTGGAGCTCAAGGAGCGCAAGCACCGCATCGAGGACGCCGTCCGCAACGCGAAGGCCGCCGTCGAGGAGGGCATCGTCGCCGGTGGTGGCGTGGCCCTGCTGCAGGCCTCCCAGGTCTTCGAGAAGCTGGAGCTCGAGGGTGACGAGGCGACCGGCGCCCAGGCCGTGAAGCTCGCGCTCGAGGCCCCGCTGAAGCAGATCGCCGTCAACGCCGGCCTCGAGGGCGGTGTCGTGGTGGAGAAGGTGCGCAACCTGACCCCGGGCCACGGCCTGAACGCCGCGACCGGCGAGTACGTCGACCTGGTCGCCGAGGGCATCATCGACCCGGCGAAGGTGACCCGTTCCGCGCTGCAGAACGCTGCCTCCATCGCCGCGCTGTTCCTCACCACCGAGGCCGTCATCGCCGACAAGCCGGAGAAGGCCGCCGCGGCCGCTCCGGGCGGCATGCCGGGCGGTGACATGGACTTCTGATCCCGCGCGGATCGGCCTGTCCTTTCCGAGGGCGGCACTTCCTGCCAGTGGCAGGGGGTGCCGCCCTCGGGCGTGTCCGGGATCACAGCGCTCACCGACCGCAAGCGGAATGTGGGACAGGCCCTGGGAGGTTGCTTAAGGAGCTGCAACAATGCGTGCGCACATACCCGTCGGTATACCCAGTAGTCCCCGAGGAGCCCCCACGTGACCGTCACGCCGCCCCCCGCCTCCCGCGCGGCCCAGATCCTCTCCCGCCCGATCACGCTGGGCGGCCTCACCGTCCCCAACCGCATCGTGATGGCGCCGATGACCCGGATGTTCTCCCCGGGCGGCATCCCCGGCGAGGACGTGGTGTCGTACTACGCCCGGCGCGCCGCCGCCGGCGTCGGCCTGATCGTCACCGAGGGCACCTACGTGGGCCACGAGTCGGCCGGCGGCAGCAGCCGCGTGCCCCGGTTCCACGGCGAGGAGCAGCTCGCCGGCTGGGCGAAGGTCGTCGAGGCCGTGCACGAGGCGGGCGGCACCATCGTGCCGCAGCTCTGGCACATCGGCACGGTCCGCAAGCAGGGCCAGAACCCCAACCCGGACGCCCCCTCCCACGGCCCCTCCGGGCTGCGCGTGGACGGCACCGAGGACGCCACGCCCATGACCCAGGACGACATCGACGCCGTCATCGGCGCCTTCGCCCAGGCCGCGGCCGACGCCGAGCGCATCGGCTTCGACGGCGTGGAGCTGCACGGCGCCCACGGCTACCTGCTCGACCAGTTCCTGTGGGAGGGCACCAACCGCCGCACCGACGCCTACGGCGGCGACCCGGTCGCCCGCACCACCTTCGCCGCGCAGATCGTGGCGGCCGTCCGCGCCGCCGTCTCCCCGGACTTCCCGGTCATCTTCCGCTTCTCGCAGTGGAAGCAGGAGGCCTACGACGCCCGTCTCGCCGAGACCCCCGAGGAGCTGGAGGCGATCCTCGCCCCGCTCGTCGCCGCCGGCGTCGACGTCTTCCACGCCTCCACCCGCCGCTACTGGCTCCCCGAGTTCGAGGGCTCCGACCTGAACCTCGCGGGCTGGACGAAGAAGCTCACCGGCAAGCCGGTCATCAGCGTCGGCTCGGTCGGCCTCGACGGCGACTTCATCAGCGCCTTCCAGGGCGAGGGCTCCCCGGTCAAGGGCATCGACAACCTGCTGGACCGGCTGGAGGCCGAGGAGTTCGACATGGTCGCCGTCGGCCGCGCCCTGCTCCAGGACCCCGAGTGGGCGGCCAAGGTGCTCGGCGACCGCTTCGACGAGCTGAAGCCGTACGACGCGGCGGCGCTGCAGACCCTCAGCTGACGTGTGCGGGGACGTCTAGAGGTTGCCCATCGGCTCGATGTCGACCTGGACGGGCGTCCCCCACACCCGCAGCACCTCGTAGTCGGTGAACTCGTGCACCAGCCGGTACGCCATCGCCGGCCGGGACCCGCGCCGCTGGGCGGCGAGATACGCCTCGGCCTCCCGCCGGTCCCGCCGGGGCGTCCCGCAGAGCTGCCACTCCCGGCCGTTCCACGCCTCCGGCAGCCACCGCTGCTGGGGCTGGGGGCGGTCGGCGCGGACGCCGTAGCGCGAGGTCGCGCCGGCGGGCGCCTCCCCGGCCTGCGCCCGGCCCCCGCTCTGGTACTCCGAGCGCCGGGCGGCCCTTCTGCGGGTCTCGCACAGCAGACACAGATCGGGCGCGCTCTTGTCGACGGGCCCGTGCGGATGCTCGGGACACCGGGTGCTGGGCGCCCCCGCCCCCACGGTCTCGTCCAGCAGGTCGAGGGCGCGCCGCAGATCGGCCTTGACCTCGTGCAGCCGGGCGTCCGGGGTGTCGGCGGACAGGGTCTCCCCGTGCTCCCCGAGCAGCCTGAGGGCACGTCCGAGGGCGGTGAGCTGGGCGTGGTTCATGTCGGTCCGCGCAGTCCTTCGGCTTCTTCCGGGTCCAGGGTGGTGCCGGCCGGGGCCGGCAGTTCGACGGTAACGCCCCGGCGGCAGCGGCACGCCCTCTCCGGAGCGCCGGTCAGGTGGCCTTCGCCCCCAGGGCCGCGCGCAGATGGCCGCCGGAGTCCCCCAGGCGGCGGGCGGCCTCGTCGCCGTCGACACCGGCGAGGACGATCAGGATCGCGTTCTTCACCTCGCCGCCCGCCTCGGTGAGCGCCCGCTCGATCTCCTCGTCGGGGGCCCCGGTGGCCAGGGACACGATGCGGCGGGAGCGGGCCCGCAGCTTGGCGTTGGAGGCCCGGACGTCGACCATCAGGTTCCCGTACGTCTTGCCCAGCCGGATCATCGTGATCGTCGACAGCATGTTGAGTACCAGTTTCTGGGCCGTGCCGGCCTTCAACCGGGTGGACCCGGTGAGCAGTTCGGGCCCGACGACGACCTCGATGCCGTGCTCGGCGGCGGCCGCGAGCGGGCTGTGCTCGTTGCAGGACAGGCCGACGGTCAGGGCGCCGAGCGCGCGGGCGTGCTCGACGGCGCCGACGGCGTACGGGGTGCGGCCGGAGGCGGAGACGCCGACCACCGTGTCCTCGGGCCGGACCTTCACCGCGTCCAGGTCCTCGCGGGCCAGTTCCGCGGAGTCCTCGGCGCCCTCGACCGAGGTGACCATCGCCCCGGGGCCGCCCGCGATCAGGCCGGCGACCTGACCGGGCTCGGTGTTGAAGGTGGGCGGGCACTCGGAGGCGTCGAGGACGCCGAGCCGCCCGGCGGTGCCCGCGCCGGCGTAGACCAGGCGTCCGCCGCGGGCCATGCGCTCGGCCACGGCGTCGATCGCGGCGGCGATCTGCGGCAGGCGCGCCGCGACGGCGGCGGGCACGCCCGCGTCCTCGCCGTTCATGAGGCGTGCGATGTCGAGGGTGGGCAGCCGGTCGATCTCCGCGAGTTCCGGCCGGAAGGCTTCGGTGGTGAGGGACTCCAGCTCGTTGCGCAGGTCATGGGAGGTCATGGGGGGTGGCTCTCTCCGATTCGCGTGCTTGCACTCACCTGGGGGTGGAGCGGTGCCGGTGCGCCAGCGCCTCGTAGGACGCGGCCAGCGCGGGCGCCGCACTCTCGTACGTCCGCTGTGCCACCCCGACGAACAGGCAGTCCACCACCAGCAGCTGACTCGTCCGGGAGGACATCGCGGCGGGCCGCAGCTCCGTCTCCCGTGACGTGGACGTCGTCAGCACGTGGTCGGCGTACTGCGTCACCGGCGAGTCGGGCCTGCCGGTGATGGCGACGGTGGTCGCTCCGCGGTCGAACGCGACCCGGAGCGGCTCGATGACGTCGCCGGTGGAACCCGAGTGGGTGATGGCGATCGCCACATCACCCGAGCGCAACTGCACCGCGTTGGTCACGGCGAGATGCGGATCGCTGTGCGCGTGGGCTATGAGCCCTATCCGCAGCAGCTTCTGGGTGAGGTCCTGGGCGACCAGACCGGAGGCGCCGATCCCGTACACGTCCGTGCGGCGGGCGCCCGCCAGCGCGGTGACGGCCGCGCCGAGCTGCGCGGTGTCGAGTCCGGCGGCGGTGTCGGCGAGGGTCTGCTGCTCCTCGTAGGCGAGCTTGGTCACGACGTCGGCGATGGGGTCGTCCACCGCGATGTCCGTCGTGATCGCCGGCGCGCGGCCCGACTGCTGCTGGGCGGCGAGGCCGGCGAGAGCGAGGCGCAGATCCCGGTAGCCGGGATAGCCGAGCAGGCGGGCGGTGCGGACGACCGTCGCCTCGCTGGTGCCGGTCAGTTCGGCGAGGCCGGTGACCGTGAGGGCGGCGCAGCCGGCCGGGTCGCCCGCGACGGCCTCGGCGACGCGCTGCATGGAACGGGTCATCGAGGGGGCGAGGGTGCGCACCTTCGCGGCGAGGGAGCCGCCCGGACTGCCGAAAATTTCCTTCACGTCCTGGGTCACCAATGAAAGATATTTTCGGTTCGGTTCCGCGGTCAAGAGTGCGCACAATGGGACCATGGAGTCGTTCACCCCGCTCGAGCAGGCACTGCACGCCGCCCGCGCCCTGGTGCTCGCCGACCTGATCGCGGGCCGGGTCGCCGAGGCCGACGTGGTCTCACTGGTGGAGGACTCCGTCGCCGAACGGCGCTGGTGGGTCGAGCAGTGGCCGGACGGCGCGCCCTTCCTGCCCGGGCTGGTCGCGCAGGACGTCCAGGACGCGCTGCTGGAGCGGTACGGCCGCTGGCCGTTGTGCCCGGTGTGCGGCACGGGCGACCCGCACGCCCTGGACGTGGAGCCGGAACTGGGGCCCGACCCGCACTGGGTGTGCCACAAGGCGGGCGTGCAGGTCGCGTCGGTGGGGTCGCTGGGGCAGGCCATGGGCGGGACGCGGTCCTCGTGAGGCGCCCGTGACCGTCTACATCGACCCGCCTGCCTGGCCCGGCCACGGCCGCATGTGGTCGCACCTGGTGAGCGACGCTTCCTACGACGAACTGCACCGGTTCGCCGACGCGTTGGGCGTGCCCCGGCGGGCCTTCGAGCGCGACCACTACGACCTTCCGTCGCACCGGTACGCGGACGCGGTGGCCGCCGGGGCGGTGCAGGTCAGCAGCCGCGAGGTGGTGCGGCTGCTGCGTGCGTCCGGGCTGCGCCGGCCCAAGAGGTCCGCTCAGCGGCGCAGTTCGTAGGCCAGTTCCGCGCCGCTGCCGTCCTCCTCGCTCACCCGCGTGAAGCCGGCCCGGGTCAGTACGGCCTGGGAGGCGGTGTTCTCCCGCTCGACGGTCGCGAACAGGGCGCCGACGTCGTCCCGGGCCAGCGCCCAGTCCGCCAGCGCGCGCACGGCCTCGGTGGCGTAGCCCTGCCCGCGGGCGCCCTCCACCAGGTCGTAACCGATCTCCACCCGGCAGTCCTCGTCCGGCGCGCTGTGGAAGCCGATGCCGCCGACCGCGCGGCCGTCCTCCTTCCGTACGAGGGCGAAGACCCCGAACTCAGGCCGGTGCGTGCCCCCTTCGTAGGCCTTCACCAGGAGGCCGGCGGCCTCCCGGGTGCCCTCGTAGGGGCCGCCCTCGATCCAGTCCAGGCCTCCGCCGCCGCCCAGCCGGAGATCCCGTGCGACGGCCGGCCGCAGCCCGACCAGTTCGAGCCGCTCGGCGGGGACGACGAGGTTGTTGCGCCAGCGCCACTCGGTGACCGGCGCCCGCCCCGGCAGCTCACCCCGGCCGGTCGCCCACAGCAGGGTCGGCCACGCCGCGGGACCGGGCTGCACGTGCGGGAAGAGCCAGTCGAGCACGGCCTCGGCGAGACCCTCTTGCGGCACGTATTCGATGCCGAGCGCCTGGGTGACGTCATGCGTGTGCAGCACCACCTCGGCGACACCCATCGCGGCGAAGCCCTCGCGGTCGGCGCTGCGGAAGGGGTAGGGGTGGAAGGCGCGGGCGTGCGGCGGGGTGGTGTGGACGGCGGCGGCGAGCAGCACACCGGTCGCCCGCACGACCTCCAGCAGGCCGGCGTTGTCGGTGCCCTCGTCGAGCTTGATTTCGAACGGGACGTAGGCGTCCCGCGGCCTTCCGGCCAACTGCCCGGCGTAGGCGATCAGATCACTCGCGATGTGCTCCACGGTCTCCCGGCAGCTCCACTCCAGCCCGGCGCCCCGCACCCCCTCCCAGTCCCGCCCCACCACAGGCCCCAGCACCGCGAGGCACCCCTCGACGGCCTTCATCACGTCATCCCCGTTTATAGGTCGCATGGGGCGAACCCTAGAGGGGCTGTCCTCGGGGGGCGACGGTATTTCCGGCATCGCGGGCGCGGGACGGCGCCCCATCTCATCTGCCTGACACCTCAGTCGACCCTCGCCTTACCGCATCTTGACCAGCTGTACGTTGTCCCGACCGGTCTGGGCTTGTGAGGCTGACTGGGTGCTGAGCGGCGCCACGCTGGAGCTGCATCGCTTGCCCGAGAGCGATGAGCTCATTCGTGAGGTCAGCGAGTTTTCGGGGGCTGTCTTCGGTCGGTATATGTCCTGGCTTGACCTGGTGAGAGAATCTTTGTCTTCTGCGCCTGGCTTGGCGCTGCAACGCGCACGGCAGGGAGATTTCCTGGAATACAGGAATCCGGACGTCAAAGTCTCTGTATTCGTGGTCGACGACAATTCCGAGCGCGGCGCCTGGCCTGGTCATGGTGACGTGTGGAGCATTGCGCTCGGATGATCAGGCCGACAGCATCTCCAACTCGGCCGTGAGGTTGTAGCGAGCCGTGCGCTCCCAGTGTTCGCGGCCGTGCGGGGTGTGGAACAGGGTTGGCAGGTCCAGGAGTTGGCGCAGGATGGCGGCGCGGCCCTCGCGGAAGGCGTCGCTCGGGATGAAGTGGTATTCCTCGCGGACCTCGGCCGTGTAGTGGGCGTACGCCGACGGGGGTGAGGCCAGGATCGCCAGGTCGGCGTCGCAGAGGACCTGGCCGTCGGGGTCGTCGTCAGCGGGGGCGTGGGTGATGGTGAGGCGGACCAGGCGGGCGACCTCGGCCGTCCTCGGTGCCGGCACCCCCGCCTCGGGCAGGGCGCGTTCGGCCAGGGCCGCGGAGCGTTCCTCGTTCTCGGAGCGGTCGGGCAGGTAGACCGCGTCGTGGAACCAGGCGGCCAGCCGGACCGCGTCCGGGTCGGCCGCGTACTTCTCCAGCGTGTCGATGTGGTCCAGCACCGCCGTGAGGTGGGTCAGCGTGTGGTAGTGCCGCTGCGGCTCCTGCCAGCGGTCCAGGAGGTTGTCGGCGTACGGGGTGGGGTCGGGGCCGCCGCCGGGGCCGCGGGCTCCTTCCAGGGCGCGGGCGAATCGGGCACGCAGGGTGTCGAGGTCGGCCATACCCCCATTGTTCCGTGACGTGTGCCGGCCGGCCCCCTAGCGTGACATCCATGACGACTCCTGCGGATGTGCACGACGTAAGGGACCCCGAGCTGCCCGGTCGGCTGCTGAGTGCCGAGAGTGAGGTGTTGATACCGCTGCTGCGGGCGCGGGCGGACGCGGACTTCGCGTTGCCGGTCGTCGCGTGTCCGGGTTGGACGGTGCGGGACGTGCTGGCGCACTGTTCCGCCGCGTTGAGGCGGGTGATGGAGAGCCGGTTCGAGAAGGGCGTGTTCTCGCCCGAGTCCAACGACCGGGACATCGCCGAACGCGCCCAGTGGACGAACGCCCGGGTCGTGGACGAGCTGGAACGTGGGATGACCGAGGCGGGACCGGTGATCGCCGAGGCCGGCGGGGTGCTGGACGTGATCGCGCTCGGGGAGTGGGTGCACGCCGGGGACGTGCGCGAGGTCCTGGGCGAGCCCGGGGCGTACGCGGGCGCCGTCCTGCCGGACGCGCTGGCGCTGCTGGCCCACGTCACGCGTGAGAAGGGGCACCTGTCGCTGCACGCCGACCTCGACGACATGGACGAGCCGCTGCGCCTGGGCGCCGTGGCCGGGGCCGCCCCGCCCGCCCGGTACATCGGCGACGCGCCCACCCTCGTACGGCTGTACTCCGGGCGGTCGGTGTCCGGGGCGGCGTACGAGCTGGCGGGGGCGCGGGAGGGGGAGCTGAACATCTTCGGCTGAAGGGCGTCCCCGGATCGGCGTAGTCTTGGATTGGACTAGACCTGTAGCCGTCGATGAACCGCGGACGCATACCGCCGATGAATGGGGTGCCATGAGCAAGCGTGCAGTCCTGGAGGTGATCGCCCTCGACATCGAGGACGCGGTCGCCGCCCAGGCCGGAGGCGCGGACCGCCTGGAGCTGGTCACCGAGATGGCGGCCGACGGACTCACCCCGCCGGCCGCCACCGTCGCCGGGATCCGGGCCGCCGTCGACATCGACCTGCGCGTGATGCTGAGGCTGGCGGACGGGTTCGCGGCCGGTGACGTGGACCGGCTGGTCCGGGTCGCGCGCGAGATGCGGGAGGCGGGCGCCGACCAGTTCGTGCTGGGGTTCCTGGACGCGGCGGGCGGGGTGGACCTGGCCGCGGTGGAGCGGCTGGTGGCCGCGCTGGACGGCTGCCGCTGGACCTTCCACCGGGCGATCGACCGTACCGCCGACCGCGACGCCCTGCGCCGCCGGATCGCCGGCCTGCCCGGCCTGGACACGTATCTGACGGCGGGATCCGCGTCGGGCGTGGACGAGGGGCTGCCGACGCTGGTCGCCGAGGCCGCGCTCGGCGGGAAGCCCGGCTACGAGCAGCAGATCATGGTCGGCGGCGGACTGCGCCTCGACCACGTGCCGCGGCTCCGCGCCGCCGGGATCGAGGCGTTCCACATCGGCGGGGCTGCCCGCCCCGACGGGTGGGCCGGGCCCGTCTCCGCGGCGGCGGTCGAGCAGTGGCGGTCGGTGCTCGACGCGGATGTGGCCCTGGCCCGCACCCGGGGCGACAGGCTCTAGGACGCCCGGTTCTTCAGCGGGCGCAGGCAGAAGGACGTGCCGTCGTCGCTGTACTGCGCGTAGGCGGCGTAGTCCCCGGACGCGCAGGAGCCGCTCTTCGGGTCGATGACGCGGTACTGGGCGTCCGGTGAGCCGCAGTCCACGGGCTTCAGCTCCTGCGCGGGCCAGGAGGCGTCGTTGCGCGCGCACGAGCCGGCCTCCAGGGTCACGCCGACGCTCCCGGTGTCCGTGCCGTCGTCGCTGTCGCTCGGTCCTGCCACGAGGCCGATGACGATGAGGGCCGTGACGGCGAGGACCAGCAGGCCCAGGACGGCGAGCGGGATGAGGGCGATGATGCCGGCCGGGCGCCGGAACACCGGCCGGCCCGGGTCCAGTGGCGGCCGGAACCCGGGCGTGACCGGTGCCGGGATCCGCCGGATGCCGGACAGGGCGCTGAGGTTGGCCAGCAGGGTGACGGGCGTGATGAACACCGACAGTGGGCCCCACCAGCCCATGATCAGGGTGTCCGCCTGCATGTCCCGGAAGGAGGCCAGCGCACAGGGGTGGCAGAACACCCCCTGGCGGCGCAGGAACCGCATGATCACCAGCATGCCCTGGTGGCCGCGGACCGTCACCGGCGCCGCGGGGGCCGCCCCGCACACCTGGCACCCCGCCGCCGCCCCGCCCACCGGCCCCCCGCCCAGGTACGGCCCGGGAGCCTGCGGGTACGGCCCCGGCGCCTGTTGATAGGGCCCGGGAACCGGCTGATACGCCCCAGGCGCCGGCTGAGGCTGCGCGTACGGACCGGTGGGCTGCGCGTACGACCCTGCGGGCTGCGCGTACGGCCCGGACGGATGCCCGTACGAGCCGGAAGGCCGCCCGTACGGCCCCGGCCCCGGTGAGTACGGCCCCGGCTCCGGCGGATAGGGCCCCGGCGTCTGCTGGTGGGCGGGGTGCGACGGCGGTGGGGTGCTCAACTGGGCGCCTTCCGGGGGGACGTGACGGAGCGGGACGTCACAGCACCCTAGTCGGCGAGCTGCCCGGGCAGCGGGGCGGTGTGCGTCACGGTCAGCCCGGACACCGCACGGGTCAGGGCCACGTACAGGCGGCGCAGGCCGGTGCGTTCGTCCGGTTCGCCGTCCACCACCGCCTGCGGCTCGTCGAGCACGACGTAGTCGTACTCCAGGCCCTTGGCGAGGGAGGCCGGTACGAGGGTGAGCCGGGTCTCTCGCGTGGTCTCCTCGCCCGGGGCGAGGTGGGCGATTCCCGCGGCGGCCAGCGCCTCGGCGAGGACCGGGATGCGGGCGTCCGCGGCGATCAGGCCCGTCGAGCCCTCGTACCGCAGCAACTCCTCGCAGGCGGCGACCACTTCGGCGGGTTCGGCGATCGGGCGGACCTCGAAGAAGCCCGGGTTCTCCCGGACCGAGGCGACCGGGGTGAGACCCGGAGCGATGTGCGGGAGCAGCCGGGAGGCGTAGGCGATGACGTCCGTGGGGACGCGGAAACCGGCCGTCAGCTCCTCGATGACCCCCTCGCGCTTGCCGAGATGGGCCAGCGCCTCGTCCCAGCTCCGGGTCGCCCAGGGCGTGGTGCCCTGCGCCAGGTCGCCGAGGACGGTCGCGCTGCCGGTGGTGCAGCGGCGCCCGACGGCCCGGTACTGCATGGGGGACAGGTCCTGCGCCTCGTCCAGGACGACATGGCCCAGCGAGTGCGTGCGCTGGATCAGGTCGGTCGCCTCGTCGATTAGCACCGCGTCCGCCGCCGACCACTTCGCCGACTTCACGCTGCGCACCGGCTTGGCCCACAGGATCGTCTTCTGCTCGTCCTCGTCCAGGACGCCCTCGGCGTGCTCGGCGAGGAAATCGGCGTCGCTCAGCAGCCGCAGGACGAGCTTCGCCGGTTCCACGGCCGGCCAGACCTCCTTCACGGCCGCCTTGACCGCGCTGTTGCGGGCGACCGCGTCCTGCACCCGGTCGTCCGGCGCCTCCCCGGCCCGCTCCATCTGCACCAGCACCGCGTGCGCGATCCGCTGCGGCAGGGCCTCGCGCGCGGCGCCGTAGCGGATGTCCCGGTCCAGCAACTCGCGGACCAGTTCCTCCAGTTCGTACGCCGGGACCCGCCAGCGCCGTGAGCCGCGCACCACCACGACCGGCTCGGTGGGCATGGTCACATGGGAGTACAGGGCCCGGCGCAGCACCTCGGCCAGCCGGGCGTCGCCCTTGACCACCGCGGCGGCCGCGTCGTCGGTGCCGCGCACCTCCACCTGCGCGACCAGGTCGTCGACGGTCGCCTGCTGCACGCTCAGCTCGCCGAGCGCAGGCAGGACCTGCTCGATGTAGTGCAGGAAGGACCGGTTCGGTCCGATGACCAGCGTGCCGGTGCGCGCGAGCCGCTCCCGGTGGGCGTAGAGGAGGTAGGCGACCCGGTGCAGGCCGACGGCGGTCTTGCCGGTGCCCGGGCCTCCCTGCACACAGACGGTCCCGCCGAGCCCGCTGCGGACGATCTCGTCCTGCTCGGGCTGGATGGTGGCCACGATGTCGCGCATCGGGCCGACGCGCGGCCGCTCGATCTCCTGCTGGAGCAGTTTGCTGGTGGTGGCCGCCTCGGCCGGGTCGGACAGGTGCTCGTCCTCGTACGCGGTGAGGTCGCCGCCGGTGTAGCCGAAGCGGCGGCGCAGCGCGATGTCCATCGGGTTCTTCTTGGACGCGCGGTAGAACGGCTGCGAGACCGGGGCACGCCAGTCGATGACCATCGGGTCGCCGTCGGCGTCGTGCACATGCCGCCGCCCGATGTAGAACTGCTCGCCTTCCGCGCCCTCGGCCTGCGAGGCCCCCGGGGCGTGCAGATAGTCGAGCCGGCCGAAGAACAGCGGGGTGTCGCTGAGGTCGGCCAGCGCCTTGATGCGTTCGTCGATCTGATGGGCGAGCACCGCGGCGTTGACCCAGTTCGCGGTGACGTCGCTGATGTCCAGCGCCTCGACGTCCTCGCGCATGGCGCGCAGGGCGGACCGGGACGAGGCCAGGTGGGAGCGCTCTCGGGCCAGCGGGTCGCCGGGCGAGCCGTCGAGGGGGCCGTCGAGCTGTTCGTGGGCGGGCGTGGACAAGGGGGTGCCTCCGGATGGGCCTGCTGTGTGGCTACGACGGATGCCGTCGGTTTCGGGCCGGCGACGATGCCGTCCGGTTTCCGGCCGGGCGGCGGCACTCCGAGAGGGAGGCGGGCAAGAGCGGAGATCTTAAGTGAGGACGGTGGGATGGGGCCAATGGATTTCGGCTCCCCCGAATTCTGCTCCCCTAAGGGACGAGATCCGCCCGGTGTAGGGGGAGCGCTCCACCCGGAGGCCTGTGCGAGGTCCCCGGGAATTGGACCCGGAGACCGATTCCGGACAGGCGTCCGAAGTTCCACCATGGAGACATGAGCGCAGCGACCTTCTCTCCAGCCCCTGTCCGTCCCCCGTCCGGCGCCACGGCCATGGACGGCCCTCATCACCATCCCCTCGGCAACGCCCTGCGCGCCGTCAAGGTGTTCGTCGAGGCCGCGTTCGGCGTCGTGATCCTTGGCGAGTACGGCGAGGAGGCGGGCATACGCCGTAAGTGACGGCATAAGGTCACCTCCGTGCGGAAACGGACGGTGAAGCCCCTGCTCCCTGCCCTGCCACCTCCTCTCCCCTCGTTACTTCCCGCGCTTCTCCTGGCGGTCTCCCTCTGCTCCTTCGCCGCCCTGTACCTGCTGCAACGCGCCCCCATGGCCGATCTGCTGGTCTACCGGGCCGAGGGCTCCGCCGCCTCCCACGGTGGCGACCTCTACGGCTTCACGGCCACACCCTGGCGGCTGCCGGCGACCTACCCGCCCTTCGCGGCGGCCCTGTTCGTCCCGACGACCTGGATCCCGGTACCGGGGCTGAAGGCGGCGTTCCTCACGGGCAACGCGCTCCTGCTCGCCGGACTCGTCTCCCTCTCCGCCCGACTCGCCTTCCACCCTCCACCCCTGCCACCACACCGCCCCCCGCCACCGCACCGTCCCCCGCCACGACACCTGCCCCTGCCACGACACCTGCCCCTGCCTCCGCCGGGCCCTCTTCCCACGCCCGACCCGCCGACGCCGGCCTCCTCGCACCTGTGGCCCCTGCCCCCGCCCGTCCTCTGCACGGCCACCGCCCTGGCCCTCTGGCTCGAACCGGTCTTCCAGACGCTCCTCTTCGGCCAGATCAACCTCGCCGTCACCTGCCTGGTCCTGTGGGACCTGACCCGCCCCCCGGGCGCCCCGGGAAAGGGCCTGGCCCTGGGCCTCGCGACCGGCGTCAAACTCACCCCGGCGATCTTCATCGCCTATCTGCTGCTGAGGGGCCGCACCCGCGAGGCGGCCACGGCGACGGCGGCCTTCACCGCCACCGCCCTGCTCGGCGTCCTGCTGCTCCCCGCCGCGAGCGTCGAGTACTGGTCGCGGCGGCTGTACGAGACCGGCCGGGTGGGCAAGGCGTGGATCGTGGACAACCAGTCCCTGCAGGGACTGCTCGCCCGCGCGCTGCACGACCCGGCGCCGGGGGCGTACTGGCTCCTCACGGCGGTGGCCGTGGGCGCGACCGGGCTGTACCTGGCGGCCCGCGCCCGGCAGGACCGTCACGGCATCCTGCTGACCGCGTTCACGGCCCTGCTGATCTCCCCGATCAGCTGGTCCCACCACTGGGTGTGGTGTGTGCCGCTGCTCGCGGTGCTGCTGGCCGACGGCCGCCCGCGGCTCGCGGCCGTGACGGCGGCCGTCTTCACCGCCCGCACGCTCTGGCTGGTCCCTCACCAGGGCGACGGCGATCTGCGTCTGCCCTGGTGGCAGCAGCCACTGGCCTCGCCGTACCCGCTGCTGGGACTCGTGCTACTGGCGGGCGCGGCGCTCACCGTCGCTCAGCCGGTGTCCTCGGCCAGGATCTCGTCGGCGTCCACGATGCGGTAGGAGTAGCCCTGTTCCGCCAGGAACCGCTGGCGGTGGGCCGCGAAGTCCTGGTCGATGGTGTCGCGGGCGACCACCGAGTAGAAGTGGGCCTGGTGGCCGTCGGCCTTGGGACGCAGGACGCGGCCGAGGCGCTGGGCCTCCTCCTGGCGGGAGCCGAAGGTGCCGGACACCTGGACGGCGACCGTGGCCTCGGGCAGGTCGATGGAGAAGTTGGCGACCTTGGAGACGACCAGCACGCTGATCTCGCCCTCACGGAAGGCGTCGAAGAGCTTCTCGCGCTGGGCGTTGGAGGTCTCGCCCTTGATGACGGGGGCGCCCAGGTGCTCGCCCAGCTCGTCGAGCTGGTCGATGTACTGCCCGATGACGAGGATCTGCTGCCCGGCGAACCGGCGGACGATCGCCTCCGTGACCTTCCGCTTGGTCGCGGTGGTGGCGCAGAAGCGGTACTTCTCCTCCGTCTCGGCGGTCGCGTACGCCAGCCGTTCGGAGTCGGTCAGGTTGACGCGGACCTCGACGCAGTCGGCCGGCGCGATGTAGCCCTGCGCCTCGATCTCCTTCCAGGGCGCGTCGAACCGCTTGGGCCCGATGAGCGAGAACACGTCCGACTCGCGCCCGTCCTCACGCACCAGGGTCGCGGTGAGCCCCAGCCGCCGCCGCGCCTGGAGATCGGCGGTGAACTTGAAGACGGGGGCGGGCAGCAGGTGCACCTCGTCGTAGACGATGAGCCCCCAGTCCCGGGAGTCGAAGAGCTCCAGGTGCGGGTAGACGCCCTTCCGCCGGGTCGTCAGCACCTGGTAGGTGGCGATGGTGACCGGGCGGATCTCCTTCCTGGTCCCGCTGTACTCGCCGATCTCGTCCTCGGTCAGCGAGGTCCGCTTCACCAGCTCGTGCTTCCACTGCCGGGCCGAGACGGTGTTGGTGACCAGGATCAGGGTGGTGGACTTCGCCTGCGCCATCGACCCGGCGCCGACCAGCGTCTTCCCGGCGCCGCAGGGCAGCACGACCACACCGCTGCCGCCGTGCCAGAAGTTCTCCACGGCCTGCTTCTGGTACGGGCGCAGCGCCCAGTTGTCCTCCAGCAGCTCGATCGGGTGCGCCTCGCCGTCCACGTACCCGGCGAGGTCCTCGGCCGGCCAGCCCAGCTTCAGCAGGGTCTGCTTGATCTGCCCGCGCTCGGAGGGGTGCACGACGACGCTGTCCGGGTCGATGCGGGCGCCGACCAGCGGGATGATCCGCTTGGACTTCAGCACCTCCTCCAGTACCGGCCGGTCGGTGGTGGTGAGCACGAGTCCGTGCGCGGGGTGCTTGGAGAGGGTGAGGCGGCCGTACCGGTCCATCGTCTCGGCGATGTCCACGAGCAGCGCGTGCGGCACCGGGTAACGGCTGTACTGCACCAGCGCGTCCACGACCTGCTCGGCGTCGTGCCCCGCGGCCCGCGCGTTCCACAGGCCGAGCGGGGTGACCCGGTAGGTGTGGATGTGCTCGGGGGCCCGCTCCAGCTCGGCGAAGGGCGCGATGGCCCGACGGCACTCGTCGGCCCGCTCGTGGTCGACTTCCAGGAGCAGGGTCTTGTCCGACTGGACGATAAGCGGTCCGTTCACCTACGCACTTCCCTTCCGCACGGCCAAACGTCCAGTGTGCCCTACCGGCGGCTGATCGCGGCGGGGCCGCCTGCAACCCCGGGCGACCGCCGCGGGTCTTCACGTGCGGGTGCGGCGCGGGGGCGCGGCCCCGGAGGAGGTCGGGCGATGTCTGTGGGCAGGTGGGGGACCGGTCTGGCGGCCACGGGGGTGCTGGTGGTGACCGGGGTGTGGGCGATGGGACCGGCCGCCGACGGCGCCGGGCGGGCGGCGGGTGTCGACGAGCGCCTGTGGAGCGAGGTCAGGCCGGTGATCGAGGCCCGGCTGGTGGCCGATTCCCGGGGCGGCGGGTACGGGGAGGCGGTGCCCGGGCTCCGGGCGCGGTGGTTCTGCCGGGCGCAGGCACGGGACCTCGAGGAGCACGACGGCCTGGTACGGGCGGGCGTGAGCACGCTGTGCCTGGAGTACGGGGTGCGGGCGGGCGTGCTGCTGGAGTGCGGCGGCGCCCAGGGCCCCCAGGTGCTGCGGCTGCGGCGGGACACGGGCGCGGCCGGCGGCTACCGCGTGGTGTCGACGCAGCGCCCGCCGGACGGTGCGGGCTACGCCCAGTGGGTGGACGCCAACTTCGACCACCGGACGGACGCGGACACCGGCGACTCGATGCCGTCCGGCGCCCTGGCGACCGCCGCCCGCGACCACTTCGGCCTGCCGGTGAACGCTCCGGTACGGGGCTGCTGACCGGCCCGCGGGCTACTCCTCCAGCTCGGCGACCCCGGTGATGCGGTGCAGGGGGTAGGTCCGTACCTCGTCGGCCGTGTGGTCGTACGCCGTGACGAAGCCGCCCTCGACCCGGATCGGGGCGATCACCCGCTGGCTGGCGCTGCCCTCGGCGTTGACGTAGCCGATCCACAGGGCCTCGCCGGTCAGCACCGCGGCCTGCACGGTGGCCAGGGTCTCGGCGGAGCCGGTGCGGGGCAGCTCGCCCGGGGCCGGAGCGGCGCCGGTGGTCTTGCGGGGCGCGGTGGCGGCCAGGTCGCCCGCCCGGATCGCCCGGACCGCCGCCGACAGCAGCGTGGTGTCGGGCGGCGGCGGCCCGTCCGGCACCGGCTCGGGCGCGGTGCGCGGCGGAGTGCGGTGGGCATGGGCGCGGGCGATGAGCACGTCCCCCTCGGCGGACTCCGCCGCCGGCGCGTACCCCATCGCGCGCAGCCCCTCCAGCAGTGTGGCCGGGTCCGCCTCGGTGGCGAGGACGGTCGGCGCCAGCCGGCGCAGCCGCAGGGCGGCCGACCGCTTGTCGGCGAGGATCTCGTTCAGCACCGCGTCGTCGTCGCAGCGCACGTACGCGGAGGCCGCGCCCACCCGCAGATGGCCGTGCCTGCGGGCGACGTCGTCGATGAGGTAGGCCAGCGGCTGCGGGACCGGCGTACGGGAGTGCGCGGTGAGGAAGGAGTGCAGGTCGGTGGCGGTCCGCCCGGCGTCGAGCGCGCGGCGCACCGAGGCCGGGGTGAAGCGGTAGACGGTCGCCCCGCCCTTGGACTCGACGTCCGCGAGGACCCCGAGCGTCTCGGCGAGCGGCCGCCGCAGCGGGCCCGGGGCCACCGCCGTCAGGTCGGCCTGGAGCAGCACGTGGTCAAGGGGCTCGGGCAGCAGCGGCGCGAGGAGCCGGGCGGCCGCGCCGGTGGCGACGGCCTGCTCGGCGGAGGTCAGCGGATCGGCGGGGCCGGCCGGGCGGTGGTGGACGGGCAGCTTGTCACCGGGACCGGATGACTCCGCCGTGGCGGACGACTGCCCGGCCGCGGCCGGGCCCAGCAGCGCCCGGCCGTGCGCGGACAGCGCACCGCGCCCGGTGATCCCGAGGAGTTCCGCCTCCGCCAGGGTCCAGCGGGCGAGCCGGGAGCGCAGATCCTCCTCGTCGTCCGGCCGGTGACCGCGCAGCGGCCGCTCCCAGCGCAGCCGGGCCAGGATCGCCTCGGCCGCCGGCGCCGCGCCCGCCGGGAGCCCGGCCAGCAGGGTCAGCACCCGGTGCCGTACCTCGGGCGCGGCGGACCGGTCGAGTCCCGGGCCCAGCGCGGACAACGTACGGTCCTTGGCGTCCCGTCCGCCGATCAGCCCCGGCGTCCGGGTGGCCGTCAGCCAGGCCTGGGCCAGCCGGGCCCAGCGTTCGGCGGGGGGCTGGTCCAGCCATTCGTCGTGGGCGGGCGTGGCCGCGTACCGCTCGTCGGCCTCGCCGTCGGAGGCGAGCAGCCCGGCCGCGTAGGCCAGCTCGATCCAGAAGGCGGCGACCGGTTCGGACACGTCGAGGGCGACGGCGGTGCGCTTCAGGTCCCGCACGCTGAGACCGCCGGCCCGCAGCACGGCGGGCCCGCCCTCGTCCCAGTCCTTCAGCAGCTCCTCGACGGTGGCCAGCGCGGTGTACGCCTGCCCGGCCGCGGTGGCGTCCACCACCTGCGCCCCGTGCGTGGCGGCGGGCTCCACGGCGGGCGGCCGCGGCTCGGGCGCGCGGTGGGCGCGGCCCTCGCGCAGGTGCAGCGCCACCTCGCGGGGCAGCACCACGGTGCCGGGCGCGGTCGGCAGCAACAGGCCGCGGTCCAGCAGCCAGCGCAGATGCGCCGCCGGTTCCGGCGTCACCTGCCCGTACGGCGGCCCCCACATCAGCCGGGACAGCACCTCCCGGGAGGCGTCCGGCGCCTGGGCGAGCAGCTTGGCCATCTTCCCGCGGTCGCTGAACAGGGCGGTCAGCGCGGTCACCGCGGAGACCGAGTCGTGCGTGGAGGGCAGCCCGGCGCAGGTGACGATCTCCTGGATCCGCCCCGGCGACATGCCCGAGGTGGCCTCCTGCACGCTCGGGCCGAGACCGGTGGGGGAGGGGTGCTGCGCGGAGGGCGCGAGCAGCTCCTGCGCGGTGCGCACCAGCCGCAGCCGGTCGTCGTGGCCCCACACCAGCGCCTGTTCGCGCAGGACGGCGACGGCGCGGGGCAGCGCGGCGGCCACGGCCGCGTCGCCCGCGTCCCCCGCCATCAGGCCGAGCAGCGTCCCGTGCGACGCCGGATCCGGGGCCACCGCCAGCGCCTCCGCCGTCTGCAGGGCGAACCGGTCCAGCCGCTCCAGCGCGCGCAGCACCGAGGCGCGGGTGCCGGCGCGGGTGGCGAGCTGGGTGAGGTCGGTGGGGACGGGGGTGATGAGATCGGGGCGGCTGCGCAGCAGCGCGGCCAGCGAGGCGTCGTCCCTCATGCGGAGCGATTCGGCGAGGGAACGGGGGGCTGAGTTGGCCTCGGGGCTCATCTGACCCACGTTAGCGGGTGCCGTGCCGAACGCCGGGCGGGCTGTTCGATGCCGGACTGCGCTACCTTCCTCAACGGGTTTCATCGGCAAGGGGTTTCATCGGCGTCGCCCCGGAGGGGTTCCGTGGGGATCGAGAGCGATCAGGTCGTCTACGAGTATCTGAGCCGCGTCGGGGACGTCGCTCAGCAACGGCAGTTGCCGTCGTCCACCCGGATGCGGCTGGTGTCGCGACTGCGCGACGAGATCGACCGGCACCGCGCCAGGACGGCGGTGGACAGTCCGGACGCCGTGCGCCGCATCCTGGACCGGCTCGGTACGCCGGACGAGGTGGTCGAGGCCGCGGGCGGCGCCGCGGCGGCCCCGCAGCCGCCGGTCACCGCCGTGCCCGTGCAGCGCGAGCCGGAGCCGCTGGAGCGGCCCAAGGGGCTCCGCCGGGTCGTGCCGCGCCCGCGCCCCGCCGAACCGGAGCGGCCCGCCCCGAGCGCGGGGGCCTCACCGCCGCACCTGGCCGCCGCGCACGAGCTCGGGGACAGCGCGGCGCGGCCCGACTGGTGGCGGGTGGAGGACAGCCCGTTCGGCGCCGGGGCCGGTGACGCCGTCCCGGGCTTCGTGGGCGGTGTGGAGATCCCCGACCTGCTCAAACGCCCCCCGAAGGACCCAGAGGAGACGGAACGACCGGCCTCTGAGGAACTGAAAGAGGCGCAGGAGGCGATCGACGAGGCCCCGGTCCCCGCGCGCCGCCGACTGCTCCCGCTTCCCCGCCCGGCCGCCGGCTGGACCAACCCGCTCCTGCTGCTGGCCGCCGCCGCGCTGGTCGCGGGCGCCGTGCTCGGCAACTGGTTCGCGCTGCTCCTCGGCTGGCTGACCGCCTACGGCTCCCGGCGCCTGACCCCGGCCGAGAGCAAGTGGGCGGTACTGGTCCTGCCCGGCTCGGCGGCGGTGGCGGGCCTGGTCTGGCTGTGGGGCAGGAACACCGGCCGCTGGGGCGACCCCATCGCCCGGGGCCACATGAACGACGCCCTCACCCAGACCTGGCCCTGGGTGGTCCGGGGCGCGGCGGTGGCCTCGGCCCTGTACCTGGTCTGGCGCTCCCAGCGGTCCCGCTGAAGCCGGAAACCGGGCACCCGGGCCCGGACGGCAACGGCACCCCGGGCAAAATGACGCCCATGACCCTCACCGTCGGCTTCGACCTGGACATGACCCTCATCGACTCCCGCCCCGGCATCCGCGCCTGCTATCTCGCGCTGTCGGAGCGGACGGGCACGTACATCGACGCCGACCTCGCGGTGACCCGGCTCGGCCCGCCCCTCGCCGAGGAGCTGATCAACTGGTTCCCGGCGGAGCACGTCTCCGAGATGGCCGGGCTGTACCGGGAGATGTACCCGACGATCGCGATCACCGCGACCCCCGCCATGGCCGGGGCCCGGCAGGCGATGGAGGCGGTGCGGGCGGCCGGCGGGCGGACGTTGGTGGTCACGGCGAAGTACGAGCCGAACGCCAAGCTGCACCTCACCCACCTGGGCCTGGAACCGGACGTGGTGGTCGGCGACCTCTGGGCCGAGCAGAAGGCTCGGGCCCTGCGCGAGCACGGTGCGCGGGTGTACGTCGGCGACCACGTGGGTGACGTCCGCGGCGCCCGTACGGCGGGCGCGCTGTCCGTGGCCGTGGCCACCGGCCCCTGCGACGGGGACGAGCTGCGTGCCGCCGGTGCGGACGTGGTGCTCGACGACCTCGCGGCGTTCCCGGCCTGGCTGGCCGGCTACCGCGAGGCGCCCGGCGCCGCCTCCCTGGCCTGACGCCGCCCGGCGGTGACGGAGCGCAGTATCCCCGCGCCGGCGATCAGGAAGCCGACGGCCATGAGCATGCTCAAGCCGAACATGAACGTCGGGAAGGGCTCGGTACCGAGAAGCAGCGGGGCCACGGTGACGAGAGTGGCCAGTGCCCCGATGAAGAACACGACGACACCGGCGCGGATCAGTCGGTCACCGGGTCCGGCGGAATTCGGTTGGGTTTTGTCACGCACCCGACCAGGGTAGTTCCCAGCGCGAGAGAACAACCGGGGGACGTCTTGTCACCCGCCCGAAGACCATTAGCCTTGGTTGCGGCGGGTCATGGTCGACCCGCTCTCTGCTGTCAGAAGCCGTTTCCGAGCAGTTTTCCCGACGAGTACGAGGACGAGGACAGACGTGCCCACCGGCAAAGTCAAGTGGTTCAACAGCGAGAAGGGCTTCGGCTTTCTCTCCCGCGACGACGGCGGTGACGTCTTCGTCCATTCCTCGGTTCTTCCCGCCGGAGTGGATGCGCTCAAGCCGGGACAGCGCGTGGAGTTCGGTGTCGTCGCCGGTCAGCGCGGCGACCAGGCGCTCTCGGTGACCATCCTCGACCCGGCGCCCTCGGTCGCGGCGGCCCAGCGCAGGAAGCCCGACGAGCTGGCCTCGATCGTGCAGGACCTGACGACCCTTCTCGAGAACATCACGCCGGGCCTGGAGCGGGGCCGCTACCCGGAGAAGACCTCCGGCAAGAAGATCGCCGGCCTGCTGCGCGCGGTCGCCGACCAGCTCGACGTCTGACCCCGGACCCGGGGCCTGCCGAGCAGGCCCCGGTGCCGCGGGCGGGAGGCCCTAGGGGAAGGCGAGCGCATCCGGACCGAGGGGCGGTACGAGCCCCTCGGCCGCCGCGCGGGTGAGCAGCCCGCGGACCGCCGCGTAGCCGTCCTCGCCGAGAGCGGCGGTGAACTCGTTCACGTACAGCCCGATGTGCTGGTCCGCGACGGCCGGGTCCATCTCCTGGGCGTGCTCCATCACGTACGGCCGGGACGCCTGCGGGTCGTCCCAGGCGGCCTGCACGGAGGCGCGCACGGACTCGGCGAGCCGGCCCAGCGTGTCCGCGCCCAGCGAGCGCTTGGCGATGATCGCGCCCAGCGGGATCGGCAGCCCGGTGGTGCGCTCCCAGTGCTCGCCCATGTCGGCGAGCTTGTGCAGCCCGTAGTTCTGGTAGGTGAAGCGCGCCTCGTGGATGACGAGCCCCGCGTCGACCTTGCCGTCCCGCACGGCCGGCATGATCTCGTGGAACGGCATGACGACGATCTCGCCGACGCCGCCGGGCAGGGTGTCCGCGGCCCACAGCCGGAACAGCAGGTAGGCGGTGGACTTCTCGCTCGGCACCGCGACCGTACGGCCCGTCAGGTCCGCCCCCGCCTCTCGGGTCAGCACCAGCGGACCGCAGCCCCGGCCGAGCGCCCCGCCGCACGGCAGCAGCGCGTACTCCTCCAGGACGTACGGCAGCACCGCGTACGACACCTTCAGCACGTCGAACTCGCCGCGCTCGGCCATGCCGTTGGTGATGTCGATGTCGGCGAAGGTCACGTCCAGCGCGGGTGCGCCGGGGACGCGGCCGTGCGCGAGGGCGTCGAAGACGAAGGTGTCGTTCGGGCAGGGCGAGTACGCGATCTGCAGTTGCTCAGCGGTTGCGGTCATGCGGGTTCCAACTCTCCAGTACGGGCGTGAGCTTCCCGAAGCCCTCGGTGAGGGCGGCGAGGGCTTCGCCGATGCGCCAGGCGGCGCGGTCGCGCGGGCCGACCGGGTTGGACACCGCGCGGATCTCCAGCACGGGCACGCCGTGCGCGGCGGCCGCCTCTGCCACGCCGAACCCCTCCATGCCCTCGGCGAGGGCCCGGGGATGACGGGCGCGCAGCTCGGCGGCGCGGGCGGCGGTGCCGGTCACGGTGGAGACGGTGAGGACGGTGCCGGCGCGTGCTCCGGTGGCCCGGGAAATTCCTCGTACGAGTGATTCCGGCGGCCGGTGGGTGACGGTTCCGAAGCCGAGTTCGGTGACCGGGAGGAAGCCGTCGGCGGTCTGGGCGCCCAGATCGGCCACGGTGATCGCGTCGGCGACGACGAGCGAGCCGAGCGGTGCCTCGGGCATGAAGCCCCCGCCGATCCCGGCGGACACCACGAGGTCGTAGGGCGTCCCGGCGAGTGCGGCGGCGGTGAGCGCGGTGGCCGTGGTGGCGGCGGCGAGGGCCGGTCCGACACCGGCGGCCAGCAGGTCGGGGCCGCCCGGGACCCGGACGAGTCCGGTGCCCGGCAGCCGTACCGCGGCCGACTCGCCGGGGAACGCGCCCGCCACCGCGTCCCGTTCGGCCGGGACGGCGGTGGCGACGAGGACGCGTGCGGAAGGCGTGGTCAGCCCGCCTTCTTCACCTTGAAGGACCACAGGCCCTTGGGCGGGTTGGCGCCCATCTGGACGGACACGGTGTTGGTGTCGCCCTGGGTGCCGTACTGCTGGTTGAAGAACGCGTTGTACGGGAGGGTGCGCGTGGTCAGGTGGCTGGACTCGGAGAACGGGTTGCCGTTCACCAGGATCGTCCAGCCGGCGTCCGCGATCTTCGGGTCGACGCCGAAGCGGACCGTCTGGTCCTGGTCCAGCTTGATGGACTCGATGTCCTTCGCTTTCTTGGAGCACTTCGCCAGCGACTTGGCGTCCAGCGCCTTGCCGTCGTTGTAGCAGAGCGCCTCCGAGCTGACCGAGTCCCGGCCAATGGTGACGGTCGCGACGGGCGTCGGCTTGTCGCAGGCCGACAGGACGAGCAGTCCGGCGACAACGGCGCCGGCGGCGGCGACGGCGCGGCGGCGTCGCACAGCACGTGTTACATCAGCGGCTTCGCCGCGGGGCAGCGTGGTCATGGCCGAAGGCTATCGGGCACCTGTAGCCGTCCGCCCACGTGGGGTACGGCGTGCCCGGTTCGTTACGCCACTCGCGCCCTGGTCCGGCCGCCGTGCCGGGCCGAGGCGAGCAGCCCGCGCAGCGTGCTCAGCCAGCCGGCGGCCACGAACGTGGCGGCGACGGCGAGGCCCAGGGCTCCGTTGAGCGGCATCACGATGCCGACCGCGCCGCCGAACACCCACGCCATCTGCAGCAGTGTCTCGGACCGGGCGAACGCCGAGGTGCGCACCTGCTCCGGCACGTCCCGCTGGATCAGCGCGTCCAGCGACAGCTTGGCCAGTGCCTGGGCGAACCCGGCGACGGCGGCCAGGCAGGCCACGAGGAACGCCCCGAAGAACACGGCGGCCACGACGGCCGTGCCGAGCGCCACCGCGACGACCGTCACGATGATGATCTCGGGCGCCTTCGACTTCAGCCAGGCGCCCACCGCCGTGCCGAGGGCGTTCCCCGCCCCGGCCGAGACTCCGACTATCCCCAGCGAGACCGCCGCGCTCTCGCCGGTCAGCGGGTGCTCGCGGAGCAGGAAGGCGAGGAAGAAGATCAGGAAGCCGGACAGGCAGCGCAGCGCGGCGTTGGCGGCGAGGGCGTGCGTGACGGCGGGCCCCACGGTCCGCAGCCCCGGCCGTTTGGCCTGCTGCTTGCGCCGCGGCCCGTGCAGATGCTGTTCGTCGGCCGCGAGCAGCGCCACGTCCTCGCCCTTGGCGGAGTCGACCTTGGGCGGCAGGGAGAAGGACAGAAACGTCCCTGCGACGAAGATCACGAACGCCCCGTACAGCGGCCAGGGATCGCCGAGGGCGTGCAGGCCCGCCGCGACCGGCGCGGCCACCCCGGTGGCCAGCAGCCCGGCCAGGGTGACCCGGGAGTTCGCCTTCACCAGGGAGAAGGCGGGCGGCAGCAGCCGGGGCACGACCGCGCTGCGGACCACTCCGTAGGCCTTGGACGCGACGAGCACGCCCAGCGCCGCGGGATACAGCTCCAGGCTTCCGCTCGCCACGGCCCCCGAGATGATCAGCGCCAGCAGCGCCCGGGCCAGCATCGCCCCCGCCATCGCGGCCCGCCGCCCGTGCGGCAGCCGGTCCAGCAGGGGCCCGATGACGGGCGCCAGCACGGTGAACGGGGCCATGGTGATGGCCAGGTAGAGCGCGACACGCCCGCGGGCCTCGTCGGTCGGCACCGAGAAGAAAACGGTCGACGCGAGCGCGACCGTGATCATGACGTCCCCGGCGCCGTTCACCGCGTGCAGCTCGATCAGCTTGCCGAGACCCGACTCGCCCGCGCCGTGCGCGTGCGTGACCTTGCGGATGCCGCGCGCGGTGCCGGTCACGGGGAAGTGCAGGGCACGGCCGACCGCGCGGACGGCACCGCCGACCCGGCCCGAACCGCCACCCCGAACGCTGCCCCTGTCCGTGGCTGCCACGTCGTTCATAGTGCCCCGAGACCCCGCCCGATAGTGCGGTTTGAATTCACGCGAGTCGGCCGGCCCGTTGGCGGCGGGCCGGGCGCAGGCCGGCCCGCCACCCGATCACCCCATGACGGACACCGGCCCTCGGACCGGTCGTTTTTCGGCCAACCGGGCCGTTCGCCGAGGCCGGTTCTCGGCCAACCGGCACGCGTTGCCGGTCGGGAAACATCGCCGGGCAGCGCCGGACTGTCCCCGACCACCGGCGACCGGGTAGCGTGCGTATCTCAGCCATAACGCAGAATGGATGGCAGAGGTGCGCCCGAGCGCGATCGGATGCGGACGTCGATGCGGCCCCCAGGTCCGCTCCGTCCCCCCAACCGCCGGAGGCAGCCGCACTCATTGCAGACGGCGTAGGAGAGAAGCGATACCTGTGAGCGCAGCGACAACGCGAAGCCGCACCCCCGACCGTCTGTGCGCCGAGGCCGTCGACCTCGCCCGCGCCGCCGCCGAAGAGGCCGCCGCACCCGGGGTGGTGGGCGAGCACGTCGGTCTGGTGTCGGAGGGCGACCGTGTTGTCACGCACTTCTTCGAGTGCAAGGAGATGGGCTACCGGGGCTGGCGCTGGGCCGCGACGGTCGCCCGCGCCTCCCGTGCCAAGATCGTTACCTTGGACGAGGTGGTCCTGCTCCCCGGCCCCGACGCCCTCCTCGCCCCCGAGTGGGTGCCGTGGAGCGAGCGCCTGCGCCCCGGCGACCTCGGCCCCGGCGACCTGCTCCCCACCGACCAGGAGGATCTGCGCCTGGAGCCCGGCTACACGGGTGAGGAGGAGCCCCCGCCGAACTCGGTCGTGTCCGGCGAGATGGCGGAACTGGCGGAGGCCGAGGACGCGGAGCTCTCTCCGGGTGTCCCGGCCGTCCAGCCCACGACGCCCGTCCGCGGCTCGATCGCCTCGGTGGCGGAAGAGCTGGGCATGCGGCGCGCGCGGGTGCTCTCCCGTTACGGCCTGCATGTCGCGGCCGACCGCTGGGAGGAGTCGTTCGGCCCCCAGACCCCGATGGCCCAGGCGGCCCCCGCCACCTGCGCGAGCTGCGGGTTCCTCACCCCGATCGGCGGCTCGCTCGGCCAGGCCTTCGGTGTCTGCGCGAACGAGTTCTCCCCGGCCGACGGCCATGTGGTCTCCCTGTCCTACGGCTGCGGCGGCCACTCCGAGGCGGCCGTCATGCCGAAGACCCCGCAGCCGCCCCCGCCGGTCGTGGACGAGACCCGGATCGACGTCTTCCCGCTCCGCCCGGCCCGCGACTCGGGCTCCGTCCCGGAGGCGGGCGACGCGGAGACCGCGGAACTCGGCCACTCCTGAGGGCGGGCGTCGTGAGGGTGGGGGTGCACCGGCGTGCCGTCCGATGGATCACGTTCGGGGCGATCGCGTTCGGTTCGCTGTTCCTGATCGTCGGGCTGATCCTCACCGGCGTGTCGGTCTCGTTCCTGTCGGACGCGAAGCACGCCCGGGGAACCGTGGTCGCGCTGGAGTGGCGCGAGGACCACAGCGGCTCCCGCAGGAAGCGGGCGCACGACGACCCGGTGGCGTACCCGGTGGTCGCGTTCACCTCGGCGGACGGTGTGCGGCGGACGTTCCGGAGCTCCTTCGGCTCCAACCCGCCGTCGTACGACAAGGGCGAGCAGGTCGAAGTCCTCTACGACGCGGATTCCCCCGACGACGCCCGGATCAAGGGCTTCGCCTCGCTGTGGCTGCTGCCGCTGATCTTCGGCGGGATCGGCCTGGTCTTCGCGGGCGTCGGCACGACGGTCGCCCTGGTGACGCGGCGCCGCTCCCGCTGAGTTCCGGTCGCGGGCCCGGCGCGGATCAGTCGCCGTAGAGCGGCAGGTTCTCCGACGAGATGGTCCAGTCGGCGATGGTGACGTCCTCGCCGTAGACGAAGTCCTTGCGGGTCGCGTAGCGCGGCCCGTCGGGGGTGGAGTGGATGTCGGTGAGGACAGTGCCGCTGCCGGTGCGGGGGTCGAAGATCGCGTAGACCGGAATGCCCAGGAGCGGATAGTCACGCATCTTGCCGACCCAGTCGTTGTCCGGGTTGGAACGCGAAGCGATCTCGATGGCGGCGATCAGCGTCCGCGGGTCGAACGACCCGCCTCCCTCCATGTCCGCCTCGGCGATGACCATGACGTCGGGGCGCCGCATGATGCCTTCCGGCTCGTCCTCCACATCCGGTTCACCGGTGTGGGCCACGATCTCCTCGGGCATCACCTTCTCCAGGCGTTTCCGAAGACGCAGCACGGTGAGTTCGTGCGGCCTGACGGGCGCCATCATGTCGTGGACGATGCCTTCCTTGGTGATCTCGAACTTGCCGGGAATGGTGTCGTCCATCGACTCGATGAGGTCCCGCATGGCCCGGTAGACGTGGTCGGCACCCCGTCGCTCGCTGTCCGGCGCGATGGTCATGGCGCTCGCTCCTCGTCGTCTGTGCCCAGGGGCAAGGATCGTCGCTTTCATGCTAGGCGGCGTCCGGTGGTCCGGGGCGACAGCCGGAGCAGAGTCCCGGGTCGGGTGCGCGGAAGGCGCGGTCGCAGCCCTCGCAGTTTTGGAGCGGGTGCCGGACCGCCGGCGGGGGTGCCGGGGTGCGGAACGGGGGTGGTGGCGGCAACTGGGCCGTCAGCCGGTGGGCCAGCAGGGCGGCCGGGCGGCACAGGGGCTCGTCCGGAAGGCCCGTGGTCAGCGCGTGCCGTACGGCCGAGGGCGTCGCGTCCCGCTCCAGCCAGGCGACGACACCCGGCGCCAGATGCGCGGTGTCCCGGGCCGACAGCAGCAGGCGGGAGTCGTGGCGGCGGAGGTCCCCGAGCAGGTCTGTGGCCTGCCGGACGAGGACGGGAGAGGGCCGGGCCGGACGCGGTACGGGCGGCAGCGCCCTGCTCACGGCCTTCTTCTTCCCAGGCGGCGGCGCCGAGGGGGCGTCCCCGCCGCCTCCCGGCTGGTTGCAGGAGACCGTGCGCGTGACGATCCGGCCGTCGGATCCGCGCTTCCGCTCGCGCCGCAGGTATCCGTGGGCCTCCAACTCCCGCAGCGCGGCGGCGATCCGGACCGCGCCCTCGGGGAAGCGGGCGGTCAGGGTCCTGATGTCTACGCGGGACCCCGCGGGCAGCGACTGGATGTGCACCCCGAGCCCGATCGCGAGACCGGAGAGCTCCGGGTGCTGGGCCAGGTGATTGCCGATCACCGTGAAGCGGGCGGAGTGACGGGTGTTGTCATGGATCAGCCCGCCGGCGGCCGACCGCCGGTTCGGGTGGTTCTTGGCGACAACTCGGGACTGGGCGCGCACGGGCGCGCTACGGTTCTGGGTATCCATCGGGAAGGGTTTGCTTCCTAGGTGGTCAGGCCCTCGATCGGGATCGCTACTCCCGGCCGGGGGCCGTTATTTTTGCCGGTTCACCAAATTTGCCGTGCTTGCTGCGCCGAGCGTAGAGCGATCAACCGGCCGCCACGCCAGTCGCGTTGGCGATGTTCACCCTGGCGAGTGAGCGTGCGCCGTCGCGGGCGGGAGGGGTGGGGCTTGGCGGGGTTCTTTCTCCCTGGTGGTCCTTTGGGAAAGAGCGCCACTCGGACCGGAGCACGAGTTCCCGGGTTTCGGTGGCAGAGCGATCTCCGCCCACACCGTCTTGCGGGGCGTCAGGCCCGGGGTGACGCCCCAGCGGCCGGCCGGCGCGTCGACCAGCAGCGATCCGCGACCCGAGTCGCCGTCCGGATCCGGTCTCCGGTGCGGGGGAGCCGTTCGCCGCGTGTGTCGGTCACTTCGATGCGCAGCACGTCCGCGACGACGTGGAGCGTGAGCCGGAAGTCCCGGCCCGTCACCCGCCCGTGCGTGGCCGCGTTCGTGTCGCTCCCACGTCCTCCACCGTCCACATACGCGACTCCGAGCAGGACGAGGGCCCCCTGCTGACCGTCACCCCCGCCACCTGGGCGAGCTTCGTCGTATACGCCTCCCGCCGCTGACGCCGGGGCCGGACGGCCACCCGCTCACGGGGCTGTACCTTCGTCCTCAGGCAGACGAGGAGAGTGAACGTGAGCAAATACGTGCGGCCGGCGACCGAGGGCGCCGACCCCTTCGGCACCGCCCGTCTTCGCCGCGGTGTCCTCGACGCCTGGGCCACCAGCCCCGCCCGGTTCCGCGAGGACGCCAACGCCGAGGAGGACCTGGTCCTCGGCGGCTACCGGGACCGGCTCGTCATCGAGCTGGCCCAGAACGCCGCCGACGCCGCCGCCCGGGCGAAGGTGCCGGGGCGGCTGCGTCTCACTCTCCGCGACGGTGTCCTGGTCGCCGCGAACACCGGCGCCGGTCTGGACGCGACCGGCGTCGAGTCGCTGTCCACCCTGCGCGCCTCCGCCAAGCGGAACGCCGATGAGACCCACGGCGCCGTCGGCCGGTTCGGCGTGGGCTTCGCCGCCGTGGTGTCCGTCACCGACGAGCCGGCGATCGTCGGCCGGCACGGCGGGGTCCGCTGGTCGCTGGCCGAGGCACGGGCGCTGGCCGCCGACACCGCCCGGCACAGCCCCGGCCTCGGTGACGAGGTCCGCCGCCGGGACGGGCACGTGCCGCTGCTGCGGCTCCCGTTCGCCGCCGAGGGCTCCGCCCCGGACCCGTACGACACCGCCGTCATCCTTCCTCTGCGCGACACGGCCGCCGCCGACCTCGCCGAGCGTCTCCTCGACGCCGTGGACGACGCGCTGCTCCTCGCCCTGCCCGGGCTGGAGGAGGTCGTGGTCGAGGTCGACGGCGAGGCGCCGCGCACCCTGCGCCGCCGTACCGAGGACGCCGTCACCGTCGTGGAGGACTCACGGGACGGTGTCACCCGCTGGCGCACCGTCGCCTCGCACGGCCCGCTCACCGCCGAACTGCTCGCCGACCGGCCGGTGGAGGAACGCCTGCGCCCGCACTGGTCGGTGACCTGGGCCGTACCGGCGGACGAGCAGGGCAGCCCCGCGCGTCCGCGCACGGCGGCGGTCGTGCACGCCCCGACCCCCAGCGACGAGCCCCTCGGCGTCCCCGCGCTGCTCATCGCGTCCTTCCCGCTGGACACCACCCGCCGGCACGCGGCGCCCGGCCCGCTGACCGATTTCCTGGTGCAGCGGGCGGCGGACGCGTACGCCGAACTGCTCGCCGAGTGGCGCCCGGTGACCGACGGCGTCATCGACCTGGTGCCGGGGCCGCTGGGCAGGGGCGAGCTGGACGGCGCGCTGCGCCAGGCGATCCTGGAGCGGCTGCCGCGTACCGCCTTCCTGCCCCCGGCCGCCGGCCACAAGGAGGACGACGACCTCCCCGAGGCGCTGCGGCCCAGGGACGCCGAGATCGTGGAGGGCGCGGGCGCGGACACCGTGCGGGTCCTCGCCGAGGTGCTGCCCACCCTGCTGCCCGCCGGGCTCGAGCGCAGCGTGGAGCTGCGCACCCTCGGGGTTGCCCGGCTGCCCCTCGCCGACGCCGTCGACCGGCTCGCCGGTCTGGAGAAGGACCCCGACTGGTGGTGGCGGCTCTACGACAGCCTGGCCGGGGTCGACCCCGACCGGCTCTCCGGGCTGCCGGTGCCGCTCGCCGACGGCCGTACCACCATCGGCCCCCGGCAGGTGCTGCTGCCCAGCCCCGACGCCGCCGGCCTGGACCCGGACGTGCTCGGCCGGCTCGGGCTGAAGGTCGCCCACGAGGACGCCGTCCACCCGCTGCTGGAGAAGCTGGGCGCGCTGCCCGCGACCTCGCGCGCGGTGCTCACCACCCCGCAGGTGCGGGCCGCGGTGGCGGCCTCGCTGGACGACGAGGGCGGGGCGCTGTGGGAGGAGGACGCTCCGGACGCGGAGGAACTGGCCGACACCGTCCTCGCGCTCGTCCGCGACGCCGCCCTCGAACCCGGTGACGAACCCTGGCTGGGCGCGCTCGCGCTGCCCGACGAGGACGGCGAACTCGCCCCGGCCGGCGAACTGGTCCTGCCCGGCAGCCCGTTCGCCCAGGTGATCCGGGAGGACGAGCTGGCCGCCGTCGACCATGACCTGGCCGGCAAGTGGGGCGAGCAGCCGCTCACCGCCTGCGGGGTGCTCGCCAACTTCGCGCTCGTCCGCGCCACGGACGTCGTCCTCGACCCGGACGAACTGGAGCCCCGGGAGGGCGACTTCGCCGAGCCCGACGACGCGGGCCTGCTGGACGCCGTGGACGTGTGGAGCGAGGACATCCTCGACCGCTTCCCGGACACGCCCGTGCCGCCGGTCGCCACCGAACTGGTCGCCGTCCGCGACCTCGACCTGGTGGACGACGACAAGTGGCCGCAGGCGCTCGCGCTGCTCGCCCAGCCGCCGCTGCGCGACGCCCTCACCCAGCCGGTGCGCGTCCTGCTGCCCGACGGCACCCACGAGGTCGTACGCCCGTACACCGCGTGGTGGCTGCGCGGGCACCCGGTGCTCGACGGCCGCCGCCCGGCGGGCCTGCTCGCGGCCGGCGGCGACCCGCTCCTGCACGGCCTGTACGACGAGGCCGACGCGACCGGCTTCGAGGACGAGCAGGTGCTGCGCGCGCTGGGCGTACGGACCTCCGTCGCCGCCCTGCTCGACGAGCCCGGCGGCGCGGCCGAACTGCTGGACCGGCTGTCCGACCCCGAGCGGCCCGTGAGCCCGACGCAACTGCACGGCCTCTACGGCGCGCTGGCCGAGCTGGACCCGGAGCAGGTGACCCTGCCGGAAGAGCTGCGGGCGGTCGTGGACGGCCGGGTCGAGGTGGTGGACGCGGCCGACGCGGTGGTCGTGGACTCCCCGGACCTGCTCCCCTTCACCTCCGGGGTCCCGCTGCTGCCGGTCCGCCCGGCCCGGGCCGCCGAACTGGCCGAGCTGTTCCAGGTGCGGCGGCTGAGCGAGTCCCTCACCGGGTCGGTGGACTCCGAGGGCACCGAGCACGACGTACCGGACGCGGTGCGGGTGTTGCTCGGGCCGCGCACGCCCGGCACCTATGTGGAGCACGAGGAACTGGTCGTGGACGGCGTCGAGATCGACTGGCGCCTCACCGACGACGGCACGCTGCACGCGGCCACCCTGGAGGGGGTGGCGGCCGGCCTCGCCTGGGCGGCCGACCAGTGGCCCCGCCGCTTCGAGGTGGCGGCCCTGCTGGAGGACCCGTCCAGGACGCGGGAGCTGGCCCGGGACCGCTGGTTCGACTGAGGTTCGGCGCTGGTTTCGTAAGTCACTCGCAAAACCTTCAACTTTCCTACAACCGTTCCCCTGGGTGGCGAGTCTGATCAACGAGTCGACTGACTCCACGATCATTTGGGCACTTCTGTGCCCACCCTCTCCACACAGGGGAACGCATGCGCATACGTGCCACCGTGGCCGCCGTCACCGGCGCCCTGGCCCTCTCCGCCTTCGTCGTGCCGGCCGCGCAGGCCGCCGACAACTCCTCGTCCTACAGCCCCGCCGACCTGGTGAAGGACGCTCGCGCGCTCCACGCCTCCTCCGGCAAGTCGGCGTTCAGCTCCTCCGCCGCGGCCACCGACGAGCCCTACACTCTGGACCTCAGCTTCTCCGGCGTGAAGATCAACAACGGCAAGCCGATCGTCGTCGGCACCACCAACCGCGTCTCCGTGCCGGTCACCTACACGGTCACGCACGGCGCGGACGTCGACATCCACGCCGATGACTTCTTCATGGACGTGGACATCTACCGCGGATCGTTCAACGACCCGAACGCCCGCTTCCAGGTCGGCGACGACTGGCCGACCTGCACCGACACGTCGGCGACCGTGGCCTCCTGCAAGGGGACCATCGACATCTACCCGCAGGACCCGGACTTCGGGCTGATCAACGCCGACGCCACCACCTGGAAGGCCGAGGGCTACGCCTACGCCTTCAACGGCCAGGACCCGAGCGCCGACGACTTCGACCCCAGCAAGGTCGGCTTCGTGGCCCAGGACGGCCTCGGCACCACCAAGCTCCAGCGCTACTCCAAGCTCACCGTGAACGCCTCCCCGGAGCCGGTCACCAAGGGCAAGACCATCACGGTCACCGGCAAGCTCTCCCGCGCCAACTGGGAGGACCACGCGTACCACGGCTACACCGGCCAGTCGGTGAAGCTGCAGTACCGCAAGAAGAGCTCCAGCACCTACACCACGCTGAAGACCATCACCACCAACTCCACCGGCAACCTGAAGACCACGACCACGGCCACGGCCGACGGTTACTACCGCTTCTCGTTCGCGGGCACCTCGACCACCCCGGCGGTCAACGCCGCGGGTGACTACGTCGACGTGAGGTAAGCCTCAAGCCGGAAAGCGGCGGCCGACCCATCTCCACAGGAGTTCCAGGGCGGCCGCCGCCACCGCCGCGACGGCCACCGCCGTCCACGGCATGGTGACGCCCACCAGTTTGAGGGCGAAGAAGTCCTGCAGGGCCGGTACGACGAGGACCAGCAGGAAGGCCGCGCCCATCGCGGCCACCAGGGCGATCCGCCACCAGGTGTACGGGCGGGCGATGATCGCCAGGACCCACATGGAGATCAGGAACAGCGTCAGCGTGGCCGCGCTGGTCTCCGCCTCCAGGGAGCCCGGGCCGCTGTAGTAGTGCCGGGCCAGCAGGTACGTCGCGAAGGTCGCCGCTCCCGCCACCACCCCGCCGGGCACCGCGTACCGCATGACCCTGTGGACGAAGTGGGGATGGGCCCGCTCCCTGTTGGGGGCCAGGGCCAGGAAGAAGGCCGGCACGCCGATGGTGAGGGTGGACAGCAGGGTCAGGTGACGCGGCAGGAACGGGTACTCCACCTGCCAGCACACCACCAGCAGCGCCAGCAGCACCGAGTACACCGTCTTGACCAGGAACAGCGTCGCCACGCGCGTGATGTTGCCGATCACCCGGCGGCCCTCGGCGACCACCGAGGGCAGTGTGGCGAAGCTGTTGTCCAGCAGCACGATCTGCGCCACCGCCCGGGTCGCCTCCGAGCCCGAGCCCATGGAGACGCCGATGTCCGCGTCCTTCAGGGCCAGCACGTCGTTGACGCCGTCCCCGGTCATCGCGACCGTGTGCCCGCCCGACTGCAGCGCGCCGACCATGTCCCGCTTCTGCCGCGGGGTGACCCGGCCGAAGACGGTCCCCTCGTCCAGCGCCTTCGCCATGCCCCGCGCGTCGGCGGGCAGCCGGCGCGCGTCCACCGCCGTACCGGAAAGCCCCAGCTTGGCCGCGACCGCGCCGACGGAGACCGCGTTGTCACCGGAGACGACCTTCGCGTGGACCCGCTGGTCGGCGAAGTAGCGCAGGGTGTCACCGGCATCGGGGCGCAGCCGCTGCTCCAGCACGACCAGCGCGGTCGGGTGGGCGCCGTGGGCCGGCTCGGGGTCGTCCAGGTCGCGGGTGGCGCGGGCCAGCAGCAGGACCCGCAGCCCCTGCTCGTTCAGGCGCTCGGTCTCGGACAGGGCGGGGTCGTCCTGGGGGAGCAGTACGTCGGGGGCGCCCAGCAGCCAGGTGCTGGCCTCGCCGTCGCCCTCGCTGAACGCGGCGCCGCTGTACTTGCGGGCGGAGGAGAAGGGCAGCGACTCGACGCAGCGCCACTCCTCGCTGTCCGGATAGGCGTCGATGATCGCCTGGAGGGAGGCGTTGGGGTGCGGGTCGGACTCACCGAGGGCGCCGAGCACCTTGCGCACATACGGCACGTCGGCCCCGTTCAGGGCCCGCAGCTCGGTGACGTCCATGCCGCCCTCGGTCAGCGTGCCGGTCTTGTCCAGGCAGACGGTGTCCACGCGGGCGAGGCCCTCGATGGCGGGCAGCTCCTGCACCAGGCACTGCTTGCGCCCGAGCCGGATGACCCCGATGGCGAAGGCCACGGAGGTGAGCAGCACCAGCCCCTCCGGAACCATCGGGACGATGCCGCCGACCGTGCGGGCGACCGCGTCCTTGAGGTCGTCGTTCTTCACCACCAACTGGGTGACGACCAGGCCGAGCGCGGCCGGGACCATCATCCAGGTCACGTACTTCAGGATCGTGGAGATGCCGGAGCGCAGCTCGGAGTGGACGAGCGTGAACCGGGACGCCTCCTCGGCGAGCTGTGCGGCATACGCCTCCCGGCCCACCTTGGTCGCCCGGAACGCGCCACCGCCGGCCACGACGAAGCTGCCGGACATGACCTGGTCGCCGGGCCGTTTGAGCACCGGGTCGGCCTCACCGGTGAGCAGCGACTCGTCGATCTCGAGGCCGTCGGCCTCCGCGCACACCCCGTCCACGACGATCTTGTCGCCTGGGGCCGCCTCCACCAGGTCGTCGAGGACGATCTCGTTCGTGGCCACTTCGACGGCGGCTCCGTCGCGGCGGACGGTGGGCCGGGCCTCGCCGATCACGGCGAGCGAGTCCAGGGTCTGCTTGGCCCGCCACTCCTGCACGATCCCGATGCCGGTGTTGGCGAGGATCACGAAGCCGAAGAGGCTGTCCTGGATCGGCGCGACGAACAGCATGACCAGCCACAACACACCGATGATCGCGTTGAACCGGGTGAAGACGTTCGCGCGGACGATCTCGCCCATCGAGCGGCTGCTGCGCAGCGGGACGTCGTTGACGTCCCCCCGTGCGACGCGTTCGGCGACCTCGGCCCGGGTCAGACCCGACGACCGGGTCCCCGGCAGAGCCACCGGGTGCACCGGGTCGAGTTCGGCCCCCGCGTCGATGTGCGTCATGCATTCGACGGTACGTGCGGATCTGCGGCTCCACCTGCCGAGCGGGGGGAGATCCGACCTGGGGAGGAGGGACGTCCTGCGCTGGTTGGAGAGCCCGGCCGCTACCTGCTCGCGGTGGCCGCCTTCAGCGCCGCGTCCCGCTTGATAGCCGCGTCCCGCCTGCGGACGTACCAGATGCCGATCAGGCCGAGACCGCCGCCGGCCAGGCAGGTCCACAGCCACCACAGGTGGCCGTGGTCGTCGAACCAGCCGTAGAAGGGGAGCTGGACCAGGAAGAGGACGAACCACACGATCGTGCCGCCGGTGATGGTGGCGACCACGGGCCCCTCCAGGGGCTCCGGCGCCTCGTGCTTCGGGGTCCACTTCGTCATGGGGACAGCTTACGAGGCGATCAGATCTACGCGCGGAGATGGCGCTTTACCTCTCATACGTTCATACTGAAACCGTTTGTCTTTGGCCGCTTCTGTTCGTATGAAACTCCAACGGGGCTCGGGGGAACCCCGCTGGTGATGAGGTCCTCATGTCCACCTCGGCACCTGCCAAGGTCCCCGCCCCCGAGCAGCCGGGCGGCACTCCCGCCTACGGCGCTCTCGACCGCTACTTCCGGATCTCCGAGCGCGGCAGCACGCTCGGCCGCGAGATCCGGGGCGGTCTCGCCACCTTCTTCGCGATGGCGTACATCATCGTGCTGAACCCGATCATTCTGGGCAGCGCGAAGGACATGTACGGGCACCATCTGGACAACGGCCAGCTGGTGACCGCGACCGCGCTGACGGCCGCGTTCACCACGCTGCTGATGGGCGTCATCGGCAACGTGCCGATCGCGCTCGCCGCCGGTCTCGGTGTGAACTCCGTCGTCGCGCTCCAGCTCGCCCCCCGGATGTCCTGGCCGGACGCCATGGGCATGGTCGTGCTGGCCGGCTTCGTGGTCATGCTGCTGGTCGCCACCGGGCTGCGCGAGCGTGTGATGAACGCCGTGCCGTTCGGTCTGCGCAAGGCGATCTCGATCGGTATCGGCCTGTTCATCATGCTGATCGGCCTGGTCGACGCCGGTTTCGTCACCCGCATCCCGGACGCCGCGCAGACCACCGTCCCGCTCCAGCTCGGCGTCGGCGGTCACCTCGACGGCTGGCCGGTGCTGATCTTCATCCTGGGCGCGCTGCTCACCTTCGCGCTGATCGTCCGCAAGGTGCCGGGCGCGATCCTGATCTCCATCGTCGGCATGACGGTCCTCGCGCTGATCATCAACTCGGTCGCCCACGTCACCACCTGGGGCCTGACGGTCCCGAAGTGGCCCGGCAACCCGGTGGCCACCCCCGACTTCGGCCTGATCGGGCAGTTCAGCCTCTTCGGCGGCTTCTCCAAGGTCGGCGTGCTGACCGGCATCCTCTTCGTCTTCACGGTCCTGCTGTCGTGCTTCTTCGACGCGATGGGCACGATCATGGGCATCGGTGACGAGGCCAAGCTGACCGACGCCCAGGGCTACATGCCGGGCATCAACAAGGTCCTCTTCGTCGACGGCATCGCGGTCGCGGCGGGCGGCGCCAGCTCCTCCTCGGCCACCACCGCGTTCGTGGAGTCCACGGCCGGTGTCGGCGAGGGCGCGCGCACGGGTTTCGCGAACGTCGTCACGGGCGCCCTTTTCGCGGTGGCCCTCTTCCTCACCCCGGTCGCCACCATGGTCCCGTCCCAGGCGGCCACGCCGGCCCTGGTCGCGGTGGGCTTCCTGATCCTCTCGAACTCCGTCAAGGAGATCGACTGGGCGGACTACACCATCGCCATCCCGGCCTTCGTGACCATGATGATGATGCCGTTCACCTACTCGATCACCAACGGCATCGGCATGGGCTTCATCACCTTCGTGGTGCTGCGTCTGGCCGCCGGACGGTCCCGCGAGATCCCGGTCGCGATGTACGTCGTCGCCGCGGTGTTCGCCTTCTACTACCTGATGCCGGCTCTGGGTCTCACCTGAGGCACGGGCGTCAGGTGACGCCGTAGAACTTCTCCGTCTCCTCGACGGCGGTCTGGAACCGTTCGTCGAAGTCGTCCCGAATGAGCGTGCGGACCACATAGTCCTGCACGCTCATTCCTCTTCTCGCCGCGTGATGCCGGAGCCGTTCGAGCAGCTCCCCGTCTATCCGCAGGCTGAGCACAGTGGTCCCCATGGGTACGAGGGTCGCCACATCAAGCCATCCCATGCGTCACTTTCCGGAATCGTCTCACTCTTATGGGTGATCAATGGGGCGAGTGGCGGGCGTCACGGGCCCGCGCTTCTCTCTCGGGTGGTCCTTAGCGAGAGTAATGAGTTACGCTAATGACCATGCCGGACCTCAACCATGGCGACGACGCCGCCGCCGTGAACTCCCTGCGCTCCGCCGTGATGCGGCTGTCCCGTCGGCTCAAGCACCAGCGGGTCGACGAGTCGCTGAGCCCCACCGAGATGTCGGTGCTGGGCACCCTCTCCCGTTGCGGCACCGCCACCCCGGGCGAACTCGCCCGCAAGGAGCACGTGCAGCCGCCGTCGATGACCCGCATCGTCGCGCTGCTGGAGGCCAAGGGACTGGTCCGGCTCGAACCGCACCCCGAGGACCGTCGCCAGAAGGTCGTCACCAGGACCGAGCAGGCCGAGGCGATGCTCGAGGAGAGCCGCCGCAAGCGCAACGCGTTCCTGGCCGGCCTGGTCGACGCCCTCGACGAGGACGAGTGGGCCAAACTCCGTGCCGCCGCCCCGGTGCTGGAGAAGCTCGCGCATCTGTAAGCAAGCCACTCAAGGAGGCGAACTCGTTTGAGTACGGGATCCGGAGCAGCTTCCGCCCCCGCACCGACCACTACTACCCCCACCGCCCGCAAGTCCTCGATGTTCAGCTCGCTGAAAGTCCGGAACTACCGGCTGTTCTTCGCCGGCCAGGTCGTCTCCAACACGGGCACCTGGATGCAGCGCATCGCCCAGGACTGGCTGGTGCTCGGCCTCACCGGTTCCTCCGCGGCCGTCGGTATCACCACGGCCCTGCAATTCCTGCCGATGCTGCTGTTCGGTCTGTACGGCGGCGTCCTGGTCGACCGGCTGCCCAAGCGGCCCACCCTCCTGGTCACCCAGACGGCCATGGCCATGACCGGCCTCGCGCTCGCCTTCCTGACCCTCTCCGGTCACGTCCGGGTCTGGCACGTCTACGTCGCCGCCTTCGCCGTCGGACTCGCCACGGTGGTCGACAACCCGGCCCGGCAGTCCTTCGTCTCCGAGATGGTCGGCCCCGGCCAGCTCCAGAACGCGGTCAGCCTGAACTCCGCGAACTTCCAGTCGGCCCGGCTCGTCGGCCCCGCCGTCGCCGGTCTCATGATCACCGGCGTGGGTACCGGCTGGGCGTTCCTCGCCAACGGCCTGTCCTTCGCCGCGCCCATCGCCGGACTGCTGCTGATGCGCTCCCGCGAGCTGCACGTCGTCGAGCGCGCGCCGCGCGGCAAGGGCCAGCTCCGGGAGGGCCTGCGCTACGTCGCCGGGCGCCCTGAGCTCATCTGGCCGATCGTCCTCGTCGGCTTCATCGGCACCTTCGGCTTCAACTTCCCGGTGTGGCTCTCGGCCTACGCCGACGACGTCTTCCACTCCGGCGCCGGTGCCTACAGCCTCTTCAACACCCTGATGGCAGTCGGCTCCCTCGGCGGCGCCCTGCTGGCCGCCCGCCGCGGCACGGCCCGGCTGCGGCTGCTGATCGCCGCCGCGCTGGCCTTCGGCACGCTGGAGACGGTGGCCGCCCTGGCCCCGTCCTACTGGCTGTTCGCACTGCTCATGGTCCCGATCGGGGTCTTCGGCCTGACGGTCAACGTCACGGCGAACACGGCGGTCCAGATGGCCACCGACCCGGCCATGCGCGGGCGGGTGATGGCCCTGTTCATGATGGTCTTCATGGGCGGTACGCCGCTGGGCGCACCAGTCGTCGGCTGGATCACCGACACCTACGGCGCCCGGGTCGGCTTCGCCCTCGGCGGAGTGATCTCGGCCGTGGCCGCCGCCACCATCGGCCTGATCCTGGCCCGCATCGGCGGCCTGCGCCTCTCGGTCGGCTGGCACCGCGGCCACCCCCAGGTCCGCTTCGTCCCCAAGGAGCAACTGGCCCCTGCGGCCTGACGGGCGGGAGGAGCGGGATTCAGTCGCGGGGGAACTCGCCGGTCTTGAGGACGAGACCGAGGAGGGTCCCCGTGAGGTCCAGCTCCTCCCCGAAGTCGGCCTTCACCTCGAGGGCGTACCTGCCGTCCCTGGGGTGGGTGAAGACATGGCACTCATCTCGACCTTGTATCCCTCGGGGACGGGCATCTTCTCGAGCCGCGCGAACATCTCGTCGAGCGTGATCGTGTTGTCGCTCTCGGCCAGCGCGATCCTGTCTTCGAGGACGGTCATCGTGGCGCTCCTCCCCGGCCGCCCCACGAGCGAACGCAGCCGCGCGGTACAACGATACGCACGGTCATCCGGACACGCCGGGGCGTGCGCGGGAGACTGACGGCATGAGACTCTTCGCCGCCCTGCTGCCCCCGGACGACGTCGCCGACGCGCTCGCCCAAGAGGTGGTCGCGCTGCGGGCGCTGCCCGGCGCCGACGGGCTGCGCTGGACCGGGCGCCCCGGCTGGCACTTCACGCTCGCCTTCTACGGCGAGGTCGGCGAGGAGCTGGTACCGGAGCTGCGGGACCGCCTGGAGCGCGCGGCGGGCCGTACGCCGGCCTTTCCGCTGGCGCTGCGCGGCGGCGGCCAGTTCGGGCGTGGGAAGGCGCTGTGGGCGGGCGCCGACGGCGATCTGCGCGCCCTGGGACTGCTGGCCGGGCGCGCGGAGGCGGCGGCCCGCAGGAGCGGCATCGAGATGGGGGAGCACCGCCGCTACCAGGCGCACCTGACGGTGGCCCGCAGCCGGGCGGCGGTGGACGTACGGCCGTACGTGACGGCGCTGCACGACTTCGGCAGCCGTACCTGGACGGTGGACGAGCTGGTCCTCGTTCGCAGCGACCTGCCGAAGTCCGGCGTGGCCGGCGAGCAGCCCCGCTACGAGCCGGTCGCCCGCTGGGCACTCGGCGCGGCCGGTTAACCTCGGTACGTGGACCCGAAGACCCGTAACCGGATCATGGCCTTTGTGCTCGTGCTGATGTTCGCCGTCGTCGCCCTGGCGGCCGCGCTCGGCAGGTGAGGCCTGGGCGCGGCCGCGGAGGCGATCAGCGGCGGGCGTCGCTCACCAGGCGAAGGCCTCCGGTGAGGGGCCCGGGCCCGGGAAGACCTCGTCGAGGCCGGTCAGCAGCTCCTCGCTCAGCTCCAGCTCCACGGCCCTGATCGCGGAATCGAGCTGCTCGGCGGTGCGCGGTCCGACGATCGGGCCGGTGACGCCGGGCCGGGTCAGCAGCCAGGCCAGGGCGGCCTCGCCGGGCTCGAGGCCGTGCTTGTCGAGCAGGTCCTCGTAGGACTGGATCTGCGCGCGGGCGGTGGGGTCGGCGAGGGTGTCGGCGGCCCGCCCGGAGGCACGGCGCCCGCCCTGCACCTCCTTCTTGATGACCCCGCCCAGCAGACCGCCGTGCAGCGGCGACCAGGGGATGACCCCGAGGCCGTACTCCTGCGCGGCCGGAATGACCTCCATCTCGGCGCGGCGCTCGGCGAGGTTGTACAGGCATTGCTCGCTGACAAGGCCGATGGTGCCGCCGCGCCGGGCGGCGATCTCGTTGGCCTGGGCGATCTTGTAGCCGGGGAAGTTGGAGGAGCCGGCGTAGAGGATCTTGCCCTGCTGGACCAGCACGTCGATCGCCTGCCAGATCTCCTCGAAGGGAGTGTTCCGGTCGACGTGGTGGAACTGGTAGAGGTCGATGTAGTCGGTCCGCAGCCGCTTCAGGCTGGCGTCCACCGCGCGGCGGATGTTGACCGCGGAGAGCTTGTCGTGGTTGGGCCAGGCGTCGCCTTCGGCGCCCATGTTGCCGTACACCTTGGTGGCGAGAACGACCTTGTCCCGGCGCTCGCCGCCCTTGGCGAACCAGTTGCCGATGATCGATTCCGTACGGCCCTTGTTCTCGCCCCAGCCGTAGACGTTGGCCGTGTCGAAGAAGTTGATGCCCGCGTCAAGCGCCGCGTCCATGATGGCGTGGCTGTCCGCCTCGTCGGTCTGCGGGCCGAAGTTCATGGTGCCGAGGACGAGTCGGCTGACCTTGAGTCCCGTGCGTCCTAGCTGCGTGTACTTCATGGTGTCCTAGCCAACGGCCTGGAGTGCGCTCGAAGCAAGGGCGGCCGGCCGGCTAGTCGCGTGGGAAGGCGTCCGTCTTCACGACGAGGTCGACCACCGTGCCGGTCAGGTCGATGTCGGTGCCGAAGTCCACTTGCGTGGGCTGGGCGTAGTCGCCGTCCTTGGGGTCGGTGTGGACGAGGCAACGCCCCAGGTAGGGGTCGGCGATGACGTAGACCGGGACTTCGGCGGTCGCGTAGGCGGTTCTCTTGGGGCCGTAGTCGTTGGCGGCGGTGCCTTGGGAGACGACCTCGGCGACGAACTCCACGTCCTGGTACAGCCAGTGGCCCGTGTCGTCCGGCTTCGCCGAGTCCTTGAGCAGGGCGACGTCCGGGCAGAAGCCGTTCTCGTGGCCCGGGAAGTCGATCCGGACGTCCGAGAACACCTTGACGTCCCTCCCGAACCTGTCATCAAGAGCCACGCGCGCTTCAACGATACGCACGGTGACGGGGAAGCGACGGAATCAGGTCAACCCGTTCCAGCCGCGTACGCCTGTCCGATTCCCCAGCCCTCCCACATCGCGGCGGCGAACGCCTCCGCGATCCGGTGCTCGCCGCTCGCGTTGGGGTGCGTCCCGTCGTAGGTGTCCGCGTGGATGTCGTACGCCTCGGGCGGCGACGCCAGCAGCAGCGGGGAGCGGGGCTCGTCCAGATCGGCCACCGTCTTGGCGAGCAGCTCGTTGAACTGGTCGACCTGCGACGCGAAGACCTCGTCCGCCCGGGCGCGGATGTTCGGGATCACCGGCAGCATCACCGTGCGGACCCCCGGCCGGGCCTCGCGGGCGCCGGTGACGAACGCCCGTACGTTCTGAGCCGTCTGCTGGGCGTTGGTGTAGAAGCCGAGGTCGATCAGGCCCAGGGAGACCAGCAGCACGTCGGCCCGGTGCTCGCGCACCGCCTCGCCTATCAGCGGCGCCATGTGCAGCCAGCCCTCGCCCCAGCCGGCCAGATGGGCCCGGGGGAAGTCCGGTTCCGCGTACGCGCACGACACCGGCGCCTCGGCCGCCTTGTCGTACAGCTCCTCGCGCGGGCCCACGAAGGTGAACGGACCGTCGTGCGAATCGCGCAGATGCTGCCACAGACGGTAGCGCCACGTGTGTTCGCCCGCGCTCCCGATCGTCATCGAGTCCCCCACGGGCATGAACCTGAGCACCCGCTCATGATGGACGATCACCGTGGCCGGTGGGATGTGAGGCCCGACACGTCCACCGGACCCATGGGGCGAATGGCAGGCTTGGGGCATGCGTCGACCGTTCGCCCTGCTTGCCGGGGCCCTGCTCGCGGGTGCCTGCGCGCTGCCCGCCCATGCCGCCGACGGTGATCGGGGTTTCACCATCAAGGACCCGAGGATCACCGAGTCAAGCGGCCTGGCCGCCTCCCGGCTGCACCCCGGCATCTACTGGACGCACAACGACAGCGACGACGGTCCGTACATCTACGCCGTGGACAGCGCGACCGGAAACACCGTCGCGACCGTGACCCTGCGCGGTATCGGCTCCCCGCGTGATGTGGAGTCCATCTCCATCGGCCCGCACAACGAGATCTACGTCGGCGACATCGGGGACAACTTCGACGGCAGATGGCCGTACGTGTGGATCTACCGGCTGCCCGAGCCGAAGGTGCTGAAGGACCAGACGGTCACGGCCAAGCAGTACGTGGTGAAGTACTCCGACGGGCCGCGCGACGCCGAGTCGCTGCTGGTCCACCCGAAGACCGGGCGCGTGTACATCATCGACAAGAAGGAGGACGGCGGGCACCTGTTCGAGGGGCCCGCGACGCTCTCCACCGCCGGGGCGAACGTCTTCCGGCCCGTCGCCCCGGTCGACCTGTGGGCCACCGACGCCGCCTTCTCCCCGGACGGCCGGCAACTGGCGGTGCGCGGGTACTTCGGCGGGATCTACTACGACTGGAACGGCGGCCGGATCAAGCGGGAGGGCCGGCTCGACGTGCCCCTGCAGGGGCAGGGCGAGTCCCTGACGTACTCCACCGACGGGACCAGGCTGATGTACGGCAGCGAGGGCGCCGGCAGCTCGGTCCAGGCGCAGGACGCGCCGGGCGACCACTCCGCCAAGTCCCCCTCCGGGAACGGCGGTTCGGCGTCCGACGGGGGCGGTGGCAGTGGCGGGCGCCTCAAGGTCGGGGCCGCCGTCGTCGCGGTGGGCGCGGTCGTCCTCATCGGGCTGCGGCTGCTGCGCCGGCGCGGCTGAGCGCCGCCCTCGCGGCGGAGCCGGCCCGCCGAGCATCTTGACGTGGCCATGGTGTCCCAGTTTCCTGGAGGTGCGCGGTGTATGGGAGCGCTCCCATTCTGTTCCGGGGCCGCGCCTCCCGAGAGGAACCAAGGCACATGTTCCGCAGCTTGCGAAGAGCGCTGTGTGCTGCCGCCGCGGCACTCCTGCTGCCCCTGGCGGGCGCACACCAGGCGCACGCGGCCGCCGCCCCCGGAGCCGGCTACTGGCACACCAGCGGCCGTCAGATCCTGGACGCGGCCGGGCAGCCGGTGCGCGTCGCGGGGATCAACTGGTTCGGGTTCGAGACCGGCAACCACGTGGTGCACGGCCTCTGGTCGCGCGACTACAAGAGCATGATCGACCAGATGAGGTCGCTGGGCTACAACACCATCCGGCTGCCTTACAGCGACGACGTCCTCAAGTCCGGCACGATGCCCGAGAGCATCGACTTCTCCGGCGGCAAGAACGCCGATCTGCAGGGCCTGACCTCGCTGCAGGTCATGGACCGGATCGTGTCCTACGCCGGTCAGGACGGCCTGAAGGTCATCCTCGACCGCCACCGGCCCGACGCCGGCGGCCAGTCGGCCCTCTGGTACACCGCGTCCGTGCCCGAGTCGACCTGGATCGCCAACCTGAAGGCGCTGGCGGCCCGTTACAAGGGCCAGGACACGGTCATCGGCATCGACCTGCACAACGAGCCGCACGACCCCGCCTGCTGGGGCTGCGGCGACCAGGCCACCGACTGGCGGCTCGCGGCCGAGCGGGGCGGCAACGCGGTGCTCTCCGTCAACCCCGCCCTGCTGGTCTTCGTCGAGGGCGTGCAGACGTACAACGGCGTGTCCGGCTGGTGGGGCGGCAACCTGATGGGCGTCGGGCAGTACCCGGTCCGCCTCGACGTGGCGAACCGGGTCGTGTACTCCGCCCACGACTATGCCACCAGCGTGGCCCAGCAGAGCTGGTTCAGCGATCCGTCGTTCCCCGCCAACATGCCCGGGATCTGGGACAAGTACTGGGGCTACATCTTCAAGCAGGACATCGCGCCGGTGTGGGTGGGCGAGTTCGGCACCACCCTGCAGTCGGCCGTGGACCAGAAGTGGCTGGCCGCGCTGGTGAGCTACCTGCGGCCGACGTCGGCGTACGGCGCGGACGCCTTTCAGTGGACGTTCTGGTCGTGGAACCCCAACTCCGGTGACACGGGCGGCATCCTGAAGGACGACTGGTCGACCGTGGACACGGTGAAGGACGGGTATCTGGCGAGCGTGAAGGCGCCGCTGTTCCCGGGCACCGGGGGCGGTGGCGACGGTGGGGGTGGCGGTGGCGGTGGTGGCACCTCGGCCGCCTGCGGCGCCTCCTACGCCGTCAGCAGCGACTGGGGGAGCGGCTTCAACGCCCAGGTGACGGTGACGAACACCGGGACCGCCGCCCTCAAGTCCTGGAAGGTGACGTGGACCTGGAGCGGTTCACAGCAGATCACGTCCATGTGGAACGCGGGCTACACGCAGAGCGGGGCCGGTGTCACGGCTGTGAACGCCGCTCACAACGGCGGTGTGCCGGTCGCCGGTTCCACGAGCTTCGGCTTCGGCGGCGCACCCGGCGGCGGGGCGGTGCCGTCGCTTACCTGCACCGCGACGTGAACGATGCGGCCCGTACGGCGGTATGAGAGCGGCCGCCCGTACGGCGGCTGAGGCGGCCGTCCGTACGGCGGCATGAGAAGAGGGCGCCCGGTGCGACAAGCGCCGGGCGCCCTCCCGCTCGTACCCGGAGGGTCAGAGCTTCTCGATCACGTAGTCCACGCACTTCGTCAGCGCCTCGACGTCCGCCGGGTCGATCGCCGGGAACATCGCGATGCGAAGCTGGTTGCGGCCGAGCTTGCGGTACGGCTCGGTGTCCACGATGCCGTTGGCGCGCAGCACCTTGGCGACGGCGGCCGCGTCGATCTCGTCGGAGAAGTCGATGGTGCCGATGACCTGCGAGCGCTTGGCCGGGTCGGTGACGAACGGGGTGGCGTACTTGGACTCCTCCGCCCAGCCGTACAGGCGGGTCGAGGAGTCCTTGGTGCGGCCCGTCGACCACTCCAGGCCGCCCTGGCCGTTGATCCACTCGAGCTGCTCGTTCAGCAGGAAGAGGGTGGCGAGGGCCGGGGTGTTGTACGTCTGGTTCTTGCGGGAGTTGTCGATCGCCGTCGGCAGGCTGAAGAACTCCGGGATGTGCCGGCCGGAGGCGTGGACGCGCTCGGCGCGCTCGACCGCGGCCGGGGAGAAGACGCCGATCCACAGGCCGCCGTCGGAGGCGAAGGACTTCTGCGGGGCGAAGTAGTAGACGTCCGTCTCGGCGATGTCGACCGGAAGGCCGCCCGCGCCGGAGGTGGCGTCCACCAGGACGAGCGCGCCCTCGTCGGCGCCGGCCACGCGCCTGATCGGCATGGCGACACCGGTGGAGGTCTCGTTGTGGGTGAACGCGTACACGTCGGTACCCGCCTCGGCGTGCGCCTCCGGGTGGGTGCCGGGGTCGGCGGCGACGACGGTGGGGTCGGCCAGCCAGGGGGCGAGCTTCGCGGCCTTGGCGAACTTCGAGGAGAACTCGCCGAAGGTGAGGTGCTGGGACTTGTTCTCGATCAGTCCGTGGGTGGCGATGTCCCAGAAGGCGGTCGAGCCGCCGTTGCCGAGGACCACCTCGTAGCCCTCGGGGAGGGAGAACAGCTCGGAGATGCCCTCACGTACCTTGCCGACCAGGTTCTTCACGGGCGCCTGGCGGTGGGAGGTACCCAGGAGGGACGTGCCAGTGGCGGCGAGGGCGTCCAGCGCCTCGGTCCGCACCTTGGAGGGGCCAGCGCCGAAGCGTCCGTCGGCGGGCTTGATGTCAGCGGGGATCTGGATGTCGGCCACGCTTCGGAGGGTATCCGCTACGCGAAACGGTACGGAACCGTGTCCGTCCGATGAGACGAGTCCGCCGGCTCATGGACTTGTGCGGTTGTACGACGAAACCGGTGCGGCTGTGGAAAAGTTTCGGTGACTGTGCGTGAGCGGATGCATCCTGGACGCATGACGGATCTCTCGGGTCTTGCGGCGGAACTGCGCGGGGCCGTCCGGGGCGAGGTCGGCTTCGACATCACGTCCCGGGCGCTCGTGACGATGGACGCGTCCAACTACCGGCGCGTGCCGGCGGGGGTGGTGGCCCCGCGGGACGCCGCCGACGTCGCGGCCGTGCTGGAGGTGTGCCGGGCGCGCGGGGTGCCGGTGGTGGCGCGCGGCGGGGGCACCTCGATCGCGGGGCAGGCGACCGGCACGGGCGTGGTGCTGGACTTCACCCGGCACATGAACGGGCTGCTGGAGCTGGACCCGGACACGCGCACGGCCGTGGTCCAGCCCGGGCTGGTCCTCGACCGACTGCAGGAGGCCGCCGCCCCGCACGGCCTGCGGTTCGGTCCCGATCCCGCCACGCACAGCCGGTGCACGCTCGGCGGAATGATCGGCAACAACTCGTGCGGTTCCCACTCGGTCGCCTGGGGCACCACCGCGGACAGCGTGCGGGAGCTGTCCGTCATCACCGCGCGCGGGCAGCGACTGCGGCTCGGGCGGGACTGGGCCGGTGCGCCGGAGGGGCTGCGCGAGCTGGTGGCGGGCGACCTGGCCCGGCTGCGCACCGGCTTCCCCGAGCTGCCCCGCCGTATCTCCGGGTACGCGCTCGACGCCCTGCTGCCCGAGAACGGCGCCGACGTCGCCCGCTCCTTCTGCGGCTCCGAGGGCACGCTCGGCATCCTGACGGAGGCTGTCGTACGGCTGGTGGAGGCCCCGCGCGCGCGTGCGCTGGCGGTGCTGGGGTACGGCGACGAGAGCGCGGCCGCCGAGGCCGCGGCGGGCCTGCTCCCGTTCGGGCCGCTGGCGGTGGAGGGCATGGCCGCCGACCTGGTGCCCGAACCGGCCGCGCTGCCCCGGGGGGACGCCTGGCTGTTCGTGGAGACCGGCGGTGGGACGGCGGCCGAGGCACGCGCGCGTGCGGAGGCGATCGTCCGCGCGGCCGACGTCCTCGACTCCCTCGTGGTCACCGACCCGGCGGCGCAGCGGGCCCTGTGGCGCGTCCGCGAGGACGCGAGCGGTACGGCGACCCGGATGCCCGACGGGAGGGAGGCCTGGCCCGGCTGGGAGGACTGCGCGGTGCCGCCGGACCGGCTCGGCGCCTATCTGCGGGACTTCCGCGCCCTGCTGTCCTCCCACGGCCTGCGGGGCACTCCCTACGGCCACTTCGGTGACGGCTGCATCCACGTCCGCATCGACTTCGACCTGCTCACCGAGGCGGGCGTGGGCCGCTTCCGGCGGTTCTCCGGTGACCTCGCCGACCTGGTGGTGGCCCACGGCGGCTCCCTGTCCGGGGAGCACGGCGACGGCCAGGCCCGCGCGGAGCTGCTGCCGCGGATGTACGGCGAGGAGACGGTGCGGCTCTTCGAACGGGCCAAGGGGGTCTGGGACCCGGACGATCTGCTCAACCCCGGGATGCTGGTCCGCCCGGACCCGCTGGACGCGAACCTCCGCTTCTCCGTGCTGCCCCGCCGCCCGGTCGACGTCGCCTTCGGCTACCCGGCCGACGGCGGCGACTTCCGGGCCGCCGTCCGCCGCTGCGTCGGCGTCGCCAAGTGCCGTACCACCACGGCGTCCGGGCCCGCCGTGATGTGCCCCTCGTTCCGGGCGACCGGCGAGGAGGAGCACTCCACCCGGGGCCGGGCCCGGCTGCTGCACGAGATGCTCGCGGGTGAACTGGTCACGGACGGCTGGCGCTCCACGGAGGTCCGGGACGCGTTGGACCTGTGCCTGTCCTGCAAGGGCTGCCGCTCGGACTGCCCGGTCGGTGTCGACATGGCCACCTACAAGGCGGAGTTCCTGCACCACCACTACCGGGGCAGGCGCCGGCCGGCCGCCCACTACAGCATGGGCCGGCTGCCGGTGTGGCTGCGCTGGGCGGCGCGGAGCGGCGCGGCACGGCTGCTCAACCGGCTCGCCTCGCTGCGGCTGCCGGCCCGGATCGGCAAGCGGCTCGCCGGGATGGCCCCGGAGCGGGACATCCCCCGGCTGGCGCCGCGGACCTTCAGCCGCTGGTGGCGGCGGCGCGAGCGGCGGAACAGCGGGGACCTTGTCGTGCTCTGGCCCGACACCTTCACCGAGCATCTCTCGCCCTCGGTCGGGCAGGCGGCCGTGCGGGTGCTGGAGGCCGCCGGACTCAGGGTGGTGCTGCCACCGTCCCGGCCGGTCGGCGGCGGGGTCTGCTGCGGCCTGACCTACGTCTCCACCGGCCAGCTCGACCGGGCCCGCACTGTGCTGCGCCGCACCCTGGACCTGATGGAACCGGCGCTGCGCAGGGGCACTCCCGTCGTCGTCCTGGAACCGAGCTGCGCCGCGGCCCTCCGCGCCGACCTCCCGGAACTCCTGCCGGACGACCCGCGCGCGGCCCGGCTGTCGTCGGCGGTCCTCACCTTCGCCGAGACGCTGCGGCGGCACGCCCCCGACTGGACCCCGCCCGCCGTCGGCCGCCCGGTCGCCGGGCAGACCCACTGCCACCAGCACGCGGTCCTCGGTGACGGCGCCGACCGCGCGCTGCGCGCGTCCGCGGGCCTGACCGGCGAGCTGAGCGGCGGCTGCTGCGGCCTCGCGGGCAACTTCGGCTTCGAGAAAGGCCACTTCGAGGTCTCCCGGGCCTGCGCGGAGGAACAGCTGCTGCCGTCGGTGCGGGCGGCGGCCGAGGGGACGGTGATCCTGGCGGACGGCTTCTCGTGCCGTACCCAGTTGGAGCAGCTGGCCGGGGTGCGGGGACGGCATCTGGCGGAGGTGCTGGCGGAGGCGCTCGACGCCGGGACGGAGGCCGACGGGTGACGGGGGAGGGGGCCGAACGACGGGCGGAGTGTCGGTATGTGAACGCACGGTGTCCCAGCATGCGGAACAGTCGCGTACCGGGTTCACACTCCTGACGGAGTCCATTACCCTGGACTTGAAAGTACATCGAGATGAACATGACCTGAGTCCCTGACTCCGACCCCAGATCCCAGCCAGCCCCAGGACCGCCCGTGAGCACCTCCAGCCACACCGCCCCCTCGACGCAGCATGCGCCGGCATCCTCCGGGGGTGCCCCGCGTCGGTTCGGTTCGTTCGGCTCGCTCGGGCCGGTCGGTCTGGTGCTGGCCGGCGGGATCTCGGTGCAGTTCGGCGCGGCGCTCGCGGTGACCCTGATGCCGAGGGCCGGCGCGCTCGGCGTCGTCACCCTGCGGCTCTTCGCGGCGGCCGTGGTCCTGCTGGTGGTCTGCCGGCCCCGGCTGCGGGGCCACTCGCGCACCGACTGGGGCACCGTGATCGTCTTCGGTGTCGCCATGGGCGCGATGAACGGCCTGTTCTACGAGGCGGTCGCCCGTATCCCGCTGGGCCCCGCCGTCACCCTGGAGGTCCTCGGCCCGCTGGCGCTGTCCGTGCTGGCGTCCCGACGGGCGATCAACGCGCTGTGGGCGGCGCTCGCCCTGGCGGGGGTCTTCCTCCTGGGCGGCGGAGGCTTCAGCGACCTGGACCCCACAGGTGTCGCTTTCGCCCTTGGTGCCGGTGCCATGTGGGCGACTTACATAGTCTTCAGCGCCCGCACGGGCCGCCGCTTCCCGCAGGCGGACGGCCTGGCGCTGGCGATGGCGGTGGCCGCCCTGCTCTTCCTCCCTCTCGGCATCGCCGAGGCCGGCAGCCGCCTGCTGAACCCCACCACCGTCGCCCTCGGCTCGGCGGTGGCGCTGCTCTCCTCGGTGCTGCCCTACACCCTCGAACTCCTGGCGCTGCGCCGCCTGCCCGCCCACACCTTCGCCATCCTCATGAGCCTGGAGCCGGCCATCGCGGCCACGGCGGGCTTCCTGGTGCTCGGCCAGGCGCTCTCCGCCACGGAGGCCGCCGCCGTCGCCCTGGTGATCGCGGCGTCCATCGGCGCGGTGCGGTCCCAGGTCGGGCGCGGCAAGGTCCCGGCACCGGCCCCCGAGGCCTGACCGGCGCGCGCACGGCGCGGCCGGAGTTCAGCCGGCCGGCTTCTCCCACACCGACACATGCTGCCGGCTGTCGCTCGTGAAGGGCTCCCGCGTCCAGCCGTCCCACCGCTCGCGCAGCCGCAGCCCCGCGAGGCGGGCCATCAGATCCAACTCCGCGGGCCACGCGTACCGGAACGGGACCGAGAAGTACGTCGCCCGGCCGTCCGTCACCCGCACATGGTGCGAGCTGACGGACTGCGTCGCCACGTCGTACAGGTCGAAGCCCAGCCGCCCCTCCTCCACGCGGAACGGCACCGCGCTCTGCCCGGGCGGCAGCCGGCGCAGATCCGGCACCCCGACCTCGATGACGAAGCAGCCGCCGGGCTCCAGATGGTCTGCCGCGTTGCGGAAGCAGTCCACCTGGGCGTCCTGGGAGGTCAGGTTCATGATCGTGTTGAAGACCAGATAGGCGACCCGGAAGGTGCCGTCCACCTTCGTCGTCGCGAAGTCCCCGACCGTCACCCCGACCGCGTCACCGCCCGGCTTGGCCCGCAGCCGGTCCACCATCGCCCGTGACAGGTCGATGCCGTGCACCTCGATCCCGCGCCGCGCGAGCGGCAGCGCGAGGCGCCCGGTCCCGACCCCCAGCTCCAGCGCCCGCCCGTCGCCGGCCAGCTCCGCCAGTACCCCGACCGCGGGTTCGATGACCCCGTCCTCGAACATCTCCGCCACCGACTCGTCGTACGAAGCCGCGACGGACTCCCCGAAGTAACCGTCCTCATCGACCATGTTCCGACGGTAGAGGGGGAGCGTCGGGCGCCGCGCGGCCTTTTTCGGCGGGCACACCTGCCGCGAAAATTAATGCAAGCATGCTTGATTGTTTCTGGGCCCACTGCCATGCTCCCCCTCATGGCCGACCCGACGCCCGTCATCGACGACCTGTGTGCCGAAAGCGACGAACTCGACCTGCTGGTCGCGGATTTGGGACCGGAGCAGTGGGCCCGCCCCACTCCCGCGCCCGGCTGGACCGTCGCGCACCAGATCGCGCACCTCGCCTGGACCGACCGCTCGGCCCTGCTGGCCGTCACCGACGCCGGGGCCTTCCAGGCGCTGGTCGAGAAGGCGCTGGCCGCCCCCGGCTCCTTCGTGGACGAGGGCGCGGAGGAAGGCGCCCGGCTGCCGTGCGCCGAGCTGCTGGCGGGGTGGCGTGCCGGACGGGACGCCCTGCAGCGGGCCGTGCGTGCCGCGCCGGCCGGCAGCCGGTTCCCCTGGTACGGGCCGCCCATGTCGGCCGCATCCATGGCCACCGCCCGCCTCATGGAGACCTGGGCCCATGGGCTGGACATCGCCGACGCCCTCGGTGCGGACCGGCCGCCCACCGACCGGCTCAGGCATGTGGCACGACTCGGGGTGCGCACCCGCGACTTCGCCCACCTGGCCCACGGACTCACGCCGCCCGCCGACGAGTTCCGTGTCGAGCTCCGGGCGCCGTCCGGTGACCTGTGGGCGTACGGGCCGGAGGACGCCTCCCAGCGTGTCACCGGGCCCGCGCTGGACTTCTGCCTGCTCGTCACCCAGCGCGCCCACCGCGCCGACCTCGCCCTGCGCGCCGAGGGCCCGGACGCCGACCGCTGGCTCGGCATCGCCCAGGCCTTCGCCGGCCCGCCCGGTACCGGCCGCCCGCCGCGGGAGGGCACCCGGTGAACGCGTTGCGCATCGGCAACTTCTCCGGCTTCTACGGCGACCGCTTCGACGCGCTGCGCGAGATGCTCACCGGCGGCGAGGTCGACGTCCTCACCGGTGACTACCTCGCCGAACTCACCATGCTCATCCTCGGCCGCGACCGGCTGAAGGACCCCTCCGCCGGATACGCACGCACCTTCCTGCGCCAGTTGGAGGACTGCCTCGGCCTCGCCCATGAGCGCGGGGTGCGGATCGTCACCAACGCCGGTGGCCTCAATCCGGCCGGACTCGCCGAGCGGGTGCGGGAGCTGAGCGAGCGGCTCGGGATACCGGTGCGGGTGGCCCATGTCGAGGGCGACGATCTGGGCGCCGCCCACCCCGGCGCCCTCGCCGCCCACGCCTACCTGGGCGGCTTCGGGATCGCCGAGTGCCTGCGGGCGGGCGCGGACGTCGTCGTCACCGGGCGGGTGACGGACGCGGCGCTGGTCACCGGGCCGGCCGCCGCCCACTTCGGCTGGCGGCCGGGGGAGTACGACCGGCTCGCAGGTGCCGTCGTCGCCGGGCACGTGCTGGAGTGCGGGACGCAGGCCACCGGCGGCAACTACGCGTTCTTCGGGGAAGGCGACGTACGCCGGCCCGGCTTCCCGCTCGCCGAGATCCACGCCGACGGCAGCAGTGTCGTCACCAAGCATCCCGGCACCGGCGGCCTCGTCGACGTCGGCACCGTCACCGCCCAACTGCTGTACGAGACGGCAGGCGGCCGGTACGCCGGGCCGGACGCCACCGCCCGGCTGGACACCGTACGGCTGAGCCAGGACGGGCCGGACCGGGTGCGGATCGAGGGGGTGCGCGGGGAGGCGCCGCCGCCGACGCTCAAGGCCGGGCTCAACCGGCTCGGCGGCTTCCGCAACGAGGTCGTCTTCGTCCTCACCGGACTCGACATCGAGGCCAAGGCCGCCCTCGTGCGCGAGCAGCTCACGGACGCGCTCGCCAAGTCGCCGCCCCAGGAGGTCCGCTGGGACCTCGTGCGCACCGACCGCGCCGACGCGGACACCGAGGAGACCGCGAGCGCCCTGCTGCGCCTGGTCGTCCGGGACCCGGACCAGCGGCTCGTGGGACGGGCCCTCAGTGGGGCTGCCGTGGAGCTGGCGCTGGCCAGCTACCCCGGCTTCCACGTGCTCGCCCCACCGGGTAAGGGCGCGCCCTATGGAGTCTTCGAGGATGTGTACGTGCCCCATGGCGCCGTCGACCATGTGGCCGTCCTCCACGACGGCAGCCGTATCCCCGTGGCACCGGCCGCGGACACGGCCGCACTGGACGCCGTACCGGAACCCGCGCTGCCCGAACCCCCGCCGCCCGGGCCGGCCCGCCGGGCGCCCCTCGGTCTGGTCGCCGGAGCCCGCAGCGGGGACAAGGGCGGGAACGCCAACGTGGGCGTGTGGGCGCGGTCCGACGAGGCCTGGCGGTGGCTCGCCCACGAGCTGACAGCCGAGCGATTCCGGGAGCTGATCCCCGAGAGCCGGGACCTGCCCGTCACCCGGCACGTGCTGCCCAACCTGCGCGCCCTCAACTTCGTCGTGACCGGCATCCTCGGCGCCGGCGTCGCCGCGCAGGCCCGCTTCGACCCCCAGGCCAAGGCCCTCGGCGAATGGCTGCGCTCCCGCCACCTGGACATCCCGGAGGCCCTGCTGTGACCGTCCTGCCCTCCGCCCTCGACACCGGCGGCCCCGACTACCTGGCCAACCGCGAGGCCATGCTCGCCAAGCTCGCCGACCTGGAGGCGGAGCACGCCAAGGCGCTCGCGGGCGGCGGCGAGAAGTACGTCGAACGGCACCGCGACCGCGGCAAACTGCTCGCCCGCGAGCGCATCGAACTGCTCCTCGACCCGGACACCCCGTTCCTCGAACTGTCCCCGCTCGCCGCCTGGGGCAGCGACTACACGGTGGGCGCCTCGCTGGTCACCGGCATCGGCGTGGTCGAGGGCGTGGAGTGCCTGATCACCGCCAACGACCCGACCGTGCGCGGCGGCGCCAGCAACCCCTGGAGCCTGCGGAAGGCGCTGCGCGCCAACGACATCGCCCTCGCCAACCGGCTGCCCTGCATCAGCCTGGTGGAGTCCGGCGGCGCCGACCTGCCGTCGCAGAAGGAGATCTTCATCCCCGGAGGCGCCATCTTCCGGGATCTCACCAGGCTCTCGGCGGCCGGCATCCCGACCGTCGCCGTCGTCTTCGGCAACTCCACCGCCGGCGGCGCCTACGTGCCCGGCATGTCCGACCACGTGATCATGGTCAAGGAGCGCGCCAAGGTGTTCCTCGGCGGTCCGCCGCTGGTCAAGATGGCGACCGGCGAGGAGAGCGACGACGAGTCCCTCGGCGGCGCCGAGATGCACGCGCGCGTGTCGGGCCTCGCCGACCACTTCGCCGTCGACGAGCGGGACGCGCTCCGGCAGGCGCGCCGGGTCGTCGCCCGCCTCAACCACCGCAAGGCCCATCCCGATCCCCCCTTCGCACAACCACCCAAATACGACAACGAGGAGCTGCTGGGCATCGTTCCCGGCGACCTGAAGATCCCCTTCGACCCCCGCGAGGTCATCGCCCGGCTGGTCGACGGCTCCGACTTCGACGAGTTCAAGCCGCTGTACGGGACGAGCCTGACGACCGGCTGGGCCGCGCTGCACGGCTACCCGGTCGGCATCCTGGCCAACGCCCAGGGCGTGCTGTTCAGCGCCGAGTCGCAGAAGGCCGCCCAGTTCATCCAGCTCGCCAACCAGCGCGACATCCCGCTCCTCTTCCTGCACAACACCACCGGCTACATGGTCGGCAGGGAGTACGAGCAGGGCGGCATCATCAAGCACGGCGCCATGATGATCAACGCCGTCAGCAACAGCCGCGTGCCCCATCTGTCCGTCCTCATGGGCGCGTCGTACGGCGCCGGGCACTACGGCATGTGCGGCCGCGCCTACGACCCGCGCTTCCTGTTCGCCTGGCCCAGCGCCAAGTCGGCCGTCATGGGCCCCCAGCAGCTCGCGGGCGTCCTCTCCATCGTCGCCCGGCAGTCGGCGGCGGCGAAGGGACGGCCGTACGACGACGACGCGGACGCCGCCCTGCGCGCCATGGTGGAGCAGCAGATCGAGTCCGAGTCGCTGCCGATGTTCCTGTCCGGGCGGCTGTACGACGACGGCGTCATCGACCCGCGCGACACCCGCACCGTCCTCGGCCTGTGCCTGTCCGCCATCCACACCGCCCCCTTCGAGGGCGCGCGCGGCGGCTTCGGCGTCTTCCGGATGTGAGGCTCATGATTTCGACTCTGCTGGTCGCCAACCGCGGCGAGATCGCCTGCCGGATCTTCCGCACCTGCGGTGAACTCGGCATCCGCACGGTCGCGGTGCACTCGGACGCCGACGAGGACGCGCTCCACACGCGCGTGGCCGACACCGCCGTACGGCTGCCGGGCGCGACACCCGCCGAGACCTACCTGCGCGGCGACCTGATCGTGAAGGCCGCCCTGGCGGCCGGCGCCGACGCCGTCCACCCCGGCTACGGCTTCCTCTCCGAGAACCCCGCGTTCGCCCGGGCCGTCCTCGATGCCGGACTCGTCTGGATCGGCCCGCCCCCGGAGGCGATCGAGGCGATGGCGTCCAAGACGCGCGCCAAGGAGCTGATGGGCATCGCGCCCCTCGGCGAGGTCACCGAGGCCGACCTGCCGGTGCTGGTCAAGGCCGCGGCGGGCGGCGGCGGGCGCGGGATGCGGATCGTGCGCAGCCTCGAAGACCTGCCGGACGCGCTGGAGGGCGCGCGCGCCGAGGCCGCCAGCGCCTTCGGCGACGGCGAGGTCTTCGCCGAGCCCTTCCTCGAACGCGGCCGCCACGTCGAGGTGCAGATCCTCGCCGACACCCACGGCACGGTGTGGACGCTCGGCACCCGCGACTGCTCCCTCCAGCGCCGCCACCAGAAGGTGATCGAGGAGGCCCCGGCGCCCGGTCTGACCACGGGACTCCAGGAGGAGCTGCGCACGCTCGCCGTACGCGCCGCGCGCGCGGTGTCCTACGTCGGCGCCGGCACCGTGGAGTTCCTGGTCGCCGACGGCCGCGCGCACTTCCTGGAGATGAACACCCGCCTCCAGGTGGAACACCCCGTCACCGAGGCGGTGTTCGGCGTCGACCTGGTGGCGGAGCAGATCCGCGTCGCCGAGGGCCACCCGCTGGCGAGCGAGCCGCCACACGCGCGCGGGCACGCCGTCGAGGTACGCCTGTACGCCGAGGACCCCGCCCGCGACTGGGCCCCCCAGACCGGCACCCTGCACCGCCTCGCCGTACCCGCCGGGGTCCGCCTCGACACCGGCTACACCGACGGCGACACCATCGGCGTCCACTACGACCCGATGCTCGCCAAGGTCGTCGCCCACGCCCCCACGCGCGCGGAGGCGATCCGCAGGCTCGCGGGCGCGCTGGAACGCGCCGCGCTGCACGGCCCGGTCACCAACCGGGACCTGCTGCTGAACTCCCTGCGCCACCCGGAGTTCACCGCCGGTCGTATGGACACCGGCTTCTACGACCGCCACCTCGCCGCCCTCACCGCCCCGGCCCCCGACCCGCACGCCCCGCTCGCCGCCGCCCTCGCCGACGCCCACGGCCGCTCCCGCTTCGGCGGCTGGCGCAACGTGCCCTCCCAGCCGCAGGTCAAGCGGTACGAGACGGCAGGCGAGGAACACGAGGTCCACTACCGGCACACCCGGCAGGGCCTCACCGCAGACGGGGTCCGGGTGGTGCACGCCGACGCGCGTCTGGTCGTACTCGAAGTGGACGGCGTCCAGCGCCGGTTCGAGGTGTCCCGGTACGGCACGGACCGGGTGTACGTGAACTCCACCGCGCTCACCGTCCTGCCCCGCTTCCCCGACCCCGCGGCACAGATCGCCCCGGGCTCCCTGCTCGCGCCCATGCCGGGCACGGTCGTCCGGGTCGCCGAAGGGCTGACCGAGGGCGCCACGGTGCGGGCCGGCCAGCCGCTGATCTGGCTGGAGGCGATGAAGATGCAGCACCAGATCTCGGCGCCCGTCACGGGCACGCTCACCGCCCTGCACGCCACGACGGGCCGGCAGGTGGAGCCAGGAACGCTGCTGGCGGTCGTGAACGAACTCCAGGAGACACCATGAGCACTCTCATCGAGTCCGAAGAGCACAAGGCCCTGCGCGCCGCGGTGGCGGCCCTCGGCAAGCGCTACGGCCGCGACTACATCGCCCGGACCCTCGCCGAGGGCCGCCACCCCACCGAACTCTGGGCGGAGGCCGGGAAACTCGGCTACCTCGGCGTCAACCTCCCCGAGGAGCACGGCGGCGGAGGCGGCGGCATCACCGAACTCTCCATCGTCCTGGAGGAACTGGGCGCGGCGGGCTCGCCGCTCCTCATGCTCGTCGTCTCCCCGGCCATCTGCGGAACGGTGATCTCCCGCTTCGGTACGGAGGAGCAGAAGCGGACCTGGCTCCCCGGGCTCGCCGACGGCACCCGGCTCATGGCCTTCGGCATCACCGAGCCCGACGCCGGCTCCAACTCCCACCGCATCACGACCACGGCCCGCAAGGACGGCGCCGACTGGCTCCTCACCGGCCGCAAGGTCTTCATCTCCGGGGTCGACATGGCCGACGCCGTGCTGATCGTCGGCCGCACCGAGGACGCCCGCACCGGACGCCTCAAGCCCTGCCTGTTCATCGTCCCGCGGGACGCCGAGGGCTTCCAGCGCCGTCCCATCGACATGGAACTCAACGCAGCCGAGAAGCAGTTCGAACTCGTCCTCGACGACGTGAGGCTGCCCGCCGACGCGCTGGTGGGCGACGAGGACGCCGGTCTGCTGCAGCTCTTCGCGGGGCTCAACCCCGAGCGGATCATGACGGCCGCGTTCGCGATCGGCATGGGCCGGTACGCGCTCGCCAGGGCGGTCGAGTACGCCCGTGAGCGCACCGTCTGGAAGGCCCCCATCGGCGCCCACCAGGCCATCGCGCACCCCCTCGCCCAGGCGCACATCGACCTGGAACTGGCCCGGCTCATGATGCAGAAGGCGGCCCACCTCTACGACGCCGGCGACGACATCGGCGCGGGCGAGGCCGCCAACATGGCCAAGTACGCGGCCGCCGAGGCCTGCGTGAAGGCCGTCGACCAGTCCGTGCACACCCTCGGCGGCAACGGCCTCACGCGCGAGTTCGGCCTCGCCTCACTGATAACGGCCTCGCGCGTGTCTCGTATCGCACCGGTGAGCCGGGAGATGATTCTCAACTACGTCTCCCACCAGACCCTGGGCCTGCCCAAGTCGTACTAGGCCGCAGCGGCGGCCGCTTGGAGGAACCGTGTTCCGCAGCGAGTACGCAGACGTCCCGCCCGTAGAACTCCCCATCCACGACGTCGTCCTGGGCCCCGCCGCCGGCTACGGCGACCACCCGGCCCTCATCGACGGCACGGACGGCACCACCCTCACGTACGAGCAAGTGGACCGGTTCCACCGGCGGCTCGCCGCCGCCCTCGCCGACGCCGGTGTCCGCAAGGGCGACGTACTCGCCCTGCACAGCCCCAACACCATCGCCTTCCCGACCGCCTTCTACGCGGCCACGCGCGCGGGCGCCTCCGTCACCACGGTGCACCCGCTAGCCACCCCGGAGGAGTTCGCCAAACAGCTCGCCGACTGCGCCGCCCGCTGGATCGTCACCGTCTCCCCGCTGCTGGGGACCGCCCGCCGCGCCGCGGAACTCGCGGGCGGCATACGGGAGATATTCGTCTGCGACAGCGCACCCGGGCACCGCTCGCTCATCGACATGCTCGCCGGCACCGCCCCCGAGCCGGAGATCGGCTTCGACCCGGCCGAGGACGTCGCCGCCCTGCCGTACTCCTCCGGCACCACCGGCGTCCCCAAGGGCGTGATGCTCACCCACCGGCAGATCGCCACCAACCTCGCCCAGCTCGAAGCCCCCGTCCCGGCCGGACCCGGCGACCGCATCCTCGCCGTGCTGCCGTTCTTCCACATCTACGGGCTCACCGCCCTGATGAACGCCCCCCTGCGCAAGGGCGCCACCGTCGTCGTCCTGCCCCGCTTCGACCTCGAGACCTTCCTCGCCGCCATCGAGACCCACCGCATCACCGGCCTGTACGTCGCCCCGCCGATCGTCCTCGCCCTCGCCAAGCACCCGGCGGTCGCCCGCTACGACCTCTCCTCCCTCAAGCACGTCATCAGCGCCGCCGCCCCCCTCGACGCGCGTCTCGCCGCCGCCTGCTCCGAACGCCTCGGCCTGCCCCCGATCGGCCAGGCCTACGGCATGACCGAACTGTCGCCCGGCACCCACGTCGTACCGCTCGACGCCCTGCACAGCGCGCCCGCCGGCACCGTCGGCCGGCTCATCGCCGGCACCGAGATGCGCATCGTCTCCCTCGACGACCCCGGCAAGGACCTCGGCACCGGCGAACCCGGCGAGATCCTCATCCGCGGCCCGCAGGTGATGAAGGGCTACCTCGGCCGCCCCGACGCCACCGCCGCCGTGATCGACCCCGACGGCTGGCTGCACACCGGGGACGTCGGGCATGTCGACGACGACGGCTGGCTCTTCGTCGTCGACCGGGTGAAGGAACTCATCAAGTACAAGGGCTTCCAGGTGGCCCCGGCCGAACTGGAAGCCCTGCTGCTCACCCACACCGGCATCGCCGACGCCGCCGTCATCGGCGCCCACGACGACGACGGCAACGAGATCCCGCACGCCTTCGTCGTCCGCCAGCCCACCGCCGGAGACCTGAGCGAGAACGAGGTCATGCTGCACGTCGCCGAACGCGTCGCGCCCTACAAGCGCGTCCGCCGCGTCACCTTCATCGGCACCGTGCCCCGCGCCGCCTCCGGGAAGATCCTCCGCCGCCGGCTCCGGGAGCTGCCTTGAGCACCCTCGTCTCACGCACGCGCGCGCGTGCCGTCGAAACCCTCAGCCTCGACTCCCCCGGCACCCGCAACGCGCTCTCCGCCGCCCTCGTCGACGCCCTCTCCGGGGCGCTCACCGACTGCGCCGAGGACCCCGGCGTACGCGCCGTCGTCCTCACCCACACCGGCACCACCTTCTGCGCAGGGGCCGACCTGCGCGACCCGCCGCACCCGGACGCCCTGGTGGGCCTGCTGCGGCAGATCGTGGAGCTGCCCAGACCCGTCGTCGCCCGGGTCACCGGACACGTCCGGGCCGGCGGCCTCGGCCTCCTCGCCGCCTGCGACATCACCGCCGCCGCCACCACCGCCACCTTCGCCTTCACCGAGGTCCGCATCGGCGTCGCCCCGGCGGTGATCTCCCTGCCCGTGATGCCACGCGCCGACCCGCGCACCCTGGCCCGCTACTACCTCACCGGCGAACGCTTCGACCCCGCCGAAGCCGTACGCCTCGGCCTGCTCACCGTGACCGCCGACGACGTCGACGAAGCCCTCAGCCCCGTCCTGGACGGCCTGCGCCGCTCCTCGCCCCAGGCCCTGGCCGAGACGAAACGGCTGCTCACGGCTAGGGTTCTGGAGACCTTCGACCGGGACGCGGCCGCCCTGACCGCGCTCTCGGCGCGGCTGTTCTCCTCGCCCGAGGCCCGGGAGGGGATGACGGCCTTCCTGGAAAGACGGGATGCGGCATGGGTGGTGTGAGTACGGCGGAACGCGACCGCGTACCCAAACAGGACCGCAGCCGGGCCACCCGGCAGCGGCTCCTGGAGGCCGCGGTGGCCTGCCTCGCCGAACACGGCTGGGCGGGCTCCACGGTCGCCGTCGTCGCCGAACGCGCCGGTGTCTCCCGGGGCGCCGCCCAGCACCACTTCCCCACCCGCGAGGACCTGTTCACGGCCGCCGTCGAGTACGTCGCCGAGCAACGCTCCACCGCCCTGCGCGAACTCTTCCCCGACGGCCCCGCCGACCGGCGCGCCGTCGTCTCCGCCGTCGTCGGCCTCTACACCGGCCCCCTCTTCCGCGCCGCCCTGCACCTGTGGGTCGCCGCCAGCGACGAGGAACAGCTCCGCGCGCGCGTGACCGAACTGGAGGCACGCGTCGGCCGCGAGTCCCACCGCATCGCCGTCGAACTCCTCGGCGCCGACGAGTCCCGCCCCGGCGTGCGGGAAACCGTCCAGGGCCTGCTCGACATGGCCCGCGGGCTCGGCCTCGCCAACCTCCTCACCGACGACACCGCCCGCCGCGAGCGCGTGGTCGCCCAGTGGGCGGCACTCGTGGAGACGGCCCTGGACTGAGCCGCTGTCAGTGGCCGAAGCCACGGCGCACGCATGGGCGAGCACTTCCAGCTCGTCGGCCTCGACGCGACCCCGCAGGACGCACCGCGGCCGGCGCGGCCGGCCCGAGCTCACCGAGGACTTCCGCGCGCGGCCGGCCGAGAGGATGGACGGCACCGCACGGCCCACATACAGGGCAAGCTCCCACCCCGCACGCCGCGGCCCGGGCGGAGTGAGCCGGGCCACAGGCACATCCAGCGAGCCGCAGTACCCTTGCCCCCATGCTTCCGATGCTCGTCCGACGCCGCCACGTGGACTACGTGCGCGTCACGAGCATGGGCTGTCGGCGCTTCTCCGCCTGACCCAGCCCCCTCTGCGCTTCCTCCCTCTTTCCGGCACCCGGGGGCCGCCACACCCCCGGCGGCCACCCGTGCCCCGTACACCCAGCGGACGCACCCCATGACGACGCACACCGCGACGAACCCGTCGTACGCCCAGCTCCCCATCATCGACCTCTCGGCCGCCGACCGCGGACCCCAGGCCCGCGCCCTGCTCCACGCCCAACTGCACAGCGCCGCCCACGACGTCGGCTTCTTCCAGCTCGTCGGACACGGCGTGACACCGGCCGAGACCGACGCGCTGCTCACCGCCATGCGCGCCTTCTTCGACCTCCCCGAGGCCGACCGGCTCGCCCTCGACAACGTGGGCTCCCCGCACTTCCGCGGCTACACCCGCACCGGCGACGAACGCACCGCCGGCGCCCGCGACTGGCGCGACCAGCTCGACATAGGCGCCGAACGCCCCGCCCACGTCCCCGGCCCCGGCGAACCGCCCTACTGGTGGCTGCAGGGCCCCAACCAGTGGCCGGCCGCCCTCCCCGGACTGCGCACCGCCGCCCTCGCCTGGATCGACCGGCTGAGCGCCGTCGCCCAGCGCCTGCTGCGCGAACTGCTGACCGCCATCGGCGCCCCCGCCGACTTCTACGACCCGGTCTTCGGCGAGCACGCCCACCCGCACCTCAAGCTCGTCCGCTACCCGGGCAGCGCCGGCGACGGCACCGACCAGGGCGTCGGCGCCCACAAGGACTACGGCTTCCTCACCCTGCTCCTGCAGGACACCGTCGGCGGCCTCCAGGTCCAGCGCGCGGACGGCCGCTTCCACGACGTGCCGCCGATCGAGGGCGCCTTCGTCGTCAACCTGGGCGAACTCCTCGAGGTCGCGACCAACGGCTACCTGCTCGCCACCAACCACCGCGTGGTGAGCCCGCCCGGAGCGACGGAACGCTTCTCCGTCCCGTTCTTCTACAACCCCCGCCTGGACGCCAGGGTCGAGCCGCTGCCCTTCCCGCACGCCCCCACGGCCCCCGGAATCACCACCGACCCGGCCAACCCGCTGTACGCCGAGTACGGCTACAACGAGCTCAAGGGCAAGCTCAGGGCCCACCCGCTGGCGGCGGAGCGGCACCACGGGGACCTGCTGACCCCGGCGTGACCGGCGCCGCAAGTGCCGCGGGCGGCCGCACCTACGTGCGACCGCCCGCGCTCCTCTGCGGCTCCCTCAGTGGGCGATGTCCGCGTACCCGTCGATGTCCTGCGGGCTGCGCGACCCCGGCCCCACGTACTTCGCCGACGGCCGCACCAGCCGCCCCGTCCGCTTCTGCTCCAGGATGTGCGCCGACCAGCCGGCCGTCCGCGCGCACGTGAACATCGACGTGAACATGTGCGCCGGCACCTCGGCGAAGTCCAGCATGATCGCCGCCCAGAACTCCACGTTGGTCGCCAGCACCCGGTCCGGCCGCCGGTTGTGCAGCTCCTCCAGCGCGGCCTTCTCCAGGGCCTCGGCGATCTCGAACCTCGGCGCCCCCAGCTCCCGCGCGGTACGGCGCAGCACCCGCGCGCGCGGGTCCTCGGCGCGGTACACCCGGTGCCCGAAGCCCATCAGCCGCTCACCGCGGTCGAGGGCCTGCTTGACGTACGCCTCCGCGTCCCCGGTGCGCTCGATCTCCTCGATCATCCCGAGCACCCGCGAGGGCGCACCGCCGTGCAGCGGACCGGACATCGCGCCGACCGCACCCGACAGCGCGGCCGCGACGTCCGCACCCGTGGAGGCGATGACCCGGGCGGTGAAGGTGGACGCGTTCATGCCGTGCTCGGCGGCCGAGGTCCAGTAGGCGTCCACGGCGGCCACGTGTTTCGGGTCCGGCTCGCCCCGCCAGCGGATCATGAACCGCTCGACCACGGAGCCGGCCTTGTCGATCTCCCGCTGCGGCACCATCGGCAGCCCCTGCCCGCGCGCCGACTGCGCGACGTACGACAGCGCCATCACGGCGGCCCGCGCCAGGTCCGCACGGGCCTGCGCCACGTCGATGTCCAGCAGCGGTTTCAGACCCCAGACGGGGGCCAGCATAGCGAGCGCCGACTGCACGTCCACCCGGATGTCACCGGAGTGCACCGGGATCGGGAACGGCTCGGCCGGCGGCAGCCCGGGATTGAAGGCGCCGTCGACCAGCAGACCCCACACGTTCCCGAAGGAGACGTGCCCGACCAGCTCCTCGATGTCGACGCCCCGATACCGCAGGGCACCGCCTTCCTTGTCGGGTTCGGCGATCTCCGTCTCGAACGCGACGACCCCTTCGAGTCCGGGTACGAAATCGGACATCAGGCGGCTCCTCGTGAATGTCGGCGGCGGTCACCCCGGTGATGCCCCGATCGGCCGGTGGTCACCCAAACCGCGGCGGAACCTGCACCATAACCCCGAGTGCCACGGTTGGGGAGCCCACGCGACACTGAGTGCCACGCGCGTTCGATACGGCAGGATGACCGCGTGACCGACCGCGAACCCACCCCCGACCCGCTGCTGGACCCCGCCGCCATGCGCAAGCAGTACCGGGCCGCGGGCCTCGACGAGAAGGATCTCCCGGCGCACCCGATGGACCAGTTCACCGGCTGGTTCGAGGACGCCGCGCGGGCGGCCCTGCACGGCACGCTCTACGAACCCAACGCGATGGTCGTCTCCACCGCGGACGCGGCGGGCCGCCCCAGCTCCCGCACGGTCCTGATGAAGCAGTTCGACACCGACGGCTTCGTCTTCTACACCAACTACGACTCCCGCAAGGCCCGCGAACTCGCCGCCAGTCCCTACGTCTCGCTGCTCTTCCCCTGGCACCCGATCGCCCGCCAGGTCATCGTCACCGGCGTCGCCCGCCGCACCGGCCGCGAGGAGACCACCGCCTACTTCCGGACCCGCCCGCGCGGGTCCCGGCTGGGCGCCTGGGCCAGCGCCCAGTCCTCCGTGATCGCCTCCCGCGCCGAACTGGAAGCGGCCTACGCCGAGCTGGACGCGCGCTTTCCGGAGGACGAGGAGATCCCGGTCCCGCCGCACTGGGGCGGCTTCCGGATCGCCCCGGAGACGGTCGAGTTCTGGCAGGGCCGCGAGAACCGCCTCCACGACCGCCTGCGCTACACCTGCCGCCCCGACGGCTCCTGGACCCTGGAACGCCTGAGCCCCTGAGCCCGCCCGGGGCCGGAGAACGCAGACGACCCGCGAGCTCGGTTCCACCGCCTGACGGCGGCGAAGCCGGCCGGACGTACCGGCGAGCTCGCGGGTCGGGTGACTGCTTGGGATTGGGGCCGGCTGCACGCGTCTGTCACGCGCTGGTCCGGCACCGCACTCGGTGTGGTGGCGGACCGCTAGCCCGCAGCCACCTCACGCGTCCGGTATTCATACATCTGCCGAACCACCTCCCTTCTCGTGTAACCGACACCCTAAGAAGCGATCCGAGGATGCTCAAGGGATTTTCCGCGGACCTCGGCAGGCGGGCCGAATGCGGTGGACGGGCCCGGGGGATGCCCCTAGCTTGCCGGGCATGGGTGATCTTCGGATTCGGGCCGTGGACGGCGACGGCATGCTCGAGCAGTGGCGGTACGTGCACAACGTGGTGGTGCCGCCCGCTGCCATGTCCCGCGCGGGCGCACGGACGCGGGTGGGGCGGTATCGCCTGGTGAACGCCTATCTCGGGGAGGAGCTGGTCGGGTGTTCCACCGTTCGGCCGCCGACCGGGGACGAGGCGGTGGCGACCGTGATCGCGCGGGTGCTGCCCGGATTCCGGCGGCGTGGTTTCGGGACGGTGATCTACGAGGACGGGCTGGCGCACGCGCGCGGGCTGGGGGCGCAGGTCGTCGAGACGTGCGTGCTGGCGGTGAACGAGGACGGGCTGCGGTTCGCCGGGCGGCACGGGTTCGTGGAGGTCGACCGGTATGTGCTCGACGGGGAGGACGACGAGTGGGTCGACCTGCGGCTCGCGGCACCGGCCGGGCAATGATTGCGGCAATCTTGCGGGAACAGGATGTGGGCTGCGTCACGTTCGAGTTGAATGAAGGCCAATGAGCGAACCGAGCGCCGTGCGTGCGCGGACGCAGCGTCTCAGGGGGTCCAGGTGAGTGCTTCCCGGCGGAGTGGGACCACCGACGAGCTGGGGCCCGACGAGCCCGAGCGGGGCGGCCCGGACGGGCCGGACGGTGCCGACTGCCCTGAGGAGTCCGGCGGCTCCGATCTGCTCGCCGCGCTGCTGGACGGCATGGACGCGGCCCTGTGCGCCTTCGACGCCGACGGGGTGGTGACGCACTGGAACCGCGAGGCGGAGCGCATCCTGGGCTGGACGGTGGCCGAGGCGGTCGGGCGGCACGGGTTCGCCGGCTGGGCGGTGCGCAGCGCGGACGCCGAGGAGGTCCAGGAGCGCCTGATGTCGGCCATGCACGCGCCCGGCCGGCAGGTGCACGAGTTCGCGCTGGTGACCAAGGGCGGTGGGCGGGTGCTCGTGCGGACGCAGTCCGCCGCCGTGCGCGGGCCGGACGGGAAGCCGGCGGGGGTGTACTGCGCCTTCAGCGAGGTGCACGCGCAGATCGACCTGGAGCGGTCGATCGCGCTGAGCGAGGCGCTGTTCGACGACGCGTCCTGGGGTGTGGTCCTCGTGGACGCCGATCTGCGGCCGGCCGTCGTCAACGGGCACGCGGCGCGGGCCCTGGGTATCGGTCGGACGTCGGCGCTCGGGCGGCCGCTGGGCGAGCTGCTCGCGCAGGGGGTGGAGGAGCTGGAGAGCGCCCTCACCCATGTGCTGGCCGAGGGCGCGCCGCCCGCGCCCGCCGAGATGTGGGTGACGGTGCGCGGGCCCGAGGGCGAGCGGCGGCGCTGCTGGCGCAGCGGCTTCGTGCGGCTGGCCTCGCCGCTCGCGGAGGAACCGGTGCCGCTCGGCGTGGGCTGGCTCTTCCTGGACGTCACCGAGGCCAAGCAGGGCGAGCAGGAGGCGTCCCTGCTGCGCTTCCGCACCAACCAGCTCCACCGGGCCGCCCGGGCGGCCGCGGAGTGCGAGGACCCGGAAGAGGCGGCCACCGTCCATCTCGACTTCGCGCTCGCCGGTTTCGCCGACCACGCGCTGCTCGACCGCCTGGCGGGCGCTCCGCGCGCGGAGGGCGACGACTCGGCTCCGGTACGGCTGGTGCGGCTCGCCGCGTCACCCGCCGGGGCGCCCGGCCCGAGCCTGGTCTCGGGCGCGGCCGGGCTGCCGCTGCGCTACGAGGAGGGTCATCCGGCGCTGCAGTGCGTCGAGCGGGCCGGCACCGTGCGCGCGGACGCGGGGCCGGTGCCGGCCGAGCGGGCGCGGGACTGGGCGCTGGCCCGGCAGTGGCCCGAGGACGCGGTGCACGCGCTGTGCGCGGTGCTGCGCAGCCGGGGCCGGACGCTGGGCGTGGTCACCTTCCTGCGCGGGGCCGCCCGGAGCCGCTTCGAGCGGTCGGACGCGGCCTACGCGGAGGACGTGGCGGCGCGGGTGGGGGCGGCGCTGGATCTCGCCTGCGCGGTGCGGGCGCCCCGGGCGGCGGAGTAGGCCGGTGGCCCGGTGTCAGTGCCGGTAGAAGTAGAAGATGCGGTCGCCGTACTCCGTCATGACCCGGGCGTTCCAGTCGTGGCCGCCGTCGACGTTGCCGGAGCGCAGCAGCGGGGGTTCGATGCCGCGGTCGGCGAGGGTGGCGGCGGCGGTGGCGACGACGGCCTGCATCAGGGCGGTGGTGACCACGGTCGAGGCCGGGGCGAAGGGCGCCGGGATGGTGTCGAGGGTGAGTTCCGCGTCGCCGACCGTGATCTTCGAGTCCAGGACGATGTCGCAGTGGTCCTTCAGGAAGGTGCCGGAGGTGTGCCGGGAGGTGGTCTCCGAGGCGTACGCGACCGAGGTGACGCCGATGACCTTCACGCCGCGGGCGCGGGCGCCTGTGGCCATCTCCACGGGCAGGGCGTTGCGGCCGGAGAGGGAGATGATCACGAGGGCGTCGCCGGAGCGGAGGGGGGACGTGTCCAGGACGGCGCTCGCGAGTCCGCCGACGCGTTCCAGGGCGGAGCCGAGGGTGGCCGGGGTGACGTCGACGCCGACGACTCCGGGGACGGTGAGCAGGTTCATGAGCGCGAGTCCGCCGGCCCGGTAGACGACGTCCTGGGCGGCCAGCGACGAGTGGCCGGCACCGAACGCGAAGAGGCGGCCGCCGGACGCCACGGTGTCGGCGAGCAGGGTGGCCGCGGCGGTGATCGCCCCGGACTCCTCCTCGCGGACTCGTTGCAGCAGGCCGATGGCGGCGTCGAAGAACAGGTCGGCGGGTGTGCCGTCGCTCATGCGGTGCCCCTTCGCAGCGTCTGTGTCGCGGATCACCGTGCGGTCTGGACCAGTGCGGTGTCAATACGGGCGGGGGGTTGTGGGGGGTACTGGTGGCCGACGGGGGCCGCCCGGTCCCGTGACGGGTGCTGTTCGTTTGGTTGGTGCGGCACGGTTGTCGGTGGTATCCGGCAGAATTGAGGTCAGGGCCAGCGCACGCGCCGGGCAGGTTCCGGCAGAGGTAATCGAGGGGCACGTATGTCCGGACTGATCGACACCACGGAGATGTATCTCCGCACCATCCTCGAGCTGGAAGAGGAAGGCGTCGTCCCCATGCGCGCCCGCATCGCGGAGCGGCTGGACCAGAGCGGGCCGACGGTGAGCCAGACCGTGGCACGCATGGAGCGCGACGGTCTGGTGTCCGTGGCCAGCGACCGGCATCTGGAGCTCACGGACGAGGGGCGCCGGCTGGCCACGCGCGTGATGCGCAAGCACCGGCTCGCGGAGTGTCTCCTGGTCGACGTGATCGGCCTGGAGTGGGAGCAGGTGCACGCGGAGGCGTGCCGCTGGGAGCACGTGATGAGCGAGGCCGTGGAGCGCCGGGTGCTCGAGTTGCTGCGGCACCCCACCGAGTCGCCGTACGGCAACCCGATCCCGGGCCTGGAGGAGCTGGGCGAGAAGGACGGGGCCGACCCGTTCCTGGACGAGGGCATGGTGTCGCTGGCCGACCTGGACGCGGGGACGGACGGCAAGACGGTCGTGGTCCGGCGTATCGGCGAGCCGATCCAGACGGACGCGCAGCTCATGTACACGCTGCGCCGGGCGGGCGTGCAGCCCGGTTCGGTGGTGAGCGTGACGGAGTCGGCGGGCGGTGTGCTCGTCGGCAGTGGCGGTGAGGCGGCCGAGCTGGAGGCGGACGTCGCCTCGCACGTGTTCGTCGCCAAGCGCTGACATGGGAGGGCCCCGGCGCCTTTCGGCACCGGGGCCTGTCCTCCCCTGTTGCTGACCCGGAGCCCCGAGCTCTCAGGGTCATTCCCCTCGGACCGCTTTTCCCCGAGTGGTCCGCCTCCCGCCAGAAAGATCCCCTCGGCGGCGGCGATCATTCCTCGGGAGGCGTCACTCGAATGAGGGGTGTTGCTAGCAGAGGCAGTATTTTCGAAAAGGCATTCGATAGTCTGCGGCGGCAGGAACGACGGACGGCGAGAACGGCAGTACACCGGTACGAGGCAGGCGGAGCTGGGGGGTACCAGGCCGATGGCACGGCGTATCGACGTGATGGGGACGGGCGGGGTGAGCCTGGCCGCCTGGGAGTATGCCGACCCTCCGAAACCGGAGGCGGAGCCGGGAGCCCCGGGCGTGCTGTTACTGCACGGCCTGATGGGCCGCGCCTCGCACTGGGCGTCCACCGCCCGCTGGCTCGCCGAACGCTACCGCGCGGTCGCCCTCGACCAGCGCGGCCACGGCCGCAGCGACAAGCACCCGCAGGCCGCGTACGGCCGGGAGGCCTACGTCGACGACGCCGAGGCGGCCCTGGAACAGCTCGGCCTCGGCCCCGCCGTCCTGGTCGGCCACGCCATGGGCGCCCTGACCGCCTGGCAGCTCGCCGCGCGGCGCCCGGACCTGGTGCGCGGCCTCGTCGTCTGCGACATGCGGGCCTCCGCGCTCGGTGCGGCCTCGCAGCGGGAGTGGGCCGAGTGGTTCCGCTCCTGGCCCGTCCCCTTCGCCACCCTCGCCGACGTCCGCAAGTGGTTCGGCGAGGACGATCCCTGGGTGGAGCGGCCCAATCCCTCGCGCGGCGAGTTCTACGCCGAGGTGATGCACGAGTCCGCCGACGGCTGGCGCCCCGTCTTCGAACCCGACCAGATGCTCCGCACCCGGGAGAGCTGGGTGTACGACGCCCACTGGGAGGAGCTGGCCCAGGTGCGCTGCCCCACGCTCGTCGTGCGCGGGCTGGACGGAGAGCTGGGCCGGGCCGAGGCGCAGGAGATGGTACGGGTGCTGCCGCTCGGCGAGTACGCGGAGGTCGCCGACGCCGGCCACCTCGTCCACTACGACCAGCCGGTGGCCTGGCGAGCGGCCGTCGAACCCTTCCTCGAGCGCCTCGCGGCGGGCTGAACCCCCCTCAGGTCACCCCTTGCTCACCGCCGTCAGGATCTCCGGCAGGCGGGCCGCCGTACGCGGCGCGGCCAGCCTCAGGCCCCCGAGGGCGATCCCCGCTCCGTACGTCGCCCCCAGCGGCAGCAGTACCCAGCTCCGCGCGTCCCCGCCCGCGCTGACGTTCAGCCAGATCGTCACCGCGATGACGGGGGAGCAGAGGAGGGCGGAGGCGACCATGCCGCCGAAGACGGAGATCCAGGCGAGCCCGGCCTGGCCGGGTGCCACGTTCTTGTGGCCCTCCTGCGGGATGGAGTACGGGAAGCCGGCCGAGGTCCAGGCGCCGGTGGCCAGCATGGCCCCGAGCAGGGCAAGGGACAGGCCCAGCACCTCGGGCAGCCGGTCCCAGGCGCCCAGCAGCGCGGTGGTCAGCACGGTGACGAGCGCGGCGTACGGCAGGGTGATCACCAGCAGGGCCAGTGCCCGCCCGCGCAGTTCGGCGTAGGCGTCGCGCGGCGAGGAGATCGTCATGGCCACCATCCAGAACGCCGAGGTGTCCTGGCCGAACTGGTTGTACATCTGGATGCCGAGCATCCCGGCGGCGAAGCACGCGAAGTAGATCGAACCGGTGCCCTGGACGGCGTTGAAGACCGGCACGATCAGCCCGATGGCCAGCGAGGTCACCCAGGCCGACTTGGTCTTCGGGTCGCGCCAGATGTAGCGCAGGGTGCGCTCCATGACCGGGCCCGTGCGCCCGCCGGGCAGCAGCCGGCCGAGCCCGCCCGAGGAGGCGCGGTCCCCGGCTCCGGCGTCCTGGTCCTGCAGAGTGGACCCGTCCGGCGCGGTCATCAGCCGGTTCAGGCTCCGCGCCCACACGGCGACCAGCAGCGCCGAAGCCGCCAGTGACAGCAGCAGTTGACCGCCCGCGACACCGTACGACCCCTCACTCGCCGAGCGCACCGCGCCCACCGCGGAGGCCGGCGGCACCCAGGACAGCACGTCCGCGGCCGGCCGCAGCGGCCCGAGCCCGGCCGAACCCAGGCGCTGCGCGCCGAAGTTGACGAGCTGGGCCCCGACAGCGATCACCAGCCCGCTGAGGACGGCCAGGTCACGGCCCTTCCTGCTGGTCAGCAGCCGTACGTTGGCGGCGGCGACGGCCCGGGCGAGCGCCACGCAGACCAGCAGCGCGAGGGCGACGGCGATCACCGCGGCGACGTACCCGGCGGTGCCGTGCGCCACCGACAGCGCGCATCCGGCCAGGACCAGCAGCGTGAACAGCGGCCCGATCCCGACCAGTGAGGCGGCCAGCAGGGCCCGCACCAGGGGGCCCGGCCGCAGCGGCAGCATCACCAGCCTGGTGGGGTCCAGGGTCTCGTCACCGCCCGGGAAGAACAGCGGCATCACGGCCCAGCCGAGCGCCAGCACGGCGGTGCCGGGCACGGCGACGGCCTCGGCGTGCGCGTGTCCGCGCAGCGCGAGCAGGCCCAGCAGTTGCAGCAGGGCGAACAGCAGCGCGACGACGGCCGAGGCGACGAACGCGGCCCGCCGACCCGCCGACTGCCGTAGCCCGTTGCGCAGCAGCGACAGCTTCAGCCTCACTACGACGGAGGTGGTGCTGGTCATCGGGCCGCCCCACCGCCCAGCCAGTCCAGCCGGGAGGCGGAGTCCCGGCCGCGCGCCCCCACCAGCTCCAGGAAGGCCGCCTGCAGCGTGGGGTGTTCCCCGCGCACCTCGGCCAGCGTCCCGGTGGCGCGGATGCGGCCGGCCGCCATGACGGCCACCCAGTCGCACAACGACTCGACCAGCTCCATGACATGGGAGGAGAACACGACGGTGGCGCCCGAGGCCGTGTACCGCTCGAGCACGCCCCGGATCGTCTGCGCGGACACCGGGTCGACGCCCTCGAACGGCTCGTCGAGGAAGACGACCTCGGGATTGTGGAGGAGAGCGGCCGCGAGACCGATCTTCTTGCGCATGCCGGTCGAGTAGTCGACGACGAGCTTGTGCTGCGCCCCGGCGAGATCGAGCACGTCCAGCAGTTGCGCCGCCCGCTTGTCGGCCTCGGCGCCGGGCAGCCCCCGCAGCCGCCCCGAGTACCCGAGCAGCTCGCGCCCCGACAGCCGCTCGAACAGCCGCAGCCCCTCGGGCAGTACGCCGATCCGCGCCTTGACGGCCACCGGGTCGCGCCACACGTCGTGCCCGACGACCTCGACGGACCCCTGATCGGGGCGCAGCAGCCCGGTCACCATGGACAGGGTGGTGGTCTTCCCGGCGCCGTTCGGCCCGACCAGCCCGACGAACTTCCCGGCGGGCAGGTCGAGATCGATGCCCCCGACGGCAACCTGCTGCCCGAATCGCTTCCACAGCCCCCGTACACACACCGCAGCTTCGGTCATGCAGGAAGGCTACGGCGCTCCCGGTCCCCCCAGGAATGCGGGACCGGGCCCGCCGCGTGGGGCGTCAGCGGTCCCGGCGGTCCCGGCCGCACGCGTAGGCCAGCGGCGGGATCAGCTCCTCGGCGTCCGGCAGCCACCGGTTCGCGGGGGTCGGCCGGCAGGCCCACTGCACGGCACCCCGGGAGCCGAACCGGGTCGGGGGAGCGGCGACGTAGCTCCCCTCGCCCAGCGCCACCAGATCCAGCGAGGCCGGCGACCAGCCCAGCTTCCGCACCAGGTCGGGGACTTTGACGGTCGCCCCCGGCAGCACGAAGAACTGCATCCGCCGGTCCGGGGTCAGCGCCACCGGCCCGAGGGGCAGCTCCATCCGCTGCATCCGGGCCAGCGCCAGGAACCCGGCGCTCTCCGGGACGGACACCGCGTCGAAGGTGAGCCCCGTGGGCAGCAGGATCGACGCCGCCGGCTGCTTCTGCCACATCCGCCGGGCCGCGCTCGCGCTGCCGGTCGCCTGGGCCGCCCAGTCGGGGCGCGCGGGGTGCGCACCCGGCGCGGGGCAGGAGGCATCGCCGCACGAGCAGCGCTGCACTCCGTCGACGGGTTCCAGCCAGGTGCCCGGGAACACGTCCCAGTGCCGCTCCTCGGCGTAGCGTACGGCGGTTTCCAGCAGCGACTGCCCGCGCTGCTGCGGAATCTGGGCGGCTTTGGTGCCCGCGATCGTCTCTTCCACGCTCCACTCAACTCCCGCGCTCACCTCGGGTTACGGCCGGAACGCGCGCGGGGGAGGAGCATCCTCCTCGCATTTGGGGCGCATGGGTGCACGGGTGGGGGCGCGCGGGAGGAACCGGGGTGGGAGCTGGGTAGCCAGAGAGGGGGTGGCATCTGCCTTTACCCCGGCAAACCGCACATGTCACGCATTGACGGTATGTCAGGTGGGCAGTGATCTTCTCGGCCGGAACCCTCCGGCCGGATCTTCACGCTCCAGGGGTTCGCAGGGGGTAGCGCATGGCCGCAAGGCCTCTCGTGGCGAGGCAGCCGAACGAACGGCTGCAGGCACTCATCCAGGAAGCGGGGTGTTCCAACGCCGGGCTGGCCCGGCGGGTCAACATGTGCGGCGCCGAGCACGGTCTCGACCTGCGCTACGACAAGACGTCCGTGGCCCGCTGGCTGCGCGGCCAGCAGCCACGGGGCCGGGCCCCGGCGATCATCGCCGAGGCACTCGGGCGCAAGCTCGGCCGTACGGTCACGATCGACGAGATCGGCATGGCCAACGGCAAGAACCTCGCCTCGGGGGTCGGTCTCCAGTTCTCGCCGACGGTACTGGGGGCCATCGAGCAGGTCTGCGAGCTGTGGCGCAGCGACGTGGGCCGGCGGGACTTCCTGTCCGGCTCCTCCGTCGCCGCCTCCGCGCTGGTCGAGCCCAGCCGTGACTGGCTGATCTCGGCGCCGGACGCCCAGGTGTCCCGGCAGGCGGGCCCGCGCGTGGGCCTGTCCGACGTGGCGGCCGTGCGGTCGATGACCCAGGCGCTGACGGACCTCGACCACCAGTACGGCAGCGGGCACGTGCGCCCGGTGGTCGTGCACTACCTCAACAGCGTCGTCTCCGGACTGCTCGCCGGGTCGTACCGGGAGGCGGTCGGGCGGGAGCTCTTCGCGACCGTGGCCCGGCTCACCGAGCTGGCCGGCTACATGGCGGTCGACACCGGGCAGCCCGGCCTGGCCCAGCGCTACTACATCCAGTCCCTGCGGCTGGCCCAGGCGGCCGGCGACCGCGGCTACGGCGGATACGTCCTCGCCGCCTCCATGAGCCACCTGGCCGCGGAGCTCGGTAACCCGCGCGAGATCTCCCAGCTCGCCCGCGCGGCACAGGAGGGGGCGCGCGGGCGGGTGACCCCGCGCGCGGAGGCGATGTTCCACGCTGCCGAGGCGCGCGGGCACGCCCTGCTCGGTGACACGCGCGCGGCACAGGCGGCGGAGGGCCGGGCGGTCGGTTCGATGGAGCGTGCGGACGCGGCCTCCGGGGACGACCCGGCGTGGATCGCGCACTTCGACGAGGCCTACCTGGCCGACGAGCTGGCGCACTGCCACCGCGATCTCGGCCAGGCCGAGGCGGCGGCCCGGTACGCCGAGCAGTCGCTGGCCGGCCACCCGGAGACCCGGGCCCGGCGCCGCGCCATCGGCTATGTGCTGCTCGCCACGGCCCAGGTGCAGCAGCGCGAGATCGAGCAGGCCTGCGTCACCGGCCTGAAGGCGGTGGAACTGCTGGAGACGCTCCGCTCCAACCGGGGCGCCGAGTACCTGGAGGACCTGCAGCAGCGCCTGGAACCCTTCCGGGACGAGGCGGTGGTCAGGGAGTTCGGGGCCCGCCTCGACCTCCAGCCCGCCGCCTGAACGGCAGCCCCGCGACACGTGAACGCACGGCGAACGGCACCGGGACGCAGGACGGTTGCCATATACAGCGTGCCGCGGGGCGGTTTTGTTACCGCTGTCACAGGGAAGAAGATCGCGTCCTGAGCTGCGTGGCACCCGGCTCCGGGGACCCGGTAGCGTGAGCCGACGATTCCGAAGGTCCCCCATTCGTAGGAGTCCCGGTGACGCAGAGTGGACAGGGCGAGGAGCCCTCGGCGCGGCCCGCGCACGAAGGCATCGTGCTGCCCTCCGACGGAGGTGAGCCCCTGCTTCCGGGCATGACGGGCACCCCCGCCCCGGCGGCGCCCGCGGGCGGCCAGGCCTGGGGCGGCGCCTGGGGCCCCGACCGGCAGCAGCCGCAGCACCAGCACGACCAGGGCTGGCAGCCCTCGGCCGCCCAGCAGTGGGGCACCCCGGAACAGCGGCAGCAGCCCGCCGGCGGCCCCGGCCCGCTGCCCCCCGAGGGCGCGCCCGCCCCGTCGTACGACGAGCAGGCGTACGGCCAGGCCCCGGGCTACGGCCCGGACGGCGCGCAGCCCCGGTACGACGGCCGGCCCGCCTACGGCGAGAGCCCGCAGTCCCCGTACGGCGCGGCCCCGCAGCCCGGCTACGGCACGCCCGACGCCTACCAGCAGTACCCGGCGCAGCCCGCTCCCGCGGCGCCCCTGCCGCCAGCCGTCCCGGACGCGTACCCGGCGCAGGGCGCCCCGCTGCCCCCGGCCGCCGACGGCGCGACCCAGTACATACCGCCGGTCCCCGCGGCGCACGCGAACGAGGGTGCCACCCAGTACATACCGCACATACCGCCCGCCCAGAGTTCCTCCGCCGACGAGGGCGCGACCCAGTACATCCCGCCGGTGACGCCGGGCGCGCTGCCGCCCGAGTCGGCCGGGGAGGAGACCCGGTACCTCGGGCGGGCCCAGCAGCCGGCCGCGCCGGCCGCCCACTCCGACGCGGACGCCACGCAGTACATCCCGCCCTACGCCGCCCAGGCGCACGGCGGTGAGCGGCAGCCGCCCGCCGAGTTCGACAACCTCTTCCGCAGCGGGCCGGGCGGTCCCGCCCCGGCCGGGGCCACGCAGCAGATGCCGCGCGTCCAGCAGCCGAACGCCTACCCCGGCCCGGCGCAGCCCTCGTACGAGCCGCCCATGGACGACGACCACGGGCGCGGGGGCCGCTCGCGGGTGGCCCTGATCGCCGCGGTCGGCGTCGGCATCGTGGTGATCGGCGTGGGCGCCGGCGCGCTGCTCAGCAGCGGGGGAGGGGACGAGGGCACCGACAACAAGCCCGTCGCCGCCTCCGCCCCGGCCACCCAGGGCTCGCCCTCGGCGGCCGAGTCCGCCGACCCGGCCGAACAGCAGGCCATCGCCCTGGACAAGCTGCTCGCCGACAGCGGCAGCAGCCGGGCCTCGGTGATCCAGGCGGTGGCGAACGTCAAGCAGTGCAACAACCTCGGCCAGGCCGCCACCGACCTGCGCAACGCCGCCAAGCAGCGCAACGGCCTGGTGACCCGGCTGGGCAAGCTCCCGGTCGACAAACTGCCGGCCAACGCCGAGCTGACCGCCGCCCTCACCAAGGCCTGGCAGGCCTCGGCCGCCGCCGACAACGACTACGCCGCCTGGGCCGACCAGGTCGGCGGCAGGAAGGGCTGCCACAAGGGCCACGCCCGGGTCACCGGCCAGACCGTGGCAGGCAACCGGGAGAGCGGCACCGCGAGCGCCCAGAAGGTCAGGGCGGCGGCGCTGTGGAACACCATCGCCAAGCAGTACGGGCTGACCCAGCGCCAGCCGACCCAGCTCTGAGGTGGCCGGGCCGCCGCGCCGCGGGCCGGGTCAGACGAGGTTCGCTCCCTGGAGCGTGCTCGTCATGTCGGTGATTCCGTCGAATCCCGAGCCCGCGGTCTGCTTCGCCTGGACCAGCTTGCCGTCCTGGACCACCTGAAGGGTCACGTCGGCGTTGACCAGCCGGGGCAGGCCGAGACCGGCGAGCTTGCCCTCGTAGGGCCAGTGCAGGGTCGGGGTGAGGCCGCCGGTGTACACCTTCAGGCCCTTGTTGAGGGTGTGCCGCACGCTGTCGGCGCTCACCTCGCCGCCGCCGATCCTCTCCAGCACGGCCTTCAGCACGGTGTAGGCGATCCAGGTGGTCTGCACCCCGGCGTCCGCTGGGTCGATGCGGTTGTCGCCGAAGGCCTCCTCGTTGATGACCTTCTTCATCGGGTCCCACCGCGGGTCGGACGTCACCGGGTACCAGCCGGTGATGTACGCCCCCTCGTACGGGCTCGACGCGCCGCCCGTCGCGTTGATCACGCTCTGGTCGACGCTGCCCGTCACGGTCGCCGTGCGCACCGCCGGGAAGGCGTCGCGGGCCCGCCGGAAGGAGTCCATGAAGGTGCCGGTGCGGTCCCCGAGCGCGGGCACCACACAGCCCTTCCTCGTCACGTCCTTGGTCGCGGTCCGCAGCGCCTGCTCGGCCTGGGAGTCGTACTCGGTGGCGTTCTCGGCGGCGAGCTGGTCGCCGGTCGCCGCGTGCCCGCCCTCCTTCAGGCCCGAGTCCAGCAGGGTGGGCAACTGGTCGCCGGCGATGCTGTCCGGGCGTACCAGGGCGACCGGGCCGCAGGCGGCGGCCAGCGCCCGGCCGAGGCCGGCCAGCAGGGCGGGCTGACCCCCGTTGACCGGGTACGACATCTGGCCGGTGAACTCGTCGTTGCTGATGCCGTAGCCGCCGATGTAGGGGATGCCCGCGCTCTCCAGCGGGGCGAGGTAGGAGTCGACGTACTGGCTGTAGGAGCCGACGACGGCGACCACGTCCTCGGCGGCCGCGCGCCGGGCGCACTTCGCCGCGCCCACGCTGTCGTTGTGGTCGTTGCAGGTCAGGATCTCCAGCTTGCGGCCGTTGACGCCGCCGCGGCTGTTGATCCACTTGCCGTAGGCACGGGCCATCGCGGGCATGCCCGGCTTGTTGGTGGCGTCCGTGTTCTGCGGCGCCCACGTCATCACCTTGATCGTGTCATCCCCGGAGCCCCCCGTGGCACCGGGGATGACCCCGCATCCGGCGGTGAGCGACGCGACCGCGGCCAGTGCGCCCGCGGAGAGCACGGTCGCTCTGACGGGCCGGGTGAAGGGGAGGAGGAAGGTGCTGCGGATGCGTCGCCTGCCGGTCATGGACACGCACGATTCCCTCACACCACTAACCCGAGAGTGACCCTCGGTCAATGAAAGGTGACACCCAGGTGAATTCAGGGGGCTGGTGCGACCGGTGTGGCGAGGAACGTACGATCGATGACCGTGCAAGGTTCGGAGAACTCTTCCCGTCGCGGCCGTCGCTCCTCCACCATGGGCGGCATGCCACTGAACGACATGCCGTGGTGGCGCTGGCGCAGCAATGTGCGCTCCGCGCTGCACATGCTCTCCGACCCGGTGTTCCAGCAGGACGTCTGGCTGGCAGGCGTGGACGGATACGGCGACGTCACCGACGCGGTGTACCGGCTGGTGGAGGACACCTGGCTGGACAACTGGTCGGCGGAGAAGTACGTCGGCACGATATTCCGCGACTCCCAGGAGGCGGCGCTGGTCGACACGGCCGTGCTGCGGGTGCTGCGGATCATGCACCAGGTCGGCCCGGACGCCCCGGTCTCCGCCTACCTCGACCACCACGCGTGGCCGGAGGCGGTGCGGGCGGCACGGGACGCGCACCTGCGTCTCGCGGCCAGTGACGGCGACGATCCGGACACGGCCCCGCGCAGCCTTGACGTCCTGCGGATCATGACGAGGACCGCGTAGGCGGCAGCGCTCCTCCGCGGGCCGCCTCCGGTGCCCGCGGGCCGCTTCCGCCCCGTCCCGCCCTGCGGGACGACCGTCCACGGCGGACGGCCGGTGTGGGAACCTGTGGTGCATGAACGAGCAGCCCGCCCGCGCCGCCGCCCACCCGGCCGACCAGTACGTCCTCACCCTCTCCTGCCCGGACAAGCAGGGCATCGTGCACGCCGTGTCGAGCTACCTGTTCATGACCGGCTGCAACATCGAGGACAGCCAGCAGTTCGGCGACCACGACACGGGCCTGTTCTTCATGCGCGTCCACTTCTCGGCCGAGGCTCCGGTGACCGTGGAGAAGCTGCGGGCGAGCTTCGCGGCGATCGGTGACTCCTTCCACATGGACTGGCAGATCAACCGGGCCGACGAGAAGATGCGCATCGTGCTGATGGTCAGCAAGTTCGGGCACTGCCTGAACGACCTGCTGTTCCGGGCGCGGATCGGGGCGCTGCCGGTGGAGATCGCGGCCGTGGTCTCCAATCACACCGACTTCGAGGAGCTGGTGGGCTCCTACAACATCCCCTTCCACCACATCCCGGTGACGAAGGAGAACAAGGCCGAGGGCGAGGCGCGGCTGCTGGAGATCGTGCGCGAGGAGCACGTCGAACTGGTCGTCCTCGCCCGCTACATGCAGGTCCTCTCCGACGACCTGTGCAAGCAGCTCAGCGGCCGGATCATCAACATCCACCACTCGTTCCTGCCGAGCTTCAAGGGCGCGAAGCCGTACCACCAGGCGCACGCGCGGGGCGTCAAGGTGATCGGCGCCACCGCCCACTACGTCACCGCCGACCTCGACGAGGGCCCGATCATCGAGCAGGAGGTCGAGCGGGTGGGCCACGACGTCACCCCGGAGGGCCTGGTCGCCGTCGGCCGCGACGTGGAGTGCCAGGCGCTGGCGCGCGCGGTGAAGTGGCACGCCGAGCGCCGGATCCTGCTCAACGGCCGCCGGACGGTGGTGTTCGCCTAGGGCCTGCCGGGCCGTACGCTCACATCCGGCTCAGCCCCGCCGCGGCGAACAGGACGTCCCGGATCGCCTCGCGGTCGCCGACCTGCCCGGCCGCGGCCTCCTCCGGGGGCACGTGGCCCGCGGCCAGGCGGCAGAATTCCACGCCGTCCAGCGCGACATGGGCCACCTCGAACTCGGCGGAGCCCACCGCGCCGGGCGAGTCCAGCGGGATCAGCCACTCCCCGCCGGCCGCACCCTCGATCTCCAGCCGCAGGCTGCGCCCCGGTTCTCCGGCCGTGACCAGACGCGGCCGCCGGCCGGTCGCGGACAGCCCCGCCCGCCGCCGCTCGGCCAGCGCCGCCGGCAGCATCCGGGCCGCCAGGTCGATCATCCGGTGCAGATGCCGCGGCGCGGGCGGCTCGTAGGGATAGTCCACCGCCTCCGCGATGTCCTCCGCGTGCACCCAGCACTCGAAGGCCCGGTCCAGCATCGCGTCGCGCAACGGCAGCCCGAAGTCGCCGTACCGAACCGTGAGTCCGCCGGCGCTGCCGCCCGTGAAGGACACCGTCCGCACCAGCCGGTGGCTCTGCTCCCGCCAGGGCGCCCGCACCGACCGCGTCGGCGGGAAGTGCGACGTGCGCCAGTACGCGTCGGTGCGCGCGGCCGGTCCCGCCGCGGCCTGTTCACGGCCGACGGCCTCCGTGAGCGGATCGTCCAGACCGAGCGCCACCGCGACCAGCCCGTCCACCGACAGCAGATGGGCGATCACCCCGGCGACGGTGGTACGGCGGCTCGTCGCCTCGTCGGCCTCGAACCACCGCAGTCGCACCGGCGCGTGCCACTCGGCGTCCCCGAAGTCCTGCAGCAGCGCGTCCAGCCGCGCGGTCTCGGCGTCGTAGGGGGCCGCCCACTCGGGCAGCGGGATACGCGGCGGACGGCGGTTCAGGCAGCTCTCCAGGACGCGCGTGCGCAGCGCCGGGTCCAGGTCGAGGCTCTCCGGCTGGTGCAGCAGACCGACCGCCTCGCGCAGCCGGCGCGCCTCGTCCGCGCAGGCCCCGCAGTCGCCGAGGTGCTCCTCGACGGCCGCCGTCTCCGCCGCCGAGCAGGCCGCGAGGGCCCAGGCGCCGAGGAGGGACTTCAGGACGGCGTGCGACAACTCGAGCGGCACGGGTACGGGTTCCCCAGGATCGGCGAGGTCGGGCAGGGGCAGCCCGCTGTCCTCGACCGAGGCGCGGGGCGGCGGGATGCGGGGCTCGCGGCCGTTGCCGGGCCCGTCGTGCGCCGCGAAGCCCTCGGGGCCGTTCACACCGCACCTCCGTATCCCCGCGGGCTGCCTGCGTCGTGGGCGGTGGACAGGAGCTGGAGGCCGAGGCGGAGCCGGCGGCGGGCCTCGTCCTCGGTGACGCCGAGGTCGGTGGCGGCCTGCCGGTAGTCGCGCCGCTGGAAGTAGGCCAGTTCGAGCGCGGCGCGCAGCGGGGCGGGCATGGAGTGGACGATGTAGTCGGCGCGGGCGGCGACCGAGGCGCGGCGCACCTTGCTCTCCAGGCTCTCCAGCTCCTCCGCGGAGCCGCTCCCGCCCGGGGTGAGCGCGGCGGACTCGGTGGCGCGCAGCCGCTGCACGGCCAGCCGGTGGGTCACCTGGGCCACCCATGAGCGCAGCGGGCCCTGCTTGGGGTCGTAGGAGTCGGGGTGTTCCCAGACGTGGGTGAACACCTCGCGGGTGACCCCGTCGGCGGCCCGCTCGTCACCGAGGACCCGGTGGGCGAGGCTGTGCACGAGGGAGGCGAAACGGTCGTACAGCTCGCCGAGGGCCGCGGCCTCGCCGCGTGCGAGCCGCTGCTGCATCTTGCGGTCCCAGCGGGGCGGTACGTCCTTCTGCGCCATGTCGCCCCTCCCCTCGGCCTCGTCCGGCAGGTCCAGCGTGTCTGCACCGTCATCTCGAATGTAGTCGGCACGTCCGACAACGCACGCCCCTTTGTGTCAATGTGCGCCCCCCGAGACGTCGCAGGTGATAGTGCCCCCTTCACACATCCTTCACTCAATCGGCGTCCAAGTACGATCGAACAGGATCGATAGTGACTGAAACAAGCCCCTTGTCGATCGTGCACGGTTTGCGGCTCGAAGTTTCAGGGAACGGCCGCTGGGCAGCCGCGCGGAAAGAAACGTAGGAACTGCTTCCGTTTCCGGGCGGTTCCGCGAACCGGCGAGCGGAGGGGCGTGGCCGTGACATTCAAGGTGACCGGCGTCGAACAGGACGGGTGGGCCGTGCTCCAGGTCGGCGGGGAACTCGACCTGATGACCTCGCCGGTGCTCCGTCAGCGGGTGCACGACGTGGTCGCCGAGGGGCACCACAGTCTGGTGCTGGACCTCTCGGAGGTCTTCTTCTGCGACTCCAGCGGCGTCGGCGTGCTCATCGCCGCCCGCCGGCTGATCCGCTCCTGCCAGGGCCGGCTGCGGCTGATCCTGCCGGACCGGGGCGCGGAGGACGGCTCGCACGTCAACCGGGTCCTCGGCGCGCTCGGCGTCCGCCGGCTCTTCGACGTCCGCCCCGACGTCGAGTCCGCCGTGACCGACGAGGCCGGCCCGCTGTCCGCCTGAGCCCTCCACAGGCCCGACCGCCGGCCTGAGCACATCACGCGGCCGCCGCCACAGGGTTGTCGCGAAATTCCCCCGGTCTTGGCACAACCGCCGTTTTCCCGTCACCTGTCCGCCACCCGCGACGTACGCTCCCAGCCGGATCACCCTCCACGTCGACACAAAGGCGGCCCTAACAGACATGGTCAGCACCGAGTACGAGCGCAGGATCGCCGCCCGGTTCGCCGGCTTCGACCAGGACGGCAACGGCTACATCGACCGCGAGGACTTCAGCGCCGCGGCCAAGGCCCTGCTCGCCGAGTTCGCCGTACCCGCCCGCTCCGACCGCGGACAGGCGCTCTACGCCGGAGCGGAGGCGTTCTGGCAGGGCATGGCGGGCATCGCCGACCGGGACGGCGACCAGCGCATCACCCGCGAGGAGTTCGTCACCGGCGCGGTCAAGCGGCTGCGTGACAACCCCGACCGCTTCGCCGAGATCGCCCGGCCCTTCCTGCACGCGGCCCTGGCCGTCGCGGACCCGGACGCGGACGGCCGTGCCACCGTTCCCGACACCGTCCGCGTGCTGCGCGTGCTGCGCGTCCCGGAGGACGTCGCCCTGGCGACCGCCACCGCCCTCGACGCCGACGGAGACGGCAGGGTCGGTGAGTCGGAGATCGTCCCGGCCTTCGCGCGGTACTTCACCGTTCCCGAGTAGCGATCGCCGTGCAACACGCCCGGTCGCGCATCCAGTTCGGGAGATCCTTGGCCCACGATGTCGCGGATCGTGGCGTTCCGACATCACAGAGCGTTGATATCGGCTTGTGTCCTTGACGTGACCCGTCACGTCCCGGAGTCGGGCGTCCCCTCGGGTACCTTGTGTGGGATGCGAGTGGCCGCGAGTACGTGCCGAGCCGTTGGCGCGCCCGGGTCGTCCCCGGACCGCGCGGTGTGCGCCGCTGCTCGCGGGGCGGTACGGGCCCAAGTCGCCGTCCGTTTCCCCGCCTGTTCGACTCCCCGGCGAGCGCGTCGCACAGTATGCCGCACGCGTACTCCTTCGCGCTGGAATATGCCCGAAGCGCTTGTTGGGGTGACTGTACGTCAACCATGCTGTCTCGTAAGGGAATCACGTTCCGTGACCCTTGCTCTGGCCGTTGTCCTGGCCATGCAGAAAATGGCTACGATCGTGGCCCTCGTCGTGGTGCGCGTCGCGGTTTGTGCCGCGGCGTTCGTGTGGCGCGGGGCCATGTGTCCGCCGGTTCGGATGGTGTGAGCGGTGCAGGTGCTTCAAGTGCAGCTGGAGATCCGGCCCGACCCCGCGGAGGTGGGGCGGGCCAGGAGATGGGCCCGTTCGCGGCTCTCCGGGCTCGGGATAGGGGCCGACGAGCCGTTGGCCGAGACGCTGGTCCTGCTGGTCTCCGAGTTGGTGACCAACGCCGTGGTGCACACCGGCCGTCCGGCCGTGCTGCGGCTCTCCCTGCCGGGGAAGGCGCCGGTGGTGGCGGCCGAGCCGGCGGCGGGGGCGACGACGGTCACGGGAGCCGACGCGGCGGCGGACGCCGCCGGCCCGGCGGTCGCCAAGCGTCCGGTCGCCTCGGCCACCGTGCGGCTCGAGGTGGCCGACACCAGCTCCCGCGCACCCGTCCCGCGCTGCGCGGGCGGTGACGCCACCGGCGGCCGGGGGCTGGCGCTCGTCGACTGCCTTGCCGACCGCTGGGGCTGGCACCCCGAGGGCTCCGGCAAGAGCATCTGGTGCGAAGTGGACCGCTGCTCACAGTCCCGGGAGGGCGCGACACCGGCGTACGGGGGCGGTCTGACCGCGTACGAGGACTTCGCCTTCGAGGCGGTGTAGGCGTCCGGCGCTCCGGTGCGCCCCGGACACATCCATGCGCGGTCACCGCGAACCGGGCATGAGCGACCAATCACCCCTGGCGCGTTGACGACGCGTCACCGAATGAACACGCTGGTGGCGACGGCTCGCCGTGAGGGGACGGCGAGGGCCCGGGAAGCGGCGGGGTCCTCGCCGGGCGCGGGTCGCGACGGGCGGCGGCGCGGGCCGGAGGCGGGGGCGCGCCGCCGGTCCGGACACCGCTCTTGTCCACAGGCTGTGGACGACTCATCGCATCGACCCCATGCGGAAGGTCCGCCGGTACGCGGTCGGCGTCACCCCGAGCGCCTGCTGCAGATGCTGGCGCATCGACTGGGCCGTGCCGAAACCGGCGTCCCGGGCCACCTGGTCGACCGACAGCTCGCTGGACTCCAGCAGGTGCCGGGCGCGTTCCACGCGCTGCCTGGTGAGCCACTGGCCGGGGCTGACGCCGACCTCCTCACGGAACCGGCGGGTGAAGGTGCGCACCGACATGGACTCCTGCGCGGCCATGTCGCGGAGCTGGATCGGCTCGTGCAGCCGGCCGAGCGCCCAGGCGCGGGCCGCGGTGGTGGTGGCGAGCTGCGGATCGGGCACGGGGCGCTCGATGTACTGGGCCTGGCCGCCGTCGCGGTGCGGCGGTACGACGGTGCGGCGGGCCACCTCGTTGGCGACGGCCGTGCCGTGGTCGCGGCGCACCATGTGCAGGCACAGGTCGATCCCGGCGGCCACCCCGGCCGAGGTCAGCACGTCGCCGTCGTCGATGAACAGCACGTCCGCGTCGACGTCGATCTTCGGGAACATCCGCTGGAACCGCTCGGCGTCGGCCCAGTGCGTGGTCGCCGGCCGGCCGTCGAGGAGTCCGGCGGCGGCGAGGACGTACACGCCGGTGCAGATGGAGGCGAGGCGGGTGCCGGGCCGGATGCGGGCGAGCGCGGCGGCCAGCTCGTCGGTCAGCCTGCCCTCGTCGTAGAGCGGGCCGAGTTCGTACGACGCCGGGACGATCACCGTGTCGGCCGTCTCCAGCGCCTCGGGGCCGTGCGCGACGTGCACCGCGAAGTCGGCGTCCGTGTCGACCGGGCCGGGCTGCCGGACCGAGCAGGTCACCACCTCGTACAGGTGCCGGCCCGCGGCGTCCCTGGGGCGGCCGAAGATCCGGTGCGGGATGCCGAGCTCGAAGGGGAGCAGGCCGTCCAGGGCCAGGACGACGATGCGGTGCGGGCGGGACTCCTCGCCTACGGTCATGGCCCGATCCTAGCGAACGCTGTCCTTCGGGCCACTCGCTGTGCGGCACCGCCTCCAGGAGGCTCTATGACGTGACTCAGACAACCGAAGCCGCCGCTCCGCTCCAGGCCCCGCCCGCCCGGCGCCGCCGGGTGCACCGCGCCTGGTACGTCGCCGCCGTCACGTTCGTCACGATCATCGGCGCGGCGGCCTTCCGTTCCCTGCCCGGTCTCCTCATCGACCCGCTGCACCAGGAGTTCGGCTGGTCGCGCGGCACCATCGGCGCGGCCGTCTCGGTCAACCTGGCGCTCTACGGGCTCACCGCGCCCTTCGCCGCCGCGCTGATGGACCGCTTCGGCATCCGCCGGGTGGTGGCCGTCGCGCTCACCGTGATCGCGATCGGCGCCGGTTCCACCGTCTGGATGACGGCGCCCTGGCAGCTCATGCTGTGCTGGGGCCTGCTGGTCGGCCTCGGCAGCGGGTCGATGGCTCTGGCGTTCGCCGCCACCGTCACCAACCGCTGGTTCACCGAGCGGCGCGGCCTGGTCAGCGGCATCCTCACCGCCGCCTCCGCCTCCGGCCAGCTCATCTTCCTGCCGGTGCTGTCCTGGATGGTCGAGAACCACGGCTGGCACCCGGCGGCCGTCACCGTGGCCCTGGCCGCCCTCGCCGTGGTCCCGTTCGTGTGGATCCTGCTGCGCGACCACCCGGCCGACGTGGGCCTGAAGCCGTACGGCGCCCAGGAGTTCGTACCGAAGCCGCCCCCGGCCACCGGCGCCGCCCGCCGCACCCTCGGCGTCCTCGCCTCCGCCGCCCGCACGGGCCCGTTCTGGCTGCTGGCCGGCACCTTCGCGATCTGCGGCGCCTCCACCAACGGCCTGATCCAGACGCACTTCGTGCCCGCGGCGCACGACCACGGCATGCCGGTCACGGCGGCCGCCTCGCTGCTGGCGGTCATCGGGGTGTTCGACGTCGTCGGCACGATCGCCTCCGGCTGGTTCACCGACCGCTTCGAGCCGCGCCGCCTGCTCGCCGTCTACTACGCCCTGCGCGGTGTCTCGCTGCTGTTCCTGCCGATGCTGCTCGGCCCGTCGGTGCACCCCCCGATGGTCTTCTTCATCGTCTTCTACGGCCTCGACTGGGTGGCCACCGTCCCGCCCACCCTGGCCCTGTGCCGGGAGCAGTACGGCGAGGACAGCGCCATCGTCTTCGGCTGGGTGCTTGCCTCCCACCAGGTCGGTGCGGCCCTGGTCGCCTATCTCGGCGGTGCCGCCCGCGACGTCTTCGGCTCCTACAACATGGTCTGGTACGCCTCCGGCACCCTGTGCGCGGTGGCGGCCCTGATGGCCCTGGTCATCCGCCGCCGCCCGGCGATCGCGGCACCGGTCCTCGCGCAGCCGGTCTAGCGGGACCGCCCGGGGCGAGGGCGCCGGTGAGGGTCGCGTCCCCGCTCCGTAGGCTGCGCCCATGGGGCGGGGAGAGACACCGGGAAGACCCGGCGGGAACGTGTACTGGTCGGCCGCCGATCTGGGCGCGGCGGCCGCGATGGGCGGGGCGCAGCTTCCGGCGGCGGGCCTGCTGTGGTGGATCGTCGTCAGCACGGCCCAGGACGACTACGGAGCGGGTTCCGGCGGCGCCCTCGGCGCGCTCTGCGTGCTCCTCTTCGCGCCGCTGCTGCTGCCGCTGCTGGGCATGGCGCTGACCTTCGCCCTCACCCTGCCCGCGGTGGTCCTCGCCCGCCTGGCCGGCCGCCGTCTCGGCGGCCCGTCCTGGCTCTGGCACCTGGTGACGCCGCTCGCCCCGGCCGTCGTCTGGGGCGGGGTGACGGTACCGCTGTGGTCCCTCACCACGTCCGTCCCGGTCCTGACGGCCCTGGGCGTCCTGCCCACCCTCTGGGTCGGGTGCGCGCGCAGGCGCGCCTGGCGGCAGTGGGGCGTCTGGTGGCGCGCGGCGGCCGGATCGGCGGTCCTCTTCCTCGCGGCTCTGGGCGGCGGGTTCCTCGCCACCGAGACGGGCGTCGTCGAGCAGTACGAGCCCCCCGAGCTGACCACCGCCCGGCTCGCCGGGGTATGGCACGGCGACGACGGGGCCGAACTGCGGCTGGGCCCCGACGGGCGGGCGACGGCGGTGCGGCTGCCCGCCGAGCCCCCGGACTACGACTGGCTCGACCACGAGTACGTCAAGTGCGCGGGCGACGGCACCTGGAAGCCGCACCACCGGGACGACCTGGGCCGCGGCGGCATTCTGCTGAGCCTCGACGGCGACTGCGGCGAGGACACCGACTGGACCTTCGGCGGCACCGAGGAGGATCCCGAGCTGTACGTCCTGTTCGGCGATCCGGACGCGGGCCGGCTGTGCGTCCTGACGCGGGAGGGCTGACCCGAGCCGACGTCAGGGAGGTCCGAGCGGCGAGGTCACCGCCGGGCGCCCGCCGCGAGCGTCCTGGCCACCGCCCTGGCGATCCGCTCCGCGTCGATCGCCAGCTCCCGGAACATGCCGCTGATCGGATTGGTGAACCCGGTGAAGTACAGGCCGGGGGCCCCGTGCGGCGTGCGGGGCCCGTTCACCACGGGCCTGCCGCGTCCGTCCAGCACGCCCAGTTGCCCGACCAGCCCCTCCAGCGCCCGTTCGTAGCCGGTGGCCGCGATCACGGCGTCCGGCGTGAGGCGGCCGCCGTCGGCGAGGACCACCTTCCCGTCCTCGAACCCCTCGACGGCGGCGACGATCTCCACCTTCCCGCCGCGCACCGCCTCGACGATCCCGACGTCCTGCACGGGGATGGCCCCCTCGCGCACCCTGCTGTACAGCCCGCTGTCGGGACGCGGCAGCCCGTGGGCGGCGAGATCCGGGGTGATGAACCTGCCCAGGGCCCGCGCGAGCCGGTCCACGATCGGCACCGGCAGCCGCCGGACCAGCACACCCGTGTACTGGGCGGCCCATCCGGCGGTCGAGCGGCGCACGATGTGCGGGGCGGTGCGCACGGCCAGGCGCACCCGCGCGGCGCCGCCCTCCACCAGATCGACGGCGATCTCGGCACCGGTGTTGCCGATGCCCACGACCAGCACGTCCCGGCCCGCGTACGGCCGCGCGTCGCGGTACTGCCCGGCGTGCAGGAACTCCCCGCCGTAGCCGTCCAGGCCCGGCCAGTCGGGCACCCGCGGGGTGTGGTTGTGGCCGGTGGCGACGACCACCGCGCTGCCGGTCAGCTCCCGCCCGCCGGAGGCGTGCAGCAGCCAGCCGTCGCCGTCCCCGGCGCGCTCGACGCGGAACACCTCCACGCCGGTGACGATCTCCAGCTCATGGTGCTCGGCGTACTTCTCGAGGTACCGGACCACGTCGTCCCGGGACACCCACCGCCCGAACCTGCGGGGGATCGCGAGGCCCGGCAGGGCCGACAGACGCCGGGTGGTGTGCAGGTGCAGGCGGTCGTAGTGCCGCCGCCAGGAGGCGCCCACCCGGTCCGTCTTCTCCAGCACCACGGCCCGCAACCCCCGGGCCCGCAGCGCGTGCGCGGCGGCCAGTCCGCCGGGGCCGGCGCCTATGACGTAGACGGGACGGTCGGCGGGGGTCGCGGAGGGGCGCGCGGAGGAGGGACGGGAGTCGGCCATGAGCGCGAGCGTAATCACACACCCGGTTGATGGGTCTCGGTCAAGACCGGAATTGGTTGCGGATTGATCACGCGTGTAGGGAAAGTGGGCGGGATCGGTGGCAGGGAGCGGGAAATCCGCTGTTTTCACCGGACTGCCGAGCCGGATCATGGGCGCATGCGCCCTGACGACTGGCAGCTGACCGACGACCCGGACGCGTTCATGGCCCGCGCGGGCGGCTTCCTGCGCTCCCGTCCGGCCCTGCACACGGTCCCGCTGACGGTGCTGGACGCACTGCGCAGCCGGGGCCGGCACCTGTACGGCGACGAGGCCCCACTGTTCGGCATGCTGCGGGACGGAGCCGACGGCGTCCACGCCGCGTTCCTCCACACGCCCCCCTTCCCGCTCCACCTCACCCCGCTCGGCCCGGAGGGCACCGAGGCGCTGGCGACCCGTCTGGCCGACGCCGGCCACCCGCTCGCCGGCGTCTCCGGCGAGGGCGCCACGGCGGCGGCCTTCACCGCGTCCTGGCAGCGGCGAACCGGCGCGCCGGCCCGGCTCGCACAGCGTCAACGGCTCTACGAGCTGGCCGAGTTGAGTGCCCCGCAACCGCCCCCGGAAGGCCGGGCCAGGGCGGCCGGACCGGCGGACCGGGACCTGCTGACGCGCTGGTACGACGAGTTCAAGGACGCGGTCGGGCAGAGCGCCGGCCAGGGCGCGGGCCCCTGGGCGGACGCCCGCATCGCCCACGGCGGCCTCACCCTCTGGGAGACCCCCGACGGCACGCCCGTCTCCATGGCCGGTGCGACCCCGGAGACGGCGGGCCAGGTCCGGGTGGCCCCGGTGTACACACCGGCACACCTGCGCGGCCACGGCTACGCGGGCGCGGTGACGGCGGAGGTCAGCCGCGCCGCCGTGACGGCCGGTGTGGCCCACGTGCTCCTCTTCACCGACCTCGCCAACCCCACCAGCAACGGCCTCTACCAGCGGATCGGATACCGGGGGGTGGCGGACTTCGCGGTGTGGGGGTTCGGGGACTGAACCCGCCCCGGGGCGAGGTGGGTCACGGCCACAGGAGGTTCTTGCTCCAGCCGAACTCCGTGCGCCGGTATTCGAGGCGTACGTGTCGCCGGTCGGGGTCGCCCTGGAAGAACTCCACCGCCTCCGGGCGCAGTCGGTACAGGGTCCAGGTGGGGGAGGGCTCGGACGGGTTCTCGCGGGCCCGCTCCCAGGCCGCTTCCGACACCTGCCGCAGCTCCTCCAACGAGGACAGGTCCTCGCTCTGCCGGCCGGTCAGGGCCGCCGCCAGCGCGCCCGTGGAGCGTGCGTGCAGGTCCGCCAGGCTCTCGTGCGACGGGGCCGACGCCACCGCGCCGCGCACCCGCACCTGGCGGCCCAGTGCCGGCCAGTAGAAGGCCAGGGCCGCGTAGGGGTGGGCGTCCAGGGCGCGGCCCTTGCGGCTCGTCGAATGGCTCGCGAAGGACCAGCCGTCCGCGTCGGCGCCGTGCATCATGACGATCCGTACGTCAGGCCTGCCCTGCTCGTCCGTCGTCGCCAGCGACATCGTGTGCGGTTCCGGCTGCCCGGCCTCCACCGCCTCCGCGAACCAGCTCGTGAACAGGGGCAGGGGCGTCGGGGGAGCGGTGTCCGGGTCGAAGGGGCGCAGCTCGGTGACCCCGGGGGCCCAGACCCGCAGGGACCGCAGCATGTCGTGGAGATCCTTTTGTGCCATGGGGCGAGTATGGCCGCCCGCGGCGGCCGTACTCGCCCTGTACGCACCCCGGTCCCGGCCCGGCGTCACCGGGGCGCGCTCGCCGAGGAGCCGCCGGCCCTCAGAGCGTCGCCAGCCGCTCCACCAGCAGCAGCGCGCCGATGCCGAGCATCGCCGCGCCCGAGGTACGGGTGACCGCGCGGGCCGCCGCCGGGCGGGCGGCGAGGAGGACGCGGGCGAGCGCGCCGACGGTGAGATAGACGGCCGCGCAGCACGCCATGTGGAGCAGGCCCAGCGTCGCCGTCTGCGCGGGTACGGGCAGCCGGTCGCCGGTGAGGGTGAGGAACTGGGGGAGTACGGACAGGTAGAGCAGCAGGCCCTTGGGGTTGAGGCCGCTGATCGTGGCACCCCGCAGGAAGAGCCTGTCGTCGGCCGGCGGGCCGGCGTCCGCGTCCGGTACGGCCGGACGGCGCAGCACACCCCAGCCCAGCCACAGCAGATAGCCCGCGCCCACCACCGTCAGGGCCGTCAGCAATCGGGGCGAGCCCGCCACCAGGACCGCGAGGCCCGCCGTCGCCAGGACCGTGTGCAGGGCGTACCCGCAGACCAGTCCCGCCACCGCGCGCGGTACCCGGCCGCCGCGCAGGGCGGTCGCGATCACGTACGCCCAGTCGGCGCCCGGCACGCACACCAGCAGCAGGTCGACGGCGAGAAAGGAGAAGAGCAGGCCCGGTTCCATACCGGCGACATTAGGCGTGAATGGCCCGAAAGTGTTCCTGTTGTTTGCCCTGCATCCAACGATAGGAGGGAGAATCTTCCTCATGGACGACGTGGACCGGAAAATCCTTGCCGAGCTTCAGCAGGAGGGGCGGCTGACCGTGACCGAGCTGGCCGCCCGGGTGCGCCTGAGCGTCTCGCCCTGCCACCGGCGACTGCGCGAGCTGGAGCGCTCCGGCGCCATCCAGGGCTACCGGGCGGTGGTGGACGCGGGCGCGCTCGGGCTGAACTTCGAGGCGCTGGTCTTCGTCTCCATGCGGCAGGAGGACCGCGACACCGTCGCCGAGTTCGAGCGGGCGGTCGGCGAGCTCGACCATGTCCTGGACGCCCAGCGGCTGTTCGGCGAGCCCGACTACCTGCTCCGGGTGGCCACCGCCGACCTCGCGGCCTTCCAGCGGCTGTACGACGAGCGGCTGGCGACCCTGCCCGGGGTGCAGCGGCTCACCTCGACGCTGGTGATGAAGCACGTGGTCCGGGACCGGCCGCTGCCCGCGACGCGATAGCGCGGGAGCCCGTCACCCAAGCCCTGGAGGAGAGCCGGCCCCGGCCGATGAAAAAGCAGGCGGTGGCCCACTCGGGTGAGCCACCGCCTGCCAGACAGGACCTGGAATCCGGATATCGGTACGTCCGTTATTTGCTCGGCTTCTTGCCGGTCACACCCAGGTGGACCAACAGCGCGAGGTTGGGCTTGAGTTCGGCCTGCTTGACGCCCCAGGAGGAGAAGCCCTTCTGGTGCGCGGCCACCGAGGCGAGCATCGTGACCAGCGAGCCCGCGATCGCCGCCGGGTTCACGTCCTTGTCCACCCGCCCCTTGGCCTGCAGTTCGCCGATCGACTCGGCCAGGGAGCCGTTCACCGAGTTCAGGATCTTCATACGGATCTTGTAGAACCGTTTGTCCCCCTCGGCCGCGCCGAGGTCGATCACGCGCAGGATGGCGTCGTTGCGCCGCCAGAACTCCAGAAAGCCGTCGACGAGTTCCTGCGCGGTCTGCCAGCCGGACTTGCCGGCCCAGGAGCGTCCCTCGAGCAGTTCCGCCAACCCGGCGCCCTCGGTCGCCATGTGCTCGGCGATCTCCAGGACGGCCCCTTCGACGTCCGGGAAGTACTGGTAGAAGGTCGCCGGCGAGGTGCCTGCCTTCCGGGCGACATCGATGACCTTGACGTCCCGGTAGGGGGAGGAGCTGAGCATCTCGCTGAGGCAGTCGAGCAGCTTCTGCCGGGTCGCCTGCCCACGTCTGCCGGCCACGCGGCCGTCGACGGTACGCACTTGTCCTGTCATGTCGTCAGCTTACCGACGGGTGATCTGAGCGCGATTCGGCCGACTGCAAATGGGGTGCACGGGGGAAACGGGCATGGTGTGGCTGGTCTGCGGGCTGCGCGCGCCCCCGCTACTTTGGCGGCATGGCCGAAAACAGGGCATCCGCGAACGAAGAGGCGTACCCCGAGGGCATCCCCTGCTGGGTGGACGCCGAGCTGCCCGACGTCGAGGCGGGCAAGCGGTTCTACGGAGAGCTCTTCGGGTGGGACTTCGAGGAGTCGTACGGCTCCTCCGTGTGGGCCCTGCTGAACGGCGACCGCGTCGCCTCGCTGGCTCCCAAGACCGACGGCCGCATGCCCACGGTGTGGACGGTGTCCTTCGCGACCACGGACGCCCGGGCCCTCGGCCGGCGGATCGTCGCGGCCGGCGGGCAGGTGGTGATGGCCCCGTTCCCGGTGGGCGACCTCGGCACCGCCGCCCTGGTGACCGACCCCGAGGGCGCGGTGTTCGCCCTGTGGCAGCCCGGCACCCACTCCGGTTTCGGCCGGCGGCGCGAGCCGAACACGTTCGTCTGGGCCGAGCTGTACACCCGGGACACGGCCGCCGCCAACACCTTCTACGGCGACCTCTTCCACGACGCCCTGTTCGGCACCGGGACCGAACCCGACTTCGGCCGTGCCGACGTCACCGAGGTCTTCCCGGCCGAGATGCCCCCGCACTTCCTCGTCCACTTCCGCGTCACCGGCCTCGACGACGCCCTCGGTGCCGTGGGGCGGCTCGGCGGCCGGGTGCAGAAGCCGCCCTTCGAGACGTCGTACGGACGAGTGGCCGTCGTCACCGACAATCAGGGGGCGTCGTTCGCCCTGCTGGAACGGTGAGGCAGAGCGCCGCGACGATGAAATGACCTTATTCGGCATGAGACACCCCGATTCGTCACCGGGTTCGCAACCGGCCGCCCGGCCAGGAAGAATCAGGGTGCGTGCCGCCATGGCGGTGCGGTGGTGAGACGCTGCACTTCGGTCGCGTACATATGTGGGTGGCGCGGCTCGTACGGGGAGGTGGCAGGCAAGTGGTGGATCAGCTGACGCAGCACGATCCGCGGCGGATCGGGCCGTTCGAGGTGCTGGGCCGGCTGGGCGCCGGCGGCATGGGGCTGGTCTATCTGGCACGCTCGGCATCCGGCCGGCGCGTGGCGATCAAGACGGTCCGCACCGAGCTGGCCGAGGACCAGCTCTTCCGCGTCCGCTTCACCCGCGAGGTGGAGGCGGCCCGCGCGGTCTCCGGCTTCTACACGGCGGCCGTGGTCGACGCCGACCCCCGTGCCGCCGTGCCCTGGCTCGCGACCGCCTACGTCCCCGCGCCCTCCCTCGAGGAGATAGTGAACGAGTGCGGCCCGCTCCCGGCGCAGGCGGTGCGCTGGCTGGCGGCGGGCGTGGCCGAGGCCCTGCAGTCCATCCACGGCGCGGGCCTGGTCCACCGTGACCTGAAGCCGTCCAACGTCCTCGTCGTCGAGGACGGCCCCCGGGTGATCGACTTCGGCATCGCCTCCGGCGTCTCGAACACCCGCCTGACGATGACGAACGTCGCCGTCGGCACCCCCGCCTACATGTCCCCCGAGCAGGCGAAGGACTCCCGCAGCGTCACCGGCGCCAGCGACGTCTTCTCGCTCGGCTCGATGCTGGTCTTCGCCGCCACCGGCCACCCGCCCTTCCACGGCGCCAACCCGGTCGAGACGGTGTTCATGCTGCTCCGCGAGGGCCCGGACCTCACCGGCCTGCCGGACGAGCTGCGCCCGCTGATCGAGTCCTGCATGCAGATGGAGGCCACCGGCCGGCCCAACCCCGCCGACCTCCAGGCCCAGCTCGCCCCGCACCTGTTCGGCTCCGGCTCCGACGACAGCGGCACCGCCTCCGCCTGGCTGCCCGAGAAGGCGGTCGGCCTCATCGAGACCCGCCGCGGTGGCCGCCCCGCCGCCAAGCCGGCCCCCACCGCGCCCGGCCCGCGCAGCGGCGGCCGGGCGGCCGTGCCCCCGCCGCCGTCCTACGACCCCGCGGTCCCGGCCGCCGCGCAGACCGGCGCCCCCGACACCGGACCGGTCCGGCTGGCCGGCGCGGCCGTGCCCATCGGCCCCGGCCCGCGCGTCGCCGACGCCCGCGCCGCCGCCGTCAAGGCGCCCCCGCCGGAGGCCGGCCTGGTGGCCGGCTGGTCCCGGCCCCGCCAGGGCGTGGCCGGCGCCGACCCCGCCGTGCCGCCCGTCCCGGCCGTGCCCCCGGAGACGGCGAACGGCTGGCGCCCCTGGCGGTTCCGCATGTCCAACGACGTATGGGGCACCCCGTCGGTCGACGGCGAGCTGGTCTACGTCACCTCCTTCGAGGTGCACGCGCTGGATGTGGCCACCGGCCGACGCCGCTTCAAGACGCGGGACGTGGCCTGGTCGATGGCGGTCGCGGACGGCCGGATCCACGCCTCCGACGGACCCACCCTGTTCGCGCTGGACGCCCGCGAGGGCGGCGACCTGTGGCGGCTGAACACGGACGCCTGGGTGTACTCGCTGCACGCCGACCACGGCACGGTCGTCACCGGCACCCGGGGCGGCGGCGTCCAGGCCTGGGAGGCGGCGAACGGCCAGAAGCTGTGGGAGATCAGCGGCTGCCAGACCGACTTCGAGTCCCCCGAGTCCGGGCCCGCCGTCCACGACGGCACCGTCTACGTCTGGCAGGACGCCCGGCTGCGCGCCCTGGAGGCCCGCACCGGCGAGGAGCGCTGGTCGTACCCGATCGGCGACGCGGCCTCCTGCGGCGGAGTACCGGTCCGCATCACCCCGGCCCCCGACGGCTACGTGTACGTCTCCGCCGGCACCCGGGTCCTCGCGATCGAGGTGGCGAGCGGTCTGGTGCGCTGGCACTTCGAGGCCCCCGCGGTCTTCCTCTGCCCGCCCGCCTTCGCGCCCGGCCCCTCCGTCACCGGCGGCGGCATCTACCTCGCCGACTACCTCGGCACGGTCTACGCCCTGGACGCCACCGACGGCCGTGACCGCTGGCGCATCGCGACCGAGGCCCGCTCCTCCGTCGAGCCGGTCCTGGTGGCGGCCGGCCATGTGCACGTGGGCAGCGGCAAGGGCCTGTACACGCTGGACGCCGTCACCGGCACCCCCAAGTGGCGCTTCCAGTCCGGCGGGGACGTCGTGGGCACCCCCGTGGTCGCCGAGGGCCGCATCCACTTCGGCTCCACCGACCACCTCCTGTACACCCTCAAGTCCGACGACGGCCGGCTGCGCTGGAAGCTCGCCACCGGCGGCGAGATCACCGGCTCCCCGGTCGTCAGGGACGGAGTGGTGTACGCGTGCAGCAAGGACCGGTGCGTGTACGCGCTGGACGCGGAGAAGGGGACCGGCACGGCGCGGACCACCTGACGCGCAGGACGGCCGCCGCCGGGTACGGGACGGCGGCCGTGCGGTGACATGGCCGTGACAGTGGGCCGATAGGTTGACGGTATGCAGCGACGCGGTCACACACTCAGGCTCACGGCGGTGTCGGCGCTGGTGGTGCTCGCCCTCACCGGCTTCACGGGAAGGCACGGGCACAGCCACAGCCACTCCGGCGGAGGCGGCTGCAGCAGCTCCAGCCAGGACCACGACTCGTCGTCGAGCGTCGGCAAGTCGGGCTCCGGGCACTACCACGACTACGACGACGACTACTACGGCGACACCACCGGCGGAAGCACGTCCGGCAGCGGCGGCGGAACCAGGTACACGCCCAGCCCGACGCCGTCCCTGAAGGCCGCGAAGGCGAAGCTGGTGAGCTGCGCGACGCAGAAGTCCCAGTACGCGACCGTCGAGGTCACCAACCCCAACGCGGTCGAGGGCGACTTCACCGTACGGGTCGAGTTCGACGACAAGCGGGGCACGGCCGTCGCCGACAACTTCACGACGGTCACCGTCCCCGCCAGGGGCACGGCCCGCGCCGAGGTGAAACTCGTCGACAGCCTCGGAGACCCGGACGACGGGCTCATCCTCGAGGTCCACCACTGCAAGGCGAACCCGGTGGCGGAACCGGTGGGCTGACGCCCCCCGGACACACCTCGGCCGCGACGGCTCCCCCTCCGCGCCGCCGCGGCCGTTCCCCCGCTGGGAGTCAGGTCTACTTGCCGTTCAGGTCCAGGGCCGGCGGGGCCGGGGCGTGCTGGTCCAGCGTGGTGATCTCCTCGACCGCCTTGGGCGGGGCCGGCGCGTGCTGGTCCAGCGTGGTGATCTCCTCGACCGCCTTGGGCGGCGCAGGAGCGTGCTGGTCCAGCGTGGTGATCTCCTCGGCCTTCTTGGCTTCGCTCATGGCGGGACTCCCCGATAGACAGATGACGTACTTGGTGGGCCCACCCGTTCGGCAACTCCCCCGAGGGCTGCCGAACGGGCGTTCCGGAGGCCTCAGAGTAGCCGTGAGGCCCAGGAGATCCGTCTGCCCCCCGACACGGCGGATCGCTTAGAAGAGAGTGGCAGCGGCCCATAAACGTTCGATGAACGCTCCCGGCAACCGCCTAGGCGGCTGCGAGTGGGGTGAGCAGGATCCGCACCTCGTCCGCTTCGGACGAAGCCGTCGCCTCGTAGATCCTCAGAGCGTCGAGCCAGCAGGCACGGGCCCGGTCCGGCTGACCGAGAGCCTCCAGTGCCTTGCCCAGAATGGTCAGGGCGTTGGCCCGCATCCAGTCGCCGCCGATGCAACCGATCGCCAGTGCCTGCTCGGCGTGCTGGGCCCCCTGAGCCGGACGGCGTGCTGCCAGATGTACCTGGGCGATGCGGAAATGCGTGGTCCCCTCCCAGAGGCGCTGACGGCTCTCCAGGAAGATGTGCAGCGCCTTCTCGAGCTGTTCCAGGGCGTCCGACAGCCTGCCGGCCTGCGTGAAGACGATTCCCGAGGCGTAACGCGCGTTGGCGAGGCGCACGGACATGCCGAGCTCGTCGTAGATCTTGATCCCGCGCTGGGCAAGCTCGATGGCCTGTGCGCCGCGGCCCATCGACGCGAGTGAGCGCGAGAGGTTGCAGACCGCGCTCGCCTCGCCGGGCTTGTTCTCATCGTTCTGGAAGGCCCTGATCGCCCTGAGGAGGTAGCCCTCCGCGTCGGCGTACAGGGACCGGCAGATGGCGATGATGCCCAGCTGGTTGGGGGCGGTGCTGCTGGCCCAGGGGTCGTTGGCGCTCTCGTTGAGCAGATCCGCCCTCTTGGCCTCCTGCTCCGCTTCCTCGAACCGGCCCGCCTGACTCAGGACTTGGGCCAAGGTGATGCGTGACCGCGTCTCGGCGTGCTGGTCTCCGGCAGCCGCGGCCGCATCGCACGCCGCGATGGCCGTCGTCTCGTACCGCCGGGATCCGGCCCCGGACTCCGCCAGATCTATGGTGGTCAGCAGGAGGTCGACGGCGCGACGCAGCGTCGCGGGCTTCAGCGACTGCTGGACGCACGCGAGGAGGGGCTCCGCTTCCGCGTGCAGCCAGTCCGTTGCCTCCGAGGCGTCGGAGAACCGCTGACCGTCGTACCGGGTCCGCTCGAGATGAGCGACGGTCCGATCCCCCGGCCGCTCCAGCGCGTAGACCCCCGCCGCCGTGGCCAGATAGAAGTCCAGCAACCGCGACATCGCCGCCTCCCGCTCACTCGGCGGCTGCTCGTCCCGTTCCGCGCAGGAGCGGGCGTACAGGCGGACCAGGTCGTGGAAGCGGTAGCGGCCGGGGGCCGCGGACTCCAGGAGCGAGGTGTCGACCAGGGACTCCAGCAGGTCCTCCGTGTCCTCCGGCGGGAGGTCCAGGACCGCTGCCGCCGCTGCCAGGGACATGTCGGGACCGTCGGCGAGGCCCAGCAGGCGGAACGCGCGGGCCTGGGCCGGCTCCAGCTGACCGTAGCCCAGCTCGAACGTGGCCTTGACCGCCAGGTCGCCCGCCTGGAGTTCGTCCAGCCGGCGCCGCTCGTCCGCGAGCTTGGCCGCGAGGACCGAGACCGTCCAGGTGCGGCGCGCCGCCAGGCGGGACGCGGCGATGCGGATCGCCAGGGGCAGGAAGCCGCACGCCGCGACCACGTCCAGCGCGGCCTCCCGCTCCGCCGCCACCCGCTCATCACCGACGATCTTCGTGAAGAGGGCCAGGGCCTCGTCGGGGGACATGACGTCCAGGTCCACCAGATGGGCACCGGCCAGGTCCACCATCCGCACCCGGGAGGTGACGAGCGCCGCGCAGCCCTCCGTGCCCGGCAGCAGGGGCCGCACCTGGGCCGCGTCCTTCGCGTTGTCCAGCAGGACCAGGACACGGCGGCCGTCGAGCACCGAGCGGTACAGGGCCGCCCGCTCCTCCAGGCTGTCCGGGATCGCCGAGTCCGCCGTGCCCAGGGCCCGCAGGAAGGAGCCCAGCACCGTCTCCGGCTCGGCTGAGCGCGGGCCGGCGCCCTGCAGGTCCACGTACAACTGGCCGTCCGGGAAGGCGGAACGCGCCCGGTGCGCCACATGCACCGCCAGCGTCGTCTTGCCCACGCCGCCGATCCCGGCCAGCGCCGAGACGGCCATCACCCGTCCCTCCGCCTCGGACGCCGACGCCAAGACCTCGCTCAACTCGTCCACGAAGGCCGCGCGGCCGGTGAAGTCGGGCACCGAAGCCGGGAGTTGCGCCGGCCGGACCGCCACCACGGCGGGCTCCGCGGCGGGGGCGGACGGCTCGGCCAGGGCCGGGTCCGCCTGGAGGATGCGCTGCTGGAGTTCCCGCAGGCCCGGGCGCGGTTCGACGCCCAGTTCCTCGTCGAGCAGCCGGCGGGTGTCCGCGTACACCGCGAGGGCCTCCGCCTGGCGGCCGCTGCGGTACAGCGCCAGCATCAGCAGCTCGCGCAGGCGTTCACGCAGCGGGTGCGCGGCCGTGAGGGCGGTCAGTTCCGAGACCGCCTCGGCGTGGCAGCCCTGCTCCAGGTCCATGTCCAGCCGGGACTCCAGGAGTTGCAGCCGCCACTCCTCCAGGCGTACCCGCTGCGCCTCCGCGTACGGCCCGGGGACACCGGCGAGCGGCTCGCCGTCCCACAGGGCCAGGGCGCGGCCCAGCGCCTCCCGCGCATGCCTCAGGTCCCCGCTGCCGCGCGCCTTGTCCGCCTCCGTCGCCAGCTCCTGCGCCACCGCCAGGTCCAGCGCGCCCTCACCGAGGCCCCGTACCGCGTAGCCGCCCGACTCGCTGACCAGGACGCCGGGGCCGAGGACCTTGCGGAGCCGGGAGGCGTACGTGCGCACCGCCGCCAGCGCCTGGGACGGTGGCTCGGTGCTCCAGAGCGCGTCGATGAGTTCCGCCGCCGTCGCGGTCCGGCCCTCGCGCAGCAGCAGGGCGGCCAGCAGGGCGCGCTGCTGGGGTGAGCCGGTGTTCAGCGGCTCCGTGCCGCGCCAGGCCCGCACCGGACCGAGCACGCCGAAGCGCGTCGCCTCCGGTTCCGCGACGGCCGCGGAGCCGGGACGCCGCTGCTCAGGCACTCGCGGCCCACCGTCCATGCGTCCGACCCCCTAGGACCCGTCATCCCGAACAACCCCGTCAGTTTGCCTTGTTCGGGGCGGTTGCGTCAGCAGCGGGAGACGCCGATCACAGACCGGTACACCTGGGTCCACATGGTCTGCACACGGTCTCCTCAGATGGAGGACCGGTCCCTTGGTTGACCGTGCGGCCGGGCGGTCACGCTCGGTCGTGCTCAGTCCGCCAGGTCCACCCGCACCGTCAGCAGATCCGTGCCGAACGCCCGTACCGCCGCGCTGTTGAATCGCGGCAGCGAGCGCAGGCGGACCACGGCGTCGTCGTCGGGCAGCAGATGGGCGGTGCCGTGGTGCCAGCGGCCGGCGACGCGGACGCGGACCCGCGGGTCGGCCTGGATGTTGCGCACGTACTGCGACTTGTAGCCGAACTCCGAGACGATCCAGAACGACCCGCCGACCCGGCGCCCGCCCACCGGCGTCCGCCGGGGCTCACCGCTCCTGCGGCCGGTGGTCTCCAGGAGGGTCTGGAAGGGCAGGCGCCGGTTGAGCGGATTGGCGAGATACCGCTGGAACCGGGTGACGACGCGCTGCTTGAGGTCCGTACGGTCTGACATGTCTTTGGATCTCCCGCTCTCTGCGGCCCGCGGGCCTCCGCACGGACGCTGTGCCGACCCCGTGCGAGCCCTGTGACACCTGGACTTTCCTACGACTGCCGCGTGTTAGCCTCCCCCGCGGTCATGAACCATCGCAACGGGGGAGCTTGATGGGCGCGTCTGCGGACGGCTACACGGTCAGGTCCGGCGTGTCCGGACAGGCGAAGGAACTGGACGGGGCGGGCGACGACACCGGGAGGATCCGCAAGGCGATCGCGCCCGGCCTCTGCTACACGGACGACGCCCTCGGCGGCCCCGACGCGGCCACGGCCTTCAACGCGTACGCCGCCGCCTGGGAGGCGGAGGCCCGCACCCTGGAGTCGGCGCTGCACGAGCTGGCGGACAAGGTCCGGCTCGCCAAGGGCGCCTACGACGGAAGCGACGCACTGGTGGACACCAGCGTCCGCAGCGTGCCCGCCACCGGCGGCCCCGTCACCACCCTGCCCGCCCGCACCGCCCGCCCGTCGGCGCTGTCGGGTTACTGAGGAGAGCGCGCACGATGACGACGGAGGACACCACCGACCGCCGCAAGCGGCTCGCCGGCCTGGTCAGGAGCATCTCCTCGGCCGGCAGCAAGAACGACCTGATCGACGCGATCGACGACGCCCTCGCGGTGGCGTCCCCGATGGGCGACCACGCGACGCTGGAGTCGCTGGCCAAGACCTACCGCGGTCAGGTCGAGAAGGCCACCGACGTGCGGGACCGCGTCGACAAGGTGGCCCGCAAGGGCCTGCCGGAGGTGTGGGTGGGCGAGACGAGCGTCCTCGCCTCCGACGTGGTGTCCGCCGCCTCGCGGGACGCCCAGCAGATGGCCGAGGCGTTCGAGGGCGGCGCCAAGGCGCTGCTGAGCCTCGCCGACTCCATCAAGGACGCGCAGGGCCAGGACCGTGACGGACGGACCAAGCTGCACTCGGCACGCACGATGCTCGGCGGCAAGGACGGCTTCTTCGACGACTGGCACGAGGACGACGAGGAGGAGAGTACCCGGCTGAAGGCCCGGTCGGTCGCCTCCGCCGGCGCCGGCCTGCTGCTCAAGGCCGCGGACGCCGCCGACGACGCCGCCCGCGCCGCTGCCCGCGACCTCAACAAATGGGCCTCGGAGGCACGGGCCGGGAAGCTGGAGACGAAGGGGCTGACGGCGGCGGACCGGCTGGCGCTGGCCGACACCGGCAACGTGGGCGGCGACCGAGAGCTGAACGAGATCCTCACGGCCAACGACCTCGAACGCTCCGGCCGCGCCATGGACCGGCTCCCGGCCGCCGACCGGGCCCGGATGGACCGGCTGCTGGCCGATGCCTCGACGCCGCAGGAGAAGGCGTACCTCATGAAGGCCCTGGCGGCCGGGTACTCCGTCGACGAGGTCGAGGAGTTCGGCGACAAGATCCACGGCAAGGACGCGGTGTGGCTGCGGGAGCACCTCGCACCGGTCACGACGGGCAACGGCCCGTCGGCCGAGGGCCAGGAGAACCAGGACTTCAACGGCAAGCTGTGGGACCAGGACGGCGAGACCTGTGTGCCCTCCTCCACGGTCACCGCGCGCGCCATCGTCGACCCCGTCTACGCCCTGGAGCTGACCGGCGGCCCCGACGGCACCGACGACGACCCGGATCACTTCCGTGAGCGCCTGACCGACGAGCAGCTGCGTCTGCACGAGGAGGGCGACGGAGACAACTCGGGCTGGCTGTGGGACCGCAAGCCGGCCGGCATGGACTCGGACGGGCAGGTGGAGATCTCCGAGAAGGAGCTCAGCCCGCACACCGGTGACCATTACGAGAGCCAGGACATGGGCGGCGAGGACGACCGGCGGGACGTGCTGCCCGACATCGAGCGGTCCGTCGCCGAGGGCAAGCCCGTGCCCATCAACATCGAGCGGTACGACGACAACGACGACTGGCACGGCCACAGCATGATGATCATCGGTCAGGAGGGGGACAAGCTCCAGATCTACAACCCCTGGGGCACCACCACCTGGGTCAGCGAGGAGGACTTCGTCAAGGGAGACCTCAGCGCCGCCGCGGACGACCGGTACTCGACCGCGCACAAGGGCAATGTCAACCGCGTCTACATCCAGCAGGACTGAGCAACCGTGAACATGCGCACCGCACTGACCCCTCTGGCCGCGGCCGGGATCCTCGTCCTGACCGGCTGCGGCTCCTCGGGGGGAGCCGACGAGTACGGCACGCAGAAGCGCGCCGTCACGGTGGACGCCGGGGACGAGTTCACCCTGAAGGTGCCGGCGAACCCCGCGCTCGGGCAGAACTGGTACCTGGCCGAACCTCGGCCGGACGGGCACGTGGTGAAGTACCGGGGCAAGCGGGAGGAGGAGGAGGGCGGCGGCGGCCTCATCGGCGGCGGCGACGGCACCCAGTTCTTCGACTTCACGGCACGTGAGCCCGGCAGGACCACGGTAAAGCTGCTGCACTGCCCCATGGGGAGCTGCCACAGCGGCACCGAGTCGGCGTACCCGTACCCGAGCGCGTCCGTCTCCGGTACCGCCTCGTCGAGCCCGTACCCGACGGCGACGGGCACCCCGGACGACAGGCCGGCGTTCTTCGTCTACACGATCACGGTCCGCTGACCCACTCGAGAACCGGAAGCGTCTGCCATGCCCTCCGCACCCCGCACCGACGACGAGGTCCTCGCCGCCACCGACGTGACCGTCCTGCTCCGCTACGGCCTCACCCAGGACGCCTTCCGGACCGCGCTGTTCGGTGACGGCGCCGTCGCGGCCGCCGTCACACTGGACCGGCTCGGCGTCGTGGCGCGCTCGGTGGCCTACGTCGCCGAGATCGTCCGCGCCGGCGGCCCGCGGCGCGCCGCGGAGCTGACCGAGCCGCTGCCGTCCCGGGAGGCCTCCGCGCTGCTGCTCGACTGGCTGGAGACGGCGGCGCAGGTCGCGGACACACCGGAGGGCGAGGAGCGCACCGCCCGCTGGCTGGACACGGTCGCCGAGATCATCGGCCTGCGCCGGGACACCCGTGCCCGGAGCGACAGGGCCTAGGGCCGGGCGGCTCACCCGGCGAGCCGCGCGGCCGCCTTCGCCTGGACGTGGGCGACGTAGCGGACGGTGAAGACCATCGGGACGGCGAAGCCGGCGATCTGGACGACGGTCGCGGGCGTCGAGTGCGCGTCCCCGGCGGGGGCCGGCAGGGCGAGTACGGCGGCGGTCAGGGCGAAGGCGGCGGTCCACACGGCCGTGATGACGACGTCGGTCCGGATGAACGGCCTCAGCCCCCAGACCTCGCGCGGCGTGGTCCGCTTGGCGATGCCCACCGTGAACGGCCGGCCGACTGCCGGCGGGATCCCGAGCGGCTGCGGCGACTGGCCGACTCCATCGACTGGGACCACGACAACCTGTCCGTCTACGGCCGCATCGCCCTGGAGTACGGCCTGCGCTTCAACGCGATGCGGCAGGAGTGGGCCGAGTGGGCGGCGGAGCAGATCAAGCAGTCCCGGGAAGCGAAGAGTTGGCGAACGCGTTCGGGGTGCGGGCGGCGGGCCCCGTGCGTTGATCACCCCGAACGTATGCTCAAGGGATGACGACTTCCGCGACCTCCGGAACCGGCCCCACCGAGAACTCCATGCGTCGCGCCCTCAAACGTGCCCGGGACGGCGTCGCCCTCGACGTCGCCGAGGCGGCGGTGCTGCTCCAGGCCCGCGGCGAGGCGCTCACCGGTCTCGCCGCGTCCGCCGCCCGGGTGCGTGACGCGGGCCTCGAGGCGGCCGGCCGTCCCGGCGTCATCACCTACTCGAAGAGCGTCTTCATCCCGCTCACCCGGCTGTGCCGCGACAAGTGCCACTACTGCACCTTCGTCACCGTCCCCGGCAAGCTGCGCCGCGCGGGCCACGGGATGTTCATGTCCCCCGACGAGGTGCTGGACATCGCCCGCAAGGGCGCCGCCCTCGGCTGCAAGGAAGCCCTCATCACCCTCGGCGACAAGCCCGAGGACCGCTGGCCCGAGGCGCGCGAGTGGCTGGACGCGCACGGCTACGACGACACCATCGCCTACGTACGGGCCGTCTCCATCCGCATCCTGGAGGAGACCGGCCTGCTGCCCCACCTCAACCCGGGCGTCATGACCTGGACGGACTTCCAGCGTCTGAAGCCCGTCGCCCCCTCGATGGGCATGATGCTGGAGACGACGGCCACCCGGCTCTGGTCCGAGCCCGGCAGCCCGCACTTCGGCTCCCCGGACAAGGAACCGGCCGTACGGCTCAGGGTGCTGGAGGACGCGGGGCGTTCCTCCGTCCCCTTCACCTCCGGCCTGCTGATCGGCATCGGCGAGACCTACGAGGAACGCGCCGAGTCCCTCTTCGCGCTGCGCAAGGTCTCCCGGGCCTACCACGGCGTCCAGGAACTGATCATCCAGAACTTCCGCGCCAAGCCGGACACGGCGATGCGGGGCATGCCGGACGCCGAACTCGACGAACTGGTCGCCACGGTGGCCGTGGCCCGGCACATCATGGGCCCCTCGGCCTGTCTGCAGGCCCCGCCCAACCTCGTCGACAGCGAGTACGAGCGGCTGATCGGCGCCGGCATCGACGACTGGGGCGGGGTCTCCCCGCTCACCATCGACCACGTCAACCCCGAACGCCCCTGGCCGCAGATCGAGGAACTCGCCGCCAAGTCCCGGGCCGCCGGCTTCCACTTGCGCGAACGCCTCTGCGTCTACCCGGAGTTCGTCCGCCGCGGCGAACCCTGGCTGGACCCGCGGCTGCGCCCGCACGTCGACGCGCTCGCCGACCCGGAGACCGGACTCGCGCGGCCGGACGCGGTGGTCGAGGGGCGCCCCTGGCAGGAACCGGAGGAGGCGTTCACCGCCACCGGCCGCACGGACCTGCACACCGCGATCGACAGCGAGGGCCGTACCGCCGACCGGCGCGCCGACTTCGACGAGGTGTACGGCGACTGGCAGGCGCTGCGCGAGGCGGCCGCCCCCGGCATGGCGCCGGAGCGCATCGACACCGACGTACGGCAGGCGCTGCGCACGGCGGCCGACGACCCGACCCGTCTGACCGACGCCGAGGCCCTGGCCCTGTTCCACGCGGACGGCCCGGCGCTGGACGCGCTGTGCCGGGTGGCCGACGACGTGCGCAGGTCGGCGGTGGGGGACGACGTCACGTACATCGTCACCCGCAACATCAACTTCACCAACGTCTGTTACACCGGCTGCCGCTTCTGCGCGTTCGCCCAGCGCCGCACCGACGCCGACGCCTACACGCTCTCCCTTGAGCAGGTCGCCGACCGCGCCCAGCAGGCGTGGGACGTGGGCGCGGTCGAGGTGTGCATGCAGGGCGGCATCCATCCGGACCTGCCGGGCACGGCCTACTTCGACATCGCGAAGGCGGTGAAGGAGCGCGTCCCCGGCATGCACGTCCACGCGTTCTCGCCGATGGAGGTGGTCAACGGCGCCACCCGGACGGGCATGCCGATCCGGGAGTGGCTGGCCGCCGCCAAGGAGGCGGGCCTTGACTCCATCCCCGGCACGGCGGCGGAGATCCTGGACGACGAGGTCCGCTGGGTGCTCACCAAGGGCAAGCTGCCCACGGCCACCTGGACCGAGGTGATCACGACCGCCCACGAGCTGGGCATCCGGTCCTCCTCGACGATGATGTACGGCCACGTGGACCAGCCCCGCCACTGGCTCGGCCACCTGCGCACCCTGGCCGGGATCCAGCGCGAGACGGGCGGCTTCACGGAGTTCGTCACCCTGCCCTTCATCCACACGAACGCGCCCGTGTACCTGGCGGGCATCGCCCGGCCCGGCCCCTCCACCCGCGACAACCGGGCGGTGACCGCGATGGCGCGGCTGCTGCTGCACCCCTGGATCCCCAACATCCAGACGAGCTGGGTGAAACTGGGCGCCGAAGGTGCCGCGGAGATGCTCCGCTCCGGCGCGAACGACCTGGGCGGCACGCTCATGGAGGAGACGATCTCCCGCATGGCGGGCTCGTCCTACGGCTCGTACAAGTCGGTCCGCGACCTGATCGCCGTGGCGGAGGCGGCCGGCCGCCCGGCGAAGCCGCGCACGACCCTGTACGGCGAGGTGTCCGAGGAGCGGCGGCGGGCGGCCGAGGCCTCCGACGGCCATCTGCCCGACCTGCTGCCGGTCCTGGACTGAGAGCGGACTGAGTACGATGATCCGACCCCGGTTCCGACAAGGGGATCCATAGCGGAGGAGATGCGTACCCGTGGCTGCCCGACTGCCCTCGTGGGTTTGGGTCTCCGGTCTGACGGTGGCGGCGACCGCCGCCGTCGTCGCCCTTGGCGTGCAGGCCGAGCACGGGCCGCATCCCACGGCGGCGGCGGCCCGGCCCAGCGCGTCGGCGTCGCCGCGCCCGCACGTGTCCGCGACCCCGAAGCCGTCGGCCCCGCCCGCCCTGCCCGACGGGTCCGGGTCGGGCCGCCGGATCGTCTACTCCGTCGGCGAGAAGCGGGTGTGGCTGGTCGACGCGACCGGCCACGCGGCCCGTACGTTCACGGTGTGGCCGGGCACGGTGAGCCCACAGCCCGGCCGCTACTCGGTCACCCTGCGCACCCAGTCCCTCAAGGGCTCGGACGGCGTCGAGATCGAGCACGTGATGTACTTCACCAAGGTGGAGGGCGTGAACATAGCCTTCTCCAACGCCCTCGACGGCTCCTCGCCCCCGCCGGCCGGCGGCCAGAAGCTGGGCGGCATACGCATGCACAAGCAGGACGGCGCCGCCCTGTGGTCCTTCGGGGATCTGGGCGCCAAGGTGACCGTCGTCAGCTAGCGCCGCTCCGCCGTCCGCCCGGCAGGAGGTTGACGATCAGCGCGACCCCGCTGAGCACGAGCACCCGGGTCGCCGCGTCCAGTCCGTTCCAGGTCTTCGACTGCCACATGGCGAACCACTCGCCGCCGATGGCGATGAACCCGGCGCCGAAGAGCAGCACGAGCATCAGCAGCCCGTAGGCGGAGAACCGCCGGGCCCGGTCGTGGTCCCGCCGCGCCCACAGGTACGTGCCCGCCATCAGCACCAGCGCCGCCACCGACTCCCAGGCGATGATCGCCACATAGGCGGTGTCCTGGAGGGCCGTGCTGGTGATCGCCCGCCACATCAGGTCGTCGTCCTTGAACGTCGTGTCCATCGCCAGCACATGCCGCACGAACTGCTGGTTGGTCCCGAAGTCGGTGATGTTCCCCAGTGCGACGAGCGCGATGTAGAGGGCGACGACGCCGGTGAGGACACCGGCTGCCAGGTGAGCACCGGTACCTGAGGTGCGCGTGGTGGGGGTGGCTGCTGTGGTGGGGGTGGTGGTCATGGCTGGATTCTCCCCGTCGCGAGACGAGTTCTCCCCTGCGCATCGCGCCAGAATCCCACCTGGTTCAGGCCGAGTTCACGCCCCTGGACCCGTCAGCGCGCCGGGGTCCGCGCGGCCCAACCGCTGGCTGCCGCCCCGGACGGGGTGGAAGCGCTCACAGCTGTACGGGAATGACCGGGCGGGACCGATTCGCCCCAGTGAACGGGTCGTCCCCGGTCGATTACAGTGCTGGGCGTCGTACGTACGGACGGTGCCGAGGAGGCCTGCATGGAGGCGACGTCCGGTGCCGTCTGGGGTCGCGCCGAGCAGCAGGACTTCCGCAGCCGGGTGCGCGGCGCCCTGCTCGGCGTGGCCGTCGGCGACGCGCTCGGCGGGCCCGCCGACGCCCTCGACCTCGACGAGATCCGTGCCGCGTACGGCGGAGAGGGCCTGCTCGACCTGGCCTTCGGGCACGGCCGGCGCGGCACGGTCACCCACCACACCCAGCTCACCCTCTTCACGGTGGACGGGCTGATACGGGCCCAGGTGCGCCGCGACACCGGCGCCTGGCACCCGCCGACCGATCTGCACCGGGCGTATCTGCGCTGGGCGGCCACCCAGCGGGACTGGGGACCGGACGAGCGCCGCAAGGACGACGGCTGGCTGGCCCGCGAGGAGTGGCTCTACGCCCGCCGGGACCCTACCCGGGCCCTGCTCCTGGGCCTCGGCGACGAGACCATGGGCACCCTCGAGACGCCGAAGAACCCCGGCGAGCTGGGCCCGGAGGCCGTCGCCCGCTCGGCGCCCTTCGGCCTCCTCGTCGGCTGGGAGCCCCAGCTCGTGGCGCAGCTCGCCGTGGAGTGCGCGGCCCAGACCCACGGGCACCCCATCGCCTACCTGTCGGCGGGCGCGTACGCCGTCATCGTGCACGGCCTCGCCCGCGGCGAGAGCCTGGACGCGGCCGTACAGCGGGCCCTCGCCCTGCTCGCCGCCCGCCCCGGCCACCAGCCCGTCGCCGACGCCCTCCAGCACGCGCTCGGCGCGGTACGGCAGGGCCTGCCCGGCCCGGGCCGGGTGGAGGAGCTGGCGGGCGACGGCACCGCCGACGGGCTGCTGGCCGCCGCCGTCTACTGCGCCCTGGTGGGGGAGGACGTACGCCACGGCCTGTGCCTGGCGGTCAACCAGAGCGGACCCTCGGCCGCGGCGGGCGCCCTGACCGGAGGCCTCCTCGGCGCCCTCCACGGCGAGACGGCCCTCCCGCCGGCCTGGCTCGCCGAGCTGGAGGGCCGCCCCACCGTCCTGGAACTGGCCGACGACTTCGCGATGGAGATGACCCAGGGCCCCGCCCTGCACGGGCCCGCCGGGTCCGCACCGGGCTGGCTGGCCCGCTACCCCCGGGCCTGAGCCGTCCCGGCGGCGCCTCTACGGCGCTCCCACCACGTCGTCCCCGGCACTCGCGGGCACCGGCACCGCCATCGCCGCGTCCCCGTCCGTGTTGACCTTCTCGATGACCGCCAGCCGCTCCGGGGTGTCCTCCGGCTTGAGGTAGCCGATCAGGATGTACAGCACCAGGGAGACCGCGAGCGGGATGGACACCTGGTACTGCAGCGGGACTCCGCCGTCGACCTTCCAGTTGATCGGGTAGTTCACCAGCCAGAAGGCCAGCAGGCCCGCCGCCCAGCTGGTGAGCGCCGCCGTCGGGCCGGAGCGGCGGAACGGGCGGAGCAGACCCAGCATCATCGGGATCGCGATCGGCCCCATCAGACCGGCGACCCACTTGATGACGACCGTGATGATGTCCTTGAAGGCGGGGGAGTTGACCTGGGTCGCGACCGCCATGGACAGGCCGAGGAAGACGACGGTCGTCACCCGGGCCGCGATCAGCCCCGACCGCTCGCCCCACGCCCGGGCCCGCGCCGACAGCACCGGCGCCACGTCCCGGGTGAACACGGCCGCGATCGCGTTGGCGTCGGAGGAGCACATGGCCATGGTGTGCGAGAAGAAGCCGACGATGACCAGGCCCAGCAGCCCGTGCGGCAGGAGCTGTTCGGTCATGAGGGCGTAGGAGTCGGAGCCGTCCGGCTTCTGCGCGTGGACCAGCAGCGGGGACATCCACATGGGGAAGAACAGCACCACAGGCCACACCAGCCAGAGTGCCGCCGACAGCCGCGCCGACCGCGCGGCCTCCCGCGCGCTGCCCGTCGCCATGTAGCGCTGGGCCTGGTTGAGCATGCCGCCGTTGTACTCGAAGAGCTTGATGAACAGGAAGGCGAGCAGGAACACCGTGCCGTAGGGGCCGACCAGCGGCTTGCCGTGGCCGTGCAGCGCGGGCTCGTCGAAGGCGCCGAAGAGGCTGATGTCCTTGTCGTGCAGCTTCAGCACGACCGCGACGAACATCGAGACGCCGGCGAGCAACTGGATGACGAACTGGCCGAGCTCGGTCAGCGCGTCCGCCCACAGGCCGCCGATCGTGCAGTAGACGGCGGTGATGGCGCCGGTGATGAGGATGCCCTGGTTCAGCGACACACCCGTGAACACCGACAGCAGGGTCGCGATGGCGGCCCACTTGGCGCCCACGTCCACGATCTTCAGCAGCATGCCCGACCAGGCGAGCGCCTGCTGGGTGGAGAGGTTGTAACGGTTCTTCAGGTACTCCAGCGGCGATGCCACGTGGAGCCGGGACCGCAGCCGGTTGATGCGCGGCGCGAACAGCCTGGCGCCGATGGCGATGCCGAGCGCGATCGGGAAGGACCAGGTGACGAAGGAGGTGACGCCGTAGGTGTAGGCGATGCCCGCGTACCCGGTGAACATCACCGCGCTGTAGCCCGACATGTGGTGCGAGATGCCGGAGAGCCACCAGGGCATCTTGCCGCCGGCCGTGAAGAAGTCGGAGACGTTGTCCACCCGTTTGTGCGACCAGACGCCGATCGCGACCATCACTCCGAAGTAACCGATCAGGACGGCCCAGTCGAGACCATTCATGTGTCCCCTTCCAGAGTTCGCGGGCCAGGGTCAGGCACGTGAACTCTGGTTTCGGAGGTGTACGCGCGGCAAGGAAGGGGAACGTCAAGAGAGAGTAAAATTGTTCGTTGTGATGATCGATGTTCATATTCATGAACGGAATGGAAATGGGGAGCCCCCCCGGCCGGGGGGCCTGGGGGGCTACTTGAGTTCGTCGGGGCAGGGAGTGCCGCGCGGCAGCTGGTACGGCGCGGCCAGGTGGTACGTCCCGGCCTTCGGCGCCAGCAGCACCGTCCACCGGTCGCCCTTCGCGTCCTCCGCCGTCTCCGTCAGACACCCGTTGACGTTCTCGTACGTCCTCGGCGTGCCCCCGTCCCGCTGCTTCGAGGCGTCCGTCTCCTGCGGCGGCTTCAGGCTCCTGCCCTCGGCGTCGACGATGCTCAGCCACGGCGAGTACGGGATCCGTATGAGGATCCGTCCGGGCTCGCGCACCTGAAGGGTCATCTCGCCCTGCTCGGCCCGGTCCACCACGGCGTTCGGCTCGGCGAGCGGCGCCGGGTCGGTCACCTTGAACAACTGCCAGTTGGCGTCGCCCCAGATCTGCCGCAGATACGGCATCCCGCGCCGCAGCAGCGTCCGCTCGCGCTCGCCGCCGCCGTTGCCGTCCGGGTTGTCCTTCGGCAGCACCACGAAGTGCACGGCCCACCGCTGGAGCCACTCGTGGTAGTTCGCCGAGTTGAGCGTGTCGTCGTAGAAGAGCGGGTTGCGCTCCATGTCCGCCTGCCGGTTCCAGCCGCGCGCCAGGTTGACGTACGGAGCGAGCGCGGAGGCCTCCCGGTGCGAGCGCGCCGGGACCACCTCGACGCGGCCCTTCTCGGCGCCGACGTTCTGCAACTGGTTGACCAGCGGGGCCAGCTCACGGGCCCAGGACGCGGCCGGGGTCGTGTGCACGATGTCGTCGACCGACTTGAAGCCGATCCAGCCGGCGAAGCCGAGGAACGCCAGGACGGTCACGTACCACTTGCGTGAGCGCGGCACGGTGTAGGGGAGTGCGGCGATCAGCGTCGCACCGGCGAACAGCATCGGCAGCCGGGAGATGTTCGAGCCGATCTGCGAGTTGATCAGCCACACCAGCACCACGCTCAGGCTGTAGACGCCCGCCGTCAGCCGGACGGTGATCCACTCCTTGGGTACCAGGAACAGGCACAGCAGCCCGTACAGCAGTGGCATCACCACGGAGCCGAACGTCATCGGCTGGGTGCCGGAGAACGGGAACAGCCACGCCGAGACGGCGACCACCGCCGACGGCGCGAGCCCCAGCGCCCACGCGCCGGGCCGCCGCTTCTGCAGGAACAGCGCGACCGCGACCAGGCCCACGAACAGCCCCGCGACCGGCGAGGACATCGTGGCGAGCGCGGCCAGCGGAGCGGCCACCAGTGCCTTGGCCCAGCGTTTGTAGCGCCACCGGTGAGGCCAGCAGAACACGGCGGCGACCGAGCCGAGCGCGAACATGGTGCCCAGCCCGAAGGTCACCCGCCCGGACACCGCGTTGCAGACGAACGCGAGGACCCCGGCGAGCGAGGCCCACAGCGGGTTCCGCACCACCCGGCTGCGCAGCAGGACCAGCGTCAGCAGGCCGGCGGAGACCGTCCCGGCGAGCATCATCGTGGTCCGGACGCCGAGCACCGACATCAGGTACGGCGACACCACGCTGTACGACACCGGGTGCATGCCGCCGTACCAGGCCAGGTTGTACGCCGAGTCCGGGTGCCGGCCGACGAACTCCGCCCAGGCGTCCTGGGCCGCGAGGTCGCCACCGCTGTTCGCGAACGTGAAGAACCAGATGATGTGCAGGGCGCCCGAGAGGACGGTCACGGACAGCACGGGGTGCCGCAGGAACCGCTGCCGGAGGGGCTCGACGGCGAGGCGCAGCCGGATGAGCGGCAGGCTCCGCCGCGCCGGGGCAGGGCCACCCGCGCGGTCGCCGTGGTGCCGGGCAACGCGGTCGTCGTGACGGCTGTCCGCGTGACCGGTGTGATGACCGTCCGTGTCAGTCGCGGACGGGCGTATTCGCCGGCCGGATCCCGGGTCCGGATCGGCGTCGTCGGAGCGTGTCCGCTCGGTTGTGGCCACCTGAAGGCACTCCCCGTGTCCCGTCTTCTGTTCTCGGCCGTGTCCCTCTTGTTCCCGGCCGTTTCCCGTTCAGTTCGCGGTCTCGTTCCCCGACCGTCGGCCTGCCCCGTTTCGTGACGCTAGCACGCACCCCGCCGAGGGGCTCCGTCGACGGGGTGCGTGCCAGGTCGGGCCAGGGGCCGGCTCAGCCGAGGCGGGTCAGCTTGGCCGTGAAGCCGGGCTCGGCCAGGTCCTTCTGCAGGGCCACCGGCACCTTCACCGCCCCGGCACCGCCGTCACCCACGGTGAGCGTGCCGACCTTGGTACCGGCCTTCGCGGTGTGCGGTACGACGTCGGAGGCGAAGGACAGCTTCACCTTCAGGCCCGACCAGCCGGCCGCGGCGACGTCCTTCGTGGCCACCACCGGCGTACGGCCGCCGAGCCCGTCGTCCACGTACCCGACGACGTCGCCCTTCTTCAGCACCGTCGCCGACTTCAGCGCGCCCTGGGCGGAGCGGATCAGCTTGTCGGCCGCGTCCAGCGCCCCGCTGAGGATGGTGTTGTCCGAGCCGCCGGCGGGCTGGCGGACCACGGCGCCGACGATGGTCCGCGTCTCACCGCCGACCTCCTGCTTGGCCGCGAAGACCAGGTTGCCGAGGGCGGAGGTGGTGGTACCGGTCTTGATGCCGACGACGTTGTTGTGGCCGACCAGGTGGTTCCAGTTGGAGTGGTTGACGCCCTTGTAGTCGTCGTACGACATCATCGCCGCGACCTCGCGGAACGCGGGCTCCTCCATCGCGGCCTTGGCCAGCTTCACCTGGTCCACGGCCGTGCTCACCGTCGAGTTCGTCAGACCCGAGGGGTCGGTGTACGTGGTGTCGGTCATGCCGAGGCCCTTGGCGGTGGAGTTCATCTTCGCCACGAACTCCTTCTCCGAGCCGACGTCCCAGCGTGCGAGCAGCCGGGCCACGTTGTTCGCGGACGCGATGAGAATGCTCTCCAGGGCCTCGCGCTGGGAGATGCTGTCGCCGGCCGTGACGTCGACCGTGGACTCCTGGCCCGCCTTCGACTGGTCCTGGGCCGCCTGATCGATCTTGATCTTCGGGCCGTCGGCGCCGCTCTTCAGCGGGTGGTCGCGCAGGATGATGTAGGCCGTCATGACCTTGGCGACGCTCGCGATCGGCACGGGCTTCTGGGTGCCCGAGGAACCGAACGTGCCGATGCCCTGGACGTCCAGAGCGGCCTGGCCCTGGGCCGGCCACGGGATGTCCGTCCGGGCGCCGTCGAAGGTGTAGGAGTCCTTCGCGGTGAGGTCCAGCGTGGGCTGGGGGAGCGGGCGCATCGCCTGTACGACCGCGAAGACGATCGCCAGCAGGATGACCAGCGGCGTCCAGATCTTGACCCGGCGGACCAGCGTGCGGACCGGGGTCTCCGGCGGCGGGGGCGTGTTCGTCAGCTCCGCCAGCAGGTCCAGCGGGGGCTTGGGCGGCAGGGGCTGCTGGGTGGTGCGCTCGGGGCCGACCTGCGGGATGGCGCTGGTGGGCGCGGTCAGCTCGGAGTCGCGCAGCGGAACGAACTTGCTGGCGCGCTCCGCTTCGGGGGCGGGGGGCTTGGCCCCGGCCTTGGGTTCGGTCCTGGCGCTGCTCTCGCCCTTGGGTTCGGGCTTCGGCCTGGCCGTGCCGAGCTTGAGCATGGTGGTGGGCTGGTCGACCGCGGGCTTCTTCGGGCGTACGGCCTTGAAGGCGGTGGTGGGCTGATCGACGCCCTTCGCCTGGGCTTCGCCCTCGGCGGCCGAGGTCTTCTTGCCCGCACCACCCGTGCGGCCCTCGTCGTCGGCCGCCGCAGGCCCCTGCGGGGCGTCCTCGCCGTCGGCGTCCTTCGACTCGCCGGCCTCCGCCGCGCCCTTCGCCGCCCTGGCGGCAGCCGCCGCGGCCTTCGCACCGGCGACCTTGGCGGCCTTCGCGTCGGTGACCTTGGCGGCCTTCGCGTCGGTGGCCGCGGCAGCCTTCGCCCCGGTGTCGCCGTCCGCGTCCGCGGGAGCCGTGCCCGGGCCCTTGGCGGCCTTCCCGGCGTCGTCGGTGTCGGCCTTCGTGTCGGAGCCCGCTTCGCCCTTCCGGCCCGCGTCGGCGTTCGCCGAAGCCGTGTCGGCGCCGGTGGCGGCCTTCCCGGCGTCGTCGGTGTCCTCCTTCGCGTCGGAGCCCGCTTCGCCCTTCCGGCCCGCGTCGGCGTTCGCCGAAGCCGTGTCGGCGCCGGTGGCGGCCTTCCCGTCGTGGGCGTCCGCCTTCGCGTCCGAGCCTGCCCCGGCCTTCCGGGCGGCGTCGCGGCCCGTGCCGGTGCCCCTGGCTGCCGCGTCGGTGGCCGTCTTCGGGTCCGAGCCCGCGCTCACCTTCGTGTCGGCGGCGTCGTCCGCCCGCGCGTCGGTGGCGTTCTCGTCCGAGTCCGCATCGGCCTTCGTGTCGGCTTCGGTGCCGGTCTTGCCGGACGTCGAGCCCGAACCCGCGGCCGCCTCGGCCCCCGCGCCGGTCCCGGACTTCGTCTCCGCGGCCGCGTCGGCCTTCGCGTCCGCGCCGGAGTCCGCCTCGGCGTCCCTCGTGGCCGACGCCGAGTCCTCGGCGGTGCCCTCGTCCGCGTCAGGCCCCGCCTCGGTCTCCGTGTCCTCGTCCGCCGGCGAGGCGTCCTCGCCCTTCGCGGTCGCGGTGTCCTCCGAGCCGGACTCCGTCTCCGGGTTCTTGGCCGAACGGATCCAGGCCGAGACCGCCTCGCGGAGGTCGGAGTCCTGGTCCTCCTCCGGCGTCCGGGACTCGGACTCCTCCGAGGCGTCGGCGGTCTTCACGTCCCGCACCGAAAGGATCTTCGTCGCCGTGTCGACGGCTCCCGAGGAATCCTTTTCTCGGGACACCGCAAGACGCGGATCGCGCGCCTCGGGAACCGAACCCGCGCTCCCCGACGTCGGTTCCGCCGACGACTCGCGCTGCTTCGACCTGTCGGGGGACTCGCCCGCCACCGATGCCTCCTCCATGCGCCGCACGCACACTCGCGCGCCCTGTCCGAACCATGTACCAGTGTCCTGTGTGAGGACTTGGCCCCTGCGGTAGACGAGAACGACATACCTGCCGGTTCCCTTACGAACCGGTCACGCACCCTCGACAGACCAATGTGAGAGGGGTCACCCTGTCATTCATCCACGCGGGGAGGCATGGATGGGCAGGAGCCGCAGAACAATTCCGGAGGAGCTTCTGCTGCTGGCACTGGACCCGGCCACGGGTACCACTGCACAGCCGCAGTCGCTCGACCTCGGTCTGGCCGGAGCACAGCTAGTGGAGCTGGCGCTGGCCGGACGGATAGCCCCAGACGGGGATCGTATCGCCGTGGTGGTGCCACGGCCGACTGGAGATCCAACTTTGGACTGCGCGTTGGAGTTGCTGCGAAGGCGTGGCGCTCCCGTGCGTGCCGTCCACTGGATCGGCGGGCCGCGATTGGGGCTCCGCCAGATCTATCTCTCGCACCTGGAGCGGTGCGGCATGGTCGCCGCCGTACCGGGCCAGATGTGCGGGGTGTTGCCGACGACGCGCTACCAGGCGACGGACACCGACATCAGCCGGGAGATCCGAGCCCGGCTGGACAACGCGATCCGCACCGGCGTACCGCCGGACCCGCGGACCGCGGCGCTCGCCGCGCTGGCGCACGCGGTCGGGCTCGGCAAGCACCTGTATCCGGGGAACGAGGGACGATCCTCCCGCTCCCGGCTGCGGGACCTGATCCGGCACGACCCCATGGGCGGGCTGGTGGCGCATGCCGTGATGGACGTGCAGAACGGCGCGGTGGCCCAGCCACGGCGCGGTCCGGCCCCGGCCGGACGCCCGGCGGGGCCCGGAGCCAGGGGCGTGGCGGAACCCGCGCGCGGGGTTCCGATGCAGCCGCACCGCGGGTCCATGGCACGCGCCGTGACCCACTGAGCCGCACCGCCGGTCCCCACGACACCGGTACGCAGTCCCCGAAAACCGTTACGGGAGCCGCTGGTTCGAGCGGGGCGGTGAGATCCGCGTGGTCTCACCGCCCCGCTCGGCCGTGTCCGGAGCGTCGAACCACGCCCGAATCGGTGCGTACGCGCTGCATATCCACCGTTTCCCAGCGGTGGAAAGCACCTTGGTGGCAGTCTGCTCAACAGCAGATACACAAAGTGGTCAGTACAGGCAGGCAGCCGGAGGTGCACGTCCCGTGGCGTCCAATGTCAATCCCACCGTCAGGCGGCGCCGGCTGGGCCAGGAGCTGCGCAGGCTCCGCGAGCTCAAGGGCATGACGGCCGAAGAGGTGGCAGAGCGGCTGCTCGTGTCGCAGTCGAAGATCAGCCGGCTGGAGAACGGCCGCAGAAGCATCAGCCAGCGCGATGTGCGCGACCTGTGCGGGGTGTACGAGGTCGAGGACCAGCGGATCGTCGACTCGCTGATGGAGATGGCCCGTGACTCCCGTCAGCAGGGCTGGTGGCACACGTTCGGGGACATCCCGTACAGCGTGTACATCGGCCTGGAGACCGACGCCGAGTCGCTGCGGGTGTACGAGCCCCAACTCGTGACCGGCCTGTTGCAGACCCGCGCATACGCGGAGGCCCTGGTGCAGGGCGCCTTGCCGGAGACGTCGACGGCCGAGATCGAGAAGCGCGTGCAGGTCCGCATGCGGCGACAGGAACGTATCACCGCCGAGGGCAACGCCCTGCGGCTGTGGGTGGTGCTGGACGAGGCGGCGCTGCGCCGGGTCGTCGGCAGCCGGCTGGTGATGCGCGAACAGCTCGAGCACCTCATCGAGATGTCCCAACTCCCGCACGTCACCGTGCAGGTGCTGCCGTTCGAGGTGGGCGCCCATCCGGGGCTCAACGGCCAGTACGCGATCCTGGAGTTCACCGACGCCGCCGACTCGAGCGTGGTCTACCTCGAGGGCGTCACCAGCGACCTGTACCTGGAGAAGGCGCAGGACGTGCAGAAGTACGCCGTGATGTACGAACATCTGCGGGCACAGTCCCTCAATGTGGAACAGTCCCGGCAACTCATCGCGAAGGTGGCCAAGGAGTACGCGGACTGAGCCGTTTTCCACAGAAGCGCGGGATCGTACACCATTGGTCCACTCCAGCGGAAGGCTCACTTGGAATATGCCATCCGCTTGAGTGAACGACTACTCCGCGGGCGGCAGTTGCCCGGTAGCGTCGATCACGCCAATCAGACGACAAGGTTGGCGCGAACCGCACTACAGCAACTGGCAACAGGAGTGGACATGGCACTGATTCAGGGCGCTTCGGAGACGTGGATGAAGTCTTCTTATTCCGCGGGCAACGGCGCCTGCGTCGAGGTCAAGTCGCCCACCACCGCGGAACTCGCCGTACGCGACTCCAAGGTCACCGACGGCCCGACCCTGGCCTTCCCCGCCGAGGCGTGGAACGTCTTCGTCACCTCGGTCAAGGCCTAGGGGGCTCTCTCTGCCCCTCGCGCATAGACGTCGCTCTACGACAACTGCACAAGCGTCACTCACGGAGCCCTCTCGACCAGTCGCCGTCCTTGCCGAGAGGGCTCTGCGCATCCGAGCGTCGCGCCCATCCAGTCAGTGTTCCGGTACTACCGGCCCAGCTGTCCCTCGATGGCCGCGACGACCTCGGCCGCCTCCGGCTCGGTCTGCGGCGAGAACCGGGCGACGACCTGCCCGTCCCGGCCGATCAGGAACTTCTCGAAGTTCCAGCGGATGTCCCCGCTGTGCCCCTCGCCGTCCGCGAAACCGACGAGGCGCTCGTACAGCGCGTGCCGCCCCTCCCCGTTCACCTCGACCTTCTCGGTCAGCGGGAAGGTCACCCCGTACGTGGCCGAGCAGAACTCGGCGATCTCCTCGGCGGTGCCGGGCTCCTGCCCGAGGAACTGGTTGCAGGGCACGCCGAGCACGGTGAAGCCCTGCTCGGCGTACCGCTCCTGCAGCCGCTCAAGACCCGTGTACTGCGGGGTCAGCCCGCACTTGGAGGCCACGTTCACGATGAGCACGGCCTGGCCGGCGTAGCCCGGCAGGTTCGCGGAGCCGCCCTTGAGGGCCCCGATCTCGGTGTCCAGCACGGAAGCGTTGTGGTCAGTAGCAGTCATGCCCGGATGCTAGCCCGCTCCGCCACCGGCCGGACCGCCCGGACCGGCCGGTCCGGGCGGCTCAGACCTGCTCCACGCCAGCCGGCGCCCGCTGCTCCCCTTCCGGGGCCGGGGCCTGCTGCTCCGGAACGACACGCTGACCCTGCCCCTTCTCCCCGATCTCGGCGTCGATCTTCTGCACGGCCCGGTCGAAGTACCGCAGCAGCTCCACCGGGAACGGCATGACGAGCGTGGAGTTCTTCTCGGCGGCCACCTCGACGACCGTCTGGAGCAGACGGAGCTGCATGGCCTCCGGGGTGTCGGACATGATCCGCGAGGCGTTGGCGAGCTGCTGCGCGGCCTGGAACTCGCCGTCGGCGGTGATGACCCGGGCCCGCCGCTCACGCTCGGCCTCGGCCTGCCGCGACATGGACCGCTTCAGCGACTCGGGGAGCTGCACGTCCTTGATCTCGACCCGGTCGATGTGGATGCCCCACCCGGCGGCCGGACTGTCGATCATGAGCGCCAGGCCCTCGTGCAGCCGCTCCCGGTCACTGAGCAGGTCGTCCAGATCACTCTTGCCGATGATGGACCGCAGGGAGGACTGGGCGACCTGCCCGACGGCGAAGACGTAGTCCTGCACCTCGATGGTGGCGCGCACCGGGTCCGTCACCCTGAAGTACACGACGGCGTCGACCTTCACCGACACGTTGTCCCGTGTGATGCCCTCCTGGGTGGGCACCGGCATGGTCGCGACCTGCACGTTCACCTTGCGCATCCGGTCGGCGAACGGGATGAGGAAGGTGATGCCCGGCTGGCGGTGCGCCGGCTGGGCCTTGCCCCACCGGAACACCACACCACGCTCCACCTGATTGACGACGCGCATCCCGCTCTTCAGCACGATCAGCAGCAGAGCGGCCACCACGACCACTGCGACGACGGTGCCTTCCATGGCACTCCAATCCTCACTCCAGGCAGAGACACCGGATAGGACACCCGCCCGGCGGCAAAGGGTGCGGCCACCCGCGTCATGAAACCGTCAAGAATGCGGGCGAACGCAACGCCGGTGGTGGCGGGCGAACCCACCACCGGCTTGCGGTCCGTCAGCTCTAGGGCGGCCGCAGGACCGACGGCGTAGTGCTCCCAGCCGGTGATGGGGTTCCCGACGTACCTCGGTCCGTCCGGCGCGGCGGCCATCGGGTCGGCCCCGGTCCATCACACCGCGCCACCGGCCACCCGCGGCAGGGGCTGTCCGGCCCTGGGCCAGGGCCGGACAGCGGTGTCCGTACGCGCGAAGGCCCTCCGGTCGACGGGACCGGAGGGCCTTGGCGCGGGCAGCGTCAGGACGGAGGCTGGAGAACCTGGTCGATGACGTAGATGGTGGCGTTCGCGGCCTTGATGTTGCCGCAGACGATGTTCGCCTTGCCGTTGACCTTGAAGTCGCTGCCCGAGCCCGACGTGGTCAGCTTGCCGCCCTCCACCGTGGTGAAGGAGCCGTCGGAGAGCTGGTCCGGGGTGATCTGCTTGTCCACGACGTGGTAGGTCAGCACCTTCTTGAGCTGCCCCTGGTTGCTGAGGAGCGAGGCGAGCTGCGAGGCGGTGACGTTCTTGAAGGCCTCGTCGTTCGGGGCGAAGACGGTGACGTCGGGCCTGCCGTCCAGGGTGTCGGTCAACTTCGCCCTGACCGCGGCCGAGACGAGCTGGCTGAGCTGTGGATACGCGGACGCGGCTTCCACGACCTTGTCCTTCGCCGTGTCGGCCTTCTGCGCGAGCGCCGAGCAACCGGAACCGAACGTCCCCGACGGGCTGGGAGACGCGTCCTGTGCGTGGCTCTGCGACGCCATCCCCCCGAGGGTGAGCGGGATGGCGAACACGGCTGCCGCGGCGGCCTTTGCTGTACGCGTGCGGGTGAACCTCATCGCGACCTTCCTCCCGTGGAGGCGTGAGCACTGCGGAGGCTTGGACTGCGGACGTCCTCGTTTCCGCGGGGCGGGGTGAGGCGGCTGCCGCGCCACGGCCCTGCCTCGGGCCATCGTCACCCGGCCACTCAGCGAGCGTAGCCAGCGGATGCCGGTGACCGCATCTCGAGGTGAGCGGTCGTGACCTTCCGGCCGCTCGCCCGGCGACGCCTCAGCCTGATCGGCGCAAGGCTCTACCGGTGATAGAGCCGCACGCCGCCGTTCGACCCGAGGGCGTTGAGTTCCAGCACGCCGCCGTCCGGGGTGACGTACACCGTCCCGGAGGTGAAGCTCCACCTGCCGGTCCCCACCGGCAGGCCCGCGACCGGGGTGCTGTGACCGGTGCGCGGGTCGATGCTCACGAGCTGCGGGGCGCCGGACGTGGTGACGGCGTACACCTTGCCGTCCGCGCCGGACGCGGGAACGGCGAGCGCGGCGGAGCGGTGGGTCCAGAGTTTGGCGCCGGTGGTGGTGTCGAAGCCGTCGATCACCGCGCTGCCGGCGGCCGAGGCCGGGGTGACCAGCACCTTGCCGTAGAGCCGGGCGGAGTGGTCGGCGCCGGTGTCGTTGCCGGGCGTCAACTCGTCGTCGCCCACGGCCAGTTTGCGGCCGGGCCCGGTGCTGCCGAAGACCCGCACGGCGTCCTGGCGCGCGGTGTGGACGGCGGCGACCAGCGGTGAGCCGGACAGGATGTGCGTCACGTCCGAGTGAGCCTTCTCGGACTTCCGCCAGACCACCTTCCCGGTCCTGCCGTCGTACGCGGTGAGGGTGAACCTGGTCTTCTTGTCGAGGCAGAACTCGTCCACCAGGACGGTGCCGTCGGCGCCCCAGTCGTAGGCGTTGCAGTAGTGACCGCGGGCCTTGTAGCCCCACACGCGGCTGCCGGTGCGGACGTCCACACCGCCGAGGAGGTTCTCGCTGACTATCGTGGCGACATCACCCTGCAGGTAGGTCGAGGCGGTCGCCGCCGTGGGGTGTCTGGTGCTGGTCAGCGGCATGGACCAGAGGATCTTGCCGGTGGACGCCTTGACACCGGCCAGCCAGGTGCAGGTGCTGCCGTCCTTGCCGAAGGCGACCGTGCCGATGCCCTGGGCACCGAGCGTCGGCGACATGGCGCAGGGGACGGTGCCGCGCCCGGCGGCGGCGGTGGCGACGGACGCGGCGCTCCATACCTGCTTGCCGTCGGTGAGGCCGTAGGCCCGCAGGCTGCCCCGGCTGCTGGCCCGGACGAGCAGCTTGTCGGTGAGCCAGCTGCCGATGAGCGCGTCGTCGGCGGCGGGCGCCGGTATCTGCCACTCCTGCGTCAGCTTCTCCGAGGCGACGGCCGCGGCGTCCTGCTGCTTGAGCAGGACGGCGGCGGCCCCGCCGGCGGCGACGAGGACGGCAAGGGTGAGCGCGATCCTGCCCACCCACCTGGTCCTGCCGGCCCGTTCGCCGCCCGCGCCCGCAGGGGGGCGCGGCTGCGCGGCGACGGCCTCGGGGAGGCGGACGGCCGCCCGGTCGAGGACGGTGGTGGCGGCTGACGGGTATCCGGCCTCCTGGTCCGCCGTTCCGCCGCCGCGCCGGGCGTGCGGGGGTGTCCGGGGGCCCGGCTCACGTATGGCCTCGTGGTCGCCGGCGCGGGGCTCGGGGAACCGCAGCGGGACGGTGGTGTCCCACCGCGTGCCGGAGGCCCCGCCGTACCGCTCGGCCGACGACCGGCCGTCCCACCGTGTGGCCGGCCCCGGCTGCTGTTCCCGGTGCGGCTGCGGGCCGGCAGCCGCATTGCGGGGCCGGAAGGCCCAGCCGTGATCCTCCTGCGGAGCCCCCTGGCCCGGCGACGATTCCGTCGTCATCTCCGTGATCTCCCCTGGTCGGGCATCCGCATGTGCCAGCCGCGGTGATGCGCCGTGGTGAATGTCGTTCCTTGCGGGCTTGCGCCCGGCTTCCCCTGATTGCCCCGGGTCAGCGGTTTTTGAGCGAATGGCCGAAGCTGTTGCGGGCCGTCTCCACCCGGAACGCGGCCAGCGCGCCCACCGAGGTGCTGATCCGCCAGTCCATCAACTGCTTGCCGCCCGGCCAGTCCTTGCGCTGGTCGTACCAGACGAGCCCGATGACGCCGGCTTTCGCGGCGCCGTGGAACAGGTCGCGGATGTCAGCTTCCTTGCGGTCGCTCTGCGCCACCCCGGTCTCCGCGATCAGCACCGGCTTGCTGGAGAAGTCCGCGATCCGACGCATGGTGGGGGTGAACAGGCTGGAGAAGGCGACGCCGTCGATCGGCCCGTAGTAGCCGATGAGGCCGACCCAGTCGACGTAGGAGTCGCCCGGGTAGTAGGGACGCAGTGTGGCGGTGGTGCCCGAGTCGACCACGTGCGGAGTCCACACCCAGATCACGTTGGTGACGCCCCGCGCGGCGAAGACGTCGTGCACGTGCTTCCATGACGCGACGAAGTCGGCGGGCTTGGTGTCCTTGGGGCCCCAGGAGTTCCATGGACCGTTCATCTCGCCGGCGAAGGAGAGGGCCAGCGGGCCGTCGTAGGCGGCGATCTGGCCCGCCAGCCGGCGGATGTACGCGTCGTCCTCGCCCTCGGCGATGTCGGCGAGCGGGGTGTCGGAGGGCACCAGCGCCATCATGGGCAACTGGCCGTGCTGCCACAGGAAGGCGTTGCCCTCCGTGTCGAAGTCGTCGCCCCAGGAGCTGTAGTACTCGCGGATGTCGGGGGCCCGCCCGGCCTCCTTGGTGAAGGTGTCGACGATGCCGTACTGCCAGGGCGTCTTGTCGTCGACGACGCCCAGCGCGCGGCCGGACGGCTTGAGCATGGACGAGGCGTCGAAGTGCGCGCCCGAGGCGGTGGCCGTACCCGCCTTGGCACCGCCCTCGCTTCCCGCGCCGCCGCAGGCATCCACCAGGAACGAGACCGCGATCATGAGGGTCACGGCGACCGCCAGGCGGCTGCGGCGGCGGGTTATGGCCATGCGTGAAGGTCCGATCGGGCAGGGGGAGCAGGCGACGTCAGCGGAACTCTACGAGACCCTCGTGACATTCACTGAACCTCCATATTAATCTAGTTGCATGATCGGGAGCGGGTCGAGTGATCTCCCTTCCTCACGCATCATCACTTTTCGTACCAATCACTGCTTTCGGCGGCGCCGAACCGGCAGGCGCGACATGATGTAAGGAAGGCTCGAGCTGACGATCACCAGTACGTCCACGGAGGTCGAGCCGGCTCCCGTCTTCGTGGACCAGACCGGTCTGCGCGGCCGCCGTCTGCGCGGGCTCGGCTGGCTGATAGGCATCGTCTGCGCCGGGTGCGTGGTGGCGATGATCTCCGGCCTGGTCGGAACCCAGTCGCAGGCGCCCGCGCTCACCGTCCCCGGCACCGCGGACACCACGCCGCCCAGCCAGTACCTGAACGCGCCGCTGCCCGCGGCTCCCGGCGCCGCCGAGCCCGGAAACAGCGGCACCGCCCCAATGGCCACACCCGATGCCACCGCGTCAGTCACCGCGACGACGGCGGCCGTTCCGGCAGCGTCGAGCTCCGTGACCGACACCGCGCAGTAGCCAGACGCGATCGACCAGGAAGTCCATGTCCCGCCATCAACGCCCCCGGCAGTCCATCGCGCGCCCGCGCCGGCTCGCCGCGCCTCCCCTGCGCTTCTTCCTGCCGGTGACCGTACTGGCGACCCTGCTGGCGCTGATGGTGCTCCGGGGCATGGCGAACAACGAGGCCTTCCACGACGAGAGCATCGCCACCTCGGTGGACAAAGGCACCGTCCCGACCAGCGTGCTGGAGGGCGGCCCGGTCGTCGACGCGCGCGGCGACAAGAACAGCAAGCCGGTCAACTACACGATCCCGGACAGGACCGTCGTCCTCTCCTTCGACGACGGGCCGTCCGCCCAGTGGACACCGAAGATCCTCGAGGTGCTGAAGAAGGAGAACATCAGCGCCGACTTCTTCGTCACCGGCTCGATGGTCACCCGCAACCCCTCGCTGATCCGCCAGATCGTGGCGGGCGGCCATGAGATCGGTCTGCACACCTTCACCCACCCCGACCTCGCGCTGCACTCCGGCACCCGGCTCACCTGGGAACTCGGCGAGACCCAGCTCGCGCTGGCCGGTGTCGCCGGCATCCACACCAGCCTGTTCCGCCCGCCCTACTCCTCCACCGTGGACGCGCTGGACGACTGGTCGTGGCCGGTGACCAAGCAGGCCGGGTCGGAGGGGTACCTGACCGCCTTCATCGACAAGGACACCGACGACTGGAAGCGCCCCGGCGTCGACGCCATCGTCAAGTCCGCCATGCCCGACCTCCCCGGCCAGGGCGAGATGATCCTGCTGCACGACGCGGGCGGCAACCGGTCCCAGACGCTGGCCGCGCTGCCGGTCATCATCGAGAAGCTCAAGGCCCAGGGCTACACCTTCAAGACCATCGGCGAGGCGCTCGGCACCGGCTCCGCCAACACCGAGGTCACCAGCTACAACCTGTGGGTCGGAAAGGCGTTCCTGTGGTGCACCACCTTCTCCGTCTGGCTGCTGCCGTGGCTGGTCGGCCTGCTCGCGGTCGTCGGTGTGCTGGTCATGCTGCGGTTCGCGCTGATGCTGGTGCTCTCGGCCGTCCATGTGCGGCGCACCCGTAAACCGGGCTTCTCCTGGGGCGAGCCGGTCACCGAGCCGGTCACCGTGGTGGTGCCCGCGTACAACGAGCAGGAGTGCATCACCAACACCCTGCTCTCACTGGCCAGAAGCGACTACCCCATCGAAGTGATCGTGGTCGACGACGGGTCGACCGACGACACGTCCGCCATCGTGGAGGAACTCGGCCTGCCCATGGTCCGGCTGATCCGGCAGCCGAACAGCGGCAAGCCGGCCGCCCTCAACACCGGTGTGGCCGCCGCCTCGTACGACCTGATCGTGATGATGGACGGTGACACGGTCTTCGAGCCGTCCACCGTCCGCGAGCTCGTCCAGCCCTTCGGCGACCCGCGCGTCGGCGCGGTCGCCGGCAACGCCAAGGTCGGCAACCGCGACACGCTGATCGGCGCCTGGCAGCACATCGAGTACGTGATGGGCTTCAACCTCGACCGCCGGATGTACGACGTGCTCAACTGCATGCCGACCATCCCCGGCGCCGTGGGCGGCTTCCGCCGTACGGCGCTGGAGCAGGCGGGCGGCATGAGCGACGACACGCTCGCCGAGGACACCGACGTGACCATGGCACTGCACCGGGCCGGCTGGAAGGTCGTCTACGCCGAGGACGCCCGCGCCTGGACCGAGGCGCCCGACAGCATGAAGCAACTGTGGTCGCAGCGGTACCGCTGGAGCTACGGCACCATGCAGGCGATGTGGAAGCACCGGCACTCGCTGCTGGAGCGCGGCGCGGCCGGCCACTTCGGCCGGGTGGGTCTGCCGTTCGTCGCCCTGTTCATGGTGGTCACGCCGCTGCTCGCGCCCGCCATCGACATCGGCATGGTCTACGGCGTGGTCTTCGTCGACGCGTACAAGACCCTGGCCGCCTGGTTCGCGGTGATGGCCCTGCAGGCCGTCTGCGCCTGGTGGTCCTTCCACCTGGACAGGGAGAAGGCGTGGCATCTGATCACGCTTCCGGCCCAGCAGGTGGTCTACCGGGTGCTCATGTACATGGTGCTGCTGCAGTCCGCCATCACCGCTCTGACCGGGGGCCGGCTGCGCTGGCAGAAGCTGCGGCGCACCGGTGAGGTCGGGCTCGAGGTCACCACGGGGGCGACGTCTTCATGAGTACCGCGGAAAGAGGTGCCTTCGGCATCCAGAACTCCGACACCGTCGCCCTGCGGGTGATGGACCCCGCCGTGCTCCCCTCGCAGCGCGCCCCGCAGCGCGAAGAGGCCGGGGCCGCCCCGGCGCCCGCGCGGAAGCCCGGCCGTGACCGCTACCTCGACCTGCTGCGGGCGCTCGCCCTGGTCCGCGTGGTGGTCTACCACAACTTCGGCTGGACCTGGCTGCCGATCGTCTTTCCCTCCATGGGCGTCATGTTCGCGCTGGCCGGATCACTGATGGCGCGCTCCCTCGAGCGGCCGGCGCTGAGCGTGATCCGCGGCCGGCTGCGCCGTCTGCTGCCGCCGATGTGGCTGTTCGGCGCGGTCGTGGTGCCGCTGATGCTCCTGGAAGGCTGGAGGCCCGACTCCAGCTCCCACCCCAACTGGTGGTGGGGCGATCTGGCCTACTGGGTCCTGCCGTTCAGCGAGCCGCCGTTCGGGGCCTCGCTGCACACCTTCGGCGGGCACCTGCCGAGTACCTGGGCCGAGCAGATCTGTGTGCCGCTGTGGTACCTGCGCGCCTACCTCTGGTACGTCCTGCTGTCGCCGCTCATGCTCAAGGCGATGCGCAAGCTGCCCTGGGTCACCCTGCTGGTGCCGATCGCGCTCGCGTTCTTCGTCAACTCCGGCCTGGTCGACCAGTCCGGCCGGCTGATGGAAGCCGCCACCGACTTCACCACCTTCGGCTCCTGCTGGCTGCTCGGCATGGCCCACCAGGAGGGGCTGCTCCGCAGGATCCCGCAGTACGTCGTGCCGTCCGTCGCACCGCTGGTGCTCTTGTTCGGCTTCTGGTGGCTGCTGCGGTCGCCGCTGGACAACCCCCGGATCGGGCACGATCTGGAAGCGGTACCGGTCGCCCAGGCGATCTGGTCGTTCGGCGCGGTGCTGCTGCTGCTCCACCTGAGCCCCTCCTGGGAGCAGTGGCCCAAGCCGCTGGAGCGGTTCAACGGCGTCATCAGCCTGCTCAACTCCCGCGCGGTCACCGTCTACCTGTGGCACTCCTTCGCGCTGGTGCTGACCGAGCCGCTGATCGATCCGCTGTGGAGCAACAGCTTCTTCTACGAGCACGCGCAGTGGCTGCTGGCGAGCCAGTGGACGCCGCTGGTGATCGCCGTCCCGCTGATCTGCCTGGCCATCCTGCTCTTCGGCTGGGCGGAGGACGTGGCCGCCAAGCGCCGCCCACGCCTCTTCCCCTACCCCCGCCGCTCCAAGGGCCGCCGCCGCGGCCGCTAGTACGCCCTGCCGCACCGCCTGCTAACCCATGGTCCTGGCGCCGTCCAGGGACTCGCGGATGATGTCGGCGTGGCCGGCGTGCTGGGCGGTCTCGGCGATGATGTGCATCAGCACCCGGCGGGCCGACCATCGCGCGCCCGGCTCGGACCACGGGGCCTTCGGCAGTGGTTGTGTGGCGTCCAGGTCGGGCAGGTTGACGACCAGTTCGTCGGTCCGACGGGCTGCCTCGGCGTAGTGGGCGAGCACGCCGGTCAGCGTCTCGCCGGGCAGCATCCGGAACTCGTCGGCCCGCCGGGCCCAGTCGGCCTCGGTCATGGCGGTGAAGTCGGGCATCGCCGACGGGCCGTCCAGGATGAACTGCACCCAGGTCCGCTCGACCGCGGCGACATGTTTGATCAGGCCGCCCAGGCACAGCCGGCTGACGGTGGTCCGGCGCCCGGCCTGCTCGTCGGTGATGTCGCGGGTGGTGAACCGCAGGAAGTGCCGTTGCTTGGCCAGCGCCTCCAGCAAGTCGGCACGCTCGCCGGCGGCGGTCGGCTCATGGGCCGGGTCGTGGGCGGCCGGTTCGTCGACAGTCACGGTCTCGCTCATGGTCGCTGCCTTCCGTGGTACGTGGTTCGCCGGACAGGGAGGACGCTAGGGGCCGTAGAGGTCAGGTCCTGACCTAAATGAGCGGAGATTTGCGCAGCCAGATCTCGCTCGGGAGGGGGACCTCCTGCAAGGTGTCCGTCGGGGGAGCCGGCTGTTTGGCGTCAGATGGCTGTGAGCCGAGACCACGACGGCCAGGTGGAAGCTGCGGCTACTCCGGAAACGGATGCCGAAGGCCCCGGACCATGACCGGTCCGGGGCCTTAGCGCTGGTGCCCCCGGCAGGATTCGAACCCTAGCTTGGAAGATCGCGTAACCGCGCTGGGCCTGTCCTGACGGAAAGCTGACCTGCGAGTCTCCGGGCGACTCGCCGACGTTCCCCGCTGTCCCCGCCTGTGGCCGTCCGATCGGGCACGGAGCGGGCACGCGTGGTCTTCGCCCACCAACCTCCTGCGACGGTGCTCTTCGGAATTAGCAGTTCGGGACGGTTATCCCACTCCCGTGGGGTACTCACACTCGGACAGGGTACATAACGGACAATTTGGAGGAACTGTAATGACGACTCATCCCCGGCCGGACATGGAAACCCATCCCGACATCATCGAAATGCGCAAGCGGCACGAGATAGCCGAAGGCATGGCGACCACCCCGAGGGCGCAAGCCGTCGAGGCCATGTCCCTGATCACGGGGCTCTACCTCGCGGCCTCGCCATGGATCGCGGGATTCAACAACTTCTCCACCCTGGCGGTCAACAATCTGATCGTCGGCATCGCCTACGCCGTCCTCATGAGCGGTGGCTTTGGCCGGGCATACGAGCGTTCGCACAGCATGGCGTGGGGTGCTTGCGTGCTGAGCGTGTGGACGATCTTTGCGCCGTGGGTTGTGGCAGGTGACGTCAGCACCACCAGGACCATAGTCAACAACATCGTTGTGGGCCTGGTCGCCCTGACGCTGGCCCTCATGGCCGCCGCAGCTGCCCGCCCGGTGGATCAGCGGTCTGGCAACCGCTCTTCCGTGCGTATGTGATCAATCCTCATCCGAAGGCCGCAGACGTCTCAACCCACCACTGACCCCAGCTACCATCCCGTAGCCCGTCGACCCACACACCGTGGAGCAGGCGTGGTTCATGGCGTCCAGGTGGAGCGCGCCACTGTACGAACGACCTGGACGCCATGGGCTGCGTCTGCTCGGCTCTGCCTGGGTCGATGGCGTACGGGATGGGAGCACCCCGCGCACGCCACTACGGTCCCGCAGCCGGGAACGGCGCCCCCCTCCATCCCGGTGCCGGCCGATCCCCCGCCGGAGGCTCTGTTCTGACCGGGGCCGCGAATGCGGTGCTCGGCTCATGGTCACCGGCCCTATTCACACGTGGGCGCGCGTCGGCGCAGCGCGGGCGGAGCGTGCTGAAGGCAGGAGCGTCGCCCGGAGCGGAGCCGGGAAGCGCGCCCGGCGGAGCGGAGCGCAGCCGGGGCTTGATGAGGTAGAGAAACCTGTAACGGCTCTAGCTGGCGCGGCTGAGCGCGGTCAGGTGATCGAGGTACTCGCGGCCCGTCGGTTCGGCGGCGAAGCCCCGATTGACGATGGCTGCAAGCTCGCGGCTGACCATGAGCAGGGACGGCAGAGACTGCCGGTCGCCCTTCAGAGCCCACTCGCCGTAGTTCACCGCCTGATCCAGGTCGCCCTGTCGTGCTGCGACCACACCAAGAGTGATCCGCGCCTCCGCCATGTGCATCGGTGACCGTTCGGACCCGTAGAAGTCGGTGCCCGCGCGAATCAGACCGAGGGCGCAAGCTGCCCGTACCCCGAGAACCTCGATCACCACTTCGTCGTGGACCCGGCGAAGTTCGACTTCTACGCCATGGACTGTTACCGGCTGCTCGGAGAGGACCGGTTCGCGGAGAACCTGGCCCACGAGGTTCCTCATCGGATGCGTCGAGTACGACATGGGCGACCGGGCCGCAGCCGAAGGGCGAGCCACCCCGATCCGACGCAACCCGTGCCGGATCAAGGGGGCTGACCGCTACGACGTGCCGGAACGGCCAGTACTCACCGTGGCGGAGGTGTACGCCGTAGCTGGAGCCATCGCGCCGCGCTACCGGCTGCTCGTCCTCCTGGCCTCCTTCGCCGGACTGCGCTTCGGGGAGCTGGCTTCACTCCGCCGGCGGGACGTGGACTTGGCCAGTGCCGTGGTCACCGTCCTGCGCTCACAGGCAGAGATGCAGACTGGAGCCCTCTTCGGCAAGGCACCGAAGTCCAGCGCCGGTGTTCGCACGGTGGCCTTTCCTGCCGAACTCCTGCCGGACGTGACGCAGCATCTCGACGCCTACGCGGGGCCAGGCCGTGACGGTCACGTCTTCCTCGGCCCCAGGGGCGGTCAGTTGCGGCGGAGTAACTTCCGGGACGACTGGATCGCGGCTCGGACCAAGGCAGGCATCACGGCAGACGTGCACTTCCACGATCTGCGCCACACCGGCAACACCCTCGCGGCATCCGGCGCGAGCCTTCGTGAGCTGATGACCAGGATGGGGCACAGCACGCCTCGTGCGGCGCTGATCTACCAGCACATGGTCAACGGCCGGGACCGTGAGATCGCGGATCGGCTCGGCTCGATGATCCGAAAAGAGCGGGGTGACGTGGACCCGTAGTGGGCCTTGTGGCACGGGTGTGGCACGGCCGCGATCACAGCAAAGGGCCAGTTCCAGAGGATCACCCCTCGGAACTGGCCCTTCATCGTGTGCCCCCGGCAGGATTCGAACCTGCGACACCCGCTTTAGGAGAGCGGTGCTCTATCCCCTGAGCTACGAAGGCGCTGTACTCGGTCCACAGGGTACCGGATCAGGGTGGGGTGGTGGATCAGGACGGGGGGACGTGGGTGAAGCGGGAGGCGGTGTGGAGGTCTGTCTGGATGTGGTCGGCGGTGGAGCGGAGGGCCGGGAGCAGGTCCGTCACGCAGTTCTGGAGGGTGCGGCGGGCCGCGTGCGTGGCCACGTTCACCGCGGCGACCGCCCGGCCGGTCCGGTCGCGTACCGGTACGGCGATGGAGCGCAGCCCTGACTCCAGTTCCTCGTCGGCGACGGCGTAGCCCTGGGCGCGGATCTCGGCGAGGGCGGGGGTCAGGGGGCCTTCGGCGTCGGCGAGCAGGACGCGGCCCAGGGAGGTTCCGGTGGCCGGGAGGCGTGCGCCGACCGCGATGTCCACGGTCAGTACCCGACTCGCGTCCGCGCCGGCCGTGTACTGGATCTCCGTACCTGTGCCGGGTGCCAGGACCGCCAGCGCCGTCGGCTCGTGGAGCTGGTCGGCGAGGGCCCTGAGGTGCGGCGCGGCGAGGCGCGGGAGCGTGGTGCGGGCCAGTGCCGGGAAGCCCAGGTCCAGGACGCGCGGGGTGAGGATGAAGGTGCGGGGGTCGGGTCCGGTGGCCACCAGGCCCAGGTGCTCGTAGGTGATCAGCGCCCGCCGGGCCGTGGCCCGGGCCAGGCCGGTCGCCCGGGCCACCTCGGTCAGCGGCAGCGCCGAGCGGCCCTCGCCGAACGCGGTCAGTACGGTCAGGCCCCGGGCCAGGGACTCGATGAACTCGCGGCCCAGCTCGTGCTTGGACGCCGTGGTCCAGGACGCCAGGCCCGAGGGCGCCGGGCCGGGTTCCGGCGGGGGCGCCTGGCGCAGGTCGGACTCCATGGCCGCCACCGCCGTGCGCAGACGGGGCAGCAGGGTGGTGCGCAAGTCGGCCGCCGTGTGTCGGCTGGTGTGGCTGACCACGCTCGCCACGCACGCCACCCGGCCGGTCGAGGGGTCCCGCACCGGCACGGACACGGCGACCAGGCCCGGCTCGATCAACTGGTCGTCCAGCGCCCAGCCGTCCCGGCGGGCCCGCGCCACCCTCGCCTCGAAGTCCGTCAAGTCGGTGGACAGAGGGGTGGGTTGAGGGGGCACGGCGGGGAAGGACGTGTTCGCCGGGTCGCCGGACAGCCGGGTGCGCCAGCGCGCCCAGTCCACTTGGTCCCACTCGGCCGCGAACAGCGCTCCCGGTGCGGTGCGTTCGGCGGGGAGCAGGTCGCCGATGCGGAAGCTGACGGACATCGCGCGGCGGCGGGTGGCCTGGTGGATGAAGCGGACGCCGTCGAGGTCGGCGACCGCGAGGGACACCGACTCGTCCAGCTCGTCGGCGAGGGCGTCCGCGCGGGCGTCGAGCAGGGCGGGCAGGCGAAGCGCGGCCAGGTAGGCGTTGCCCAGCTCCATCACACGAGGGGTGAGGACGACGTCCCGGCCGTCGGGGCGGACGTATCCCATGCGGGCCAGGGTGGCGGTGATCCGGTCCACCGTGGAACGGGCGAGCCCGGTCGCCCGCTCCAGCGCGCTCGGGCTGAGCGTTCCGCCCGCCTCGGTCAGTCGCCGCAGTACGGCGATCCCGCGCATCAGCGGCGCCACCGCCTCGGCCGGCGGGCCGGGCACGGCATCCTGATGCGGGGCGGTTCTCGGGGGCATCGGCTCGGTTCTCCGGTCCGGTACGGCGGCGTGCGGGAACGCCTACGGTAGACCGCCCGGCGCGGCGCCCGGCCGACGCCGTCACGCGGCCGCTCCTTGCCCCCGTCGCCGCCGATTGCCCCGCACGGCACCCTGCCGCCGCTACCGCCGAGTGACCCGTACCTTGAATTCCCCGTCGTGCCCCGTCGCGCTCATCTCGACCGTGATCCCGTGGCCCGGGTCCTTGAAGGACTCGCCGGTGGTGAACGGGGCGTCGGAGAGTTCTGCCTGGACGTTGGGGCTGCGGGTGCAGCCGCCGCTGTGGCGGTGGGCGTCGTAGACCGAGATCGGGCCGCGCCCGGTGTCCACGGTGGCGTCGACCTTGTAGATGAGGATGCCCGGCTCGCACACCGCCTCGTCGTTGCCCCCCGGCGCGCGCAGCTCCAGGGCGTAGGCGCTGCGCCGGTCTATCGGTATCAGGACCAGCTTCCCGCCGCCCGGCCGGTACAGCGGTGTCAGCGTGTAGTCGGTGCGGCCGGGGCGGGCCGCGCAGCCGACCTGGGTGCCGTCCAGCCAGCCCAGTTTCCACTTGTGCCAGCCGAGGAGGTCGTTGTTGACCCCCCAGTCCTCGCTCATGATGTCCCAGTGCCCCACTGCCGAGCCGCCTTCCTGGGTGTAGAGGTCGGGCAGCCCGAAGGTGTGGCCGTTCTCGTGCGGGAGTACCCGGTAGCCGGTGCGGCCGTAGGAGCCGGAGCCGTCGTCCTGGCGGGAGTAGACGAAGGACGCGTTGGCGACGACGATGCCGTCGGCGACCGGGGCGTCGGAGTTGCCGGCAAAGGTCACGGACAGCACCGTGTCCAGGGCGGAGGGGCCGGCGTTGGGGGTGACCAGCACGTTCAGCAGGTCGTACGAGCGGAAGTCCACGTCGGGGTCGGCGGCGGCCACCATGTCCTGCACGAGCTGGCGGTAGCCGGGGTCGAAGGGGGCGCCGCGCTCTATGCCGTACGCCCTGAAGGGTTTCGGCATGCGCAGCCAGCCGGATATCGGGGTCTCGGGGCGGTAGTCGAGCCGGCCGTACGACGCCGTGCGGAACCACTCCTGGGTCTGCGGGAAGAACTCGTGGAAGCGGTCCTGGGCGCTGCCCTGCCCGGGAGCGTCGGAGAAGTCGATCATCAGGGTCAGGGCGCGCACCGTGCCGGTGGAGCGGGAGTAGCCGACCGGGGTGGGGACGCCTTCCGTCATCTGCACGTCCATGCCGCCGCGGATCATGCAGGGGGAGAGGGCGGAGGAGCGGACCAGGCCGGTGGGCCCGGCGGTGGAGGACGCCGTCAGCTGCCCGGTCCCGGCCGAGGTGCTGACCGCCAGGGTCAGGACGGTCACCGAGGCCAGGGCGGCCGTCCGGCGCGGGCGTATGCGGCGGCGTGGCGACGGCGGCGGCTGCATGCATGGACCTCCCGCTCCACGGCAGCCGCTGGTCTGACGACTGCACCCTTGTGATCACCCTGGGTCGACGGGCCGGAGGGCGCGCGCTGGAGCAGCCGATCGTGGGAATCCCGGGAGCAGCAGGTGTGAGCCAGGTCACGGAGAAGTTTTCGGCGGGGCGGAAATAACCGGGGACGCGTTCCCCGTTTAGACCTGTGTCCGCGCGAAACGGGGACCCATTCCCCGGATCGCCAGAGTCACCCAGACCAGGAGTACGCCGTGCAGACCTCCCTTCCCGCACCGCGCAAGGTGTCCCGGCCCCGCGCCGACGCCCTGCGCAACCGGGAGCGGATCGTCACCGCCGCCCGTGAGATGTTCGTCGAGCACGGCCCGGACGTGCCGTTCGACGAGATCGCGCGCCGGGCCGGTGTCGGCAATGCCACGGTGTACCGCAACTTCCCGGACCGCGACGCCCTCGTCCGCGAGGTCGTCTGCTCGGTCCTCGACCGGACCGTACGGGTCGCCGAACGGGCCCTGTCCGAGAGCGGCGACGCGTTCGAGGCGCTGGAGCGCTTCGTGCACGCCGCCGCGGACGAGCGGATCAGCGCCCTGTGCCCGATGGTCACCAGCACGTTCGACCAGCACCACCCCGACCTCGAGGCCGCCCGGGAGCGCGTCGAGCGCATCGTCGAGGACCTCATGGACCGGGCCAAGGGGGCCGGGCTGCTCCGCACCGACGTGGGCGTCGGTGACCTGATGGTCGCCGTCGCCCAGCTCAGCCGGCCGCCGGCCGGCACGGACTGCTGCAGCGTCGACCGCTTCGCACACCGTCATCTTCAGCTCTTCTTGGACGGTCTGCGGGCTCCGGGCCGCTCCGTCCTGCCGGGCACGGCCGTGACCATGGAGGACCTCCGCAAAGCCTGACCGATCAGCCTGACCGATCAGCCCGACCGATCAGTTCGGGGCCGCGCGCCGGTCCCGACTCGCAGCACCCAGAGCGCCTGCGGGCGCTGCCGGCCGCACGCGCCGGAAACCGAGCTTCCGGCCGTCGCCGTCGACGCGCCGCCCGATACCTACGTCTTTTTCCGTCACGAAGTCCCGAAGTGGGTACCTCCATGTCCGAAACAGCCCTCAAGGCTCCCGGCACCACCGCGGCGAGCGGTGACGCCAACCGCTGGAAAGCGCTCGTCTTCATCGCGCTCGCCCAGCTGATGGTCGTCCTCGACGCCACCATCGTGAACATCGCACTGCCCTCCGCCCAGACCGACCTCGGCATATCCGACGGCAACCGGCAGTGGGTCGTCACCGCCTACGCCCTCGCCTTCGGCGGTCTGCTGCTCTTCGGCGGCCGCGTCGCCGACCTGTGGGGCCGCAAGCGCGCCTTCGTGCTGGGCCTCGGCGGCTTCGCCGCCGCCTCCGCGCTCGGCGGTGCCGCCACCACCGGCGCGATGATGTTCGGCGCCCGCGCCCTGCAGGGTGTCTTCGGCGCCCTGCTCGCCCCGGCCGCGCTGTCGCTGCTCGCCGTGATGTTCACCGACGCCAAGGAGCGCGCCAAGGCGTTCGGCATCTACGGTGCGATCGCCGGTGGCGGCGGCGCCGTCGGCCTGATCCTCGGCGGCTTCCTCACCGAGTACCTGGACTGGCGCTGGACCTTCTTCGTGAACGTCCCGTTCGCCGTCGTCGCCGCGCTCGGCGCCTGGTTCGTCATCCGTGAGCCGGAGGGCGGCCGCAACCGCTCCCCGCTCGACATCCCCGGTGTGATCCTTTCCAGCCTCGGTCTGTTCGCGCTCGTCTACGGCTTCACCCGCGCCGAGTCCGACGGCTGGGGCGACACCGTGACCGTCGCGATGTTCGTCGCGTCCGCGGTGCTGCTCCTCGCCTTCGTGCTGGTCGAGTCCCGGGTCAAGGCACCGCTGCTGCCGCTGCGCGTGGTCACCGACCGCAACCGCGGCGGCATCTACCTCTCCCTCGGCCTCGCGATCATCGGCATGTTCGGCCTGTTCCTCTTCCTGACCTACTACCTGCAGGTGGTGAAGGGCTACTCGCCGGTCAAGACCGGCTTCGCGTTCCTGCCGATGGTGGTGGGCATGATCACCGGCTCCACCCAGATCGGCACCCGGCTGATGACCCGCGTCCCGGCCCGGCTGCTGATGGGCCCCGGCTTCCTGGTCGCCGGGTTCGGCATGCTGCTGCTGACGCAGATGGAGATCGGCTCGTCGTACGCGACGCTGCTGCTGCCCGCGATGGTGCTGCTCGGTCTCGGCATGGGTACGGCGTTCATGCCGGCCATGTCCCTGGCGACCTCGGGCGTCGAGCCCCGGGACGCCGGTGTCGCCTCCGCGATGGTGAACACCTCGCAGCAGGTGGGCGGCGCGATCGGCACCGCCCTGCTGAACACCATCGCCGCGTCCGCGAAGACCTCGTACATCAAGGACCACATCGCCGGTGCGGCCACCAAGCCGCAGCAGCAGCTCGTGGGCCTGCAGGGCATGGTGCACGGCTACAGCACGGCGATCGGGTTCGCCGTCGGCATCCTGGCCCTCGCCGCGCTGATCGCCTTCACCTTCGTCAACGCCGGCCGCCCGGGCTCCGCCCCGGTCGCCTCCGGCGAGGGTGTCGAGGACGAGGTGCCGGTGCCGGTGGTCGCCCACTGACGCGTCGTACGGTGACTCAGCGGAGCCAGGGCAGGTCCGCACCCGCTTCGTTGGGCTGGAGGCCCTCGGCGACGATCTCCATGATCTCGCCGAGGGCCTTCTGCTGCTGCGGGGTCAGCCGCTCGAACAGCGCCTGGCGTACGGCGGCCACATGGCCCGGCGCGGTGCGGCCCAGGACCTCGGCGCCCTCGTCGGTGAGCACCGCGAACTGACCGCGCTTGTCGGAGGGGCAGTCCTCGCGGCGGACCCAGCCGTTCTTCTCCAGCCGGGCGATCGCGTGGGACAGCCGGGAGCGCGTGATCTTGGACCGCATCGCCAGCTCGGTCATCCGCAGCCGGCGGCGCGGTGCCTCGGCGAGGCCGACGAGGAGGCCGTAGTAGATGTGCGGCATGCCCGCGTCACGCTGGAGCTGCCGGTCGAGGTGGTCCTCGAGCAGGGTGGTGGCGTGCAGATAGGCGCGCCAGACGCGCTGCTCCTCGTCGGTGAGCCAGCGGTGCCGGCCGGCGGAGTCCGTTGCCGTGTTCATGTGTCCCACTGTACGAGGCATCTCCTTGAAACTTGAACAAGTCGGGCGTACGCTGAAGTCGAAAGCTTGAGACTTAAAGCACCTTGAGGTGCGTCTCGCAGGGACCGAGCACCGGGAGCCGCCGTCATGTCCGCCGCACCGCAGGAGACGTCCGCTGCCGGGCGGGAGCGCATGCCCGCCCTCTACCTCAGCCACGGCGCCCCGCCGCTCGCCGACGATCCCGTCTGGCCGGGCCAGCTCGCCGCCTGGTCGGCGGATCTGCCGCGCCCCACGGCGATCCTCATGGTCTCGGCCCACTGGGAGGAGGCCCCGCTCGCCCTCGGCGCCGTGGAGACGATCCCCCTCGTCTACGACTTCTGGGGCTTCCCCGAGCACTACTACCAGGTCCGGTACGCCGCCCCCGGCGCGCCCGAGCTGGCCGAATCCGTTCGCAAGCTGCTGCGCGCCCCCGGCGTCCCGGTCCAGGACATTCCCGACCGCGGCCTCGACCACGGCGCCTACGTGCCGCTCGTCGAGATGTTCCCGGCCGCCGACATCCCCGTCCTGCAGATCTCCATGCCCACCCTCGACCCGGTCCGGCTGATGGACATCGGCCGCAAGCTCGCCCCGCTGCGCGACGAGGGCGTGCTGATCATCGGCTCCGGCTTCTTCACCCACAACCTCGCCGCCCTGCGGCACACCGGCGCCGGCGTGCCGGCCTGGTCCGCCGAGTTCGACGACTGGGGCCGCCGGGCCCTGGAGGCCCGCGACTGGGACACCCTGCTGGACTTCCTCCGGAAGGCCCCGGCGGGCCGCTACGCCCACCCGCGCACTGAGCACTTCGCCCCGCTCTTCGTGACCATGGGCGCGGCCGAGGCGGGCGGCGGACTCGACGCCCAGAAGTCGGTGATCGACGGGTTCTGGATGGGGCTGGCGAAGCGATCGCTGCAGTTCGGGTGAGCGGGTGCCCGAGGGCCGGCTATCCGAGACGGGCCCGCCCGAGGTCCTTCTCGTACCAGGCCACGTCCCAGTAGCGGCCGAACTTGCGGCCCACCTCCCGGTAGGTGCCGACGTGCCGGAAGCCGAAGCGGGCGTGCAGCCGCCGCGAGGCCTCGTTCGGCTGCGCGATGCCCGCGTAGGCGCGGTGCAGGTCCTCACCCGCCAGCGCCTCGAAGAGGGCGTCGTAGAGCAGGGTGCCGATGCCGTGGCGGCCGGCGTCGGGGGCGACGTACACGGTGGTCTCCACGGAGGTGGAGTACGCGGGCTTCGCGCGGTAAGGGCTGGATGTGGCGTACCCCAGAATCTCCTGTGAGTCCGCCGCCGTGGCAACCATCAGGCGGTACGGGCCGTCTTCCGGGTGGGAGAGCAGCCAAGGGCGGCGCTCTTCCGCGGTGAAGACGGCCGTGTCGAATGTGATCGCTGTCTCACGCACGTAGTGGTTGTAGATCTCCGTGAGGGCATCGAGATCTCCCTCGGCTCCCGGTCTGACCTGCACCTCTGCGTGTGTCGACGGCATTGCGCCTCCCCGTGTGGCCGACAGGGTACTGCATGATCAGAAAATTTGAGGGTCGTGTGGGGAATTCTGTCCGGATTCCAGTCGTTGTTTCCCTCGGATGCAGGGCACCCGAGGAGAGTCCCAAGGAGTCAGATCCGCAAGACGAATCCGTTCGGTGCCGAGCGTTCGAAGGTCCACCCGCCAGCCCACCATCGCAAGGGAGCACGCATGGCAACCCGTGCCGTCGCCCGTCGTAAGTCCGCCACCGGCGAGACGGCCGACTCGGCAGGCAGTGTTCGCGCCCACGCCGGCGAGATCGCCGATCGCGACCTGGTCGGCATGTATCTCGACGAGATCGCGCGCACGCCGCTGCTCGACGCCGCCAAGGAGGTCGAGCTGTCCCAGACCATCGAGGCGGGTGTGTTCGCGCGGCAGGTCCTCGACGGCGAGGAGGAGTCGAAGTCGGACGCCACCCGCGAGGAGCTGCAGGCCTTGGTCGATGCCGGTGAGCGGGCCAAGGACGTCTTCATCCGCTCCAACCTCCGCCTGGTCGTGGCGGTGGCCCGGCGCTACCCGCGCAGCGGCCTGCCGCTGCTGGACCTGATCCAGGAGGGCAACGCCGGCCTGGTGCGCGCCGTCGAGAAGTTCGACTACCGCAAGGGCTTCAAGTTCTCGACGTACGCCACCTGGTGGATCCGCCAGGCCATCACCCGCTCGATAGCCGACCAGTCCCGCACGATCCGGCTCCCCGTCCACCTGGTGGAGGAGCTGGGCCGCATCCGCCGTGTCCAGCGCGAGTTCAACCGCGAGCACGGGCGCGAGCCGGAGCCCGCGGAGATCGCCGGCGAGCTGGGCTCGACGCCGGAGCGCGTGACCGACGTGCTCGACTGGTCCCGTGACCCCGTCTCCCTGAACATGCCGGTGGACGACGAGGGCGAGACGCAGTTCGGCGACCTGCTGGAGGACACCTCGGCGGTCTCCCCGGAACAGTCGGTCCTCACGCTCCTGCGCAGCGAGGAACTGGACGACCTGATCGGCCGCCTGGACCAGCGCACGGCCTCCATCATCAAGATGCGGTACGGCATCGAGGACGGCCGCGAGCGCACGCTGACCGAGGTCGGCAAGGAGCACGGCCTGACCCGCGAACGCATCCGGCAGATCGAGAAGCACGCGCTGCTCGAACTGAAGAAGCTCGCCCGTGGCACCGGCTTCGACGCGGCGGCCTGACCGGCCGGCGTGCGACCGCGCACATCCGGTGGCGAAAGACGGCGCAAACATGGCGCGGTACCGTCGCTTCAACCCCGGGGCCCGAGGGAAAAACCATTGCGGGCCCAGGAGTTGGACTTGCACCAAGGGGCCGCACTCCCAGCCGTAGCACCCACCCCCACATGCCGCGCGACGAGCACTCGCCAGGTACTCGCCGAGTGAGCCACGTTCCGACGCCACCCCCCCCGGCGTCGGAACGTTCCAGAGCCGGGCCCCGGCGCCTCCCCCCCAGGCGCCGGGGCCCGGCCTCATGCCCGCACGGGCGGGCCACCCCGTACCTGAACCCCGGGGTGGCCCGCCCGAATGGCAGATTCTGCCATACCGGCATAGCCTGCCGGGGTGAGCACCCCCAGCACCACCGGCAACACCGCCCACCAGCCTGTTTCCGCCACCGCCCCGATGTCCCTGACCGAGCGCCGCAAGGCCGAGACCCGCATGGAGATCGCCCGCGCCGCGGCCGCCCTCTTCGTGCGCCAGGGCCTGCGCGGCACACGGGCGGAGGACATCGCCCAGGCCGCGGGCATCGCCCCGCGCACCTTCTACCGCTACTTCGCCTCCAAGGAAGAGGCGGTGGCGCCGCTGTACGCGGCGGGCGCCGAACTCTGCATCCGGGCGGTCCGCGACGCCCCGCCCGGTCTCTCCGTGCCGGCGGCCCTCCGGCACGCGGTCGAGCACACTCTCAGCCCCGGCGTGGGCGTCTCGGCGGCCTCCTGGGAATGGGTCCGCACCCTGATCCGCCTGGCCGACGCGAGCCCCGCCCTCGGGAAGGTGTGGGCGGAGGTCTGCAGGACGTCCGAGGGCGCGCTCGCGGAGACCCTGGCGGAACGGCTGGCGCCCGCGGATGACGCGGAGCGGGCGGATCGGGCGGAATCCGCCGACGACAACGTTGCCCGGCCGCCGGCGATCCCGCCGCACCTGCGTCTCACGGCGGCGGTGGCCGGAGCGGCGATCCGCGTGGCCGTCGAGTCCTGGGCCGCCACCACCTCCCCGCCCACGGGCCCCGACGGCCCCGCGACCCTGGCCCTCCAGAACCTGACGGCCCTGGAGAACTACGCCTGGCCGGAGAACCCGGCACCGTCCGGTTCCTGACGCCGCCCTTTTCGGGTGCCCGATGCTGGGGCTGGGCGGAGGTGTCGTGCTCGCCCGCGCTTGCGGGTTGCCGCAGCGCCCCCCCGTGCCGCCCCCCCAGCGGCACGCATGCCCGCGGCTCGGGGCTGGTGCCGCGGCTGCGGGCAGGGGGGTCGGCATGCACACCAGACCCCCCTACGCTCCCCCCACCCCCGCCCGGCTCAACCGCCCTCCCAACTCCCGCACGCACGAGACAAGTTCATCCGGCCCCCGCACCACGAACTCACACCCCACCATCGCCAGCCGCACCGCCAGCCACTCCACCGGCTCCCCACTCGTCCCCCGCAGCACACACCCCCCGCCGCCATCCGGCTCCGGCACTCCGACCCACTCCGGCACCCGGGCGGCCACCTCCTCCACCGCCCCGGCGAACCGCACCTCGAACGCGTACGTGTCCTGCCCCCGCCGCCGGATCGACCTCCGCAGATACTCCGCCGCGTCCCCCTCCGGCAACTCCCGCGGAGCGAACCGCACGCCGGTCGCGAACGGTTCCCGCACCCGGTCCACCCGGAACGTCCGCCAGTCCTCCCGCCCCAGGTCGTACGCGACGAGGTACCACCGCCGCCCCGTCGAGACCAGCCGGTGCGGCTCCGTCAGCCGCCGCGAATCACCACCGTCCTTGTCCCGGTACGCGAACCGCAGCCGCTCCCGCCCCGCCACCGTCGACGCCATCACGGTCAGCGTCTCCGGCGCGATGCTCGCCCCGTCCCCACTGGTCAGCGGGGTCGTCGCGGCCTGAAGCGTGGACACCCGGTGGCGCAGCCGGGCCGGCAGCACCTGTTCCAGCTTCGCCAGCGCCCGCACCGAGGCCTCGTCCACCCCCTCCACCGCGTGCCCGGCCCCGGCCCGCAGCCCGACCGCGATCGCCACCGCCTCCTCGTCGTCCAGCACCAGCGGCGGCATGGCCTTTCCCGCGACCAGCCGGTACCCGCCGTCGGAGCCCTTGGTGGCCTGCACCGGGTAGCCCAGCTCCCGCAGCCGGTCGATGTCCCGCCGCACGGTACGGCGGGAGACGCCGAGCCGGTCGGCCAGCTCGCCGCCCGGCCACTCGCGCGGCGTCTGCAGGAGGGACAGGAGCTGGAGGAGCCGGGCCGGGGTGTCCGTCGTCATGCTGATGAGCATGCCGCACAACTAGGACATGATCTGACCTATTGCGGTTCTAGCCTGGGCGCATGACCTCCACGGAACAGACCCTCAGTGCCCGGCAGGACCCGGCCCAGCCGGCCCGGCCGGCCGACCGCCGCCGCTGGTTCGCGCTCGCGATCGTGATGACGGCGGCCTTCATGGACCTCGTCGACGTCACGATCGTCAACATCGCGATCCCCTCCATCCAGGAGGACGCGGGCGCCTCGTTCGGCCAGATCCAGTGGATAACGGCGGGCTACGCCCTGGCCTTCGCGGCGGGCCTGATCACCGGCGGCCGGCTCGGCGACATCCACGGCCGCAAGCGGCTGTTCCTCGTCGGCATCGGCGGCTTCACCCTGGCCTCCGCCCTGTGCGGCTTCGCCGCCAACCCGGAGATGCTGGTCGCCTCCCGCTTCCTGCAGGGCGGCATGGCGGCCCTGATGGTGCCGCAGGTCCTGTCGATCGTGCACGCCACCTTCCCCGCCCATGAACGAGGCAAGGTCTTCGGCCTGTTCGGCGCGATCGTCGGTCTCGGCGCGGTCTCCGGCCCGCTGCTCGGCGCCCTGCTGACCGAGTGGAACCTGTTCGGCCTCGAGTGGCGGCCGATCTTCCTGATCAACCTGCCGGTCGGCGTCGTCGCCCTCCTCCTGGGCCGCCGCTTCATCACCGAGTCCCGGGCGCCGAAGGCGCTGAAGCTGGACCTCGTCGGCGTCGCCCTGGTGACGCTCGGCCTGCTGATGCTGCTCTACCCGCTGATCCGCGGCCGTGAGCTGGGCTGGCCGCTGTGGGGCTACGTGTGCATGGCCGGCGCGCTCGGTGTCTTCGCGGCGCTGGTGGCCTACGAGCGGCGCAAGGCGGCCCGTGACGGTTCGCCCCTGATCGAGCTGTCCCTGTTCCGGGTGAAGAGCTTCGCCGCCGGCATCGCCGTGCAGACCGTCTTCGGTGTCGCGCTCGGCGTCTTCTTCCTGGTCTGGACGCTGTACATGCAGAAGGGCCTGGGCTGGAGCCCGCTGCGGGCGGGCCTGACCGGTGTGCCGTTCTCGCTCGCGGTGTCCACGGCGGCGGGGATGTCGGTGCAGAAGCTGGTCCCGCGGTTCGGCCGGAAGGTGCTGCGGGCGGGCGCGCTGGTGATGGCGGCGGGCGTGCTCCTCTACATCTGGGAGTCGCACCGCTACGGCCTCGCCATCGCCTCCTGGCAGATGGCGCTGCCGCTGGTCGTGATGGGCGCGGGCATGGGGCTGATCGTCGCCCCGCTGACGGACGCGGTGCTCTCGGAGGTGCCGCGTGAGCACGCGGGGTCGGCCTCCGGCCTGATCAACACCGTGCAGCAGATGGGCAACGCACTGGGCCTCGGCCTGGTGTCGGTCGTCTTCTTCGGAGTGATCGGCGACCGGCTGACCCCGGCCCAGGTGGGCCCCGCCTTCGTGAACGGCTTCCAGCACGCCCTGTGGTGGGTCGCCGGGATCCTCGGCGCGATCTTCCTGCTGATGTCCGCCCTGCCGAAGCGCCCGGCACAGCACGTGGAGGGGGCCACCGCCGACGCGCCGGCGGCGGAGAAGGAGCCCGAGCCGGTGGCCTGAGCGGGGGCGGCGAAGGAAGGGCCCGGCACCGAACAGGTGCCGGGCCCTCCGCCGTGCACGGCCTTTTCCAGGCTCTTTCCAGCCGCTCCAAGCCGCTCCAAAGCCGCTCCCAGCCGTGCCCAGTCCTTCCCGGCCCCTCTTCGGGCCGCGGACGGACGGAACCAGAAGTCCGTTCATGCCCGATTGGGGTCCGGACTTGTTTACTTTCCGGAACCCTGGGCGTAGCCTCGCAGTGAAACCACACGTTCGGGCATGAGGTGGAGGTAAACGGGCATGTACGCACCGGAGCGACAGCAGGAGATCCTCCGTCTCGCCCGCGACGGCGGCCGGGTGGACGTGCTGTCGCTGGCCGAGGAGTTCCAGGTGACGGCGGAGACGATCCGCCGCGATCTGAAGGCCCTCGACCGGGCCGGCCTCGTCCGCCGCGTGCACGGCGGGGCCATCCCCGTCGGCCGCCTCGACTTCGAGCCGGACCTCACCGAGCGCGAGTCGACCGCCGCCGACGAGAAGGACCGCATCGCCAAGGCGGCCATCGCCGAGCTGCCCGCCGGGGGCACGCTGATCCTCGACGCCGGCACGACGGTGGCACGGCTGGCCGCGGCGATCCCGCTGGAGTCCGCCCTCACCGTCGTCACGCACAGCCTGCCCATCGCCGCCCGCCTCGCCGACCACCCCGGCATCCAGCTCCACCTGATCGGCGGGCGGGTACGGCACCGTACGCGGGCCGCCGTGGACGCCTGGGCGCTGCGCGCGTACGGCGAGATCCGCGCGGACGTCCTGTTCGTCGCCGCCAACGGCTTCTCCGCCGAGCACGGCCTGACCACCCCCGACCTCGCCGAGGCCGCGGTGAAGCGCGCGGCCGTCGCCGCCGCGCGCCGCGTGGTCCTCCTCGCCGACTCCGCCAAGCACGGCCAGGAGCACTTCGCCCGCTTCGGCGGCCTGAGCGACGTGGACCTGCTGATCACCGACAGCGGGCTCAGCCAAGAAGACGCCGCCGTCATCGAGCGCGGCGGCACGGAAGTAGTGCGCGCATGATCCTCACCGTCACCCCCAACCCGTCCCTCGACCGCACCTACGAGGTCCCCTCCCTGGAGCGCGGCGAGGTCATCCGCGCCACCGGTGAGCGCATGGACCCCGGCGGCAAAGGTGTGAACGTCTCGCGCGCCGTGGCGGCCGCCGGGCGGCGCACGGTCGCCGTCCTGCCCCTGGGCGGTGCCCCGGGCGCCCTGGTCGCCGAGCTGCTCCACGCCCAGGGCATCGAGGTCGCGCCGGTCCCGGTGGCCGGCGCCACCCGTTCCAACATCGCGCTGGCGGAGGCGGACGGGGTGCTGACGAAGATCAACGCACCGGGCCCGGACCTGTCGCCCGCCGAGCAGGAACTGCTCCTGGACACCGTCCGCGAACAGTCGCGCGACGCCGACTGGATCGCCTGCTGCGGCAGCCTGCCCCGGGGGCTCGCGCCCTCCTGGTACGCCGATGTCGTCACCCGGGCGCACGCCGGGGGCGCCCGCATCGCCCTGGACACCTCGGGGCGTGCGCTGCAGGAGGCGCTGCGCGCCCGGCCCGACGTGGTGAAGCCCAACGCCGAGGAGCTCGCGGAAGCCGTCGCGCGCCCCCTGGCGACCGTGGGCGACGCCCTGAAGGCCGCCGAGGAGCTGCGCGAGATGGGCGCGGGCGCCGTGCTCGCGAGCCTGGGCGCCGACGGACAGCTGCTGGTGGACGGCACGGGCGCCTGGTTCGGCAGCGCGCGGGTGCGCACCGTCCGCAGCAACGTGGGAGCCGGTGACTCCTCCCTCGCCGGTTTCCTGATCGCCGGCGGCAGCGGCCCCCGGGCCCTCGCCTCAGCCGTCGCCCACGGCGCCGCCGCCGTGCAGCTCCCGGGCAGCGTCATGCCGGCCCCCGCCGACCTGGACCCGGCGGCGGTCACGGTCACGGCCGGCATCCCCGTCGACCGCGAACTCAGGGAGCCGGTGTCATGACCTCCCTGGCGCTGCACGGCACCCGTCCCGGCGGCAGGCACCTGGGCGGCAGACCGCGGCCCGTCCGCCCCGACGCCCCCACCCCGCCCGAGCCCGAACGGCAGAGCCTCCCGACCGCCGTGACCGGCCCCAGGACACAGGGGCCGCCCGGCCCCGGCTCCACCCACCCCGAAGCCTCCCCCGACCGCACCCCCGTCCCCACCCTCGCCCACCCCACTCCCCGGGCGATACGCGTGCATTGGAGCCCGCGATGAGCGACATGATCACCGCGGACCTGGTCGATCTCGACCTGTCCGCCGACACCAAGGAAGCGGCGGCGCGCGCACTCGCCGAACGCATGGTGGCCCTGGGCCGGGTGACCGACCTGGACGGCTTCCTCGCCGACGTGGCCGCCCGTGAGGCGCAGATGCCCACCGGCCTTGACGGCGGCATCGGCATCCCGCACTGCCGCAGCACCCATGTCACCGAGCCGACCCTCGCCTTCGGCCGCAGCGCCGACGGCATCGACTTCGGCGCTGCGGACGGCCCCGCCGACCTGATCTTCCTGATCGCCGCCCCGGCCGGCGCCGACGACGCCCATCTGACGATCCTGTCGTCGCTGGCCCGGCAGCTGATGAACGCCGAGTTCACCGACGCGCTGCGGTCCGTGGGCGCGGCGGGCTCGGCCGCGGCGCTCATCCGCGGGGAGGAGGCGCCGGCCGACGGCGCCGCCGAGAACACCGCCGCGGCGTCGGGGGCGGCCTCCGCCGACGCCGCGGCGGGCAGTACGCCGGAACCGTCGGACGCCGGCGGGCCGGCCCCGGCCGCCACCGCGGAATCCGGATCCGGCCCCACCGCGGACGCCGATTCCGGCCCGGCCGAGCGGCCCTTCCGCATCGTCGCCGTCACCTCCTGCCCGACCGGCATCGCCCACACCTACATGGCGGCCGAGTCGCTGGAGAACGCGGGCCGCGAGGCCGGCGCCGAGGTGGTAGTCGAGACGCAGGGCTCGGCCGGCTTCGCCCGGCTGGCCCCGGAGGTGATCGCGGCGGCGGACGGCGTGATCTTCGCGCACGACGTCCCCGTACGGGACAAGGGCCGCTTCGCGGGCAAGCCGACCGTCGACGTCGGTGTGAAGGCGGGCATCAACCGTCCCGGCGAACTCATCACCGAGGTACGGGAGAAGGCCGCGCGCGGCGAGGCCACCGCGGCCGCCTCCGCCGGCACACCGGTCGAGCGGTCGGGTGACTCGCGCGAGGGCTACGGCACCAAGCTCCGCAAATGGCTGATGAGCGGCGTCAGTTACATGGTGCCGTTCGTCGCTGCGGGCGGTCTGCTGATCGCCCTCGGCTTCGCGATCGGCGGCTACAAGATCAACAAGGCGCCCTCGGTGATGGACCACTTCATGTGGACCCAGGCGGACAGCTGGGGCGCCCTGCTGTTCCAGATCGGCGGAGTGGCTTTCGCCTTCCTGGTCCCGGTCCTGGCCGGCTACATCGCGTACGGCATGGCGGACCGCCCCGGTCTCGTCCCCGGGTTCGTGGGCGGCTCCATCGCGCTGACGATCAACGCCGGCTTCCTCGGCGGACTCGCGGCCGGTCTGATCGCCGGTGGTGTGGTGATGGCGATCCAGCGGATCGGCATCCCGGCGGCGCTGCGCGGCATCATGCCGGTGGTGGTGATCCCGCTGATCTCCTCGGCGATCGTCGGGTTCCTGATGTTCGTCGTGATCGGCAAGCCCATCGCCTCGGCGCAGAAGGGCATGACCGACTGGCTGAACGGCCTCACCGGCGCCAACGCCGTCCTGCTGGGCGGTCTGCTCGGCCTGATGATGTGCTTCGACCTGGGCGGTCCGGTGAACAAGGTGGCCTACACCTTCGCCACCGCCGGCATCGCGGTCGCCGACCCGAGCGACTCCGCGATGAGGATCATGGCCGCGGTGATGGCCGCCGGCATGGTCCCGCCGCTGGCGATGGCCCTGGCCACGACCGTGCGCGGCAGGCTCTTCACCCGGACCGAGCGCGAGAACGGCAAGGCCGCCTGGGTGCTGGGCGCCTCCTTCATCTCCGAGGGCGCCATCCCGTTCGCCGCGGCGGACCCGCTGCGGGTCATCCCGTCCGCCATGGTGGGCGGCGCAGTCACCGGCGCCCTGTCGATGTCCTTCGGCGCCACCCTGCGCGCCCCTCACGGCGGCATCTTCGTGGTCCCGCTGATCGGCAACCCGTTCCTCTACCTGATCGCCATCGCGGCAGGCGTCTGTGTCACCGCGGCCCTGGTCGTCGTCCTCAAGGGCATGCGCCGGCCGGTCCCCGGGACCACGGCCGACGACCCCGCCACCGGCCCCACCACGGCGGCGCGGGGGACGAAGCAGGCGGTCGCCGCCTGACGGCGGCCGCACCTCTTGTCCCTTTGGCGCGCTGTGAGTTGTTCACGGCACCTGCGAGATACGTCACGGTCCGGGACCAAAGTCCCGGACCGTGGTGTCTACTGGAGGGCATGCCTGAGCACGTCTCGACACTCCAGCTGACCGGCGCGGTCGTCCTCACCGCCGCGGGCGTCGTCTGGGCCGTCATCGTGATGCGCCTGCTGCGCCGCTTCCGTGTCGAGGCCGCCGCCGAACGGCGTCGGGCCGCCGCTCCCTCCGTGCTTCCGGTCCTCTCGGTTCTCCCCGCCCTGCCGGACCAGCCGCAGGCCGGCCCCACGCGGGAATCCGTCGAGCTGACCCCGGAGGAACAGGACGCCTTCGCCGGCCTGGTACGGCAACTCGGCGGCCGCTGACCGTCGCGGGCGAGGCCGGGCCGCCGGGCGTTCGGGCTTGGCGCCTGTCGGGCCGCCGGGCGTCAGGCCTGTCGCGCCGCCCGGCGCTCCATCGCGTCCCGGGCCGCGTCCTGGGACGTGTAGACCTCGCACATGTGCCGGCCGTCGGGGGTCGCCGTGTGCTCCGCCTCCCACAGGGAGACCTCGCCGCCGTCCGGCAGCAGGAACGCGTGCTCGTACAGCGCGAAGCTCAGCCCCGCCCGTCCGGCCCGTCCCGGCCGTCCGAACGCCTGGGTGATCTGGTGCGCGGACGCCGTCGCCAGCAGGGCCGCCACCTCCGCTCCCGGCCGGTCGGGGTTCTCCGCGCGGCGCAGCAGCCGGCGCGCGTGGTCCGCCGTGTCGTCCGGGGCGTACACGTGCCGGGGCTCGGGTATCGCGGAGAGCTGCGACACGACGGGCAGTTCGAAGTCCGGCGCGTCCGGAGGCAGCGCGAGCCGGCCGGTGGCGGTGTGCAGTTCCTCCTCGTCGACGTACACCTCGTGCTGTGCCTCGCCGCCCGGCGCCGTGTTGTGCACCAGTTCCCACAGGGTCACCGCCGAGCCGTCGGCGAGCAGCCAGGTGTGCCGGTAGGTCTCCCGGTGCAGGCCCGCGCTGTGGTGGGCGGAGTGCAGGGCGCTGTCGTGCGCCAGGGCGCACTCGAGCAGCCGGAGCACCTCGTCGGGCAGCTCGAAGGAGTTCAGGGCACGGCCGAGGAGCCGCGCGAGGTGCTCCTCCGGAGACTCGGGCGACTCGGCTGGTTCGTACGCTGCCGTCTCGTACGGAACGCTCAAGGTTTCTCCCGGCGTTGCTGCATGTCACCTAGTGGGTGCATACCGTAGCCCCTCGGTCGGACATCGTGTCCCCCGATACGAGAAAACCTATGCGGGGAAAACGCGAGGGCCGCGCGAAAAGTTCCCGCGCGGCCCCACGTACCGTCAAAACCCGCCGGTCATCCGGCACTTCCCGCGGTCCAGTCACTCCACGACAGGTTCCAGCCGTTGAGGCCGTTGTCCGGAGCCACCGTCTTGTCGGGGGAGTTCTTCACGATCACGACGTCCCCGACGAGCGAGTTGTCGTAGAACCACTTGGCCGTGGTGTCGCCCTGCGCGCCCTGTACGTCCGCCAGGCCCACGCAGCCGTGGCTGGTGCCCTCCCGGCCGAAGGGCGGGTTGCCCTTGTTGTACCAATAGTTGCCGTGGATGAACGTGCCGGACGAGGTCAGCCGCATCGCGTGCGGGACGTCCGAGATGTCGTACTCCCCGCCGAAGCCGACCGTCGAGCCGTTCATCCGGGTCTGCACGAACTTCTCGGAGATCACCATCTGACCGTTGTACGTGGTGTGCTGCGCGCTGCCCGCGGAGATCGGCAGCGTCTTGATCGTCCTGCCGTCCCGCACCACCGTCATGGTCTGGGTGCCGACGTCCACCGTGGAGACCTGTGAGCGCCCCACGGTGAAGGTCACCGTCTTCTTCTGCACGCCGTAGACGCCACTGGCGCCCTGCACCCCGTCCAGGTCGATCTTCATCGTGACCTTGGAGCCGGCCTTCCAGTACTCCTGCGGCCGGAAGTCCAGCCGGCGGTCCCCGAACCAGTGCCCGACGACCTGCTGGCCGCTGCTGGAGGCGACCGTGATGTGCGACTGCACGGCCTTGCGGTCGGTGATCGACTTGTCGAAGGTGAAGGACACCGGCATGCCCGCACCGACCGTGGTGCCGTTGTCCGGCGTGTAGGTACCGATGAAGCTGTTCGACGAGGACACGGTGGTGAAGATGGAGTTGGCCGCCGCGGTATGCCCGTTCCCGTCCTTCGCGGTCGCCGCTATCCGGTACTTCGTGCCGCGCTCGAGCTGCTCCTTCGGCTTCCAGGTGTGGCCGTCCGCCGAGATCGCCCCCGGCACCGCCTGCCCGGACCCCGACACGGTCATCCTCACGTCGGTCAGCCGGCCGTCGCTGACCTTGACGCCGGTGGCGTTGATGGACGCGCCGGTCGAGCCGTCCTTGGCCGAGATCACGATCCTGGCGCTGGAGTTCGTGGCCGAGCCCTTGCCGTTCTTGCCGTCCTCGCCGCTGGCGCTGGCGTCGCCGCCGCAGGCCGTCAGGGTGAGGGCGCCGACCACCAGGGCGGCACAGGCCCCCAGTACGCGCCGCGTTGCGATGTCCGGCGTAGTCACGGGCTGCTCCCAGTTCGTGTGATGTGCTTGATCCGCTCCGATGCGTGGGAAAAGAGGTCCGTGGCGCCGGCGAGGTTCCCGCCGGTGCCCGTTGGCGTCGTCCGGTGACAGAACCGCGACAATCCGCATCCGGGAGTCACGCTCCCGGGCCCCGCTGCCGGTGCGGCCGCGCCCGTTACGCGCCCGGCGCCCGCCGCTCGCCGTACAACTCCCCGTACGACGGCCACGCCCCACCCGGCCCCGAGAACGGCTCGGCGGCGCGCACGGCCCGGACGATCGCGCGCGTCACCAGGTCCGCACCGGCCGCGAGGACGTCGTTCAGCTCCAGCGGATGCCCGCCACCGAGCGGCCGGGCACCCGTCGCCAGCGCGAACACCGTGTCTCCGTCGTGCAGCAGGTGCACGGGCCGCACGGCGCGCGCGATGCCGTCGTGCGCCGTGCCCGCCAGCTTCTGCGCCTGTGCCTTGCCGAGGTCCGCGTCGGTCGCGACCACCGCGAGCGTCGTGTTGAGCGGCGGGGGAGCGTTGCGCGCCGCCACCTCGTCCAGGCGCCGGCGCGCCGCCTCGTGCACCCGCGCCTCCGGGTACTCCACGCGCCCCTGGAACAACTCCCCGTAGAGAGCCCCCGTTCCGGGGTCCGCGACGGACCCCGCGGAGTTCACGACCACCAGCGCGGCCACGGTCACCCCGGAGTCCAGGACCGTGCTCGCGGTGCCCACCCCGCCCCTCAGCCCGCCGGCCACGGCGCCCGTACCGGCCCCCACGGACCCCTCCGGCATCCGGGCACCCGGGGCGCTCGCCGCGGCGGCCTCCACCGCCGCGCGTCCCGTCGCCGCGTCCGGGCGGGCGCGGAAGTTCCCGCCCCGGCCCAGGTCGAAGACGCACGCGGCGGGGACCACCGGCACCACGTGCGCCGGATCCGCCCCCACCGGAACCCCGCGCCCCCGTTCCTCGAGCCAGGCCATCACCCCGGACGCCGCGTCGAGCCCGTACGCGCTGCCGCCGGTCAGCACGACGGCGTCCACCCGCTGCACCACGTTGCGTGGGTCGAGGGCGTCGGTCTCCTTGGTACCGGGGCCGCCGCCGCGCACGTCGACGGCGGCGACGGCACCCCCCTCGGGCGCGAGCACGACCGTGGTGCCGGTGAGCCAGCCGTCCCCGGTGCGGGTGGCGTGCCCCACCCGCAGCCCGGCGACATCCGTCAGAGCGTCGACTGTCATGCGGGCCAGTGTGGCCCACCCCGGCCCGGGCGGGAGGGGGGCGGGCCGGACGGGGGTGAGGGGAGGTCAGGCGGCCGGGGCGCCGGCACCCGAGCGCCGCGCGCGGGAGGCCCGGCGTGCCGTGAGGGTCACCCCGGTCACCACCGAGGCCGCCGACACCAGCCCCGTCGCGAGCACCGCCCACTCGCCCAGGAAGGTGCAGCAGATCACCAGCAGCGCCGTGACCGGAAGCACCAGTTGCTGTCTGATGCCGGACTTGAAGTGCCGCGAGTGCAGCGCCCACACGGTCAGCAGGTACAGCGCCGTCGGCAGGGTCACGGCCGCCGAGGCGGACAGCGTCGAGATGTGCGTCTTGCCGACCGTCTGCTCCACCGCCACCTCCAGACCGGCGCCGATCGCGGCGGCCGAGGCGAAGATCAGGTAGTGGCCGTAGCCCCACAGGAACGCCTGGGTGTTGGAACGCAGATGGCCGTGGATGGGCACCACGAAGTAGATCCACCAGGCGGAGAAGACGATGAGCAGCCCGCCCGCCGCGATGGGCAGCAGCTCACCCAGCGCGTCGTGCTCGTCCACCGCCGACTTCACGGCGACCGTGGCCGCAGCGACCGTCTCGCCGAGCACGATGATGGTGAACAGGCCGTACCGCTCGGCGATGTGGCGCGCGTGCCAGGACGTCGCGTGGTCCCTCTCCGCGTAGACCGGCACGCACAGCTCGGCGACGGCCATCACCAGGAACACCCAGGGCCGGGCCGGTTCGGGCAGGAGTACCAGACCGAGCCAGCCGACCTGGCACAGGAGCACACCGCCGGCGTATCTGAGCGCCGTGGTCCGCTCCGGTCCCTCGGCCGATCCGGCGGCTCTGAGCCACTGCGCGGCCATCGCCAGCCGCATGATCACATAGCCGAGCCAGACCACCAGGTAGTCGTGGCGCTCGAAGGCCGGGGCCACGCCCGCGGCCAGCACCAGCACACCCGCGATCTGCACCAGGGTGACGACCCGGTAGAGGGCGTCGTCGTTGTCGTACGCCGAGGCGAACCACGAGAAGTTCATCCAGGCCCACCAGATGGCGAAGAAGACCATCGCGTAGCTCAGGATGCCGGCGGCCACGTGTCCCGCGGTCCCCGTGTGCACGAGCTGGGCGCCCGCCTGTGCGATGGCCACGACGAAACACAGGTCGAAGAAGAGCTCCAGCGGAGAGGAGACCCGGTGGGCCTCGTCGCGCCCGCGCGCGGTGAGCCGCCGAAGGAGCCCCTGGGACTGTGGTGCGCCCGGCGAGGCGGGCGACGGAGCGGAACTCGACGTCATGTCTCCCAGGACAGCAGAAAACGGGGACGAAATCTTGTGAACGGATTCACGAGCCCGGAAGGGTGGTGGGCCGGGGCCGTACCCTTGAGGCATGAGCACCGCCCCTGAGCCCGAGCAGCGCGACCCGAAGACCGCGCTCATCTTCGACGACCCGCTGAACCGGCAGAGTTCGGACGACACCGACCGCGGGTGGGGCGAGCGCCCGGACGGCGACAGCGCCGCCGATCTGAGGCGCTTCCTCGACGAGAAGCCGCCCCACCACATCTGAACCGCGGGGCGGAGCGGCGCCACCGCCCGGGCCTGCGGACGGAGTTCCGCCGGCGGGTGAGCGGCCCGGCTCGGTGCCGCTAGCGCTCGTCGTGGCCCGCCGTGCGCTGCGCGACCAGCGTGTCGCGGATCTCCTTGAGGACCGCCAGCTCGGTCACCTCGATGACTTCGTGCGTGCCCTCGCGCGCCTTCTTGCGGGCCTCCTGCCGTGCCAGGTACTTCGCCATCGGCAGGACCATCAGGAAGTAGACCACCGCGGCCGTGATCACGAAGCTGAGCGTGGACCCGGCGACCGAGCCCCACATGATCGGCACACCGCTCTTCACCGACCCGTCCGCGTTCACCACGCACGGGGGGTCCTTCAGGCAGAAGCTGTAGTGATCCAGGTTCTTCGTGCCGATCGCTCCGACCAGCGGGTTGATGAGCCCCTTCACCACCGAGTTGACGATGTTCGTGAAGGCGGCGCCGATCACCACCGCGACCGCCAGGTCGACGACGTTCCCCCGCATCAGGAAGGCCTTGAAGCCCTGCCAGAGGGTGGGTTCCTTCTTCTCGATCACCTCGGGGGCACTCCTCACGTGCACAGGACGCGGAACAAAACGCTCCGCAACCTACGGCACGGTGGGGTGCCCATGTCCAATTCGGCAGCTTGTCCCTATGTCGGGAGAACAGACCGAAGGCGTAATGGGCCACGCGGCTCAGCACAGCGTCACCGCCAGCCGTGCCGTGGCGCTCGCGCCCACGAGCCCCGCCGCGACGGCCCGGGGCACCGACAGCACGACCAGGGCCCCGCTCTCGGCCGCCCCCGTCAGGGGCTCGGGCACCTTCGTCACCCGCGCGCCGCGCACGAGCACCCGGGCGGCGCCCCCGGCCGACGCGTCCTCGGCGGCGATGACATCGACCCGGTCGCCGGGCCGCAGCAACCGAACGGTGGCGGCGTCGGCGATCCGCACCGGTGCCGTCACCAGGTCCGCCGCCCGAGGGGCCCGTACGGGACGGGTGACCGGATGCCCGCGGGCCCGGTCGGCCCGGTGCGGCTCGCCCGCGGTCCGGGGCCCCGCCGCCACCAGAGCGGCCGCGGTCACGACCAGGCCGGCCGCGAGGGCCCGCCCGCGCCGCCGTACCAGCCGCTCCAGCCCGTACCGCCCGCCGCGCACCCGTACCGGGGCGAAGGGCGGCACCTCACAGGTCGCCGGGGCGTCGGTGCCCAGCGGACGGGGCAGCCGGACGGCCGGCGGGGCGGGGGAGTGAGGGCGCGCGGATGAGGGCGTGGAGGGAGCGGGGTACGACGAGGCCAGAGCCATGGGAATCACCGCCGGCGACGAGGGGGATCGGCTTGCGGTGCCACGATGACGCCTCGCGCCGGCCCCCGCCGGCGCCGGTGGACGACCGGCGGGTTGTGGACAACTCGACCACCCGACGGGGCGATCGCCCGTGTGCGCCTCAGCCCGCCGGGCCCCGCCCCTCAGCTCACGGCAGGTCGAACCCCGGGTTCATCCCGCCCAGCGCGTTCACACACAGGCAGTCCCGCGCCCCGGTCTCCGGCAGCGCCGCCACCGCGTCGAACAGCACGTCCCGCAGCCGGTCCACGTTGGCCGCGAACACCTCGAGCACCTCCTCGTGCGAGACGCCCTCCCCGCTCTCGGCGCCCGCGTCCAGGTCGGTGACCAGGGTCAGCGAGGTGTAGCAGAGCTCCAGTTCACGGGCGAGCGCCGCCTCGGGGTGGCCGGTCATGCCCACCACCGACCAGCCCTGCGCCTGGTGCCACAGCGACTCGGCGCGGGTCGAGAAGCGCGGTCCCTCGACCACGACCAGCGTGCCGCCGTCCACCGGTTCCCAGTCCCGGCCGCGTGCCGCCTTGAGCGCGGCGGCCCGTCCGGCGGGGCAGTACGGGTCGGCCATGGACACGTGCACCACGTTGGGCACCGTGCCGTCGGGCAGCGGCAGCCCGTCGAAGAAGGTCTGCGTCCTGGACTTCGTACGGTCGACGAACTGGTCCGGCACGAGCAGGGTGCCCGGTCCGTACTCGGGGCGCAGCCCGCCCACCGCGCAGGGGCCGAGCACCTGGCGGACGCCGACCGAGCGCAGGGCCCAGAGGTTGGCCCGGTAGTTGATGCGGTGCGGCGGGAGATGGTGGCCGCGACCGTGCCGGGGCAGGAAGGCGACCCGCCGGCCGGCCAGCTCACCGAGGAAGAGGGAGTCGCTGGGCTGCCCGTAGGGGGTGTCCACCTGGACCTCGGTCACGTCCTCGAGGAACGAGTAGAAGCCCGAGCCGCCGATTACGCCGATCTCTGCGTTCGCCATGACGAGCAGATTAGCTGCCCGGGACGGGGCGGTGGAGCCGGTGCCGGGGTACGCCGAAGGCCCCGCCGTCGCAGGACGGCAGGGCCCGGGGAGCGGGAGCTCAGGCCGCGGAGGTGCTCGTGGAGCCGGACGACGACGTCGTGGAGGACGACGAGGACGCCGACGTGGACGACTTCGCGTCGGACGAGGAGCCGGCCGACGACGTGGACGACTTCGACGCCGGGCTGCTGCTCGACGAGGAGCCGCGGGAATCGTTGCGGTAGAAGCCGGAGCCCTTGAAGACGATGCCGACGGCGGAGAACACCTTCTTCAGGCGGCCACCGCAGCCGGGGCACTCGGTCAGGGCGTCGTCGGTGAACTTCTGCACCGCCTCGAGGCCCTCGCCGCACTCGGTGCACTGGTACTGGTAGGTCGGCACTGTCTTCCTCCTGGCACTCTCACTCGATGAGTGCTAACGACGGTCCATAGTGACGTATTCCCGGGGATCAGTCCACCGTGACGGGGACGCGGTGACCGACGCCACGTGCGACCGTGCGGCTCTGCGGCCGGGCCGTCAGCCGTGAACGCAGGGCCACCAGGGTGACCAGCGCGAGCACCGTACCGGCCATCGGCACCAGGAATCCGGCGCCGTCCCACAGGCGGTCCTCCAGCTGCCCGGCGACCGTGACCGCCGCCGCCTGGCCGAGCGCGACGGCGCCGGTCAGCCAGGTGAACGCCTCGGTCCGGGCCCCGGCCGGGACCAGACCTTCCACCAGCGTGTAGCCGCTGATCAGAGCCGGCGCGATGCACATGCCGACCAGCAGGCCGAGGCCGGCCAGCAGCGGCACCGAGTGCGCCGTCCACAGCGCCGACGCGGTCAGCGCGAGCCCGGCGTAGCCGAGGACCAGGCGGCGCTGCGGCGCGGCCTTCCAGGCGATCGCGCCGCAGACGACGCCGGAGAGCATGTTGCCCGCGGCGAAGACGCCGTACAGGACGCCGTTCAGGCCGGGCTCGCCGATCGACTCGGTGAACGCGGCCAGCGACACCTGCATGCCGCCGAAGACCGCCCCGATGCCCAGGAACGTCACGACCAGCACGCGCACGCCGGGGACGCGCAGGGCGGATTCGTGCCGCACGCGCGCGTGGCCGCTATCGGCGCTCACCGGCGGCTGCGTGCTCCTGCTCGCCGCGAACAGCAGGCCGCCGACGAGGGTCAGCGCCGCCTCGGTCACCAGGCCCGCGGACGGGGTGACGGCGGTGCACAGCGCGGTCGCCAGCAGCGGTCCGAAGACGAAGGTCAGCTCGTCCGTTACGGACTCGAAGGCCGCCGCGGTCGTCATCAGGGGCGAGCCCTGGAGCTTCACGCCCCAGCGCGCACGCACCATGGGGCCGACCTGCGGCACCGAGGCGCCGGTCGGCACGGCCGCGGCGAACAGCGCCCACAGGGGCGCGTGCGCCAGCGCGAGCGCCGTCAGGGTCAGGCCCGACAGCGCGTGCACCAGGACACCGGGGACGAGCACGGCGCGCTGTCCGTAGCGGTCGGCGAGGCGGCCGCTGTAGGGGGCGAACAGCGCCATGGAGACGCCGGTGGCGGCCGCGGCGGCGCCCGCGGCGCCGTACGAGCCGGTGGTGTGCTGCACCAGCAGCACGATGGAGATGGTGAGCATCGCGAACGGCTGGCGCGCCGCGAAGCCGGGGAGCAGGAACGTCCAGGCGCCGCGGGTGCGCAGCAGCTGTCCGTATCCGGGGCGGGGCGGCGCCGGCGAGGTCTTCTCCGGGTCGGAGGTGGTGACCGTGGATCCCACGGCCCGTGCCTTTCTGCCGCCTGGTAGCGCGGGTCCCGTGCGGGTCCGGGCGCCGAGAGCTGTCCTCTTGCGCGGAACTGCGGTAGATACCGGTGCCCACGATGAGAGGGGACGACCCGGCCGCCATACGGTCGCGCCAGCTCTGCGTCAGGCAGAGTTGGTTCGATCAGGGTGCGCCTTCATCGTACAGGGATCACCGCATCGCGGGCCTGTGAAAACGAGCACCACCGGGGGGCGCCACCTGGGATTACGGGCGGTGTGAAGGGTACGAAACCTCCACTTAACGGGAGCCGCCCGTCCCGGCCCCGTCCGTGCCCAGCCAGTCCGCGAGCTTGCCGCCCTGCGCGACCGCGCGCAGACGCCGTTCCGCCGCGTCGCGCACGGGGTCGGTGGCGACCACGAGGAGCTCGTCCCCGTGCCGCAGCACCGTCGTGGGCAGCGGGACAAACGATTTTCCCTCGCGGACGACGAGCGTCACGGCGGCGCCCGGCGGCATCCGCAGCTCGCTGACCTCTACGCCGTGCATCCGGGAGCCCTCGGTGATCGCGAGGGACAGCAGGTGCCCGCGCAGCCGCTCCAGGGGCGCCGACTCGATGCCGAGGTCGGAGGCCTCGCCCTGCTCGCCCAGCCGCAGCTTGCGTGCCAGCCAGGGCAGGGTCGGGCCCTGGAGGAGGGTGTAGACGACGACCAGTACGAAGACGATGTTGAAGATGCGGCGGCTGCCTCCTACGCCCGTCACCATCGGAATGGTCGCCAGGATGATGGGCACGGCTCCGCGCAGCCCCGCCCACGACATCAGCGCCTGCTCCGACCACGGCACCCGGAACGGGGCCAGGCTGAGCACCACGCTCAGCGGCCGGGCCACCATGGTCAGCACCAGCCCGATGATCAGCGCCGGCCAGACGTCGTCGCCCAGTTCGTGCGGGGTGACGAGCAGGCCGAGCAGGACGAACATGCCGATCTGGGCGATCCAGCCGAGCCCCTCGGCGAAGCCGCGTGTGGCGGGCCAGTGCGGGAGCCGCGCGTTGCCCAGCATCATCGAGGCCAGGTAGACGGCGAGGAAGCCACTGCCGTGGGCCAGCGCGCCGGCCGCGTAGGCCGTGACGGCGATGGCCAGGACGGCGATCGGGTAGAGGCCGGAGGCGGGCAGCGCGACGTGCCGCAGGCCCCAGGAGCCGAACCAGCCCACCGCGAGGCCCAGGGCGGCGCCGATGGCCAGTTCCAGCGCGATCTCGCCCACCAGGACGTACCAGTGCTCGACCGGACCGGTCGCGGCGAAGGCTACGACCAGGATGACCACCGGGGCGTCGTTGAATCCGGACTCCGCCTCCAGCGTGCCGGTCACGCGCGCGGGCAGCGGGATGCGCCGCAGCACCGAGAAGACCGCCGCCGCGTCCGTCGACGACACCACCGCGCCGATGATCAGCGCCGTCCGCCAGTCCAGTCCCACCAGGTAGTGCGCGCCCGCCGCCGTGACCCCGACGCTGATCCCGACTCCCACCAGGGCCAGCACGGAGGCCGACGCCAGAACCGGCCGGATCTCCTTCCACTTCGTGCCCAGACCGCCCTCGGCGAGGATCACGACCAGGGCCGCGTACCCGATGACCTGGGTCAGCGCGGCGCTGTTGAAGCTCACGTGACCGAGGCCGTCCTGGCCCATGACGACGCCGATGCCCAGGTAGACGAGCAGGCTGGGGAGCCCGCTGCGCGAGGAGATCCGGACGGCCGCGACGGCGACGAGGAGGACGACGGAGCAGACGAGCAGGAGCTGGTTGAGGTGGTGAACGTTCAGCGGCGGTTCCTCCCCTTGGTTCTCCGGTTACTTCGTTACCTTACCTAACTCTTGACGCTTTCTTGACGCTTGCCGGGGCAAGATCGAACGTCCGTGCGTGCCGGTTCCCGACTCCGCGTCAAGCGCGATCGGCCCCTGCGCCTATGGTTGCTCCAGCACTCCAGGACCGCCTGCCGCTCGCGTTAGGACAGCAAGGACAGCGATGCCCCCCAACACCACCGCCACAACGGGTGACACCGCCACGACGGGTGTCGCGCCCAGCACGAACGGGAGGAAGAAGGGGCGCAAAGCCCGGCTCCTCGTTCTGGTGCTCGTCCTGGCCATCATCGGCGGCATCGCCTACGGGGCTTACTGGTCGATCAGCACGGTCCGGGCCTCCTTCCCGCAGACCAAGGGCTCGATCACGCTCGACGGCCTGTCGGGCCCCGTCGACGTCAAACGCGACGGCAACGGCATCCCGCAGGTCTACGCCTCCTCCGACGAGGACCTGTTCATGGCGCAGGGCTACGTCCAGGCGCAGGACCGGTTCTACGAGATGGACGTGCGCCGCCACCTGACCTCCGGGCGCCTGTCGGAGATGTTCGGCAAGAGCCAGGTGAAGAACGACGAGTTCCTGCGCACGCTCGGCTGGGACCGGGTCGCGAAGCAGGAGTACGACACCAAGCTGTCGGCCTCCACGAAGAAGTACCTCCAGGCCTACGCCAAGGGCGTCAACGCCTACCTCGAGGGCAAGGACGGCGCGGAGATCTCCCTGGAGTACGCCGCCCTGGGCTTCACCAACGACTACAAGCCCGCCGAGTGGACCCCGGTCGACTCCGTCTCCTGGCTGAAGGCCATGGCCTGGGACCTGCGCGGCAACATGCAGGACGAGATCGACCGCGCCCTGATGACCAGCCGCCTCGACCCGCAGCAGATCGCGGACCTCTACCCGGAGTACCCCTACGGCCGCCACAAGCCGATCGTGCAGGAGGGGCAGTACAGCGAGCTGTCCGGGACCTTCCAGCAGAGCGGTGCCGCGAGCGGCTCGCAGGGCACGGGCACGACCGGTACGCAGGGCACGGGCACGACCGGTACGCAGGGCACGACGGGCACCCGGAGCACGACCGGCTCGGCCCTCACCAGCCAGCTCGCCGGCCTCTACAAGGTCCTCGACGACGTTCCCGCCGCCGTCGGCGTGAACGGCCAGGGCATCGGCTCCAACTCCTGGGTGGTCTCCGGGAAGTACACGATCACCAAGAAGCCGCTGCTCGCCAACGACCCGCACCTGTCGGCGTCGCTGCCGTCCGTCTGGTACCAGATGGGCCTGCACTGCCGCAGCGTCTCCGCCAAGTGCCAGTACGACGTCACCGGCTACACGTTCGCCGGAATGCCCGGTGTGATCATCGGCCACAACGCGGACATCGCCTGGGGCATGACCAACTCCGGTGTCGACGTCAGCGACCTCTACCTGGAGAAGCTCTCCGGCGACGGCTACCTGTACGACGGCGAGGTGCGGCCCTTCAAGACCCGCGAGGAGACCATCAAGGTCGCCGGCGGGGACGCCAAGAAGATCGTCGTGCGCCAGACCGCCGACGGCATGCCCCTGCTGTCCGACCGCGACGACGAACTCGTCCAGGTCGGCAGGCGGGCCGGCGTCAACACCGCGGCCCCCGACCGTGGCGACGGCTACGGCATCGCCCTGCGGTGGACCGCGCTCGACCCGGGCACCTCGATGGACGCCGTGTTCGCCCTCGACAAGGCGGCCGGCTGGAGCGACTTCCGGTCGGCGGCCGCCCTGTTCGACGTGCCCTCGCAGAACCTGATCTACGCCGACACCAGGAACCACATCGGCTACACGCTGCCCGGGCAGATCCCCACCCGCTCCTCGGCCGCCGACGGCTCCGTCCCGGTGCCCGGCTGGGACGCCAAGTACCGCTGGACCGGCTTCGTCAAGGACGACGAGCTGCCCTACGAGTACGACCCCGAGCGCGGCTACATCGTCACCGCCAACCAGGCCGTGGTCGACAAGGACAAGTACCCGTACACGCTGACCACCGACTGGGGCTACGGCACCCGCAGCCAGCGCATCACCGACCTGATCGAGTCGAAGATCAAGGACGGCGGCAAGATCTCCACCGATGACATGCGGCAGATGCAGATGGACACCAGCAGTGAGATCGCCAAGCTGCTGGTGCCCAAGCTGCTGAAGATCAACCTGGACGACAAGTCGGTCCGCGACGCCCAGAAGCTGCTGGAGGGCTGGGACTACACCCAGGACGCCGACTCGGCGGCCGCCGCCTACTTCAACGCGGTCTGGCGCAACGTCCTCAAGCTCGCCTTCGGCAACAAGCTCCCCAAGGAGCTGCGCGTCAAGGGACAGTGCCTGTGGGTCGACAAGACCGGCAGCACCGGACCGGTCGACGACGACGGCAAGGTGCGCGAGTGCGGTGAGCGCGACGCCGACCAGGCGCAGCCGGACGGCGGCGACCGCTGGTTCGAGGTCGTGCGCAAGCTGATGGACAAGCCGGACAGCGACTGGTGGAAGACGCCCGAGCGGGGCACGCGCCCCGCGGCGACCGACCGCGACTCGCTGCTCGCCCGCGCCATGATCGACGCCCGCTGGGAGCTGACCTCCAAGCTCGGCAAGGACATCGACACCTGGAGCTGGGGCCGGCTGCACCGCCTGTTCCTGAAGAACCAGACGCTCGGCACCGGGGGCCCCAAGGCCCTGCAGTACGTCCTCAACCGCGGCCCCTGGAAGCTCAGCGGCGGCGAGGCCACCGTCAACGCCTCCGGCTGGAACGCCGCCGGCGGCTACAACGTCGTGTGGGTGCCGTCCATGCGGATGGTGGTCAACCTCGCCGACCTCGACAAGTCCAAGTGGATCAACCTGACCGGCGCCTCCGGGCACGCCTTCAACGCCCACTACACGGACCAGACGGGCAAGTGGGCCAAGGGAGAACTGCTGCCCTGGGCCTTCTCCGGTGAGGCGGTCGGCAAGAGCACGAGCGACACCCTCGTCCTCAGCCCGTGAGCCTCTGACACGGCCGGACGGCCCTCCACGCGCGCGTGGAGGGCCGTCCGCGTCTCGGGCCGCTCAGGCGCCCGTGAACCGGCGCACGCCCGACGGCGTCACCACCGCGTGCACCGGCCGGTCGTGCGCCTGCGCCGGGACCCGGCCGACCACCTCCGTGTCGTACAGCAGCACCACGAGCGCGGGCCCCGCACCCGCGTGCTCCAGACGCGCGAGCACCCGGTCGTACGACCCTCCGCCGCGTCCCAGGCGCATCCCGCGCGCGTCGACCGCGAGGCCGGGCAGCAGGACGACGTCCGCGCCGGTCACGGCGGCCGGGCCGAGACGCTCGCCGGAGGGCTCGAACAGGGCCATTTTCCCGCCATGTTGAATCCGCGCGAGACAGTCCGGACCGGTGTACTCCCCCCAGTCCAGATCGTTGTCGGGCAGGAGGACGGGGAGCAGGACACGCACGCCTCGCGCGCGCAGGGCGTCCAGCAGGGCGATCGTGCCCGGCTCCGTGCCGACCGAGACGTAGGCCGCCACCGTGCGCGCCCCCGCCAGTTCGGGCAGCTCCAGAGCGCGCCCGGCCAGCGCCTCGCCCGCCGCCCGGACGACATCCTCCGTCAACCTGTTCCTCACCGCGAGGAACTCCCGCCGCAATGTTCGCTTGTCAGGCTCGGCCGTGCGTCCGTCGTGTTCCACGGGTCGTTCCGCACCCCTTTCCCAATGTGCTCATATGAGTGCCAATCAACCGGAGCCCCAGATTCCCTGCAAAGGCACCGGATAAGGTTGCGGGCATGACTCAGTCGCACCCCAGGATCAGCAAGGCTGTCATCCCCGCAGCAGGCCTCGGCACCCGGTTCCTGCCGGCCACCAAGGCCACTCCCAAGGAGATGCTGCCGGTCGTGGACAAGCCGGCGATCCAGTACGTGGTCGAGGAGGCCGTGTCGGCGGGGCTCGACGACGTCCTCATGATCACCGGACGCAACAAGCGTCCCCTCGAGGACCACTTCGACCGCAACTACGAGCTGGAATCGGCGCTCGAGAAGAAGGGAGACGCCGAGCGGCTCGCGAAGGTGCAGGAGTCCAGCGACCTGGCCACCATGCACTACGTGCGCCAGGGCGACCCCAGGGGCCTCGGCCACGCCGTGCTGTGCGCGGCCCCGCACGTCGGCCATGAGCCCTTCGCGGTGCTCCTCGGCGACGACCTGATCGACCCCCGCGACCCGCTGCTCCAGCGCATGATCGAGATCCAGGAGCAGCACGGCGGCAGTGTGATCGCCCTCATGGAGGTCGCGCCCGAGCAGGTCCACCTCTACGGCTGCGCGGCCGTGGAGAGCACCCCCGACAGCGACGTGGTCAAGGTGACCGGGCTGGTCGAGAAGCCGGACCCGGCCGACGCCCCCTCCAACTACGCGGTCATCGGCCGCTACGTGCTCGACCCGCACGTCTTCGACATACTCCGCAAGACCGAGCCCGGCCGCGGCGGCGAGATCCAGCTCACCGACGCCCTCCAGCAGCTCACCGAGGACGAGAAGGTCGGCGGCCCGGTGCACGGCGTCGTCTTCAAGGGCCGCCGCTACGACACCGGCGACCGTGGCGACTACCTGCGTGCCATTGTCAGACTGGCGTGCGAACGTGAGGATCTGGGCCCGGACTTCCGGACCTGGCTCCGCAGTTACGTAGCCGAGGAGATGCAGCAACGTTGAGCAGCGCCGCGACCCGCCCCGCCGGCCCGGACGACCTGTGGTCGGTGGACGACCACCTGGAGGACATCCTCGGCAGCGTCCGCCCTCTCGAACCCATCGAGCTGCAACTGCTCGACGCCCAGGGCTGCGTCCTGGTCGACGACATCACGGTGCCGGTCTCCCTGCCGCCGTTCGACAACAGCTCCATGGACGGGTACGCGGTACGGGTCGCGGACATCGCGGGCGCCAGTGAGGAGTTCCCGGCCGTCCTCGAGGTCGTCGGCGACGTCGCGGCGGGCGCGGGCGAGTCGGTGCGGGTCGGGCCCGGCCAGGCCGCCCGCATCATGACCGGCGCACCGCTGCCGCCCGGCGCCGAGGCCGTCGTACCCGTCGAGTGGACCGACGGCGGGCTCGGCGAGGGACCCGTCACCGGGATGCGGTCGCGGAGTCTGGCACCGGAGGGCGCCGAGGGGCAGGTGCGCGTGCACCGCCCCGCCGAGGCACGCGCGCACGTACGGGCCAAGGGCAGCGACGTGAAGGCCGGCGACCTGGCCCTGGAGGCCGGGACGGTCCTCGGCCCGCCGCAGCTCGCGCTGCTCGCCGCGGTCGGCCGGGGCACGGTGCGGGTGCGCCCGCGCCCGCGCGTGGTCGTGCTGTCCACGGGCAGCGAACTCGTCCAGCCCGGCGAGGCACTGGCGAACGGCCAGATCTACGACTCCAACAGCTTCGCCCTCACCGCGGCCGCCCGGGACGCGGGCGCCATCGCCTACCGGGTCGGCGCCGTCGCCGACGACGCCGACACCCTCCGGTCCACCATCGAGGACCAGCTCGTCCGCGCCGACCTGATGGTCACCACGGGCGGGGTCAGCGTCGGGGCGTACGACGTCGTCAAGGAGGCGCTGTCGTACGCCGGGGACGAGGACGAGCCGGGCAGCGGGGTGGAGTTCCGCAGGCTCGCCATGCAGCCCGGCAAACCCCAGGGCTTCGGCTCCATCGGCCCCGACCACACCCCCCTGCTGGCCCTGCCCGGCAACCCGGTCTCGTCGTACGTCTCCTTCGAGCTGTTCGTCCGCCCCGCCATCCGCACCTTGATGGGCCTCGAGGACGTCCACCGGCCCCGCGTCAGGGCCACCCTCACGGCGGACGGGCCGCTGCGCTCGCCCAAGGGGCGACGGCAGTTCCTGCGCGGCAGCCACTCCGGCGGAACGGTGCGCCCGGTGGGCGGCGCCGGCTCCCATCTGGTCGCGGCGCTGGCGCACGCCGACGCGCTGATCGTCGTCCCCGAGGGCGTGGAGTCCGTCGAGCCGGGCACCGAGGTGGAGGTCGTACTGCTCGGCTGAGCGCCCCCCGGGGGGTCCTGGCCCGGTGCCCGAACCGGCTTGGCGGTACCGTGTCGCGCACAGCAGGCCCGTGCACCGCACCGCGACGGGCCCGGACCGGGAGCGCCACACAGCATGACTGAGCCTTCCCGGGGGGACACCCCCGGAGCCGCCGCACAGGACCGACTGACGCACATCGACGCGGCGGGCGCGGCCCGCATGGTCGACGTGTCCGGCAAGGACGTGACCGCCCGCACCGCGCGCGCGAGCGGCCGGGTCCTGGTGTCACCCCGGGTGGTCGAGCTGCTGCGCGGTGAGGGAGTCCCCAAGGGTGACGCCCTGGCCACCGCGCGCATCGCGGGCATCATGGGCGCCAAGCGCACCCCGGACCTGATCCCGCTGTGCCACCCGTTGTCGGTGTCCGGTGTGAAACTGGACCTGTCGGTCGCGGACGACGCCGTGCGGATCGAGGCCACCGTCAGGACGACGGACCGCACGGGCGTCGAGATGGAGGCCCTCACCGCGGTGACGGTCGCCGCGCTCACCGTGATCGACATGGTCAAGGCGGTCGACAAGGGAGCGGTCATCACGGACGTACGGGTCGAGGAGAAGACGGGCGGCAAGTCGGGCGACTGGAGCCGGGCATGAGCGCCGGGCCGTACCGCGCCCTGGTCGTCACCGCCTCCAACCGGGCCGCCGCCGGGGTCTACGAGGACAAGGGCGGCCCCCTGATCGCCGAGGGCCTGGCGGGCTTCGGGTTCGCCGTCGACGGACCGCGGGTCGTGCCCGACGGGGACCCGGTGACGGCGGCGCTCCGGGAGGCCGTGGCGGCCGGTTACGACGTGGTCGTCACCACCGGCGGCACCGGCATCTCGCCCACCGACCGCACGCCCGAGGCGACCCGGCAGGTGATCGACCGCGAGGTGCCGGGCATCGCCGAGGCCATCCGGGCGTTCGGGCGGGAGAAGGTGCCCACCGCCGCGCTCTCCCGCGGACTGGCCGGGGTGGCGCAGGGGACGCTGATCGTCAATCTGCCGGGTTCCAGCGGCGGGGTGCGGGACGGTCTCGCCGTCCTGGAGCCGCTGCTGGTCCACGCGGTCGACCAGATCCGCGGCGGCGACCACCCCAGACCCGGTGCCGGAAGTGGGGGTGCGAGCTGAACACCCCGTCCTGGCCCGTCGTGCTGGCGGACGGCGATGTCGTCCTCCGGCCGATAAAGCTGCGTGACCAGCGGGTCTGGCGCGAGGTCAACCGGCGCAACCGCGACTGGCTGCGTCCCTGGGAGGCGACCATCCCGCCGCCCACGCCCAGCGGCCCGATCACCCACCGGCCGACCTACCGGCAGATGGTCCGGCACCTCAGGTCCGAGGCCAACGCGGGCCGGATGCTGCCGTTCGTCATCGAGTACCAGGGGCAGCTCGTCGGGCAGTTGACGGTCGCCGGGATCACCTGGGGGTCGATGTGCTCGGGTCACGTCGGCTACTGGGTGGACGAGTCGGTGGCCGGGCGCGGGGTGATGCCGACGGCGGTCGCGCTCGCGGTCGACCACTGTTTCCGCACCGTCGGTCTGCACCGCGTCGAGGTCTGCATTCGCCCCGAGAACCGGCCCAGCCGCCGGGTCGTGGAGAAACTCGGATTCCGCGAGGAGGGGCTGCGGCCGCGTTATCTGCACATCGACGGGGCCTGGCGCGACCACCTCGTCTACGCGCTCACGGCGGAGGAGGTGCCCGACGGTTTGCTCGCCCGCTGGCAGCGGGCACGATCCGAGCGGGGACGTCAGGAGAACACCCCGCGGAATCCCGCGTGACCCTGAAATTGAATACATGTTCGAAATTGATCGCCCGGTGACCGTCCCGGGTCATTCAATTCGCGACTTGCCGCGGTCCACTGATCGCATCGGTCGCAAAAAAAGCTCGAAATATCAGCCAGATCGTGCGACACACCGGCCCAATTGGCGGATGGCCTCACGCAAATCCCTCTACCGTGTGGGACGTGAGCAGCAGCGGCCTCATCTACGCAGTCATCGTCGGGGCCTGGGCCGCCTACTTGGTGCCGATGTGGCTCCGTAGGCAGGACGAGCTGAACGAGGCCCGTCCGACGGAACGCTTCAGCACCGCCATCCGGCTGCTGTCCGGACGGGCGGGTATGGAGCGCCGGTACGCCAAGGACCTGCGGGCGCGCTCCACCCAGGAGGGGGAGCCGGAAACCGGTGACCCGGACGCCGTCACCGACTCGGTGGACGTCCGGTCCTTCGCCATGCCTCCGACCCGCCGTCAGGTACACGCCGACGTCGAACCGGAGCAGGCGGGACCGGCCGAACCGGAGCGCGACCAGTCCGGCATCCCGGCGCCCAAGTCGTCCCCCGCCACGCCCAAATCCCCGTCCGCGCCGAAGTCCGCGTCCACGACCGGCTCCGTGCCCGCGCAGGCCCGGGTGCCCGCACCGCGGAACACGGCCTCGGCCCAGGCGGCCGCAGCGCGCGCCCGGCGCTCGAAGGTGCTCGCGCGCCGTCGGCGCACCACCGTGATGCTCTTCATCGCCTTCACCGCCGGCGCCATCGTCGCCGCCGTCGGCGGCCTCGCCTTCCTCTGGGCGCCCGGCGTGCCCGCCCTCATGCTCAGCGGGTACATCGGGTACCTGCGCGCGCAGGAGCGCCGCCGCTTCGCCTACCACATGGACCGCCGCCGCGCCGAGGACGCGGCCCGCAGCCTGCGCGAGCGCCAGCCGCGCCGGCGCGCCCTTCCGGACCCGGACCCGGCCACCGGCGAACCGGACGAGGAGCCGGCGACCGGAACCCACACCGGCATGTCCGCCCTCGCCGCCGACCGCCGGGCCCTCGTCGAGCAGACCGACCACGCCGAATGGGTCGACCAGCAGCGCGAGCGGCAGCGCCGGCCCGGCCACGGGGACAGCTGGGACCCGGTACCGGTACCGCTGCCCACGTATGTGACCGCACCGGTCGCGCCCCGGGCCACCTCCGACGTCGACCTCGGCGCGCCCGACACCTGGAGCTCGGCGCGCTCGGGCCCCCTCGTGCCGGAGCAGGACGGCCACGTCCCGGACGCCGAGGCGGACCGGGCGGCGCGCGAGCCGGCCGATGGCCGTGGCGACTCCGTTCCGCCCGCCCGGTCCCGCTCGCGCGGGGCGGCCTCCGGCGCGTCCGCACGCCGGACGCGCGAACGCGGACGCACCCCGCTCTTCGACCAGTACGAGGACGGCGACCGCCCGCGCGCGGCCAACGAGTGACAGCCGTCACGCCCCTGGAAGTCCGCCCCTGACCAGTCAGGGAACGGATTTCCAAGCACCCCGACGGGGATGCTAGAGTTTCACTCGTTGCAAGGGCCTGTGGCGCAGTCCGGTAGCGCACCTCGTTCGCATCGAGGGGGCCAGGGGTTCAAATCCCCTCAGGTCCACGCATCATGAAGCCCCAGTCGGCGAAAGCCGACTGGGGCTTCATCGTGTTCACAGCCGCTTCGCGTAGCAGAGGCTCTCCTCGTGGTGGCGGTAGTAGCCGAACTTGGTGCAGGGCTCGTAACCGCTCGACGCGTACAGGGCGATGGCCTCCGGCTGCTTGGTGCCGGTCTCCAGGACCATGCGGACGCGGCCGGCCATGCGGGCGTCCTCCTCCAGGGCCGCGAGGATGCGGCGGGCGAGGCCCAGGCCGCGCATCTCCTCGACGACGAACATGCGCTTGAGTTCGGCGTCGCCGTCCTCGTTGCCCTCGCCGTTGCTGTCCTGGCCGCGCCAGCCGCCGGTGGCGACCGGCCGGTCGCGCTCGTCGTACGCGATCAGGTACGCGCCCCGGGGCGGGTCGAAGTCGGTGGCGTCGAGCACCGTGGCGTCGCCGCCGTCGCCGTAGCGCAGGTGGTACTCCTCCTGGACCACGTCGTTGAGCTTGACGGCGTCGGGGTGGTCGAAACGAACACGACGTATATTCATGCTGGGCATCGTACTTCTATGCATAGGGAACAACTGACCTCGACCAGTGTGCCGGTATCGTGCCCGGGTGCTGACTGTGACCTCGGTGAATGTGAACGGACTGCGAGCCGCCGCCAAGAAGGGCTTCGTGGAGTGGCTCGCCCAGACCTCCGCGGACGTCGTCTGTCTGCAGGAGGTGCGCGCCGAGCCGCACCAGCTGCCCGAGGAGGTCCGTCAGCCCGACGGCTGGCACGTCGTGCACGCCCCGGCCGCCGCCAAGGGGCGCGCGGGCGTCTCCCTGTACACGCGCCGCGAACCCGACCGCGTCCGCATCGGCTTCGGCTCGGCCGAGTTCGACGGCAGCGGGCGCTACGTGGAGGCCGACCTGCCCGGCGTCACCGTCGCCTCCCTCTACCTCCCCTCCGGCGAGGTAGGCACCGAGCGCCAGGACGAGAAGTTCCGCTTCATGGACGAGTTCCTGGTCCACCTCAAGGGGCTGCGCGAGCGAGCCGCCGCCGACGGGCGCCACGTGCTGGTCTGCGGCGACTGGAACATCGCCCATGAGCGGGCCGACCTCAGGAACTGGCGCGGCAACACCAAGAACTCCGGCTTCCTCCCCGAGGAGCGGGACTGGCTCACCCGGGTCCTCACCGCTGAGGACGGCGGCTACGTGGACGTGGTACGCGCCCTGCACCCGGACGTGGAGGGCCCGTACACGTGGTGGTCGTACCGGGGGCGGGCCTTCGACAACGACACGGGATGGAGGATCGACCTCCACGCGGCCACGCGGCGGCTCGCGGACCGGGCGGTCAAGGGGTTCGTCGAGCGCGCGGCCACGCATGCCGAGCGGTGGAGCGACCATGCGCCGGTGACCGTCGTGTACGACCTCTGAGGGCCCCTGACGGGCGCCGGCGGCCCGCTCAGGCCCGCTTGCTGATCCGCCGGTCCAGGGCCAGGGAGAGCTCCGCCTCCATGACGCTGCGGGCCAGGGGGCGCAGGCGGTGGAGGTCCTCCTCGGGGGCGTGGCGGAGGATCATGTCGGTGAAGAGGGTGGCGAGGGCGTCGGCGTGTTCGCGGACGCGTTTGCCGGCCGCCAGGACCTCCGCCAGGGGTATGCCCTCGCGGACCAGCGCGGAGGAGACGTCCAGCAGGCGGCGGCTGATGTGGACGATCTCGTCGCCGTCGGTGCCCAGATAGCCCAGGTCCATGGCGGCGGCCAGGTTCTCCGGGGTGACCTCGCCCTCGAAGCGGGCGGCGAGTTCCTCGGGGGTGAGGCGGACCGGCTCCTCCTCGGTGGGGGTGCCGACGCCGAGGAGGTCGGCGACGTCGCGGCCCTGGTCGAGGGCCTCCGCGAGCTCCGCGATGCCGGTGAGGGTGTGGCCGCGCTCCAGCAGTGCCGCGATGGTGCGCAGACGGGCCAGGTGGTGGTCGTCGTACCAGGCGATGCGGCCCTCCCGGCGGGGTGGCGCGATCAGCTTGCGTTCGCGGTAGAAGCGCAGGGTGCGCACGGTGATGCCGGCCAGGCGGGCCAGTTCCTCCATGCGGTATCCGCGCGCCCCGCCGCCCTGCTCGACCTCGTGTCCGCCGTCGTCCGTCACGGTCGAAGCCTATGTTGTACCGCCGGTAACTTTCCCTTTCTCACCCCCTACCGCTCGGTACGCGGCTGCTCTACAGTCCCATTGCGCCAGTATTCACTGGCAGAGTCCAAGGCGATGCGTGGAGGCTCCGGGATGGCCGAGCACGAGCATGTACGGGTGGCGGTGATCGGGTCCGGGTTCGGCGGACTGGGGGCCGCGGTGCGGCTGCGCCGCGAGGGGATCACCGACTTCGTCGTCCTGGAGCGGGCCGACAGCGTCGGCGGCACCTGGCGGGACAACAGCTACCCCGGGTGCGCCTGTGACGTGCCCTCCCATCTGTACTCCTTCTCCTTCGCGCCCAACCCCGACTGGCCGCGCACCTTCTCCGGGCAGGAGCACATCCGCGCCTATCTGGAGCACGTCACCGACGTCTTCGGGCTGCGCCCGCACATCCGCTTCGGCGCCGAGGTGAAGCTGATGCGCTGGGACGGCGAGCGGCTGTGGTGGGAGATCGAGACCGCGCGGGGCACGCTCACCGCCGATGTCGTGGTCTCCGCCACCGGCCCGCTGTCCGACCCGAAGACGCCCGAGATCCCGGGGCTCGAGTCCTTCCCCGGCAAGGTGTTCCACTCGGCCCGCTGGGACCACGAATACGACCTGCGCGGCAAGCGGGTCGCCATGGTCGGCACCGGCGCCTCCGCCATCCAGATCGTGCCCGCCATCCAGCGCCAGGTCGGCCGGCTCACCCTCTTCCAGCGCACCCCGCCCTGGGTGATGCCGCGCATGGACCGCGCCATCAGCGCGGCCGAACGCCGGCTGCACCAGGCGCTTCCGTTCACCACCCGGATCAGGCGCGGACTGCTGTGGGGCATCCGGGAGCTCCAGGTGCAGGCGTTCACCAAGCACCCGGACGAACTCGGCCTGGTCGAACAGCTCGCCAGGCGCAACATGGCCCGCGCCGTCAAGGACCCGGCGCTGCGCGCCAAACTCACGCCCGACTACCGCATCGGCTGCAAGCGGATCCTGCTGTCCAGCGAGTACTACCCGGCGCTGGCCCGGCCCAATGTGGACGTGGTCGCGAGCGGGCTCAGCGAGATCCGCGGCTCCACCGTCGTCGCGGCCGACGGCAGCGAGGCGGAGGTCGACGCGATCATCTTCGGCACGGGCTTCCACGTCACGGACATGCCCATCGCCGAGCGTGTGGTCGGAGCCGAGGGTGTCACGCTCGCCGAGACCTGGAAGGGCGGCATGCAGGCGCTGCGCGGTGCCTCGGCCGCCGGGTTCCCGAACTGGATGACGATCATCGGGCCCAACACCGGCCTGGGCAACTCCTCGATGATCCTCATGATCGAGTCCCAGCTCAACTACATGGCGGACTACCTGCGTCAGCTCGACGTGCTGACGGTCCCCCCAGGCCCTCGGGGCACCGGGGGAGGCCGCACCGCCCTCGACGCGCGGCCCGCCGCCGTCGACGCCTGGAACCACAAGGTCCAGGAGCGCATGAAGCGGACCGTGTGGAACACCGGCGGCTGCACGAGCTGGTACCTCGACCCGAGCGGCCGCAACACCACCATCTGGCCCGGTACGACGGCGGAGTTCAGGCGCGAGACCCGGCGGGTGGACCTGGCGGAGTACGAGGTCGTCCGGCAGTCCGGCGTCCGAGCCGGAGACGCCGGCCCGGTGGCGGGGCAGCAGAGCGAGGCCGCCGTATGAGCCGGATCGCCGCGGTGGCCTCCGGACCGTACGCCCCGCCGGTGCCGTCCCGCACCCTCACCGTGGTCTCCGCCGACGGCGCCCGGCTGCACGCCGAGGTGCACGGCCCCGAGGACGCCCCGCCCGTCGTCCTCTCCCACGGCTGGACCTGCTCGACCGCGTTCTGGGCGGCGCAGATCAGGGAACTGGCGGCCGACCACCGGGTGATCGCCTACGACCAGCGGGGGCACGGGCGCAGTCCGGCGAGCCACGCCTGCACCACCGAGGCGCTCGCGGACGACCTCGAGGCGGTGCTCGCCCAGACCCTCGCGCCCAAGGAGAAGGCACTCGTCGTCGGCCACTCCATGGGCGGGATGACGGTCATGGCCGCCTCCGCGCGATCCCGTTTCCGCGAACACGCCGCGGCCGTCCTGCTGTGCAGCACCGGCAGCTCCCGGCTGGTCGCCGAGGCGCGTGTGGTGCCGCTGCGCGCCGGACGGGCCCGCACCTGGCTCACCGGGCGCGTGCTCACCTCGCGCGCCCCGCTCGGGCCGGTCACGCCCCTGGCGATGCGCGTCCTCAAGTACGGCACCATGGGAGCCGGTTCGGCCCCGCACATGGTGGAGGCGTGCGCGCGGATCGTGCATGCCTGCCCGCGCACCGTCCGCCACGCCTGGGCGGGCATGCTCGCGGCGCTCGACCTCGACCACGGGGTACGGGAGTTGCGCGTGCCCACCGCGGTGGTGCACGGCGCCGCCGACCGGCTCACGCCCGTCGCGCACGCCCACGCGCTGGTCGCCGCGCTGCCCCGGTGCCTCGGTCTCACCGAGCTGCCCGGCGTCGGCCACATGTCTCCCGTCGAGGCCCCGGAGCAGGTGACCGGGAGAATCCGGGAGCTCGTCACCACCTATGTCACGGGGGACGCCCCCGTCTCCCGTTCCACCGTCGTGCAGCAGATCAAGGAGGGCGCATGAGCAGGGTCAGCCTCGAGGGACAGGTCGCCGTCGTCACCGGAGCGGCGCGCGGTGTCGGCGAGTTGCTCGCCCGCAAGCTCTCCGCGCGCGGCGCCAGGGTCGCGCTGGTCGGCCTGGAGGAGGACGCGCTCAAGGAGGTCTCCGGGCGGCTGCACAGCGAGAGCGCGCACTGGTACGCAGACGTCACCGACCACGAGGCGACGAGCCGGGTGGCGCGGGAGGTGAAGGCGCGCTTCGGCAAGGTCGACATCGTCGTCGCCAACGCCGGTGTGGCGACCGGCGGGCCCTTCATCGACTCCGACCCGGAGGCCTGGCGGCGGGTGATCGAGGTGAACCTGATCGGTTCGGCGGTCACGGCCCGCGCGTTCCTGCCGGTGCTGGTCGAGAGCCGGGGCTATCTGCTGCAGATCGCCTCGCTCGCCGCGATCACCCCGGCGCCGATGATGTCGGCGTACTGCGCCTCCAAGTCGGGGGTGGAGGCGTACGCGCACAGTCTGCGGGCCGAGGTCGGCTACCAGGGTGTCCGGGTGGGCGTCGGGTACCTGTCCTGGACCGACACCGACATGGTGCGCGGCGCCGACCAGGACGACGTGATGCGGGAACTCAGGCAGCGGCTGCCGTGGCCGTCCAACAAGACGTACCCGCTGGGCCCGGCGGTGGACCGGATCGTCGCCGGCATCGAGCGGCGCTCGGCGCACGTGTACGGGCAGTGGTGGCTGCGCGGCATGCAGGGGGTGCGCGGCTATCTGCCGGCGCTCATCGGCACCGTCGGCCAGCGGGAGATGCGGCGGTTCGCGCCACGGCTCCAGGGGATGCGTTCCGGGCTCGTCGGCGCAGGTGGGGAGGCCGATGAGGCGGCCCGTGCTACGCAGCGTAACTGATCGACATGCGCAGCGTGTTGGCCCGTGTGAATCTGGTCGAGGCCCCACCGGGGGCCAACCCCCCCACCCACTTCGGGAGTGAACCCACATGGGTATGAAGGACCAGTTCAGCGAGAAGACCCACGACTGGCAGGACCAGGCCCGCGAGAAGGTCGGCCAGGCCCGGGAGAAGGCCGGTCAGGCCACGCGGGAGAAGCCGGCCGGTCAGGGTCAGCGCGGCCAGCAGCAGGGTCAGCGTGGCCCGCAGCAGGGTCAGCACGGGCAGCAGCAGGGTCAGCGAGGCCACCAGCAGCCTGAGCGGGGCCGGCAGAACATGCGCGACATCGAGGACTCGGAGCGGGAGATGGATGACCGCTTCGACGCCGACTACGACGCGTAGCGCTGCGCGGCTTCGGCCGGTTCGGCAGCTTGGGGTGCCCTCCGATTCTTTCGGGGGGCACCTTGCTGTTCTGGGGGCGGGGCGTCGTGGGGGTGGGGGTTGGTGTCGGGGGGCGTTGTCGGGTGCGATGGGGGTTGTTGAGGGCGCGTTGTCGGGTGCGGGTGGGTGGGGGCCTGTCGCGCAGTTCCCCGCGCCCCTGAAGAGAACGCGCGGTTCCCCGGACCCCTGAAAAGAACGCGCACTCCCCCGCGCCCTTGAAGAGGATGCGCAGTTGCCCGCCCCTTGAGGATTGCGCAGCTCCGTGCGCCCCTCGGTGGTCGCGTCGCCTGTTGGGGTGGGTCAGGTGGTGGGTCTTGGGGGGAGGGTGGGGCGGGGGGTGTTGGGGACGTCGGTGTAGTCGGGGGGTTCGGCTGCCGGGTTGGTCTGCAGGAGTTCCAGGGCCAGTTGGATCGCGTCGTCCAGTTGGGCGTGGCGGCCTTCGGCCCAGTCGAGCGGGGTGCGCAGGATCTCCAGGTCCGGGGTCACGCCGTGGTTCTCCACGGACCAGCCGTAGGCGTCGAACCAGGCCGCGTTCATCGGGACCGTGATCACCGTGCCGTCGCCGAGCCGGTGCCGGCCGGTCATGCCGACCACGCCGCCCCAGGTGCGCTGGCCGACGACCGGGCCCAGCTTGAGCAGCTTGAAGGCGGCGGTGATCATGTCGCCGTCGGAGGAGGTCGCCTCGTCGGCGAGGGCCACGATCGGGCCCCGGGGCGCGTTCGAGGTGTACGACACCGGCTGCGCGTTGCGGGTCAGGTCCCACCCGAGGATCGTGCGGCTCAGCGTCTCGATGACGAGTTCGCTGATGTGCCCGCCCGCGTTGCCGCGCACGTCCACGATCAGCGCCGGCCGGGACACCTCCATGCGCAGGTCCCGGTTGAACTGGGCCCAGCCTGAGCCGCCCATGTCGGGGATGTGCAGATACCCGCACCGGCCCCCGCTCAACTCCCGGACGACCTCGCGGCGTTTGGCCACCCAGTCCTGGTAGCGCAGCGGCCGCTCGTCGATGAGGGGCATGATGGCGACCCGCCGGGCCCGTCCCGGCTCGCCCGGCGGCGGGGCGAACGTCAGCTCCGTCGTCGTCCCGCCCGAGCCCGCGAGCAGGGGGTACGGGCCGGTCACCGGGTCGACGGGGCGGCCGTCCACATGGGTCAGTACGGCGCCCTCGCGGATGCCCGTGCCGGCCAGCGGCGAGCGCGCCTTGGAGTCGGAGGAATCGCCGGGCAGGATGCGCTTGACGGCCCAGCCGCCGTCCCGCTCGACCAGGTTGGCGCCGAGCAGGCCCTGCCAGCGCTGGTATTGAGGCGGCCCCTCGTTGCGGCGGGCCGCGGTGACGTAGGCGTGCGAGGTGCCCAGTTCGCCGAGGACCTCGCGCAGCAGGTCGGCGAAGTCGTCGGGGGAGGCGACCTGTTCGACCAGGGGCCGGTACTGGTCGAGCACCCCGTCCCAGTCGATGCCGCACATTCCGGGGTCCCAGAAGTAGGCGCGGATGAGACGGCCGGCCTCGTCGTAGGCCTGGCGCCACTCGGCGGGCGGATCGGCGTGGTGCACGATGCGGCGCAGGTCGATCCAGACGGTCGTGTCGCCGTCGCCCGGCTCGGTCGACGGCACCGCCCGCAGGTCGCCCTCGTCGACCACCATCAGCCGGGTCGCGTCTCCGCTCACCGCGAACCAGTCGAGGTGGTCGACCAGTTCGGACTTCTTGGCCTTGGCGATGTTGAAGTACTCGAGCGTCGGCCGGCCGCTGATGTCGGCCGGATTGGCGAAGGTCTCGCCGAGCGCCCCGGAGATGGGCCACCGCAGCCAGACCAGGCCCCCGCCGGCCACCGGGCACAGCGCGGAGTACTTGGAGGCGACGACCGGGAACGGGGTCACCCGGTTCTCCAGGCCCTCCACCTCCACGATCACCGCGCCGCCCTCCCCGCCGCTCTCGTCCTCCAGCGGGTCGAGCCCCCCGGCGGCCGGGCGGCCCTCGGGGTTCAGGGCGAACGGGGAGGGGGTCGCCGAGGAGAGCGGGACCAGGTAGGGGCGGCAGCCCAGCGGGAAGGACAGATCGCCGGTGTGGACGTCGTACACCGGGTCGAAGCCGCGCCAGGACAGAAAGGCGAGGTAGCGGCCGTCGCGGGTGAAGACGGGGTTCTCGTCCTCGAAGCGGCCGTTGGTGACGTCCACGATGTGCCGGTCCTTGATGCGCGCCAGCTTGATCTGCCGCAGCGAGCGGCCGATCCCCGGGTGGGACCAGGTGATCCAGGAGCCGTCGGGGGAGAAGGCGAGGTCGCGGACGGGCCCGTTGGCGGACCGCGCCAGCTCGGTGACCCGGCCGTCCGGCACCGCGGCGGCCCCACCGCCGGTGTCCCCGGTGTCCCCGGTGTCCCCGGAATCCCCGGAGTCCGCCGAGCCCTCGGCGGCGGGCCGTTCCGCTCCCTCGGTCCCCTCCTCGTCCGTGACGTCGATCAGCAGCAGCCGTCCGTCGTGGGAGGCGACGGCCAGCCGTTCGCCCAGCGGGTCGGAGACGATCTCCAGGACCCGCCCCAGCTCGCCCTGGCCCAGCCGGCGTGTGGCGCGGTCGCCGGAGGCGCGGGGGAGCCGGGCGATCTCGACGGCGTCCTCGCCCTCGGCGTCCGTCACGTACGCCACCTGCCCGGTGGAGCCGAGCATCTCCGGCAGCCGGACCCGGACTCCGGGCGTGTCCGTGATCGTGCGGGACGGGCCGTCCCGGTGCGTGAGCCAGTACAGGCTGCCCCGGACGACGACCGCGCTGGCCCGACCGGTCTCGTCCACGGAGATGCCGTCCACGTGCTGGGCGGCCGGAACCTGGTGCCGGCGACGCCCCGCGCGCGGGCCGCCGAGCCGGATATCGAGCCTGCGCGGTGCGGCGTCCGGGGCGAAGTCCTCCACGAGCCACAGTTCCCCCGCGCACTGGTAGACCACCCGGTTGCCGTCGCTCGAGGCGTGCCGGGCGTAGAAGGCGTCGTGGTCGGAGTGGCGGCGCAGGTCGGAGCCGTCGTAGGCGCAGGAGTAGAGGTTGCCGACGCCTTCGTGGTCGGAGAGGAAGGCGATCCGGCCGCCGACGAACATGGGGGAGTCCAGATGCCCGCCGATGTCCGGGAGCAGCCGCTGCCCGTGCAGCCAGAGGCGGCCCATGGCGCCGCCCCGGTAGCGCTTCCAGGAGGCCGGTTCGTGCGGCGGGGTGCCGGTGAGCAGCAGGCTCCTGCGCTCGCCGTCGATGTCGGCGGTCTGGATGTCGGAGACGGGGCCCCAGGGCAGTTTGCGGCCGGGCGCGCCGTCCGTGGTCAGTTTGTAGGCCCAGGTGAAGTAGGAGAAGGGCTCGCCGTGTGAGGTGACGGCGAGGATGTCGCCGTCCGGGGTCCAGCCGCACACCTGGGTGTCGGCGCTGCCCCAGTACGTGAGCTGCCGCGACGGTCCGCCGTCGACGCCGACGAGGTGGATCTCGGGCACGAGGCTGCGCCAGGTGGCGTAGGCGATGTGGTGGCCGTCGGGCGAGAAGCGGGGGTGCCCGGTCTTGGCGCGGTCCACGGTCAACCGCCAGGCCCGGCCCGGGGAGTCGAGCGGGGCCAGCCAGAGGTCGTCCTCGGCCACGAAGCACAGCAGGTCGCCGTTGAGGTGGGGCAGGCGCAGATAGCTCACCTCACCATGCTTTTCCGGGGGAGGAGGCCCAGCAACCGGAGCGGACCGGGGCGCGGCGGGAGCGGAACCGGGGCCGGTCAGGGCGCCGCCTTATGTGGATCCGACAGGCGTGACCCAGCACACGAACGAAACCGTTTCGTTTCGCTTGCGGCTGGGGTACATTCGTCGTGTACGAAACCGTGTCGTTCCAAGCGGGCAGCCGCATCGGGAGGGTGAGAGACATGACTGAGGCCGCCACCGCGCGTCGCAGTCGGATCACGCCCGAACGCGAGGCCGAGTTGTACGAGGCCGTGCTCGACCTGCTCCGCGAAGTCGGCTACGACGCCCTCACCATGGACGCCGTCGCCGCCCGCACCCGGTCCAGCAAGGCCACGCTCTACCGCCAGTGGGGCGGCAAGGCCGAACTGGTCGTGAAGGCCATCCGGCACGGCAAGCCCGACCGGACCGGTGAGATCGACACGGGCACGCTCCGGGGCGACCTGCACGCGCTGGTGCTGCTCGAGGACGACTGCACCATCGAGCAGAACTCGGCGCTCATGCGGGGCGTCGCCATGGCGATGCACAACAACCCGGATCTGCGCGAGGCCTTCCGGGCCCAGCTCGTGGAGCCGGAGATGTCCGGCTTCCACCAGGTGATCCGGCGTGCGATCGACCGGGGCGAGGTCCGCCCGGACTGTCCCGCGCTCGACTTCCTGCTGCACATGATGGTCGGCGGCTTCGCCACCCGGGCGCTGCTCGACGACCAGCCGCCCACCCGGGCCTTCCTCATCTCGTACATCGACGCCGTGGTCCTCCCCGCCCTCGGCGTCACCACCTCCTGATCACGCTGATCGTCCCCTGATCGCTCTCCCCGGCAAGCCCACCATCTGACGTCACCGCTCACGTCGTCGGGCTGATCGACCCTGCCCAGAACCCCACGACCTGACCGGGAGTACGCCCTCGTGGCCACGTTCCTCTACAAACTCGGCCGGCTCGCCTTCCGGCGACGGCACTTCGTCGCCCTCGTATGGGTCGCGCTGCTCACCCTCGCCGGGGTGGGCGCCGCCTCCGCGCCGCCCGCCGGCAGCACTTCTTTCTCCATCCCCGGTACGGAGGCCCAGAAGGCCTTCGACCTGCTGGAACAGCGCTACCCCGGGATGAGCGCCGACGGCGCCACCGCGCGGGTCGTCTTCAAGGCGCCGGACGGCGAGAAGATGACGGACAAGGCGAACAAGGCCACCGTCCGCAAGACGGTGAAGGAGCTGCAGAGCGGCTCCGAGGTCGCCTCCGTCGCCGACCCGTACGCCGGGCACGCCGTCAGCAAGGACGGCACCATCGCCTACGCGTCGGTGAAGTACAAGGTCTCCGGCATGGAGCTGGAGGACTCCGCCAAGGACGCGCTGAAGGACGCCGGACAGGACGCGCGGGACGCCGGGCTGACGGTCGAGATCGGCGGTGACGCGCTGACCGCGACCCCCGAGACCGGCTCCAGCGAGGTCATCGGCATCGCGATCGCCGCGGTCGTCCTCGTCATCACCTTCGGCTCGCTGCTCGCGGCCGGATTCCCGCTGCTGACCGCGATCATCGGCGTCGGCATCGGCGTCTCCACGATCACCGCGCTGGCCAGCGCCCTGGACCTGGGCTCGACCACCTCCACCCTGGCCTCGATGATCGGCCTCGCCGTCGGCATCGACTACGCCCTGTTCATCGTCTCCCGCTACCGCGCCGAACTGGCCGAGGGCCGCGAGCGAGAGGAGGCGGCCGGCCGGGCCGTCGGCACGGCGGGCTCGGCGGTGGTCTTCGCCGGACTGACCGTCGTCATCGCCCTCGTCGGCCTCTCCGTGGTCAACATCCCGATGCTGACCAAGATGGGCGTCGCCGCCGCGGGCACGGTCGCCATCGCGGTCCTCATCGCGCTCACCCTGATCCCGGCGCTGCTCGGCTACGCGGGCCGCCGGATCAAGCCGACCGGCGAGAAGAGCAAGCTGCTCGGCGGGGGCCGGACGCCGAAGAAGCCGGGCCGCCCGAACATGGGCACCCGCTGGGCCAGCTTCGTCGTACGGCGCCCGGTCGCCGTGCTGCTGCTCGGTGTGATCGGCCTCGGCGCGGCGGCCATCCCGGCCGCCTCCCTGGAACTGGGCCTGCCCGACGACGGCTCCCAGCCGGTCTCCACCACCCAGCGCCGCGCCTACGACCTCCTCTCCGAGGGCTTCGGCCCCGGCTTCAACGGCCCCCTGATGGTCGTGGTCGACGCCAAGGACAGCGACCACCCGAAGAAGGCCTTCACCAAGGTCGGCGACGAGATCAAGGGCCTGAAGGACGTCGTCACGGTCACCCCGGCCACGCCCAACAAGACGGGCGACACCGCGACGATCACCGTCATCCCGGACTCCAAGCCGTCGTCGGCCACCACCGAGGACCTGGTGCACGCCATCCGTGACAAGGGCGCGGACATCACCTCCGCGACCGACGCGAAGGTGCTGGTCACCGGCTCCACGGCGATGAACATCGACGTCTCGCAGAAGCTGAACGACGCCCTGCTGCCGTACCTCGCCCTGGTGGTCGGCCTCGCGTTCCTGCTGCTGATCGTGGTCTTCCGCTCGATCCTCGTCCCGCTGAAGGCGGCCCTCGGCTTCCTGCTCAGCGTGATGGCCGCCCTCGGCGCGGTGGTCGCGGTCTTCCAGTGGGGCTGGCTGTCGGGCCTGATGAACGTGGAGGAGACCGGACCGGTCATGTCGATGATGCCGATCTTCATGGTCGGCGTGGTCTTCGGACTCGCCATGGACTACGAGGTGTTCCTCGTGACCCGGATGCGCGAGGCGTACGTCCACGGGGAGAAGCCCCAGCAGGCCGTCGTCACCGGCTTCAAGCACGGGGCTCGCGTGGTCACGGCCGCCGCCGTCATCATGATCGCCGTCTTCTCCGGCTTCATCGGCTCCAGCGAGTCGATGGTGAAGATGATCGGCTTCGGTCTCGCCGTCGCCGTCTTCTTCGACGCGTTCATCGTCCGCATGGCCATCGTCCCGGCGGTGCTCGCGCTGCTCGGCAAGCGGGCCTGGTGGCTGCCCAAGTGGCTGGACCGGGCGCTGCCCAACGTGGACGTCGAGGGCGACGGACTGCGCACCGAGGCGGAGCGCCGGGACCCCGACGCGGAGAAGGAGCTGGTACGCGCCTGACGTACCGCTCGAGGAAGACCAGCCGGTGAGGGATCCGTGGGGACGGGGCTGCCCTCACCGGCTTCTTCCTGTCCGCCGCCGCGGGCGGGGCGAGCGGCCCGGCGATACCCGTTCGCGTGCACCGTACAGGCACCGCTAGCGTGCCAGTCATGACGACAGCCGCCACTGACGCCGAAGAATCCGGAGCTCACCCCCGTTTCGTCGAGGCCCTGCGCGGTCTCGGCCTCGTCGAAGTGCTCGCCCGTGCCCGCCGCTTCCCCGAGGGCACCCGTACCGCCGCCGAGGCCGCCGCGGCGGTCGGATGCGAGCTGAGCCAGATCTGCAAGTCGCTGATCTTCGCGGCGGACGGGGTGCCCGTCCTGGTGCTGATGGACGGGGCCTCGCGCGTGGACCTGGACCGGGTGCGCGAGGAACTGGGGGCCCGGAAGGTCACCCGGGCCGACGCCGGCGTGGTCCGCGAGACCACCGGGTACGCCATCGGCGGTGTACCGCCCTTCGGGCACCGCACCCGCACCCGGGTCCTCGCCGACCGCTCGCTGCTCGCGCACGAGGTGGTGTGGGCGGCGGCCGGGAACCCGCACACCGTCTTCCCGATCGAGCCGAAGGCGCTCGTCGCCCACGCGGGCGCGGAACTGGTGGACGTGCGCGAGGAGACCGCGTGACACCCCTGGTGACCGCGGCGGTGCTGCTCGCCGCCGTCACGCACGCCAGCTGGAACGCCATCGCGCACCGGATCACCGACAAGCTGGTCGGGTTCACCCTGATATCCGGCGGCGGCCTGCTGATCGGGCTCGTCATGGCGCTGTTCGTGCCGTTCCCGGCCGGGCCGGCCTGGCCGTACCTGCTCGTCTCGGCGGCCGTGCACATCGCCTACTACGCCCTGCTGATGACCTCCTTCCGGCTCGGCGACTTCGGGCAGGCCTACCCGATCGCCCGGGGCACCGCGCCACTCGTGGTGACCGTGCTGGCGGCGGTGTTCGCGCACGAGATCCCCGGAACGTGGGCCGCGGCCGGGATCGCCGTGTCCTGCGTGGGGCTCACCGGCGTCAGCCTGTGGGGCCTGCGCGGTCACCGGCCCGACTGGGCCGCGATCGGCGCCGCCCTGGCGACCGGCCTGACGATCGCCGCGTACACGGTGATCGACGGCCTGGGCGTACGCGCCTCCGAGACGCCACTCGGCTACATCGCCTGGCTGATGGCCGTCCAGGGGCTCGCCATCCCGGCGTACATGTACGCGCGCGTGCGGGGCGACATCGTCCGGCAGCTCCGCCCGTACGCGACCCTCGGCCTGTTCGGCGGCGCGCTGTCCGTGTCCGCGTACGCCCTCGTGCTGTGGGCGCAGACCCGGGCGGAGCTGGCGCCCATCGCGGCCCTGCGCGAGTCCTCGATCATCGTCGGCGCGGCCATCGGCGCGGTGTTCTTCAAGGAACGGTTCGGCGCGCCCCGGATAGCCGCGGCGGGTCTGCTGGTCGTGGGCATCGGGCTGATGCTGCACGCCGGGTAGGGCGGAGAGGAACGGCCCGAAGTGGTGACCCGTGGAAGATGACGTGGGACCACGAGGACAAGATCCCCGGGGACACGAACCGTACGACAGGGAGCCGTCCATGACCGACAAGCCGACCGTTGCCGTTCTGGGCACCGGCATCATGGGTGCCGCGATGGCCCGCAACATCGCCCGCGCCGGATTCGGCGTCCGGGCCTGGAACCGCACCAGGGAGAAGGCCGAGCCGCTGGCCGCCGAAGGGATCCGGGTGACCGGCACGCCCGCCGAGGCCGTCGAGGGCGCCGATGTCGTCCTGACCATGCTCTACGACGGCAACACCGCCCTGGACGTGATGCGCGAGGCGGCACCGGCGCTGCGCTCCGGCGCCGTCTGGGCGCAGTGCACCACCGCCGGCACCGGACTCGTCGCCGACCTCGCCGGATTCGCCGGTGAGCACGGGCTGGTGTTCTACGACGCACCCGTCCTCGGCACCCGTCAGCCCGCCGAGGCCGGTCAGCTCACCGTGCTGGCCGCCGGGCCGGAGGAGGGCCGGGAAACGCTCGCGCCCGTCTTCGACGCGGTCGGCGTCCGGACCGTGTGGACCGGGGACGACGGGGCCGCGGGCAGCGCCAGCCGGCTGAAGCTGGTCGCCAACAGCTGGGTGCTCGCGGTCACCGCGGCGGCCGGTGAGGCGCTGGCCCTCGCCAAGGCGCTCGACGTGGACCCGCACGACTTCTTCGACCTGATCGAGGGCGGGCCGCTCGACATGGGGTACCTGCGCGCCAAGTCCGGTCTGGTGCTGGAGGGGAAGCTGACGCCGGCGTCCTTCGCCGTGGGCACCGCCGAGAAGGACGCCCGGCTCATCGTCGAGGCCGGTGAGCGGGGCGGAGTACGGCTCGACGTCGCCGCCGCGGCCGCCGAGCGGTTCGCCCGCGCCGCCGCCCGGGGCCACGCCGACGAGGACATGGCCGCCGCCTACTTCGCCAGCTTCGACGACGAGCCCGCGAGCTGAGAACCGGATCCGGCACCCGAACCGAGCGAGACCGAGCGAGACCGAGGAGAGCACACCGTGTCGAAACCCCCGCTGCCGCCCAAGGCCCAGGAACTGCTGCGCCGCCCCAACCCCTGTGTCATGGCCACCGTGCGCTCCGACGGGGTGCCCGTCACCACGGCCACCTGGTACCTGTGGCAGGAGGACGGCCGGGTGCTGGTCAACCTGGACGAGGGCCGGGTCCGGCTGCGCCACCTGCGCCGCGATCCGCACATCAGCCTCACCGTCCTCGCGGACGGCGACTGGTACAGCCATGTCACGCTGATCGGGCGGGTCGCCGAGCTGCGGGACGACGAGGGACTGGCCGACATCGACCGGCTGTCCGAGCACTACACCGGCAAGCCCTACCCGGAGCGGTCCCGGCCGCGGGTCAGCGCGTACGTCGAGGTCGAGCGCTGGCACGGCTGGGGCGAGTTCAAGGACAGCGACCAGGCCTCCACGTGACGTTCCGCCCGTGCGGGAGCACCCTGGAACCAGCGGGAATCACTGGTTCCGGAGGTGGCCGACATGATGAACACCACGGTGGGATGGCACGTCGAGCTGGAGTTCAAGGAAGACGACACGCACACCCGGGCGGCCGCTCTGGTGCGCCTGCCCGACGGCAGCGAGGTACGGGCGCACGGGCACGCCAGCCGGCACAACGTCGACTCCAACCAGCCCCGGGTGGGCGAGGAGATAGCGGGCGCGCGCGCTTTGAACGAACTGGCGATGCAGTTGCTGACCAAGGCGCACAGCGAGATCGACGCGGAGTCCGGGCGGACGTCGCACCCGATCCACGTGTGACGCGGGCGGCCTACCCGAGCGCCGCCAGCCCCGCGCGCACCGCCCGGACCAGCGCCTGCGCCCTCGGGTCCGCCGTCACGCTCTTGCGGAAGCCGTTGGTGACGTAGCCGAAGGCGACGCCGGTCTCCGGGTCGGCGAAGGCGAGGGCGCCGCCGCGGCCCGGGTGACCGAAGGAGCCGGGTGACAGCAGCGGCGAGGCGCTGCCGTGCAGCATGGGGCCGAGGCCGAACCGGGTGCCCACCACGAGGACCCGGTCCGGTCCGGCCGACTGCTCGGCGCGGGCGAGTTCCACGGTCGCCGGGGCGAACAGCCGGGTGCCGCCGTCCACCTCGCCGATGAGCGAGGCGTAGAAGCGGGCCAGGCCGTCGGCGGTGGCGACGCCGTTGGAGGCGGGCAGGGCCGCTGCGCGGTAGGCGGGCGCGTTCTCGTCCGGCAGCGGGGTGATCGCGGCGAAGGCGCGGCGGGTGAGGGACCCGGGGTCGGCGTAGGCCTCGGACACGGCCCGCTTGGGGCGGGTCCGCAGGGTGCCGGACGTTTGCGGTGCCTCCACGGGACCGACCCGGCCGACGCGTGCCTGCTCCGCCTCCGGCAGTCCGAGCCAGAGCTCCGCGCCGGTGGGCGAGGCGATCTCCTCCGCGATCCAGGTACCGACCGGCCGCCCGGTGATCCGCCGGATCAGCTCGCCGGTGAGCCAGCTGTAGGTCTGCGCGTGGTAGCCGTGGTCGGTGCCCGGCTCCCACACCGGAGCCTGGGCGGCGACGGCCGCCGCGCCGAGGTCGGGGTCGGCCGCTTCCTCGGGGGTCAGCGGGCGGTCCAGCACCGGCACCCCGGCCCGGTGCGCGAGCAGGTGCCGGACGAGGGTGCGCTCCTTGCCGGCCGCCTTGTACTCCGGCCAGTACTCGCCGACCGGGGCGTCCAGGTCCAGCTCGCCGCGCTGGTGCAGCAGCAGGAGCGCGGCGGCGGCGACGCCCTTCGTCGCCGAGCGCACGACCTGCGCGGTACCGGGCACCCAGGGGGCCGTGCCGTCCACGTCCCTGGTGCCGCCCCAGAGGTCGACGACCTTCCGGCCGTCCCGGTACACGGCGACGGCCGCGCCCCGCTCCCCGAGCAGCTCGAAGTTGGCGGCGAACGCCTGCCTGACCGGCTCGAAGCCCTCGGCCACAGTGCCGTGCACGTCCACGTCCGCCGTCCCTTCCGATCGCCTGCGACAGTGGGTGCAACGGGGTCCGCGGGCCTGCGATTCCTCGGCGGGATCAGCCCAACAGAATCGTTACATCGATGTTGCCGCGCGTGGCGTTCGAGTACGGGCAGACCTCGTGGGCCGCGTCCACCAGCTCCGCCGCGACCTCCCGGTCCAGCACGGGCAGGGAGACACTGAGGGCGACCGCGAGGCCGTAGCCGCGGTGCCTATTGGGGCCGATGCCGACCTTCGCGGCCACCGTGGAGCCGGTGAGGTCGTAGCCGGCCCGGTTGCCGACCAGGATCAGCGCGTTGTGGAAGCAGGAGCTGTAGCCGGCCGCGAAGAGCTGCTCCGGGTTGGTGCCGTTGCCGTCCCCGCCCAGCTCCGGGGGCATCGCCACGTTGAGCTGGATATGGCCGTCCTGGCTGGTGACGTACCCGTCGCGGCCACCGTGGGCGGTGGCCTCGGCGACGTACATGATCTTCGTCGGGCGGGTGTCGGGCGCGGTGTCGACGGCAGCGTCGACCGCGGTGGTGTCGGTCATGATCGGCCTCCCCCAGGACTAGTGGCGCACAAGTACATCGCGCACAAGGTACCGGCCGGTAGGTCGGTGTCCGTCGGCAGGGGCGGCAACCGTGGGTAACCCCCGGGGCGGCGCGGGCGCGCCCCGGAATCAGCGCCGGCCGGCCGCCGCGTCCACGCGCTCGGTCAGCTTCCACAGGGCCTCGCGCAGCAGCGCGGTCTCCTCGGTGCCGAGCCCTGTGGCGGTGAGCAGGGCGCCGGGTACGCGCGCCGCGCGCTCCCTGAGCTGCTCCCCGCGCCCGGTGCACGCCACGAGCACCGAGCGTTCGTCGCATGCCGCGCGCTCCCGGCGCACCAGGCCGGCCGCCGCCAGCCGCTTCAGCAGCGGGGAGACGGTGCCGTAGTCCAGGCGCAGGGTCCCCGCCAGCTCCTTCACGCTGGTCTCGCCGCGCTCCCAGAGGACCAGCAGCACGAGGTACTGGGGGTAGGTGAGCCCGAGGTCGTCGAGGAGCGGGCGGTACGCGGCCGTCACGGCGCGCTGTGCGGCGTAGAGCGCGAAGCACAACTGGTCGTCCAGCAGCAGCGACCCGGCGGCCTCGTTGTCGTCTTGGTCGTCTTGACGCGTCACGCGCCCATTGTCACGGACCTCGGGTCGAAGCCGAACGGCAGCTCCAGACGGTGCGCCCGCATCAGCGCGTCGTCGGAGAGCAGTTCGCCGGTCGGGCCGTCCGCCGCGATCACGCCCTCGCTGAGGACCAGCGAGCGCGGGCACAGCTCCAGGGCGTACGGCAGGTCGTGGGTGACCATCAGGACGGTGACGTCCAACGAGCGCAGGATGTCGGCGAGTTCCCTCCGGGAGGCCGGGTCCAGGTTGGACGACGGCTCGTCCAGGACCAGGATCTCCGGCTCCATCGCGAGCACGGTCGCGACCGCGACCCGGCGGCGCTGCCCGAACGACAGATGGTGCGGCGGCCGGTCGGCGAAGTCCCCCATCCCGACCAGGTCCAGGGCGGTGCGCACCCGCTCCTCCAGCGCGGCGCCCCTGATCCCGGCGGCCGCCGGGCCGAACGCCACGTCCTCCCGCACCGTCGGCATGAAGAGCTGGTCGTCCGGGTCCTGGAAGACGATGCCGACCTTCTGCCGGATCTCGGCCATGTGCCGCTTGCCGACCGGCATCCCGGCCACGGTCACCGTGCCGGTGCCGCCGCCCAGGATGCCGTTCAGGTGCAGCACGAGGGTGGTCTTGCCGGCGCCGTTCGGGCCGAGCAGTGCGACCCGTTCGCCGCGCGCGATGGAGAAGTCCACGCCGAACAGGGCCTGGTGGCCGTCGGGGTAGGCGAAGGCGAGGCCGGAGACCTCCAGCGAGGCAGTAGTCACAGGACCCATCCCAGCAGACAGACGACGAGGGCGGCGCAGGGGAGGGTGAGGGCGTGACGCCACTCGGCCCGGGACGCGGTCACCTCGTCGATGACCGGCATCGAGCCGGCGTACCCCCGGCTGACCATGGCCAGGTGCACCCGCTCCCCGCGCTCGTAGGAGCGGATGAACAGCGCGCCCGCCGACTTGGCGAGCACGCCCCAGTGCCGTACGCCCCGCGCCTCGAAGCCGCGCGACTCACGGGCGATCCGCATCCGGCGCATCTCGTCGGTGATGACATCGCCGTAGCGGATCATGAACGAGGCGATCTGCACGAGCAGCGGCGGCAGCTTCAGCCGCTGCAGTCCGAGCAGCAGTTCGCGCAGCTCGGTGGTGGCGGCGAGCAGCACGGAGGCGGCGACGCCCAGAGTGCCCTTGGCGAGCACGTTCCAGGCGCCCCACAGCCCGTTGACGCTCAGCGACAGGCCGAGCACCTGCACCCGCTCGCCCTCCGCCACGAACGGCATGAGCACCGCGAAGGCCACGAAGGGCACCTCGATCAGGAGCCGCTTCAGCAGGAAACCGGCGGGCACGCGCGCCAGGCGCGCGACGAGGGCGAGGAGCACGGCGTAGACCGCGAACGCCCACATCGCCTCGCGCGGGGTCGAGACCACGACGACCACGAACGCGAAGGCGGCCGCCAGCTTGGTGTGCGGCGGCAGGGCGTGCACCGGCGAGTGCCCGTGCCGGTAGAGCCGGTGCGCGTGTCCCGCTCCCATGTCAGGCGCCCGTGCTCGCGGTGGAGGCGGGGGAGACGTCCGTGTCGCGGCGCCTGCGCACCGCCCAGAACACCGTGCTGCCGGCGACGACGGTGACGCCGACGCCGATCACGCCCGCGAGGCCGCCGGACAGCCGGGCGTCGGAGACGTCCTTGACGCCGTAGTCGGCGAGCGGGGAGTCGGAGGAGGCGTGCTTGCCGGTCTTCTTGTCGATGCCCTGGTCGTGCGCGACCTTCTCCAGGCCGTCGGGGTTCGCGGAGGCGTAGAAGCTCACGAACCCGGCGAGGACCAGGGAGGTGACCAGACCGGTCAGCCACAGGGTGCGCCGGGAGGTGCGTGCCGCCACGGGGGCGGCCGGCGCGGGGGCGTCCACCAGCTCGCCGTTCACCCGCAGCCGCAGCCGTTGCCGCAGCCCGCGCGCGCCGTGCACCAGGTCCGGGCGCACGGCGATCACGGCGCCGACGGTGAGGGCGGTGATCACGGCCTCGCCGATGCCGATCAGCACATGGACGCCGATCATCGCGGTCGCCACCTTGCCGATGGAGACGTCGGTGGTGCCGCCGACCGCGTACATGAGCGTGAAGGTGACGGCGGCCGCGGGCACCGAGACCAGCGCGGCGACGAAGGAGGCGACGGTGACCGAGCGCCGCTTGCGGGGCAGCAGGGCGAGCAGCCCGCGGAAGACGGCGTAGGACACGACCGTGGTGACGATCGCCATGTCGGTGATGTTCACGCCGAGCGCGGTGAGCCCGCCGTCCGCGAACAGGACACCCTGCATGAGCAGCACCACCGACACGCACAGCACCCCCGTGCAGGGGCCGACGAGTATCGCGGCGAGCGCACCGCCCAGCAGGTGACCGCTTGTTCCGGCCGCCACGGGGAAGTTGAGCATCTGTACGGCAAAGATGAACGCGGCCACGAGACCGGCCAGCGGAGCGGTGCGCTCGTCGAGTTCACGGCGGGCACCGCGCAGGCTCACCGCGATGGCGCCGGCGGCGACCACCCCGGTGACGGCGGAGACAGGGGCGTTGATGAATCCGTCAGGTACGTGCACCGTACGAGTTTAGGCTCTTGTTGCGAAGGATTTGCAAGAGAGACGTCGTTTCCGCCTCGCGGAGGTACGAATGGGGAAATGAGGTGCAAATCGGAAAATATGGGACATTAGAGAAGAAGCGGATGCAGGGCTTCCGCTGAGGTGACTGAGCGTGAGAGGGCGGTCAGATGTCTGTAGTCGAACAGTACGCACGCGCCCATATCGTCACGGACGAGGAGGATCCCGGGGCCGTACCCGTCGTACTGCGCTACGACCCCGACAGCGATCCGCGATCCGTGCACATCGATCTGCCCGGCACGCATGAATGGACCTGCTCCCGCGCCCTGCTCGAACGGGGCCTGACCGCACCCGCGGCGAGCGGCGACGTACGGGTGTGGCCGTGCGGACGCGTCCAGGCCGTCGTCGAGTTCCACACCGACGGCGGCGTATCGGTGGTGCAGTTCGAGTCGAAGGCGCTGATCAGCTTCCTGCGCCGGACCTACACGGCCGAACCGGTGGTGAGCTGAGCCGGCCCGCTCGTGCCGGAGGGCTGGCTCCCCCGCTTCAGCGGCGGGGCCGGCTGCCCCGCTTCAGCGGCGGGGCTATCTGCCCTGCTTCAGCAGCGTCGCGACGATCGGCCCGGCCGTGTCACCGCCGTGACCGCCCGCCTGGACCACACCGGCGGCCGCGAGGTCGCCCCGGTAGGCGGTGAACCAGCCGTTGGGCTTCTTCTGCCCGTCGACCTCCGCCGAGCCGGTCTTCGCGCCGTAGTCCGGGCCGAGACCGGACATGGCCTCGGCGGCGGTGCCGTAGGCGGCCGTGTACCGCATCAGCTCCCGTAGCTGCGCCAGCGTCTTGCCCGACAGGGTGCGGGACGCGGTGGCCAGCTTGCGGTGGTCGACGTCGGGGGAGACCAGGTAGGGCTGGTGGAAGCTGCCCGACTGCACGGTCGCGGCGACCGAGGCCATGTTCAGCGGATTCATGCGAACCCCGCCCTGCCCGATCAGCGACGCCGCCATCTGCGCCGCCGACTGCACCGGCACCGCGCCGTCGAAGGTCGGCACGCCGATCGCCCAGTTGTTCATGGACAGGCCGAAGACCTGCTGCGCCTGCTTGGTCAGGTCGTCGTTCTCCAGCTTCTTCGCCTGGCTGATGAAGGCGGTGTTGCAGGAGCGGGCGAAGCTCGCCTTGAACGTGCCGCCCTTGATCTCGAAGTCGTCGTCGTTGTGGAACTTCCAGCCGCCGTAGGTGAACGTCTTCGGGCACGGGTGCTTCTCGTCCACCGAGGCCAGGCCCTTGTCGATCAGCAGTGACGAGGTGATGACCTTCATCGTGGAGCCGGGCGCCAGGGAGCCCTGGAAGGCGGTGTTGAAGCCGTGCCCGCTGTTGGCGACCGCGAGGATCTCCCCGGTCGAGGGCCGCACGACCACCACCGAGGCCTTGTCCCGCTTGCCGACCTGCTGCTCGGCCGTCGCCTGCAGGGCCGGGCTGAGCGTCGTGTGCACGGTCCCCGGCGTGCCCTGGCTCAGCTCCAGCAGCGTCTTGTCGGACAGCTCGGCCGCCTTGGACGCCTTGCCGCGCACCACGCGCAGCTCCACGCCCGCCTTGCCGCCCGCCGTCTTGCCGTACTTCTCGCGCAGGCCGTCCAGCACGGTGCCGAGCGAGGGGTACTTCGCGGCCGTCAGCTCCCCGCCGTCGCGGTCCAGCGCCGTCACCGGCGGGGTGCCGGACTCGCCGGTGACGAGCCGGTCGCCGTCCTTCAGGTCGGGGTGGACGACCGAGGAGTGCCAGTCGACCAGCGGCCTGCCGTCGCTCTTGCGCCGCACGACCGTGAGCGAGCTGTCGTAGCCGAGCGGCTTGCCGGTGCTCTTGTACGACACCGTCGCCTTGACGGAGAACGGCACCTTGGCGCCGGCGGCCCTGCCGGCGGTGAGCGTGACGCCGGTCAGGTGGGCGTTCTTGGCGGCGCCGGTGAGCAGTTCCGCCGCGGCGGACGGGTCGTCGGTGGCGGCCGCCGCCTCGGCCACCTTGCCGTGCTGCCAGGCGGTGAGGAAGCGGGTGGAGGCCGTGCGCACCTCGGCGGCGCTGAGCGGGCCGGTCTTGACGGTCGGGCCGGAGGACCGCTCGTCGGCCGCCGCTCCGCCGCCGTACAGCGCGTAAGCGCCGAGCCCGGCACCGCCGACGACCACGGCGATCATGCCGCCGAGCATCACCGGTCTGTTCTTCCGCCGCTCGGCGACGCGCCTTCTTTTGCCCACAGCCTCAGTTCCTCCGCGCCTTCACCGGCGTTCCCGCAGCCCGCCCACCCCAACGACGCCGACCAGCCTAAAGTCCCCGGCCGCGCGGGTGACGTCAGCCTGCGGTCCGTAGCACGCTTGCGACAATCGGACCGGCCGCGTCCACGCCGTGCCCGCCGTCCTGGACCATCGCGGCGGCGGCCACGTCATTGCGGTACCCGGCGAACCAACTGTCCGACTTCTCCTGCCCGTCGGACTCGGCCGAACCCGTCTTCGCGCCGATGTTCCTGCCGAGCCCGGACATGATGGTGGCCGCGGTGCCGCTGGTCGCGGTGCGGTTCATCATCGCGCGCAGCTGCTGGGCGGTGCTCGGCGACAACCCGCGCGCACGGGCCGGCTCACGGTGGTCCAGGGCCAGCGGCACGATCACCGGCTGCCGGAAGGCGCCGGTCATCGCGGTCGCCGTGACGGAGGCCATGTTCAGCGGGCTCATCTGTACCTGGCCCTGGCCGATCAGGTTGGCCGCCGTGTCCGGTCCGCCGGAGGCGGGCACCCGGCCGTCGAAGGACGGCACGCCGATCTTCCAGTCGTCGCGCCCGAGCCCGAACCGGTCCTGCGCCTCCTTGGTGAGGGCGTCCACCCCGAGGTCGTCGGCGAACTTCACGAACGCCGTGTTGCACGAGCGGGCGAAGCTTTCCGAGAGGGTGGCGTTCTCGTTCGGGGCCAGATTCTTGAGGTTGTGGAACGTCTGGCTCTGCCAGACGGCGGTCGGCGGGCAGGGAGCCTTGCCGTTCGCACTGGTCAGACCCGTGTCGATGAGGGTCGCCGCGCTGACGATCTTCATGGTGGAGCCGGGCGGGCGCTCGCCGAGCAGGGCCGCGTCGAAGCCGTCCTCACGGTTGTTGGCGACGGCCAGGATCTCGCCGGTGCTGGGCTTCACGGCCACGACGGACGCGTCCGCGTACTTCCGCACGGCCGTCTCCGCCGCCGCCTGAGCGCCGGCGCTGAGCGTGGTGTGCAGCTTGCCCGGCCTGCCCTTGGCGAGGGTGAGCAGGGAGGTGTCGGCGGGGCTCTCCTCGCCGGTGCCCTGGTGGCGTATCACCAGCTCCACGCCGGGCCGGCCGTCCGTCGTGTCGCCGTACCGCTTGCGCAGCTCGTCCAGCACCGGGCCGAGCGAGGGGTACTTCTCCTTCGACAGCACCTGCCCGTCGCGGTCCACTGCCTCGATCTCGGGTGCCGCGGCCTCGCCGGTCGCGAGGGTGTCGCCCTTGCGCAGCCGCGGGTGCACGACGGAGGGCTGCCAGTCGACCAGAGCACGGTGCGAGGTCTCGCCGCGCACCACGGTCAACGTGCTCTCGTAGCTGAGCGGTTGGGACTTCCCCTTGTACGACACCGTTGTCCTGACCGTGAACGGCACGGTCGCCCCGGTGGCCGCGCCGGGCTTGATGTGCACCTTGGTGAGGTGCGCGTCGCTCCGGTACGCCGTCAGCAACTCCCGGGCGGCCTCGGGAAAGTTGGTGTACGAGGCGGCCGCGGCGGCGTCCCCCTTCTCCCACGCGGCGAAGAACTTCCCCGTGGTGTCATTCACCTCGTCCCGGCTGGGCGGCCCGGTCCGGACGGCCGCCGCGCCCCCCGTCCCCCCGTCGCCTGTCAGCGCGGACAGGATGTTGTAGGCGCCGTAGCCGGCCCCGCCCAGCATCACCGCGCACACGCCGCCTATGACCCCGGCCTTCACTCCGCTGCGCATCAGGCGCTTCCTCTCCCCGTTTCCCCGTGAGGACCTGCCGCGCCCGGAGTCTCCTGAACGCGTTCAAAAGCAGGTCGCAGCGGAACTGTAAGCGGTTGTGGGGCTGTTGTGAGCGGTGTTGCCGATTGTTGTCCGAACAGAGACTCGGCCGCCCCGCTCTCTATCCGACATGTGCGGCAATGGTTCGTGCACACTCCATCGACTCGGCGTGCGCGGTGTCCACCTCGAGGTCGTAGGTCACCCCCTGATGCACGAGCTCCGCCTGGGAAGCGGCCATCCCCACGACCCGGTCGCCCCGCGCCACCTCACGCCCCGCCGCGACGGCGGCATCGCACCGCACCCCAACCCACAGCACCCCGAGCCCGTCCAGCGCCTTCCGCCACCGCCCCTGCGACTCCGCCCCGCCGATGAACACCTCGTCCACGACGACCCGCGCACCCGCCCGGACCATCGCGGCGACCCCCTCGATCCACGCGGCCTCCAGCGTCCGGAACTCCGCCCCGACGACCACCTCGCCGTCCGCCCCGAACTCGATCCCCCCGTCGCCGACCCGCATGGACGCCGGCAACGCGTCGACGAACGTGTCCGTCCCGAACGCCAGCCACGCCCCGGGCAACACCGCCTGCAGACACCGGACGATCCCGGACTTCCCCGAGCTGGACCCACCGTTGAGCACGATCACTTGAGTCGTCACGGCGCCACAGTAGGGGCGTGGAGCTGGGCCCGAAACGGAATATCGGGGGCGTCAGTCGGCGGTCGTCTCAGGGGTTCCGATGACGTACGTCCCCTTCGCGGGCAGGGTGGCGACCAGGTCGCGCTTGCGCAACTCGACGATGGCCCGCCGCACGGTGCCGATGCTCACGCCATACAGCTCGGTCATCGCCCGCTCGCCGGGCAGCGCCGCGCCCTGCGGCAGTTTGCCAGAGGCGATCTCGGCGGCGATGGCATCCGCCAGCTTGACGTACTCGTAGCGCGGCAGCTCAGTCATGTATCAACGGTGAAGCAGTGCGACGCATCGCGCAGTGGCAGGACGCTGCATGCCGCGTCCGGACGCGGTAGGACGGAGTGGGGTGCAGGGGGACGCGGTTGTCGCTATCGTCAGTAATGACAAGACCCCGGCGAGGTGGCTAGACCTCCCGGGGCGCGGCCAACGCTTACCAGGAGCGCCGACATGCACGACCTTATCCGCCGCCTCGTCCATCGGCTGGCCCTTCTCCTCGGCCCGGGCTCCGGATCCCACCGAGCCGGCGGCCCCCGCCCTCACCAGCCCCTGCCCAGGCGCCCCGCTGACTCCCTCCGCCTCCCCGTCCACCGCTCGCCGTACTGCCTGCACCTCACCCTGGACGGCTCCGAATCCCGGCTTGTCCGCCCCTACCTCGCGGCCCACGAGCAGGAAAGGGCACGTCAGCGGCACCGCCGCCGCACCCTCGTCCTCGCCGCCGACTTCGGCATCGACCTCGACCAGCATGTGATCGGCGCGGAGAGGACGGCGGCCTGATGGACGCACGCACCACGCTCAGGCTGCTGCCCCTGGTCCTCCCCGGAGGGCAAGCCCTGCTTCCTCGCCGGTGCGAGCGAAGGCGGATATCTGTCGCGGCTGGCTGACGAGACCGAGACCCTCCAACTGGCCGAAGGCCTGGAGGTTCTCGTGGCGGCCCGAAAGGTCCTCGACGACCCCCTGTCTCCGAACGTCGAGGTCCGCTACACCGCGATCCGGCTCTCGGAATGCCTGGCCGACGCACTACGCGTGGCCGAGTCCCGCGGCCGTCGCCTTCCCTCGCCGGGCGACACCAGCGGTGGCTGATGGTCCACGACGGCCGCGGGGGGCACGGCGTGCTGCCGTGCCCCCGGGTCTCGTCCGCCCAGCTAGACCCATGTGTCCAGCCACATCCGCGACCGCCAGTCGTCGATCGGGATCGCCCTTCCTGTGTACAGCGGCCAGAAGTAGATGAAGTTCCAGGCGATCAGCAGCACCAGCACGCCCGCCGCCGAGGCGCCGACCAGGCGGCGGGTGTCCGTCGAGCCCGGGGGGCCGATGACGGCACCGATGAGCATGGCCAGGGCCAGGCAGAGGAACGGGAGGAAGACGACCGCGTAGAAGAGGAAGATCGTCCGCTCCTGGTACATGAACCAGGGCAGGTAACCGGCCGCGATGCCGCAGGCGATCGCCCCGGCCCGCCAGTCGCGGCGGAACCCCCAGCGCCAGAGGACGTACAGGAGGGCGACGATGCCCGCCCACCACAGGACGGGGGTGCCGATGGCCAGTACCTCGCGGGCGCACTTCTCGCCCGCGTCGGCCGGGCAGCCGTCGGCGCCGGGGGAGGGGGACTCGTAGAAGTAGGAGACCGGGCGGCCCAGGACCAGCCAGCTCCACGGGTTGGACTGGTAGGTGTGCGGCGTCGACAGGCCGACGTGGAACTTGTAGACCTCGTGCTCGTAGTGCCACAGGCTGCGCAGCCAGTCCGGCAGGAAGGTCCAGTGGCCGCCCCTGCCGTCGGTCGCCGCCCAGTTGCGGAAGTAGCCGCCGGTGCCGTCGGCCGGGGAGAGGATCCAGCCGAGCCAGGAGAGCAGGTAGACGCCGACCGCCACCGGGACCGTCGCGAGGAACGTGATGCCCGTGTCGTGCTTGAGCGCGGCCAGGTACGGGTGGTGGGCGCCGGCCACCTTGCGGGCGCCGACGTCCCACAGCACCGCCAGCACGCAGAACGCGGCCAGGACGTACAGGCCGTTCCACTTGGTGCCGATGGCCAGGCCCAGCATCAGCCCCGCGCCCCAGCGCCAGGGCCGCCAGCCGAGGCGGAGGGTGTCGGCCACGTCCGCGTCCGGGCGGACCCGGCCGTCCGCGTCGACCGGGAGCGCGGCGGCCAGTCGCGCGCGGGATCTGTCCCGGTCCACGACCAGGCAGCCGAACGCGGCCACCACGAAGAACATCAGCACGCCGTCCAGCAGCGACGTACGGCTCATCACGAAGTGCAGGCCGTCCACCGCCATCAGCGCGCCCGCCAGGCAGCCGAGGAACGTCGAGCGGAACATCCGGCGCCCGATCCGGCACAGCAGCAGCACGGAGAGCGTCCCCAGCAGTGCCGTCATGAACCGCCAGCCGAACGGGTCGAACCCGAACACCAGCTCGCCCAGGCCGATGACGTACTTGCCGACCGGCGGGTGCACGACATACGCCGCGTCCGTGGGGATCGCGAGATGCCCGTGCGTCTGCAGCACCGCATTGTTGGCGTTCTTGTCCCAGTTGACCTCGAACCCGCGATGGACGAGCGCCCAGGCGTCCTTGGCGTAGTACGTCTCGTCGAATATCACCGCACGCGGGCTGCCCAGGTGCCAGAACCGCATCAGGCCCGCCATCAGCGTCACCAGCAGCGGACCGCCCCAGCCCGACCAGCGGGTGAGCCGCTCGGCCAGGACCGGCGGCACGCCCAGCACCTGCCACAGGCGCGGGCTCGGCTCGTTGTACGGCGGAACCAGCCGGTCGCGCACGTCGCCCGCGGGCGCGTCCCCCGCCGGTGCGTACCCGAATCGGCGCAGCCGCTGCTGCCACGTCGGCCGCTGGTCGTGCGGTGCCTGGCCCGGCCGGAGGTCCATGGAGGACGCGGTACTGGTCACCGCGCCATCGTAGGGAAACGTTCTGTGTGAGTCCCGTGCATGGCGGTACCGGTCGGGACACGGTCGCCTTCCCGCCCGCCCGGCGGTCCCTGCGAGGATGGGGGCGTGACTGGAACCCTTGTCCTCGCAGGTACCCCCATCGGCGACATCGCGGACGCGCCGCCCCGGCTGGCCGAGGAGCTGGCCGGCGCCGACCTCGTCGCCGCCGAGGACACCCGGCGGCTGCGCCGGCTCACCCAGGCGCTGGGTGTCACACCCAAGGGCCGCGTCGTGTCGTACTTCGAGGGCAACGAGTCCGCCCGCACGCCCGAGCTGGTCCAGGAGCTGCTCGGCGGCGCGCGCGTGCTGCTGGTGACGGACGCGGGCATGCCGTCGGTCTCCGACCCGGGATACCGGCTGGTCGCCGCCGCGGTGGAGGAGAACATCAAGGTCACCGCCGTACCCGGGCCGTCCGCCGTGCTCACCGCCCTCGCCCTGTCCGGGCTGCCCGTCGACCGGTTCTGCTTCGAGGGCTTCCTGCCGCGCAAGGCGGGCGAGCGGCTGTCCCGGCTGCGCGAGGTGGCCGGTGAGCGGCGCACACTCGTCTACTTCGAGGCCCCGCACCGGCTCGACGACACCCTCGCCGCGATGGCCGAGGTGTTCGGCGCGGACCGGCGGGCCGCCGTCTGCCGCGAGCTGACCAAGACGTACGAGGAGGTGCGGCGCGGCCCGCTCGCCGAGCTGGCCGAGTGGGCCGCCGAGGGCGTCCGCGGGGAGATCACCGTCGTGGTGGAGGGGGCCGCCGAGACCGGTCCCGAGGAACTCGACGCGGGGGAACTGGTCCGCCGGGTGCGCATCCGTGAGGAGGCCGGGGAGCGGCGCAAGGAGGCGATCGCGGCGGTGGCGGTGGAGGCCGGGCTGCCCAAGAGGGTGGTGTTCGACGCGGTGGTCGCGGCGAAGAAGGACGGCGGCGTCTGACGGCGGTCCCCGGACGGACCAGGGGCGCACTCGCGTTCTGAGCAGGTCTCTTCTCCGCTGAGCGTGCGCCCCAACGCGGGGCAAAGGGGCGGCACGCAAGGCAAAGCCCGAAGCGCCCGTCCGGGCCCGTTCCGGCAAGGAAAGTCCAAAACGCCTCCAACACTCGACAGGCCTGATGCGTTCGCGCCGGTGAGGGCGTCCACTGGTCGCAGGGACGGCACCCGTCCCGCACCCTTCGGGGGAACCCTCGCCGGGGTGCTTGTCCAGCGGACAACTGGAGCTGGCATGAGTGAGATCGCAGGACGGACAGGCCTTCGCGGCACCGCCACCGCCGTCGTTCACGAGTCGTACGCCTTCGCCTGTATGAGGTGCGGGTTCGGCTGGGAGCAGTCGTACGAGATAGAGCACCACCTGGACGGCGACGGCCAGGAGTACGTGATGTACGTGGCCGAGGGCCGGGTCGTGCCGTCCCCGCTGAGCCGCCCCGTCTGCCACAACTGCGACGGCCGTGTCGTGCGGATCATGCGCGCCGGACAGGTGTCCTCGGTGCGCGGCGGGGCCGAGGGGCGCCACCACCGGGTGCCCCAGGCGGGTCCCGTCGAGGCGCCCCAGGTGCCGGGGCAGGCGGCCGAGCCGCACCACTGGCACCTGTCCGATCTCCTCCACCCCTTCCAGCGCAGGGCGAGCTGAGCCGACGGGCCGGCCGCCCGGGCATGCCCCTTTCGTAGGATCGGGGCATGCCTTCGAACGCCGACAAGAACGCGGCACCGCCGCTCCCGCCGCCGCTGCGGGTGCCCGTGGCCGACTCCCACACCCACCTCGACATGCAGTCGGGCACGGTCGAGGAGGGCCTCGTCAAGGCCGCGTCGGTGGGTGTGACGACGGTCGTCCAGGTCGGCTGCGACATCAAGGGGTCCCAGTGGGCCGCGGAGACCGCCGCGGCGCACGACGGCGTTCACGCCACCGTCGCCCTGCACCCCAACGAGGCCCCGCGCATCGTGCACGGCGACCCCGACGGGTGGTCCCGGCAGGGCGCCCGCGAGCCCGGCGGTGACGCCGCGCTGGACGAGGCGCTCGACGAGATCGACCGGCTCGCCGCCCTGCCCCAGGTCAAGGGTGTCGGCGAGACGGGGCTCGACCACTTCCGCACCGGGCCGGAGGGCAAGGAGGCGCAGGAGCGGTCCTTCCGCGCCCACATCGAGATCGCCAAGCGGCACGGCAAGGCCCTCGTCATCCACGACCGCGACGCGCACGCCGACGTCCTGCGCGTGCTGCGGGAGGAGGGCGCCCCCGAGCGCACCGTCTTCCACTGCTACTCCGGCGACGCCGAGATGGCGGAGATCTGCGCCCGCGAGGGCTACTTCATGTCGTTCGCCGGCAACGTCACCTTCAAGAACGCCCAGAACCTGCGCGACGCCCTCGCCGTCGCCCCGCTGGAACTGGTCCTCGTGGAGACCGACGCCCCCTTCCTGACCCCGGCGCCGTACCGGGGCCGGCCGAACGCCCCGTATCTCGTCCCCGTCACGGTGCGTGCGATGGCCGCCGTGCGCGGCATCGACGAGGACGCGCTGGCCACGGCCCTGGGTGCGAACACCGCTCGCGCGTTCGGTTACTGATCACCCGGACAACCGCGTGTACGTTCGGAAGTGCAACAGTACGTAGTCGCGTCGCTTTGGAGAGTGACGAACGCTCCGCTAGGTTCTGGGGGCCCGAAACCGGACCCCTCTGGCCCCCCTGGAGCGTGTCGGCGTGAGCAAGTCGCAGCACGAGACGTACGGCCCCTACGGCCATGACGCCTCCGTCCACACGGCGGAGACACTGCCGTCCGGCGTGTACAAGGACACCTACCGGCCCGCCTACGAGGCCGAGGCGTACTTCGTCGCCGAGCCGCCGCCGTCCCGGACGCCGACCGTGTCCGTGACGGTGAGTGACGAGGCCGGGACGGCGCACCGGGAGCCCGAGGCGCCCGCGAAGCGCGGCCGGCGGGCCGCCCGCCGGCGCCGGGGGCGCTTCGGCGAGCGCCACGACTCCGCCGTGCGGCGGCTGCTGCCGCAGGCCCTGGTCGTCGCGTTCCTCGCCGGCGGCACCACCGCCTTCGTCGCCGAGGACAAGGCGGTCGAGCTGAGCGTCGACGGCAGGCAGCGCACCCTGCACACCTTCGCCGACGACGTCTCCGGGCTGCTCGCCGAGGAGGGCCTGCGGGTGGGCGGACACGACATGATCGCGCCCGCCCCCGGCACGGCACTCGCCAGCGGCGACGAGGTCGCGGTGCGCTACGGGCGACCGGTACGGCTCAAGCTGGACGGTCAGGAACGCCGGGTGTGGACGACGTCCCCCACCGTGGACGGGGCGTTGCGCGAGCTGGGGGTGCGGGCCGAGGGCGCGTATCTGTCGTCCTCGCGCTCCCGGACCATCGGACGCGCCGGACTCGCGCTGGACGTGCGCACCGAGCGCGCCGTCACGGTCATGGCGGACGGCCGCGCCCGCACCATCCGCACCAACGCCGCCACCGTCCGGGAGGCCGTCGCGGAGGCCGGCATCGTCCTGCGCGGCCAGGACACCACCTCGGTCCCGCCCGAGAGCTTCCCGCGCGACGGGCAGACGGTGACCGTGCTGCGGGTGCACGGCTTCCGCGAGGTGCGGGAGGAGCGGATCCCGTTCCATGTGAAGCGGGTGAAGGACTCCTCCCTCTTCCGGGGCACCGAGGTCGTCGAACGGCCCGGGCGGCCCGGGCTGCGGCAGGTCACCTACTACCTGCGCACCGTCAACGGCGTCCGTGAGAAGCCGCGCCGGGAGTCCTCGGAGGTGTTGCGCCGGCCCCGCACCCAGGTGGTGAAGGTGGGCACCAAAGCCCGCCCGGCCTCCGGCCGGGGCGCCGACGGCCTGAACTGGCGCGCCCTCGCCGCCTGCGAGTCCGGCGGCCGGCCCAACGCGGTCGACCCCTCGGGCACGTACGGCGGGCTCTACCAGTTCGACACGAGCACCTGGCGCAGCCTCGGCGGCAGCGGGCGCCCGCAGGACGCGTCGGTGGCGGAACAGACGAACCGCGCGAAGAAGCTGTACGTGCGCCGCGGCACCAGCCCCTGGCCGCACTGCGGCCCACGGCTGCACCGCCGGTGAGGACGGGGAGCCGGGCGAGGGGGGTCCGGCAGCCCCGTACCCTTGTCCCGTGACCAGCCCCACCTCCGACTCCCTCCTCGGCCCCGCCGACGTCCGCGAGCTCGCGGCCGCGCTCGGTGTCCGTCCCACCAAGCAGCGCGGCCAGAACTTCGTGATCGACGCCAACACGGTCCGCCGTATCGTGCGCACCGCCGGGGTCCGCCCCGACGACGTGGTCGTCGAGGTCGGCCCGGGGCTCGGCTCCCTCACCCTCGCGCTGCTGGAGGCCGCCGACCGGGTCACCGCCGTCGAGATCGACGACGTGCTCGCCGCGGCCCTCCCCGCGACCGTCGCCGCCCGCATGCCGGAGCGTGCCGACCGGTTCGCCCTCGTCCACTCCGACGCCATGCACGTCACCGAGCTGCCCGGCCCCGCCCCGACGGCCCTGGTGGCGAACCTGCCGTACAACGTGGCCGTCCCCGTGCTGCTGCACATGCTCGACACCTTCCCCGGCATCGAGCGGACGCTGGTGATGGTGCAGGCCGAGGTCGCCGACCGGCTGGCTGCCGCGCCCGGCTCCAAGGTGTACGGCGTGCCCTCCGTGAAGGCCAACTGGTACGCCGAGGTCAAGCGGGCCGGGGCCATCGGGCGCAAGGTCTTCTGGCCCGCGCCGAACGTCGACAGCGGACTGGTGTCGCTGGTCCGGCGGACCGAGCCGATCAGGACGACGGCGTCCAAGAAGGAGGTCTTCGCGGTCGTCGACGCGGCGTTCGCGCAGCGCCGCAAGACCCTCAGGGCCGCACTCGCCGGCTGGGCGGGGTCCGCTGCGGCCGCCGAGGCCGCACTGGTCGCGGCCGGGGTCTCGCCGCAGGCGCGGGGCGAGTCGCTGACGGTGGAGCAGTTCGCGCGGATCGCCGAGTCCGCACCGGTGCGGGGAACGGGCCCCGCCGCCCCGAACGAGGAGTCCGGCAAGTGAGCGTCACCGTCCGCGTCCCCGCGAAGGTCAACGTCCAGCTCGGGGTCGGCGCCGCCCGCCCCGACGGATTCCACGACCTCGCCAACGTCTTCCTCGCGGTCGGCCTGTACGACGAGGTCACCGTCACCCCGGCCGACGAGCTCCGCGTCACCTGCGAGGGGCCGGACGCGGACCAGGTCCCGCTGGACCGTACCAACCTCGCCGCGCGCGCGGCGATCGCGCTCGCCGGGCGCCGGGGCATCGAGCCGGCCGTGCACATCCACATCGCCAAGGACATCCCCGTCGCCGGCGGTATGGCGGGCGGCAGCGCGGACGGCGCGGGCGCGCTGCTCGCCTGCAACACGCTGTGGGGCACGGGCGCCTCACGCGCCGAGCTGCTCGCCATCTGCGCCGAGCTGGGCAGCGACGTGCCGTTCAGCCTGGTCGGGGGCGCCGCCCTCGGCACCGGGCGCGGCGAACGGCTGACGGTCCTGGAGACCGGCGGCACCTTCCACTGGGTGTTCGCGATGGCCGAGCGGGGACTGTCGACGCCGGCGGTGTTCCGCGAGTTCGACCGGCTCGCGCAGGGACGGGAGATCCCGGAGCCGGTGGCCAGGCCGGAGCTGCTCCAGGCGCTGGCCAAGGGCGACGCCGAGGCCCTGGCCGCCTCCCTCACCAACGACCTCCAGCCGGCCGCCCTGTCCCTCTACCCCGAGCTGGCCGGCACCCTGGAGGCGGGACGAGGCGCCGGCGCGCTCGCCGCACTGGTCTCCGGCTCGGGCCCCACCACGGCGTTCCTCACCCGCGACGCCGAGTCGGCGGAGAAGGCCGCCGAAGCACTGCGCGCCTCGGGAACGTGCCGGACGGTACGGACGGCGGCGGGGCCGGTGGCCGGGGCGACGGTGCTCTGAGGGAATCGACGCCCCGGGCCGCAGGTCGCAGGCCCTAGGCTAGAAGGCTGACAGGCGGCGCAGTCGCGTGTCGACACAGTCCCGCGCACAGGAGTGAAATGGCCGTCAACCTGGTCAATGTCGAGAACGTCAGCAAGGTGTACGGCACTCGTGCCCTGCTGGACGGCGTCTCGCTCGGTGTGTCCGAAGGGGACCGGATCGGGGTCGTCGGGCGCAACGGCGACGGCAAGACCACCCTCATCCGGATGCTGGCCAAGGTGGAGGAGGCCGACTCCGGACGCGTGACCCACTCCGGTGGGCTGCGGCTCGGGGTGCTCACCCAGCACGACTCCCTCGACCCGGCCGCCACCGTCCGCCACGAGGTCATCGGCGACATGGCCGACCACGAGTGGGCCGGCAACGCCAAGGTGCGGGACGTGCTGACCGGGCTGTTCGGCGGGCTGGACCTGCCGGGCTTCCCCAAGGGGCTGGACACCGTCATCGGACCGCTCTCCGGTGGCGAGCGGCGCCGTATCGCGCTCGCCAAGCTGCTCATCGAGGAACAGGAGCTCATCGTCCTCGACGAGCCCACCAACCACCTCGACGTCGAGGGCATCGCCTGGCTCGCCCAGCACCTGCGCGACCGGCGCTCGGCGCTGGTGTGCGTCACCCACGACCGGTGGTTCCTCGACCAGGTCTGCACCCGCATGTGGGACGTGCAGCGCGGCGACGTGTACGAGTACGAGGGCGGCTACTCCGACTACGTCTTCGCGCGCGCGGAGCGCGAGCGGATCGCCGCCACCGAGGAGGTCAAGCGGCAGAACCTGATCCGCAAGGAGCTGGCCTGGCTGCGGCGCGGAGCGCCCGCCCGCACCTCCAAGCCGCGCTTCCGCGTGGAGGCCGCCAACGAGCTGATCGCGGACGTGCCGCCGCCCCGGGACAGCAGCGAGCTGATGAAGTTCGCCTCCTCCCGGCTGGGCAGGACCGTCTTCGACCTCGAGGACATCACCGTGCAGGCCGGCCCCAAGGTGCTGCTCAAGCACGTCACCTGGCAGCTCGGCCCCGGCGACCGCATCGGCCTGGTCGGCGTCAACGGCGCCGGCAAGACCTCGCTGCTGCGGGCCATGGCCGAGGCCGCGCGCACCGAGGGCGAGACCCAGCCCGCCGGCGGGCGCATCGCCGTCGGCCGGACCGTCAAGCTCGCCTACCTCTCCCAGGAGGTCGCCGAACTCGACCCCACCTGGCGGGTCCTGGAGGCCGTGCAGCGGGTCCGCGAGCGCGTCGACCTGGGCAAGGGGCGCGAGATGACCGCGGGTCAGCTCTGCGAGACCTTCGGCTTCAGCAAGGAGAAGCAGTGGACGCCGGTCGGGGACCTGTCGGGCGGTGAGCGGCGGCGCCTGCAGCTTCTGCGCCTGCTCATGGACGAGCCCAACGTCCTCTTCCTCGACGAGCCCACCAACGACCTCGACATCGAGACCCTCACCCAGCTCGAGGACGTCCTCGACGGCTGGCCCGGCTCGATGATCGTCATCTCCCACGACCGCTTCTTCGTCGAGCGCACCACGGACCGGGTGTTCGCGCTCCTCGGCGACGGCGCCCTGCGGATGCTGCCGCGCGGTATCGACGAGTACCTGGAACGGCGCCTGCGCATGGAGGAGGCGGTCGCCGCCCAGGCCTCCGCCGCGGCGCCCAAGCCGGCCACGCAGGAGAAGAGCGCCGCCGACCAGCGCGCCGCCAAGAAGGAACTCCAGAAGATCGAGCGCCAGTTGGACAAGGTCTCCGAGAAGGAGTCCAAGCTGCACGCGCGGATCGCCGAGCACGCCACCGACTTCGCCAAGGTCGCCGAACTGGACGCCCAGTTGCGCGACCTGGCGGGCGAGCGCGAGGAACTGGAGCTGCGCTGGCTGGAACTGGCGGAGGACGCGTAACCCGCGGTCGGATCCGCCTCTTCGGCGCGCGCGGCGTGAAACCGCCGCGCGCGCCGCTGTTGCGTGCGCCGCGTGAAGAGGGCGTGAAGGCGCGTAACGGCGGCATCACGGCCCGGTTCTCCCTTGGGAACAGGCGTGGATCCGGGCCCCTGCGCTGTCGGTGCCGGGTGATAGAAAGAGCCGTCTGAGAACCGTATGAGTACGACCTGGGTCCGTGAGCGAACCTCGGGGCGTGGCTAAAAATCAGTGAACGAGGGGGAAGAGCGCTGATGACTCAGCCGCCCGACCAGCCGCCGCAGGGCGGCTTCGGAGCACCGCAGGACCGACCGCCGCAGGGGGGTGGATTCGGCGCCCCGCAGTCGCCGCCCCCGCCGCCGGCCCAGCCGCCGCAGGCACCGGCCCAGCCTCCCCAGCCCCAGCCCGGCTACGGCTACCCCCAGCAGCCCGGCCCCTACGCCCAGCCGGGCCCCTACGGCGCGCCCGCGCCCGGCGCCCCCGGCCCCTACGGGCAGCCCCCGCAGCCGGGCCCGTACGCCCCGCAGCCCGGCTACGGCTACCCGCAGCAGCCGCCCCAGTACCCCGGCGCCCCCGGTGGCGCCCCCTACGGCGGGCCGCAGCCGCCCACCGACAAGAAGAAGACCGCGCTGATCATCGGCGCCGCGGCGGCCGCGCTGCTGGTCATCGGCGGCACCGTCTACGCCGTCACCAGCGGCGGTGACGACGGCGACAAGAAGCCTGTCGCCCAGCAGAGCGACGACGGCAAGAAGTCCGCCTCCGACGCCCCGGTCAACCCCGGCGACGGCAGCGGCGACGGCGGCGCCGACCCGGAGAACCTCAACGAGGGCCGCAAGCCCGGGGAGGCGAAGGTGCTCTGGTACAAGTCGGCACCCGACGCCCCCGGCTCCGGTGCCGACGCGCCCGGCATGTGGATCACCGGCAAGACCGCGGTGAAGGCGGCGTACAAGCAGCTCTTCGCCTACAACACCGGTGACGGCAACCCCACCTGGGACCCGATCACCTTCCCGCAGAAGATCTGCGCGGTCACCCCGCGGAAGTCGGCCGACGACAAGATCGTCGTGGCCTACATGAGCGGCGTCAGCGACCGCGCCAAGTGCAACCAGCTCCAGCAGGTCGACCTGGCAACCGGCAAGAAGGGCTGGAGCACCGAGGTCGCCGACGGCGCGCTGTTCGACAGCGCGATCAGCGTCGAGCTGAGCGTCAGCGACAAGACGCTGATGGTGGGCCGCTCGCAGTCGGGCACGGCGTACGACCTCGACAGCGGCAAGAAGCTGTACGACAAGAAGAAGTACGGCGACGCCTGCTTCCCGACCGCGTTCGCGGGCGGCACGGACCGGCTGGTCCAGGTGGCCTCCTGCAACGCCGGCGGCAGCAACGCGCACGAGGAGATCCAGGAACTCGACCCGGCCACCGGCAAGGTCAGGTGGACGCAGCCGGTCAAGAAGGGCTGGCGGGTCGCGCGGACCTACTCCCTGGACCCGCTCGTGGTCTACCTGACCAACGAGAGCAAGAAGGCCTGGAACATCTCCACCTTCACCAAGGACGGCAAGTTCCGCTCCGAGGTCAAGGTGAACGAGAAGTTCGCCCCGCAGTGCGGCTGGGCGATCCTCGAACGCGACCTGCAGGGCTGCCAGGGCGTCGCCGTCGACTCCGACACGCTCTACCTGCCCACCAGCGCCACCAGCGGCGCCAACGAGATCGTCGCCATCGGCCTGGCCGACGGCAAGGAGAAGTGGCGCGTGAAGTCGCCGGCGGACGAGTCGATGTCCCCGCTGACGGTGGAGGACGGCAAGCTCGTCGCCTACGTGGACCCGTCCTACGACGCGGGCGGCCAGATCGTGTCCGTGCCCACCACCGGCGGTTCGCACACGACGACCAAGCTGCTGCAGAACCCGGCGGGCACGGCCCAGATCGAGAACGGCTTCTACGACGGTGCCGTCAGTTGGACCGACGGGCGCTTCTACATCTCCACCACCCGGCTGTCCGGCAACGACGAGTCGAAGGAGAAGCTGATGATGGCCTTCGGCAAGTAGGCCCCGGCCCTTCTCCCGTCGTCCCCCGGGCCGCCCGGCCCCGAGTGCTTCACCGAGGTATCCCCGTCATGACGCAGCCCCCTCCGCCGCCGAACCAGCCCCCGCAGCAGGGTGGGTTCGGTCCGCCCCAGGACCAGCCGCCCACCGATCCGGAGACTCCGGCAACCCCGGAGACCCCCGCCCCGCAGGGCCCCGCCGCCCCGCAGGCCCCCGCGACCCCGCCCGGCCTGCAGAAGGGCCCGCAGCCGCCCCAGCCCCAGCCGGGCTACGGCTACCCGCAGCAGCCCCCGGCACCCCAGGCCCCGCAGCCGCCCCAGCCGCAGCCCGGCTACGGCTACCCGCAGGCCCCGCAGCCGGGTTACGGCTTCCCCCAGGCATCCCAGCCCCAGGCTCCGCAGCCGCCCCAGCCGCAGCCCGGCTACGGCTACCCCGGCGCGCAGCCGAACCCGTACGCGCAGCCGACCCAGCCCATGGGCCCGTACGCCCAGCAGCCGGGTTACGGCTACCCGGGCGGACCCACGGTGCCGATGCCGGCGCAGCCCGGGCAGCCGGGCGGCGGCCGGAACAACACCGGCCTCGTCATCATCGTCGCGGCGGTCGTCGCCATCGCACTGATCGTCGGCGGCGGCATCTGGTACGCCAAGTCCTCCGGCGGCGACGGCAAGAGGGACGAGACCGCCAGCTCCAGCGGCGGCAAGGGCGGAACGAACGGCAAGGACGACGCCACCGGCGGCACGTCCTCCGGCAGCAAGGAGAAGGTGCCGTCGGACCCCGCGTCCAAGGTGCTCTTCCAGGTCGACATGCCCCAGACGAAGGACACCGTCGTCACCTCGGGCTCCTGGCTGACCAACTCGGTGTACGCCAAGAGCGGCGTCGCGGAGATCGTCGGTTACAACCCCGCCGCGGGCACCAAGATGTGGACCCTCAAGCTGCCCGGCCCGGTGTGCACGGCCAGCAAGCACGTCACCGAGGACAACAAGACCGCGGTCGTCTTCCAGCCGAAGATGCCCAAGAAGGGGTCCAGCGAGGGCTGCAGCCAGGTCGCCGCCATCGACCTCGACAGGGGCACCAAGCTCTGGACCAAGACGGTCAAGAACGGTGACTACACGGCCAACCTGCAGAACGTGACGGTCTCTCAGCACACCGTCGCGGTCGGCAGCAGCAACGGCGGCGCCGCGTTCGACATCGGCACCGGCAAGGTGCTCTGGCAGCCCAAGCCGGAGGACACCTGCGCGGACGCCGGGTACGGCGGCGGCCCCAAGCTGGTCGCGGTGCGCAAGTGCGGCAGCTACGGCGAGCGCCAGCTCCACATCCAGACCATCGACCCGACGTCCGGGAAGGTCATCTCCGACTACAAGATGACCGCGGGCATCGAGTACGCCGGCATCGTCTCCACCGACCCGCTGGTGGTGGCCGCCGACGTCGGTGACAGCGCCGACGACGGCAGCGGCATCTCGGACTACTTCTCCATCGACAACAGGACCGGCAAGCTCCTCACCCGGATCTCCGCGCCCTCCGACACCTACGCCGGCCGCTGCGACAGCATCACCCGCGTCGAGGACTGCCGGGAGGTCGTCGCCGGCGACGGCAGGCTGTACGTGCCGACCGAGGAGCACGACGGCGACGGCGACTACAGCAAGACCAACGAGATCGTCGCCTTCGACCTGGCCACCGGCAAGCAGACCGGCCAGCGCGCCGAGGCCGGTGACGGCTACACGCTCTCCCCGCTGCGCATGGACGGCGGCAACCTGATCGCCTACAAGCACCCGCCGTACAACAAGGGCGGCCAGATCGTCACCCTCGGCGGGCCGTCCTTCAAGGCGACCACCCTGCTGGAGAACCCGGCCACCGAGAGCGTGCGGCGGGCCGAGACCACGATGCTGCCGGAGTACGCGGAGATCCTGTACGGGCAGGGCCGGCTCTACATGTCGGCCGTGTACGCGCACAAGTCCACGTACGGCAAGGAGTACCTGCTGCTCGCGTTCGGCGCGGGCGGCTGACCGTCCGCCCCGGCGCGCACACGGGCGCCGGGGCGAATGCGAGGGATTACCAGGGAGTGCCCCGGATTTCACTATCCGGGGCACTTCTCCTTCATAGGGGCAGCGCGACGTCGAACAAGCGTGTAGCTTCCGGGGGCATGAAGGGGCGGGGTGCCGGGGGGCCCTCTGTCGTGGTGGACCGGTGGGCTCCATAGTGGGGCATCCATGGGGGAGGGCTGGGGGGTTGCTCTATGGGAGTGCGGCTCATGGTCGTCGACGACCATCGCCTGCTCGCGGAGGCGCTGGCGTCGGCACTGAAGCTGCGCGGGCACCGGGTGCTCGCGGCGGCGGCGCCGGCCGCCGGCGCGGCGGACCTGGTGATCTCACGGGCGCCCGAGGTGTGCCTGCTGGGCACGGCGGCGCCGGCCGAGCCGGGTGCCTTCGACCCGGTGGCGAAGATCAAGCGGGAGCGGCCGCAGGTGGCGGTGCTGGTGCTGGGCCCGGTTCCGTCGCCGCGCGGCATCGCGGCCGCGTTCGCCGCGGGGGCCTCCGGCTACGTACGGCACGACGAGCGCATCGAGGGCGTCGAGCGGGCGATCATGAAGGCGCGGGCGGGCGAGGCGGCGGTGGCGCCGCAGCTCCTGCAGGGGGCCTTCGGTGAGCTGCTGAACCCGGCGGCCCAGCCGGACGACGAGGGGCAGCGCCTGCTGGAGATGCTGACGCCCCGCGAGGTGGAGGTGCTGGTCCGGGTCGCCGACGGGGAGGACACCCGGGTGATCGCGGCCGGCATGGGCATCGCACCGAGCACCGCACGCACGCACGTCCAGCGGGTACTGATGAAGCTGGGCGTGGGCTCCCGTCTGGAGGCGGCGGCCCTGGCCGCCCGCACCGGCCTGCTGGACCGGGCCGGTCCGTACATGAATGCCGGCCCCGCCTAGGAACCTGGGGCCTGATGCATGGGCGGGGTGCGCCGACCGCGCGGGCACGCCGCACCCTGGGGGCGCGGGGAACTGCGCGACCAGCCCCCACGCGCCCGCGGACGGGTACGGCGATTACGCCGACTCCTTCTCCTCCGGCGACCCCTTCGGAGGAAGCGGCGGCGGAGTGGGCCGCAGCTTCAGCCAGGCCAGGAAGAAGATGCCCAGCAGGAGCATGCCGATGCCGGTCCACAGGTTGATGTTGACGCCCTGGGCCTTGTCGATGGCGGACTGCGGATCGGTGATGCCGACGATCGTCACGATGACGCCGTAGACGACGAACAGGCCGCCGATGATGCGGCGCAGGTCGAAGATGCGGGCGGCGGTCGCCGACTTGCTCTCGAGGTCGGTGACGTCACGCGAGAGGTCGTCCTCGGTGTAGTGGTGGTGCCGGCCGGGGTGGTCGGGCTGTCCAGGCTGTTCGGTCATGATTTCCTCGGTCCTCCCGCGTCAGAACGAGAACGGGATGTAGCAGGCGGCGGCGATCACGATCGCGCCCCAGCCCAGCAGGGCCGGCTTGCGGTACCAGGCGTCGTCGCCCGGGGCGGACGGCTCGGCCATGCCGGGGGAGCGGGTGCCGTAGACCAGGCCCTGCAGCTCCTGCGCCGGCTTCGGCTTGGTGAACAGGGACACGGCGAACATGACGATCGCGCCGGCGACGAAACCGGCGATCGCGGAGACGAAGTTCGCGCCCTGGTCGGTGGGAAGGGAGATGATGCCCTTCTTGTAGAACACGAAGTAGTTGACCATCGCGGTCACGGTGCCGGCGAGCAGCCCCCAGAAGCCGGACTTGGCGGACGCGCGCTTCCAGAACATGCCGACGATGAAGACGACGAACATCGGCACGTTGAAGAAGGAGAACAGCGTCTGCAGGTACGACATGATGTTCGAGAACGAGGACGCCAGGAACGCCGTGCCGACGGAGGCGCACACACCGACGACGGTGATCAGGCGGCCGAAGCGGACGTAGTACGCGTCGTCGCGGCCCGGCACCACGTACTTCTCCCAGATGTCGGTGGTGAACACCGTGTTGAACGACGACACGTTCGCCGCCATGCCCGCCATGAAGGCGGCCAGCAGACCGGTGACCGCGATACCGAGCACGCCGTTGGGCAGCAGCTCCTGCATCAGGTAGGGGATGGCGTCGTTGTACTGGTAACCGGAGGCCGAGGTGCCGAAGTTCGGGATGAGCGCGGCGACGACCAGGCCGGGGATCATCACCAGGAAGACGATGAAGATCTTCGGATAGGCGGCGATCAGCGGCGTCCGCTGCCCCGCCGAGAGGTTCTTCGCGGACAGGGCGCGCTGCACCTCGGCGAAGTTGGTGGTCCAGTAGCCGAAGGAGAGCACGAAGCCGAGGCCGAGCACGATGGTCAGCCAGTTGGCGCCCAGCGGGTTGGCGCTGCCGATGCCGGTGCCGCCCCAGGCGGTGGTGAAGTTCTGCCCGTGCGCGGCGGTGAGCTTGCCCGTCAGGCCGTCCCAGCCGCCGACCTTCTTCAGGCCGAGGACGGTGATCGGGATGAGGGCGGCCAGGATCACGAAGAACTGGAGCACCTCGTTGTAGATCGCCGAGGACAGACCGCCGAGCGTGATGTAGGCGAGCACGAAGGCGCCGGCGACCACGATGGCGACCCACTGCGGCCAGCCGAGCAGGGCCTCCACCACGATCGCGAGGGCGTACAGGTTGACGCCCGCGATCAGGATGGCGGCGAAGGCGAACAGGATCGAACTGAGCAGGTGGGCGGCCTTGTCGAAGCGCAGCAGCAGGAACTCGGGGACCGAGCGGACCTTGCTGCCGTAGTAGAAGGGCATCATCACCAGGCCCAGGAAGACCATGGCGGGGATGGCGCCGATCCAGTACCAGTGCACGGTGTACGCGCCGTACTGGGCGCTGTTGGCGGCCATGCCCAGGATCTCGGTGGCCGCCAGGTTCGCCGAGATGAAGGCGAGGCCGGTGATCCAGGCGGGCAGCGAGCGTCCGGAGAGGAAGAAGTCGAGGCTGGTCTTGACGGACCGGCGGGCCGCGAAGCCGATGCCGAGAACGACGATGAAGTAGATCGCCAGGATCGTGTAGTCCAGCCAGTTGGTGGGGAGCCGTAGCTCCGCCGCCAGATAGGTGGGGGCGTATGTGGGGGTTTGCATGAGCACTCGCTTCGTCGCGCGAACTGATCCAGAGCGGAACCTACGCCTCTGTGTTCAGCAATTGAACACTTCCGGTGGTGTTCTTTGTTTGATTGTGATCGTACGAGGTGTTGTCGGGTTGTGATCTGTTATGTTTGATTGTGTTGAGTGATGGAGTGCGGACGAGCCTCAAGAAGGCGCGGAACAAGGAGTCCGACGTGAAGAAGACCTCGACCCGGCTGGCCGACGGTCGTGAGCTGATCTACTACGACCTCCAGGACGACATCGTGCGGGACGCCGCCGACCGCCGCCCGCTGGACGCCACGGTGACCACCTCCGAGATCCGCCGCGACCCGCTGCTCGGCGACTCGGTCGCCGTCGCCTCGCACCGCCAGGGCCGCACCTACCACCCGCCGGCCGACCAGTGCCCCCTGTGCCCGACCCGGGGCGAGCGGCTCAGCGAGATCCCCGACTCCTCGTACGACGTGGTCGTCTTCGAGAACCGCTTCCCCTCGCTCGCCGGCGACTCCGGCCGCTGCGAGGTGGTCTGCTTCACCTCCGACCACGACGCCTCCTTCGCCGGCCTCACCGAGGACCAGGCGCGGCTGGTACTGGACGCCTGGACGGACCGCACCTCCGAGCTGTCGCATCTGCCCTCCGTCGAGCAGGTGTTCTGTTTCGAGAACCGGGGTGCCGAGATCGGCGTGACCCTGCAGCACCCGCACGGTCAGATCTACGCCTACCCCTTCGCCACGCCCCGCACCGCGCTGATGCTCCGCTCGCTCGCCGCCCACAAGGAGGCCACCGGCGGACAGAACCTGTTCGACGACGTCCTGGCCCGGGAGCTCGCCGGCGAGCGGGTCGTCCTTGAGGGTGAACACTGGGCGGCCTTCGTCCCCTACGCGGCGCACTGGCCGTACGAGGTCCACCTGTACCCCAAGCGCCGCGTGCCCGATCTGCTCGCCCTCGACGAGGCGGCCCGCACAGAGTTCCCCCAGATCTATCTGGAACTCTTGAAGCGCTTCGACCGTATCTTCGGCGAGGGTGAGCCTCCGACGCCCTACATCGCGGCCTGGCACCAGGCCCCGTTCGGCGCGCTGGAGGAGTTCGACGGCGTGACGCGGGACGACTTCGCGCTGCACCTCGAGCTTTTCACCATCCGCCGCACTTCCGGCAAGCTGAAGTTTCTCGCGGGTTCCGAGTCCGGCATGAACGTGTTCATCAACGATGTGCCGCCGGAAACCGCGGCCGAGCGACTGCGAGAGGTAGCGAGTTCATGAAGTACCTGGTGACGGGCGGGGCGGGGTACGTCGGCAGTGTCGTGGCCCAGCACCTGCTGGAGGCCGGCCACGAGGTCACCGTCCTCGACAACCTCTCCACCGGCTTCCGCGCGGGCGTGCCCGCCGGTGCCGCGTTCGTCGAGGGCGACATCAAGGACGCCGCGAAGTGGCTCGACCCCTCCTACGAGGGCGTGCTGCACTTCGCCGCCTCCTCGCAGGTCGGCGAGTCGGTGGTGAAGCCGGAGAAGTACTGGGACAACAACGTCGCCGGCAGCCTGGCCCTGCTTGGCGCGATGCGCGATGCGGGCGTCCGCAAGCTGGTCTTCTCCTCCACGGCGGCCACCTACGGCGAACCGGAGCAGGTCCCCATCGTGGAGACCGCCCCGACGAGGCCGACCAACCCCTACGGGGCCACCAAGCTCGCCGTCGACCACATGATCACCAGCGAGGCGAACGCCCACGGCCTGGCCGCGGTCTCCCTGCGCTACTTCAACGTGGCCGGCGCCTACGGCACGTACGGCGAACGCCACGACCCCGAGTCGCACCTGATCCCGCTGGTCCTCCAGGTCGCCCAGGGCCGCCGCGAGGCGATCTCCGTCTACGGCGACGACTACCCCACCCCGGACGGCACCTGCGTCCGCGACTACATCCACGTCGCCGACCTCGCCGAGGCCCATCTGCTGGCCCTCGACGCCGCCCGGCCGGGCGAGCACCTGATCTGCAACCTCGGCAACGGCAGCGGCTTCTCCGTCCGCGAGGTCGTCGAGACCGTCCGCAAGGTCACCGGGCACCCGATCCCCGAGGTCGTCGCACCGCGCCGCGGCGGCGACCCGGCGGTCCTGGTGGCCTCGGCGGACACGGCCCGCGAGAAGCTGGGCTGGAACCCGTCCCGCGCGGACCTCGCGGGGATCGTCGCGGACGCGTGGGAGTTCGCACAGCACATCTCCAGGGAGCGGTAGTGCGGGCAGAGCAGGTCACCGGGCGTTTCACCGAGCTGTACGGCGCCGCCCCGGAAGGGGTGTGGGCGGCGCCCGGCCGGGTCAACCTCATCGGCGAGCACACCGACTACAACGACGGCTTCGTGATGCCGTTCGCGCTGCCGCACCAGGCCACGGCCGCGGTCTCCCGCCGCACCGACGGCGTGCTGCGCCTGCACTCGGCGGACATCGGGGGCGCGGCCGTCGAGCTGACGCTGGACGCGCTCGCTCCGCGGAGCGACCAGAACTGGACGGCGTACCCGGCGGGCGTCGTCTGGGCGCTGCGCGAGGCCGGCCACCCGGTCACGGGCGCCGACATCCACCTCGCCTCCACGGTGCCCACCGGCGCCGGTCTGTCCTCCTCCGCCGCCCTCGAGGTCGTCGTCGCCCTGGCCCTGAACGACCTGTACGACCTCGGCCTGCAGCGCCGGCGACTGGCCCGCCTGTGCCAGCGCGCCGAGAACGCCTACGTCGGCGCGCCCACCGGGATCATGGACCAGACGGCCTCGGCCTGCTGCGAGCAGGGCCACGCCCTGTTCCTCGACACCCGCGACCTGTCCCAGCGGCAGATCCCCTTCGACCTGGCCGCCGAGGGCCTGCGCCTGCTGGTGGTCGACACCCAGGTCAAGCACGCCCACAGCGGCGGCGAGTACGGCAAGCGCCGGGCCGGCTGCGAGAAGGGCGCCGCCCTGCTCGGCGTCGACGCCCTGCGGGACATCCCCTACGCCGGCCTGGACGCGGCCCTCGCCCGCCTCGGCGACGACGAGGAGGTGATCCGCCTGGTCCGGCACGTGGTGACCGAGGACGAACGGGTCGAGCGGACCGTCGACCTGCTGCGCTCCGGCGAGACCCGCGCCATCGGCCCGGTCCTCACCGAGGGCCACGCCTCCCTGCGCGACGACTTCCGCATCTCCTGCCCGGAGCTGGACCTGGTCGTCGACACGGCCCTGACCGCGGGCGCCCTGGGCGCCCGGATGACCGGCGGCGGCTTCGGCGGCTCGGCGATCGTCCTGGCGGAGGCGGCGGACGTGGACACGGTGACGAAGGCGGTGCGGGAGGCCTTCGCCACGGCCGGCTACACGGCCCCGCGGGTCTTCGAGGCGGTGCCCTCACCGGGGGCGCGCCGGCTGGGCTGACGGCCGGGCGGGGCGGCGGGACCGGCCCGGATAAGATCGGCCGGTTCTCACCCCGAGGAGCGAAGAACCGGTGACCGCCGTCCTCCCCCCGTCCGCCACGACCACCGGACCGCTCGCCGTGCGGCTGCTGACCCGCTTCGAGGACGGTGAGCGGCTGCACGCGCTGCTGTGGCGGGCGGGCCCGGGGTGGCGGATGATCAGCAGCGCCGTGCTCGGCGGCGGCATCGGAGAGCGCGGCTGGGTCCTCAACGCCCAGGTGGCGCACGGCTACCGGCGTACCGACCCGGACCGGCACCTCGCCGAACTGGCCGCCGCGGCGGATGCCGCCGGACCGGGCGTCGGGCTGATGACGGCGGCGGACGTCTCCCGCCACGGCCGTGCGGAGGACGGCGGAGCGGAAGCGGTCGTCACGGCCGGCATCAGCGTGCGCGGCTGGGCCGCGATCCCTGCGGAGGGCACCGCGCTGCCCGCGCAGCCGGGCACCATCAACATCATCGCCGTCCTCCCCGTGGCGCTGACCGACGCCGCCCTGGTCAACGCGGTCGCGACCGCCACGGAAGCCAAGGTCCAGGCCCTGCTCGACGCCGGCCACGACTGCTCCGGCACTCCCACGGACGCCATCTGCGTGGCCTCCCGCACCCCAACCCCCGACGCCCCCCTCCACCCCTTCGCCGGCCCTCGCTCCCTGTGGGGCGCCCGCCTGGCCCGGGCCGTGCACCGGGCGGTGGGCGAGGCCGTGCCGCCGTCCAGCGGTCTCACGGAACGGCCCTCGCCGTATCCGGCTCCGCCGTCCCCGCGGTGACCCCGCGTCAGGTGAGTCGCTTCGTCAGGGTGTACTCCGTGAGGCCCGGGGGGTAGTCGGGGATCACGCACACCACTTCGTAGCCCTGTCTCTTGTAGAAGTCGGGGGCCTGGAAGTCCCAGGTCTCCAGGCGGGCGGTGGCGCAGGCTCGGTCGGTGCGGGCGATGTGTTCCGCGCGGGCCAGCAGGCGGGTGCCGAGGCCCGCGCCGCGGTGGCGGGCGTCGACCCACAGGTAGGTGACGTGCAGCCAGGTCGCCCAGGTGTGGCCGACCAGGCCGGCGGCCAGTTCCCCCGACTCGTCCAGCGCCCACACGTGCAGTGGCACGTCGCGCTCGCCCGGGGTTCCACGCAGGGCCGCGAGGACCGGGGACGCCGCCGTGTTGGTGTCCCGCAGCCGGGAGCGGAGCAGATCACGTCGGCCTCTGTCGACTTCCGCCTCAATACGAAACATGCGGCACACCATAAACGTGCCGGACGGCCAGTTCTGTGAATCGACTTCCGCCGCGTGCCCGCATCCGTACTCTGTGGAGCAGCGCCGGTGGGGGCCGGTGCTGATCAGGGGGCGAGACAGACGGGTACGGCGCCCGTGGTGGGGGTAGCAGTGTCCGCAACGGCGGCGGCCGTGCGGTCGGCGTTTCCCACCGGCGAGTGTCGGGTCCGCGCGGGTCGTCGTTCTCCGGACCTTGGTTGTCCCCTGCTCCACGCGGAGCCTGGGGAAGGGGGTTTCGTGGTTCGCATCCGAGTGCTGGTCGTCGACGACCACCGTATCTTCGCCGAGTCGCTCGCGGCCGCGCTGGCCGCCGAGCCCGACGTCGACGTCTTCGCCGCGGGCAGCGGCCCGGCAGCGCTGCGCTGTCTGGAGCGCGCGGCCGCCGAGGGCCGCCGTTACGACGTCCTCCTCGTGGACGCCGATCTGGGCGGCACCGTGTCCGGCGTCCGCCCGGCCGTGCCCGTGCACGCCGGCGACGAGGAGGGGCTGGTCGACGGGATCTCGCTGGTCGCGGGCGTCCGCTCGGCGCAGCCGGGAGTGCGTACGGTGGTCCTCGCCGAGAAGGACGATCCCCGGCGGGCCGCCCTCGCCCTGCAGGCCGGGGCCTCCGGCTGGGTCGCCAAGGACTGCTCGCTGTCCCGGCTGCTGACGGTGATCCGGGGTGTGCTGCGCGACGAGACGCATCTGCCGCCCGCGCTGCTCACCGGCGTCCTGAAGGAACTGACGGCCGCCCGCAAGCACCGCACCGAGAGCGAGCGGCTGGTGGAGTCGCTGACCCCCAGGGAGCGGGAAGTGCTGCGGTGCATGGTCGCGGGGCTCGGCCGCAAGGCCGTGGCGGAGCGGCTGTTCCTCTCCCCGCACACCGTGCGCACGCACATGCAGAACGTCCTCGGCAAGCTGGGCGTCCACTCGACCCTCGCCGCCGTCGCCCTCGCCCGCAGGGCGGGAGTGGGGCCGGCCGACCTAGCCGGGGATGTTGTCGAACGGGGCGGTCAACTGGCGTAGCAGGCTGGCCAGTTCAGCGCGCTGGGCGCGGGAGAGTTCGGCGAGGATCGCCCGCTCCTGCTCCAGCAGGCCCGCCAGCGCCTGGTCCGCGCGGTCCCGGCCGGTGTCGGTCAGCCGGACCAGAACGCCCCGCCGGTCACTCGGATCGGGCAGCCGCTCCACCAGGCCCTTCTTGGCGAGCCGGTCGATCCGGTTGGTCATCGTGCCCGAGGTGACCAGGGTCTGTGTCAGCAGTTGCCCGGGAGAGAGCTGGTAGGGGGTTCCCGCACGCCGCAGCGCGGTCAGCACGTCGAACTCCCAGGGCTCGAGCTGGTGTTCCGCAAAGGCGAGCCGGCGCGCGCGGTCCAGGTGCCGGGCCAGTCGGCTCACCCGGCTGAGCACCTCGAGCGGCTCCACGTCGAGGTCCGGGCGCTCCCGGCGCCACGCTGCGACCAGCCGATCGACCTCGTCCTCCATGGAGATCAGTGTAGTGGTTGTGTCGACGTGAAGTCTCTTGATATCGAGTCTCTTGACATCGAGACAATATTCTCGGGAGAGTGAACCACATGACGACACCCACCTGGGACCCCGCCCAGTACCTCCGCCACGCCGGCCACCGCGCCCGCCCCTTCGCCGACCTCCTCGCCCGCGTCCCGGACCTCCCCTCCAGCCGGCCCCGCATCGCCGACCTCGGCTGCGGCCCCGGCAACGTCACCACCCTGCTCGCCGCACGCTGGCCCACCGCCCACATCACCGGCTACGACAACTCACCCGAGATGCTCGACAAGGCGCACGTCGACCACGAGGGCCCCACGGCCGGCGGCGGCCGGCTCGACTTCGCCCACGCCGACGCCCGCACCTGGACGCCCGGGGAGCCGTACGACCTGATCGTCTCCAACGCCACCCTGCAGTGGGTGCCGGGCCACGCCGACCGCTTCGCCGACTGGATCGCGGGCCTCACACCGGGCGGCACCTTCGCCTTCCAGGTCCCCGACAACATCGACGCCCCCCTGCACGCCCTGATGCGCGAACTCGCCGCCGGCCCCCGCTGGAAGCCCCTCCTCGGCGACGTCCTGCGCCACGAGGACTCCGTGCACACCCCCGGCGTCTACCTGGACCGCCTCGCCCGCCTCGGCTGCGCGACCGACGTGTGGCAGACGACGTACCTGCACGTCCTGACCGGCGAGGACCCCGTCCTCGACTGGGTCAAGGGGACCGGCCTGCGCCCCGCCCTGACCGCCCTCGCCGACGACCCCGAGGCCCGCGACGCCTTCGTCACCGAGTACCGCGACCTGCTCCGCGCCGCCTACCCGAGCGCCCCGTACGGCACCGTCCTGCCGTTCCGCCGGCTGTTCGCGGTCGCCGTGAAGAGGGCGGAGTGAGCCATGCTCGTAGCGCAACCGGCTCGAGTTCCTGGAACCCCGCCCGAGCCTGTTGTGAGGGTCCCGTCCGCCGGGCGCGGCAGGCCCTAGGCCTTCCGGTGCCCTATCAGCCGCGGTTTCTGCTCCAGGCCGTCCAGTCCGTGCCAGGCCAGGTTCACCAGGTGCGCCGCGACCTCCGCCTTCTTCGGCCGGCGCACGTCCAGCCACCACTGGCCGGTCAGCGCGACCATGCCGACCAGCGCCTGGGCGTACAGCGGGGCCAGCTTCGGGTCGAAGCCGCGGGACTTGAACTCCCGGCCCAGGATGTCCTCCACCTGGGTGGCGATGTCCGAGATGAGGGAGGCGAAGGACCCCGTCGACTGGGGGATGGGGGAGTCGCGGACCAGGATGCGGAAGCCGTCCGTGTACTCCTCGATGTAGTCCAGGAGCGCGAAGGCCGCCTGCTCGCACAGCTCACGCGGATGCCCGGCGGTCAGCGAGCCGGTCACCATGTCCAGCAGCCGCCGCATCTCGCGGTCGACCACCACCGCGTACAGCCCCTCCTTGCCGCCGAAGTGCTCGTACACCACCGGCTTGGACACCCCGGCCTTCGCCGCGATCTCCTCCACCGACGTGCCCTCGAAACCCTTCGCCGCGAAAAGGGTGCGACCGATCTCCAGCAGCTGCTGGCGGCGCTCGGCGCCGGTCATACGGGTCCGGCGGGTCCGCCGCTGCTTGTCGTTGCTCGGAGTGCTGCTGGAGTCGGTCGCCACGGCGTCAATCATGCCGCCTCGGCTGCTTCCTTCCCGCGCCGGGAGCCGCCTTCGCCGGTGTCGCGCCGCGAATCGATACGCGAGCGTGACGGCCAGCGCACGTCGTACGCCCAGCCGAGCAGTTCGAACCAGCGGATGATCCGCGCGGAGGAGTCGACCTGGCCGCGCATCACCCCGTGCCGCGCCGAGGTCGGGTCGGCGTGGTGCAGGTTGTGCCAGGACTCCCCGCACGACAGGACCGCCAGCCACCACACGTTGCCCGAACGGTCCCGCGACTTGAACGGCCGCTTGCCCACCGCGTGGCAGATCGAGTTGATCGACCACGTCACGTGATGCAGCAGCGCCACCCGGACGAGTGAACCCCAGAAGAACGCGGTGAAGGCGCCCCACCAGGACATCGTCACCAGACCACCGATCAGCGGCGGCAGCAGCAGCGACACGGCCGTCCACAGCACGAACTGCCGCGAGATCGCCCGGATCGCCCCGTCCTTGATCAGGTCCGGCGCGTACTTCTCCTGCGGCGTCTGCTCCTCGTCGAACATCCAGGCGATGTGCGCCCACCACAGGCCCTTGATCAACGCCGGGACCGTCTCCCCGAACCGCCACGGCGAATGCGGGTCGCCCTCGGCGTCGGAGAACCTGTGGTGCTTGCGGTGGTCCGCCACCCAGCGCACCAGCGGCCCCTCGACCGCCAGCGACCCCATGATCGCCAGCGCGATCCGCAGGGGCCGCTTCGCCTTGAACGAGCCATGGGTGAAGTACCGGTGGAAACCGATCGTGATGCCGTGGCACCCCAGGAAGTAGAAGAACACCAGCAGGCCCAGATCGAGCCAGCTCACCCCCCAGCCCCAGGCCAGCGGCACGGCCGCCACCAGTGCCAGGAACGGCACCGTGATGAACAGGAGCAGCGTGATCTGCTCGATCGAACGCTTCTGCTCGCCGCCCAGCGTGGCGGAGGAGGTGGAGGTGTCGTTGGCCTTACGGGCTTCGTCGATCACATCGGAACTTGAGGTCATGCGCGTCCCCTGTGGGGTCTAGGGTCGAGGCCGATGCCGGGCCGCCGGAACCGGCGGGAGATGGAGCGACCTTCCCTACGGTTCCGTAACCTACGGCATCGTAAGTATGTCAGCGTGCCGTTCGGCGGCAAGAGCCCGAGAGCCTGCGCGTCCGAGTGGACACCTATCCTTGAAGTCGGTCGGACAGCGCGGTCCGCTCTGATTCCTTCCCGGACCCCTCGGCCCGTATGCGGCACCCGCTGCGCGGCGGACGGACTTCCGGGTTCCCTCCAGACGAGCTTCAACACTGCAAGGAGCCGCACCTGTGAGCAGTGCCGACGACCAGACCACCACGACCAGCAGCGAGCTGCGCGCCGACATCCGCCGGCTGGGTGACCTCCTGGGCGAGACCCTCGTACGTCAGGAAGGCCCCGAACTCCTCGACCTGGTGGAGAAGGTCCGCCGCCTCACCCGGGAGGACGGCGAAGCCGCCGCAGAGCTGCTGCGCGGCACCGAACTGGAGACCGCCGCCAAGCTGGTCCGCGCCTTCTCCACCTACTTCCACCTCGCCAACGTCACCGAGCAGGTCCACCGCGGCCGCGAGCTGCGCGCCCGCCGCGCCGCCGAGGGCGGCCTCCTCGCCCGCACCGCGGACCGCCTCAAGGACGCCGACCCCGAACACCTGCGGCAGACCGTCGAGCACCTCAACGTCCGCCCCGTGTTCACCGCGCACCCCACCGAGGCCGCGCGCCGGTCCGTCCTCAACAAGCTCCGGCGGGTCGCCGCGCTCCTGGACACCCCCGTCCTCGACTCCGACCGCCGCCGCCACGACATCCGCCTCGCCGAGAACATCGACCTCGTCTGGCAGACCGACGAACTGCGCGTCGTCCGCCCCGAACCCGCCGACGAGGCCCGCAACGCCATCTACTACCTCGACGAGCTGCACGCCGACGCCGTCGGCGACGTCCTCGAGGACCTCACCGCCGAACTCGAGCGCGTCGGCGTCAGGCTGCCCGACGCCACCCGCCCGCTCACCTTCGGCACCTGGATCGGCGGCGACCGCGACGGCAACCCCAACGTCACCCCCCAGGTCACCTGGGACGTCCTCATCCTCCAGCACGAGCACGGCATCAACGACGCCCTGGAGATGATCGACGAACTGCGCGGCCTGCTCTCCAACTCCATCCGCTACGCCGGAGCCACCGAGGAACTGCTGGAGTCGCTGCACAGCGACCTCGAACAGCTTCCCGAGATCAGCCCCCGCTACAAGCGCCTCAACGCCGAGGAGCCCTACCGGCTCAAGGCCACCTGCATCCGGCAGAAGCTGGAGAACACCAAGCAGCGCCTCGCCAAGGGCACCCCCCACCAGGACGGCCGCGACTACCTCGGCACCAGCGAGCTCCTCGCCGACCTCCGCATCATCCAGACCTCCCTGCGCGAGCACCGCGGCGCCCTCTTCGCCGACGGCCGCCTCGCCCGCACCATCCGCACCCTCGCCGCCTTCGGCCTCCAGCTCGCCACCATGGACGTCCGCGAACACGCCGACGCCCACCACCACGCCCTCGGCCAGCTCTTCGACCGCCTCGGCGAGGAGTCCTGGCGCTACGCCGACATGCCCCGGGACTACCGGGCCAGGCTCCTGGCCAAGGAACTGCGCTCCCGCAGGCCCCTCGCCCCCACCCCGGCCCCCGTCGACGCCGCCGGCGCCAAGACCCTCGGCGTCTTCGAGACCGTGAAGAAGGCCCTGGAGGTCTTCGGACCCGAGGTCATCGAGTCCTACATCATCTCCATGTGCCAGGGCGCCGACGACGTCTTCGCCGCCGCCGTCCTCGCCCGCGAGGCGGGCCTCGTCGACCTGCACGCCGGCTGGGCCAGGATCGGCATCGTGCCGCTGCTGGAGACCACCGACGAACTGCGCGCCGCCGACACCATCCTCGAGGACATGCTCTCCGACCCGTCCTACCGGCGCCTGGTCGCGCTGCGCGGCGACGTCCAGGAGGTCATGCTCGGCTACTCCGACTCCTCGAAGTTCGGCGGCATCACCACCAGCCAGTGGGAGATCCACCGCGCCCAGCGCCGGCTGCGCGACGTCGCCCACCGCTACGGCGTGCGGCTGCGCCTCTTCCACGGCCGCGGCGGCACCGTCGGCCGCGGCGGCGGCCCCTCCCACGACGCGATCCTCGCCCAGCCCTGGGGCACCCTCGAGGGCGAGATCAAGGTCACCGAACAGGGCGAGGTCATCTCCGACAAGTACCTCATCCCCTCCCTCGCCCGCGAGAACCTCGAACTGACCGTCGCGGCCACCCTGCAGGCCTCCGCCCTGCACACCGCGCCCCGCCAGTCCGACGAGGCCCTCGCCCGCTGGGACGCCGCCATGGACGTCGTCTCCGACGCCGCCCACGGCGCCTACCGCCGCCTGGTCGAGGACCCCGACCTGCCGACGTACTTCCTCGCGTCCACGCCGGTGGACCAGCTCGCCGACCTGCACCTGGGCTCCCGGCCCTCCCGCCGCCCCGGCTCCGGCGTCTCGCTCGACGGCCTGCGCGCCATTCCGTGGGTGTTCGGCTGGACCCAGTCCCGGCAGATCGTCCCCGGCTGGTTCGGCGTCGGCTCCGGCCTGAAGGCCCTGCGCGAGGCCGGCCTGGACACCGTCCTGGACGAGATGCACCAGCAGTGGCACTTCTTCCGCAACTTCATCTCCAACGTCGAGATGACCCTCGCCAAGACCGACCTGCGGATCGCCCAGCACTACGTCGACACCCTCGTCCCCGACGAGCTCAAGCACGTGTTCGACACCATCAAGGCCGAACACGAACTCACCGTCCGCGAGGTCCTGAGGATCACCGGCGAGGACGAACTCCTCGACGCCACCCCCGTACTCAAGCAGACCTTCGCCATCCGCGACGCCTACCTCGACCCCATCTCCTACCTCCAGGTCACCCTGCTCAAGCGGCACCGCGACGCGGCCGCCGCAGGGGCCACGGCCGACCCGCTGCTCGCCCGTGCCCTGCTCCTCACCGTCAACGGCGTGGCGGCGGGCCTGCGCAACACCGGCTGACGCCCCACCGCACACACGGGTGCCCCCGCGGTCGCACGACCGCGGGGGCACCCGTTTCGTTCACACCGGCCTCAGCCGCGCCGCACCCGCCGCGCCACCAGATAGCCACCCGCGGCGACCAGCGCCGCGGCCCCGGCCGACAGCAGGCCCACCGGAGCACCGTTGCCCGTCTCCGCCAGATCGCCACCGCCGCCCTGGGCGGACGGCGACGAGGACACCGCCGGGGACGGCGAGCCGGACGCCGGCACACCCGCCGCCGAGCCGGACGAGGACGACGGCGACGCGGCGGACGAGGAGCCCGGAACCGAAGCGGACGGCGACGCCGAACCGGAGGGCACGCCCGCGCCCCCCTCGGAGCCCGCGCAGTCCGTCCAGAACACCTTGTGCTTCGCCGACCCCTTCTCGCCCTCGAAGTTCCAGAAGAGCTTGTAGTGACCGTCCGGCAGCGACAGATCCTCCGTGCGGCCATGACCGCCGGCGTCCAGCGTGAGCGCACCGGACTTCACCGTCCCGCCCTTCACGGACGCCGTCGGCGCCCAGGCCTCGATGTGCCAGTCGACCCGCTGCACGCCGTCGAAGCCGAAGGCGTCCAGGTAGAACGTGCAGACGTGCGGCTCGTTGCGGCGCAGCTCCTCGCCGGTCCGGGCATCGTGGATCTTGACGGTGCCGTTGTCACCGGGAGCGGTGGCGTGAGCGGCGGTGGGGACGGCGAGCAGCGCCGCCGAGGCGACGGCGGTCAGTGCGCCGACGCGAGTGAGGGTGGGCATAGGGCAGTCCATCTACGCGACAGGGACGGGGAGATGTGGAGGGGGCGGTTCAGCTTCCGCCCCGGCCCGGTGCCCGGTCAATCACGAACGGACAACACACAGGTCCCTTACACACGTGAAGAACGCCCCGAACCCGTCACAGCGACACGAACGCCGCCGTCAGCAGCGCCACACCCGCCCCGGCCAGCGCCCACGCCACCCGGGTCCGCCGCATCCCGCCCGCCACCACGACCGACGCCAGCAGCAACGCCCCGCCGAACGGCACCCACGCGTACAGCACACCCGCGGGACCCGACCGCACCACCTCGGCCGACCCCGGCTTCACCACCACGTCGTACGTCCGCCCCTCGCGCACCGCGACCGTCCGCGCGATCTCCATGTGCGCCCGCGCCCCCGCCCCCGCGGAGACCGGCGTGAACGGACCGGAGCAGACGCCCCCCGCGCAGTCCGCCACCCGGATCGTGCCCCGCTCACGCCCCTTGGTCAGCATCACGTGCTGCGCGGTCCCCCAGGACCCCCACACCCCGGCGAACAGGATCAGGGCGGCGACGGCACCCATCGCCGCGACCCGCCCGAACCGCAGCGCGGTCACGGAGGCCTGGCGGGCGGTGGTGGCTGAGGCAGGCATGGCGGGGATCATTGGCCATGCCCCTACCGCTGGTCAACTCCGGTGCGAGCCATGACCGGACAAGTCAGGAGTTGTAGGCGCTCTGCGCCCGCTCGAGCCCCTCCGTCACCAGGCACTCCAGCGAATCCGCCGCCCGGTCCACGAAGTAGTCCAGCTCCTTGCGCTCCGACGACGAGAAGTCCTTCAGCACGAAGTCCGCCACCTGCATCCGCCCCGGCGGCCGGCCGATCCCGAACCGCACCCGGTGGTAGTCCGCGCTCATCGCCTTCGTCATCGACTTCAGACCGTTGTGCCCGTTGTCCCCGCCGCCCAGCTTCAGCCGCAGCACCCCGTAGTCGATGTCCAGCTCGTCGTGCACCGCCACCACGTTCTCCAACGGCACCTTGTAGAAGTCCCGCAACGCGTTCACCGGACCACCCGACAGATTCATGAACGACATCGGCTTCGCCAGGATCACCCGGCGGTTCGCCGGCCCCACCGGACCGATCCGACCCTCCAGCACCTGCGCCTGCGCCTTGCCCGCCCGCTTGAACTTCCCCCCGATCCGCCCGGCGAGCAAATCCACCACCATGAAACCGACGTTGTGCCGGTTCATGGCGTACTCCGGCCCGGGATTACCGAGCCCCACGATCAGCCAGGGGGCACCTGCGGGAGTGCTCACGTCCATGTCTCCTTGATACGCGCCAGCCGCCGTCCCCCTCGGGGAACAGCGGCTGACGAAACGACGACTACGAGGATCAGGCCTCGGCGACCTCTTCGGCGCCCTCGGTCTCCTCGCCCTCCGGGGCCTCCTCGGCCTGCGCGGCCAGGACCTGCAGGACGACAGCGTCCTCCTCGACGGCCAGGGTCACGCCGGACGGCAGCGTGATGTCCTTGGCGTGGATGGACGCACCGGCCTGCAGGCCCTCGACGGAGACGGTGACGGCCTCGGGGATGTGCGTGGCCTCGGCCTCGACCGGCAGCGCGTTCAGCACGTGCTCGAGCAGGTTGCCACCCGGGGCCAGCTCGCCCTCGGTCTGCACCGGGATCTCGACCGTGACCTTCTCGCCGCGCTTGACCAGCAGCAGGTCGACGTGCTCCAGGAAGCCCTTGATCGGGTCACGCTGCACGGACTTCGGGATCGCCAGCTCGTTGGCCTTGCCGTCGATGTCCAGCGAGATCAGGACGTTCGGCGTACGCAGCGCCAGCAGCAGCTCGTGGCCCGGCAGCGTCAGGTGCAGCGGGTCGGAACCGTGGCCGTAGAGAACACCCGGAACCTTGTTGTCACGACGGATACGACGGGCGGCACCCTTGCCGAACTCGGTGCGCGTCGCGGCGGTGAGCTTCACCTCGGACATGTTGATCACTCCTCGGAAACAGAGACGGACGTGGTCACCCGGCCACGAACGGCCTGCTACGAAGAGCGCGTCGATAACGGATCGCCGTACCCCGTGAAACGGGAAACGGCCTCCCTCGCCGAGCAACTGCAGCAGTCTACTCGGCAGGGGAGGCCGCCTCCAAAAGGATCTTCAGCTAGCCCGCCGCGGCGAGCTGCGGAAACCTCACTGCTCGTCGAAGAGGCTGGTCACCGACCCGTCCTCGAAGACCTCACGCACCGCACTCGCGATCGTCGGAGCGATCGACAGAACCTTGATCTTGTCCAGGTCCCCAGCCAGCTCACCCGGCGTCGGCAGCGTGTTCGTGAACACGAACTCACTCACCCGCGAGTTCTTCAGCCGGTCCGTCGCCGGACCCGACAGCACACCGTGCGTCGCCGTCACGATGACGTCCTCCGCACCGTGCGCGAACAGCGCGTCCGCAGCGGCACAGATCGTGCCACCCGTGTCGATCATGTCGTCCACCAGGACGCAGATGCGGCCCTTCACGTCACCGACGACCTCGTGCACCGTGACCTGGTTGGCCACGTCCTTGTCCCGCCGCTTGTGCACGATGGCGAGAGGCGCGCCCAGCCGGTCGCACCAACGGTCCGCCACCCGCACCCGGCCGGCGTCCGGCGACACGACCGTCAGCTTCTCCCGGTCCACCTTGCCGCCCACGTAGTCCGCCAGCAGCGGCAGCGCGAACAGGTGGTCCACCGGACCGTCGAAGAAGCCCTGGATCTGGTCCGTGTGCAGATCCACGGTCAGGATCCGGTCCGCGCCCGCGGTCTTCATCAGGTCCGCGATCAGACGCGCCGAGATCGGTTCACGACCCCGGTGCTTCTTGTCCTGCCGCGCGTAACCGTAGAACGGCACGATCACCGTGATGGAACGGGCCGACGCGCGCTTCAACGCGTCGATCATGATGAGCTGCTCCATGATCCACTTGTTGATCGGCGCCGTGTGGCTCTGGATCAGGAAACAGTCGGCGCCACGCGCCGACTCCTGGTAACGCACATAGATCTCGCCGTTGGCGAAGTCGAAGGCCTTCGTCGGGACAACCCCGACACCCAGCTGCTGGGCGACCTCCTCGGCAAGCTCGGGGTGGGCGCGGCCGGAGAAGAACATCATCTTCTTCTCGCCGGTCGTCTTGATCCCGGTCACAGCACAGTCTCCTCAGAGGTCTCTAAAAGCCAGCCGGCTGCTCAAGCCACCACTCGGCTGGGCGCGAGAGGCCGAATCAGCTGGTAGGGGTGCGGTTGTCCACTTATCACGGTACGCCGTGTTCGACGCACTCGTTTCCCGTCAGTCCTCGTCAGGGGCCTGACGGGACGCCGCCTCGGCCGCCTTCGCGGCCGCGCTCCCAGGACGCTTGCGAGCCACCCAACCCTCGATATTCCGCTGCTGACCACGGGCCACGGCCAGCGAACCGGGCGGCACATCCTTCGTGATCACGGACCCGGCGGCAGTGTAAGCACCGTCCCCGACCGTGACAGGAGCCACAAACATGTTGTCCGACCCCGTCTTGCAGTGCGACCCGACGGTCGTGTGGTGCTTGCTCTCCCCGTCGTAGTTCACGAACACACTCGCCGCACCGATGTTCGAGAAATCACCGATCGTCGCGTCACCGACGTACGACAGATGCGGAACCTTCGTCCCCTCACCGATCGACGAGTTCTTCGTCTCCACATACGTACCGATCTTGGCCTTCGCCCCGAGACGCGTACCGGGCCGCAGATACGCGTACGGCCCCACGGACGCCCCCGCGCCGATCCGCGCACCGTCCGACACCGTGTTGTCCACCCGCGCCCCCGCGCCCACCCGGGTGTCGTTCAGCCGGCTGTTCGGACCCACCTCGGCGCCCTCGCCGATCAGCGTCGCACCCGACAGCAGCGTGTTCGGGTACACCACCGAGTCCCGCTCGAACGTCACCGTCACGTCCACCCACGTCGACGCCGGATCCACCACCGTCACACCGTCCAGCATCGCCCGCGTCAGCAGACGGTCGTTCAGAATGCGGCGCGCCTCAGCGAGCTGCACCCGGTTGTTGATCCCCGCGATCTCCCGGTGATCACCGGCCACCGACGCACCGACCCGGTGCCCCGCCTCACGCAGGATCCCGAGCACGTCCGTCAGGTACTCCTCGCCCTGGCTGTTGTTGGTCCGCACCTTCTTCAGCGCGTCCGCCAGCAGCCGCCCGTCGAACGCGAACACCCCGCTGTTGATCTCCCGGATCGACCGCTGGGCGTCCGAGGCGTCCTTGTGCTCCACGATCGTCGTCACCGCACCCGACGCCTCGTCGCGCACGATCCGGCCGTAACCGGTCGCGTCCGGAACCTCCGCCGTCAGGACGGTCACGGCGTTGCCGTCGGCGGCATGGGTCTCAGCGAGCCGCCGCAGCGTGTCCGCGGTCAGCAGCGGAGTGTCCCCGCACACCACGACCACGGTCCCGTCGACCGGCCCGCCCAGCTCCTCCAGGCCCATCCGCACCGCGTGCCCGGTGCCGTTCTGCTGCTCCTGCACGGCCGTGCGGACGCCGGGGTCGATCTCACCCAGGTGCGCGGTGACCTGCTCACGGGCGTGCCCCACGACGACGACCAGGTTCGCCGGATCCAATTCACGGGCGGCGGCCAGCACATGGCCCACGAGGGAACGGCCGCAGATCTGGTGCAGGACCTTCGGTGTGGCCGACTTCATACGGGTGCCCTCACCCGCTGCAAGAACGACGACGGCTGCCGGGCGAATGGCGCTCACGGGGTTGCCCTTCGGCTCTGGATGGGTGGGGGTGACAGCCGCAGGATACCGGGGCGGGTTGGGGCGGATATGAGTGTGGGCCCTGACGGTGCTGTCAGGGCCCACTGATCCTGGGCTCCCGGAGAAGGACTCGAACCCTCATTCAACGGACCAAAACCGTTTGTCCTACCTTTAGACGATCCGGGATGAAAGATGCGCTATGTCCGATTTGGTTGATCGGCTTCGCGCACGGACACCACTATGCCGTACCAGGCGCCCTCGATGCGACGGTACAAGTCGGCGCCTTGCAGCACTTTGATGGCGAGACAGCCGTGATAGTCGTCGCCGACGTTCTTGCGGACCGTCTTGGGATTGTGCCGTTTCAGGCTCGTCTTGTTGAACGAGCCGGAGGCGGCGCCGACGAGCTCTGCCCAATACCGCTCGGCGGCCGGGACGTCCGCCGTCTCGTGGATCATCACGGTGTACCGGAGGCGCTCGCGCGCGACCCCCAGGAGGTCCAGCCATGCCAGGAAGACCTCGATCATGCTCGGATCGCTGTTGACGAACGCGACGACTTCGCGGCGAGCATAGGGCTTGTCCTTGCCGCCCTCGGCCCAATAGAGGCCTACGCCGAGCAGGAACAGCTCCCGGGCGGAGAGCTTGCCGATCGAATCGGCCGCGGCCCGCTTCGTCGCCTCACGCTCGCGGTCCACGGCCGCGTACTTGTGTGCCAGTCCCGCGCGCATCAGCTCCTGTTGCTCTTCCGGTGTATGGCGCGGAGCCGGCTTCGGCAGGTCTCGCACCCAAAGCGACACCGAGCTCCTGGAGCAGCCCAGCGCCGCCTGGATCCGGTCGTACGTCCACCCTCGAAGGCGCAGCTCCCGTGCCTTCTCCCGGAGGTCGTCCTTGGCGTTCGGGCGCCTGGTCCATTCGGGTGGCGGTTCGCCCTTGACCAGTTGGTTGAGGATGTCGTTGTTGAAGACCTTCAGCTCGTCCCGGATCTGCCGGAGGCTGTGCCCCTCCCGGCGTAACTCGACCGCTCGCTTCCGCAACGTCTCGAAGTCCTCGTACCTGCTGCTCTTGCCGGGTGAATGTGTCATACGCATACCGTCCGGGCGGAATGATCGGCTCCGAGGTCGAACGGGTGGGGTTCAGCTGTTCGAGGGATTGTGGTGGGTTCAGGTGTCATTCGATTACGGAGTGTGTTGTGCGGCGGTAGGTGAAAGTCACCGGAAATGGCACCGCCGCCGCCCGTAGGCTGGAGGCATGACCACGACGGGGGAAGAGCACACCAGGGCCCTGACCGGCCCGTGGTGGTGGGCCAGGTGGCGCAGTGCGGTGCTCGACGGGAGTCTCGCGCTGGTGTCGGCCGTGGAGTGCGGTGCGGAGGGGATTCCGTTCGCCCAGGACGCGGGTGTCCCGGTGTCGGTGGGGATCGTGTTCGGGTTGATCGCCGGCTCGGTGCTGCTGGTGCGCAGGAAGTGGCCGATAGCCGTCGTGCTGGTCGCGATCGCGATCACGCCGGCCCAGATGGGCTTCCTGATGGGCATCGTCGGGCTGTACACGCTGGCGGCGTGCGAGCTGCCGCGGCGGATCATCGTGGCGCTGGCGGGGATGTCGCTGGTGGGCACGATGATCGTGACGTTCGTGCGGGTGCGGCAGGACATGGCGCGCGGTGATCTGACGCTGGGCGACTGGTTCGTGCCGTTCGCCTCGATCACGACGTCGCTGGGGCTGACGGCTCCGCCGGTGCTGCTCGGTCTGTATGTGGGTGCGCGGCGCCGGTTGATGGAGAGCCTGCGGGAGCGGGCGGATTCTCTGGAGCGGGAGCTCCAGTTGCTCGCGGAGCGGGCGGAGGAGCGGGCCCAGTGGGCGCGCAACGAGGAGCGGACGCGGATCGCCCGGGAGATGCACGACGTGGTCGCGCACCGGGTGAGTCTGATGGTGGTGCACGCGGCGGCGTTGCAGGCGGTGGCGCGGAAGGATCCGGAGAAGGCGGTGCGGAACGCGGCGCTGGTGGGGGACATGGGGCGGCAGGCGCTGACCGAGCTGCGGGAGATGCTCGGGGTGCTGCGGGCCGGGGAGGACGCGGGGCGGCGGGCGGCGGTGGTGCCGCTGGCGGCGGTGGGGGTGGCCGTGGCGCGGGCGGCTTCGGGGGCGGCCGAGGAGGAGGGGCCGTGTCTGTCGGAGCTGGAGGAGCTGGTGGGGCAGTCGGCCGCGGCGGGGATGGTGGTCGATCTGTCGGTGGAGGGTGAGGTGCGGTCGTATGCGGCGGAGGTGGAGCAGACGGCGTACCGGGTGGTGCAGGAGGCGCTGACGAACGTGCACAAGCACGCGGGGGGTGCGAAGACGTATGTGCGGCTCGCGCACCGGGGTGGGGAGATCGCGATGCAGGTGGAGAACGGGCCGCCGCCGGAGCCGGGGTCCGCGTCGGCGGCGGGGCTGCCGTCGGGTGGCAACGGTCTGGTGGGGATGCGGGAGCGGGTGCTGGCGCTGGGCGGGGTGTTCGTGTCGGGGCCGACGGATGTGGGGGGTTTCCGGGTGTCGGCGGTGATTCCGGCGGTGTGAGGGGTGCCGCCGTTCTCGGCTGGGCCTGGTGACCGGGGTGCCGGGCTGTGTCAGGCGGTGGTGAGGCGGGCTGGTTGGGCGCCGGCGACGAGGGTCGACAGGGCTTGGTCGATGTCGGGGCCGAGGTACCAGTCGCCGGTGTGGTCGAGGGCGTAGACGCGGCCTTCGGTGTCGATGGCGAGGAGGGCGGAGGTGTCGGTCTCCTCGCCGAGGGGGCTGACCTCGGTGCCGAGGGCGCGGCCGAGGTCGCCGAGGGTGCGGGCGAGGTGGAGGCCGTGCAGGGGGTCGAGGTGCAGGGTGGCGGGGGCGACCTGGCGGCCGGGGCCGATGGGGGCGATGCGCAGTCCGCCGAATTCGGCCCAGGCTTCGACGGCCGCGGGGAAGACGGTGTGCTGGTGCCCGGCGGGTGAGGTGTGCTCGCGCAGGGTGTCGGCCCAGAACTCCGCTTGCTTTATGTCCCAGCGCCCGGGTTGCCAGCCGGCGGCGCGCAGGGCGGCGTCCACGGGGACGGGGAAGCGGGTGGTGGAGGTGCGGTCGGGGTGCATCTGCCCTTCGATCGTCGTGCGTGCTGTGCGGGTGGTGCGGGGTGTCGCGGCGGGTCCCGTCCGTGCGGGAGTGCGGGGGTTCAGTCGTCGGCGGTGGGGTCGACGACGCGGACGCCGAAGTGGGCGCTCAGGGCGGTGCAGGCGCGGCAGGGGGTGGCGAAGTTCCCGTGCAGGGGGTCGCCGTCCTCGCGTATACGGCGGGTGGTGAGTTTGGCCTGTTTGAGGACTTTGCGGGCTTCGCCGTTGGTCATGGGCTTGCGGGCGGAGCGTCTGCTGCGGGCGGCGTCGGCGGCGGTGATGTGCCGGGAGATGAGGATGGTCTCGGCGCAGCGGCCGGTGAAGCGGTCGCGCTGGGCGCTGGTGAGGGTGTCGAGGAAGTCCTGTACGAGGGGGTGCAGGGCCGGGGGCTGGTCGCCGCGGGCGGCGGTGCCGGTGAGGGTGGTGCCGCGGACGGAGAGGGCGGCGGCGATGGTGGGGAGGATGCCGTCGCGGCGGTGGTGGAGGGTGGGGGCGGGGGGTGTGCGGGTGCCGCTCCAGCCGATGCGCGGGTCGCCGGCCCGCAGGTCGGTACCCCGCACGTCGGTACCCCCGGTCTGCGTCGCGTTCATGTGCGTTTTCCCTCCCCGGGGAGTGCCCCGAAGGTGCCCCGAAGGACACAGAGTGCCAAATGCCGTGCCTGGTGCGGAAGCTGGGGCGGCGCGACACGCCCGGGTCGGGTGGTGCCGTCACGTTGGGGTGACGGCTGGTCACGGAAGTGGGGGCGGGATGTGGCGGGGTGGGGTGGCGGGGCCGGTGACCGGTGTGCGCGTACCGCTTAGGCTGTCGGCATCCGCGATCGACACCGCCGTTCAGGCCAGAGAGCACGCCGCAGGGGGCAACCGCCATGACGACAGGTCGGCTCGGGCAGAAAGCCGCGCCGCCGAACGCGGCTTATGCCGGGCAGGTCGTGCACTTCCCGGATCCGGTTCGGGCGGCACGTCACCCGAGAGGGGTACGGGTCGATGAGCATGGTTACCCGGATTTCTCGGCGTACGCGCGCGCGGCGGCGGAGATCGCCGAGCCGCCGGAGGGTTTCGGGGTCGACGAGCTTCGGCTGACGGACTATGTGTCGGCGAACGCGGCGCTGGCCGCGGCGGGGCACGAGTTGTGGGACACGGTGCCGGATGTGGCGACGCCGCACGGCTGGACGTGGCATCACGTGGTGGGTTCGCGGCGGCTGGAGTTGGTGCCGGTCGACGTGAAGGCGCTGTTGCGGCATCACGGCGGGGTGGCGACGACCCGGGTGGATCACGGCAAGCGCGGTACGCGGCCGTTGCAGGAGACGCGTCCGGCGCACTTCGGGCTGCCGAAGTCGGGTGTGGCGGTGACGGAGTCGCAGGTGCAGGGTGTCGAGGAGGAGCTGGGGTACCGCCTTCCGGGCGCGTACCGGTCGTTTCTGAAGGCGGCGGGCGGCTGTGCGCCGGTGGGTGCCGCGCTGGACGCCGAGCTGGGGCTGTTGCTGGACCAGCCGTTCTTCACGGTGCGGGACGAGGCCGCGGTCAATGACCTGGTGTACGTCAACAAGTGCCTGCGTGACCACTTGACCAAGGACTACCTGGGCGTCGGTTTCGTGCAGGGTGGTCTGCTCGCGGTGAAGGTGCGCGGTGAGCGGGTCGGTTCGGTGTGGTTCTGCGCGTACGACGACGCGCGGGACGTGGACGCGTCGTGGGCGCCCGCGGAGCGGGTGGAGCGGTTGCTGCTGCCGTGCGGTGACGACTTCGACGTGTTCCTGTCGCGGCTGGCGGGCAATCCGCCGGAGTTGGAGACGGTGGCGAATCTGATGGTGGACGGCGGTTTCGCGCGTGCCGTCCCGGTGTCTTCCGTGCCGGTGGGGGAGTGAGCTGCGAGCGATGGTGACCTTTGCGCAGGCGCAGGAGCGCGCCGAGGAGTGGATCAACGGTGACGTGCCCGTGTACCAGCATCGTGAGGTGCGGGTGCGGGAGTTCGAGCTGGGCTTCGTGGTGTGGGGCGAGGACCGTGCGGAGGGGCCGCGTTCGGACGCGGGCGGGCAGCGTCTGGTCATCGCCCGGGACAGCGGTGAGGCGACGTTGTGGCCGGCGCTGCCGGTGGGCGAGGTGATCCGCCGGTACGAGGAGGAGTACGGGCGGGTCGACGAGGTGCGGGACGCGGTGCCGGCGCAGGCTCCGGCCCGGGTGGATCTGAATCAGACGTCGTTCCTGCTGACTCCGCCGGAGTGGTTGCAGGAGGCGGCGGACAAGCTGGGTATTCCGGATCGCCGGTCGGGGGAGTCGTCCGGGGCCGCGGCTGCCGTCGCGGATTCCGGTGCTGTCGCTGCCGGTTCGGGTGCGGTGGGCGGGGCCCTCGCCGAGACGCAGGCCGGGGTGCCGGCGGTGGAGCCCTCGGATGCGGTTCCGGGGACGCCGGCCGGTGCGGGCGCGGCGGGTGGTTCCGGGAGCGGTGCGTCGTGGCCGGCTGCCGGGGCGGGCGCCACGCCGGGCGCGGGGGTACCCGGTGCGCCGGGCGCGCCGAGTGCGCCTGCCGGTGGGCCCGTTGCGCCGAGTGCGCCTGGTGTGCCGAGTGCGCCGGAGGCGCCCGTGGGGGCGACGCCGTGGGCGGGTACGGACACCAACGCGGATTCCGGCGAGGATCGTTCGGTGCCGTTGCCGGCGACCGTGTTCGCGCCGCCGCTGAGCGAGCCGGGCGGCGATGTGCCGCGGCCGCCGGCCGCGGCGCCGGACGCCAAGACGGCGTTGATGTCCGGGGGCAGCGCGCTGCCGCCCACGGCGGTGGCGCCGGCGCTGGGCCCGCAGGGCGGGCCGGGTGCGCCGAACGTTCCGCCGGGTGCGCCGGGTACTCCGTCCGCTGGTCCTGTTGCCCCCGGTGCGCCGGGTGCCACCCCGCCGCCTCCGGGCATGCCGTCGTACGGCCATCCGCAGCCGCCGGCGGCGCCGGGTACGCCCCCGCCGGCCGCCGGGCCGGGTGCCACCCCGCCGCCGGGCGCCACGCCCGCGCCGCCTCCTGGTGCGCCGACGTACGGCTATCCGCAGGCGCCGGCCGGGGTGCCGGACGCGCCGCGGCCGCCGGCCGGTCCGGAGCGGCCGCTCGCGCCGAACGCCGGGGACATCGCGGACGCGGCGACCAGCAAGGCGGCGCCGCCGCCGCGCAAGCCGCGCGCCGGACTGGGCACGCCGCCTCCGCCTCCGGGTGCTCCGGGTCCGCCGGGCGCGCGTCCGGGGGGTACGCCCCCGCCGCCCCCGCCGCCCGCGCCGGGTGCTCCGGGCGCGCCCGCGGGCGGGTACGTGCCGACGCAGCTCGTGTCGGCGCTCGGCCCCGAGGGCCCCGGTGCGCCGGGCGCTCCCGGGGGTACGCCGCCGGGTGACGCCCCCCACGCTGCCACGGTGCTGGCCACCCCGGGCATGCCGGTGCCTCCCGCCCCCGGTGCTCCCCAGCCTCCGGGCGTTCCTGGTGTTCCCGGCGCGCCCGCTGCTCCCGGTGCCCCGGGCGCCGGCGGCGGGGGGCGTGGTGCGGTGCACCATGCGGAGACCGTCCTGGCGGCGCCGCCCGTGGGCGGACCGGGAGCGCCTCCGCCTCCGCCGCCGCCCGCGGCCGGGCCGCCCGGCATGCCGCCGGGTGCCCCTGGCGTGCCGGGGCCGATGGGCGCCCCGCAGCCGCAGCCGCAGCCGCAGCCGATGCCGCAGCCGATGCCGCAGCCGGTGCCGCCGGGTGCGATGCCGCCGCCGGGTGGTCCGCTGCCGGGGCAGCCTCCGGCGTACGGCTATCCGCAGCAGGGGCAGCCGACGGTGGGTCCGGGGTACCAGGCGGTGCTGCGCTACCGCGCGCAGGACGGTTCGGAGCAGCAGCTGATCCGGCGTTCGGCGCCGGGCACGCCGCATCCGGAGTGGCAGATCTTCCATGAGCTGCGGGCGATGAACGTGCCGCCGGACCAGGTGCTGGAGCTGCACACGGAGCTGGAGTCGTGCGAGCTGCCGGGGGCGTACTGCGCGCGGATGATCCGGGAGCAGTGGCCGCAGGCGCGGATCACGAGCATCGCGCCGTACGGCGCGGACCACGCGAGCCGGCAGCAGGGCATGCAGCAGTTGCTGGCGCACCAGGGTGAGCTGCACCAGGTCGCGGACGGCCCGGCCAGGCCGGCGCCGGTGCGGGCGCCGCTGCCGCCGGTGCAGCCGGCGCCGCCGGTCCCGCCGGAGGGCATCGCGCAGGAGCTGGCGGCGGTGTTCGGGCCGGGGGTCTTCCGGTTCGAGCAGCAGGCGGTGTCGCGGCAGGGCGTGCCGCCGGTCGTGGCGCACACGCTGGTGGTGGCCGGGCTTCCGGTGGACCTGGGTCCGTTCTTCTGGGCGCAGGCCCAGCCGGGCCGTCCGGTGCCGACGCTGGCGGAGCTGGCGGCGGAGCGCGGGGTGCAGCCGGCCCCGGACGCGGGGTCGTACCTGGTGATGGGTACGGACTTCGGCCGGGCGATCTGCGTGCAGTACGGGACGGCGAACATCGTGGCCGTTCCGGTGGAGGCGGGGCCGGGTGGCGCTCCGGTGCCGCCGCAGTTCGTGAACACCGGCCTGCCCGAGTTCGCGCGGTGCCTGGCGCTGCTGGGGCGGATGTGGCGGCTTCGGCACGGGCTGAACCAGGAGCAGGCGGGCCGCTGGACGGTGGACTTCCAGGCGCAGTTGGCCGCTCTGGACCCGGCGGCGCTGGGTTCGCCGGAGAGCTGGTGGTCGGTGCTGCTGGAACAGATGTGGGACGGGCTGCTGTAGCCCGCGCCCGCTGAGGCCCGCTCCTCTCATGCCCTTCACGCGTGTGCGTGGAGGGCATGAGTGTTTTCGCGCGCGTCGTCGCGCGGGATTTCGACCGTGACATCTCTGCGGAGTGTCGTAATACGCATACTTACGTCCGGTCTAGCAGGATATGCGCGAAATCATTATGTCGTGTATGTCCGGCGGAGAGGGGCTCCCAGGGTGAGCAGCGCATCGACGACGCCGTACGACCTCGAGACCGTCCGGGGGCGCGGCTACCGCCCCGATCAGGTCGACACGTATCTGGAGGCGCTGTCGCAGGACCGGGACGCCGCGTGGGAGCGTGCCGCGCGGCTGACCGTGCTCGCCAAGGACATGGAGGCGGAGGCGGCGCGGCTGCGCGAGACGGTCGAGGAACTGGTGCCGCAGACGTACGAGTCGCTGGGGGAGCGGGCGGCGCACCTGTACCAGCTCGTGCTGCGGGAGGCGGCGGAGGTCCGCGAGGGTGCGCGGCAGGCGGCGCAGGAGGAGATCGCCGAGGCCGAGGCGTACGCCCTGGACGTGCACCAGGCGGCGCGGGAGGCGGCGGACGCGTTGCGCGCGGAGGCCGTGGAGCACGCCCGCCGGCTCGTCCTCGCCGCACGCGCGGAGGCCGACGAGCTGCGGATCGGCGCGCGGCGCGGGGTGAAGGAGCGGCGCGGGGAGGCGCTCGCCGCGCTGCGTGAGGTGCGCGAGCGCATCGACGGGCTGTCCGCCGAGCAGGCCGCTGAGCAGGCGGAGCGGCTGGCGGCGGTGGAGCGCGAGGAGGCCGAGCGGCTGGTCGCGCTGGAGGCCTGCCAGGCCGAGCGGATCGCCGCCGCGGAGGCCCGGGTCGCCGAGGCGGAGCGGGCGCTCGTCGAGGCCGAGGAGGCCGCGCGCCGCTGCGAGGAGCAGGCGCGGGTGCGTGCCGTGGAGATCGTCGACGAGGCGCACACGGAGGAGAAGCGCATCGCCCAGGAGACCGAGCGGGTGCTGCGCGAGCACAGCGAGATGTGGGACGAGGTCCAGACGCACATGGACTCCGTGCGCAACAGTCTCATCACCCTGACGGGCAGGGTGGAGCAGGAGCAGGGGGTGCCGACCGGGTCGGGGCTGCGTGAGCCGGAGGACACCCCCTGACGCGGCGGGGGTGCGCCGCCCCGCGTCGGCTCAGCCGCCCCTGCGGACCGCGCCCGCCAGGATCCAGCCCTCCACCGCCTCGTACTGGCGCCGCTGTTCCTCCGCCCTGCGGCGGCCGGAGACGACCGTGCCCAGCCAGCCGAAGAAGAAGCCCGCCGGGATGGAGACGATGCCGGTCGTGGTGAACGGGAACCAGTTGAAGTCGGCGTCGGGGAAGGCCGAGACGGGCGAGCCGGAGACGAGGTTGGTGCCCGGCATGAGCAGCAGCACGGTCAGCGAGCCGCCGAGCAGGGTGCCCATCAGTCCGGCCCGGGTGTACCGGCGCCAGAAGAGGCTGTAGACGAGGGCGGGCGCGAGCGCGGAGGCGCCGAGGCAGAAGGAGAGCGTCACCAGCGGCTGCAGGCTGTAGTGCTGCACCAGGGTGGCCAGCAGGATCGTGGGCACCCCTATGGCGAGCGCGGAGAAGCGGGCCAGAGCCATCTCCCGGCGGGCCGGCATCTCCTGTACCCGCGCGGCGAACACGTCGTGGGCCAGGGAGTTGGCGCAGGCGAGGATCATCCCGGCGACCGAGGCGAGCAGGGTCAGGAAGAGCGCCGTGGTGACCAGGGTGAACAGGAAGCTCTCCGCCGTGGACACGTCCACGCCGAACACCGCCCGGGAGCCCAGCAGATAGGCGGTGTTGCCCTGTTTGTCGGCCGCCGCGATCACCGAGCGGCCGACCAGGGCCGTGGCGCCGAACCCGACCACCGTGATGACCAGCACGAACAGTGCCACCAGCGACACCGCCCAGGACAGCGAGCGGCGCACCTGACGGGCGCTGGAGGCGGTGTACATGCGCATGGTGATGTGGGGCAGGCAGGCGCCGCCGAGGACGATGGTCAGCTCGGAGCTGATCATGTCCAGGCGGGCGTTCGAGTGCCCGGTGAACTGCAGCCCGGAGTGCAGGAAGGCCGGACCGGCTCCGCTCTGCCGCGCCGCCGCCTGGAACAGCGCGCCCGGGTCCCAGTCGAAGCGGTGCAGGATCAGTACGGCGACGACGGCGCCGGAGCCGACCAGCATCACGATCTTCAGGATCTGGATGAGCGCGGTGCCCTTCATGCCGCCGATCGCCGCGTAGGCGATCATCAGGGCGCCGAGTCCCATGACGCAGCCGGTCTTCAGCGACTCGTTGGAGAAGCCGAGGATGAACGCGATGAGCTGTCCGGTGCCGGCGAGCTGCACCAGCATCAGCGGCAGCAGCGAGGCGATCGTCACCACGCAGGCCGTGATCCGCACGGCGCGGCCCGGCATCCGGCGGGCCAGCGCGTCGCCCATGGTGAACCGGCCCGCGTTGCGCAGCGGTTCGGCCAGCAGGAACATCAGCAGCAGCAGCGACAGGGCGGTGCTGAGGGCGAGCACGACACCGTCGTAGCCGCACAGGGCGATCACTCCGCCGGTGCCGAGGACGGTCGCCGCTGAGATGTAGTCCCCGGCGATGGCCAGGCCGTTGCGCAGCGGGGACAGGGTGCCGTAGCCGGTGTAGAACTCGTCGAGGTCGTCGCGGTCCGGGCCGGTCATCACGCACAGCAGCAGGGTGAGGGTGGCCACGGCGGAGAAGGCGACCAGTGACATGGCCTGGGCGGAGCCGCTGAAGCCGGATACGCCCGGCGGAAGGGCGCGGGCGGTCACCGGATCGCTCCCCGCCGCGCGTCCAGCTCGGCCTCCTTGCGGATGCGGTCGGCGAGCGGGTCGACATGGCGGCGCGCGGTGTGCTCGTACAGGGCGATCGCCAGCCAGGTGACCGGGAGTTGGAGCAGGGCGAGCAGCAGGCCGGCCGGGATGCCGTCGGCGAGGTCCCGCGTCATGACGTCCGGGGCGTACGCGGACAGCACGAGGAACAGCGTGAAGTAGCCGAGTGCGGTGAGGGTGGCGGTGCGTCGCTGCCAGCGGTAGGCGCCGCGCAGCGTGCGCAGGTCGCTGTGGTGCCCGAGGGGTTCGCGGGCCGGGGACCGGTGCGGGCGCGGCGGCTCGGGGGGTACTGGCTGCCAGGGGTAGGTCGGGTACGACGGGGAGTGCGGCGGGTCGTGGGACATCCCGGGGCTCCTTGCGTGGCTCGGGTCCGTGGCGGCGGACCGCAGGGAGGTAGGGCTTGGGGAACGGAGTCACGCACGCTACTCGCGGGCCCTTGGCCGCGTGGGCTTTTCTCCGAACTGGCCGGTCGGTATGCGCTTACTCCACCGAACCGTGTCCCGCCCGTGTTGTTACCCCCGTTAACCAGGGTGTTCGCGATGCGGCACCCGCACCGCCGGCCGGTGCGAAGCCGCCCTGCGGGCCTGGGGCTTGAACCTGACGCGACGAGAGGGTGGAGCCTTTCCGTGGCGGAGGGTGGAGCCGACCCCGAGTGCGTCTCCACCCGACGGTGGACGACCCCTAGGGGTATCTCCGTACTACGGGTCGGGGAGGGTTCGTCCCGCCGGAGGACGAGAAGGGCCCACCGCCGTCCTTAACCTGGCTTTACGCCGCCGGGGGGCGGCTGACCGAACCGCGGGGGTGGGGTTTTCCCCCGCACAACAGGGGGCTTCGCACCAGCGCGCGGCACGCCCGCCGCACGCCAGACTCGGCGTCGTACCCGGAACAGGCGCACCGGAACCGGGGCGCACCCACCGACCTGTCGACCGACATAGGAGACGTACCGTGACATCGGCTGTGACCATTCCCAGGCACGGGGGCACTGGAGGGCCTACGGCCGTTGCCGCGCGAGCCCGGCAGGTCGTCAAGGCGTACGGGTCCGGCGAGACCCGCGTCGTCGCGCTGGACCACGTCGACGTGGACATCGCCCGCGGCCAGTTCACCGCGATCATGGGCCCCTCGGGGTCCGGCAAGTCCACCCTCATGCACTGCCTCGCCGGCCTGGACACGGTGACGAGCGGTCAGATCTACCTGGACGAGACCGAGATCACCGGCCTGAAGGACAAGAAGCTCACCAAGCTGCGCCGGGACCGCATCGGGTTCATCTTCCAGGCGTTCAACCTGCTGCCCACGCTGAACGCGCTCGAGAACATCACGCTCCCCATGGACATAGCCGGCCGCAAGCCGGACCGGGCGTGGCTGGACCGGGTGGTGGAGACCGTCGGGCTGGCCGACCGGCTCAAGCACCGGCCCACCCAGCTCTCCGGCGGCCAGCAGCAGCGCGTCGCGGTGGCCCGCGCGCTCGCCGCCCGCCCGGAGATCATCTTCGGCGACGAGCCGACCGGAAACCTCGACTCGCGCGCGGGCGCCGAGGTGCTGGGCTTCCTGCGCCGCTCCGTGACCGAACTCGGGCAGACCATCGTGATGGTCACCCACGACCCCGTCGCCGCCTCCTACGCCGACCGCGTGCTCTACCTCGCCGACGGCCGGATCGTCGACGAGATGCACCAGCCGACGGCCGAGCAGGTCCTGGACCGTATGAAGGACTTCGACGCCCGGGGGCGCACGTCATGACCGTGCTGAAGACCTCGATGCGCAACTTCTTCGCCCACAAGGGCCGGATGGCGCTGTCGGCGATCGCGGTGCTGCTCTCGGTGGCCTTCGTCTGCGGGACGCTGGTGTTCACGGACACGATGAACACCACCTTCGACAAGCTGTTCCAGACCACGTCCTCGGACGTGCAGGTCAGCGCCAAGGGTTCCTCCGACACCGGCGAGACGACCTCCCGCACCGGCAAGCCGCCGGTCATGCCCGCCTCCGTGGTCGGTGAGGTGCGCGGGGCCCAGGGTGTCGCGAAGGCCGAGGGGACGGTGTTCTCCACCTCGGTCACCGTCGTCGACCACGACCTGGACAAGCTCTCCCCGACCAGCGGTGCCCCGACCATCGTCGGAAGCTGGAACGGCAACGACGCCCGCACCATGAAGATCACGTCCGGTACGGCGCCCAAGGGCCCCGGCCAGGTCATGGTCGACGCGGACACCGTCGACAAGCACCACCTGAAGCTCGGCGACGAGATCGGCATCATCACCGCCGTCGGCACCCACCACGCGCGCGTGTCCGGCATCGCCGCCTTCACCGTCACCAACCCCGGCGCGGCCATCTTCTACCTGGACACGAAGACCGCCCAGCAGACCCTGATCGGCCGGACCGGGGTGTACACGAACGTCAACGTCACCGCCGACAAGGGGGTCAGCGACGCACGGCTGAAGCGGAACGTCACCGCCGCGCTCGGCGGCCACGGCTACCGGGTGCAGACCGCCAAGGAGGTCGCCGACGCCAACCAGAAGAGCGTCCAGAGCTTCCTGAACGTCATGAAGTACGCGATGCTCGGCTTCGCCGGGATCGCCTTCCTCGTCGGCATCTTCCTCATCATCAACACCTTCTCGATGCTGGTCGCCCAGCGCACCCGCGAGATCGGCCTGATGCGGGCCATCGGCTCCTCGCGCGGCCAGGTCAACCGGTCCGTACTGATCGAGGCGCTGCTGCTCGGCGTGATCGGGTCGGTGCTCGGTGTCGGCGCGGGCGTCGGCATCGCGGTCGGCCTGATGAAGCTGATGGGCCAGATAGGCATGCACCTGTCCACCGACGACCTGACCGTCGCCTGGACCACCCCCGCCCTCGGCCTGCTGCTCGGTGTGGTCGTCACCGTCCTGTCCGCCTACCTGCCCGCCCGGCGCGCCGGCAAGGTCTCCCCGATGGCCGCGCTGCGCGACGCGAGCGCCCCGGCCGACGCCAAGGCCGGGATCGTGCGGGCCGTCGTCGGCCTGGTCCTGACCGGCGCCGGTGCCGCGAGCCTGTACGCGGCCGCCATCGCCGACCAGGCCAAGGGCGGTTCCGGCTGGCTGGGCCTCGGCGTGGTGCTCACCCTGATCGGCTTCGTCGTCATCGGCCCGCTGCTGGCCGGCGGTCTCGTCCGGGTCCTCGGCGCGGTCATGCTGCGGATCTTCGGCCCGGTCGGCCGGATGGCCGAGCGCAACGCGCTGCGCAACCCGCGCCGCACCGGCGCCACTGGCGCCGCCCTGATGATCGGCCTGGCCCTCGTGGCCTGCCTGTCGGTCGTCGGGTCCTCCATGGTGGCCTCCGCCACCGACCAGCTCGACAAGACCGTCGGCACGGACTTCATCGTCCAGAACGACAACGGGGCCCCGGTCGTCCCGCAGGCCGTCGCGGCCATCAAGTCCACGCCCGGCCTGGCACGGGTCACCGAGTACCGGCCCACCAAGGCGGACTTCACCACCCCCGACGGCCAGACCCTCAAGGACACCGACATCACCGCGGCCGACCCGACCTACGCGACCGACTTGCGCAAGAAGACCGTCGCCGGTGACCTCAAGGACGCCTACCTGCCCGACTCGATGTCGGTCCACGAGAAGTTCGCCAAGGACCACGGCATCCACATCGGCTCGAAGATCGGCGTCGCCTTCAAGGACGGCTCCACCGCCCGCCTGACGGTCCGGGCGATCACCAGCAGCGACGAGGTGATCGACCAGGGCGCCAAGTACACCTCCATGGCCACGCTCGCCAAGTACGTGCCGGCCAACCGGATGCCGCTGGACCAGCTCGTCTTCGCCAGCGCCAAGGACGGACGGCAGGACGCCGCCTACAAGGAGCTCCGGGCGGCGCTGCACAAGTACCCGCAGTACACCGTCCGCGACCAGACCGACTACAAGCAGGCGCTGAAGGACCAGATCGGCCAGCTGCTCAACATGATCTACGGCCTGCTGGCGCTCGCGATCATCGTCGCCGTCCTCGGTGTGGTGAACACCCTGGCCCTGTCGGTGGTCGAGCGGACCCGGGAGATCGGCCTGATGCGGGCCATCGGCCTCTCCCGCCGCCAGCTGCGCCGCATGATCCGCCTGGAGTCCGTGGTGATCGCGGTCTTCGGCGCCCTGCTCGGCCTCGGCCTGGGCATGGGCTGGGGCGCGACCGCGCAGAAGCTGCTGGCGCTGGAGGGCCTGAAGGTCCTGGAGATCCCCTGGCCGACGATCATCACGGTCTTCGTCGCCTCGGCCTTCGTGGGCCTGTTCGCCGCCCTGATCCCGGCGTTCCGGGCAGGCCGGATGAACGTCCTGAACGCGATCGCGACCGAGTAGTCACCCGGTGAGGGGGACACGGGGGCACGGGGGCCCGGCGCCGAGAAGTCACGGGGGACTTCTCGGCGCCGGGCGCTGTCATGCGGCGGCGGTCCGCTGCACGACGGGCCGAAACGGCACCACCCCAAGTGGACGGGGCGCCGGGCTGGCCCCGCCTCCACGGTAGCGCCGCGTCTCTCAGCGGGTCGGCGTGTTCACTCCACCGGGTGACGGGAGCCCGGGCGTCGTACCCTGGGAACCCCCGGCCCGCCCCGCGTGTCGGGTGGTTCGCGTTGCCCATACCCGGACGGAAAGCCTCTCCATGAGCCTGCACGGTCTGCTCGACGCCGTAGTCAAGGACCCCGCCCTCGCCGAAGCGATCGAGGCGGCGGCGGACGGCAACCGCATGCACGTCGACCTGGTCGGCCCCCCTGCGGCCCGCCCCTTCGCGGTCGCCGCCCTGGCCCGCGAGGCGGGGCGGCCGGTGCTGGCGGTCACCGCCACCGGACGGGAGGCCGAGGACCTGGCCGCCGCCCTGCGCACCCTGCTGCCCCCGCAGAGGGTGGCGGAGTACCCCTCCTGGGAGACGCTGCCCCACGAGCGGCTCAGCCCGCGCAGCGACACCGTCGGGCGCCGCCTCGCCGTACTGCGCCGCCTCGCCCACCCCAGCACCGACGACCCCGAGACCGGCCCTGTCTCCGTCGTCGTGGCCCCCGTGCGCTCCGTGCTCCAGCCGCAGGTCAAGGGCCTCGGCGACCTGGAGCCGGTGTCCCTGCGAACGGGCCGGAGCGCCGATCTGAACGAGGTCGTCGAAGCCCTCGCGGCCGCCGCCTACGCGCGCGTGGAGCTGGTGGAGAAGCGCGGCGAGTTCGCCGTGCGCGGCGGCATCCTGGACGTGTTCCCGCCCACCGAGGAGCACCCCCTGCGCGTCGAGTTCTGGGGCGACGACGTCGAGGAGATCCGCTACTTCAAGGTCGCCGACCAGCGCTCCCTCGAGGTCGCCGAGCACGGTCTGTGGGCCCCGCCGTGCCGCGAGCTGCTGCTCACCGAGGACGTGCGCACGCGCGCGCGTGCCCTCGCCGAGGAGCACCCGGAGCTGGGCGAACTGCTGAACAAGATCGCCGAGGGCATCGCGGTCGAGGGCATGGAGTCCCTCGCGCCCGTCCTGGTCGACGACATGGAGCTGCTGCTCGACGTGCTCCCCGGCGGCGCCATGGCCGTCGTCTGCGACCCGGAGCGGGTCCGCACCCGTGCCGCCGACCTCGTCGCCACCTCGCAGGAGTTCCTGCAGGCCTCCTGGGCCGCCACGGCGGGCGGCGGCGAGGCGCCCATCGACGTCGGCGCGGCCTCCCTGTGGTCCATCGCCGACGTCCGTGACCGCGCGCGCGAGCTGAACATGATGTGGTGGTCGGTGTCGCCGTTCGCGGCCGACGAGCAGCTCGACGCGGACACCCTCAAGCTCGGCATGCACGCCACCGAGACCTACCGCGGCGACACCGCGCGGGCCCTCGCCGACACCAAGGGCTGGCTCGCCGACGGCTGGCGCACCGTCTTCGTCACCGAGGGCCACGGCCCGGCCGCCCGCACCGTGGAGGTGCTCGGCGGCGAGGGCATCGCCGCCCGCCTGGACGCCGACCTCGGCGAGCTGAGCCCCTCCGTGGTGCACGTCTCCTGCGGCTGCATCGACTACGGCTTCGTGGACCCGGCGCTGAAGCTGGCCGTCCTCACCGAGACCGACCTCTCCGGCCAGAAGGCCTCCGGCCGCGACGGCGCCCGGATGCCGGCCCGCCGCCGCAAGACGATCGACCCGCTCACCCTGGAGGCGGGCGACTACATCGTCCACGAGCAGCACGGCGTCGGCCGCTACATCGAGATGGTGCAGCGCACCGTGCAGGGCGCCACCCGCGAGTACCTGGTCGTGGAGTACGCCCCCGCCAAGCGCGGCCAGCCCGGCGACCGCCTCTACATCCCCACCGACCAGCTCGAGCAGATCACCAAGTACGTCGGCGGCGAGGCCCCCACCCTGCACCGCCTCGGCGGCGCCGACTGGACCAAGACCAAGGCGCGCGCGAAGAAGGCCGTCAAGGAGATCGCCGCCGACCTGATCAAGCTCTACAGCGCCCGCATGGCCGCCCCCGGCCACGCCTTCGGCGGAGACTCGCCGTGGCAGCGCGAGCTGGAGGACGCCTTCCCCTACGCGGAGACCCCCGACCAGCTCACCACCATCGCCGAGGTCAAGGAGGACATGGAGAAGTCGGTCCCCATGGACCGCCTGATCTGCGGCGACGTCGGCTACGGCAAGACCGAGATCGCGGTGCGGGCCGCCTTCAAGGCCGTACAGGACGGCAAGCAGGTCGCCGTGCTCGTCCCCACCACCCTGCTGGTGCAGCAGCACTTCGGGACCTTCTCCGAGCGGTACGCGCAGTTCCCGGTGAGCGTGAAGGCCCTCTCCCGCTTCCAGACCGACACCGAGGCCAAGGCGGTCCTGGAGGGCCTGAAGGAGGGCTCGGTGGACGTTGTCATCGGCACCCACCGCCTGTTCTCCTCCGAGACCAAGTTCAAGGACCTCGGCCTGGTCATCGTGGACGAGGAGCAGCGCTTCGGCGTCGAGCACAAGGAGCAGCTGAAGAAGCTCCGTGCCAACGTCGACGTCCTGACCATGTCCGCCACCCCGATCCCGCGCACCCTGGAGATGGCGGTCACCGGCATCCGGGAGATGTCCACCATCACCACCCCGCCCGAGGAGCGGCACCCCGTCCTCACCTTCGTCGGACCGTACGAGGAGAAGCAGATCGGCGCCGCCGTACGGCGTGAACTGCTGCGCGAGGGCCAGGTCTTCTACATCCACAACCGGGTCGAGTCCATCGACCGGGCCGCGGCGCGCCTGCGCGAGATCATCCCCGAGGCGCGGATCGCCACGGCGCACGGCCAGATGTCGGAGACCGCGCTGGAACAGGTGGTCGTCGACTTCTGGGAGAAGAAGTTCGACGTGCTGGTGTCGACCACGATCGTCGAGTCCGGCATCGACATCTCCAACGCCAACACCCTCATCGTGGAGCGCGGCGACAACTTCGGCCTGTCCCAGCTCCACCAGCTCCGCGGCCGTGTCGGCCGGGGCCGGGAGCGGGGCTACGCCTACTTCCTGTACCCGCCGGAGAAGCCGCTGACGGAGACCGCGCACGAGCGCCTCGCCACCATCGCCCAGCACACCGAGATGGGCGCGGGCATGTACGTCGCCATGAAGGACCTGGAGATCCGCGGCGCCGGAAACCTCCTCGGCGGCGAGCAGTCCGGGCACATCGCGGGCGTCGGCTTCGACCTGTACGTCCGCATGGTCGGCGAGGCCGTCGCCGACTACCGGCGGCAGCTCGAGACCGGCGGGATCGAGGAGGAGCCGCCGCTCGAGGTCAAGATCGAGCTGCCCGTCGACGCGCACGTCCCGCACGACTACGCACCCGGCGAGCGGCTGCGCCTGCAGGCATACCGGGCCATCGCCTCCGCCAACTCGGAGGAGGACGTCAAGGCCGTCCGCGAGGAGCTCACCGACCGCTACGGCAAGCTGCCCGAGCCGGTGGAGAACCTGCTGCTGGTGGCCGGACTGCGGATGCTCGCGCGCGCGTGCGGCGTCGGCGAGATCGTGCTCCAGGGCAACAACATCCGCTTCGCGCCGGTGGAGCTGCGCGAGTCGCAGGAGCTGCGGCTCAAGCGGCTGTACCCGGGCACGGTCATCAAGCCGGCCGCGCACCAGGTCCTCGTCCCGCGGCCGAAGACCGCGAAGGTCGGGGGCAAGCCGCTCGTCGGCCGCGAACTGCTGGGCTGGGTCGGCGAGTTCCTGGCCTCGGTCCTGGGATCGTAGAAGTTCCGGCCGCGGGGCGGGAGGGCGAAACCTCCCGCCCCGCGGCCGTGGTGCGGTGGCCGATGGCGGAGCATCGAATTTCGCGTCGATCATCCCGGTTGCGGCCCGATCGCCCCTTTGAGACCCATCTGCTGTGCGCCGTACGCCCGTTACGGTGGACGCGGACACGATCCGCCCGTACATCAGGGCGGACAGGGCGAGCGAGGGGGACGCACCGTGACGCGTCTGAGGGGCGGGGCGGTCGCCGCGGCGGTCGTCATGGCGGTCTCCGTGGCCGGCTGCAAGAGCGACCGGATCGGCGGGTCCCCGGGTCCCGAGGAGAAGGCGCGCGGGGGAGCGGCCCTGTCCGCCGCCGACTCGCTGACCGTCAAGGGCCGCGCCCCCAAGACCGGCTACTCCCGCGAGCGTTTCGGCTCCGCCTGGGCCGACACCGACTCCAACTCCTGCGACACGCGCGACGACATCCTCAAACGCGACCTGGAACAGGTGAAGTACACCGACGGGGACTGCAAGGTCTCCTACGGCCTGCTGAAGCCCGACCCCTACTCCGGCAAGGTCATCACCTACCGGCGCGGCCGCAGCCAGGTCGACATCGACCACCTCGTCGCCCTCTCGGACGCCTGGCAGAAGGGCGCCAAGTACTGGGAGCCCAGCAAGCGCATAGCCCTGGCCAACGACCCGCTCAACCTTCTCGCGGTCGACGCGAGCACCAACCGCGGCAAGGGCGACGGCGACACGGCCACCTGGCTGCCGCCCGACAAGGACTACCGCTGCGTCTACGTCGCCGCCCAGGTGGCGGTGAAGAAGAAGTACGGCCTGTGGGTCACCGCCGCCGAGAAGACCGCGATGAAGAAGGTGCTCGGCGGCTGCCCGGACCAGAAGCTCCCCACGGGCGGCAATCCCACGAACGCCCCGGAGCGCTTCAGGGCCCGGTGAGCGGCAATTCGGTTTCCCGGGGCGATCCGCACCGCCTACGGTGACCCGCATGGACGTGAGGGTAAGCAGCCTCGCCGAGCGGCCCGACCGGCTGCCGGCGGTGTTCGAGATGGCCGACACCTGGCCCGAGTTCGTGACCAACGACCCCGTGGGCAACGCCCACTACGGCCGCATCCCCACCGAACTGCCCGAGTACGCGCTGTTCGCCGAGGACGAGCACGGTGAGGTCGTCGCCCACGCCTTCAGCGTCCCCTTCGCCCTCGCGGCCGAGGGCCGGGGCGCCCTGCCCGCCCGCGGCTGGGACCAGATCCTGCTGTGGGCCTTCGCCGACCTGCGCCGCGGCACCCGCCCCGACACGGTCAGCGCGATCTCCGTCGTCATCGCCCCGCACGCCCAGGGGCACGGCCTGTCCGCCCTCATGCTCTCGGCGATGCGGGACAACGCCCGCGCCCGCGGCTTCGGCGAGGTCGTCGCCCCCGTCCGCCCCAGCGGCAAGCACCGTGAGCCGCGCACCCCGATCGCCGAGTACGCCCACCGGGTCCGCCCGGACGGTCTGCCGGAGGACCCGTGGCTGCGCGTGCACGCCCGCGCCGGTGCCACCATCGACTCCGTCGCCACGGCCTCCATGACCGTCGGCGCCTCCCTCGAGGAGTGGCGCCGCTGGACCGGGCTGCCCTTCGACACGCGGGGGGACGTCGAGGTGCCCGGCGCGCTGGTCCCGGTCCACTGCGAACCGGAGCGCGGGTACGCCGTCTACGTTGAACCCAACGTGTGGATGCGGCACCCGCTGTGACCCGGCGCCGGGCCCCGGCCCGGACTCAGCCGCCCAGGGCGTCCAGGTCGATGACCTTCCCGGCGGGCTTCCGCGCCGGCACGGGCTTGTCGTAGTCGCTGAAGGACAGGTGCACCGGCTCCTTGGTGCCGGCCGCGCTGTCGACCTGGAGCAGGTACGGCTTGCCCTCGGTCGCCACGTACAGCGTGTAGCGGTCCTTGCCGTCCTTCTCGTGCAGCACGATCGCCGGTGTGCCGTCGAGGGTGGTGGTCTTCCCGCGGGTGGCGTCCGAGCTGACGTCACCCGCGCCGGCCAGCACCGAGTTCAGGTCGCAGAAGCCCGCGATGTCCTTGGCGTCCTGGCCCTTCACCGCCATCCTGGTCCACTTCCCGGCCAGCATGTCCACGGCCGCGTCGGTGTCGGCCTTGGACTCGCCCTTGCTCTGGGCGCGCAGGAACGCCTCGTCGTACTTCATGTAGACGGTGCTCCCGGTCCTGATCAGGTCGGCCTTGCCCTGGCCGCCCATGCTCATCGTGCCGGCGCACTCGCCCTTCTTGTCCAGGGCCATGTCCAGCCCGATGGTGCCCGTGCTCTCGTCGTCGGCGACATCGCCCTTCATCCGCAGCGACGAGGCCCCGGTGGTGGCCTTCAGCGCGCGGTCGGCGATCTCGCCTCCGCTCATTCCGGCGAACGGGCCCTTCGGCTTGCTGTCCGCCTTGTCCTGCCCCGGCAGACAGCCGGTGATTCCCGCGGTGGCCGCGGCGACGAGACAGATGGCGGCAAGTGCGGTTCGGCGCATGACAGTTCCTTGCTGGGAGAAGTGAGGTGGTGAATTGTGGTGAGGAGTGGTGCGGTGCGTGGCGCGACGGTGGTGCGGTGCGTGGCGCGACGGTGGTGTGGCGCGTTGCGCGACGGTGGTGTGGCGCGGGGGCGGTGCGGCGCGGTGCCGCGACGGTGGTGGTGCGGTGCGGCGGTGAACGGGGCGGTCAGGCCGTCTTCTTCCAGTTCCCGCAGCCGGTCGTCTTGAAGTAGGCGTCGCCGGCACCGATGGTGACGACGGCCGTGCCCTTCACGTTGTTGTTGGCGATGATCGAGTCGAGCCCGTGCTCGGCGTCCTTGACGCGCTCCCAGTAGCAGGAGTCGTCGCTGTTGCCGGCCGACTTGTAGGTGCCCGGCGCGATGTCGGTGCCGACCTTGAACATGCCTCCGTCGCCGTCCATGGAGGAGGCGGGCGAGCCCTTCGCCTTCGCGGCGACGGCCTCCCAGTCCGCGCAGCCGTTCGACTCGAACAGCTTGTCGGCGGCCTTGATGGTGACGTAACTCGTGCCCGAGACATTGTCGTTGGCCAGGATGGAGTCCATCTCGCCTGAGGCGTCCTTGGCCCGCTCCCAGTAGCACATGCCGTCGGTGTTGCCGGTGGTGCGGTAGGTGCCGGGCTTGATGTCGGAGCCGACCTGGAACTCGCCGTCCCCCTCGAAGGCGGCCTTCTTCTTCTCCGCCGCCCTGCCGCCCGCCTCCTTGCCGGCGCCCGTGTCCTGCTTCGAGCCGGGCCGGTGCGCGGCGGACGCCGAGGTGTCCTTGCCACTGCCGGAACCGCCGTCCTTGCCGTTGTCGGCGTTGGCCGACACGGCGGCGATGACGGCGACCCCGACGACGGCGCCCAGCGCGATCTTGCCCTTCATGCCCATGGCAGGAACCCCTCCCCATGCGGCGGCCGCCCCCTCCGGCTGGCCGCTCGTTCGCTGGGTCAATAAGACCAGAGCCTGTGAACCGAGTCAACACGGTTCACAGATTCAGAACGGTACACGTCCGTGAATGCCCAGCTCTTGTGTACGCCGGTATGCTCGGCGCACAACGGGACGAGGGGAGCGGGACCGGTGCAGGACAACGCGACAGAGGTGACCGCCGCCGGTATCGCGCGGCTCGCCGGAGTGGGCCGAGCCGCCGTCAGCAACTGGCGCCGCAGGCACGCCGACTTCCCCAAACCGGTCGGCGGCACCGAGACCAGCCCGTCCTTCGCGCTCGCCGAGGTGGAGGCATGGCTGCGCGAGCAGGGCAAGCTCGCCGAGGTCCCGCTGCGCGAGCGCGTCTGGCAGCAGATCGCCGGGCATCCCGAGGGCCCGGTCACCGCGCTGGTGCACGCCGGCTGCGCGCTGCTGCTCATCCATGAACGCCCGACCGTCTGGCTGGACGTGAGCGCCGGATCCGACGAGCGTCTGGCCGCGATGCTGCCGGGCGCGCTGGAGCAGGTACTGGGTGTGAACACTGTGAACACCCCGCCTGTCGTGAACACCGGCGCCCCCGCTCACACCTCGCCTGCCGCTCACACCCCCGCGCTGCGCACTCCGAGCGGTCCCCGGCTCCTCCCCTCCGCCCCTCTCCTGCGCGGAGCCGCCGAACTGGCCGCCGAGACGGGGGCGCGGCAGGCCTTCGAGTTCCTCCTGGGCCGCCATCTGGACGCCAATCCGCGCCAGTACACGCTCACGCCGGCCGAACTCGCCCGGCTGATGGCCGACCTCGCGGGCCCCGCCCGCACCGTTCTCGACCCGGCCTGCGGCACCGGCGCGCTGCTGCGCGCCGTCGACACCCGCCCGGACCAGGAGCTGTACGCCCAGGACGGCGCACCCGACCTGGCGGCCGTCACCGCCCTGCGCCTCAGGCTGCAGTCCCGCGCCACCGTGCACGCCGCCGTAGGCGACAGCCTGCGCGCCGACGCCCACCCGGAGCTGCGCGCCGAGGCCGTGCTGTGCCACCCGCCGTTCAACGAGCGCAACTGGGGCCACGACGAACTCGCCTACGACGCCCGCTGGGAGTACGGCTTCCCGGCGCGCACCGAGTCCGAGCTGGCCTGGGTGCAGCACGCGCTGGCCCGGCTGGCCGACGGCGGCACCGCCGTACTGCTCATGCCGCCGGCCGCCGCCTCCCGCCGCTCCGGGCGCCGGATCCGCGCCGACCTGCTGCGCCGGGGCGCGCTGCGCGCCGTCGTCGCGCTGCCGGTCGGGGCGGCGCCGCCGTACAACATCCCGCTCCACGTGTGGGTGCTGCGCCGGCCGGACCGGACGCCCGCGGCGCCCGAGGTGCTGCTCGCCGACACCGGACGGTTCGCCGGCGAGGCACGCGGCGGCCCCGACTGGCAGGCGGTGCGGGAGGCCGTGCTCGACGCCTGGCGCGCCTTCGAGCGCGCCGGGCGGCTGACGGAGCGGCCGGGGCTGGCCCGGTCCGTGCCGGTCATCGAACTCCTCGACGACGACGTCGACCTGGCCCCCGCCCGTCATCTGCCGCCCGCGGCGGCCGCCGACGGCGCGGAGCAGCTCACGGCGGTGCGCGAGCGCCTCGGCGAGACACTGCGGCTGACCGCCGACCTCACCCCGCCCCCCGTCGGCCCGGCGCCGCCCGTGCGCTGGCCGCTCACCACCGTCGGTGAACTCGCGCGCGGGGGCACGCTGGTGCTGCGCACCGGGGGGAACGGCGGCCGCGCGCGCGTGCCCGTCCTGACCGACCACGACGTGCTCGCCGGAACGGCACCCTCCGGGACGCTGCCGGAGAGCGACGAGGAAGCCGTGCTGACGGAACCGGGCGACGTGGTCGTGCCGGTGCTCGGCGGCGGCTCGGTGGCGCGCGTGATCGGCGAGGCGACGCGGGGCGCCGCCCTGGGCCGCAACCTGGTGCTGCTGCGGCCCGATCCGGCGGCGCTGGACCCGTGGTTCCTCGCCGGCTTCCTGCGCGGAACGGCCAACCACCGTCAGGCCAGCAGCTATGCCTCCACGGCCACCCGCCTGGACGTGCGCCGCCTGCAGCTTCCCCGGCTCCCGTTCGACGAACAGCGGCGCTACGGCGCGCGGTTCCGCGCCCTCGACGAGTTCGAACGGGCCGTGCGGCACGCGAGCCGGCTCGGGGACCAGTTGGTGCGCGGGATGTACGACGGGCTCACGGACGGCACCGTCGCGCCGGATTGACGATGCTCCCGGACAACGGTTCGGTACAACCCGGACCGCTTGTCCGTGCCGGGCCATATGCTCGAAGCGACCATCGCACGAGTGGTGTCAGCCCGGCGGAGCACACCGGGCGGACAGGCACGCCCATTTCAGGCATCAGGAGCAGCCATGCAAGGCCACGGCTACACACAGCCGGTGAAGCAGCCGCCGCACCCGGCGGGGCTGGTCCTCCTGCGCGTGCTGTTCGTGGCGGTCGGGGTCCTCAGCATCGGCATGCTCGCCTGGGTGATGCTGCTGCGACTGGCCGCCGTCACGCGCAGGTCGCTGGACTGGGGTCTGTTCGTGGCGCTGCTTGCGGCCGACATCCTCAGCATCGTCCTGCTGGGCAGCGAGCCCGGCGACGAGGTCCACACCACCGGTGGTTACCTGGGCGTCCTGCTGCTCCTGGGCGCCCTGGCGGCCGCGCTCGTGTACTACCTCGTGGCGGAGATCCGGTACTACCAGAGGCTGCGGCAGACGTACGCGGGCGGCGCGGTGTCCGGGTACGGCTACCCGCCGCCTTCGTCGGCGTTCACCACCTCGGCCACGTCACAGACCCCCGTGCCCGCGACGCCCCCGGCGCACCACACGCCGGTGCCGCAGCCCCCGCCGGTCGCCCCGCCGCCGCAGCGCCCGGCGCCCGCCCGTATCGACCAGGTGCGTGCCGAACTGGACGAGCTGAGCGACTACCTGCGTAAGCACGACGGCCACCACGACAGCGACGGCATGCGGGACGCCGGCCCCGAGGGCGGACGGTGAGCGTGGCGGCGGGACGCGTCGTCGCCGGTCGCTACGAACTGTCCACGCTCATCGGCCAGGGCGGCATGGGCCAGGTGTGGACGGCGTACGACCAGCGGCTGGACCGGCGGGTGGCGGTGAAGCTGCTGCGCCCCGACAAGGTGGCCGGGCAGGAGGCGGACGAGCTGCGCCGCCGCTTCGTGCGCGAGTGCCGGGTGACCGCGCAGGTCGACCACCCGGGCCTGGTCACGGTGCACGACGCGGGCAGCGAGGGCGAGGAGCTGTTCCTCGTCATGCAGTACGTCGACGGCGCCGACCTCTCCGACCATCTCGCCGAGCACGACCCGTACCCGTGGCAGTGGGCGGTGGCGGTGGCCGCGCAGCTCTGCGCCGTGCTGAGCGCGGTGCACGCCGTGCCGATCGTGCACCGCGACCTCAAGCCGAGGAACGTCATGGTGAAGCAGGACGGCACGGTCACCGTCCTCGACCTGGGCGTGGCCTCCGTCATGGACACCGACACCACCCGCCTCACCCACACCGGTTCCCCGATCGGCTCGCCCGCCTACATGGCGCCCGAGCAGGCCATGGGCGGCGCCGTCGGCCCGTACACCGACCTGTACGCGCTCGGCGTGCTGATGCACGAACTGCTCAGCGGCGACGTGCCGTTCGCCGGCTCCACCGCGCTCGGCGTGCTGCACCGGCACCTGTACGAGCCACCGGTGCCGGTGCGCCGCATCCGCCCCGAGGTCCCCGAGGCGCTGGAGGCGCTCGTCCTGCGCCTGCTCGCCAAGGACCCGCAGCACCGGCCGGACTCCGCGCAGGAGGTGTACGAGCACCTGGCGCTGTTGCTGCCCGCGCGTGGCATGCCCACCGGGGCGCCGCTGGATCCGACGCGCCCCTTCCTGCGCCCGCACGCCCCCTGGCCGGACCGCGCCCGCACGCCCGCGCCGCAGCCCGCCCCCGTCGCGCCCGCGCCGCCCGCCGCCGGGAAGCCCGACGTCGCCGCCGCCGTCGACGAGGTCAAGCGCCTGCTCGGGGAGGGCCGCATCACCCAGGCCGTGGACATACTCGGCGCGATCCTGCCCGCCGCGGCCGAACAGCACGGCGAGCGCTCCCCGGTGGTGCGCACCCTGCGCAAGCAGTACGCCGCCACCCTCCTGGACGACGGCCAGTACCGGCGCGCGCTGCCCGAACTGCGCCGCCTCGCCGACGAGCGCGCCGCCGAGGCCGGGCAGGCCGACCCGCAGTCCCTGCGCTTCCGCTACGAGGCGGCCCAGTGCCTGGAGCAGCTCGGCGAACCGGCGGCGGCGCTCGCCGAGTACCGGGCGCTGCTGCCGTACTACGAGAACCAGTACGTCTCCGGCGATCCGCAGCTCGCCCACGACGTGCGCCGCCGCATCGGCCACCTGCTGCTCGCCCTCGGCGACCGGCCGGCCGCCCACGACACGCTGGCGCGGCTGCTGGTGGACGTCGAGCGCTTCCGCGGCCCCGGCGACCCGCTGGCCGCGGAGATCCGCCGGACCCTGCAATGGCTGGGGCAGGTGCGCGGCTAGTTTTTGCCGTTGCCTGGGGGATTCTTGTGCCTGGCAAGGGGGCGCGTTTCCCGCACGCATGATCGGCGCGGGATAGGTTGCGGTGCGTTTTCGCCACGCACTTTTGAGCAGGGGTGGGGTTCCATGGCAGGTCATCGGCAGTCCAAGAGGCGCAGGTACATCACGTGGGGCGTGGCGGGAACGGCCGTCCTCGCGGGCGCGGGCATCGCGGCGCAGACCTCGACGGCCGCCACCTCCTGGCCCGCGCAGAAGACGTTCACCGGGCGCGCGTTCGACACCTGCACCGCGCCCTCCAAGGCGACGATGAAGGCCTGGCACACCGGCTTCTACGGTGCGGCCGCCGTCTACGTGGGCGGCAGGAACCGCGGTTGCGCGCAGCCCAATCTGACGTCCTCCTGGGTGACGTACGTCAGCGGTCTCGGCTGGAAGCTCGTCCCGATCTACGTCGGCGCCCAGCCGCCCTGCCAGACCGGCTCCAACCCGGAGAAGCTCACCGCGTCCACCGCCGCGTCCCTCGGTACCAGCGACGCCGACGACGCCGTGGCCAAGGCCGCCGCGCTCGGCATGAAGGCCGGCAGCGCGATCTACCTGGACATGGAGCCGTACGACATCACCAGCAAGTCGTGCAACGACGCCGTGCTCACCTACGTCCGCGCCTTCGACAAGGAACTGCGCGTCAAGACGTACCGCGCCGGCTACTACGGCTTCACCAGCTCCAGCGCCAAGGCCGTCGCCACCGCGAGCGACAAGACCGACCTGCCGGGCAACCTCTGGTACGCGCTGTGGGACAAGAAGAACACCACGACCTCGGACTGGCCGTGGGGTTCGACCCAGTTCACCGACCACAGCCGCGCCCACCAGTACATGGTCAACAGCAAGGAGTCGCACGGCGGTGTCACGCTCACCGTCGACCGTGACGCGTGGGACGCGCCGGTGGCCGTCACCGGCTGACCCGTACCCCGGCCGGGGGAGACGCGGCGGTGCCCGAAGCGCGTGCGAATCGTTGGTCGAATGGGTTGGCCACAGGCTGCCCACTGCCTAACATCGATCACCGCAAGACTTTGTGCACCGCCGCACAAGCTCCCTTGGAGGTCTCCTTGCACCGCCGCCGTCGCACCGCGCTCCTCCTCTCCGCAGCGATCGCCGCCGCGGCACCCGTTCTCACCGCCTGCGGAAGCGAAGCGCACCCCGGCGCCGCCGCGGTCGTGGGAGGGGAGCGGATCAGCGTCGCCCAGCTCGAGGGCCGGGTCAACGAGGTTCGCCGGGCGCAGCGGGCCGTGGTGCAGGACGAGACCCAGTACCAGCAGGTCCTCGCCTCCACCGGCAGCCTGACCCGCGACACCCTGCACAACATGGTCCTGGACCAGGTACTGCACCGCGCCGCGCGGGACGAGGGGATCGCGGTCACCCGCAAGGAGGTCTCCCGGATGCGGGCCGGCCTGGAGCAGCAGGCCGGCGGCGCCAAGGGCCTGGAGACCGCCTGGCTGCAGAAGTACGGCATCGCGCCCGGCCGCCTGGACGACAACCTCCGGCTCCAGCTCGAGGCGCAGAAGCTCGCCGCGAAGCTCGGCACCGACACCACGCAGCCCGCGTTCTGGAACGCCCTGTCTAAGGCCTCCCAGCAACTCCACGTCGACCTCAACCCGCGCTACGGCGCCTGGGACGTGCGAAAGAGCAGCCGCGTGGACGCCAAGACGCCCTGGGTGCGCGAGGTCACGGCGGCGGGGGCGCAGCAGCCCGCGTAGCGGTCGGTGGCGGGTGGTCGGTCATACGATCACACGTTGTCCCCGCCCTGTGGACAACCGATCCCGTCCCTCTTCGCCGTGGGTTACGTTCGGATCGTGAACGCAACCAGCCCCGAAGCCGCTCCCGGCCGCATCGTCCTGCTCACCACCAGCCACCGTGTCGCGCCCGGCCTGCTGTCCTGGCCCGCCTGGCAGGCGCTGCGCGCCGCCGACGCCGTGCTGTGCGCGGACGGCGCCCATCCGCAGCTCCCCTACCTGCGGGAGGCCGGGATATCCGTGGCGGAGGCGTCGCCCACCGCGCAGGAGCTGGTCGACGCCTGCGCGGGCGGGCGGACGGTGGTGGTCGTGGCCACGGGGGAGGGGGAGCCCGCCCTCACCGACGGCCTCGCCCGCCTCGCCGGTTCCGGGCGGCTCCGGATGCCCGAGCTGGAACTGCTGCCCGCCTCCTACGACCTGCCGGGCGCCCGCCTCCTCGACCTCGTCCAGGTCATGGACCGCATCCGCGCCGAGTGCCCCTGGTCGTCCCGGCAGACCCACCTGGGCCTGGCGAAGTACGGGATCGAGGAGGCGTACGAACTGGTCGAGGCGATCGAGGCCGGCGACCGGGAGGAGCTGCGCGAGGAGCTGGGCGACGTCCTGCTCCAGGTCGTCTTCCACTCCCGCATCGCCGAGGAGGACCCGGAGGCCCCGTTCTCCGTCGACGACGTGGCCGGCGGCATCGTCGCCAAGCTGATCCACCGCCACCCGCACGTCTTCGGCGACGAGACGGCCGAGACCCCCGAGGACGTCAAGGAGCACTGGCTGCGCACCAAGGCCGAGGAGAAGCGGCGCACCTCGGTCACCGAGGGCGTCCCTCTCGGCCAGCCCGGCCTCGCCCTCGCCGCCAAGCTCGCCTCCCGCACCCGCACGGCGGGACTGGAGGTGCCGCTGCCCGAGGGCGAGGGCATCGGCTACGAACTGCTGGCCCTGGCGGTCCGCGCGGAGGCCGACGGCGTGGACCCGGAGGCGGCACTGCGGGCGGCGGCGCGGGTGTACCGGGACGCGATACGCGCCGCCGAGAGCTGACCCCTCAGCCGAGCGCGGTGACGGCGCCTCAGGTCGGTGCCGTGGCCCCGGGGCAGGCACGGACGGCCGGGGGCCGTCCGGGCACCCCGGGGCTCACGACCGGTGGAGCAGGCGCGTCGGGATATCCACGGGAGACGGCCGAGCGCGGTGACGCCGGCGCCGCGTGGGCCTTCGCCCGCGCGCTGCGCGACTGAGCCGGCCACCGGATGCGGCGGGCCGCCGCCGGCGGTCACGCGGCGGCCGGGGCGGAGCCGGCGTCCGCGACCGATACCGTCGAGGAGTGACCGACCAGCCCGCCCCGCCCCGCACCGCCCCGGAACTGTTCACCTGGGAGTTCGCCGCCGATCCCTACCCCGCCTACGCCTGGCTGCGCGAGCACGAGCCCGTGCGCCGGACGCGGCTGCCGAGCGGGGTCGAGGCCTGGCTGGTCACCCGGTACGCCGACGCCCGGCAGGCCCTCGCCGACCAGCGGCTGAGCAAGAACCCCGCGCACCACGACGAGCCCGCGCACGCCAAGGGCAAGACCGGTATCCCGGGCGAGCGCAAGGCCGAGCTGATGACGCACCTGCTGAACATCGATCCGCCGGACCACACCAGGCTGCGCAGACTGGTCAGCAAGGCGTTCACGCCCCGCCGGGTCGCCGAGTTCGCCTCCCGGGTGCAGGAGCTGACCGACGACCTCATCGACGGCTTCGCGAGGACGGGCTCCGCCGACCTCATCCACGAGTTCGCCTTCCCACTGCCCATCTACGCCATCTGCGACCTGCTCGGCGTCCCGCGCGAGGACCAGGACGACTTCCGTGACTGGGCCGGGATGATGATCAGGCACGGCGGAGGACCGCGCGGCGGGGTCGCCCGGTCGGTGAAGAAGATGCGCGGCTACCTCGCCGAGCTGATCCACCGCAAGCGTGCGGCACTGCCGGCCGAGCCCACCCCGGGCGAGGACCTGATCTCCGGCCTCATCCGCGCCTCCGACCACGGTGAGCACCTCACCGAGAACGAGGCCGCCGCGATGGCCTTCATCCTTCTGTTCGCCGGCTTCGAGACGACCGTCAACCTCATCGGCAACGGCACCTACGCCCTGCTCACCCACCCCGAGCAGCGCCACCGGCTGCAGGACTCCCTCGCCCGCGGCGAACAGGGCCTGCTCGAGACCGGTGTCGAGGAACTGCTGCGCTACGACGGCCCGGTCGAGCTGGCCACCTGGCGGTTCGCCACCCAGCCGCTCACCCTCGGCGGGCAGGACATCGCGGCCGGCGACCCGGTGCTCGTCGTCCTCGCCGCGGCCGACCGGGACCCGGAGCGGTTCGCCGACCCGGATGTCCTCGACCTCGCCCGCGAGGACAACCAGCACCTCGGCTACGGCCACGGCATCCACTACTGCCTCGGCGCCCCGCTCGCCCGGCTGGAGGGCCGGACCGCGCTCGCCACGCTCCTCACCCGCCTCCCCGACCTGCGGCTCGCGGCCGATCCGGCCGATCTGCGCTGGCGCGGCGGGCTCATCATGCGCGGGCTGCGCACCCTGCCCGTGGAGTTCACCCCGGCCGCGGAACAGGCCGTACAACCCTGAACGTGAAGGGCGTTCAACTTTGTGATCTTCACGTGATCTGTGCGGCATGAACTTGTGACAAGTGATCGTATGCCTATACGTTCACCCATCAGCGCGGCCCGAGCATTACGCGCCGCGCCGGTCCCGCTGTCGCACGAAAGGCTTCCGCATGCTCTCCGGGAACGGTCGTCACCGTCGCCCCCGTCAGGCTCCGGCTCTTCTCGTCGCGGCCGGAGTGACCGGCTCCGCCATCGCCATCCCGCTCCTCGGCGCCGCGAGCGCCAACGCGGCCGACGGCACCACCTGGGACAAGGTCGCCGAATGCGAGAGCGGCGGCTCCTGGAGCGCCGACACGGGCAACGGGTACTACGGCGGGCTGCAGATCTCACAGGACGACTGGGACGCCTACAGCGGCACCAAGTACGCCGCCACCGCCGACCAGGCCAGCCGCTCGCAGCAGATCGCCGTCGCCGAGAAGATCCTCGCCGACCAGGGCACCACGCCCTGGACCACCTGTGCCCTGCTCTCCGGTCTGACCTCCAACTCCGGATCCCTGGACGTCGACACGGGTGTCGGGGGCTCCGGGAAGTCCGACGCGGACCAGGACGAGTCGGGCGACTCCTCCGGCTCCACGGACTCGTCCGGTTCCACCGATGATTCCGACTCGTCCGGTCTGCCGGATTCCTCCTCGTCGCCCGACTCCTCCTCGGGCTCGGCGGACAAGTCGCCCTCGGGTGCGGACAAGGGTGCCGGTTCCAAGGGGTCGGGCAAGAGCACGGATGCCCCCAAGTCCGACAAATCCGCATCGCCGAGCGCCGAGACGTCGCAGGGGAGCGAGTCCGCGACCGCGGAACCCGCTGTGGAGGACTCGGACAATTCATGGCAGACCGGCGGTTCTTGGAGCCTCGTCGACACCGGAGCGCTCAGCAGTGGCGGACGTCACCGCGGGGGTAGTGCGGACGAAAGCGTGACAAACGGTCAGAGCGCCGCCTCGTCGGGCAAGCACGCCTCCCGCGGGGCGGACGCCTACACCGTGCATGAGGGCGACACCCTGGCCTCCATCGCCGACTCCCTTGACGTGGACGGTGGATGGCACGAGCTCTACTCCCTGAACAAGAAGGCCATCGGCGCCGACCCGAACCACATCTCCGCCGGTCAGACCCTGGAAGTCGGTAGCGAAACGGGCCAAAAGCAGCGGTAGTTGACGCCCGTATTGGTCGTCGATGTCCGTTTCGGGGAAAGTGTGGGATGAGTCTCAGAAGCCCTGATCGTCTTTGAAATTCCCTCGATCGCGTGTCTACGGTCATGACCGCTCGTCACCACGAGCCCCGGCTGTCGCAACGCCGAATCCTGCCAGCGGCCGCCCGGGAACAGTCGTCGCGTAATGCGCCGTAGGCAGGAGCGGGGGACCCAAGGTAAGTGCCGGAACCAGCGGTCGCGCTGGAACCGGCTAGGGGTGGAGCCGCGGCCCGCGAAAGCGGGCCCGCGGCCGGGCAACTCAACCGGCCCGAACCCGACAGCTCACCTCGCAGGCGTCGGTGAGGGGATCCATCCATGCTGTTCTCCAGCAAGGGCAAGCACCGTCGTCCGTCCAAGGCCACCCGTGCCATCGCGCTGGCCGGTGTCACCGGCGCCGCCGTCGCCGCCCCGCTGATGGCGGCCGGCAACGCCTCCGCCGCCACCACCTCCGAGTGGGACGCGGTCGCCCAGTGCGAGTCCGGTGGCAACTGGTCCATCAACACCGGCAACGGCTACTACGGCGGTCTGCAGTTCTCCGCCTCCACCTGGGCCGCCTACGGCGGTACGCAGTACGCCGGGCAGGCCGACCAGGCCTCCAAGGCCCAGCAGATAGCCGTCGCCGAGAAGGTCCTCGCCGCCCAGGGCAAGGGCGCCTGGCCGGTGTGCGGCAAGGGCCTGTCCAGCACCCCCAACAACGGCTCCGCCCCGAGCGGCTCCTCCAAGAGCACCTCCTCGGGTAGCACCGCCAGCCGCTCCACCGACCAGCAGGCCGCCTCCCGCTCCAGCGAGCGCCCGGCCGCGAGCGCGAAGAAGACCGTCACCACCCCGACCGGCAAGAAGGTCAAGAAGGGCGACGGCGAGTACAAGGTGGTCAAGGGCGACACCCTCGGCACCATCGCCGAGAAGCACAAGGTCGACGGCGGCTGGCAGAAGCTGTTCAAGCTGAACAAGGACATCGTCGAGGACGCCGACCTCATCTACCCGGGCCAGCAGCTGCACCTGAAGTGACACCTGGCTCCGACCGGAACCACAGTGCCCTCACAAGGCCGTCCCCCAGGCTGAAGGCCGCGTGAGGGTCATTCCCCCCGTCCCCCACGGGCTCCCCGCCCCGGTGCGTTTTCCCCCGTACGCACCGGGGCGGGGCTGTGTTTTCCCCGGCCCTTCCCCTCTTCGTTCGCGGGACCTCACCCGGACCCCTTTGTTCCGGGCAGGAACAATGGGTACCGTCTCCCTGTCCACGGGACGGTCGGTCGGTGGCCGACGCCCCTTGGACGGTTAGGCTCTAGTCGCAAGGCAGAGCCGTAAGGCACCCCGCCCCGCACTTCCAGCGTCACATCCAAGAAGGAGATGCTCGTGCCGTCCATCGACGTCGTCGTAGCCCGGGAAATCCTGGACTCCCGAGGCAACCCCACGGTCGAGGTCGAGGTCGGCCTCGACGACGGCAGCACGGGTCGTGCCGCCGTTCCGTCCGGTGCCTCCACCGGTGCCTTCGAGGCCATCGAGCTCCGCGACGGCGACCCCAACCGCTACCAGGGCAAGGGCGTCGAGAAGGCCGTCCTCGCCGTCATCGAGCAGATCGGCCCGGAGCTGGTCGGCTACGACGCCACCGAGCAGCGCCTGATCGACCAGGCGATGTTCGACCTGGACGCCACCGACAACAAGGGCTCCCTCGGCGCCAACGCCATCCTCGGCGTCTCCCTCGCCGTCGCGCACGCCGCCTCCGAGGCCAGCGACCTCCCGCTGTTCCGCTACCTGGGCGGCCCGAACGCGCACCTGCTGCCGGTGCCGATGATGAACATCCTGAACGGCGGCTCGCACGCCGACTCCAACGTGGACATCCAGGAGTTCATGATCGCCCCGATCGGCGCGGAGTCCTTCTCCGAGGCCCTGCGCTGGGGCACCGAGGTCTACCACACGCTGAAGAAGGTCCTGAAGAGCAAGGGCCTGTCCACCGGCCTCGGCGACGAGGGCGGCTTCGCCCCGAACCTCGGCTCCAACCGCGAGGCCCTCGACCTCATCCTCGAGGCCGTCAAGGAAGCCGGCTACGCGCCCGGCGAGCAGATCGCCCTCGCGCTCGACGTCGCCGCCTCCGAGTTCTACAAGGACGGCAAGTACCTCTTCGAGGGCAAGGAGCGCTCCGCCGCCGAGATGACGGAGTACTACGAGGAGCTCGTCGCGGCCTACCCGCTCGTCTCCATCGAGGACCCGCTGTTCGAGGACGACTGGGCCGGCTGGAAGATCATCACCGACAAGCTCGGCGACAAGGTCCAGCTCGTCGGTGACGACCTGTTCGTCACCAACCCCGAGCGCCTCGCCCGCGGCATCGACGAGGGCGCCGCCAACGCCCTGCTGGTCAAGGTGAACCAGATCGGCTCGCTCACCGAGACCCTGGACGCCGTCGAGCTGGCCCAGCGCAACGGCTTCAAGTGCATGATGTCCCACCGCTCCGGTGAGACCGAGGACGTCACCATCGCCGACCTGGCCGTCGCCACCAACTGCGGCCAGATCAAGACCGGTGCCCCGGCCCGCTCCGAGCGCGTCGCCAAGTACAACCAGCTCCTGCGCATCGAGGAGATCCTCGACGACGCCGCGGTGTACGCCGGCCGCAGCGCGTTCCCGCGCTTCCGCGGCCACACCGAGGTCTCCAAGGGCTGACCTCCGCCGGGCCGATCCGAACGGGACGGCCCGGGTATCAGCCAGTCGTACGTACGTCCCCGTACCCGGTCCCGTACCGTGTGCGGGGACGTACGCACGTGGAAGGGGAGGCGGAGAGCCAGATGGCCGTCAAGGACCGGGACCGTTTCTCCACCGCCACCAGGCTGCGCGCCCTCGGCGAGCAGACCGCGGCCAGGGTCTACCGCTCCCAGACCAAACGGCAGGCCCGCCGCTCCCGGCTCACCGGCCGCGCGGCCCTGCTGGCACTGGTGCTGTGCTCGCTGATCGTCGCCCTCGCCTACCCGATGCGGCAGTACGTCTCCCAGCGTGCCGAGATCTCCGACCTCCAGCGGGAGCGGGGGCAGGCCCGGCAGCGCGTAGAAGAACTGCGTGACCTCAAGGCGCGCTGGCAGGACGACGCCTACGCCGAGCAGCAGATCCGGCGCCGGCTGCACTACGTGATGCCCGGGGAGACGGGCTACGTCGTCGTCGACCCGGGCGAGGCCAGGCAGTCCCGCGCCGACCTCGGGGCCGCCCACCGGCCCTGGTACGCGAACGTCTGGGACGGGGTCGACAAGGCCGACGCCTCCGACCAGTGACCGGACCCCGGCCGGCCACCGGCCGCCACCAGTAACCGGCCCGCGGGCCGGCCTCCGACAGAAAGCCACCCTGAAAGCAGTCATGGAAACGCCTCCGCCGCCCACTCCGCGCACCGAGCCCACCGACGCGGACGTCGAGGCCTTCAAGCAGCAGCTGGGCCGCCCGCCGCGGGGCCTGCGGGCCATCGCGCACCGCTGCCCCTGCGGCCAGCCGGACGTCGTGGAGACGGCGCCCCGGCTGCCCGACGGCACGCCCTTCCCGACGACGTACTACCTGACGTGCCCGCGCGCCAACTCGGCGATCGGCACGCTGGAGGCCGACGGCGTCATGAAGGAGATGACCGAGCGGCTGGGGACCGACCCGGAGCTGGCCGCCGCCTACCGGGCCGCCCACGAGGACTACATCCGGCGCCGGGACGAGATCGAGGTGCTGGCGGGCTTCCCGAGCGCCGGCGGCATGCCGGACCGGGTGAAGTGCCTGCACGTGCTGGTGGCCCACTCGCTGGCCGCCGGGCCGGGCGTGAACCCGCTCGGCGACGAGGCGATCGCGATGCTCCCCGAGTGGTGGAGCAAGGGTCCGTGCGTGACGCCGTGCGAGCCGGCCGGGGAGGACGAGAAGTGACCCGCGTGGCCGCCGTCGACTGCGGTACGAACTCCATCCGCCTGCTGGTCGCCGACGCCGATCCCGTGACCGGTGAACTCGTCGAACTGGACCGGCGGATGACGATCGTGCGGCTCGGCCAGGGCGTCGACCGCACCGGCCGGCTCGCCCCCGAGGCGCTGGAGCGGACCTTCGCCGCCTGCCGTGAGTACGCCGAGGTCATCAAGGAGCACGGCGCGCAGAGGATCCGCTTCGTGGCCACCTCCGCCTCCCGGGACGCCGAGAACCGGGACGACTTCGTGCGCGGCGTCGTGGACATCCTCGGCGTCGAGCCCGAGGTCATCACCGGCGACCAGGAGGCCGAGTTCTCCTTCACCGGCGCGACCAACGAGCTCAGGGGCCACGACCACCTGCCCCGCCCCTACCTCGTGGTGGACATCGGCGGCGGCTCCACCGAGTTCGTCGTCGGCGACGACCACGTACGGGCCGCGCGGTCGGTGGACGTCGGCTGCGTGCGGATGACCGAACGGCACCTGGTGCACGAGGGCGAGGTCGTCGATCCGCCCACCGAGGAGCGGATCGCGGCCATGAGGGCGGACATCGAGGCCGCCCTCGACCTCGCCGAGCGGACGGTCCCGCTGCGCGAGGCGCGCACCCTGGTCGGCCTCGCCGGTTCGGTCACCACCGTCTCGGCGATCGCCCAGGAGCTGCCCGAGTACGACTCCGCGCGCATCCACCACTCCCGCGTCACCCGGGAGCGCGTCCGCGAGATCACGGACGAGTTGCTGCACTCCACGCACGCCGAGCGCGCGGCGATCCCCTCCATGCACCCGGGCCGGGTCGACGTGATCGGCGCGGGCGCCCTCGTGCTGCTCGCGATCATGGAGCGGACCGGTGCCGAAGAGGTCGTCGTCAGCGAGCACGACATCCTCGACGGCATCGCCTTCGGCGCGGCGCAGAGCGCGGCGCCGTAAGCGGCTGCCGAACGGCTGGGGCGGGCGCGTCACCGCGCCCGCCGGCGAGCGGAAGCCGGCGGCCCGTGCCGCCGGTGGCCGCGGTCAACGCCCCGTTCCCAGGGGCACTTTCCGTCCGGATGCTACTGATGAGTAGCCTCTGTTGAGCAGTTCGGATAACGTGTGAGCGAGCCGTTCGGCGCCTCCGGCGGCACCCCGTCGGGAAAGTTCGTGAACTTCTTCACAAGGAATTCCGTCCCGTGCGGCCGGGAAGCGGGGCCGGGTGGCCCTTCCGGGGGTTCATCTGTCGTTTGAACATGTTCAGATGATGGGTGCACGAGGGGCCTGGGAGGAATGCTCCGAGTGTGTTTCCCGTCCCTCACGGACGCCCTGAATCGACAGAGAGGCAGCTCACGCGGCCTTGACAACGGGTCAGACCGCCCCGCGGTTCCGGGTTCGCGACATGACCTGCGTCACGCGGGGCGCGGAGTTTAGCACAGGGTGTGCAAGAGCTTGTGAAGGGGCGCACGAGCAGCCCCCCTGAGCCGGGTGGATACTCGATGGCATGAGCACCACGGAGCGTCCCAGGATCCTCGTAGTAGGCGGTGGGTACGTAGGCCTGTACGCAGCTCGGCGCATCCTCAAGAAGATGCGCTACGGCGAGGCGACCGTCACGGTCGTCGACCCCCGGTCGTACATGACCTACCAGCCCTTCCTCCCCGAAGCCGCCGCCGGCAGCATCTCCCCTCGGCACGTCGTCGTCCCGCTGCGACGCGTACTGCCGAAGGCGGAGGTCCTCACCGGCCGGGTCACCACCATCGACCAGGACCGCAAGGTCGCCACGATCGCCCCCCTCGTGGGCGAGGCGTACGAGCTGCCCTTCGACTACCTGGTCATCGCGATGGGCGCGGTCTCCCGCACCTTCCCGATCCCCGGCCTCGCCGAGCAGGGCATCGGCATGAAGGGCATCGAGGAGTCCATCGGCCTGCGCAACCACGTCCTGGAGCAGCTGGACAAGGCCGACTCCACGACCGACGAGGAGATCCGCCGCAAGGCGCTCACCTTCGTCTTCATCGGCGGTGGCTTCGCGGGCGCGGAGACCATCGGCGAGGTCGAGGACTTGGCCCGGGACGCGGCCAAGTACTACAAGAACGTCTCCCGCGAGGACATGCGGTTCGTCCTCGTCGACGCCGCGGACAAGATCCTCCCCGAGGTCGGCCCCAAGCTCGGCCAGTACGGCAAGGAGCACCTGGAGAGCCGCGGCGTGGAGATCTACCTCTCCACCTCCATGGACTCCTGCGTGGACGGCCACGTCGTGCTGAAGAACGGCCTCGAGGTCGACTCCAACACGATCGTCTGGACCGCCGGCGTCAAGCCGAACCCGGCCCTCGCCCGCTTCGGCCTGCCCCTCGGCCCGCGCGGCCACGTCGACTGCGAGCCCACGCTCCAGGTCAAGGGCACCGACTACATCTGGGCCGCCGGTGACAACGCCCAGGTCCCGGACCTCGTCGGCCGCAAGGCGGGCAACGAGAACGCCTGGTGCCCGCCGAACGCCCAGCACGCGCTGCGCCAGGCCCGTGCCCTCGGCGACAACGTGATCTCCGGTATGCGGGGCTTCCCGCAGAAGGAGTACGAGCACGCCAACAAGGGTGCGGTGGCCGGTCTCGGCCTGCACAAGGGCGTGGCGATGATCGTCATGGGCAAGATGAAGATCAAGCTCAAGGGCCGCCTCGCCTGGTACATGCACCGTGGCTACCACGGCATGGCGATGCCGACCTGGAACCGCAAGATCCGCGTCTTCGCCGACTGGACCCTCGGCATGTTCCTCAAGCGCGAGGTCGTCTCCCTGGGCGCCATGGAGAACCCGCGCGAGGAGTTCTACGAGGCCGCCAAGCCGGCCCCGGTCGCCGCCGCCAGCAAGACGGGCGAGAAGGCCAAGGCCTCCTGACCCACGGTTCGCTCACCGGTCGCCGAACCGGTGTCGTGACCACTCGAAAGACCTCCTGCCATCCGTGGTGCGGGAGGTCTTTCGGCGTTCCGGCGGACTTCCGGCAAGGGGGTGCCGATCTGTAACTCCTTTGCGGGACTGCGCCGGAGGCCTCGCGGTGTTTACGTGGTATCGGACATCCGGGATCGTCGTCTTGGAGGTGTGCGCCATGGCCGACGCCGCGCCGCGGTTGAGAAAGCTTGCCGAGCAGCTACTGGGAGCACCGCTACCGGTGCGGATCCGCGCCTGGGACGGTTCGCAGGACGGCCCGCCGGACGCCCCGGCCCTCGTCGTCCGCAACCGCCGGGCCCTGCGCCGACTGCTCTTCAAACCCGGCGAGTTGGGCCTGGCCCGGGCCTGGGTCTCCGGGGACCTGGACATCGAGGGCGACCTCTACGGAGTCCTCGAGGTCATGGCGGGGCTGGTGTGGGAGCGCGGCGAGGACGCCCGCGGACTCGCCGAGGCGCTGCGCGACCCCGAGGTGCGGGCCGCGGGACGCGAGCTGCTGAGGCTCGCCGGGCCGCCGATCCCGCCCGCCCCGCCCCGCGAGGAGGTCCGCAGACGCCCTCACCTGCACACCCGGCACAGCGACCGGCGGGCCATCAGCCACCACTACGACGTCGGCAACGACTTCTACGAACTCGTCCTCGGCCCGTCGATGGTCTACTCGTGCGCCTACTGGCAGGACGGCGGCACCCTGGAGTCCGCCCAGCGGGACAAGCTCGAACTCGTCTGCGTCAAGCTCGGCCTGACGCAGGGGCAGCGGCTGCTGGACGTCGGCTGCGGCTGGGGCTCGATGGCCATCCACGCGGCCCGTGAGCACGGCGTGCGCGTCGTCGGCGTCACCCTCTCCCAGGAACAGGCGGCGTACGCCCGCAAGCGCGTCGCGGAGGAGGGGCTGACCGACCGCGTGGAGATCCGCGTCCAGGACTACCGGGACGTCCCGGACGGCCCCTACGACGCGATCTCCTCCATCGGCATGGCCGAACACGTCGGCGCCGAGCGTTACCTGGAGTACGCGAGCGGCCTGTACGCCCTGCTGAAGCCCGGCGGACGGCTGCTCAACCACCAGATCGCCCGCCGCCCGCAGCGCGACGAATCCTCGTACGAGGTCGACGCGTTCATCGACGCCTACGTCTTCCCCGACGGGGAGCTCGCCCCGCTCGGCACCACCGTCACCCAGCTCGAGCGGGCCGGTTTCGAGGTCCGGGACGTGGAGTCGATCCGCGAGCACTACGCCCGCACCCTGCGCCAGTGGGTCACCCGGTTGGAGGCGGGCCAGGAGCGCGCCATGCGCCTCACCAGTCCCGGCCGGACCCGTGTCTGGCTGCTGTACATGGCCGCCTGCGCGCTCGCCTTCGAACGCAACCGCATCGGCGTCAACCAGGTCCTGGCCGTCCGCACCCCCGAGTCGGGCGCCTCCGGGCTCCCCCTGCGCACCCGCACCTGGAACACCTGACCCGCCGGGACACGACGAGGGGCCCCGTTCCGGCACGCGGAACGGGGCCCCGGTCGTCCGTGCGGCTACTCGGCCTTGATCGCCGTCAGCATGTTCAGCCGGGCCGCGCGCCGGGCCGGCCACAGGGCGGCCAGCACCCCGACCACTCCCGCCAGCAGCAGGAAGAGCGCCATCCGGCCCCAGGGCAGGACCAGTTCGTACGTCGGCATCTTCGTGCCCAGCAGCTCGCCGGCCGCCCAGCCGAAGAACACACCGAGGCCGATGCCGAGCACCCCGCCGAACAGGGAGATCACCAGCGACTCCAGGCGGACCATCCGCTTGACCGACCTGCGGTCCAGGCCGATCGCCCGCAGCATGCCGATCTCCTGGGAGCGCTCGAAGACCGACATGGCCAGGGTGTTGATGACGCCGAGGACCGCGACGATCACCGCCATGCCCAGCAGGCCGTAGACCATGTTCAGCATCAGCGTGAACATCTTCGCGATGTCGTTGGAGATGTCCTTCTTGTCCTGGACCAGGACCGCCGGGTTGGAGCCGAGGGCCTTCTCCAGCCTGTCCTTGGCACCGTCGGACGCCCCGCCCTCGGTCCTGACCATCACCTGCATGTCGGCCGGGTCGGCCAGGTGCGGGGTGAGGACCTTGTTGTCGAGCATGATCCCGTTGAGCATGTCGTTGCCCTCGTAGATCCCGGCGACCGTGAGACGGCGCGCCGCGCCGTCCTCGAAGTGCGCGGTGAACCCGGAGCCGACCCGCCAGCCGTGTTCCTCGGCCCGGTCCTTGTCCACGACGATCCGCGAGCCGCCCACGGTGAAGGAGCCGTCGTCCACCTTCAGGTCCGTCAGCTCGCCGATGGCCGAGCCGTCGACGCCGGTGAGGTACTCCGTCTCGCCGCCGATCCGGGACGCGCCGTTGCGCAGCGGGCTGCTGGCGGTGACACCGTCGGCGTCGGCGAGCCTGCGCGCCACGTCCGGGGAGAGCGGGCCGCGGTTGGCCATCGAAACGACGTAGTCCGCGCGGATCGCCGAGCTGGCCATCCGGTCGATCGAGGTCTGCAGGCTGCCCGCCATCACCGTCATGCCGGTGATCAGCGTCAGGCCGATCATCAGCGCGGACGCCGTGGCCGCCGTACGGCGCGGGTTGCGCACCGAGTTCTGGCGGGCCAGCTTGCCCGAGACACCGAACACGCGCAGCACGGGCGCGGCGGCCGCGATCAGCGGGCGGGACAGCAGCGGGGTCAGGATGAACACGCCGATGATGAGCAGGACCGCGCCGAGCCCCATCGGGCCCTGGGCGGAGTCGGTGTCCATCGTCGTGGCCGCGAGGACCACCGCGACGCCCGCCGCCGAGAACAGCGCGCCGAGCGTGTTGCGCAGCACCAGCGACTTGGTGGTCGCCTTGGCGTGCACGCTGCTCATCGCCGCCACCGGCGGGATCCTGGCCGCGCGGCGGCCCGGCAGCCAGGCGGCCAGCACGGTGATGACGATGCCGACGGCGAGGGCGGTCAGCACGGTGCCCGGCGTGATCACCAGCGGCCCGTCGGGCACGCTCGCGCCGAACGAGCCCAGCAGCGACCGCAGGCCCGCGCCGATGCCGATGCCCGCGGCCAGTCCGGTCACCCCGGCGACCGTGCCGACCACCAGTGCCTCGATCAGCACCGAGCGGGTGACCTGCTGGCGGGAGGCGCCGACCGCCCGCAGCAGGGCCAGTTCCCTGGTGCGCTGGGCGACCAGCATGGTGAAGGTGTTGGCGATGATGAACGTGCCGACGAACAGGGCGATGCCGGCGAACACCAGCAGGCTCTGCTTGAGACCGCTCATCGAGGCGGAGATCATCTCGGCCTGGTCGTCGGCGAGCCGCTTGCCGGTGGTGGTCTCCACCAGGTGCGACGGCAGCGCCTTGTCCAGGGACGCCTTGAGCGCGCTCTGGCTGGTTCCCGACGTCGCCTTCACGTCGATCTCGTCGTAGGTGCCCTTCTTGCCGAACAGGGCCTGCGCGGTGGGCGTGTCGAAGAGGGCGAGGCTGCCGCCGGCGGCCACGTTGCCGTCGTCGGTGCTGAAGATGCCGCTGATGCGCGGGGTGAGGACGGGGCCGTCCACCGAGAGCCGGACGGTGTCGCCGACCTTGTAGCCGGCCCGCTCGGCGGTCCTGGCGTCGATGAGCATCTCGCCCCGGCCGCTGGGCGCGTGTCCGGCGACCAGGGGGTAGCGGGCGTCCTTGGTGCCCCAGTAGTTGCCGCCCTCGGACTGCCAGCCGTCGCCGAGCAGCTTGCCGTCCTTGCCGGCGATGGCGGTGAAGCCGGTGACGACACCGGTCGCGGAGGCGGCGCCGGGCGCATCGGCGGCCCGGTCGAGCAGGGTCTGGGTCAGCTCGGGGGTCTTGCCGACCCGGTCCCCCTTGGAGTCCTGGTACTCGGGCCGTACGGCGACGTCGACCTGGTCGAAGCCCTTGGCGGAGCTCTTCTGGTAGGCGTCGGAGATGGTGTTGGTGAAGACGAGGGTCCCGGACACGAAGGCCACGCCGAGCATGACGGCGAGCACGGTCATCAGGAGCCGGGCCTTGTGCGCGGAGACGTTGCGCAGGGCGGTGCGGAACATCAGCTGGTACGGCCCTTCGCGTCGAACTGCTTCATCAGGTCGAGGACGGAGTCGGCGGTGGGGCCGTGGATCTCGTCCACGATGCGGCCGTCGGCGAGGAAGACCACCCGGTCCGCGTACGCCGCCGCCACCGGGTCGTGGGTCACCATGACCACCGTCTGACCCAGCTCGCGCACCGAGTTGCGCAGGAAGCCCAGCACCTCGGCGCCGGAGCGCGAGTCCAGGTTGCCGGTCGGCTCGTCACCGAAGATGATCTCCGGCTTGGAGGCGAGGGCGCGGGCCACGGCCACGCGCTGCTGCTGGCCGCCGGAGAGCTGGGCGGGCCGGTGGCTCAGCCGCCCGGAGAGCCCGACCATCTGGATGACCTGGTCCAGCCACGCCCTGTCCGGCTTCCGCCCGGCGATGTCCATCGGCAGGGTGATGTTCTCCAGCGCGGTCAGCGTCGGCAGCAGGTTGAAGGCCTGGAAGATGAAGCCGATCTTGTCCCGGCGGAGCTTGGTGAGCTGCTTGTCCTTCAGGGAGCCCAGTTCGGTCTCGCCGATCCGCACGGACCCCGCGGAGAAGGTGTCCAGACCTGCCACGCAGTGCATCAGCGTGGACTTGCCGGAACCGGACGGTCCCATGATCGCGGTGAACTCCGCCTGCCGGAAGTCGACCGAGACCCGGTCCAGGGCGACCACCCGGGTCTCGCCCTGCCCGTAGATCTTCGACAGCTCGGTGGCGCGTGCGGCCACGGCCGTGGTCCGGCCGGCGGTGGGTGTGGTGGTCACGGGAGGGTGCTCCTGTCGGGACGACGTCTGTTTCGGGGACTTGATCCATCGTCCCGGCCGCCGGCGTGCGTGTAGTCAGCCGCTGTTCCGGTTCCGGGGGGCGACTCCGGTCGGACGGAGCGGGTCCGTGTCATACCTGGGGAGGACGGGAGACCCTGACGCGCGCGGTGGCCAGAACAGGACGAGCGCCCTCGTTCGGTAGGTGAAATTCCGTCATTCCGCGTACGTGCGCACCCACGTCCCGTCACGCTGGTGGCAAGTGCGGATGGCGAGTTCCGGGTGCTGATGCTCCCTCAGACGTCAATAAAATAAGACAACATCGGGGCATTACTTCGTCTGTTCGAGGGATGTGCCCCGATAGGCTCGGAGCCTCGCAGCGGTGCCCATGGCCTGCCCGGATGGTGGAATGCAGACACGGCGAGCTTAAACCTCGCTGCCCCTTCGCGGGCGTGCCGGTTCAAGTCCGGCTCCGGGCACCAACCTTCTCTTTTCCGGACCGCTCCCTTGAGTCCCGCGCGTTCTGTCCCGTGACCGTTGACAGCGGTATGTGTGCGGCCGGAGACTCACGTTCCCAGAGAGTGAAAGAAATTTCACCATGCGAACGCGAGTGGTTCCAGAGAAGAGGGAGCGACCGATGCGCACCACCGTCGGGATCATCGGAGCCGGTCCGGCCGGGCTGCTTCTGGCGCGGCTGCTGCACCGCGCCGGCATCGACTCGGTCGTCCTGGAGAGCCGCGACCGCGCCTACGTCGAGCAGCGGCAGCGGGCCGGGATCCTGGAGCAGGGCACCGTGGACGTGCTGCGGGAGGCGGGCGCCGGCGAACGGATGGACCGCGAGGGGATGCGGCACGACGGGATCGAACTGCGCTTCGACCGGCGCCGGCACCGTGTCGACTTCCCCGGCCTCACCGGCGGGCGGTCCGTGACGGTCTACGCCCAGACGGAGGTGTGCAAGGACCTCATCGCCCTCCAGCTGGCCGAAGGGGGCGCGCTGCTGTTCGAGGCGGAGGCGCTGGCCGTCGAGGGCGCGGACGGCGACCGGCCCCGGGTGCCGTTCCGGCACCAGGGGCGCGAGGACGTCCTGGAGTGCGACTACGTCGTCGGGTGCGACGGTTTCTGGGGCGTGGCCCGCAAGGCCTTCCCCGCCGCCTCGCGGGTGTTCGGGCGGACCTACCCCTACGCCTGGCTCGGCATCCTCGCCGACGTGGCGCCCTCGCACGACGAACTCGTCTACGCCCGCCACGACCGCGGCTTCGCCCTGCTCTCCATGCGCTCGCCCTCCGTCTCCCGTCTCTACCTCCAGGTGCCCGCCGGCACCGAGGCGGGCGGGTGGAGCGACGAGGAGATCTGGGCCGAACTGGACCGGCGCCTGGAGACCGGCGACGGCTGGAAGCTGGAGCGCGGTCAGATCACCCAGAAGTCGGTCACCCCCATGCGGTCCTTCGTGCACGAGCCGATGCGCCACGGCCGGCTCTTCCTGGCCGGTGACGCCGCCCACATCGTGCCGCCCACCGGCGCCAAGGGGCTGAACCTCGCCGTCGGTGACGTCGTGACGTTCGCCCGGGCGCTCGTCCACGAGCGGCGGACCGGGTCGCCCGAACTCCTGGACGGCTACTCAGCCACCTGTCTGCGCCGGATCTGGCAGGCCGAGCGGTTCTCGTACGACATGACGACCATGCTGCACAGCGCCCCCGACGCGACCGCCTTCGACGCCCGACTCCAGGAGGCCCGGCTGGAACGCGTCACCTCCTCCCGCGCGGCCGAGACCGATCTGGCCGAGGCGTACACCGGCTTCCCGCTGGAGTGAGCGGTTCCACAGGGGGAATCAGGGGTTCGCGCGGCGTGTTGGGCAACACCGCAGGGGAAAGATCCCCCTCAAGTAGTACGGCCGTTCTTTTGCCAATCCATTACTCTTGAGCCAAGGCCGCGCACGGCGGCCATGGAGGAGTGAAATGAGGAGCAGTAACCCGGTCTTCTCGCGACGGGGGTTCAGCCGCGACAACGGCTACGCCGGCTTCAACACCGCAGCGCAGGCCGGGTACGCGCAGGGCAACCCGTACGCACAGAACCCGTACGCGCAGAACCCCTACGCCCAGCAGGACCTCCAGCAGGGCGCCCCGCCGCAGGCCCCGGCCGCCACCGGCCGGATGACGATGGACGACGTCGTCATGCGCTCGGCCCTCACGCTCGGCACGGTCGCCGTCGGCGCCGCCCTCGCCTGGGTCCTGCTGCCGGTCTCCACGACCAGCTACGGCCTGGCCTTCGGCTCCGCCATCATCGCGATGGTCCTGGCGCTGGTGCAGAGCTTCAAGCGCACACCGTCGCCCGCGCTGATCCTTGGCTACGCGGCCTTCGAGGGCGTCTTCCTGGGCGTCATCAGCGAGATGTACAACAGCCGCTGGAGCGGTGCGCCCTTCCAGGCGGTGCTCGGCACCATGGCCGTCACGGCCGCGACCCTGCTCGTCTACAAGGCCGGCTGGGTGCGCGTCACGGCCCGCTACGCCCGCATCGGCATGGCCATCGCCATGGCCTTCATCCTGGTGATGGCGGTCAACCTGCTGCTGGTCGCGTTCGGTGTCGCCGAGGACGGCGGCCTGCGCAGCTTCGGCCCGCTCGGCGCGATCGTCGGCATCATCGCCATCGTGCTCGGCGCCTTCTTCCTCACCCTCGACTTCAAGCAGATCGAGGACGGCATCGCCTACGGCGCCCCGCGCAGCGAGTCCTGGCTCGCCGCGTTCGGCCTCACGCTCACCCTGGTGTGGATCTACGTGGAGATGCTGCGGCTGGTGGCGATCTTCAGCAACAACGACTAGTGGCGGCCGGCCCCTGACCGGGCCGCCACTCGGGTGAAGTCGTGGGAAAGGGCCCCGGATCCGGCGAAGACGGATCGCAGGGTCCCTTTGCCGTGGCCGGGTCGCCGCGCGTGCTCAGAGCAGCTTGCGGGCGGCCCTCCTCAGGTCGTACTCATGAATGATCGCCTTGGCGTGGCCGTACGCGAGGTCGTACTCGTGCCGGAGCCAGCTGACCTTCTCCTCGAAGCGGAACAGGGCGGGGCCTTCTTCGACGGTGCGCAGCCAGTCGGAGACTTCACGACCGGTGCAATGGGGGATGCGGGCGAGCAGGTTGCGGTGGGTCTCCTCGGAGAAGAGTTGGGACATCGGCGCCTCCGGATGCAAAGGGGATGTAAGCCGGTCCTTCACGTCACCGTGCCTGAGCGTTCGCGTATTGGCAACAGTGCGGCGCGTTACGCTCAGCCCGTGGTTGATACGACGCCCTTGACCCGAGCAGTGGATCACTTCGCCGACCGGTTGCGGGCGGCGCCCCAGAGTCGGCTCCAGCGGGGAGCCGCCGCCGAGGCGCTGGCCCTGGCCAACGAGTTGGCCCAGTGGGCGCAGCGCGTGGAGGAGCCGGGCTCCGAGCCCCGGGAGATGCCGGACGCGGGGATGTTCGCCGCCGCCGACCAAATCCTGGTGGCCGCGCACGACTTGTCGCTGGTGCTGCGCACCGACGACGAGGTCGGCGAGGCGGTCGGGCTGGTGGAGGAGGCACGGAAGCGGGCAGGCGTCTGAGCCACCGCCACGGCTTCCGCCGCCGTCACAGGGACGCGATGACCCGGTCCGCCAGGATGTAGACCATGTCCCCGCCGCACGCGAACGTCAGCGTGTAGGCGCCGGAGATGCCCGACCCGCCGAGCAGGTACGGCGTGGCGCCCTCCCGCACGGCCGCGGCCAGCCGCTCCGCCGTCTCCCGGTGACCGGGGGTCATGCACAGGGTGGTGCCGTCGGCGAAGACGTAGACGTCCAGGGTGCCCAGGGGGCCGGGCCGGACGTCGGACAGCTCGACCTGGTCGGCGGCGAGCTGCTCCAGGGTGGTCACCGTGCGCTCGTGGTCGTTCACCACCGGCGACTGCACCGGCACGAAGTCCGGGTGCGAGGGATGGCGGCGGCGGGCCGCGGCCAGTTCGGGGGACTCGCCCCCGGAGAACTCCTCGGTCTCCGTGGCCGGCTCGGCGACCGGCTCCAGCGACTCCATGCCCGCGAAGTCGGCCTGCCGGGGCAGGAAGAGGTCGTTCTCGGTGAAACTCAGCAGGGACGGCGCGTCGGAGGCGTCGCGGGCCTCCTGAGCGGCCCAGAACGCCCGCGCCTCGGCCAGTTCCCGCTCCCGCTCCTCGGCCAGCGCCTCGGCCACGGCCGCGCGTATCTCGTCCGCCTCGGCGGCGCGGGCCGCGGGCAGCGGCGCGCGCCTGGCGAAGGCCTGGTTCTCGGCGAGCTGTGCCTGCAGCCGGGTGAGCTGGCGGCGCAGCTTCAGAACGGTCCGCAGGACGGCGACGCCCACGGCGCCCGTGGCGGCCGTGGTGAGCAGCAGGGCGAAGGGCATGGCGCTCACTGACGTACTCCCAGGTTCAAAGTCGACCCCCGACTTCCTACATCAGCTTGAAGGGCGGACTAGCCAGCTGTCAGTGCGTAACGTCACGAAACGGACAGGAGATTGATGGCGTCGTTTCCCGACTCACGGCGCTGACCTGCAAGGACGCCCCTGCGAGGGACATAGGTCACATCCTGAGGGAGATTGGATCACAAAACGGCCCAGAACCCGGGGCTTTCCCGGGTTCTGGGCCACCGCCTGACGTAGGGTGCCGCGCCCGCTACCGAGGGTGCGTCAGCTCAGGCGCTCGATGACCATCGCCATGCCCTGGCCGCCGCCGACGCACATCGTCTCCAGGCCGAACTGCTTGTCGTGGAACTGGAGCGAGTTGATCAGCGTGCCGGTGATGCGCGCGCCGGTCATGCCGAAGGGGTGGCCGACGGCGATCGCGCCACCGTTGACGTTCACCTTGTCCAGGTCGATGCCGAGGTCGCGGTAGGAGGGGATCACCTGGGCGGCGAAGGCCTCGTTGATCTCGACCAGGTCGATGTCGTCGACGGTCAGGCCGGCGCGGCGCAGGGCCTGCTGGGACGCCTCGACCGGGCCGAGGCCCATGATCTCCGGGGAGAGGCCGGAGACGCCGGTGGAGACGATGCGGGCGAGCGGGGTGAGACCGAGCTCGCGGGCCTTGGTGTCGGACATGATGACGACCGCGGCGGCGCCGTCGTTGAGCGGGCAGCAGTTGGCGGCCGTGACGAGCCCGTCGGGGCGGAACACCGGCTTGAGGCCCTGCACGCCCTCCAGGGTGACGCCGGCGCGCGGGCCGTCGTCCTTGGCGACGACCGTGCCGTCCGGCAGGGTCACCGGGGTGATCTCGCGCTCCCAGAAGCCGTTCTTGATGGCCTCTTCGGCCAGGTTCTGCGAGCGGACGCCGAACTCGTCCATGTCCTGGCGGGTCACGCCCTTCCAGCGGGCGAGGTTCTCCGCGGTCTGACCCATCGCGATGTAGGCGTCCGGGACCAGGCCGTCCTCGCGCGGGTCGTGCCAGGTGGTGCCCTCCTGCGCGGCCACGGCGGCGGTACGGGCCTCGGCCTCGGCGAAGAACGGGTTGTGCGTGTCGGGGAGGCTGTCGGAGTTGCCCTTGGTGAAGCGGGACACCATCTCGACGCCGGCCGAGATGAAGACGTCGCCCTCGCCGGCCTTGATGGCGTGCAGGGCCATGCGGCTGGTCTGCAGCGAGGAGGAGCAGTAGCGGGTGACCGTGCAGCCGGGCAGGTGGTCCATGCCCATCTGCACGGCCACGATGCGGCCGAGGTTGTTGCCCTGCTCGCCGCCCGGCAGACCACAGCCGAGCATCAGGTCGTCGATGTCCCTGGGGTCGAGCTCGGGAACCTTGGCCAGTGCCGCCTGGATGATCGTGGCGGTCAGGTCGTCCGGGCGCAGGTCCTTGAGGGAGCCCTTGAAGGCGCGGCCGATGGGGGAGCGGGCGGTCGAGACGATGACGGCTTCGGGCATCACGGCTCCAGAGGACGGAGTTGGGCAGGGCCGGTTGGGAAGTTACCCGGCCGTATGGTTCAGGTCACCGGTGTCGCGGTGTGACACTGACCGCAATTTACTAAGCGCTTGCTTGGGCGCCTGGTGGCTCGGCGGGCCCACCCGTCTGAGGGTTCATGCCGACGGGCGGGCCGGTCCGGCCCGGTTCGGGCTCGCTCACGCGGCGCCGGCGGCGGCGTTTGAGGAGGGCCCAGGGGCCTCGGGGGCCCGTGGGCATGGCCGCCGTGACCTCGGTGCCCGCCTCCGAGGCGGCCTCCGCGGCGGCCCGGGCCACCGGCAGGAAGCCCTCGCGCCGGGACGCGTCCGGCCGTTCCTCCTCGGCCGGCCACAGGCCGAGGGCCGCGCACACCGTGGGCAGGACCGCCATCGCCGCCGTCGCGTAGCCCTCCGCCGAGGGGTGGTAGTTGTCGGGGCCGAACAGCTCCCGGGGATTCGCCTCGAACTCCGGGCCCAGCAGGTCGCCCAGCGACACCGTCCGCCCGCCCTGCTCCACCGCCCCGATCGTCTGCGCCGCCGCCAGTTGCCGCGAGGTCCGGCGGGCCAGCCACCGCAGCGGCTGCTGCACCGGCTCGATGGTGCCGAGGTCCGGGCACGTGCCGACGACCACCTCCGCACCGGCCGTGCGCAGCCGGCGCACCGCCGCCGACAGATGCCGTACCGAACGCGTGGGCGGCATCCGGTGGGTCACGTCGTTCGCGCCGATCATGATGACGCAGACGTCCGGGACGGGATCGGCGGCCGACAGGATCAGCGCCACCTGCCGGTCCAGGTCGTCCGACTGGGCGCCCGGCAACGCCACGTTCCGCAGCTCCACCGGCCGTTCCGCCACCGCGGCCAGCCCCGACGCCAGCAGCGCCCCCGGCGTCTGGCCCGCCCGGTGCACGCCCTGCCCCGCGGCCGTGGAGTCGCCGAGCAGGGCCAGCCGCAGCGGCGGTTCGCCGGGGATGTCGTACGCGTGGCCGTAGACCCCGTCCGCCATCGGCACCCGGCCCCCACTGCCGTTGCCCACATGGCGCCGGGCCAGATGCATCTCAGCCAGCAGCAGGCCGACCGCCGCCGCCCCGACGAGCCCCACCCCGCCGCCGCCGTACGCCGCTCCGGCCGCGATGCGCCGGGCCACTCTCGCCCTCGACATGCTCGTCATGCGTCGCCGCCACCTCCTCGTAGCCGTACACCCACTCCTTGCCCCGTACAGCCCGTGTGCCAATCTCAACGGGGAGTGAACGCCCGTCCGAGGCCACTTCGGGGCCGTAGGCTGGCGGAACCACTAAGACCAATGTTTTTTGCAAGCAACCGGAGACAACGGTGCGATTCCACGACTCGATGATCAGCCTCGTCGGCAACACCCCGCTGGTGCGGCTCAACAACGTGACCAAGGGCATCCAGGCGACCGTCCTGGCCAAGGTGGAGTACTTCAACCCGGGCGGTTCCGTGAAGGACCGCATCGCCCTGCGCATGATCGAGGCCGCCGAGCAGAGCGGGGAGCTCAAGCCGGGCGGCACGATCGTCGAGCCGACCAGCGGCAACACCGGCGTGGGCCTGGCCATCGTGGCCCAGCAGAAGGGCTACAAGTGCATCTTCGTCTGCCCTGACAAGGTGTCCACCGACAAGATCAACGTGCTGCGGGCCTACGGCGCCGAGGTCGTGGTCTGCCCGACGGCCGTGGACCCCGAGCACCCGGACTCGTACTACAACGTCTCCGACCGCCTCGTCCGGGAGACCCCGGGCGCCTGGAAGCCGGACCAGTACTCCAACCCCAACAACCCGCTCTCGCACTATCACTCGACCGGCCCCGAGCTGTGGGAGCAGACCGAGGGGAAGATCACCCACTTCGTGGCCGGCGTCGGCACCGGCGGCACCATCTCCGGCACCGGCCGCTATCTGAAGGACGCCTCCGACGGCGCGGTCAACGTCATCGGCGCCGACCCCGAGGGCTCGGTGTACTCAGGCGGCTCCGGGCGGCCGTACCTGATCGAGGGTGTCGGCGAGGACTTCTGGCCGACCGCGTACGACCGGACGGTGGCCGACGAGATCGTGGCCGTCTCCGACAAGGACGCCTTCCAGATGACCCGCCGCCTGGCCAAGGAGGAGGGCCTGCTGGTCGGCGGCTCCTGCGGGATGGCCGTCGTCGCCGCGCTGCGCGTCGCCGAACGGCTCGGCCCGGACGACGTCGTGGTCGTCCTCCTCCCGGACAGCGGCCGCGGCTACCTCTCGAAGATCTTCAACGACGAGTGGATGGCCGACTACGGCTTCCTCGAGGACGAGGGCCCCAGCGCCCGCGTCGGCGACGTCCTGCAGGACAAGGTGGCCGGCACCATCCCGTCCCTGGTGCACATGCACCCCGAGGAGACCGTGGGTGAGGCCATCGACGTGCTGCGCGAGTACGGCGTCTCGCAGATGCCGGTCGTCAAGCCGGGCGCCGGTCACCCGGACGTGATGGCCGCCGAGGTCGTCGGCTCCGTGGTGGAGCGCGAGCTGCTGGACGCCCTGTTCTCCAAGCGGGCCTCGCTGGAGGACCCGCTGGAGAAGCACATGAGCGCCCCGCTGCCCCAGGTCGGCTCCGGCGAGCCGGTCGGCGACCTGATGTCGGTGCTGGGCTCCGCGGACGCCGCGATCGTCCTGGTCGAGGGCAAGCCGACCGGCGTGGTCAGCCGGCAGGACCTGCTGGCCTTCCTGGCCAAGGGCGGCAACAAGTAGCCGAACCCGCGGTGAACCGCCGGCAACGGCGGCGAACCGGGGGTGACTTGGGCCGGCCGAGCCGTTCCGCAACTGGTACGAGGGTGTCACGTGCGCGCAGCACCCGCTTAACACGGGTCCGGCACATTAGTGGTGTCGGCAGGGCGGGAGCGGCTCCCCGCCCAGGCCGGCGCCGTGCGGCGCCAAGGACCTCCGGAGCGGCTCCCGGACATCCATGGACGCCCAGGACGCGCAAGCCCGGTCCTGACCCGGCCCGCGTCCCTCGCGGGGACCGCCGTCGTCCCGCCCCCCGGAAACGGGGGTGCGGCGGTCCCCGCGCACAACTCCTCCCCCGGGCCCACTCCTCCCCGGGACTCGCCTTGCCCCGGACTCACTTTGCCCGGGACCTCGGTTCCTTCTTCCGCGGGTTTCAGTCCTCCCGGGCGGACCGCCCGGCTTCACGACGTCCGGTGATCAGCTCCGGGTTGAGGCGCACCGCCTGGGCCGCGTTCACACCGACGATGCCGAGCCAGGTGGCCACGATGCCGGTCATTCCGGCCAGGGCGCCGGAGATCGCGGACAGCGGGACGGCCAGCACCAGCGACACGATCGCGAGGCCGTAGCGGTCCGCCCACGAGCCGGCCGGTCCGGACCGCCGGGTGCCGCGCGCGTCGGCCATCCGCTGCTCGGCCAGGTGCCGCCGAACCCGGCGGTCCACCGTGTCGTCGATCCGGCGCTCGACCTTCTCCAGGAAGGAGTCCACGAGCGCGGAGTCGTACTCCTCGCCCAGCTCCCCGCGCGCCCGTACGGTGGCGTCCAGGTCCTTCTTGAGGTCGGTGTCCCGCGAGTCCAGTCCGCTCATGCGCTTCACGGTAAGGAGCGCCGGTGCCCCGCGCACTGGGGTAAACCCCCCTCTTCGGCGCCCGCGGGCCCGGGGCGGCCGGATCACGAGACGGGCCTTGCCCGGCTGTATAGGCTCATGCAGAGTTCTAGATGTCTGAATAGGTCATGGGTTCACACGGAGGGGGAGCACAGCATGAGCGTCGACCGGAGCACGGGCGTGACGGACACCCCGGCGACCCGTCTGCAGGCGCTCTTCGAAGGGCACCGGCTCACCCCGACCCAGCGGCGCATCGCGCACAGCATGGTGCGGCGGGCCGCCGACGTCCCCTTCCTGTCCAGCGTGGAGCTGGCCGAACTGGCCGGGGTCAGCCAGCCCTCGGTGACCCGGTTCGCGGTCGCCCTCGGCTTCGACGGCTACCCCGCCCTGCGCAGGCACCTGCGGGAGGTCGTGCCCGCCGAGCAGGCCGCCGCCGGGGCGGGCTCCTACAACGAGTACCAGCAGGCCGTCGAGGCCGAGATCGAGAACCTGAGGCACCTCGCGGAGCTGCTCGCCGACCCCCGGCCGGTGCAGAAGGCCGGCCGGATCCTGGCGGCCTCGCGCCCGCTGCCGGTGCTCGGGCTGCGCGCCGCCGCCTCCCAGGCGTACGGCTTCGCGTACTTCGCCGCCAAGGTCCACCCGGACGTCCGGCTGCTCAACGAGGGCGGCACGATGATCCAGGACCGTATCGACGCGGCCGTCCGCGCGGGCGCCACGGCCCTGCTCTGCTTCGCGCTGCCCCGGCATCCGCGCGAGGTGGTCGACACCCTCTCCTACGCCCAGGAGGCGGGCCTGACCGTCGTCACGGTCGCCGACTCCGCGTTCGCGCCCGTCGCCCGCCACTCCGATCTGCTGCTGCCCGCCGCGGTCGGCACCGGGCTCGCCTTCGACACCGCGTGCGCGCCGATGCTGCTCGGGCGGGTGCTGCTGGAGGCGCTGTGTGACGATCTGCCCGACGCGCAGGCCCGGTTGGAGCAGTTCGACGCGAACGCCGCCGCCCGGGGGTTGTTCGTCGAGTGACCCGACGCGCTCTCAGACTCGTCTCACGTTCTGCCGTTAGCGTCGTGTCCGGACCCAGGGGCTGGGTGGACACGCAGACGTGACACGGGAGGCTGACGTGGCGCGCGGAGGGCAGGGACTGGCCCGGGTGGCCGTCGTCGTACGGGCGGGTGCCGCACCGCTGTGGTGGTTCGGGGTGGTGGCCGCCGGTATCGGAGTACTGCCGCCCGGGGTGACCGGGCGCCGGATCGGGGTGATGGCGGGGACCGCACTGTTCCTGGTCGCCCTGGCCGTCGTGGCACTGGTGCGCAGGAAGCGGTACGCCGCGCTCACCCGCGGGGCCGCCCGGGCGGGCAAGTACGACGTGCTGCAGGACCGGGCGGTGACCGTGCGCAACTGGCGCCGGGGACACCGGTGGTGGCTGCTGCTGGCGTTCGCGGTGGCGCTCGGCAGCTCGTTCGCGGTGCCCGCTGCCGGGGGCATGCTGCTGGCCGGGGCCGGCACCGGGCTCAGACTGAAGGCCGCGTGGCTCGGGCGGCGGGAGCGGGCCGGGGAGACGCTGCTGTGGGTGCGGGTCGACTGGCTCGACCGGCGGGGCGGCGGACCGGCGGGCAAGGCCGTGAAGGGCCTGCGCGCGACGGGCGTCGCGGCCGGCGACGCGACCCCCGGCGGGTCCCGCCGCCGTACCGCGGCACTGGTCTGACCTCGAGCGGGTCCGGAGGGCCTAGACCTCCAGTTCCTCCTCGATCCTCTTGAGCTGGTGCCGGGCCATCGCCAGGTTGGCCCGGTTCTGCTCCAGGACGAGGTAGAGGAACAGGCCGTTCCCGCCGCGGCCCTTGAGCAGGCGGATCAGGTGGTACTGGTCCGTCAGCGTGATCAGGATGTCGTCGATCTCGGCCTTGAGGCCCAGCATCTCCATCGTGCGCATCTTGGCGCGGATCACGTCCGTGTTGCCCGCGGCGGCCACGTTGAGGTCGAAGGTCTTGGTGCCGCCCATCGTGCCCAGCGCCATGCCGCTGGTGTAGTCGACGAGTGCGACGCCGGTGGCGCCCTCGATGGAGGTCAGGGCCTCTTTCAGGGCGGTTTCCGTGTTGGCCATGGTGGTCCTCTCAGTTGTCGGTTGCGGTGCGCGCTTCGGTGGCCGTGGTGCGTGGCACGCGCGTGGTGCGAGTACGTGCGGGTGTTGTCCTGGCGGGCCGTGCGGTGGGTGCCGCGGCCCGGGCGGCGGCCTCGGCGGCGTCGAGCAGCTCCCCGATGCGGGCGCCGGACCGGCGGCCCTCGAGGTGGAGCCGGCCGACGTTCACCCGGTCCTGGGTGAGCAGGGTCAGCACGGCGGTGCGGCCGGCCGCGTAGGTGGCGACGTAGCCGTGTTCGCCGCGCACAAGCAGTTCCCGGAAGCCGCCGTTGCCGGTGGCGTCGGCGACCCGTACGGACACGCCGAGGGCGGCCGCGGTGAGCGCCGCGAGGCCTTCCGGGTCGACGCCGGGTGTGTCGTGGGCGACGACGAGTCCGTCTACGCCGGCTGCGAGGGCGCCGGTGAGCTGCGGGACGCGGGTGCGCAGCCGGCGCAGCTCGTCCAGCACGGTCTCCAGGTCGTGTTCGGGCACCATCAGCTCTCTCCTCTCGGCGGCGGGGTGGTGCCGTTCAAAGCGCCTCCAGCGCATCCCTGAGCCTCTTCAGCAGCGCGATGTCGGGGTCGGTGACCGTGAGCGGGGGAGCCGGCGGAAGCGGCGGCGGGTCGGGTGCCGTGTGCATCGGCCGGACCAGTCCGGCCGCCGTGAGCCGGCGTACGTCCACCAGCGTGTGGAAGGCTTGTCTGCCTAAGTCACGGGCGATCTCCGGGGCCGTGCGGACGCCGTCCACCCGGTCCAGGACGGCCCGCCGGCGCGGTGTGACCTGCGCCCCCGCGGCCGGATCGGCGCGGATCAGCGGGGCGCTGTCCACCGCCGGGTCCGGCCACAGCCGGTGCAGCAGCAGCCGGCGGCGCAGCGTCTCGCGCTCCAGCGCGATGACCGGGACCGAGGGCAGCGGGCCGATGCGGGGCGAGCCGTCGTACCGGAACCGGCCGGGGGTGCTGCTCGGCGCCAGGGCGAAGTACCCGGCGTCGTACAGCGTGTCCAGGTGGCACAGTTCCAGCGCGCCCGAGGGCAGCAGTCCGGCGTCGAGCAGCAGCCGGGCGGCGTCCACCGGGCCGCCGGCCCGGTCGGCCGCCCGCTGCCACGCGGCCGCCGCGAGGGTGCCGTGGGCGGTGAGCAGCACGTTCAGGCCGGGTGCGAGGGGGCTCTCGGCGTGCACGACCCGGCCCCGGGCGAGGTACAGGGTGCCGTGTTCGCGGACGAGCACGCCGGTGGCCTGCTCTTCGGCGAGCCGCCTGAGCATCGGCGACAGCGCGCCCGCGGTCCGGTCGGCCGCGGCCGACCTGTCCCGCACCGGCAGCGGCGGAGGTGTGCCGACCATGGTCATCCCAGCACCAGCCGGTCGGCCATCTCGCCCAGCCGGATGCGGGCCAGGGCCAGGTTGCCCTCCTCGCGGCCCAGCCACAGGTGGAGGAAGACGCTGCTGTCGAAGGACGTGACCACGAACCGCAGCAGGTGGTAGCTGTCGCGGTTGCTGATGATCACGTCCTCGACGGGCGGGCGCCCGTCCTCGGCGTCCCCGGCCGTGAAGGCGCCGTGCTCGGCGGCCAGCCTGGCCAGTTCGGCGGCCTCGGCGGCGGTGGTCTCGTGGTCACCGCCCGGGGCTTCCCCGACGGATCCCAGGGCCAGTCCGCTCGTCCAGTCCACCAGCGCGGCTCCCCGGGCACCGGGCAGCCGCATCGCATCCAGTAGGCACTCGTCGATTCCGGGCACGCCGGTTCCCCTCCCCGCCTGTACTCCGGTTGAGTGACAGAGACACTACGCAACGTGTGTGTGACGGGTGAGGGCTTTGGCATTTTCCATTGGAACGTGCGCCCGGCGTACTAAGGTGGGTCAACTGACGGCTGTTTGCCGCCAGTTGATCCATTTGTTCGATGGGGCGCGGCAGTGTGTCAACGGCTCCCAGATGCGCGCAGGGTGGTGAGCGCGGACGCGTGCGCCCCTCCGGACTCGGCCACGACCTCCGCCACCGTCTGCGGCTCCCGCACGGTCGCGAAGGCGACGCCTCCGGAGCCGTCCGGCGCGAAACCGTAAATGCCGGGCCGGGCCAGTGAGTTGTAGGCGTAGTGGTGCGCGAAGTAGTACGCGCCCGTGTCCAGCGCCGCCGCGTAGTCGCCCTGCTCCAGCAGGGGCAGTGCGCGCCCCTCTGCGAGCAGGTCGCCCGAGAAGCAGGCGGGCCCCGCCACGTCCTGCGTCACCTCGGGGCCCGGCTTCGGTCGGCCCTTGGCGTCGTACGCGGCGATCCGCAGCGGCCACGCCCCCGGCGCGTACACCGTCCGCGTGGCCACCTGCACGCCCGCGTGCGTCACCGCGATCCGCCGCCCGCCGGAGCTCTTCGCGTACTCCACCCGCGCCACCACCGTGCCGTGCTTGGCCAGCAGCGACCGCCCGAACTCGGTGACGATCCCGTACCGCCCGTCGAACAGCCCCGGCACCTCCTCCTTGAGCGTGCGCGCGTACTGGGCGTACGTAGGCGCGGTCACCTCTCCCTCGAAGTTGACCGGCAGTCCGCCGCCGATGTCGAGCGTGTCGATCTGCCGCCGCCCGATCCGCGCGTTGATCTCCTCGGCCAGCGCGTACGTCTCCGCCGCACCCCGCGCCAGCAGCGACAGCGGGATGCCCTGGGAGCCGGTGTGCGCGTGCAGCCGGGTCAGCCACGGCCGGTCGGCGTAGGCCCGCACGACCCACTCGCGGGCTCCCTCGTCGCGCAGCGCCACCCCGAACTTCGAGGTCTCGGTCGCGGTCGAGGTCGCCCCGATGGTGCCGCCGCCGATCTGCGGGTTGACCCGGATGCCGAGCGGTGACCGGGGGGTCGCCGGCCCCACCAGCGCGTCGAGCCGGTCCAGCTCCTGCGGGTTGTCCGCGTTCACGGCGACGCCCAGCGCCAGCGCCTCGCGCAGCTCGGCCGGCGTCTTGGCGGGGGAGTCGAGCACCGTGTTCTCCGGCGGCAGCCCCGCCGCCCGTGCCAGCGCAAGCTCGCCCGGGCTCGCCACCTCGGCGCCGATGCCCTCCTCGTGCAGCAGTCGCAGTACCGGCACCAGTGGGCTCGCCTTCACCGCGAAGGCGTGCAGCACCGGTGTCCCCGGCGCCGTGACCGCGTCGAAGGCCGCCCGCAGCGCGGCCGCCGACTCCCGGATGCCGGTGACGTCCAGCAGCCCCACCACGGCCGCGTCCGGCCCCAGCAGCCCCTGCTCCACCGCTCCGCGCACCGCCTCGTCGCGCCGGGCGGCCCGCTCCCGGGCCTCGCCGTCGGTGTCGTGGTCCACGACCTCTCCCCTCCTGTCGGCCTTCGTGTACTTCCAGCCAAACATCCGGGGCGCGCGAGTGTGAGCGCGGGGAGGTGTTGACTAGTTCTATTCAGGGAGCGAGGATGTGAATAGAGGTAGTAACAGGAGGAGGCAGACGATGTCGGGACCCCGCCCCGTACGAGCACCGCGCGGCACGGAACTGAGCACCCTGGGATGGCAGCAGGAAGCCGCCCTGCGGATGCTGCAGAACAATCTCGACCCCGAGGTCGCCGAGCACCCCGACAAGCTCGTCGTCTACGGCGGCACCGGCAAGGCCGCCCGTGACTGGCGCTCCTTCGACGCCATGGTTCGCACGCTGCGCACGCTCAAGCAGGACGAGACCATGCTGGTCCAGTCCGGCCGTCCGGTCGGCGTGATGCAGACCCACGAGTGGGCCCCGCGCGTCCTCATCGCCAACTCCAACCTCGTCGGCGACTGGGCCAACTGGGAGGAGTTCCGCCGTCTGGAGGCCCTCGGCCTGACCATGTACGGCCAGATGACCGCCGGCTCCTGGATCTACATCGGCACCCAGGGCATCCTCCAGGGCACCTACGAGACCTTCTCCGCCGTCGCCGCGAAGAAGTTCGGCGGCACCCTCGCCGGGACCATCACCCTCACCGCCGGCCTCGGCGGCATGGGCGGCGCCCAGCCCCTCGCCGTGACCATGAACGACGGCGTCGCCATCTGCATCGACTGCGACCCGCGCGCCATCGAGCGCCGCATCGAGCACCGGTACCTGGACGTCAAGGCCGACTCCCTGGACCACGCGCTCCAGCTGGCCACCGAGGCCCGCGACGCCCGCCGCCCGCTGTCCATCGGTGTCCTCGGCAACGCGGCCGAGCTGGTCCCGCAGCTTCTGGCGATGGACGCGCCGATCGACATCGTCACCGACCAGACCTCCGCCCACGACCCGCTGGCGTACCTGCCCGTGGGCGTCGCCTTCGAGGACATGGCCGACGCCGCGGCGAAGGACCCGGCCGGCTTCACCACGCGTGCCCGTGAGTCCATGGCGAAGCACGTGGAGGCCATGGTCGGCTTCATGGACGCCGGTGCCGAGGTCTTCGACTACGGCAACTCCATCCGCGGCGAGGCCCAGCTCGCCGGGTACGACCGCGCGTTCGCCTTCCCCGGCTTCGTCCCCGCCTACATCCGGCCGCTGTTCTGCGAGGGCAAGGGCCCGTTCCGCTGGGCCGCCCTGTCCGGCGACCCCGCCGACATCGCCAAGACCGACAAGGCGATCCTCGACCTCTTCCCGGAGAACGAGTCCCTGGCCCGCTGGATCAAGATGGCCGGCGAGCGCGTCCACTTCCAGGGCCTGCCCGCGCGCATCTGCTGGCTCGGCTACGGCGAGCGCGACAAGGCCGGCGAGCGCTTCAACGACATGGTGGCCTCCGGCGAGCTGGCCGCTCCGCTGGCCATCGGCCGCGACCACCTCGACTGCGGCTCCGTCGCCTCCCCGTACCGCGAGACCGAGGCCATGCTCGACGGCTCCGACGCGATCGCCGACTGGCCGCTGCTGAACGCCATGGTCAACGTGGCTTCCGGCGCGTCGTGGGTGTCCCTCCACCACGGCGGCGGCGTCGGGATGGGTCGCTCCATCCACGCCGGCCAGGTGACGGTGGCCGACGGCACGAAGCTGGGCGGGGAGAAGATCCGGCGGGTGCTCACCAACGACCCCGGTATGGGCGTCATCCGGCATGTGGACGCCGGCTACGACATCGCGGAGTCCGTCGCGGACGAGCGGGGGGTCCGGGTGCCGATGCGTGAGGGTGACGAGGCGTGAGTTCTGTTCACGGCGGGGGCGGCGACGCCTCGGCGGGGGCTGAGGTGTCGTCGCCGGGTGCGGCCGCGGCTGTGCCCACCGGTTCCGCCCTGCGGAACGATCGCCCGCAGCCCGACGGGCCCGCCGCTCGTCAGGCGCCCTCCTTCCAGGAGATGTGGGCGGAGTTGCTGCCCATCGGGCGGCATCCCGACTCCGGGGGGTACCGGCGGTACGCCTGGAGTGGGGCCGACGGGGAGTGCCGGGCCTGGTTCGAGGAGCAGGCCCGGGCGCGCGGGCTGGCCTACGAGGTGGACCGGAACGGGAACCAGTGGGCCTGGCTGGGCGACCCGGCCGCCGGGGACGCCGTGGTCACCGGGTCGCACCTGGACTCGGTGCCGGACGGGGGCGCCTTCGACGGTCCCCTCGGTGTCGTGTCCTCCTTCGCGGCCCTCGACGAACTGCGCGCCAGGGGAGCCCGGTTCACCAAGCCCCTCGCCATCGTCAACTTCGGCGACGAGGAGGGCGCCCGGTTCGGTCTCGCCTGTGTCGGCTCCCGGCTCACCGCCGGACAGCTGACCGCCGAGCAGGCCCACCGCCTCACCGACGCGGACGGTGTCACCCTCCCCCGGGCCATGGAGGCCGCCGGCTACGACCCCGAGGCCATCGGGGCCGACCCGGAACGGCTGGCCCGGATCGGCGCCTTCGTGGAACTCCACGTCGAACAGGGCCGCGCGCTGGACCTGTCCGGCGACCGGGTCGGCATCGCCAGCGCCATCTGGCCGCACGGTCGCTGGCGCTTCGACTTCCGCGGCGAGGCCAACCACGCGGGCACCACCCGCCTGGTGGACCGGCGCGACCCGATGCTGTCGTACGCCGAGACGGTGCTCGCCGCCCGCCGCGAGGCCGAACTCGCCGGTGCCGTCGCCACCTTCGGCAAGATCGCCGTCGAGCCCAACGGCGTCAACGCCATCCCCTCCCTGGTGCGCGGCTGGCTCGACTCCCGCGCCGCCGACCAGGCGACCCTGGACACCGTCGTCGGCGGCATCGAGAAGGCCGCGCGCGAGTACGCCGACGCCCACGGAATCGACCTGGACGTCGTCCGGGAGTCCTTCACCCCGGTGGTCGAGTTCGACCACGCGCTGCGCGACGAACTCGGCCGCGTCCTCGGGAAGGACACCGGCCTCAAGGTGCCCGTCCTCGGTACCGGCGCCGGACACGACGCCGGAATCCTCTCCGGGCGCATCCCGACCGCCATGCTGTTCGTGCGCAACCCCACCGGCGTCTCGCACTCCCCGGCCGAGTCCGCGGCCGAGGACGACTGCCTGGCCGGGGTGCGCGCGCTCGCCGACGTACTGGAAGGGCTGGCCTGCACGTGACCGACGCGACCTACTGGCTGGAGCACGCCTGGCTCGGCACCCATGTCGAGCCCGGCGTGGTGGTGGCGGCCGCGGACGGCCGGATCACCGCCGTCCGCACCGGCGTGCCCACCCCGCCGCCCGGCGCCGAGGTGCTGCGCGGCCTGACCCTGCCCGGCCTGGCGAACGCCCACTCGCACGCCTTCCACCGGGCGCTGCGCGGCACGGTCCAGGTCGGCAGCGGCACCTTCTGGACCTGGCGCGAGGTGATGTACTCCGTCGCCGACCGGCTGACCCCAGAGACCTACCACGCCCTCGCCCGCGCGGTGTACGCCGAGATGGCCCTGGCCGGCATCACCTGCGTCGGCGAGTTCCACTACGTGCACCACGCGCCCGGGGGCACCCCCTACGCCGAGCCCAACGCCATGGGCGAGGCGCTGATCGCGGCCGCCGCCGACGCCGGTATCCGCATCACCCTCCTGGACACCGCCTACCTTTCCTCCGCCATCCGGAACAAGCACAGCGGCGAGCCGCCCAACGCCCACCAGCTGCGCTTCTCCGACGGCAGCGCGGAGGCCTGGGCCGAACGCTGTTCAGTTCTCAAGGAACGGGACCACGCGCGGATCGGGGCGGCGATCCACTCCGTACGGGCCGTGCCCGCGGACCAGATGGCGACCGTGGCACGCTGGGCGGAGGAGCGGCGGGCCCCGCTGCACGTGCACCTGTCCGAGCAGACCGCCGAGAACGAGGCCTGCCGGGCCGCGCACGGCCGCACCCCGACCCAACTGCTCGCCGACCACGGCGTCCTCGGGCCGCGCACCACCGGAGTGCACAACACCCACCTCACCGACGAGGACATCGCGCTGCTCGGCGGCTCGGCCACGGGCACCTGCATGTGCCCCACCACCGAACGCGACCTGGCGGACGGCATCGGCCCGGCCGTCGCCCTGCAGCGGGCGGGTTCCCCGCTCTCCCTGGGCTCCGACAGCCACGCGGTCATCGACCTGTTCGAAGAGGCACGCGCGATGGAGCTGAACGAGCGGCTGCGCACCCGCACCCGGGGCCACTGGACGGCCGCCGCACTGCTGCGCGCCGCCACCGCCGACGGCCACGCGGCCCTCGGCTGGCAGGACGCCGGCACCATCGAGGCGGGCGCGCTCGCCGACCTGACGACGATCGCGCTCGACTCGGTCAGGACGGCCGGGCCGCTGCCCCGACTGGGCGCCGAGACGGCCGTATTCGCGGCGACCGCGGCGGACGTGCGGCACACGGTCGTGGGCGGTCGTCATGTCGTACGGGACGGGGTCCACGCCCTCGTGCCGGACGTGCCTTCAGCGCTCGCGGACGCGATCGAAGCCCTGCGCGGCTGACGCCCGCGCGGCCGAAACCAGCCGACCCCCGACCGGCCACCCACGAGGACACCATGAGCAGCAGCACCGTCATCACCAACATCGCCACGCTGGTCACCAACGACCCCTCCCTCGGTGACAGGACCCCCCTCGGTCTGATCCAGGACGCGGCCGTCGTCATCGACGGCGACCGCATCGCGTGGACCGGTGAATCCAGGAAAGCACCCGCCACTGACAACCGGGTCGACGCGGGCGGCCGGGCGGTGCTGCCGGGCTTCGTGGACTCCCACTCCCACCTGGTCTTCGCCGGTGACCGCACCCAGGAGTTCAACGCCCGGATGTCCGGCCGCTCCTACACCGCGGGCGGCATCCGCACCACGGTCGCGGCCACCCGCGCCGCCACCGACGCGGAGCTGGAGGCGAACCTCACTCGCTACCTGACGGAAGCCCTCCGCCAGGGCACCACCACCTTCGAGACGAAGTCGGGCTACGGCCTCACCGTCGAGGACGAGGCCCGCGCCCTGCGCCTCGCGGCCCGGCACACCGACGAGGTGACGTTCCTCGGCGCCCACATCGTCTCCCCCGAGCACGCCGACGACCCGGCGGCCTACGTCGCCCTGGTCACCGGCGAGATGCTGGACGCCTGCGCGCCGCACGCCCGCTGGATCGACGTCTTCTGCGAGAAGGGCGCCTTCGACGGCGACCAGGCCCGCGCGATCCTCACCGCCGGCCGGGACAGGGGCCTGCACCCCCGGATCCACGCCAACCAGCTCTCCTACGGCCCAGGCGTCCAGCTCGCCGTCGAGCTGGACGCGGCCAGCGCCGACCACTGCACCCATCTCACCGACGCGGACGTCGACGCCCTCGCCCACAGCGACACGGTCGCCACCCTGCTGCCCGGCGCCGAGTTCTCCACCCGCGCGGAGTGGCCCGACGCCCGCCGGCTGCTGGACGCGGGCGTCACCGTGGCCCTGTCGACGGACTGCAACCCGGGCTCGTCGTTCACCTCCTCGGTCCCGTTCTGCGTCGCGCTCGCGGTGCGGGACATGGGGATGACCCCGGACGAGGCGGTCTGGTCGGCCACGGCCGGCGGCGCGGCGGCCCTGCGCCGCACGGACATCGGCCGCCTCACCCCGGGGGCCCGCGCCGACCTGCTGCTGCTCGACGCCCCGAGCCATGTGCACCTGGCCTACCGGCCGGGCGTGCCGCTGGTCGCCGGCGTCTGGCGGCGCGGCGTGCGCGAGGTCTGATCCGGGCGTCCGCCCCGGCCGGTCAGGCGGCCCCGGCCCGCCACCGCTGCGCCGGCTCCCCGGCCAGCGGCCGCAGCACGACCCCGTCGCCGCCGTCCGGGGTCACCGCCGTGCCGGTGTCGATCACCGGGCGGATCGTGCCGTCGGGGTCGACGCCGAAACGGAGGTTCCGGCCGTTGCGGCCGTAGACCGAGTCGCACTCCCAGATGCCCACGCCCCGGTCGGTCGAGCCGCGGCTGTCCAGGCAGAAGTCGGAGTCGGCGGCCGAGCGCAGGACGCCCGGGCCCGCGTCGACCCGCCAGCGCTGGGTGGCGGAGGAGTCGCAGGGCGCCATCACGACGTCGTTGCCGTTCCACAGCTCGCCGTCCCGGATGTCCAGGCAGCGGCCCGTGGCCAGGTTCACCACCTGCGCGAAGGCGCCGCCCGGAGGCGCGGGCGCCGGGGACGGGGGCGGGGTGCCGCGGCTGGGCGGCGGGGAGGTGGCCGGACGGTGCGAAGTCCCGCTCGGCGACGGCGACGGCGACGGCGAGGCGGTGGTGCGCGACGGCGTCGGGGCGGGCGACGGGGAGAGCGAGACCGTGGCCGTCACCGTCACCGGCGGGGGAGTGAGCGTCGCCGCGGTCGCGTGCCGGTCGGAGGCCTCGGACGGGGAGAGCAGGAAGACCAGCAGGGGGGCCAGGGCGACACCCAGCGCCGTCGAGGCCAGCAGGTAGCGGCGGCCGGGCGTCCGGTTCCGGCGGGCGGCGCGCGGGCCGGGGGCGGGAGCCGGACCGGCGGGACGGAGGTACGACGTCCCGTGCCAGGGGAGCAGGCCCTCCGCCAGGGTCTGCCGCGGGGCGTCCCGCAGCGCGGTCAGCTCCTCGACGGCGGCCGTGCAGTGCGGGCATTGGGCGCGGTGGGCGTCCAGGTCGGCGCTGCGGCGGGGGCCGTCGGGACGTACCGCCTCCTCGATCAGCCGGCGGAAGTCGGCGCAGCGCGGGTCGTCCGAGCCGGCCAGGCGGTGCCGCAGGCAGGCCTGGGCCAGCGCCTGCACCGCCTGCGGGGTGTCATGGGTCACGTCCACACGGCTCAGGCCGAGATAGGCGGCGGTGCGCTCCACGGGCTCCGCTTCGAGGATGCCGTACCAGATCAGGCCCTGGGTGCGGGACGGAAGCGTCTGGAACGCCGGGAGGAGCGGTGGTGTGGGCCCGTCGGGCAGACCGCCGGCGTTCAGAACCAGCAGCAGGCCCGCGTCGACGCCCGCGGAGCGTTCGTCGGCAGCCCAGGCGGCCGCCAGCCGGGCGGTGAGCAACAGGAGCTGGTGGCGCAGGGGCACGTCCGGCTCCCGGCCGCGGGCCGTCTCGCGGGCCGCCGCGGTGAAGGTCTCCGCCGCCAGCCGGCGGGCCGCCGACTCGCTCGCGGCGCACAGCCCGGCGTAGGCGAGGACCGCCGGCTGGTGCCGGCGGCGCAGTTCCTGAAGGGCCGGGTAGGCCGTCGGGGACGGGGCGCGCAGCAGCGCCGTCAGCCGCGCGTCCGGCGCTTCGGCGAGTCCCGTGTCCGCCTCGGCCCCGTCGCCGCCCTGGGTCATCGCCCGCCCTCCGTCTCCCGAACTCTCCGGCGTACCGGCCGGTTTGGGGGCTCATGGTGGTGGAGCGGCGCGGTTCGGGAAAGACGTTTCCCTGGGTAACCCCGGTAACGGTTCGCGCATGCGCAGGCGCGCGGGCCCAACGAGTGCGCCCGGCGCCCCGACTCATGAGCAGGGCCGGCATGAGGGCTGGGGCGCCGGGTACCCGCCATTCGGGGTACTCCGTCCCGGAAACGGCGAAGCGGCCCGGACCGCCGTGGACCGGGCCGCCTGGCACGCGGCACCAAAGGGATCACTCCTCGACGGTCAGCCCCTTGCGCAGCCGCACCAGCGTCCGCGACAGCAGCCGGGAGACGTGCATCTGGGAGATGCCCAGTTCCTCGCCGATCTCCGACTGGGTCAGGCCCGCGACGAATCGCAGAGAAAGGATCTTCCGGTCCCTGGAGGGGAGTTCGGCGATCAGCGGCTTCAGCGACTCGACGTACTCGATGCCTTCCAGCCCGTGGTCCTCGTATCCGATGCGGTCCGCGAGGGCGCCCTCGGAGTCGTCCTCCTCGGGCTGGGCGTCCAGGGAGGATGCGGTGTAGGCGTTGGAGGCGGCCATGCCCTCGACGACCTCGTCGTTGGAGATGCCGAGCCGCTCGGCGAGTTCCGCCACGGTGGGGGCGCGGTCCAGCTTCTGCGCGAGCTCGTCGCCGGCCTTGGCCAGGTCCAGCCGCAGCTCCTGGAGCCGGCGCGGCACCCGCACGGACCAGGAGGTGTCACGGAAGAAGCGCTTGATCTCGCCGATGATGGTCGGCATCGCGAATGTGGGGAACTCCACACCGCGGGAGAGCTCGAAGCGATCGATCGCCTTGATCAGGCCGATGGTGCCGACCTGGATGATGTCCTCCATCGGCTCGCTGCGCGAGCGGAAGCGGGAGGCGGCGAACTTGACCAGCGCGAGGTTCAGCTCGACGAGCGTGTCGCGCACGTACGAGTAGTCGGGCGTCCCCTCCTCGAGCGACTCGAGGCGCTCGAAGAGCGTCCGGGACAACGCGCGGGCGTCGACCGGGCCGACCTCGTCGAAGGGCGGGATCTCCGGGAGTCCCTCGATCGCCTCGAGGGGATTGATGGGATGATCCAGTTCCGGTGGGGGTGTCGACGTCGCGATCGGGGTATGCGATTCGTCGAGCCGGGGTGACATGGGTGTCCTCCATCGTTCTCGGCATATGGCTGCCGAAGCCAAAAAACGTGCACGTGCGGTGTGCGGCGCCTCCGAAGCCGGCGTGTAGGGCTGTGTGTCTTTACTAGCCCTACCCGCTTCACCGAGCACGTCGCAAGTGCGTTCTGTGGTGATATGTCCGATTGTGGGAGGTTGTTCGGGTGTCGGAGTGCGATTGAAAGGCGTAATGTTCGAGGGCATCAGCAGCCACGACCTCGGGAGAGAGACGGCATGGATCACGGGACGGTCGGCAGCGCACAGTCGGGCCGGCTTCTGGTGGAGGTGCGGGAAGAGGGTCCCAGCGCCGTAGTTACACCTGCGGGTGAACTGGACCACCACACCGCCGATCTTCTGCGCGAGCCGCTCGACGACCTTCTGGAGAAGGGATTCTCACGGCTCGTGGTGGACTGCTCGCGGCTTGAGTTCTGCGACTCCACGGGACTGAACGTTCTGCTCGGGGCGCGCCTCAAGGCCGAGGCCGCCGGCGGCGGAGTGCACCTGGCGGGCATGCTCCCGGTGGTGGCACGCGTTTTCGAGATCACCGGGGCCGAGGCGGTCTTCACCGTCCATGACTCCGTGGCGGCCGCACTGGCCGGCGACTCCGACTGAATCCGTGCTCCCGCCGTTCCCGGACGGCCGATGTCTGTACGGGGCACCGGTCATCTCCAAACGGGGGGTGTTCCGCCGGATCCGTCGGGCAGGAGTCATCCTGAAAGCCGTCGACCGCGGCCATGCCGAGCTGTCGGGGAGCCGATGAACGGCCTGGGCGCGACGTACGTGCGAGAGGGCGGACGACGGAGGAGTCGTGGGCGGACTGTGTACGGACCGCTCGGCACCGACCGGTGCCGGAAATGTTGAACTGTGAACTGGTGGATCGGTGAGGTGAAGCGCTGATGAGCACCACCCGGCCTTACTCGCCGGGCGACCGCGGCCCGGAGCCCAGCGGCGCTTCCGGGGCGTCCGAAGGGGGTGCGCCGGAGCCGGGCGCGTCCACGGGGGCAGCCGCGCCGTCCGTGCCGTCCGAGGGTGCGCCCCCGGGGCGGGGGCGGCAGGTACGCACGCTCCGCCTGGACGGCGAGAGCGGCGTCGTCCCGCTCGCCCGTGACTTCACCCGCCAGGCACTGCACGCGTGGGGCTGGCTGCCCGCGGCCGGCGCCGATCAGCGTGCCGCCGCCGAGGACGTCCTGCTCGTGGTGTCCGAACTGGTCACCAACGCCTGTCTGCACGCCGAGGGTCCGGACGAGCTGCTCCTCGCCTGCGACAACAAGGTGATCCGGCTGGAGGTCTCCGACCGGGGCACCGGTCAGCCGGCCCCCCGCACCCCGCACCGCGCCGGCCGCCCCGGCGGCCACGGCATGTTCATCGTGCAGCGGCTCTGCCTCGACTGGGGCGTCCTGCGCGTCCCCGGCCGCGACGGCAAGACTGTGTGGGCGGAGCTTGGCGCACCGGCGTAACCCGCCGAGACGCGTCCAGACCACCGCCTGACACGCCGGCGTCACCCGCCGGCGTGGGTCGGCTTTCGGCGTCGGCGCACCGGCACGGCCACCGGGCGGACCCGCCTGCGGCGCTGACGCGCCCACCGGGCACGGCCGCTCGCCGCACCCACCGAGCGTGGCCGCTCGCCGCACCGGCATGCCACCGCGCGCTCGCGCCGCTGCACCCGCTCACGCGCACCCCCACATACGCCCCCGAGGCATCCACGCCCTTGAGGCGCCCCCCAGAGGTGCCGCGCATTTCTGCCCCGGGCCGTCCCTCCGCGCAGCCCCGGCCGGGTCCAGCGGCTCGCACCTCAGATCTTGCTCAGAACCCCCAGGCGATTTGCCTCCAAGATCAAATACGGCATGGCGTCCCCGTCGTTCGTGCAAGCAAAGTGAACGGGCATGCTGCCCGCCGGGCGAATCCGCAGTTGAGCGATTGACCATCGCCTGCGCTGCCCGGCGGAGGAAAGAGGAGCAAATGATCTGGGGGAAGAAGGTGGCGGGCGGCGCGCTCGCCGCCGTCCTCATGGCGACGGGGACCGGCCTCGCCACCGCGGGCACCGCGGAGGCGGCCGCCGCCAAGTACAAGTGCACGGCTGTGGTCCACCTCGACCTGGGCCGGCCCAAGGCCACGTCCTCGTGCAAGAAGTCCGCGTCGGGCAAGAAGGTGGCCCGGCACCGGGTGAAGCTGGTCTGCGACGTCGTCCGCGGCCGGGGCACCCCGCACGAGATCCCGTGGTACGTGTGGGGGCCCTGGGTGAAGCCGGGTCAGAAGTCCACCGTGATGTGCGGCTTCAGCAGCTTCACCCGGTCCTGGTCGGTCGAGACGAAGTCCTGACCCCCTGATCCAGGGACCCGTACACAAGGGCGGAGGGCCGCCGCACATCCTGTGCGGCGGCCCTCCGCCCTTGTGTACGGGGGTGCGTCAGCGAACGTCGCCCATCAGCGACTTCACCTTCCGGCGGTACATCCACACCGCGAATCCGGCGAGCGCCGCGAGGGCCGCCTCCCCGAAGACCGCGCCCGTGCCGCCGAGGTCGACCCCGGCGATGGCCGGGTTGGACAGCAGGCTGGTGATGGAGTCGCCCGCGGTGACCGCGAGGAACCACACGCCCATCATCTGGCTGGCGTACTTGGCCGGGGCCATCTTCGTCGTCACCGACAGACCCACCGGCGACAGGCACAGCTCACCGACGGTCTGGATGAAGTAGATGCCGACCAGCCACATCGGGCTGACCGAGGTGCCGTTGGCGGCCATGCCCAGCGGGATCAGGAAGAAGAAGAACGACACGCCGATCAGGACCAGGCCCATCGAGAACTTCACGATGGTGCTGGGCTCCTTGCCCTGGCGGTTCAGCCACATCCAGACCCAGGCGAAGACCGGGGCCAGCGCCATGATGAACAGCGGGTTCAGCGACTGGTACCAGGAGGACGGGAAGTCGAAGCCCAGCAGCGAGCCGGAGGCCTTGCCCTCACCGAACGCCTGGACCGTGGACGCGCCCTGGTCGTAGATCATCCAGAACACGGCGGCCGCGACGAAGAACCAGATGTAGCCGGTCATCTTCGACTGCTCGGTGGACGACAGCTCCTTGTCCCGCTTGATGCGCATCAGCACACCGGCCGGGATGACCAGACCGATGACGGTCAGCGGGATCATCGCCCAGTTCAGGGTGAAGTGGCCGGTGACGCCCACGACGCCGTAGAACACGGCCGCGATGATGAGCCAGGTCAGGCCCTTGCGCAGCCAGGAGGTCCGCTCCTCGGTGCTCAGCGGCTTCGGGACGACGCTGCTCTGCGGGTTCAGGTGGCGGGTGCCGAGCAGGAACGCGGCCAGACCGATCGCCATGCCGACCGCGGCCATGCCGAAGCCGAGGTGCCAGTTGACCTTCTGGCCGACGGTGCCGATGGCCAGCGGGGCGAAGAAGGCGCCCGCGTTGATGCCCATGTAGAAGATCGTGAAGCCACCGTCACGGCGCGGGTCGTCCGGGCCGTCGTACAGGTGCCCCACCATCGTGGAGATGTTGGCCTTGAGCAGACCGGAACCGGCCGCGACCAGCGCCAGACCGGCGAAGAACGGCGCCTGGCCGCCGGGCAGGGCCAGCACGACGTGGCCGGACATGATCGTCACAGCGGCGATGGCCACCGTCTTGCGCGGGCCCCAGACACGGTCGCCGAGCCAGCCACCGGGCATGGCGAGCAGGTACACCATCGCCGAGTAGACGGACACGATCACCGTGGTGGTGGCCACGTCCATGGCCAGGCCGCCGCCCATGCTGCCCTTGCCGGCATCGGGGCCGCCGGAGAGCAGGTAGACGGTGAGCAGGGCCTTCATGCCGTAGTAGGAGAATCGCTCCCACATCTCGGTCATGAAGAGAGTGGCCAGTCCGCGGGGGTGGCCGAAGAAGGTCTTCTCGGACCCGGGGGTGCCCGGGCGGACCGAGTCCTTCGTCAGGCTGGACGCCATGGTCGTTCCTTGCTGGTCGGGACGCGCGATGGAGCGTTGCGCGCCCGGTGGGGGGTGGCCGGCACCGGCAGGGTCGTCCGTCCACCCCCACGCCCAGGGGGAGTCCGCTCCGGATCGCGGAGCGGCGGACGGCGACCACCGGGATCCACGCCCCGCACGCGTCACTGCGTCCGGAGCCCGGCCAGAGGTCATTCCTTTCAGGGCTGATCTTCGTCAGCCCGCACACAAAAGAGACCTTCAGCGACAACTGCCCGCCGAAGGTCCCCTGTGTGCTACAGGCGTTCACGTCACTGTACGTCAGGACACTGCCTGATATGGAAGGACTTGAGACGCGGATCACAGGTGTCGGGGGAACCACGGGGCCTGATTCGAAGGTCTTCTCTACGATCGCATCCCCCAGGCAATGGTTCGTACCAGTGGGCCGGGAAGGTAAGAATCCCGGGAGGCGATCACACCCCGGCACCGAGCGCGGGCGGTCTACCATCACCTCATGACCCGTGTACTGCTCGCCGAGGACGACGCGTCCATCTCGGAGCCGCTGGCCCGCGCCCTGCGCCGGGAAGGTTACGAGGTCGAGGTTCGCGAGGACGGACCCACCGCGCTCGACGCCGGAATCCAGGGCGGTATCGACCTGGTCGTGCTCGACCTGGGCCTGCCCGGCATGGACGGCCTGGAGGTCGCCCGCCGGCTGCGTGCCGACGGGCAGTCCGTGCCGATCCTCATCCTGACCGCGCGCGCCGACGAGGTGGACACCGTCGTCGGCCTCGACGCGGGCGCCGACGACTACGTCACCAAGCCCTTCCGGCTCGCCGAACTGCTCGCCCGGGTACGGGCCCTGCTGCGGCGCGGCGCCGCCGAGCCCCAGCAGCCGCCGGCCACGCACGGCGTGCGCATCGACGTCGAGTCGCACCGCGCCTGGATGGGCGAGGAGGAACTCCAGCTCACCGCCAAGGAGTTCGACCTGCTGCGGGTGCTGGTGCGGGACGCCGGGCGCGTGGTCACCCGGGACCAGCTCATGCGCGAGGTCTGGGACACCACGTGGTGGTCGTCCACCAAGACCCTCGACATGCACATCTCCTGGCTGCGCAAGAAGCTCGGCGACGACGCGGCGAACCCCCGCTACATCGCCACCGTGCGCGGAGTCGGCTTCCGCTTCGAGAAGAGCTGAGCCCCCCACCAGGGGCCCGGCACCGCTTCAGGTAACCAGGACATGCGCCGACGTCTCATCCAGTCCACCCTCGCCGTCGTCCTCGTCGTGATCGCCGTCTTCGGGGTCTCCCTGGTGATCGTCGAGACGCGGACCATCACCAGCAGCGCCCAGGAGCGGGTCGAGTCCGAGGCGGTGCGGCTGGCGAGCATCGTGGACAGCCGCATCCTCGCGGAGGAGAACGTCAACTCCGAGGTCCTGCGCAACCCGGTCAGCAAGGACCAGTACGCGGTCATCAGCGTCCCCGGCCGGCCGCCGATCGAGATCGGCAGCAAGCCCGAGGGCGACGTCATCCACGCCACCCAGCGGGGCGAGGAGGGCGAGACGGTCACCGTGCAGGAGCCGCGCTCCGCGGTCACCCGCGAGGTCGGCCGCACCCTGCTGATCATCGGGCTGGTCGCGCTGCTCGCGGTCATCGCCGCCGTGCTGCTCGCCGTCCGCCAGGCCAACCGCCTCGCCTCCCCGCTGACCGACCTCGCCGAGACCGCCGAACGCCTCGGCTCCGGCGACCCGCGCCCGCGGCACAAGCGGTACGGCGTCCCCGAGCTGGACCGGGTCGCCGATGTGCTGGACTCCTCCGCCGAGCGGATCGGGCGCATGCTGACCGCCGAGCGGCGCCTGGCCGCCGACGCCTCCCACCAGCTCCGCACGCCGCTGACCGCGCTGTCCATGCGGCTGGAGGAGATCACCCTCACCGACGACCCGGAGACGGTGAAGGACGAGGCGACCATCGCGCTGACCCAGGTCGAACGGCTGACGGACGTGGTGCAGCGGCTGCTGACCAACGCGCGCGACCCGCGCACCGGCTCCGCCGTCACCTTCGACCTCGACGAGGTCATCCAGCAGCAGCTCGCCGAGTGGCGGCCCGCCTACCGCAGCGCCGGCCGGGCCGTCGTCTCCTCCGGCAAGCGGCACCTGCACGCCGTCGGCACCCCCGGCGCGGTCGCACAGGTGCTGGCGGCGCTGATCGAGAACTCCCTCATGCACGGCGGGGGGACCGTGGCCCTGCGCACCCGGGTCACCGGCAACCAGGCGGTGGTGGAGGTCACCGACGAGGGGGCCGGCGTCCCGGCCGACCTGGGCGCGCGGATCTTCGAGCGCACCATCAGCGGGCGCAACTCCACGGGCATCGGACTGGCCGTGGCCCGCGACCTCGCGGAGGCCGACGGAGGCCGCCTCGAGCTGCTCCAGGCCCAGCCGCCGGTGTTCGGCCTGTTCCTGTCCCGCACGCCCCCGTCCCGCAAACCGGACGAGAACGGGCCCACGGTCCGCTAGCGGCACCCGGCCCCCGGTCCGCCGGCGGAACCCGCCGCGGCAACGGGCTGCGGGACCGGCCGCGGCGACGGGCTGCGGGACCGGCCGCGGCGACGGGCTGCGGGACCGGCCGCGGAACCGGCTACGGAACGCGCTGCTTGGGCTCGGACGCGGGCTTCTTCGGCTGCTGCGCCAGGATCGACTCCGCGCCCGCCACCGCCTCCCGGGCGGGCATGGCACGGAACACCCAGCTGCGGTACGACCAGAAGCGGAACAGGGTGGCGACGCCGATGCCCACGAACTTGAAGACGTTGCTCTGCAGCGGGCTGTCCCAGCCGAAGCCGTAGGTCGCCAGGTACAGCACACCGTTCTCGATCACCAGGCCGATCGCGCTGAACAGCAGGAACAGCGTCAGCTCCCGGGTGCGCCCGCTCTTGTCGCGGTCCCGGTACGTCCAGTAACGGAACCCCACGTAGTTGAAGGCGATCGCGACGACGGTCGCGATGACGCTGGCGCGCACCACCGGCAGGTCGGAGACGTGCCGGACCAGGTTGAACACACCCAGATTGACGAGGACACCGGCACCGCCGACGGCACCGAACTTGGCCACCTCGCGCACGAGCCGTTGCAGCCCCGAGGAACGTAGTTCCATGGCTGTGCAGCTCCCGTCCGTAGGTTTCGTCAGCCAAGCCATGCTATCCAGGCCGCACCCCCGGCGCCTGCGGACGAGGCCACAGCTTGGGAACGGGTCGGAAAGAGCCGGGAAAGCCCAGGGTAAGAGCAGGTGCGAGGCCGGTAAGCCGGGCGGGTCGGCGTGGCCGATACGCTAGGGGGGTGACGTTCCCGGTAGTCGGCATGGTCGGCGGGGGGCAGCTCGCGCGTATGACGCACGAAGCCGGCATCCCGTTGGGCATCAGGTTCAAGCTCCTCAGTGACACCCCTCAGGATTCCGCGGCACAGGTCGTGAACGATGTCGTCGTCGGCGACTATCGCGACCTGGACACGCTGCGTGAGTTCGCGCAGGGGTGCGATGTGATCACCTTCGATCACGAACATGTACCCACCGAGCACCTCAGGGCCCTGGAGGCGGACGGCATCCCCGTGCGCCCGGGGCCCGACGCGCTCGTGCACGCCCAGGACAAGGGCGTGATGCGGGCGAGGCTCGACGCGATCGGCATCCCGTGCCCGCGGCACCGCATCGTGAGCGACCCGCAGGACGTGGCCGCCTTCGCCCGCGAAGGCCTCGCCGAGGGCGCGGAGGGCGACGGCTTCCCCGTCGTCCTGAAGACCGTCCGCGGCGGCTACGACGGCAAGGGCGTGTGGGTCGTCGACTCCGCCGAGGAGGCCGCCGACCCGTTCCGCGCGGGCGTGCCCGTCCTCGCCGAGGAGAAGGTCGACTACGTCCGCGAGCTCGCCGCCAACGTCGTACGCTCCCCGCACGGCCAGGCCGTCGCCTACCCGGTGGTCGAGTCGCGGCAGGTGAACGGCGTCTGCGACACCGTCATCGCGCCCGCCCCCGACCTCGACGAGGACCTCGCGCTGCGGGCCGAGGAGATGGCCCTGACCATCGCCAAGGAACTCGGCGTCGTCGGCCACCTCGCCGTCGAGCTGTTCCAGACCCGCGACGGCCGCATCCTCGTCAACGAACTCGCGATGCGCCCGCACAACTCCGGCCACTGGACCCAGGACGGCGCGGTCACCTCCCAGTTCGCCAACCACGTTCGCGCGGTCCTCGACCTCCCGCTCGGCGACCCGCGCCCGCGGGCCCCGTGGACCGTCATGGTCAACGTCCTGGGCGGCGACTACCCGGACATGTACTCCGCGTACTTGCACTGCATGGCCCGCGACCCCAAGCTCAAGATCCACATGTATGGCAAGGACGTGAAGCCCGGCCGCAAGGTCGGACACGTGAACACCTACGGCGACGACCTGGACGACGTGCTGGAGCGCGCCCGTCACGCTGCCGGCTACCTGAGAGGCACCATCACCGAATGAGCCCCGTTGTTGGCATCGTCATGGGGTCGGACTCCGACTGGCCCGTCATGGAGGCCGCCGCCAAGGCGCTGGACGAGTTCGAGATCGCCTACGAGGTCGACGTCGTCTCCGCGCACCGTATGCCGCGCGAGATGATCACGTACGGCGAGCAGGCGGCCGAGCGCGGCCTGAAGGTGATCATCGCCGGCGCCGGCGGTGCCGCCCACCTGCCCGGCATGCTCGCCTCCGTCACCCCGCTGCCGGTCATCGGCGTCCCGGTCCCGCTGAAGTACCTCGACGGCATGGACTCCCTGCTGTCGATCGTGCAGATGCCGGCCGGCGTCCCGGTCGCCACCGTCTCCGTCGCCGGTGCCCGAAACGCCGGTCTGCTAGCGGCCCGCATGCTCGCCGCGCACGACGAGGAACTGCTCCAGCGGATGCGCGACTTCCAGCAGGACCTCAACGACCAGGCCACCGAGAAGGGCAAGCGGCTGCGGACCAAGGTCGAGGGCGCGGGCAGCGGCTTCGGCTTCGGGAAGTGACGCGCATGCCATCCCTGGACGAGGCCCGCGAACTGCTGCGCGAGTTCCCGGTGGTCGACGGCCACAACGACCTGCCGTGGGCCTTGCGCGCCCAGGTCAACTACGACCTGGACGCCCGGGACATCGCCGCGGACCAGAACGCCCACCTGCACACCGACCTTCCCCGGCTTCGCGCGGGCGGGGTCGGCGCCCAGTACTGGTCGGTGTTCGTGCCCTCGGACCGGCCCGGCGCGGTACCGGCCACACTCGAGCAGATCGACTGCGTACGGCAGCTGATCGACCGCTACCCGGCCGACCTGGCCCCCGCGCTGACCGCGGCGGACATGGAGGCGGCGCGGCAGGGCGGCCGTATCGCCTCCCTGATGGGTGCCGAGGGCGGCCACTCCATCGCCAACTCGCTCGGCACCCTGCGCGGTCTGTACGCGCTCGGCGTGCGCTACATGACGCTCACCCACAACGACAACAACGACTGGGCGGACTCCGCGACCGACGAGCCCAACGTCGGCGGCCTGTCGGCCTTCGGGCGCGAGGTCGTGCGCGAGATGAACCGGCTCGGCATGCTCGTCGACCTCTCCCACGTGGCGGCGACGACCATGCGGGACGCGCTGGACACCTCCACCGCGCCGGTGATCTTCTCGCACTCCTCCTCCCGGGCCGTCTGCGACCATCCGCGCAACATCCCGGACGACGTCCTGGAGCGGCTGCCCGCCAACGGCGGCATGGCGATGGTGACGTTCGTGCCGAAGTTCGTGCTCCAGGCGGCGGTCGACTGGACGGCGGCGGCCGACGCGAACCTGCGGGCCCACGGCTTCCACCACCTCGACACCACCGCCGAGGCCATGAAGGTGCACCGCGCCTTCGAGGAGAGCAACCCGCGCCCGGTCGCCACGGTGTCCACGGTCGCCGACCACCTCGACCACATGCGCCAGGTCGCGGGCATCGACCACCTCGGCATCGGCGGCGACTACGACGGCACGGCGTTCACCCCGGACGGACTGGACGACGTCTCCGGCTACCCGAACCTGCTCGCCGAACTGCTCGACCGCGGCTGGTCCCGCCCCGACCTGGCCAAGCTGACCTGGCAGAACGCGGTACGAGTACTGGGCGCGGCGGAGGACGTCGCCCGCGATCTGCGGTCCACTCGCACCCCGTCCAACGCCACCATCGAGTCCCTGGACGGCACGGGGGCCTGACGGCAGACCTGCCCGGCGCGGACCTGCCCGGCGCAGACCTGCCCGGGCGGGCCGGCCCGCCTGACGGTCCCGCTTGCCCGGCGGTTCCGCCAAGGCGGCGGTCCGGCCCGTCCGGCCTCTGGCCTGTCCGGCGGTCCGGTCCGTCTGGTGCCCCGGCCGTTCGGCGTGGGCCCGGCGGTGTCGCCCGTCCGGCGGCTTGGGGTCCCGGCGGTGGCGGGCCGTCCGGTGGTGTCGGCACGGGCCCGGCCGTTGGCCCCCGTACGAGGGTGGCCGGGGTGGGTAGCGAGGCCCCGGGGTGTACCCCCGAACGCCCCACTCACCAGGAAAGATCCTCACGCTCCGTGGGACGGTGGCCCTACGCCGGTCACCTCACGCGCAGCTCACGGCCGGCGTCGCACACGACGATGTACGGAGCCCGCCATGACCGACCTCCAGGACGACATGCCCACCACGACCGAGGTCGGCGAGAGCGACAGCCTGCCGGACGGCACCCTGCCGGCCGCACCGTACGACCCGGGCGCCGAACACCTGGACGACGCCCGCGCGCTGCTCACCGTCCACCCCGTCGCCGACGGCCACAGCGGACTGCCCAGGGCCCTGCGCCGGCTGCCCTGGTACGAACTGGAGCTGGGCGACACCTCCCTCGACACCGATGTCCCACGGCTGCGTGAGGGAGGCGTCGGTGCCCTGTTCTGGTCGCTGCACCCGCCCGAGGGGCTCGCCGGGGACCGGGCGGTGAGCGCCACCCTGGAGCAGTTGGAGTTCGCCCGCTCGGTGATCGACGCCCACCCGGAGAGCCTGCGTGCGGCAGTCGCCGCCGGGCAGGTCATCGACGCCCGCAACTGCGGCCGGGTCGCCGTCGTACTGGGCCCGGCCGGGGCGCCCGCGCTCGGCGACTCCCTCGGCATCCTGCGCCTCCTGCACACCCTCGGCCTGCGTGTCCTCACCCTGACGGGCACCGCCTGGGCAGGCGCGGCGGGGCTGACCCGGTTCGGTGAGGAGGTGGTCCGCGAGATGAACCGTCTCGGCGTCCTCGCCGACCTCTCGGGCGCCTGTGACGCCATCGTGCGCCGGACCCTCGCCCTGTCCCGGGCACCGGTGCTGTGCACCCGCTCCGCGGCCCGCGCCCTGCGCCCGCACCCCGCCAATCTGCCCGACGAATCGCTCGCCGCACTGGGCGCGGCCGGCGGCCTGTGCATGGTGCCGATGACCGCCGAGCAGACCGGCCCGACCGTCAGGGACGTCGCCGACCACCTCGACCATGTCCGCGATGTCGCGGGCCCCGAGTCCGTGGGCCTGTCCGGCACCTACGACACCGGTGCCGCCCACCCCCGCGGCCTCGCCGACCCCTCCCACTACCCCCGGCTGATCGCCGAGCTGCTCCGCCGCGGCTGGGCCGAGTCCGAGCTGGCCCTGCTGACCTGGCAGAACGTACAGCGGGTGCTGCGCAGGGCGGACTTCACCGCCAAGACCGCACAGCACCGCAGGGGCCCGTCCACCGCGAGCATCACGGAACTGGACGGCTAGGCGCCTTCCGGCGCCCTTCAGTCCAGCCCGTCCGGCCGCTCGATCCGGCACAGGCAGAACGGATGCCCGGCCGGATCGGCGTACACCTGGAAGTCCTTCTTCTCGCGGTCCTCCAGGTCCAGTGGCCGGGCTCCCAGCGCGAGGACCTTCTCGTGGGCCGCGTCGATCTCCGCCCAGGTCGGTCCCGCGTCGAAGTCCAGGTGAAACTGCTGCGAGTCCCGGTCGGCGCGCGGCCATCGGGGCGGGGTGAACCCCTCGGCACGCTGGAAGGAGAGCCGCGGCCCGTCGGGGACCCGCAGGACGACCCAGTTGTCGCTCTCGGCCTCCGGGGTGCCTCCCGCCACCGCCGCGTAGAACGCGGCCAGGGCGTGCGGGTCGGGGCAGTCGAGCACGACGGTGCGCAGACGGGCGACGGCCATGGGTCCTCCCGGATGTAGGTAGGCGGTGTCAGCAGGCGCAGAGACAGAACGGGTGCCCGGCCGGGTCCGTGTAAACCCGGAAGCCGTTCCCGCCCTGTCCGGCCAGCGGCTTCGCGCCCAGCGCCAGCACCCCCTTCTCCGCCTCGTCCAGGTCCTCCACCACCAGGTCCAGATGCAGCTGCTGCGAGGCGTCCGGCGACGGCCAGCGCGGCGGGACGTGTCCGGGGGCGCGCTGGAAGGCGAGCGCCTGCCCGCCCGGCACCTTCAGGTCCACCCACTCCGCGTCCCCCTCGGGGGTGCCGCCCAGTACGTCGGCGTAGAAACCGGCGAGCGCGTGCGGGTCCGGGCAGTCCAGGACGACCACACCCAGCTTGGCGAGAGCCATGACTTCCTCCACGACGTCCGAAGCCCCGAGTTACCCTCGAAGCCGGTTATCCGGTAACGGTTACCGCATGCTCCCGCATGGCGGGTAACGTCGCAACCGGATTGCGGAGGTGAGTGGCGGACATGACCGAGAGATCACCCGCCCCGGACGGTCTGGCGCTGATCGAGTCGCTGGTGAACACGCTCGACATCGAGAGCGGCCGGGACACGCTCGACACGGCCGACGGCCTGCAGCGCTTCGGGCTCACCGAGGACGGACTGCCCGGCGCCCTCACCCTGCGCGAGTCACTGCGGGCCGCACTGCTCGCCCACGCCGGCCATCCGCCGCACCGCGAGGTCACCCCGCTCGGCGAGCTGCTGGCCCAAGCCCCCCTGCACATCACCGTCGACCCCGCCGACGGCTCGGCGGCCTTCGCCCCGGCCGACACCGGCCCGCTGCTCTCCCGGGTCGCCGCTGCCGTCGCCCAGGCCGTGGTCGCGGGCACCTGGACCCGGCTGAAGGCCTGCGCCGCCGACACCTGTCACTGGGCGTACTACGACCGCAGCCCCGCCGGCCGCGGCCGCTGGTGCTCCATGCAGGTGTGCGGAGCGCGCGCCAAGATGCGCCGCTACCGGGCGAAGGAGCCGTACACCACAGAGAGTTCGACGGCCACATAGCCGCCCGGTGGGGCAGAATGCGGGAAGACGCCGGTTCGGCCGACTGAGCCTCGGCCGAACCGGCGTCCTCCGTTGAACACCTGGAACCGGCTACGCGGTCGGGCGCCCCATCGCTCGGTACGTCCACCCGGCCCGCCGCCACACCTCCGGGTCCAGCGCGTTGCGCCCGTCCAGGATCAGCCGGGCCGCCGCCACCTCGCCCAGCGCCGCCGGGTCCAGCTCGCGGAACTCCCGCCACTCCGTCAGATGCAGCACCACGTCGGCCCCCCGGACCGCCTCCAGGGCGGAGTCCGCGTAACCCAGCGTCGGGAAGACCTTGCGGGCGTTGTCCATGCCCTTCGGGTCGTACACGGTCACCTGCCCGCCCTGCAGATGGATCTGCCCCGCGACATTCAGCGCCGGCGAGTCCCGCACGTCGTCCGAGTCCGGCTTGAAGGCCGCACCGAGCACCGCCACCCGCTTGCCAAGGAACGAGCCGCCCCCGAGCGCCTCCCGCGCCATCTCCACCATCTGGCCGCGCCGGCGCATGTTGATGGAGTCGATCTCCCGCAGGAAGGTCAGCGCCTGGTCCGCGCCCAGCTCACCGGCCCGCGCCATGAACGCCCGGATGTCCTTCGGCAGACAGCCACCGCCGAACCCGATCCCGGCACGCAGGAACTTCCGCCCGATCCGGTCGTCGTACCCGATGGCCTCCGCGAGCTGCGCCACGTCACCGCCGCCCGCCTCACAGACCTCCGCCATCGCGTTGATGAACGAGATCTTCGTCGCGAGGAACGAGTTCGCCGCGGTCTTCACCAGCTCGGCCGTCGGGAAGTCCGTCACCACGAACGGGGTGCCCTCGCCGACCGGCGTCGCGTACACCTCGCGCAGCAGCTTCTCCGCCCGCTCACTGCGCACCCCGACCACGATCCGGTCCGGGTGCAGGGTGTCCTGCACGGCGAAGCCCTCACGCAGGAACTCCGGGTTCCAGGCCAGCTCCGCGTCCGAGCCGGCGGGCGCGTGCTCCGCGAGATAGGTGGCCAGCCGGTCCGCCGAGCCCACCGGCACGGTCGACTTGCCGACCACCAGCGCCGGGCCGCGCAGATGCGGGGCGAGCGAGGCGATGGCCGCGTCGACGTACGACATGTCCGCCGCGTACTCGCCGTGCCGCTGCGGAGTGTTCACACACACGAAGTGCACATCGCCGAACTCGGCCACCTCGGCGTAGTCCGTGGTGAACCGCAGCCGCCCGGAGGACCCCTCGAAACCCGCCACGTGCTTGCGCAGCAACTCATCGAGCCCCGGCTCGTACATCGGGGTCTCGCCGCGCTCCAGCAGGGCGATCTTCTCGGGCACGACGTCGAGCCCCAGTACCTCGAAGCCCAGCTCGGCCATGGCCGCGGCGTGCGTGGCGCCGAGATAGCCGGTGCCGATCACGGTGATCTTCAGGCTCATGGGTGCGCTCCAGCTCGGGGACTCGGTCATGCGGTGCCTGAGCATAGTCGGGCCGCCCACCGGGCATTTTCCCCGCTGTCGCCAAGCTCACGTAGGCGGGTTCCGGGCGGCCCACTAAAATTTGAGTTACTTAACGGTAATTAGCGTCAGTATCACAGCGTCTTTGGAGCGTGAGAGACCGTGGCCGGATCGGCTGACTTCGACCTGTACCGCCCGTCCGAGGAGCACGACATGCTCCGGGACGCCGTCCGTTCGCTGGTCGAGGCGAAGATCGCGCCGTTCGCCGCGGCGGTCGACGAGGAGGCCCGCTTCCCCCAGGAGGCCCACGACGCGCTGGTCGCCAACGACCTGCACGCCGTGCACGTACCCGAGGAGTACGGCGGCGCCGGCGCCGACGCGCTCGCCACGGTGATCGTGATCGAGGAGGTGGCCCGCGCCTGTGTCTCCTCCTCCCTGATCCCCGCGGTGAACAAACTGGGCTCCCTGCCGGTGATCCTCTCCGGCGGCGAGGAGCTGAAGAAGAAGTACATGACCCCGCTCGCCAAGGGCGAGGGGATGTTCTCGTACTGCCTCTCCGAGCCGGAGGCGGGCTCGGACGCGGCCGGCATGAAGACCAGGGCGGTCCGCGACGGCGACCACTGGATCCTCAACGGCGTGAAGCGCTGGATCACCAACGCGGGCGTCTCCGAGTACTACACGGTGATGGCGGTCACGGACCCCACCAAGCGCTCGAAGGGCATCTCGGCGTTCGTCGTCGAGAAGTCGGACGAGGGCGTCTCCTTCGGCGCCCCGGAGAAGAAGCTCGGCATCAAGGGCTCCCCGACCCGCGAGGTCTACTTCGACAACGTCCGCATCCCCGCCGACCGCATGATCGGCGAGGAGGGCACCGGCTTCGCCACCGCCATGAAGACCCTGGACCACACCCGCATCACCATCGCCGCCCAGGCGCTCGGTGTCGCCCAGGGCGCCCTCGACTACGCCAAGGGCTACGTCCAGGAGCGCAAGCAGTTCGGCAAGCCGATCGGCGACTTCCAGGGCATCCAGTTCATGCTCGCGGACATGTCGATGAAGATCTCGGCGGCCCGCGCCCTCACCTACCAGGCCGCCGCCGCCTCCGAGCGCGGCGACGCGGACCTCACCTACCTCGGTGCCGCGGCCAAGTGCTTCGCCTCGGACACGGCGATGGAGGTCACCACCGACGCCGTCCAGCTCCTCGGCGGCTACGGCTACACCCGTGACTACCCGGTGGAGCGCATGATGCGCGACGCGAAGATCACCCAGATCTACGAAGGCACCAACCAGGTCCAGCGGATCGTCATGGCGCGCAACCTGCCCTGACAGGACACGGGTTCACGGTCTCCGGAAGGCGCCCCTCGGGGCGCCTTCCGTCTGTTTCGGGGCGCCTTACGACCGGTCGGTCACATGCGGGCGGTGGCGGGTGGGCGTAGGACGGAAGCACACGGGGCCCGATCCGGGCCCCAGCCTTCCCAGGAGGAGCCATGACCCAGCCCGGAACCATGACCCCGATGAGCAAGGAGATGCAGGACTGCGTCGAGGCCTGCATGACGGCGCACACCCTGTGCGAGGAGGCCATGAGCTCCTGCATGCACATGGGCGGCCAGCCCCAGATGCAGATCATGCGCGCGCTCATGGACTGCTCCGAGATGACCCGCATGTGCTCGGACATGATGATGCGGCGCTCGCCCATGTCCCAGGAGATGTGCGCGATGTGCGCCAAGGCCTGCGACATGTGCGCCGAGGCGTGTATGTCCATGCCGGACGACCAGCAGCTCATGCGCTGCGCGGAGGCGTGTCGCCGCTGCGCGGAGATGTGCCGCACGATGGCGGGCGCCCGGATGTGACCTCGCGCGCCCGCGTGTGATCAAGGGCACCTCCGTGGTGCCCTTGATCGTTTGTGCGGCAGGCTGGGGGCATGACCGAGACGGATACGTCGGCGGCCTTCGACGCCGCCGAACGGACCATGTGGGCCGGGCGGACCGAGGCGTACGCCAGGAGCTTCGGGCGCCTGTGCGCTCACACCGTGCCCACCCTGCTGGACGCCGCCGGCGTCGGCGCGGGGATCCGGGTGCTCGACGTCGGCACCGGGACCGGCACGGCCGCGCTGGCGGCGGGGGAGCGGGGCGCGCTGGTGCGGGCCGTGGACGCCGATGCCGGGATGGCCGCCGAGGCGCGCCGGCGCGGGGTGGCCGCCGAGGTGGCAGTGCTGCCCGAACTGCCCTTCCCGGACGGTGAGTTCGACGCGGTCGTCGGGAACTTCGTGCTCAACCACGTGGGCCGTCCGCGCACCGCCCTCGCCGAGCTGCGGCGGGTGCTGCGGCCGGGCGGGCGGGTCGCCGTGACGCTGTGGGGCGCCCGGCGCGGAGGCGGGCAGGAGCTGCTCGGCGCCGCGTGCGCGGCGGGCGGCGCCGTACCGCCGTCGTACCTGCCCCGCCTCGCCCCGGACGAGGACTTCGAGCGGACCGTCCAGGGCCTGACCGGGCTGCTCGCGGAGGCCGGCTTCGGCGGTGCCGGGGCGCAGGAGCTGGAGTGGGACCACCGGGCGACCGTCGAGGAGTGGTGGGGCGGCGCGGCCGGTGGGGTCGCCACCGTCGGCCTGGTCGTGACCTCGCAGGACGCGGAGACCACCGGCCGCATCCGGCGCGAGTACGAGCGGCTGTGCGCCCGGTACGACGAAGGGGAAGGGCTGCTCGCCCTTCCCCATGTCGCGCTGCTGGCCTCCGGGACCGCCTAGTTGCCGGAGACGGTCACCGTCTCGTCGTTCTTCAGCTCGTCCACGAGGGTCTTCACCTTCGCCTTGTCCCAGACGAGGTTGCCGCCGGAGGAGCCGGAGACCGGCATGTTCATGGACTTGCCGTCACCGCCGCTGACGCCCTTCATCGCCCAGAACATCGACGCCAGGTCCCACAGGCTCATGTCCTTGTCGACGGTGAGGGAGTCCAGGCCGGCGCCCATGGTCGGGTAGAACTTGAACGGGTTGAGGACCGTCGACGGGGTGGCGACCTGGTGGGCCAGCGCGGACAGGAACTTCTGCTGGTTCTTGGTGCGCTGCAGGTCGCTCGCCGCGAAGGCGTGCCGGGTGCGGACGAAGGCCAGGGCCTGCTCGCCGTTCAGGGTCTGCTTGCCGGCCTTGAAGTCGGCGCCCGACCACTTGTCCTTGAAGCCCTGGTCGAGGGTCATCTCGACACCGCCCACCGCGTCCACGATCTTCGCGAAGCCGCCGAAGCCGATCTCCACGTAGTGGTCGATGTGCAGGCCGGTGTTGAACTCGATCGTGCGGACCAGCAGGGTCGGGCCGTCCTCGGCGTAGGCCGCGTTCAGCTTCGTGTGGCGCCCCTGGTTCGGATAGACCTTCCCGGACGTCGACCCCTTGTAGGAGGGGATCGCCACGTCGGAGTCACGCGGCAGCGAGATCAGGGTGTCGCCGTTGCCGCCGACGTGCAGGATCATCATCGAGTCGGTGCGCTGGCCGTCGGCCGAGCCGGTGTGCAGCTTCTTCTTGTCCTCGGCCGTCATGCCCTTGCGGCTGTCGGAGCCGACGATCAGGTAGTTCGTGCCCTCGCCGGTCTCGGGCCGGTCGATGACCTTGGAGAGGTCGACGTCCCGGTTCAGCTTGGAGTCGGCCCAGAAGTAGGTCGCCACGGACGTGACGATGAGCACGGTCACGAGCGTCAGGGCCGTCAGCTTGATCCGCCGCCGCCAGTTCGGGGCGGGGCGCGGGCCTCTGCCGTAGGGCTCCTCGGGACCGCCGGGGCCGCCTCCGCCGTAGACCTGGCCGGTGTTGTAGCCGCTGTCGTAGTCGTCGTATCCCTGGCCGTCGACGTACGACGGCTGCTGCGGGACCCCGGCGCCGTAGGCCGCCGAGGGGCCGGGCGTGCCGTACGGGCGCTGGCCGGGCGGTACCGCCGGGCCGCGCTGCACCTGACGCATGACGCGGGCGCCTTCCGGCTGCGCGCCGCCGCTGCCGCGTCCGTAGCGCGGGCCTCGGTTGTCGTCGGACCATCCCTGGGGCCAGTCATTCATGCGCCCCAGTGTGCAGGTCGGGGCCGTGTGCCCCACAAGGGTTGTCGGAAAATAAGGGCGCCGCTGTTGCGAAGCTGACACAAATTCCGTGAATGTCACTTCGTCATAAGGTAGGGGTCATGACAGATCAGGCCCCGGACGCGGATCCGGACATCCCGGGCAAGCCCACATCCGCTTCCCGCACCACGCTCAGCCACATCATGACCCACAACGACACCAACCTGCTGGGGACGGTGCACGGCGGGGTGATCATGAAGCTGGTCGACGACGCCGCGGGCGCCGTGGCCGGCCGGCACTCCGGCGGCCCCGCCGTCACCGCGTCCATGGACGAGATGGTGTTCCTCGAGCCGGTCCGCGTGGGCGATCTGGTGCATGTGAAGTCCCAGGTCAACTGGACCGGCCGGACCTCGATGGAGATCGGCGTGCGGGTGCTCGCCGAACGCTGGAACGAGTCCGCCCCCGCCACCCAGGTCGGCTCGGCCTACCTGGTCTTCGCGGCCGTGGACGCCGACGGCAAGCCGCGCCGGGTGCCCCAGGTGATCCCGGAGACCGACCGCGACCGCCGCCGCAACCAGGAGGCGCAGATCCGCCGCACCCACCGCCTGGCCCGCCGCCGCGCGATCCGCGAGCTGCGCGAGAAGCGGGCGGCGGAGGGCTTCGAGGACTGACCCGCCGGCTGACCCGCCGTGGCGGGGCGCGGCTCGAGTCCAGCCGTTCACGGCTCCCGTACCGGTCAGGTGCCCTGCGAGCACACCACCTCGTCGCCGCGCACCACGCTGTGCTCCGGCCTCGCCGGGTTCCCGGTCCGTACCGTGCGCACCTTGCGGGGGTCCAGGAAGTCGGACCCGGTGGTCACCTTCATCAGCGGCCCCTGCCCGCGCACCGCGCGCAGCTCGCTGCCGGGCAGGGCCGCGGCCAGGGATCGGGCCGAGCGGTCCCAGCGGGGGTCGTAGGAGATCACCGTGCGCGAGGCGTCGTGGACGGCCGCGGTGACCGGCCGGTGGGTGGCGGCGAAGCCGGCCGCGGCGAGCGCCGCGTCGAGCCGCTTGGCGACCCCTTCGGTGCGGGTGCCGTTCTCAACCTGGACCCGGATCTGGCGCGGGTCGACCTCCACCGGGACCGGCCCGGCGGCGGGGCGCGGCCGTTCCGCGCTGAGCGGCTTGTCCTCGCGCAGCGCCGCGAAGAGCCGGCCGGACGCCGCGTCGTCCCACTTCAGGGTCGAGCCGAGTCCCTTGACCTGGTAGTTCATCTGCCCGATGGGCACCGTGGTGAACTCGGAGGAGGACGGGGAGAAGTTCCGCATCGCCCGGCCGAGGTCGAGCAGCTCGTCGGTGCCGAAGCCCACGTCGGCGCGCACCGAGCCGAGCACCGCCCGGGTCACGTCGCGGAACCGCATGGGGTTCAGCAGCACCCCGGAGGAGGTGGCCCGGTCGATCAGCGCGGCCAGGAAGCGCTGCTGCCGTTTCATCCGGCCCAGGTCGCTCGCCCCGTCGACGTGCCGGGCGCGGACGTACTGCAGCGCCTGCCCGCCCATGAGGGTGTGGGTGCCGGGCGCGAGGTCGAGCCCGGTGTACGAGTCCTTCAGCGGTGTCGCGGTACAGACCCGGACGCCGCCGAGCACGTCCACGGTCCTCATGAAGCTGGTGAAGTCGACCTCCAGATAGTGGTCGATCTTCACATGGGTCATGTTCTCCACGGTGCTGATGGTCAGCTGGGGGCCGCCCTCGGCGTAGGCCGCGTTCAGCCGGGCGGGGTGCGCGGGGCGCTCCCGGCCGGTGGCCGTGTCGTTGTGCGCGGGCACCTCGGCGTAGGAGTCGCGGGGCAGGCTCACCACGCTCGCCCGCTCCCGGTCGGCCGAGATGTGCACGATCATCATCGTGTCGGTGCAGTGGCAGGGCTGACCGCCGAGGTGATAGGTCCGCCGCTCCCGGTCGCCGATCTTGTCGCGGCCGTCGGTGCCGACCAGCAGGACGTTCGTGCCGTGCCCCGCCTGGGGCCGGTTCTTCATGTCCTTGAAGGCGTCGACCCTGGTGATGCCGGCATCCAGGCTGGTGACGACCGCGTGGCCGATCCCGGCCGAGGCGAGGACGACCACGGACAGCGTGGTCACCGCACGCATCGCCCAGCGCGGCCGCCTGGGCCGCATCGCCCGCCCGGTCGCCCGGCCAGGCCGGGGCGGCCTGGGCGGCCTGGGCACGCGGGGGGACGGCTGCGGCCGGCGTTGCGGCCTGGGGGCGTCCCCCACGCCCTTGACGGCGGGGGAGGGGGACCGTGGCGGGCTGGGCAAAGGGAACCTCCGGACGACGGCCGTACGTGGGATCCGTGAGCACGGTAGGCCGATACGATCCTCAGCCCGCCGATAGGTCCCGGCGGCGCGCACCGGTGTCCCCCGTTCGCGGTAACGTGAGCCCCCTATGAACACCAAGCCCGACGTGCGGCACCCCGCCGTGTCTGTGATCATGCCCGTCCTCAACGAGGAGCGGCATCTGCGCGGGGCCGTCCAAGCGATCCTCGCGCAGGAGTACGCCGGCGAGCTGGAGGTCGTGATCGCCCTCGGTCCGTCCACGGACCGCACGGACGAGATCGCCGCCGAGCTGGTCGCGGAACATCCCCGCGTACACACCGTCCCGAACCCGACCGGCCGCACCCCCGCCGCGCTGAACGCGGCGATCAAGGCCTCCCGGCATCCGATCGTGGTCCGCGTCGACGGCCACGGCATCCTCTCGCCGAACTACATAGCCACCGCCGTCCGGCTCCTGGAGGAGACCGGCGCGCAGAACGTCGGCGGTGTCATGCACGCCGAGGGAGAGAACGACTGGGAGCACGCGGTCGCCGCCGCCATGACCTCGAAGATCGGCGTCGGCAACGCGGCCTTCCACACCGGTGGCCAGGCGGGCCCCGCCGAGACGGTCTACCTCGGGGTGTTCCGCCGCGAGGCCCTGGAGCAGCAGGGCGGCTACAACGAGGAGTTCATCCGCGCCCAGGACTGGGAGCTGAACTTCCGCATCCGTGAGGCGGGCGGCCTGATCTGGTTCTCGCCGGAGCTGAGGGTGTCGTACCGGCCGCGGCCCAGCGTGAAGGCGCTGGCCAAGCAGTACAAGGACTACGGCCGCTGGCGCCATGTCGTGGCCCGGTACCACGAGGGCTCGATCAACCTGCGCTACCTCGCCCCGCCGACAGCGGTGTGCGCGATCGCCGCCGGTCTCGTGGTGGGCGCCGCCCTCACGCCGTGGGGCCTGGTGATACCCGGCGGCTATCTGGCGGCGATCCTGGCGGGCTCGGTCCCGGCGGGCAAGGGGCTGCCCCTCAAGGCCCGGCTGCAGATCCCGGTGGCCCTGGCGACCATGCACATGACGTGGGGATGGGGCTTCCTGACCAGCCCCAGGTCGCTGGCGAAGCGGGTGATCGCCTCGCGGCGCCCGGCGGTGCTCGAACCCCGCTGACGACGGAACACGAAGAGGGCCCCACCTGTCCGAGGCGGGGCCCTCTTTCTCATGCGCTCACCGCGCTAGCCCTGGCAGGGCTTCTGCATCGCTACCACTGGTAGGGCTTGTACACGTCCATGCACTTGGAGGTGTCCGAGCCGTTGAGGGCGTCGGAGTTGCTCGGCACGTCGCCGGCCTTCGGGGCCGACTTCTTCGGATAGACGGAGCCCGTGCGCCAGTCCGCGCCCACGACGACGGTGACCCCGGACACGTCGGTGGACCGCTTCACCTGGCTCGCCGGGATGCCCAGCGCCTTGGCCACGGCCTGTGCGTCGCCCTGCAGTTCGGCGCTCGGGTAGCGCACGAAGGTCTCGTCCGACGAGACCGCCGCCGAGGTGTCGGTGCCCGCCCTGCCGTACCCGTGCTGCACCAGGACCTGGCCGATCGTGCGCGCCCGGCCCTGCACGGCGGCCTCGGTCGAGGACTGGGTGGCGTTCTGCACCAGCACCCCGAGCTGGGCCGCGTCCATCGAAGGGGCCTTGGCCGGCTCGGCCTTGCCCTTCTTCTTCGCTTCCTTGCCGTTCTTGTCGAAGGGCACGTCGTCGCGGAGCATCTGCCACATCTTGTCGGCTCCGGCCTTCTCCGGCACCACGTGCTGGCCGTTCGCCGGGTCCTCGACGTTGGGCATCGTCACCGACGTGATGCGGTTGGCCGGCACCGACTTCAGCTCCATGCCGAGGTCGTAGAGCTTCTTGACGGTGCCGATCTCCTCCGACACCGTCAGCGACTTGGTGGCCGCATCGGCCAGGTCCGTCAGCCGGCCGGTGTCGGTGAAGACGCTCTGCTGCCTCAGCGTCCGGATCATCGAGTTCAGGTACATGTGCTGGGCGCGGGCCCGCATCAGGTCGCTGCCCCAGGCGTGCCGCGTGCGCAGCCACTGCAGGGCCTGCACGCCCTTGATCTTCTTCCGTCCGGCCTTCAGCTTCAGCCCCGAACCGCCCCGCTGACTGGGTGTCGAGCGGTCCCAGACGTTCTGGTTCACACAGACCTCGACGCCGCCGATGGCGCCCGCCATCCGCACCACGCCCGCGAAGTCGATCGTCATCCAGTGGTCGATGTAGACCCCGGTGAGGTTCTCCCAGGTGGCCAGCGTGCAGCCGGCGCCGCCCCGGGCCAGCGAGGTGTTGATGATGTCGTTGGTCGCCGGGTACGACTTTCCGGTCTTCGGGTCCTCGCACTTGGGGATGTCGACGCGGGTGTCCCGGGGGATGCTCACCATCGCGGCGCTCTTGCGGTCCGCGGAGAGGTGGATGAGCATCTGCACGTCGCCGAGCGGCGGGTTTCCCCGGTTGTCCTTGCTGCCGCCGAGCGCCACGTTCGCGTCGGAGGCCCGGCTGTCGGAGCCGACCAGCAGGATGTTCAGCGGTGTCTGACCGGCCGCGTTCGGGCGGGTCCGCTGCGCCTTGGAGTCGTCGGCGCTGGTGCGCCGGCCCTTCTGAATATTGCCGTTCAGATGCTCGTAGTACAGATAACCGGCACTCGCGGTGCCGAGTATCACCACGGCCAGCACGATCGCCGACCAGCGCAGCGCGCGCCGCCGGCGCGGCCGCCGGTCCGTCTTCGGGCCGCTACCACGGCGCCCGCCACCATGCCGTCCGGACCCGTCCGGCCCGCCCGCCGTCCGCGGCGTGAGCGCCATCGTGTCCTCGACCGTGGGAGGCTCCCCCCGAACACCGCTCTGCGACAACTCCCTGCCCTCCCCCACGCCATGCAACGGGTCCGTCCCGCGTCGGGTTAGACGCACGACGGACCCGATGGGTTACCTCTGAATCGCGCTGAAGCACGAACTGCCGTCGCGGTGAACGGCGGTGAGCCGCGAACCGCCCTGAACTACGAAGCGCACTGCACCTTGTCCGCCGTGGACTGGCCGTCCACCTCCGGCGCCTTCGTCGGAGCGGTCAGTGAGACACCCGCGCCCTTGAAGTCCTTGCCCAGGGTCAGCGTCATCGCGGGCAGCCCCTGGGAGTTGGTCACGCTCTTGCCCGGCTTCAGGGCCGAGCCGGACAGGCCCATGATGGCGGCCAGCCGACGTGCCTGGGAGGCCTGGTCGGGCGCGTACTCGAGCGTGGTCCTGCTCAGCGCGGCGGGGGCGTTGCCCCCGTTCTCCGACTTGAGCACACCCGCGTCGTTCTGCAGCCAGTTCAGCTCGGCCTGCGCGCTGCCCTGCGCGGCGCCGCCGTTGAGGATCCGCACCCGCACCTCGGAGGGGTCGGACTTTGTGCCCTTCAGCCGGGCGGCCGCCTCGTCCTTGGCCTTGGCCTTGGCCGCCTTCCGCTTCTTCTTCACGTCGGTGAAGGAGACGTCGTTCTTGATGGCGTCGAAGACCGCGGGGCCCTTGTCCTGATTGACGATCACCGTCTTGTGGACGAGGCCGTCGGCCGGATTGTCGAGGACGGGCACCGTCATGAACGAGATGTTCTTCGGCGGCACCTTCTTCAGTTCGAGTGCCACGTCCTTGAGCGTGCTCACCGAGTTGATGCCCTGGTCGACGGTCAGCGCCTTGGTGGCGGCCTCCGCCAGCTTCACCAGCTTGGTCGGGCTGGTGAGGGTGTCGCTGGAGGACATCTTGCGCATCAGTGAGCCCATGAACTGCTGCTGCACCTTGATGCGGTCCAGGTCGCCCTGGTTGCCCCAGCTGTGCCGGGTGCGGACGAACGCCAGCGCCTGCTCGCCCGCGACCTTCGAGGAGCCGGCGGGCAGGTCGAGATGCGAATCCGGGTCCTTCACGGCGTGCTTGAGGCACACGTCGACACCGCCGACCGCCGTCGTCAGCGTCTTCACCGCGTTGAAGTCGACCATCATGAAGTGGTCCGGCGCGACCCCGGTGACCGCCTTCACCGTGTTCATGGTGCAGCCCGGGTCCCGGCCGTCCTGTCCCAGGCTGGTGTTGAACCGGACGCCGCTGGTGCCGGCGACGATCTTCTTGCTGCCGTCGGGCTGGATGGTCTCGCAGTCCGGGACGTCCACGATCAGGTCGCGCGGGATGCTCAGCGCGGTGGCGTTCGTCCGGTCCTTTGCCACGTGCAGCAGGATGTTGGTGTCCGCGTGGCCGACGCTGCCCTTGTCGCCGTAGCCCTCGTTGCCCTTGCCGGTCCGCTTGTCGGTGCCGATGATCAGGATGTTGAAGGCGTCGTCCTTGCTGAAGCCGTCCTTGGCCGCGCTGGTCTCCGTCGTGGTGACGTTGCCCTCGAGGTGCTTGAGATAGAGATACCCGGCCGTGCCGACGGCGACGAGCACGAACGCCGTGCCGCCCGCGGTCCAGGCCAGCGCCTTCTTGGCCGTCGACTTCTTCTTCACCGGCCGCCGGTTGCGCCGCCCCCGCGGCGGCTCGGGCTCGGGTTCGGCGCCACGGCGCCGGCGCGGGGCCGGCACGTCGGCTCCGCGTGCCTGACGCATCTCGCGCGTCCCGCCCGCCGCCGAGTCGCCGCGCCCGCGCGCCGCGCCACCGGAGGCCCGGGAGCCCGGTCTGCGCGGGCCGGGAACCGCCGACTGCGGTGCGGAAGGGCTCAGTCGCAGTTCGTATTCGCCGGTGTTCGGATTGAGCACCCACTGGTCTGCGGGGTCGATGTTGTCCGCCCGCCCACGGCCTTGCGCGTCCACGGTTGTCCGAATCCTCCGTCGGGGCCACGCGGCGCCTTCCCCCTCAAAGGCGCTCGGGTCTCGGTGAAACAGTGCACGACCCCAGGACAGACCTCGCGGCCGGGTGCACCGGATCGCTCACACTATCCGCCCAGTTCAGCGTCGAGCGACGGCGGTGACAAATTCCACCTTCCTACAACCGGGCAATCCCCCTCATATTTCTGAACAAAAGTTTGTAGGCCCGGCCGTGCGCCCTACTCGCAGGTGTGCTCGTCGGCGGTGTTCCCGCGGAAGGTGGGCGTGGGGGAGGGGGCATTCTTACGGTTTTCTTCCCCGCCGCCGCCGGGAACCTGCCGCGAAACGGCCTTCACCGCCACCGGCTGGTCCGCCCGCAGCCGCGCGAACAGCTTCTCGGCCTCCGGCTCCACCAGTTGATCGCGATTGGCGTCGTAGACGTACGACTTCCGCGGCACTGTCAGGAACTGGACATGTTCGGTGGGGATGTCGCGCATTCCGCGCACCAACTGGTACAAACCGCGCAGACTTGCCAGTTCCGGATCGGTGGTGAGCGAGGAGGTCGCCGCGTCCAGCAGGGGATAGAGCTTCACCGGGTTCAGCAGCACGCCGTTGCTCTGCACCTTGTTCACGAGCGCGCCGAGGAACTGCTGCTGCCGGTCGATCCGGTCGGTGTCGCTACCGTTGCCGAGCGACTTGCGGGCCCGTACGTAACCGAGCGCCTGCTCCCCGTCGAGCGTCACCTTCCCGGCCGGCAGCCTGAGTTTGGCGGCCTTGTCGTCGATGGGCTCCCGCAGGCAGACCCGCACCCCGTCGACGGCGTCCACCATCTCCTTGAACCCGCTGAAGTCGACCACCATGTGATGGTCGACGCGGATCTCCGTCAGCTTCTCGACGGTGCGGATGGTGCAGGCCGAACCGCCCACCTGGAAGGCCCGGTTGAACATCGCGAACACCGGCTCGCTGCGGCTGCCGTCCGCCTTGCGGCAGCCGGGGATGTCCACCATCAGGTCCCGCGGCAGCGAGACGGCCGTGGCGCTGCGCCGGTCGGCGGCCAGGTGCAGCAGGATCGTGGTGTCCGACCGCTCGCTGCCCACGTCCCGCCCGTACTCCTGGTTGCCCTGCCCGGCCCGCGTGTCGGAGCCGATCAGCAGGATGTTCTGCGCGCCCCGCACCAGCGAGGTGGGCCGCTCCCGCTCGTACCGGGCGAGTTCGGCGGCGGCCGCCTCGTCGGCGGTGATGTTGCCGTTGAGCTTGGCGTAGACGACCCAGCCGATCCCCGACGAGGCCATCAGGAACGCGGTCACCCCCAGCGCCGTACCCCACACCCAGCGTCGTCGGTGCCGTCGCGCCAGGCCATCCCCGCCGGCCGAGGACCCGAGGCCGGGGCCGAGAGGCTTGCCTGAGCTGTCGGGCACGTCCGGTCACACCCCTCCATGGCGTACGAGCGTCACGTGCTGCTCCTACGACGATGGCGGGACGGGAGCGGGGGAGCCGCCCTTTGCTACTCCATTCGGGTGACGGCGGTGGGGCCGGACGGCACGGAGGGGGCGCTGCCGGACGGGCTCGTGGGCGGGAGGCGGTGCCGGTGCCCGGTGGGCTCAGTGGCGGGAGGCGGTCACCCGTTCGCTCTCGATCCGCTTGGCCAGGCCCTCCCCGTCCAGCCGGTCCAGATTCCGGCACAGCACCACGGACCCGCCGACGGCCAGCGGCGCGTAGAGACCCGCGCTGAGCCCGTCCCACGTGTCGTACGGCAGCCCCGACAGCAGCCGCGAACCGGGGCCCGTCAGATCCAGCGACGGCGCCTCGGACAGCGCCCGCTCGACCACCTCGGCCCCGCTGAACTCCGCCCCCGCGACGATCAGCGCGGGCTCCTCGGGGTCCACCGGGGCGAACGGCGCGAACCGGTCTCCCTGGCTCGGTGCCTCCACGGCGTAGTCGACGAACCCGTCCGGCGTCCGAGGGAAGCGCCCGCCGAGCGGCCGCAGCGCGAGCGCGACCCGCTCGCCGCGGCAGGCCCGGGCCGCCTCCAGGGTGTCGGGCCCGCTCACGACGACATCGGCGGAGGCCGGGTCGCCGGCCATGTCCGCGACCGCTCCCACCGACGAGCAGGCGAGCAGCCACACCGCCGTCTGCCAGTGAGCGGGCAGCAGCAGCGCGACCCGGTCGCCCGGGCCGACGGACAGGTCGCCCTGCAGGAGGTTCGCGGTCTTGGCCACCCAATTGGCGAAGGTGGCCACGGACAGTTCCACGCGCTCGCCCGTGGCGTCGTCGTAGAAGGTCACCAGGGGGCGTCCGGCGTCCGCGGCGAGCGCGGAACGCAGCAGGTCGGCAGGGGTGCGATCGGTGGCGTTCACCCGCGCAAGAGTACGCCGGGGCGGCCCAGCGCACCGAGTTCCGGGGCCACCGGTTCGGCGCAACGGCAGCCGACGCACCGTCAGTTCCCCGATGGCGGCCCGCCGTGACCGTGTCCAGGATCAAGGGCATGCGTGGATTCCTCAGCCTCCCGGTCGGCGCCACCTCGATCGGCGTCACCTGCGCGGCCGCCCTCGTCCTCCCGGCGGCCCTGTCCGTGACCGCCGCGTCCCCGCGCGCGGGGAGTCCGGCCGGGGCCGCGGTCCCGGGCAGCACCCAGTCGCTGCCGCTGGCCCCGCTGGACCAGGAGCGCACTCCCGGAACCGCCCCCGAGCAGGGCCTGTACCGCACCGACGTACGGCACTTCTCGCTCGTCGGCGTGATCTGGGACGACCCGGACGCCGCGCTGCGCGGCGCGGTGCAGGTGCGGACCCGGTCGGCGGCGTCCGGCAGGTGGTCCGGCTGGCAGGACGTCGAGACGCACAACGAGGACCACGGCGCCGACCCGGCCACCGCCGAACGCTCCTCGGGCCGCGTGCGCGGGGCCACAGCGCCGCTGTGGGTGGGCGACTCGGACGGCGTGGACGTACGGGTGCGCGCCGACTCCGTGCCGGGCCGGGCCGTCGCGGGGCAGGGCCGGGGCGGCGACCCGCGCCCGTCCCTGCCGTCCGGGCTGCGCCTGGAACTGGTCGACCCCGGCGGCGGGACGACGGCCCAGGGGCCACAGGCGGACAGCCCCCGTACCCTTCCCGCGCTGACCCGGCGCTACACCGTGCGGGAGATGGACCGGCTGCGGGCCGAGGGCGATCTGGACGCGGCGGACGACAGCGTGCCCCGCGCCAAGCCCTACATCGGGCCACGCCCGGGGATCGTGACGCGCCGGGGCTGGGGCGCGGACGAGTCACTGCGCGAGCGCGGGTTCGTGTACACGAAGAAGATCAAGGCTGCCTTCGTCCACCACACGTCGACGGGCAACAACTACTCCTGCTCCCAGGCCAAGTCCGTCATCCGCGGCATCTACCGCTACCACGTCAAGAGCATGGGCTGGCGGGACATCGGCTACAACTTCCTCGTCGACAAGTGCGGAACCATCTACGAGGGCCGGGCCGGGGGAGTGGCGAAGGCGGTCCTGGGCGCCCACACCCTCGGGTTCAACAGCAACAGCATGGGCATCGCCGTCATCGGCAGCTACGGCTCGAGCAAGCCGGCCGGCGCGGCGGTGAAGGCCGTCGCCAAGCTCACCGCGTGGAAGCTGGGCCTCTACGGCGCAAATCCACGCGGAAAGACGTATCTGACCTCGGGTGGTGGCAATCTCTACCCGAAGGGGAAGAGCGTACGACTGAACGTGATCTCCGGACACAGGGACGGATTCGCCACCGACTGCCCGGGCAAGAGGCTCTACGCCAAGCTCGGCTCGGCCCGCTCCAGCGCCGCGCGGTACCAGGGCCGCTGAGGCCCGGGACGCGGGCACCGTCGTCGGGAGACGCGCAGCGGAGGGAATCCTGGCGCCGATCCCGCCGGACACGCGCGGCCATCGGGGGAGTCGCCGGCCGGTCTGCATACACTGACCGGCCGGAACGAGAAGTACGGCCGGTCCCGGCAGGAAGCAGAGACGACAGGTGACAGAAGCGATCCTCCTGGTCGGCGGCAAAGGCACCCGGCTGCGTCCGCTCACGGTGCACACGCCCAAGCCCATGGTCCCGGCGGCCGGGGTGCCGTTCCTCACGCACCAGCTCGCGAGAGCGAGAGCGGCGGGCGTGGAGCACATCGTCCTCGCCACGAGCTACCTCGCCGAGGTCTTCGAGCCCTACTTCGGCGACGGCGCCGCGCTGGGCCTGCACATCGAGTACGTCACCGAGGAGGAGCCCCTCGGCACCGGTGGCGCCATCCGCAACGTGGCCTCGCGTCTGCACTCCGGGCCCGACGACCCGGTACTGATCTTCAACGGCGACATCCTGACCGGCCTGGACATCCGGGCCCTGATCGACACCCACGAGTCGACGGGCGCGGACGTCTCCCTGCACCTGACGAAGGTGACGGACCCGCGAGCCTACGGGCTGGTCCCCACCGACGAGACCGGCCGCGTGCTCGCCTTCCTGGAGAAGCCGCAGACGCCGGAGGAGATCGTCACCGACCAGATCAACGCGGGTGCGTACGTCTTCCGCCGCTCGGTGATCGACACCATCCCGGCGGGCCGTCCGGTCTCCGTGGAACGCGAGACCTTCCCGGAGCTGCTCTCCGCCGGGGCCCACCTGCAGGGCATGGTGGACTCGACGTACTGGCTCGACCTCGGCACCCCCGCGGCCTTCGTGCGCGGCTCCGCCGACCTGGTCCTCGGCCGGGCCCCCTCCCCGGCCGTCCCCGGCCGCTGCGGCGACCGGCTGGTCCTTCCCACGGCCGTCGTCGCCCCGAACGCCAAGCTGACCGGGGGCACGGTCGTCGGCGAGGGCGCGTTCGTCGCCGAGGGCGCCCGTGTCTCCGGCTCGACGATCCTGCCCGGCGCGGTCATCGAGCCCGGCGCCGTCGTCACCGACTCCCTCATCGGCAGCCGCGCCCGGGTGGGCGAACGCTCCGTCCTCACCGGCGCGGTCGTCGGCGACGGCGCGGTGGTCGGCCCCGACAACGAACTCCGCGAAGGCGTCCGCGTCTGGTGCGACGCCCACATCCCCCCAGCCGCCCTCCGCTTCTCCTCGGACCAGTGACAAACCCCGGCCCACGCCGACCTGCGGGCGTGCATGCCGCGTGACTGCGGGCGCCCGAGCCGTGTAGCTGTGACCGCCCGAGCCTCCCAGCTGCGGGCATGCGTGCCGCTGAGGGCGGGCGGCACGGGTGGGCGCAGCGGCACCCCGCAAGCGCGGGTGCGCGCAACCCCCTGGGCCGGCACCAACGCCGAGCACCTGACAAGCGCCCCCGGCATCAACGCCGAGCCCGGCAACCAACGCCGAGCACCCGACAACCCCCAGCCCTAAAGCAACCCGATATCCACCCGAGGCATCTTCGGCGCCCGCCGCCCCGGCCCCTGCCCACTCAGCAGAATCAACCGGGCCGCCCGGTGCCGCTGCCCCGCGTACGGCTCCAGAAGCCGCAGCATCTCCGCGTCATCGGCGTCCCGGTTCCGGCCCAGCACCCACCCCACGATCCCCGGCAGATGCAGATCCCCGACGGTCACCGCGTCGGCCGCCCCGTGACTGCGCTGCACCACCTCGGCCGACGTCCACGGCCCGATCCCCGGCACGACCTCCAGCCGCGCCCGAGCCTCGGCCGCCGGCATCGCCACCGCCTGCTCGAGCCGCGCGGCGACCCGCACGGCCCGCAGGATCGTCGAGGCCCGCTTGTCGTCGACCCCGGCCCGGTGCCACTCCCAGGAGGGAATCAGCGCCCACGTCCGCGCAGCCGGCATCACCCACATCGGCCGTTCGAACGCGCCCGCGGGGCCGGGCGCCGGCTCCCCGAACCTCCGCACCAGCAACCGCCACGCCCGGTACGCCTCGTCGGTCGTGACCTTCTGCTCCAGCACCGACGGGATCAGCGACTCCAGCACCAGCCCGGTCCGTGTCAGCCGCAGCCCCGGCCGCCGGTGCCGCGCCAGCGCCACCACCCGGTGCCGGGGCACGAACGCGTCCGGGTCATCGGCGGCACCCAGCAGCCCGGGGAACTGCTCCAGCAGCCACTGCGCACCCGGTCCCCACGCCTCACCGAGCACCTCCCCGCCGTACGCGCGCACCCGCAGCGTGCCCGGTCCGGCCGGTGTCAGGGTGGCCCGCCACACGGACCCGTCCGGTGTGGTGCGGAACGTCGGATCGCCGGGCCCGCGCCGCAGCGGACCCAGCACCAGCCCGAGATCGAGCGGCCCTTCCGGCACCCAGCGCCGCACCCGCGCCGGCCCCGCGGCCTGCCGGGGTATCCCGGCAGCGGCACCGGCGGGTACACCGACATGCCCGCCGCGCACAGTCGTACGCGTGGGACGCGGAGCGAATCGTCCTGCCACTGGTGGGTTCCTGGGGGTGCGGGGCTGTCCTGTCCTAAGAGACTAGGCGGTCGCCGGGGGCGCCGTACGCGACCGCGCCCACCGGCCTCACCGCACCTCGATGAACGCCCCGGCGTCCCGCTCCGGCCGCGGCCGCGGTTCCCCGGCCGGATGGCCCACCGCCACCGCCCCCATGGGATCCCAGTCCGCGGGCAGTCCCAGCACCTCGCGCACCGTGTCCCGGCAGAACATCGTCGACGACACCCAGGCCGAGCCCAGCCGCTCCCCGGCCAGCGCGACCAGGAGGTTCTGCACGCCCGCGCCCGTCGCGACCACGAACATCTCCCGCTCGGCACCGTCCCGCCGCGCGTCCCCGTAGGTGTGCGAGCCGTCCATGACGAGACACGGCACGACCAGGTACGGGGCGTTGCGGAGCACATCCCCGCGCCGGACCCGCTTCGCGATGGACTCCTCGCTCTTGCCGTCCCGGCGCAGATCGGCGATCCAGACGTCCCGCATCGCGTCGAGCAGCCGAACCCGCGACTCCTCGGACTCCAGCAGCACGAACCGCCAGGGCGTGGTGTGGTGCGGGGCGGGCGCGGTGACCGCAGCGGCCACCGCGCGCCGGACCGCGCCGGGGTCCACGGGCTCGTCGGTGAAGGCCCGCACGGTACGGCGCTGGGTCACGGCCTCCCGCACGGCCTCCGACGTGCCGAGCCGGAACATGTCGTCCCGCGCGGTACGCACCAGCGCCCGCGCTCCCTCGCCGTTCCCGCCGTCCACCACGTGGGGCAGCCCGCGCACCACGGCGACCGGGAGTCCGGCGGCCTTGCCCTTGACCAGGTCACCGGCGGCGGCCAGTTCGTCGGCGGTGGCGACGACGGTGGCGCTGAGCGGGTTGCCGTGCGCGTCCGTGCCCCCGCGCAGATCGTCCAGCACGCGCACCCCGGCCGCGCCGATCGCGACGTCCGTGAGTCCCGCCCGCCAGGGCCGGCCGAAGGTGTCGGTGACGACGACGCCGACCCGGACGCCGAGCGTGTCGCGCAGCCCGTCGCGGATCGCGCGCGCGGACGCGTCGGGGTCCTCGGGGAGCAACAGCACGGTGCCGGAGGGGGTGTTGGAGGCGTCGACCCCGGCGGCCGCCATCACCAGGCCCTGGCGGTTCTCGACGATGCGCAGGGGGCCGCGCCGGGCGACCACCCGCACGGTCTCCGCGTCGATCGCGGACTCGCGGTCGTCCGCCCGGACGACGCGGCCCTCCGCCTTGGACACGATCTTGGAAGTGACGAGCAGCACGTCCCCGTCGGCCAGCCCGGGTTCGGCGGCGGCGATCAGCTTGGCCAGGTCGTCGCCCGGCTGCACCTCGGCGATTCCGGACGGGGCCCAGACCCGGTACTCGGCGCGCTGACCGCTCACGCTCCCCGCACCTCCTCGGCCAGTGCCAGCGCCTCCCGCGCCATCCGCGCGGTCGCGTCCACGTCGGTCATCATCAGCGGCACGGCCCGGCAGCGGATCCCGTCCGCCTCGACCCGCTCCACCACGCCCGCGTCGACCGTGTCGACCAGCCAGCCGTCCAGCAGCCCCGAGCCGTAGTGCTCGGCGACCGCGGCGGCCGTCGACTCCACACCCACTGCTGCGAGCACCTTGTCGGCCATCCCGCGCACCGGCGCGTCCCCGACGATGGGGGAGAGGCCCACCACGGGCACGCCGGCTTCCGCGATCGCCTCACGGATGCCGGGCACGGCCAGGATGGTGCCGATGGACACGACCGGGTTGGACGGCGGGAACAGGATGACGTCCGCCTCCGCGATGGCCTCCAGGACGCCCGGCGCCGGCTTGGCCTGCTCGGCGCCGACCGGCACGACCGCCTCGGCCGCGACCGAGGCGCGCAGCCGCACCCAGTACTCCTGGAAGTGGATCGCCCTGCGTTCGCCGTCGATCTCCACGGCCACGTGGGTCTCCACACGGTCGTCGGTCATCGGGATCAGCCGTACACCCGGCTTCCAGCGGTCGCAGAGCGCCTCGGTGACCGCGCTCAGCGGAAAGCCGGCGCCCAGCATCTGCGTCCGCACGATGTGCGTGGCGAAGTCCCGGTCGCCGAGCCCGAACCACTCCGGGCCGACCCCGTATGCCGCCAGCTCCTCCTTGAGGTGGAAGGTCTCGTCCGTCCGCCCCCAGCCCTGCTCCTCGTTGATGCCGCCGCCCAGCGTGTACATCACCGTGTCGAGGTCCGGGCAGACCTTCAGCCCGAAGAGGTGGATGTCGTCGCCGGTGTTGCCGATGACCGTGACGTCCGCGTCCGGCACGGCCCGCTTCAGACCGCGCAGGAACCGGGCACCACCGATGCCGCCTGCCAGAACCACAATGCGCATGGGGCGATTCTCGCAGGCGGGTACGACATCGTGTCAGGCAGTCACCGGACGCGGCTCGGTCCGTGCCTCGCAGTGCGGGGAGCTGTGCATCGGCATCTCGGTCAGGCCCGGGTGGTAGACGTGCAGGCTCACCGCGGGCTCCAGCGCGTCGTTCACCACCTCGTGCACATAACCCGGCGCGAACACCCTCTGGGCGCCGGCCGCCAGCGCGCGCGTGCCCCGCTCGGTGCGCTCGGTCAGCGTCCCCTCCAGGACGGTGAGGACACCGGAGGAACGGCCGTGGTCGTGCGGACCGCTGCCCTGCCCGGGCACCCAGGACAGCAGCCAGACCTCGTAGCCGGGGCCGGTGCGCAGCCGGTGGTACCAGCGGGTGGTGGCGTCGTAGCGGACGAGGTGCGCCCACTGGGAGCGGTCGGCGGCGATGGAGCGGGCGAGGCCCACGAACTCGGCGACGGTGGCGGGGTGCGCGCGCGGCGGCTGGAGCAGGTGCGGGACTTCGAGGATGTCGCCGGCGATCTGGAGGTCGTTGTCGCTGTTCATCGGGTGAGGGGGTTCCTCGGCGGAGAGTGGGGGCTGGGTGTCGCTCTGCGTCCGCCCGGGTCACGGGCGAGGAGAGGGGTCCCGGATGAGGGTCAGGGACAGGGGAACGCGGCCGAGCCGGGATGGACTCGGGAGCAGCCGGAGCGCGATGGGCTCAACAGCTGGGACAGCAACAACAGCTACAGCGCGCGCGGGCGGCACCGAGGGACCCGGCGGTGCGGGTCGAGACGGGTGCCAAGTTCGCGAGCATGCCCACTAGGACACCGGCTCACACCCGGACTGTCAACTCGACGCCCGGAAAGTGCGACATGGTTCACCTCATCCGGTTCATCTGTCAGGTGAAAGGTTTGTTCACCCGGATCCCGGGACACATGGCGCACAACCGAGCGCTCGAGCCTCGCCGGAACGAGATCGAACGCGGGGGCGTCCTTCTTCGTACAGAGAACTGTGCGGGGTCCGCCGCTCCGCCGGGCCTTTTTCTGTGTGTCAGGGTTTATGGCGATTTGAACACTTTCCGCATGGCCTTGGTTCCGCAGAGTGAATAACGGGCTCAATAGCAGATCTCGGCTTGACTCGCCCGGAGCAGCACACTTGTAATTTCACTCGTGTCGTTCAGCCGAAATCGGTAGCGGCTACGCACGGGGACGTGAAGACAGACGAGGGGCGCACATGACCGAGCTGGTGCAGCAACTGCTGGTCGACGACGCGGACGAGGAACTCGGCTGGCAGGAGCGCGCACTGTGCGCCCAGACCGACCCCGAGTCCTTCTTCCCCGAGAAGGGCGGCTCGACCAGAGAGGCGAAGAAGGTCTGCCTCGCCTGCGAGGTGCGCTCCGAATGCCTCGAGTACGCCCTCGCCAACGACGAGCGCTTCGGCATCTGGGGCGGTCTGTCCGAGCGTGAGCGCCGCCGGCTGAAGAAGGCCGCCGTCTGACCGACGCCCGGTCACGCTTCGGCCGCCACACCGCCGAGCTGCCGGACGGCGCCCCCGCATATGTCGCGAACGGCCCGTCGCCCGTGGGTTATCCACAGGCGGCGGGCCGACGTCATGGTCAGCCGATAGTGTGGTCGCTCGTCCGAGACGCCCCGCTGTCCCCTCGGGGCACAGGCGTCCACCGCAGTCCATCGAACCGGGGCCCGTACCTCGATGTCCGTGCACAGCCAAACGGCAGCTCAAGACCCGGCTGCCCACCCTGAGTTCCCGCGTCATGTGGTGACCGCGGTCCTCGTCTCCCACGACGGCGCCCGCTGGCTGCCCGACGCGCTGGCCGGGCTGCTCGGCCAGGAGCGCCCCGTCCAGAACGCGGTGGCGGCCGACACCGGCAGCGCGGACGACTCCGCCCAGCTGGTCACCGAGGCCCTCGGTGACGACCGGGTGCTGCACCTGGCCCGGCGCACCGGCTTCGGCCAGGCGGTGGAGGAGGCGAGCCGCATCGCCCCCCTCCTCACCCCCGACGAGCTGCCCTACCTCAGGCGCCCCAGCGGCTGGGACCCGGTCACGCGCTCGTGGCGCGACGACGCCTACGATCTGCCCGAACTGCCGCACGGCGAGCCCGTCCAGTGGCTCTGGCTGCTGCACGACGACTGCGCCCCCGAACCCGACGCCCTCGCCCAGCTCCTCCGGGTCGTCGACAACGAACTCGAACTCGGCCGCGACGATGTGGCGATCGTCGGCCCCAAGCTGCGCGGCTGGTACGACCGCAGGCAACTGCTGGAGGTCGGCGTCTCCATCGCCAACTCCGGCCGCCGCTGGACCGGGCTCGACCGCCGGGAACAGGACCAGGGCCAGCACGACCACGTCCGCACCGTGCTGTCCGTCTCCACCGCCGGCATGCTCATCCGCCGCGACGTCTTCGAACAGCTCGGCGGATTCGACCGCCGGCTGCCCCTGATGCGCGACGACGTCGACCTGTGCTGGCGGGCCCACACGGCCGGCCACCGGGTCCTCGTCGCCCCCGAGGCGGTCGTACGGCACGCCGAGGCGGCCTCCCGCGAGCGCCGCACCGTCGACTGCGTGGGCCGCACCGCCGCCTCCCCGCACAAGGTCGACAAGGCCGGCGCCATCTACACCCTGCTCGTCAACACCCGCACGGCCGCGCTGCCCTGGGTGCTGCTGCGGCTCGTCCTCGGCACCCTGTTGAGGACCGTCGCCTCCCTCGTCGGAAAGGTCCCCGGGCAGGCCGTCGACGAGATCCGCGGTCTGCTGGGAACCCTGCTGCGGCCCGAGCGGATCCTCGCCGGCCGGCGCCGCCGCGGTCCCTCCCAGATCGACAAGACCGAGCTGCGCCGGCTCTTCCCGCCCCCCGGCGCGACCATCCGCGCCACCGTGGAACAGGTCGCGGGCAACTTCTCCGGCCGCTCCGACAGCGAGACCTCCTCGGCCGGCCGGCACGGCGGCGCCGTGGAGTCCGGGCCCGGCGGCGACGACGCCGACTTCATGGAGTTCGAGCAGTTCGCCCGGCTGAAGCGGATCGCCCGCAAGCCCGGCCCGGTGCTCTTCCTGGCCCTGCTCCTGGTCTCCCTCGTCGCCTGCCGCGCCCTGCTCGGCGGCGGCGCCCTCGCGGGCGGCGCCCTGCTGCCCGCCCCGGCGAGCGCCGGCGACCTCTGGTCCCGCTACCTGGACGCCTGGCACCCGGTGGGCGCCGGCGGCACCGCCGCCGCACCGCCCTACCTCGCCATCGTCGCGACCCTCGCCTCGATCCTGTTCGGCTCCACCGGACTCGCCGTCACCGTGCTGCTGGTCTGCTCGGTGCCGCTGGCCGGCCTCACCGCCTACTTCGCCTCCCGGCCCCTCGTCACCTCCCGGCTGCTGCGCGCCTGGGCGGCGATCGCCTACGCCTTCCTGCCCGCCACCACCGGCGCCCTGGCCGGCGGCCGCATCGGCACCGCCGTCCTCGCCGTGCTGCTGCCGCTCATCGCGCGCGCCGGCATCGCCGCGAGCGGCCTCACCCATACCGCCGGAGCGCGCGGGAGCTGGCGCGCCACCTGGGCGTACGCGCTGCTGCTGACCATCACCACCGCGTTCACCCCGGTCGTCTGGCCCATCGCGCTGATCCTCGGCATCGGTGTGCTGGTCCTGCGCCGCGGCGACCTCGTCGCCCACGGCCTGCGCTTCCTCGCCCAGCTCGGCACCCCGCTGCTGATCCTCGCCCCCTGGTCGCTGACCCTGCTCCCGACCGGCTTCTTCACCGAAGCGGGCCTGGAGTTCGGCGCCTCCAGCGCCTCCGCGCTCGACCTGCTCGGCGCCGGCCCCGGCGGCCCCGGCACCGTGGACGGCCTGATGCTCATCGGCATCGTCCTCGCCGCCCTGGCCGCGCTGCTGCGCTCCGAGCGTCAGCTGGGCATCCGGACCGCCTGGGCGGTCGCCCTGGTGGGCCTCGTCTTCGCCGTCCTGTCCAACCACTCCACGTGGGCCGGACCGGCCACCCTCGTCTACGGCATCGCCCTGCTGGCCGCCGCGGCTCTGGGTGCCGACGGGGCACGCGCGCGCGTGGCCGAGCAGAGCTTCGGCTGGCGCCAGCCCGTCGCCGCCCTGATCGCCTTCGCCTCGGCCGCGGGCCCGCTGCTCGTCGCCGCCGGCTGGATGATCGGCGGGGCCGACGGCCCGCTGGAGCGCCGCGACCCGGTGCAGGTCCCCGCGTTCGTCGCCGAGGACGCCGCCACCCGCGACCAGGCCCGCACCCTGGTCCTGGACAGCGACTCCACCGCACGCGTGCGCTACAGCCTGGTCCGCGGATCCGGCGCCCGCATGGGAGACGCCGAACTCGCCGGCACCGACGGGGAGAACGCCAGGCTCGACAAGGTCGTCGCCAACCTGGTCGCCGGCTCCGGCGCCGACCAGGCGGGCCAGCTCGGCGGCTTCGCCGTGCGCTACGTCCTCGTCCACAAGGGCGCACCCCGCGAGTTCACCCGTGTCCTGGACGCCACGCCCGGCCTGAGCCGGCTCAGCCAGCAGGACGGCAGCGCCCTGTGGCGCGTCGACCAGCAGGTCTCCCGCGCCACCATCGTGCCCGCGGGCGGCACCGGCACCGCCCGGTCCGTCGCCGCCGGGCCGGTGGAGATCCACACCACCGTCCCCTCCGGCTCCGGCGGCCGTGTCCTGCGCCTGGCCGACGCCGCCTCCGACGGCTGGGCGGCCACCCTGGACGGCAAGCCGCTCACCCGCACCACGGTCGACGGCTGGGCGCAGGGCTTCCAGCTTCCGTCCACCGGAGGCCGGCTGGACGTCGTCCACGACGACCCGATCACCCACACCGCCTGGCTGTGGGTCCAGGGCGCGCTCGCCCTCGTCCTGGTCGTCCTCGCCCTGCCCGGCCGCCGCCGCGACATCGACGACGACCTGCCCGAGGAGCAGCCAGTGCCCGCCCAGGCCACCGCCGGAGAGGGCCGCCGCGCCCGCCGGCTGCGCGCCCAGGCCGAAGAGGCGGCCGTCCCGGAGCAGACCGTTCCCGACGAGGTGCCGCCACCTCCGCAGGAGGACCCGGCGGCCGTCCCCCAGCAGCCGGCGTACGGCGAGTGGGACTACGCGGGCAGCGACTACGCCGGTTACGGCGCCGGCCAGTACCAGGACGCAGGGCACTACCCGGCCGAGGGCTACGACCAGCAGGCGTACCAGCAGGACCCCTACCAGAACGGCCAGTACGACCCCTACGCCTACGGCGGCACGGCCGAGCAGCAGGCGTACGACCAGCAGGCCTACCAGCAGGGTTACGACCCGGCCCAGCAGCAGTACGGCACCGGCAGCGAGCGCCCCGACGGGAGCCAGCAGTGAACCGCACCACCCTGTCCCTGATCGCCTGCACGACCGCGCTGGCCGCCGTCACCGCCTTCGCCGCGCTCGACACCCCGTCCGCTTCCGGCGCGGCCCCGGCCAAGGCCGCCGCCGAACTGCCCGTGGAGCGCACCAGCCTGCTGTGCCCCGCGCCGAGCTCCTCCGACATCGCCGACACCTCGTACACGTCGTTCACGCCCGTCACGAAGGGCACGGCGAGCGGCGGCAAGGCCCAACTCCAGGCGGCCGACGAGCAGTCGGCGGGCGGCACGGGCGGGTCCAAGAAGGGCGGGGGCGGCAAGAAGAAGGCCGCCAAGCCGCTGCTCACGCCGAAGAACCCCGGCACCCCGGCCACCGCCGACACCTCGGGCGCCGACACTCCCGCACAGGTCGGCACCGCCGACGGCAAGTACGCGCCCGGCTGGACCGTGCAGGAGACCACCGAGGTCGTCGCGGGCACGGGCCGCGGGCTGCAGGGCGTCAACTGCACCGCCGCGGACACCGAGTTCTGGTTCCCGGGCGCCAGTACGGTCACCGGCCGCACCGACTACGCGCACCTCACCAACCCCGAGGACTCGGCCGCCGTCGTCGACATCGAGCTGTACGGCAAGGACGGCGCGATCAAGTCCTCGGTCACGGACGGCTTCACGATCCCGCCGCACGGGAGCGAGCCGATCCTGCTGTCCACGCTCACCGACGAACGGCAGACCGATCTGACCGTGCACGTCAGCGTGCGCAGCGGCCGGGTCGGCGCGGCGGTACAGGCCCTGGACGACAAGGCGGGCGGCGACTGGCTGGCCGCGGCGGACGATCCGTCCGGCAGCCTGGTCCTGCCCGGCATCCCCAAGGACGCCACCGACGTCCGCCTGATCGCCTTCACCCCCGGCGACGCCGACGCGGACCTCAAGGTCCGCCTGGCCTCGCCCGACGGCCTGATCACCCCGGCCGGTAACGAGACGCTGCACGTCAAGGCCGGGATGACGACCGCGGCCGACCTCGGCGACGTCACCCGTGGCGAGGCGGGCTCCCTGGTGCTCACACCCTCCGACCAGTCCGTACCCGTGGTGGCGGCCCTGCGAGTGGTCCGGGGCAAGGGAGCCAAGCAGGAGACGGCCTTCATCCCCGCCACGGCCCCCGTCGGCAAGCGGGCGACCGCGGCCGACAACCGCGGCAAGACCTCGACCCTCTCCCTGACCGCGCCCACGGCCACCACCACGGTCAAGGTCACGGCCTCGGCGGGCAGCGAGGGCGGCACCCCGGTCACCAAGACCTTCACGATCAAGTCCGGCACCACGCAGGACATCCCGGCCCTCGTCCCGTCCGGCCTGAAGGGCACCTACGCCCTCACGGTGGAACCCGTGTCCGGAGGCCCCCTCTACGCCTCCCGCACCCTCACATCCACAGCGGCCGGCGTCCCCGCCTTCACAGTCCAGACCCTCCCCACCGACCGAGGCCTGGTCTCAGTCCCCCGCACGGACGAGGACCTGTCCCTCCTGCAGAAGTAACCCGGGGCACGCATGCCCGCGCAGCCGCGGCCACCCGAGCCGCTCGGCCGCGGCCACCCCGAGCCGCCCGGCAGTGGGCATGCGTGCCGCCAGGGGCGGTACGGGTGGGCGCGGCGGCACCCCGCCCGCGCCGGCAAGCGAAACACCCCAGGTCGGCGACGACGCGGAGCGACCAGGCATCCCGGCCCAGCGGACCGACCCCGCTCCGGGCGCCCTAATCCTCCCCGTACCGGGGATCGACCGTCTCCGGAGTCAGCCCCAACAACTCCGCCACCTGCTCCACCACGACCTCGTGCACCAACGCGGCCCGTTCGTCCCGCCCCTTGGTCCGGATCTCCACCGGCCGCCGGTACACCACGACCCGGGCCCGCCGCCCCTCCCGCGCGGGAATGATCCCGCCCAGCGGGACAGCCTCGTCGTCCCAGACGTCCGTACCCCGCCCCTCCAGCCGAGGCACCTCGAGCACCAGGAAGTCCATGTCGGCCAACTGCGGCCACCGCCGCTCGAGCCGCTCCACGGAGTCCTGCACCAGGTCCGCGAACACCTCGGCCCTGCTGGCCGCCAGCGGCACCTGCGGCGGTGCGATCGGCCCACGCATGCCCCGTCCGTGACGATCACGGCGACGGGGCCCGGGGCCGGTGGCGCGGGGCGGTACACGGTTGTCCATCACCGCAGAAGCCTAGTCCCCGCACGCTCCGCCCGCCCGACCCCACGCGGCAACCGGTTACCGGCACCCGGTGTCCCCGGGCGCCACGCAACTCGTGTCACAGGACATGTCACAGGTTGACCATTCCAGCCAAGGTCTGGCTCGTTTCCGTAACCCTCCAAGACCGGTGAACTCAAGGCAATTGACAGTGTTTATGCCGACTCATGACCGGAGGCCTCCCCGCCGGGTCCCCCGCCCGACCCCGTCCCCGCAGGTCAGCAAGGCCTGTTCGGAGGTGCCTGTGGGGCGTCTCACAGTCCGACACGGTGGCGTGACCTGGAGGAGAGTCGTCGCGGCCCGCTCAAGAGTGCGGTACCGTCCATCGTCGTGAGCCCTGTACGTCGCTGTTCGCGCACCGCCTGCGGCCGACCCGCCGTCGCGACGCTGACGTACGTCTACGCCGACTCGACCGCGGTCCTCGGCCCGCTCGCCACCTACGCCGAACCCCACTGCTACGACCTGTGCGCCGAGCACTCCGAGCGCCTCACCGCGCCCCGTGGCTGGGAGGTCGTCCGCCTCCTCGACGGCTCCGCTCCGGCCCGGCCCAGCGGGGACGACCTGGAAGCGCTCGCCAACGCCGTGCGCGAGGCGGCCCGCCCCCAGCAGCGGGCGGCCGAGGCGGGCGGCGGCGGGGCCCGTACCCCGGATCCCATGGAAGTCGCCCGCCGCGGGCACCTGCGCATCCTGCGCTCACCGGACAACTGAGTCCACACTCCGCGGAGAACCGATCCCGCACCCAACCGGACGGCCCGCGAGCCCACTTGCCCGCCACTCGCCTCCCACCTGTACGTCCGCCGGCGTGTCCGCTGGGTGTCCGCACACCTGCCTCTCACCCCCGACGGGTAGTTTGTGGGCACCCATAGGACTTCAGGAGGGTTGGCCGTGGCTGCTGATCTGTCGCAGATCGTGAAGGCGTACGACGTACGCGGAGTGGTCCCGGACCAGTGGGACGAGCCGCTGGCCGCCCTCTTCGGCGCCGCCTTCGCCGAGGTGACGGACGCGACGGCCATCGTCGTCGGTCACGACATGCGCCCCTCGTCCCCCGGCCTGTCCCGCGCCTTCGCGCGCGGTGCCGCCGACCGCGGGGTGGACGTCACCGAGATCGGCCTGTGCTCGACGGACCAGCTGTACTACGCCTCGGGCGCGCTGGACCTCCCGGGCGCGATGTTCACGGCCTCCCACAACCCGGCGCAGTACAACGGGATCAAGATGTGCCGCGCGGGCGCCGCCCCGGTCGGCCAGGACACGGGCCTGACGCAGATCCGCGAACTCGTCGAGCGGTGGCTGGAGTCGGGCACCCCGGAGCCGGCCGCCGAGCCGGGAACCCTCACCACGCGCGAGACGTTGGAGGATTACGCGGCCCACCTCCGCTCCCTCGTCGACCTCACCGCCGTCCGTCCCCTGAAGGTCGTCGTCGACGCCGGCAACGGCATGGGCGGTCACACGGTCCCCACGGTCTTCGCCGGTCTGCCCCTGACGCTCGTGCCGATGTACTTCGAACTGGACGGCACCTTCCCGAACCACGAGGCCAACCCCCTCGACCCGGCCAACATCGTGGACCTGCAGAAGCGGGTCCCGGCGGAGGGCGCCGACCTGGGCATCGCCTTCGACGGCGACGCCGACCGCTGCTTCGTCGTGGACGAGAACGGCGACCCCGTCTCCCCGTCCGCGATCACCGCCCTGGTCGCGGCACGCGAGCTGGCCCGCACCGGCGGCAAGGGCACCGTCATCCACAACCTGATCACGTCCCGCACCGTTCCGGAGGTGGTGAAGGAGAACGGCGGCACCCCGGTCCGCACCCGCGTCGGACACTCCTTCATCAAGGCCGAGATGGCCCGGTCCGGCGCGATCTTCGGCGGCGAGCACTCCGCCCACTACTACTTCAAGGACTTCTGGAACGCCGACACGGGCATGCTGGCCGCCCTCCACGTCCTCGCGGCCCTCGGGGGTCAGGACGGCCCCCTGTCCGCCCTGACCGCGCAGTACGACCGCTACGCGGGCTCCGGCGAGATCAACTCCACCGTCGCCGACCAGGCCGCCCGCCTCACCGCGATCCGCGCCGCCTACGAGGACCGCCCGGGCATCACCCTCGACGACCTCGACGGCCTCACGGTCTCCGCCGCCGACTGGTGGTTCAACGTCCGCCCGTCCAACACGGAGCCGCTGCTGCGCCTGAACGCGGAGGCCAAGGACGAGGCGACGATGACCAGGATCCGTGACGAGGCGCTGGCGATCATCAGGGCCTGAACCACCCCGCACCGGGGCGGGCGAACCCGGGTCCGGCGGGCAGCGCGTCTTCCGCCGCGCCCGCAGGCCCGGCCCGACCCCGCCACCAGCGGTACGCTGACCAGCACATCGGCAATAGAACTTCCGCCCCCGAAGGGACACCCTCATGCCGCTCGAAGCCGGCCTTCTGGAGATCCTCGCCTGCCCCGCCTGTCACGCCCCCCTCAAGGAGCAGGACACCGAGCTGATCTGCACCGGTCAGGACTGCGGCCTGGCATACCCGGTCCGCGACGGCATCCCGGTCCTGCTCGTCGACGAGGCCCGCCGCCCCGCCTGACCGCGGCGCTCCCGCCTCGCGCGCACCGCGGCGCCACCGCCGCGCACCGACGAGGCGCCCACCCCGCGTTCGACCCCTCGCACAGGACCCCGGCGATCGGAGGCTGCCGCCCATGCTCGACGAATCGCTGCTCGACAGCCCGGAGGGCCTCGCCGACGCCGACCGCCGCGGCCTCCTCCGCGGCGCGGCGGAGGCAGGCGCCCGCGTACGCACCGCCCTCAGGCACGTCACCGAGGCCGGTGTGGCCGACCTCAAACCCGACGGCCGCCCCCGCGCCGTGCTGATCGCGGGCCCCGGAGCCGCCGCCACCCACACCGCCGACCTGCTCGGCACACTGGCCGGCCCCGGCAGCCCCGTCATCCGGCTGGCCCCCACCGGCGTCGCTCCCGCCGCGGGCGCCCTGCGCTGGGAGATCCCGGGCTGGGCGGGCTCCGTCGACCTGCTGCTCATCGCCACCCCGGACGGCACCGAACCCAGCCTCTCCCTGCTCGCCGAGCAGGCCTACCGACGGGGCTGCTCGGTCGTCGCCGTCGCCCCGCCCCACACTCCGCTCGCCGAGGCGATCGCCGCCGCGCACGGAATGTTCGTACCGATGGCGACGGCGCCCTACGACCAGGAAGAGCCCCTCGCCGCGTCCTCCCCGGGCGTGTTCTGGGCCCTGTTCACCCCGCTGCTGGCGCTGCTGGACCGCATCGGTCTGCTCGGCGCGGGGCCGGACACCCTGGAGAAGGTCGCCGACCGCCTGGACCACATCGCCGAACGCTGCGGCCCGGCCATCGCGGCCTACAGCAACCCGGCCAAGACCCTCGCCGCCGAACTCGCCGACGCGCTCCCCGTCGTGTGGACGGAGGGCCCCGGGACCGGCCCCGCCGGCCGCCGTTTCGCCGCCGCCCTCGCCGAACTCGCAGGCCGCCCCGCCCTCGTCGCCGAACTCCCCGAGGCGCTCGCCGCGCACAGCGCCCTGCTGGCCGGCCCGCTCGCGGCCAGCGCCGACCCGGGCGACTTCTTCCGCGACCGAGTGGAGGAGCCGCCCGCGTTGCACGCGCGCGTGGTGCTGCTCCGCGACCGCCCGATCGGCGGCCTCACCGCCGCCCCCGCAGCCCGCGACCTGGCGCTCAGCCACGACACGCCGATCAGCGAACTCGAACCGGAGGAGGGCGACGAACTGGAGACCCTCGCGGAACTGATCGCCGTCACGGATTTCGCCGCCGTTTACCTGGCGCTCGCTTCCGGGGCCTGACCTTGCTCAGGGCGTCGCGCCCGGGCCCGCCCGGCCCGATGCGCCCACGCCCCACCACCGGAACACCGGCCGGCACCGGCGCATCACCCGGCGCCGGCGCCGGCCGAGCAGCGTACGTACGGAGACAGAGAAACCACATGGACCGCCTCGACAACACCGTCCGCCCCTACGCCTGGGGTTCCACCACCGCCATCCCGCACCTCCTCGGCGTGGAGCCGAGCGGCGAACCGCAGGCGGAGATGTGGATGGGAGCCCACCCGGGCGCTCCCTCACGCACCGCGCGCGGGACGCTCGTCGAGGTGATCGACGCCGGCCCGGAGCGCGAACTGGGCGCCGCGGCGGTCGCGAAGTTCGGTCCGCGGCTGCCGTTCCTGCTCAAGATCCTCGCCGCGGGCGCGCCCCTCTCCCTCCAGGTGCACCCCGACCTGGAGCAGGCCAGGGAGGGTTTCGCCGACGAGGAGCGGCGCGGCATCCCCGTCGACGCCCCGCACCGCAACTACAAGGACGCCAACCACAAGCCCGAACTGATCTGCGCGCTCACCGAGTTCGACGGCCTGTGCGGGTTCCGCGCCCCGGCCGAGGCGGCCGGCCTGCTCGACGGGCTCGGCGTCGACTCCCTGAAGCCGTATGTCGACCTGCTGCGCGCGCACCCCGAGGACGCGGCCCTGCGGGAGGTCCTCACCGCCGTCCTCGCCGCCGACCCGCAGGAAATGGCGCACACGGTCGCCGAGGCCACCGCCGCCTGCACCCGCCTCGGCGGCGACTACGCCCCCTACGCCGGCCTGGCCCACCACTACCCGGGCGACCCCGGCGTCATCGCGGCCATGCTCCTCAACCACGTCCGCCTGCAGCCCGGCGAGGCGCTGTTCCTCGGCGCCGGCATCCCGCACGCCTACCTCGACGGCCTCGGCGTCGAGATCATGGCCAACTCCGACAACGTCCTGCGCTGCGGCCTGACCCCCAAGCACGTCGACGTCCCCGAACTGCTGCGCGTCGTCCGCTTCGAGGCGGGCGACGCGGGCGTGCTGCGCCCCGAGGCCGCCCCGGACGGCGAGGAGGTCTACGAGACCCCGATCGACGAGTTCCGGCTCTCCCGGTACGTCCTGTCGGAGGGCGGTACCGCCCACGACCTCACCCTCGGCACCCCGCAGATCCTGCTCTGCACGGCCGGGTCCGTCCAGGCCGGTGAGCACGAGCTGGCCCCCGGCCAGTCGGTCTTCGTCCCGGCGGGGGAGAAGGCCGAGGTGTCCGGTGCGGGCACCGTCTTCCGGGCCACTGTGATCGTATGACCGGGACTGTGGACACCTGACGCGCCGCCACCCGGACGGGCTGCAACAATGGCCCACCGGCAAAGCTCGGGCAAAGACGGGTACACGCCTGGACGGCGTAGACGGACGAGGGCGAAGGGACAACGCGGACACATGAGCGCGTCAGGCGGTACCAGGGCGATCGTGGCGGCACTCGGCGCCAATCTCGCGATCGCGGCATCGAAGTTCGTGGCGTTCGCGTTCAGCGGCTCGTCGTCGATGCTCGCCGAGGGTGTCCACTCGCTCGCCGACTCCGGCAACCAGTTCCTGCTGCTCATCGGCGGCAAGAAGGCACAGCGCGAGGCGACCCCCCAGCACCCCTTCGGCTACGGCCGCGAGCGCTACATCTACGCGTTCCTCGTCTCGATCGTCCTGTTCTCCGTCGGCGGCATGTTCGCCATCTACGAGGGCTACGAGAAGATCACCCATCCCCACCCGGTCGAGCACTGGTACTGGCCGGTGGGGGTCCTGGTCTTCGCGATCATCGCCGAGGGCTTCTCCTTCCGCACGGCCATCAAGGAGTCCAACGAACTGCGCGGCAAGCTGTCCTGGTCGCAGTTCATCCGCCGCGCCAAGGCCCCCGAACTGCCCGTCGTCCTCCTCGAGGACTTCGGCGCGCTCATCGGTCTGGTCCTCGCCCTGGGCGGCGTCGGCCTGGCCCTGATCACCGGCAACGGCGTCTGGGACGGCATCGGCACCGTCTGCATCGGTGTCCTGCTGGTCGGCATCGCCCTTGTGCTCGCCGCCGAGACCAAGTCGCTGCTGCTCGGCGAGGCCGCGGGCATCGAGGACGTCAAGAAGATCGAGGCCGCGATCGTCGACGGCGACGCCGTCACCAGCGTCATCCACATGCGCACCCTCCACCTCGGCCCCGAGGAACTGCTGATCGCCGCCAAGATCGCCGTCAAGCACGACGACACGGCCGGCGAGGTCGCCAACGCCATCAACGCGGCCGAGGCCCGCATCCGGGCCGCCGTCCCCATCGCCCGCGTGATCTACCTGGAACCCGACATCTACAGCGAGGCCGAGGCCGCCAAGGGCCCGGACCCGGAGGCGACCCCGGGCGGCCCCACCCCGCACGCCGCCGGCCACTGATTGACGGGAACTCTTCGGAGGCGGACTGGGGGCTCCCCCGTCTCCCGGTGTAGCTTGGGACGGAGCCAGACGTCGCTGCTGATGGCGGTCGGGCGGTCCCGCAGCGGACCGGCCGAGGGAGAGAGGGCCTCCGACGGACTGCGCTGCGCGCACGTGGGCATGCCTGTGTCCTCTTCTCGGGCACCCCTGTGTCCGCCGCCGCGCAGACCAGCCGTACCCACCTCGCCCCAACCCCGAGGAGCAGCTCGCAATGACGACTGTCGACAACCGACAGGACTTCAAGGTCGCCGACCTCTCCCTGGCCGAGTTCGGCCGCAAGGAGATCACCCTCGCCGAGCACGAGATGCCGGGCCTGATGGCGATCCGCAAGGAATACGCCGAGGCCCAGCCCCTCGCCGGCGCCCGCGTCACCGGCTCCCTGCACATGACCGTGCAGACCGCCGTCCTCATCGAGACCCTGGTCGCCCTCGGCGCCCGGGTCCGCTGGGCCTCCTGCAACATCTTCTCCACCCAGGACCACGCGGCCGCCGCCATCGCCGTCGGCCCCGACGGCACGCCCGACAACCCGCGGGGCGTCCCGGTCTTCGCCTGGAAGGGCGAGACCCTGGAGGAGTACTGGTGGTGCACCGAGCAGGCGCTGACCTGGCCTGACAGCGCCACCGGCGGCCCGAACATGATCCTCGACGACGGCGGCGACGCCACCCTGCTCGTCCACAAGGGCGTCGAGTACGAGAAGGACGGCAAGGTCCCCGGTCTGGAGACCGCCGAGTCCGACGAGCACCGCGTCATCCTCCAGCTGCTGCACCGCACCCTGGGCGAGAACCCCCAGAAGTGGACCCAGCTCGCCTCGGAGATCCGCGGTGTCACCGAGGAGACCACCACCGGCGTCCACCGCCTGTACGAGATGCAGCGCGACGGCGTCCTGCTCTTCCCGGCGATCAACGTCAACGACGCCGTCACCAAGTCGAAGTTCGACAACAAGTACGGCTGCCGCCACTCCCTCGTCGACGGCATCAACCGCGCCACCGACGTCCTGATCGGCGGCAAGACCGCCGTCGTCTGCGGCTACGGCGACGTGGGCAAGGGCTGCGCGGAGTCCCTGCGCGGCCAGGGCGCCCGCGTGATCATCACCGAGATCGACCCGATCTGCGCCCTGCAGGCCGCGATGGACGGCTACCAGGTCACCACCCTGGACGAGGTCGTCGAGACCGCCGACATCTTCGTCACCACCACCGGCAACAAGGACATCATCCTCGCCTCGGACATGGCGAAGATGAAGCACCAGGCGATCGTCGGCAACATCGGCCACTTCGACAACGAGATCGACATGGCCGGCCTCGCCCAGATCCCGGGCATCGTCAAGGACGAGGTCAAGCCGCAGGTCCACACCTGGAAGTTCCCCGACGGCAAGGTCATCATCGTGCTGTCCGAGGGCCGCCTGCTGAACCTGGGCAACGCCACCGGTCACCCGTCGTTCGTGATGTCCAACTCCTTCGCGGACCAGACCCTGGCCCAGATCGAGCTGTTCACCAAGCCCGACGAGTACCCGACCGGCGTCTACGTGCTGCCCAAGCACCTCGACGAGAAGGTCGCCCGCCTCCACCTGGACGCCCTCGGCGTGAAGCTCACCAAGCTGCGCCCCGAGCAGGCCTCGTACATCGGCGTGGAGGTCGAGGGCCCGTACAAGTCGGACCACTACCGCTACTGAGTCCGCGGTCCCGCCCGCCGGGGAGCACACCGGTGCACCGCAGCGCTCCCCGGCAGCAGGTCCGCAGATCCGCAGAGGCAGGCCCCCGCACCCCCGTGCCGGGGGCCTGCCCCTTTGGCCTCGGACCGGACCAGCAGCCGTAGCCGGACCGCCGGCCCGTCAAAACCCAGGACCCCCATGCCACGCGGCCGATATTCGCTCCACGATCCGCACGATCACACCCCCTTCGCGGAAGAACACTTCCAGTGCGCGCCCGGCCCCTCCGGCTGGCGCTACGTCTCCCAGCTGACCACCCCCGCCGGCGATCACCGCGGCTCGGTCGATCTCACCCTGGACGACCTGGGCCGCCCCATCCGCCTCGAACTGCACACGGGAGGCTGGCAGGTGCGAGGCGCCGCCCTCGACGGCGTCACCTGGGTCCGCACCGACGCCGATGGAACTCACGCCACCGAAGGCAATGTGCGCGCCCACGCCTTCACCGGCACGTCCCCCGCGTTCCTCGTCGCCACCGCCCGTCTCCTGCGTCTCACCCCCTCCTCAGCGACCCGCGTACGCCTCGTGGCCTTCACCGACCCGGTCCTCGCCCCCCGCACTCTGGACCAGTCCTGGACCTTGGTGGACAGCGAAGCACACGCCACTGACAACGGCCCCCTGACCGTGGACGAATACCAGGTCACAGCCCTGGACACGGGCGAGAGGCACACGGTGCACATCGCCGGAGACGTGGTCCTGTCCGCGCCCGGGATCGAGCTGGAGGACCTGCAGTCACCGCCGTCCAGATTCGACTGAGCGGCCGCGGGCTTCTCAGGCCGGCGGTGCGAACCCGGTGGCGGGGCGGTCGGCCGGCGGCTCCTCCGGACGCACCTGGGTGGACGGCGCGGAGGGCGGCACCGGAACCCGCGGCTGAGCGGTGGCCGGGGACTGGTACGTGGTCGGCGCCGACGGCCGCGCAAACGGCGGCGGGTAACCACCGGGCGCACCGCCGCCGACCGTCCAGGGCCCCGCAGGCTCCGCGGGCGCTCCGGAGGCAAAGGGAGCGGACGAGCCCGTCGGCGCGGCAGGCCCGGCCCCGCCGAACGCCTGCCGGGCCTCACGGGACTGCCGTTCCTGGACCACGGCGGCCAGAACGGCCGCCGGGTGCTCGCCGTGCGGCACAGGAGCCCCCGTGCGGGCAGCGACGTCCGCCGCGAGCCGCTGCGCCATCTCCCAGGACACCCGCGGATCCAGCTGCTGCATCCGCGTCAGGTACTGCCGGATCGCGAGCCACAGCCCGTCCGGTACGGCCGACAGATCCAGCTCGGCGAACCGCCCCGCGAGCCACGGTGGCGGCGGAGGCACCTGACCGGTCTGCCCGGCGGGAATCCGCTCGCGCACGACCAGGGTGCCCGCGAACACGTCACCGAGCCGCCGCCCCCGCGCCGACACCAGCGAGGCGATACAGGCCCCCACCCCGAACGTCATCAGGATCTCGACGACACCGATGGCGCCGCGCACCAACGCGTGCCGGAACCGGACGGGGCCACCGTCGTCCCGCACCACACGCAGCCCGAACACCACCTTCCCCAGCGAACGGCCGTGACTGAGCGTCTCCACCGCGATAGGCCCGCCGACCAGCACCAGCAGGAAGGTGGCTATCGACAGCGCCACCTGAGCGGCCTCGTCGAGGGACGACGTCGCCGCCACCAGCGCCAGAGTCGCGGCGATGTACACGAGTACGGCCACGACCAGATCGAGCAGCACCGCCAACGCCCTGCTCGGCAGCTTCGCGGGCCGCAATTCGAGCGCCACCGCCTCGCCGGTAACCAGCTCACTCACGACCGTCGTCCTTCCCCTGCCCTGCCCCGTGAACCGCAAGTCTGCCAAGCTGAGGGCGCATCGCGCCGCAGTACGACAAGCTGACGGAAACAAGAGCATCCACGACGAGCAGTGGACGACCAGCCGAGGAGCAGGCAGACCCCATGGACCTGGACGTCTTCGTCTCCGCACACCGCGCCGAGTGGGACCGTCTCGACGCCCTGCTCCGCCGCCGGCGAAGCCTCAGCGGAACCGAGGCGGACGAGCTCGTCGCCCTCTACCAGCGCACCGCCACACACCTCTCCCTCATCCAGTCCAGCGCTCCGGACCCGCAGCTGACGGGACGGCTCAGCCAACTGGTGGCACGCGCGCGCAGCGCCGTGACCGGCACCCGCCGCGCATCATGGCGGGACGTCACGCGGTTCCTGGGACAGGGATTCCCCGCCGCGGTCTATCGCGCGCGTCGCTGGTGGGTGCCCATCGCGCTCGTCTCCACCGCCGTCGCGATCCTCCTGGGCTGGTGGATAGGCACCCACCCGGCGGTCCAGTCGACCATCGCGGCCCCCAGCCAGCTGCGTGAGCTGACCCGCCCCGGCGGCGAGTACGAGACCTACTACTCCAGCCATCCCGCGGCGTCCTTCGCCGCCCAGGTCTGGACGAACAACGCCCAGGCCGCGGCGATGTGCCTGGTCCTGGGGATCTTCCTGGGCCTGCCCGTGCTCTTCATCCTCTTCGAGAACATGCTCAATCTGGGCGTCGGCTTCGGACTGATGTCGTCCGCCGGCCGCCTCGACACGTTCCTCGGTCTGATCCTTCCGCACGGCCTGCTCGAACTGACCGCGGTCTTCGTCGCCGCCGGCACCGGTCTGCGCCTCGGCTGGACTGTCATCGACCCGGGGCCGCGCAGTCGCCGTGTCGCGCTTGCCGAGGAGGGCCGAGCCGCGGTCGGCATGGCCATCGGCCTCGCCCTCGTGCTCTTCGTCTCCGGCGCCATCGAAGGCTTCGTCACCCCGTCGGGCCTGCCCACCTGGGCCCGTATCGGCATTGGTGTCGCGGCCGAGCTGGCATTCCTGGCGTACGTCTTCGTCCTGGGCGGCCGTGCGGTGCGGGCCGGCGAGACGGGCGACGTCGAGGAGGCCGAGCGCAGCTCGACCGTGCCCACGGCCGCCTGATGTGCATCCACCGCCTCTGAGCTGCTAGTCTCTCCTTCGCCCCGCAAGAGCCGTTGACACGGACCGAGCGGGGAGGTAGATTCAAACAGTTGCCTAGAACTGGACAGGTTCGGGGCTGATCGTTTAGAATCTACTCGCTTCCCAAAGAGTCGCAGCCGCGATCGAGAGAAGCACCCCTCCGAATTACTCAGAAATAAGCAGCCGGTCAGACCGGCCGAAAACTTCTGATAAAGTCGGAACCGCCGGAAAGGGAAACGCGAGAGCGGAAACCTGGAAAGCACCGAGGAAATCGGATCGAGAAAAGATCTGATAGAGTCGGAAACGCAAGAACGAAGGGAAGCGCCCGGAGGAAAGCCCGAGAGGGTGAGTACAAAGGAAGCGACCGTTCCTTGAGAACTCAACAGCGTGCCAAAAATCAACGCCAGATATGTTGATACCCCGTCTCCAGCATCTGCTGGGACGAGGTTCCTTTGAAAAACACAGCGAGGACGCTGTGTGCGAGGGGATCATTCCTCCCCTTGCACCGCTCTCGTGGTGTTCAACCGGCTGAATTAATTTTCTGGCCGAGTAAACATTCACGGAGAGTTTGATCCTG
>NZ_JBVIYV010000003.1:0-612194 GCF_055592265.1 Streptomyces sp. NPDC041129 | reverse complement strand
GCCGCGACCCTCTCCCCCGCCTGGGGCATCTACAGCGGCTACGAACTCTGCGAGAACACCCCGTTCAGGGAGGGCAGCGAGGAATACCTCGACTCCGAGAAGTACCAGCTCAAACCCCGCGACTGGGCGGCCGCCGCACGCGAGGGCCGCACCATCGCCCCCCTCATCACCCGGCTCAACACCATCCGCCGGCAGCATCCCGCGCTACAGCGTCTGCGGAACCTCCGCTTCCATCGGACCGACAACGACAACGTGCTCGCCTACAGCAAGAGCACGGGCCCGGACACGGTCATCGTGGTCGTCAACCTCGACCCGCACCACACCCAGGAGGCCACGGTCTCGTTGGACATGCCGCAACTCGGCCTGGACCGGAACGCCGCCCTGTCCGTGCACGACGAACTGACAGGTGAGAGCTATCACTGGGGCAGGACCAACTACGTGCGTCTCACGCCCGGCCGGGCGCCGGCGCACGTGCTCCACGTCGGGCGATCGACGCCCCAGATCGGAGGGCCCTCAGCGTCATGACTGTCAATGACCCCGTGCCGGACACTTTCGAGGACACTCCCGCCAAGGACCGGGATCCGGAGTGGTTCAAGCGCGCCGTCTTCTACGAGGTGCTCGTCCGCTCGTTCCACGACAGTGACGGCGACGGCATCGGCGATCTCAAGGGCCTGACCGCCAAGCTCGACTATCTGCAGTGGCTGGGAGTGGACTGCCTCTGGCTGCCGCCCTTCTTCAAGTCCCCCCTGCGAGACGGCGGTTACGACGTCGCCGACTACACCGCCGTGCTCCCCGAGTTCGGTGACCTCGCCGACTTCGTGGAGTTCGTGGACGCGGCGCACCAGCGCGGCATGCGCGTCATCATCGACTTCGTCATGAACCACACCAGCGACCAGCACCCGTGGTTCCAGGAGTCCCGCAAGGACCCCGCCGGCCCGTACGGCGACTATTACATGTGGGCCGACGACGACAAGAGCTACGAGGACGCCCGGATCATCTTCGTCGACACCGAGGTCTCCAACTGGACCTTCGACCCGGTGCGCGGCCAGTACTACTTCCACCGCTTCTTCTCGCACCAGCCGGACCTCAACTACGAGAATCCGGCCGTCCAGGAGGAGATCCTGGCCGCCCTGAAGTTCTGGCTGGACCTGGGTATCGACGGCTACCGTCTCGACGCGGTGCCGTACCTCTACGCGGAGGAGGGCACCAACTGCGAGAACCTGCCGGCGACGCACCAGTTCCTGAAACGGGTCCGCAAGGAGATCGACGCCCATTACCCGGACACCGTGCTGCTGGCGGAGGCCAACCAGTGGCCCGAGGACGTGGTCGACTACTTCGGCGACTACACCTCCGGCGGCGACGAGTGCCACATGGCGTTCCACTTCCCCGTCATGCCGCGCATCTTCATGGCCGTACGCCGCGAGTCCCGCTACCCGGTATCGGAGATCCTCGCCAAGACCCCGGCGATCCCGTCGAACTGCCAGTGGGGCATCTTCCTGCGCAACCACGACGAGCTGACCCTGGAGATGGTCACCGACGAGGAACGCGACTACATGTGGGCCGAGTACGCCAAGGACCCGCGGATGCGCGCCAACATCGGAATCCGCCGCCGGCTCGCGCCCCTGCTCGACAACGACCGCAACCAGATCGAGCTGTTCACCGCCCTGCTGATGTCCCTGCCCGGCAGCCCGATCCTGTACTACGGCGACGAGATCGGCATGGGCGACAACATCTGGCTCGGCGACCGCGACGCCGTCCGCACCCCCATGCAGTGGACCCCCGACCGCAACGCCGGCTTCTCCCTGTGCGACCCGGGGCGCCTGTTCCTGCCCACCATCATGGACCCCGTCTACGGCTACCAGGTCACCAACGTCGAGGCGTCCATGTCCTCCCCGTCCAGCCTGCTCCACTGGACGCGCCGCATGATCGAGATCCGCAAGCAGAACCCCGCCTTCGGGCTCGGGTCCTACACCGAGCTGCAGTCGTCCAATCCGGCGGTCCTGGCGTTCCTGCGCGAGTACGGCGACGACCTGGTGCTGTGCGTCAACAACTTCTCCCGGTTCGCGCAGCCCACCGAACTCGACCTGCGAGCCTACGACGGACGGCATCCCGTGGAGCTGATCGGCGGGGTGCGGTTCCCCGCCATCGGTGAACTGCCCTACCTGCTGACCCTCGCGGGCCACGGCTTCTACTGGTTCCGGCTCACCCGAGTCGCATCCCGCATCGGCCGCCGCCGCTGAGCGCCCGGCGCCGAGGAAAGGACGCGTCACCATGCCGAAGACCATCACCCTCCGGCCGAGAACCACGGCCGGAGCCGACCGGCCGCTGGCCTCGCTGGGCGCGCTGCTGCGCGATTGGCTGCCCGAGCAACGCTGGTTCGCGGGCAAGGACCGGCCCGTCACCGATCTGTCGGTGCTGTCCGTGACCGAGCTGTTCCCCGGGTGCCTGCACCTGCTGGTGCACGCCTCGCACGCGCCGGTGCCCACGCCGGGCGGCACTCCCCCGCCCGGTGACTGCTACCAGCTCCTGCTCGGGCTGCGCGAGCAGGTCGCCCCGCGGCTGGAGCGGGCGTTCATCGGCCGGGCCGGGGAGGGACCGCTGGCCGGACTCGCCGTCTACGACGCCCTGCACGACCCGCGCTCCGCCCATCTGCTCCTGGAGCGGCTGCGCCGCCCCGGGTCGGCGGGTCCGCTGCGCTTCGAGACCGCTCCGGCCGTGGAGCTGCCCGGCGGGCTGCCGCCGCGGCTGCTGGACGCCGAGCAGTCCAACTCCTCGATCGTCTACGGCGACGCGTACATCCTGAAGCTGTTCCGCCGCATCCAGCCGGGCGTCAACCCCGACCTGGAGGTGCCCGGGGCGCTGGCCGCGCAGGGCTGCGCCCGGGTGCCGGCCCCGGTCGCCTGGTTCAGCACGACCGCCCCCCGGCCGGCCACGCTGGGTGTGCTGCAGCCCTTCCTGCCCGACGCCACCGACGGCTGGACGCTGGCCCTGCGCGCGCTCGCCGCCGGCGACGACTTCACCGCCGAGGCCCGCGAACTGGGCCGGGCCATGGCCGAGGTGCATTTGGCACTGGCCGAGGCCTTCCCGCCCGCCGGACCGGGCGAGAACGGGCGTACGGCGGAGGCGATGTGCGCCCGGCTGGACGCCGCCGCGCACGCCGTACCGGGGCTGCGCCCCTACATCCCCGGGCTGCGTGCCGCGTTCGGCGCGCTGGCCACCTGCGACACCGGGCCGCCCGCCCAGCGCATCCACGGCGATCTGCACCTCGGGCAGGTGCTGCGCGCCGGGCGCGACTGGTTCGTCATCGACTTCGAGGGGGAGCCGTCCCGGCCGCTCGCCGAGCGGCGGGCCGCGCAGTCCCCGGTGCGGGACGTGGCCGGGATGCTGCGCTCCTTCGACTACGCGGCCCGGCAGCGCCGCCCCTGGCGTCCCGAATGGGCGCGCCGCTGCCGGGAGGCGTTCTGCGCGGGCTACGCGGCCCGCGCCGGCTGGGACCCACGCAAGAAGCACGCGCTGCTGCGCGCGCACGAGACGGACAGGGCGGTCTACGAGGTGCTGTACGAGGCGAGACACCGACCGGACTGGCTACCGGTACCGATGGCGGCGATCAAGCGGCTCGCCGTGTGGGGAGGCTGACGTCATGGCACTGCGCGACACCGTGCTTCCCGAGTCCGCCGGACCCGCCGCGGCCGCGGCCCCGCCGCTCGATCCCGCGGAGCGTGACCGCCTGCTGGGCGGCGCGCACCACGACCCGCACGCCGTGCTGGGTGCCCACCCGGTGCCGGGCGGCGTCCTGTTCCGGGCGCTGCGCCCGAACGCCCGCGCCGTGCGCGTCGTGGTCGACGGCGAGCACCACGACCTCGTCTCGGAGGGCGGCGGCCTCTTCGCCGCCGTACTTCCGTACGACGGGATCCCGTCCTACACCCTGCGGGTGGCCTACGACGACGCCGAGCAGGAGACGCACGACCCGTACCGCTTCCTGCCCGCGCTCGGCGAGCTGGACCTCCATCTGATCCGCGAGGGCCGGCACGAGCGGCTGTGGCAGGCGCTCGGCGCCGAGCCCATGACCCACGACGACGTGGCGGGCACCCGCTTCACCGTCTGGGCGCCGAACGCCCAAGGTGTGCGCGTCGCCGGGGAGTTCACGTACTGGGACGGCACGCAGTACCCGATGCGCTCGCTCGGCGCGTCCGGCGTGTGGGAGCTGTTCCTGCCCGGCATCGGCGAGGGAGCGCGGTACAAGTTCGAGATCACCTCGCGGCACGGCGACCGGTTCCTCAAGGCCGACCCGATGGCGCGCCGTACCGAGGCACCGCCCGACACGGCCTCCGTCGTGACGGCCGCCCACCACGAGTGGCGCGACGGGGACTGGCTGGCGCACCGCGCCGACACTCCGGTGCACGAGGCGCCTTTCTCGGTGTACGAGGTCCATCTGCCGTCCTGGCGGAAGGGCCTGACCTATCGTGAACTGGCCGAGCAGCTCCCGGTGTACGTCAAGGACCTGGGCTTCACCCACGTCGAGCTGATGCCGGTCATGGAGCACCCCTACGGCCCTTCCTGGGGCTACCAGGTCACCTCCTACTACGCCCCGACCGCCCGGCTCGGCACTCCGGACGACTTCCGGTACTTCGTGGACGCCTGCCACCGGGCCGGGATCGGCGTGATCATGGACTGGGTGCCGGCGCACTTCCCGAAGGACGACTGGGCGCTGGCCGGCTTCGACGGGGACCCGCTGTACGAACCCGGGGACGACCGGCGCGCCACACATCCTGACTGGGGCACGTTCGTGTTCGACTACGGACGTACGGAGGTGCGCAACTTCCTGGTCGCCAACGCGGTGTACTGGTGCGAGGAGTTCCACATCGACGGGCTGCGGGTGGACGCCGTCGCCTCGATGCTCTACCGGGACTACTCGCGCGACTCCGGGCAGTGGACGCCGAACGTCTTCGGCGGGCGGGAGGACCTGGACGCGGTCGCCTTCCTGCAGGAGATGAACGCGACCGTCTACCGGCGCTGCCCAGGGGTGGTGACCATCGCCGAGGAGTCCACCGCCTGGGACGGGGTGACCCGGCCGACGGACAGCGGCGGGCTCGGCTTCGGGCTGAAGTGGAACATGGGCTGGATGCACGACTCGCTGGAGTACATCCAGAAGGAGCCGGTGCACCGCAAGTACCACCACAACGAGATGACCTTCTCGATGGTGTACGCCTACACCGAGAACTACGTCCTGCCGATCTCGCACGACGAGGTCGTGCACGGCAAGCAGGCGCTGGTGTCCAAGATGCCGGGCGACTGGTGGCAGCGGCGGGCCAACCACCGTGCCTACCTCGGTTTCATGTGGGCCCATCCGGGCAAGCAACTGCTCTTCATGGGGCAGGAGTTCGCGCAGGGCGGCGAGTTCTCCGAGGCGCACGGGCCCGAGTGGTGGCTGCTGGACGCGGACCACTGCGCGGCCGGTGACCACCACGGTGTGCGGGACCTGGTCCGGGACCTGAACACGCTGTACCGGGACACTCCCGCGCTGTGGCAGCGGGACACCGATCCGGGCGGCTTCCGCTGGGTGCTGTGCGACGCGGCCGACGACAACGTCTTCGCGTTCCTGCGGTTCGACGCCGGCGGGTCCCCGCTGCTCGCGGTGTCGAACCTCTCCCCGGTCGTGCGGCACGACTACCGGCTGTGGGTGCCCGAGGAGGCCCCCGCCTGGTCGGAGGCGCTGAACACCGACGACGTCCGCTACGGCGGCGGCGGTGTCGGTGTCGGCGCTCCCGGGGCGCTCAAGCCCGAGGACGGGTTCCTGCGGCTCACCCTGCCGCCGCTCGCCACGGTCTGGCTGCGCCCCGAGCACTGAGCCGCAGGTGTCGACCGCCGCCCCAGGGGCAGTCGGGGTCGTATGACTCGCGACTGCCCCTGGGGGCACGGACGGAAGGACGGCACGACCTTGCGCACGGTGGGAGTGGAGGAGGAACTCCTTCTGGTCGACCCGGACAGCGGCGAGCCCAGGGCGCTTTCGGCCGCCGTCCTCGCCCGCGCCGCTCAGGACGATCCCGGACAGGACGTCTTCGAGAAGGAGCTGTTCGGGCAGATGCTGGAGTTCGCCACGCATCCGCAGTCGGACATGGCGGCTCTCGGCGCGGAGATCGTGCGCTGCCGCAAGGAGGCGGCCCGGCACGCCGGAGAGATCGGCTGCGCGGTCACCGCGCTCGCCGCCTCCCCGCTCCCGGTCAGCCCGTCGATCAGCATGAACGACCGCTACGAGTGGATGGCCCGGCAGTACGGCATCGCCACCCAGGAGCAGCTGGTGTGCGGCTGCCATGTGCATGTGTCGGTGGAGTCGGACGAGGAGGGCGTCGCGGTCCTGGACCGGATCCGGCCGTGGCTGTCGACGCTGACCGCGCTGAGCGCCAACTCGCCCTACTGGCAGGGCCGGGACTCCGGTTACGCCGGCTACCGCAGCCGGGTGTGGGGGCGCTGGCCGTCGGCGGGGCCGACGGAGCTGTTCGGCTCGGCCGAGCGGTATCACCGCCGGGTGAAGGACATGGTGGCGACCGGGGTCATCCTGGACGAGGGGATGGTCTACTTCGACGCCCGGCTGTCCGCGGCCTACCCGACCGTGGAGGTGCGGGTGGCGGACGTGTGCCTGCGCGCGGACACCGCCGTCCTCGTCGCCACGCTGGTCCGCGCCCTGGTGGAGACGGCGGCGCGGGAGTGGCGGGACGGCCGGCCGCCGGCCGACCACAGCGTGAGCCTGCTGAGGCTGGCCGCCTGGCAGGCCGCCCGGTCCGGCCTGGACGGGAACCTGCTCGACCCCCGAACCCTGCGGCCCCGCCCCGCCGCCGAGGTGCTGCGCGCGCTGCTGGACCACACCGCGGACGCGCTCCGGGAGAGCGACGACGAGGGCCGTGTCGAGGAGGCCGTCGAGACGCTGCTGCGCCGGGGCAACGGCGCCCGCGAGCAGCGGCTGCTGATGGAGCGCGGCGGCAGCCTGCGGGACGTCGTCACCGAGTGTGTGCGCCGCACCCAGGACTGACGGCGCCCGCCTCCGGGCCGGCCGCGCCCGCCCGCCGGATCAGAGGATGAGGACGAGGGCGTAGATCAGGAAGAAGGCCGCGATCAGGACGACGAGGACGAGGATCAGCGTCAGCGGCGCCTTGGCCCAGCCCTTGGTCGGATTGTGCGTCTCCCGGGGCCCGGCCTCGGGCATGCTGCTCTCGGCGGGCGGTGTCTCGCCGGGCGGGACCCCGCCTCCGGGTTCCAGCCCCGTGGTCCGCTCGGGCTCCGGATCTGGGTTCACATGAGTCATGTCTCCCGAGTCCCCCGGACACGCCCAGATCATCACCCGATCACGACTTGCCTGATCCGGGTCCCGAAACCGTTTGCCTGGGCTAGATTCGAGCACCGCCGGCACAGAGCCGACCGGCGGAGTCACCCTCCGTACACCCCGGGAGCAGCGCATGCGCGACGACGCCCTCGCTCCAGCAGCCGCACGCCCGCTGACCGGCGGGCTGGCCGACAGCGTCTACGAGACCGCGGAACGGACCCCGGCCCTGCCGGTCCTGGCCCGCCGTTCGGACGCGGCGCCCGGCGGCTGGGAGGAGGTGACGGCGGTCGAGCTGCGGGACGAGGTGACCGACCTGGCCAAGGGCCTGGTGGCCGCCGGGATCTCGCCCGGGCACCGGGTGGCCCTGATGGCCCGGACCCGGTACGAGTGGACGGTGTTCGCCCACGCGCTGTGGACCGTCGGCGCCGAGGTCGTGCCGGTGCATCCGACGTCCGCCCGGGACCAGGTGGAGTGGATCCTGCGGGACGCCGGCTGCGTGGCGATCGTGGTGGAGGACGAGCAGGGCGCGATGACCGTGGGCACCGTGTGCGCGGGTCTGCCGCGCCTGCGGCACGTCTGGCAGCTCGACGCGGGTGCCCTGCCCCGCCTGGCGGAGCAGGGCGCGCCGGTCCCGCTGACCACGGTGGACTCGCTGCGCCGGATCGTGCTGCCGGACGCGACGGCGGCCATCGCCTACACCTCGGGCACCTCGGGCCGGCCGCTGGGCTGCGCGCTGAGCCACCGCGGCCTGGCCTACCCTTGCGACACCCTGCTGGCCGGCTGGGGGCACACCGCGGCGCCGCCGGGCGAACAGGCGTCCGTGCTCGCCTTCCTGCCCTTCTCGCATGTGTACGGGATCATGATCCAGCAGGTGTGCCTGCGCGGCGGGGTGCTGATGGCGCACGAGCCCGAGATGACCGGGGCCGCTCTCGCCTCGGCGCTGCGCACCTTCCGGCCGACGTATCTGTACGGGGTGCCGTCGGTCTTCGAGAAGCTCTACAAGACGTTCCTGCGGACGGCCCACGAGGCGGGCCGCGGCGCCCTGTTCGAGCGGGCGGCGCAGACCGCGCGGGACTTCGCCGGGGCGCAGGAGCGCAGGCGGCTCGGCCGCGGACCGGGCCCTGGACTGGACCTGCGCCTCCAACACGCCCTGTACGAGCGGACGGTGTACCGCAAGCTGCGTGAGGCGCTCGGCGGGCGCGCGACGCGCGGCAGCTCGGGCGGCTCGTCACTCAGCCGCGAGCTGTCCCTGTTCTACGAGGGCATCGGCCTGCAGATCCACGACGGCTACGGTCTGACGGAGACTTCCGGCGGGATCACCATGCAGCCGCTCGGCCGGGAGAAGTCCGGGACCGTGGGCTGTCCGCTGCCGGGGACGGAGGTCCAGATCGCCGACGACGGGGAGATCCTGGTGCGCGGCCCATCGGTGTTCCAGGGCTATGTCGGCGACGAGGGACGCGGCCGGGGCGCCGCGTACGGCGGCTGGCTGGCCACCGGGGACATCGGCCTGCTGGACTCCGAGGGATATCTGACGATCACCGGCCGCAAGAAGGACGTCCTGGTCACCAGCAGCGGCAAGAGCGTGGCGCCGGCACCGCTGGAGCAGCGGCTGCGGCTGCATCCGTTGGTGCACCAGGCGGTGGTGGTGGGCGACGACCGGCCCTGTGTGGGGGCCCTGATCACCCTGGACCCGGAGTTCCTCGCGCACTGGCGGGCGGCGCTGGCGCTGCAGGGCGAGTCGGCGGGCCGTGAGGCGCGCGAGGAGAACGCGCTCATGGAGGAGATCGCACGGGCCGTCGCCTCGGCCAACAGTACGGTGTCCCGCGCCGAGTCCATCAGGGTCTACCGTGTCCTCCCGGAACCGTTCGCCCCGGACAACGGTCTGCTGACGCCGTCGCTGAAGCTGCGTCGCGACGCCATCGCGCGGCATTACGCCGCCGAGATCGACGCGATGTACGAGGCCCGGTCCCGGGCGGCACGGCGGCCGTCCGCTCAGGAGCCGGCCGACTGGGACGAGCCGGACAGCGTCTTCCGCTAGGGGGTGCGCGCGGTCCGCCGGAGAGGGGCCGGGCTCCGCGCGGGGCCCGGACGCGAGGGGGCGGATATCCGGCGCGGCTGTGGGAACCCGCAGCAGTGGAGTGATCAGCAACGACGACCGCCCTGGTCGGAAGGGGCCGCCCGGCCCCCGCCGCCGGGGCCGGGGAATGCGAGATGTCGACGGAGCCGCGTTGGGATGAGACACCGCCCTCGGAGGAGAGGTACGAGCGTACGTACTCCTTCCCGGGCGAGCTGCGCAATGTCACGGGGGCCCGGCTCGCCGCCGAGGAGTTCCTGTGCGACCTGGCGCGGAACGCCCCGCCGGCCGCGCCGGAGTACTGGGACGACATCCTCCTGGTGGTCACGGAGCTGGCCGCCAACGTCATCCAGTACGCGCCCGGGCCCTTCGGCCTGCACATGCGCCGCACCTTCGACGGGGTGCACGTGACGATGCACGACACCAGCACCACCCGGCCCGAGCCGCGGCCCTTCCACCCGAACGCGGGCGGCGGCGGCATCGGCTGGCATCTGGTGCACACGCTGTGCGACCAGGTGAGCGTCGTGGTCCAGGACGAGGGCAAGGACATCCACGTGTTCCTGCCCTGGTGACGGCCCCCGCGGGCCCGTTCCCGGTGGCGACGTGTAGTCGTGCGGGATCCGGATACTCCGGCTCCGCGGGGACACACGCCGGTGCCCCCCATGCGTTCGTCTGCCTGCCGCACCCGGCTCGCGGAACGGCCCGAGTAGCGATGGGATCGAGATGGTCACAGCGATCCGGGGCAGGCGAACGACGTCAAGTCGGACCGCCTGGAGCCGCAGAGAGGGATGGACACCGTGACACGACCCAGGATCCTGGTGGTTGGCGCAGGCTTCGCCGGAGTCGAGTGCGTCCGCCGCCTGGAGCGGAAACTCACCCCCGACGAGGCCGACGTCACCCTGGTGACGCCGTTCGCCTATCAGCTCTACCTCCCACTGCTCCCCCAGGTCGCCTCCGGCGTGCTCACGCCGCAGTCGATCGCCCTGTCGCTGCGCCGCAGCAAGAAGTACCGCACCCGGATCATCCCGGGCGGCGCGATCGGCGTGGACCTGAAGTCGAAGGTCTGTGTCGTGCGCACCATCACCGACAAGATCGTCAACGAGCGGTACGACTACATCGTGCTGGCGCCGGGCAGCGTGACCCGCACCTTCGACATCCCGGGGCTCACCGAGCACGCCTTCGGCATGAAGACCCTCGCCGAGGCCGCGTACATCCGGGACCACGTCATCTCGCAGCTCGACCTCGCGGACGCCAGCGACGACCCGGCCGAGCGGGCGGCGCGGCTGCAGTTCGTGGTGGTCGGCGGCGGCTATGCGGGCACGGAGACCGCTGCCTGTCTGCAGCGGCTCACGCACGCGGCCGTGCAGCGCTATCCGCGGCTGGACCCGGGCCTGATCAAGTGGCATCTGATCGACATCGCGCCGAAACTCATGCCGGAGCTGGGCGACAAGCTCGGCCGCAGCGCCCAGGAGATCCTCAAGCGCCGCGGCATCGACGTCTCGCTGGGAGTGTCGATCGACAAGGCCGGCGCGGAGGAGGTCACCTTCACCGACGGCCGGGTGGTGCCGACCCACACCCTGATCTGGACGGCCGGTGTGGTCGCCAGCCCGCTCATCGCCACGCTGGGCGCGGAGACGGTCCGGGGCAGGCTCGCGGTGAACGCCGAGATGAACCTGCCCGGTCACGACGGGGTGTTCGCACTCGGCGACTCGGCGGCCGTGCCGGACGTCGCCAAGGGCGACGGCGCGGTCTGCCCGCCCACGGCCCAGCACGCCCTGCGCCAGGGCAAGAAGGTCGCCGACAACGTCATCGCGGCGCTGCGCGACCAGCCGCTCGAACCGTATGTGCACCGTGACCTGGGTCTCGTCGTCGACCTCGGCGGCAAGGACGCCGTGTCCAAGCCGCTGGGCGTCGAGCTGCGCGGTGTCCCGGCGCAGGCGGTGGCCCGCGGCTATCACCTCGGAGCGCTTCGCACCAACGTCGCCAAGACGCGGGTCGTGACCAACTGGCTGCTCAACGCGGTCGCCGGTGACGACTTCGTGCGCACCGGCTTCCAGGCGCGCAAGGCCGCCCGGCTGAAGGACTTCGAGTACACGGACTCCTATCTGACCCCGGAGCAGGTGCGCGCCAGGGTGGAGGGGCAGACCACCGGCAGCCCCTGATGTGACCGGGATCACCGGGTACCGCCGATCGGTTTCCAGCCGGTCGGCGGTCTTTCGCGGTGATCAGGAGACATCACACGGAGGGACACCGGCATGACCGAGAAGACCGTGAAGGGCCCGGCGAGCTACTTCCCCGCGATCGAGAAGAAGTACGGCCGTCCGGTCGGCGAGTGGCAGGAGCTGATCCGCTCCTCGCCGCTGAACCGGCACATGGAGCTGGTCGCCTGGGTGAAGGACGAGCACGGTCTCGGCCACGGCCACGCCAACGCCCTGGTGGCGCACACACTGGCCGGGGGCGAGTAGTCCAGGTCCTCGTGCCATGCTGGTTCGTAGATCAAGTACTGGCACGGGAGAGAGCGCGGCGGCGTGAGGGAAGCGGTTGGGTCGGGGTGGGCACGGATGTGGGACCGGCTGGCCGCGTCCGATCCCGGACTGCTCAGGCTCACCGCGGGTCTGCGCACGGTGACCGCCATCGCCCTGACCCTGGCGGTGCTGGGTGTGCTGCGGGTGCCGGTGCCGCAACTGGTCGCGGGGGCCATCGCGGCGATGGTCGCGACCTTCGCCATCCGGGAGAAGCAGCGCCCCCAGCAGGCCGTCACCCTCGCGCTGGGCCTGCCGGTGGCACTCGCCTCGGTCTCGCTGGGGGCGCTGCTCAACCAGCGGGTCGTGGGGGGCGACCTGTTCTTCGTCGTGCTCATCTTCTGCGCGGTCTACGGCCGCAGGTTCGGCGACCGCGGCACGGCGCTGGGCCTGGTCGGCTTCCAGGTCTACTTCCTCTCACTGTTCGTGCACGCGACCCCGGCCGCGCTGCCCGCCCTCTACGTCGTGATCACCGTGGCTTTCGGCTGCGCCGCCCTGGCCCGCTTCGTCCTGCTGCCGCAGACCCCGGCGGGCACCCTGGACCGGCTGCGGCGCGCGTTCCGCGCCCGGCTGGGCCAGCTCTTCGCCACCCAGCTCGAGCTGCTGGACGCCGGTCCCGACGACGTCGACAAGGTGCTCCAGGAGCTGCGCACCCGTACCGCGCGGCTGCACGAGACGGCGCTGATGATCCAGGGCAGGCTGGCGGACGGCACCGCCGACGAGGCGACGGCGCGGCTGCTGCAGCGCCGGATCGCGGACGCCGAGATCGCCGCCGAGCGGCTGGGGCTGCTGCTGCTCACCGCGCGCAGCGCCGAACGGACCGACACCCTGACCATGCACCTGCCCGGTGCTCCCCTGCCGTCCGGCGGCGAGCTGCCGGTGCGCGACGGGGCCGCGGCACAGCTGCGCCGGGATCTGGCGGCGCTGCGCCTGCTCGTCCTGCGGCCGGCCGGCGAGGCCTCGGGGACGGCGCTGGCGCAGCTGCGCAACCGGCTGCTCGGTTACCGCGAGGAGGAGAACCTGCCGAAGGCCTCACCGGCCGTGCAGGACGTGTTCCGGGGCATCGGTGAGGCGGGACGGGCCGTGCTCGGACTGCGCATCGCCCTGGACGGACCGCAGGACGAGTCCGACGACACCCCGGCGACGGCCCGCTCCCGCGAGGAACTGGACGCCGAGGACGCCGCCATCGAGGGCAGTGAGGAGAACGAGGCCGGCGAGCCGGAGCCGGCCGGGCTGGGACGGCCCACCACCCGGGCCGCCGTGCAGGTCGCGGTCGGTTCCGCGCTCGCCATCGCCGGCGGCGAATTGCTGTCGAGTCAGCGCTGGTACTGGGCGGTGCTGACCTGCTGGATCGTCTTCATCAACACCTCGTCCACCGGCGAGATCCTGGTGAAGGGCTACCGGCGCCTGCTCGGCACGGTGTTCGGCGTGGTGGCCGGAATCGGGCTCGCCGCACTGGTCGGGAACCACACGTGGACGGCGTTCGCGCTGGTGCTGCTGTTCGTCTTCGCGATGTTCTACACCGCGCCCCTGTCGTACACGCTGATGTCGTTCTTCGTCACGGCGATGCTGGGACTGCTGTACACGCTGCTGAACACCTACAGCCTGTCGGTGCTGGTGCTACGGGTGGAGGAGACCGCTCTGGGCGCGGCCTGCGGGGTGATCGCGGCGGCGGTGGTCCTGCCGATCCACACCGACCGGCGCACCAACGAACTGCTCGCCGACGTCCTGGGGAAGCTGGCGGAGGTCACCCGTGCCGCCGCCGACCAGCTCAGCGGCGGACCGCCGGTCGACCTGGTCGACAAGGCGCGCGAGCTGGACCAGGCGCTGGCCGACCTGCGGGCGGCCACCCAGCCGCTGACCCACCCGGTCACTCCGCTGCGCTCGCGCCGCGACACCGCCCGGTACGTCATGGCGCTGCTGGAGACCTGCGCGTACCACTCCCGTTCCCTTGCGGCCACGGCCGAACTGCTGCCGACACACCCGTCCATAGCGGCGGATCCGCGGCTGCGCACGGCGGGCCGTCGGATCGTGCGGAACATCGAGGCGATCGCCGCGCATGTGGCGGACCCGCGGTCGGCGGCGACGATCGAGACCGGCCCCAGTATCGCGTCCCTGCTGGAACCCGGCACCCTGCGCAGCCCGCGCTACGGCCGGGTCACCGACCGGGTGCTGCGCCATCTGCAGCGGCTGGACGAAGCGGTGTCGGGCCTGGGGCGTCCGCTCGGGGTCACGCCCGAGCCCCGCGTGAAGTGACCGTTCACCCGGAGCGGGCCCGTCGGCGCGGGCCGGCTCCGGGCCGGGTGGTCACCGGGACTTCCGGATGCCCTGACGCTGCCCCAGCACCTCGTCGCGCACCCGGGCGCAGCTTCGGCTGATGAGCCGGGAGACGTGCATCTGGGAGATGCCGAGCCGGTCGGCGATCCGGCTCTGCGTCATGTCCTCGAAGAAACGCATGTAGAGGATGGCCCGCTCCCGTTCGGGCAGCCGGCGCAGGCCCTCCTTGGCGGCCTCGCGGTCCACCACGACGTCGTACGCGCCGTCCGCCGCGCCGAGCGTGTCGGCGAGGCTGTATCCGTCGTCTCCGCTGGCCAGTTCGGCGTCCAGCGAGAGGGTGCTGAAGCTTTCCAGCGCCTCCATGCCCGCGACGACCTCCTCCTCGGTGAGGCCGGTGTGCGCCGCGATGTCGGCGGGCGTGGGCTCAGGGCTGCCGGGCGTCTGGGTGAGCTCACGGCGGGCCACACGGACCCGGTTGCGCAGCTCCTGGACGCGGCGGGGCACCCGCAGGGCCCACATGCGGTCCCGGAAGTGCCGCTTGACCTCGCCGGTGATGGTCGGCACCGCGTAGCTCTCGAAGGCCCCCCGGGACGGGTCGAACCGGTCGATGGCCTTGACCAGCCCGAGCGCGGCCACCTGCCGCAGGTCCTCCACGGACTCCCCCCGGTCGCGGAAGCGGCCCGCTATCCGGTGGGCCATGGGCAGCCACGCGGTCACCAGTTCGTCGCGCACGGCGTCCCGCTCCGGCCCGTCCTCCAGCTCCGCCAGCCGGGCGAAGAGGTCCGCGGTGACGGGGGCGTCGTCATGGGCCCGCCGCCCGGATGTCGAGGTCGAGGTGGCGGCGGGCGTGCCGGCAGGGCTTGTCGACTCGTCGGTCAGCATGCGGAATCGCTCCTGAACGTATTTTTCGGGCGTGGGACCGAACCGTGGTTGCCGGTCCTGGCCCGAACGGTGCTGTCAGGGTTCGCCACGGGACGGGAACCCAGGCCTCCGGAGGGGCCTGCGGCGTTCTCGTCCCGCCGGGCGCGCGCCTCCGGTCCGAAGCACGAGGTTCCGTCTGCCCCTGCGCATGCGCGGCAAACGCCGCTAACGGAACTTCTCCTACCGCTATCTGCCCAGCGGTACGACGGCGGTGATCCGCTTGCCACCGCGGGGCAGCCCGGCCACGCTGACGTCGCGTGCCAGCAGGCACACGATGGGCCAGCCGCGGCCTCCCAGCCGGTTGCGACCACGCTCGTCCACGGGCGCCTCGACCACCGGTATCTCGTCGCTGCGGTCGCTGACCGACACGCTCACCCCGCCGCTGTCGACGCCGACGTCGAATCCGGTGACGCCCCCGCCGTGCAGGATGGCGTTGGTGGTGAGCTCCGAGGTGACCAGCAGGACGTCGTCCAGCGCGTCCTCGTCGCAGGGGATGGCGCAGGTCCGGCAGCGCTCGGCCACCACCCGCTGGACGGTTCTGCGGGCGTCCGCCGGCCGGCACGGCAGTGAGCGGCACGGCTCCCGCAGTCCCGCCGGGGAGTCGGTCCCGTACGTCTCGCGCATGCCTTCCCTCCCTTGATACTGCCCGGATCGCCGGGCCTCCCTGTTCGGCTGACCCCTCGCGGCGCCCCCAAACACCGTCGGTGTCGTTGTCATCACCGGGCGCCTGGCGGGTAGGCGGACCGTATGACGGATGTCGTGGACGCGGATGAACTGCTGCGGCGGATCAGGCGGGGCAAGGACTGGGCGGCCGGCCAGGAACGGGCCTGGCGGGAGCGGGCACAGAGCCTGACGGCGACCGATCCGGAAGGGGCGCGGGAGGCGTCCGTCCGGGCCGGGGCGTACGAGGCCGTGCTGCGCGTGCTGGAGGAGATCGTCGACCCGGGCGCGGCACCGGCGGAACGGAACGGCGTGAAACAGGTCACCTGACCCGCTTCCGATTGGCCGAACGACCGCAAGATGGTTTATCGTTCATACATACGTGGTGACGGGGTCGACCGGAACCGTCCTCCATCACCACCGCGTACGGCCCTGGCTGGCCTCCCCCGTCCAGCCAGGGCTTTTTCATGCCCGGAAACACGTCCTGGGGCATGGGCCGCTCCTTCGAGGTGCCCGGGACGGCGGCAGCGGCTGAAATGGGCTTGGGGAACACACACCCCGACCGCCGCCGGCGAGGAGTCCCGCGCCATGACCAAAGCGATAAAACTGCTGACCGCCCTGCCGCAGGCGCAACGTGAGCGGCTGATGGAGCTGGCCAAGGAGGTCTCCTTCCCGGAGGACTCCCGGATCTTCGAGCCGGGCGGCACCGCCGACCGCTTCTGGGTGATCCGCTCGGGCGCGGTCCATCTGGACCAGCAGGTCACGTCACGGCAACGGGTCACCGTGGCCACGCTGGGCGCGGGCGACATGCTCGGCTGGTCCTGGCTGTTCCCGCCGTACCAGTGGGACTTCGGCGCGGTGGCCTTCAGCAACGTACGGGCCTACGAGTTCGACGGGCCGTCGGTGCTCGCGCTGAGCGTGGAGGACCCCCTGCTCGGGCTGTCCCTGGTACGGACGGTCGCCGAGATCCTCGCCCACCGGCTGGAGACCACCCGGGGCAAGCTCATGGACCAGTACGCGGTCCGCCGGCGCGGACCGCTGTGAGCCGGCCGGGACGGCCGCCGTACGGGCCCCGTGACCCGCCGCGTCAGATCCGGTAGCGGCGCAGGGCCGGTACCGCGGCGGCCAGCGCCAGCATCACCACCACGACCAGCGCTCCGCCGCCCGCCACCGCGGCCCGGGGACCGAACGCCGAGCCCGCGGTGCCGTGCAGCACGTCGGCCAGGCGCGGACCGCCCGCGACCACCACGGTGAACACGCCCTGCATCCGGCCGCGCATGTCGTCGGTGGCGGCGGAGAGCAGGATGGCCCCGCGGAACACCATGGAGATCATGTCGGCCAGACCGGCGGCGGCGAGGAAGGCGAAGGCCACCCAGAGGTCGCCGCTCAGCCCGAACCCGGCGACGGCCACGCCCCAGCCGACGACCGCGCCGATGACCATCCAGCCGTGCCGCCGCGCCCGCGAGAAGACGCCGGAGAACAGTCCGCCGAGCACCGCGCCGACCGGGATTCCGGCGAACAGCACGCCGAGTGCCAGGCCCGCCCCCCAGGGGGCGTAGGTCACCGCGGCGAGCTGCGGGAACAGGGCTCGGGGCATGCCGAGGACCATGGCCACGATGTCGGCGAGGAACGACAACAGCAGCACCTTGTGCCCGGAGATGTACCGGAAGCCGGCCACGATCTCGCGCACCCCGGCCCGCCGGGCGGGCCGTTCGCCGAGCGGCGGCAGCGCGGGCAGCCGGAACACCGCCCACACGGTGACGCACAGGGCCAGCGCGTCGATCAGGTACAGCTCGGGCAGCCCGATGACCGGGATCAGCACACCGGCCAGCAGCGGCCCCGCGACCAGGCCCGTCTGCATGACGGTGGAGCCGAGCGCGTTCGCGGCGGGCAGTTCCCCGGCCGGCACCAGGCGGGCGATGGAGGCGTTGCGGGCCGGTGAGTTGAGACCGAAGAACGCCTGTTGCAGCGCGAGCAGCAGCATGAGCACCACGACGGAGTCCAGGCCCGTGACGGCCTGCGCCCAGAACAGCACCGAGGTCAAGGCGATCCCGGCGTTCGTGACCAGCAGCAGCTTGCGCCGGTCCACCGTGTCGGCGACCGCCCCGCCCCACAGCGCGAACACGACCATGGGCACCAGACCGGCGATGCTCGCGTAGCCGACCCAGGCCGAGGAGTGGGTGATGTCGTAGATCTGCTTGGGCACGGCGACGGCGGTCAGCTGGCTGCCGACGGCGGTGACGATGGTCGACGACCACAGCCGCCGGAAGGCCGGGATGCGCAGCGGCCGGGTGTCCATCGCCCAGCGGCGCCAGCCGCGCCCGGGCGGGGCCGGCGCGGCGGGGGTGCCGGCATCGGTGGTCCCGGCCGCGGCGCCGGTGGTCTTCGGTTCGGTACCGCTGCTCTCGCTCGTGTCCACGGGGTTCCTGGTCGCTCGTCAGAGGTTGCTCGATACATCTTTCGATTCGAGGGCCCACTATCGCAGGAACTCCTGAGGCTGCCTAACCACGTCTTCCGCCACTGTTCGCGGGTGTCGGGAACCCTCAGGCGTCGAGGACCAGGGTGGCGCCGAGCGCCAGCATGGTGGCCGCGACCAGGCCGTCCAGGACCCGCCAGGCGGTGGGCCGGGCGAGGAGCCGACCGAGCAGCCGGGCACCGAAGCCGAGAGCGGCGAACCAGCAGAGGCTGGCCAGGGCCGCGCCGAGGCCGAAGGTCCAGCGCAGCGGGCCCCGGTCGGCGGCGAGGGAGCCGAGCAGGAACACGGTGTCCAGGTAGACGTGCGGGTTGAGCCAGGTCATCGCCAGGCAGGTGAGCACCGCCCGCCGCCGGGAGCCCGCCGCCTCGCCCTCCGTCCGCAGTCCGCCGCCGGGCCTCAGGACGCGGCGGGCGGCGAGCGCGCCGTAGCACAGCAGGAACGCGCCGCCCACGATCCCTACGGCCCGCACCGCGCCCGGCCAGGCCACCACGACCGCGCCCACCCCGCCGACCCCCAGCGCGATGAGCAGCGCGTCGGACAGGGCGCAGATCCCGACCACCGCGAGCACGGCGTCCCGGCGCACCGCCTGTCGCAGGACGAAGGCGTTCTGGGCACCGATGGCGACGATCAGGGAGAGCCCGGTGCCGAATCCGGCGGCCGCGGCGGTCAGGGCGTGGTTCATGCACTCGACGCTAGACAAGCGATCAGTGGACGTACAGCTAAAGATTTTTACGTAGCATTAGCGCTCGTGATGACGGAGCTTCCCCTGGAGCAGGTACGGACGCTGCTCGCCGTGGTGGACGAGGGCACCTTCGACGCCGCGGCCGCGGCCCTGCGGCTGACGCCGTCGGCGGTCAGTCAGCGGGTCAAGGCGCTGGAGCAGCGCACCGGCCGGGTGCTGCTCCAGCGCACCAAGCCGGTGCGGCCGACGGAGTCCGGGGCGGTGCTGGTGCGGTTCGCCCGGCAATTGGCCCGGCTGGAGCGGGACGCGCGCGGCGAGCTGGGGCTGAGCGGCGCCGGGGAGCCGACGCGGGTGTCCGTCGCGGTGAACGCGGACTCGCTGGCGACCTGGTTCCTCCGGGCCCTCACCCAGGTGCCCGGGATCTGTTTCGAGCTGCACCGGGAGGACGAGGCCCATACGGCGGCGCTGCTGCGGGAGGGGCTGGTGATGGCCGCGGTGACCTCCTCGCCCGACCCGGTGCCGGGCTGCTCGGTCCGTGCGCTGGGCCGGATGCGCTATCTGCCGGCCGCCGCGCCGGAGTTCGCCGAGCGGTATCTGGACGGCCCTCTTCAGGATCTGCTGCCCGATGCCCCCGTCGTGGTCTTCGACCGCAAGGACGACTTCCAGGACGGCTTCGTCCGACGGCTGGGCCGCGGGGCCGCGAGTTCGCTGCGGCACCACGTGCCCACCTCCGAGGGCTTCGCCGACGCGGTCGCCGCGGGACTGGGCTGGGGCATGCTCCCGGAGGCCCAGGCCGGTCCGCTGCTGGCCGCGGGCCGCCTGGTCCTGCTGGCCCCGGACCGGAGCGTGGACGTCACCCTGTACTGGCAGCAGTGGAAGCTCGACTCCCCCGCCCTTGCGGCCCTGGCCGAGGCGGTTACGCGGACGGCCGCCCGGGCGCTGCGCCGGTGATCGGGCGGACGGCGGGCGCGGGCCGGGGCGTCAGGGCCGCTGGGCGCCGAGCCGCCCGGCCGCGCTGTCCAGCAGCATCTCCAGCGCCGTCGGATAGGCGCTGGTGACCATGCGCCGGGCCAGCAGCGGGGCCGCCTCGGCGATGCGGGGGTGGGTGTCGTGGGGCAGGCGGGCGTAGGTGGAGTGCCACTTGTCCTCGTCGGCGCGCTGGGAGGCGCTGGGCAGGGCCAGTGACGCGGAGTCCAGGGCGGCGAAGGCCAGTGTCTGGTCGATGAAGGCGTGGTAGACGCGGACCGTCTCCGGCAGGGAGAACCCGGCCGAGCGCAGGACGTCCAGCACCGCCTCGTCGGCGGCCAGCTCATGGGCGCGGCCGGTGACCCGGTTGGCGGTGAGCAGCGCCGCCTGCGGGTGCGCGACGTACACGCCGTGGATGCGCAGCCCGATCGTCCGCAGGTCCGCCCGCCACCGTCCGGTCGGCTCCCAGCCGGCCAGCGCCTCGCCGATGAGCGCGTCGCCGATGGCCAGGGTCAGCTCGTCCATGCCCCGGAAGTACCGGTACAGCGTGCTGGGATCGCAGTCCAGGGCGAGACCGAGGCGGCGGGCGGTGAGCCCGGTGCTGCCGTGCTCGCGCAGCAGCCGGAGCGCGGTCGCGACGATCAGTTCCTCGGACAGCACGGTGCCGCCGCGGGTCGGACGACGCCGGCGGCGCTTCTCCTCGGGCACGACGGGCTTGGGCACGATCGCTCCTTCCTGCCTCCGTCCGGCTTATGCCAACGCCATTGACCTTACGCCACCGTCCGGCGTTGGATTCCGGGCAAGGCGCGCCTGCCCCGATGTTCCGTTGTCGTTCGTGACCGTTGTCGTTCGTGTCAGGCAGGGAGTTTCCGTCATGCGTGTACTGCTCGTGGGAGCCGGTGGGGTCGGCACCGCCATCACCCGGATCGCGGCCCGGCGTCCGTTCCTCGACGTGATGGTGGTCGCCGACTACGACCCCGCCCGGGCCGAGGCGGCGGTCGTGGCCCTCGGCGCGGCCGGGACCCGGTTCCGCGCCGAACAGGTGGACGCGGGCGACGAGGCCCAGGTCGCCGCGCTGCTCGCCCGGCACGGCTGCGACGTGCTGCTCAACGCCACCGACCCGCGGTTCGTGATGCCCCTGTTCCGCGCGGCACGCGCGGCCGGCGCGACCTATGTCGACATGGCGATGTCGCTGTCCCGGCCGCACCCCGAGCGGCCGTACGAGGAGTGCGGGGTCAAGCTGGGCGACGAGCAGTTCGCGCTGGCCGGGGAGTGGGAGAAGGCGGGCGCCCTCGCCCTGGTCGGCATGGGGGTGGAACCCGGTTTGTCGGACGTGTTCGCCCGCTACGCCGCCGTCGAACTCTTCGACACCGTCGAGGAGATCGGCGTCCGCGACGGCGCCGATCTCACCGTGGACGGCTATGACTTCGCGCCCTCCTTCAGCATCTGGACCACCATCGAGGAGTGCCTGAACCCGCCGGTCGTGTACGAGACCGGGCGGGGCTGGTTCACCACCGCCCCGTTCAGCGAGCCCGAGGTGTTCGACTTCCCCGAGGGGATCGGGCCGGTGGAGTGCGTGAACGTGGAGCACGAGGAGGTGCTGCTGATGCCGCGCTGGGTCGGCGCGGACCGCGTCACCTTCAAGTACGGGCTGGGCCGGGAGTTCGTCGAGACGCTGAAGACCCTGCACCGCCTGGGACTTGACCGCACCGAACCGGTGACCGTGCCGGGCCCCGACGGACCGGTCGCGGTCTCACCGCGGGACGTCGTCGCCGCGTGCCTGCCGGACCCGGCGACGCTGGGCGAGCGGATGCGCGGCAAGACCTGCGCGGGCACCTGGGTGCGCGGCACGAAGGACGGGGCGCCGCGCGAGGTGTACCTGTATCACGTGGTCGACAACCAGTGGTCCATGGCGGAGTACGGGTGTCAGGCGGTGGTGTGGCAGACGGCGGTCAATCCGGTCGTCGCCCTCGAACTCCTCGCCACCGGTGCCTGGTCGGGCACGGGCGTGCTCGGCCCGGAGGCCTTCCCCGCCGGGCCGTTCCTCAACTTGCTGACCGCGTACGGCTCCCCGTGGGGCATGCGCGAGCAGTGACCCGGACGCGGCCCGCGCCATCCGATCCCGCGGCTCCCTGTTTCATGCCGTCCCGACCGGTCACCCGAAGTGGAAGCACGCATTCGACTGGCACGGACGACTCAGACCCGAGGAGACTTCGATGGACAACTGGCGCGAACATGCCGCGTGCCGTCACGAGGACCCCGACCTCTTCTTCCCGATCGGCACCACCGGGCCTTCGCAGGTGCAGGCACAGCAGGCGAAGGCGGTGTGCGAGGGCTGCCCGGTACGGGAGCAGTGTCTGGACTGGGCCCTGGACACGGGCCAGAGCATCGGTGTCTGGGGCGGCACGACCGAGGTGGAGCGCCGCGCGCTCAGGCGTCGCGCCCGCTCCCGGCAACGCTCCGGCTGAACCCGACGCCGGGGACGGGGCCGGGCGCCGGGGACGGTGCCCACCTTCGCACCGCCGGGGCGGACCTGCCCCGGCGGTGCGAACTCGGCTAGGAGCGGCTGGGCTTGCCCCGCTCGTACAGCCAGGTGTGGAACAGGCCGTCCAGCTTCTTGCCGGACACCCGCTCGGCGAGCCCGGTGAACTGGGCCGTCGTGCCGTGCCCGGTCCGGTGCGCGGCCGCCCAGGCACGCAGGATCCGGAAGAAGTCCCGGTCGCCGACGGCCCGGCGCAGCTCGTGCAGGGTCATCGCGCCACGGGCGTAGACGGGGGTGTCGAAGATGTTCTCCCCACTGCCCGGATCACCGGGCGGGAAGGCCCACAGACGGTCGCTCGCGGGACGTGCGTAGAGGGCGTCGAACGCCTTCTGCGCGCTGTCGCCGCCGTGCTGTTCCGCGTAGAGCCACTCGGCGTAGGTCGCGAAGCCCTCGTTGAGCCAGATGTCCTTCCAGGCGGTCAGCGAGACCGAGTCGCCGAACCACTGGTGGGCGTTCTCGTGGACCAGGGTGCTCACGTCGGGCGCCGAGTCGTAGAGGGGCCGACTCTGGGTCTCCAGGGCGTAGCCGACGTCGGGCGCGTGGTCGACGACCGAGCCGGCGGCCCGGAACGGGTACGGCCCGAACAGCTTGCTCTCCCACTTCAGCACGGAGGGCAGCTTCTTCAGCACGGGGGCCGCAGCGCGCGCCTCCCGCGGGTCGACGGCGTTGTACACCTGGACACCGTCGCGGGTCGTGTACCGCTCGACCTCGAACTTGCCGACGGTGGCGGTGGCCAGGTAGGCGGCCATGGGCTCGGCCTGGTGCCAGCGGAAGGTGGTGCGGCCGTGCGCGGTGCGCGTACCGCGCAGGACGCCGTTGGCGACGGCGGTACGTCCCTCGGGGACCGTGATCGTGAAGTCGTACGACGACTTGTCCTTGGGGTGGTTGTTCGCCGGGAACCAGGTCATCGCGCCCTGCGGCTCCCCGGCGACGAACGCCCCGTCGTCGGTGGGGATCCAGCCGTCCGCCGAGCCGTCCGGGTCGGTGACCGGGCCGGGGGTGCCGTGGTAGGAGACGGCGACCCGGAACCGCTGGCCCGCGCGCAGGGTGTGCGGCGGGGTGACGACGAGTTCCTGGCCGTCGTGGCGGTAGGCCGCGCGGCGGCCGCCGACGGTGACGCCGGTGACCTTCAGGCCCGAGAGGTCCAGGTCGAAGCGGGTGAGCCGCTGGGTGGCGCGGGCGGTGAGGACGGCCGTGCCGTCCAGGTGCCGGGAGCCGGTGTCGTAACGAAGCGTCAGGTCGTAGTGGCCGACGTGGTAGCCGCCGTTGCCGCTGAGCGGGAAGTAGGGGTCGCCCGCGCCGGCGGCGCCGGTCGTGCCGGCCGCCGCGGGGCCGGCCGCCCCGAGCAGTGCCGCCACGGCGACGGGGACGGTGGCGAGGACCGCCTCGCGGCGGAGAACTGCGGTACGTCGGCTGGGGACCTGTCTGCGCGGTGGCGTCACGGGCACTCCTCCTGGGGGGGGCGAAAGATCGTTTCGCCAGAAGAGTAGGCGCGGACCCGATCCGGTTTCGCCCTCTTTCCGGTCAAGTCACGCCGCGTCGCCGCCAGGTGGGCCGCCTGCGCGGCAGTACGCTCCCAGTACCGTCCGCGACCCGAGAGGGGCCCACCGTGAGCGTGCGCGTGCGCCGTGTCTACGAACCGCCGGAGGCGGACGACGGACTGCGCGTCCTGGTGGACCGATTGTGGCCGCGCGGGGTGTCCAAGGACGAGGCCCGGGTGGACGAGTGGCCGAAGGGACTCACCCCGTCGAACGAGCTGCGCAAGTGGTTCCACGGCCCGGAGGGCTCGTTCGAGGAGTTCCGCGGCCGCTACGAGGCCGAACTCGCCGCTCCCGAGGCCGCCGAACTCCTCGACGGGCTGCGGAAGTCGGTACGCGAGGGCCGGGTGACACTGCTCACGGCGTCCAAGACACCGGAGCAGAGCCACGCCTCCGTGCTGGTGGAGCTGGTGCGGGGCTGAGAGCGGCCCCGCGGTTCCGGCCCGGCTCGTCCTCAGCCCGTCTGCTTCGCCGCCGCCCGTCCCGCCGCGCGGCCCGAGAAGAGGCAGCCGCCGAGGAAGGTGCCCTCCAGGGCGTTGTAGCCGTGGACGCCGCCGCCGCCGAAGCCCGCCACCTCGCCCGCCGCGTACAGCCCCTCGATGGGGGTGCCGTCGGTGCCGAGGGCCCGGGAGTCGAGGTCGGTCTGGATGCCGCCGAGCGTCTTGCGGGTGAGCACGCGCAGCCGGACGCCGATCAGCGGGCCCGCCTCCGGGTCGAGGATGCGGTGCGGTGAGGCGACCCGGCCGAGCCGGTCACCGATGTAGCGGCGCGCGTTGCGGATGCCCTGGACCTGGGAGTCCTTGCTGTAGGGGTTGGCCATCTGCAGGTCGCGGGCCTCGATCTGCCGGCGTACCTCGGCCGCGTCCAGCAGCGGCTCGGCGGTGAGGGCGTTCATCTTCTCCACCAGTCGCTCCAGGGTGCCCGCGGTGACGAAGTCGGCGCCCTTGTCCAGGAAGGCCCGCACCGGGGCCGGGGCGCCCTTGCCCAGCAGCCGGTCGCGCAGCACGGCCTTGCGGTCCTTGGCGGTGATGTCCGGGTTCTGCTCGGAGCCGGAGAGCGCGAACTCCTTCTCGATGATCTTCCGGGTGAGGATGAACCAGGAGTGGTCGTGGCCGGCGATGTCCTCGGTGGTGCGCAGGTACTCGAGCGTACCGAGGGTGTCGTAGCCGGGCAGGCACGGGTCGGGCAGCCGGCGCCCGAGGGCGTCGAGCCAGATGGAGGACGGGCCCGGCAGGATGCGGATGCCGTGGCCGGGCCAGATCGGGTCCCAGTTCTGCAGGCCCTCGGTGTAGTGCCACATGCGGTCCCGGTTGACCAGGCGCACACCGGCTTCGGCACTGATGTCGAGCATCCGGCCGTCGACGTAGGCGGGGACGCCGGTGACCATCTCGGCGGGGGGTGTGCCGAGCCGTTCCGGCCAGTAGCGGCGGACGATGTCGTGGTCGGCGCCGATGCCGCCGCTGGTGACGATCACGGCCCGGGCGGTGAGTTCGAAGTCGCCGGCGCGCTCGCGGCCGGAGGGGGCACCGCGCGGTGAGTCGTCCGCGGCGAGGACGGTGCCCCGCACTCCGCGCGCCGTGCCGTCCTCGATGACCAGTTCGTCGACCCGGTGGCGGTGGTGGAAGGTGAGCAGTCCGTCCCGGGCCGCCTGCCGGGCGTACTCGACGAAGGGGCCGACCACGCCGGTGCCGGTGCCCCAGGCGATGTGGAAGCGGGGCACGGAGTTGCCGTGGCCGCCGGCCCTGAGGTCGCCGCGCTCGGCCCAGCCGACGGTGGGCAGCAGTTCGATGCCGTGCCCGCGCAGCCAGGAGCGCTTCTCACCGGCCGCCCACTCGACGTAGGCGCGGGCCCAGCGCACCGCCCAGGAGTCCTCGTCGGCGAGCCGGTCGAACCGCGCGCTGCCCTGCCAGTCGTTCCAGGCGAGGTCGAGGGAGTCCTTGATGCCGAGTCGGCGCTGCTCGGGCGAGTCGACGAGGAAGAGCCCGCCGAAGGACCAGAACGCCTGGCCGCCGAGGTTGGCGGCGTTCTCCTGGTCGACCAGGGCGACCCTGCGGCCCTGGCGGTTGAGTTCGTGCGCCGCGACCAGGCCGGCGAGGCCCGCTCCGACGACGATGACGTCCGCGTCCATGGCGGCCATGGGCTCCGTGTCCTTCCGTCCGCGACTCATTCGGGGGTGCCGCTGCCGTCGGTCAGCAGGGCGGTGAGCAGTTGCTTCAGCCAGCCGCGGGCGGCGTCGACGTCCTTGTCCAGCAGGAGCTGGGTGGTGACGCCGTCGTAGGCCGCGACCACCGCGCGGGCGGCGCCGTCGGCGTCGCCGAGCACGGCGGGCAGTTCGGTGTGGCCCCGGGCCCGGCCGAGGCGGTCGGCGACGGCCTCGCGCAGCCGGGCGCGGTGGTCGAGGAGGGCCTGGGCGACGGCCGGATCGCGGGCCGCGTGCACCAGGAAGTCGGTCTTGACGAGCAGCCAGTCCACGTCGAGCAGCAGGACCTCGGTCACCCGGTCCACGGAGGCCGGGACGTCCAGGTCGGGCCCGTCCTGCGCGAGCGCGTCGGCCACCTGGCCGGCGATGAGGTCGGCCCGCTCCCGGTACAGGGCGAAGAACAACTCGTCCAGGGTGGCGAAGTTGGAGTAGAAGGCGCCCCGGCTGTAGCCGGCGGCCTCGCAGACCTCCTCGATGGAGACCCGGCCGAACCCCTTGGCGGCGAAGACCGCGAAGGCGGCGTCGAGCAGGTTCGCCCGGGTCCTGGCCCGCCGCCTGGTGACGCGCGGGGCCGTGTCGTCCTTGGCCGTCATGGCGGGACCTCCCTCTCGATACGGGAATGTATCCGATACACCGATGTATCGAAAGGGTCCCGCCGGTCCGGGCCGGCTCGCCCGCCGGCGCACGAACCCTTCACTGGGAACATATTTTCGATTACGGAGTACGCTGGGCCCATGGCCACGCACCTCCAGGGCTCCCTGTTCGACCAGACCGACGAGCTACGGCTCGGCCCGCTCGACGGGCTGCGCCGGACCGAGCTGGGCTCCGGCGCCTGGATCGACGTACTCCCGGGCTGGCTGAGCGGCGCGGACACCCTCTTCGAAGAGCTGGCGGCCGAGGTCCCCTGGCGGGCGGAGCGCCGCAAGATGTACGACAACGTGGTGGCCGTCCCGCGGCTGCTCGCCTTCTACGCCGCGCACGACCCGCTGCCGCACCCCGTGCTCACCGAGGCAAGGGACGCCCTGTCCACCCGCTACGCCGAGGAGCTGGGCGAGCCGTTCACCACCGCCGGCCTGTGCTTCTACCGCGACGGCCGGGACAGCGTCGCCTGGCACGGCGACCGGATCGGGCGCGGCGCCCGCCAGGACACGATGGTCGCGATCCTGTCCGTCGGCGCTCCCCGTGATCTGCTGCTGCGTCCCGTGGGAGGCGGCGGCTCGGCCGTCCGGCGGCCGCTCGGGCACGGCGACCTCATCGTGATGGGCGGCTCCTGCCAGCGGACCTGGGAGCACTGCGTGCCCAAGACCGCCCACGCGGCGGGTCCGCGGATCAGCGTCCAGTTCCGCCCGCACGGGGTGCGGTGACGCGTCCGGCGGTCCGCTCGCTAACGCGGGCGCGGCATCCGGTTGGCCGTTCCCCGACGACCGGCCGCCGGGACCTCGGGGAGGTCATGCGGGCAGACGTACGCCAAGTAGCGGACGGCACCTGCCTTAGGGTTCGTCCCATGGCATTGCAGATCAGCGCCACGAACCCGGAGCATCCCGCGGTCCTGCTCGAACTGCCCTGGGACGTACCCCTGGAGAAGTGGCCCGAGGAGTTCCTCGTGCCCCTCCCCCGGGGCATCTCCCGGCACGTCGTGCGCTACGCCCGCGCCGGCGACGAGGTGATCGCCGTCAAGGAGCTGGCCGAACGGCCCGCACTGCGCGAGTACGAGCTGCTGCGCGACCTCGACCGGCTGGGCATCCCGGCCGTCGACCCGCTCGCCGTGGTCACCGGCCGCACCGACGGCGCCGGCGCTCCGCTGGAACCGGTGCTGATCACCCGGCATCTGGGCGGCTCGATGCCGTACCGCTCGATGTTCGAGACCACCATGCGCCCGGCGACCATGCACCGGCTGATGGACGCCCTCGCCGTGCTGCTGGTACGGCTGCACCTGAGCGGGTTCGCCTGGGGCGACTGCTCGCTGTCCAACACCCTCTTCCGGCGGGACGCGGGCGCCTACGCCGCGTACCTGGTGGACGCCGAGACCGGCGACCTGCACCCCCGGCTCAGCCCCGGGCAGCGGGACTACGACCTCGACCTGGCCCGGGTGAACATCAGCGGCGAGCTGCTGGACCTGGAGGCGTCCGGGGCGCTGCACCCCTCCGTCGACCCCGTCGAGTTCGGGCACGAGATCTGCACCCGCTACGCCGGCCTGTGGCAGGAACTGACCCGCACCTCGGTGTACCCGGCCGGCAAGTACCACTACATAGAACGCCGGATACGCCGGCTCAACGAGCTCGGCTTCGACGTGGCCGAGATGCAGATCGAGCACTCCTCGAACGGCGACACGGTCACCTTCGTGCCCAAGGTCGTCGACGCCGGCCACCACCAGCGGCAGCTGCTGCGGCTCACCGGCCTCGACGCCGAGGAGAACCAGGCGCGGCGGCTGCTCAACGACCTGGAGAGCTGGATGGCCACCCAGGACGACCACGCGCCCGGTGACCCCCTCGCCGCCCGCCCCGAGGTGCTCGCCCACCGCTGGGTGCGGGACGTGTTCCGGCCCACCGTGCGCGCAGTGCCGTTGGAGCTGCGCGGGTCCATGGACCCGGCCGAGATCTACCACGAGCTGCTGGAGCACCGCTGGTACCTGTCGGAACGGGCTCAGCACGACATCGGCCTGGACACCGCCGTCGCCGACTACATCGACAACGTCCTGCCCAGGGCGCGCACCACCCTGGAGCCGACGACACCCGGGTAGGTCACCCGTGCGGGACCACGGCCACCGGACACTCGGCGTGGTGCAGCACGCCGTGCGCCACCGAGCCGATCCGGGCGCCCACGGCCGTACGGCGGGCCCGCCTGCCGACGACCATCAGCTGGGCCCGGCCGGCCAGCGACAGCAACACCTGCGCGGCGCTGCCCATCTCGACGTGCTCGGCGACCGGCACCTGCGGGAAGCGCTCCCGCCACGGGCGCAGCGCGTCGGCCAGGGCCTGCTTCTCGTACGGCTCCAGGCCACCCGCCTCGTCCAGGAGTTTAAGCGAGCCCGGGCTGTAGGCGAAGACCGGGGGCAGCGTCCAGGCGCGCACCGCGCGGACGGTGGCACCGCGCGCGGCCGCCGTCTCGAACGCGAACCGCAGCGTCTGCGCGCTGTCCTCCGCATCGCCGTGCTGGCCGACCAGGACGTCCCGCCCGGCGGCCTCCGCCGCCGGGCGGTCGCCGGCGCGGACCAGGACCACGGGCCGGGTCGCCTCGGCGATCACCTGCTGGCCGACCGAACCCAGCAGGAAGCCCATCACCCGGCCGTGCCCACGGGAACCCAGCACCAGCAGCTCGGCCTGCTCGGCCGCACCGGCCAGCGCGTCCGGGACATCGCCCTCGAGCACGTCCACGCTCACCTCCAGCTGAGGATCCCTGCCGGCGACGGTGCGCACGGCCTCCCGCACCCCATCGGACACCCAGCCGTGCTGGGTGTCCCGGTCGGCCGTGGGGAGCGTCTCGGCGTAGCGCCAGGCGTGCACCACGCGCAGCGGCAGCCCCCGGCGCACGGCCTCCCTGGCCGCCCAGTCCAGCGCGGCCAGGCTCTCCTCCGTACCGTCCACCCCTGCCGTGATCGGGCGTGTCACGCCTCGGGCCTCCTCGTCGTCCGCGTCCGCGGGGCCAGTCTCCCCCACGTACCGATCAGTCCGTGCTGATCATGCCCATCCCCTACCCGCGAAGGAGGAGATCAAGGAGTGGCCGGCGAACCCGGGCCGTCCCTGCCGTATACCGGAGCGAACCCGGGCGATCGAACATACGATGGGCGGGAATCGGTGCGGTGACCCCAGCGGCGCCGTCCCGTGAATCCGACCGCTCGGGGTGGGAGAGGCATGGCACAGGCCGCCGACGCAGCGCGGACCGTCATCCTGACCGTGGACGACGACCCGGGGGTCTCCCGAGCCGTGGCCCGCGACCTCAGGCGGCGCTACGGCGAGTCGTACCGGATCGTGCGCGCGGAGTCCGGCGAGTCGGCGCTGGAGGCGCTGCGCGAGCTGAAGCTGCGCGGGGACCTGGTGGCGGTGATCCTGGCCGACTACCGGATGCCGCAGATGAACGGCATCGACTTCCTGGAGCAGGCCCTGGACGTGTATCCGGGGGCCCGGCGGGTGCTGCTGACCGCGTACGCGGACACCAATGCGGCGATCGACGCGATCAACGTCGTCGATCTGGACCACTATCTGCTCAAACCGTGGGACCCGCCGGAGGAGAAGCTCTACCCGGTGCTGGACGACCTGCTCCAGGCCTGGCGGACCAGCGCCCACAAGCCGGTGCCCAGCACCAAGGTCGTGGGGCACCGCTGGTCGGCCCGGTCCTCGGACGTGCGGGAGTTCCTGGCCCGCAACCAGGTGCCGTACCGCTGGTACTCGGTGGAGGAGCCCGAGGGGCGGCGGCTGCTGACCGCGGCCGGGCAGGACGGGCGGCGGCTGCCGCTGGTGATCACCCCCGACGGGACGGCCCTGGTCGAGCCCGAGGCGCCCGAACTGGCCGCGCGGGTGGGCCTCGCGACGACACCGACGGCCGACTTCTACGACCTGGTGGTGATCGGCGGTGGCCCGGCCGGGCTGGGCGCGGCCGTGTACGGGGCCTCGGAGGGCCTGCGGACCGTGCTCGTGGAACGGTCCGCGACCGGCGGGCAGGCAGGGCAGAGCTCCCGGATCGAGAACTACCTGGGCTTCCCCGACGGGGTCTCCGGCGCGCAGCTGACCGACCGGGCGCGGCGGCAGGCGGCCAAGTTCGGCGCCGAGATCCTGACCACGCGTGAGGTGACGGGGCTGGAGATCAACGGGGCAGCCCGCGTGGTGCGGTTCGCGGACGGCTCGGCGATCGCGGCGCACAGCGTCATCCTGGCGACGGGCGTGCAGTACCGGCAGCTGCAGGCCGAGGGCTGCACCGACCTGACCGGCTGCGGGGTGTTCTACGGCTCCGCGCTGACCGAGGCGTCCTCGTGCCAGGGGCACGACGTGTACATCGTCGGCGGCGCCAACTCGGCGGGTCAGGCGGCGATGTACCTGTCCCGGTTCGCCAAGTCGGTGACGCTGCTGGTGCGCGGGCCCGATCTGTCGGCGTCGATGTCGCACTACCTGATCCAGCAGATCGGCGAGGCGCCGAACATCTCGGTGCGCGGCCACACGGTCGTGGACGCCGCGCACGGCTCCGGCCGGCTGGATCAGCTGACACTACGTCACATGTCGAGTGGGGAGACCGAACGCGTCGACGCCCAGTGGATGTTCGTGTTCATCGGCGCCGCCCCGCTGACCGACTGGCTGGGCGGGACGGTGCTGCGCGACGAGCGCGGGTTCATCCTGGCCGGGCCCGACCTCACCGCCGACGGGCGGCCACCGGCCGGCTGGGAGCTGGACCGTCCGCCGTACCACCTGGAGACCAGTGTCCCCGGCGTGTTCGTGGCGGGCGACGCCCGCGCCGAGTCCGCCAAGCGGGTCGCGTCCGCCGTCGGAGAGGGAGCCATGGCCGTCATGCTCGTCCACCGCTATCTGGAGCAGTCGTGAGCGGGCAGCCGGTGCCGTGCAGCCCGCAGGAGATCGGCTCCCTGTTCCTGTTCGAGAAACTGGCGCCCGAACAGCTCGGCCGGCTGTGCAGCGAGGGCCGGGTGGAGATGTTCGAGCCCGGCCCCGTGTACACCGAGGGCGAACCCGCCACCTGCTTCTACGTGATGATCGAGGGCACGGTCGTGCTCTCGCGGCGGGTGGGCGGCGACGACGTGGAGGTGTCCCGTACCTCGCAGCGCGGGGTGTACGCGGGCGCCATGCAGGCGTACCTGGGTGACCGGGTGCGGCAGGTGTACAACAACTCGATGCGGGTGACGGAACCGACGCGGTTCTTCGTCCTGCCGGCGGACACCTTCGCCGAGGTCATGAGCGAGTGGTTCCCGATGGCCACGCATCTGCTGGAGGGGCTGTTCTTCGGGTCGAAGAGCGCCCAGGCGGCCATCGGGCAGCGGGAACGGCTGCTGGCGCTCGGCTCGCTGTCCGCGGGGCTCACGCACGAGCTGAACAATCCCGCCGCGGCCGCCGTCCGGGCCACCTCGACGCTGCGGGAGCGGGTCGCGAAGATGCGGCACAAGCTCGCGGTGATCGCCGAAGGCCCCTTCTCCCGGGACGCGTTGGCGAGCCTGATCGAGATCCAGGAGCGCACCGCCGAGCGCGTCGCCAAGGCGCCGGCACTCAGCCCACTGGAGGCCTCGGACCGCGAGGACGCCCTCACCGACTGGCTGGAGGACCACGGCCTCGACCACGGCTGGCAGCTCGCGCCCACCTTCGTCCAGGCCGGGCTCGACGTGGACTGGCTGGAGCAGGTCGCGGCGGCCGTGGACGCGGAGATCCTGCCCGGGGCGGTCGGCTGGCTCAACTACACGGTCGAGACAGAGCTGTTGATGGACGAGATCGAGGACTCCACCACCCGGATCTCGCACCTCGTGGACGCCGCCAAGCAGTACTCGCAGCTGGACCGCGCGCCCTACCGGGTCGTCGGCGTGCACGAACTCCTCGACAGCACCCTTTTGATGCTGTCCGGCAAGATCGGTCCGCGCATCCAGGTCGTCAAGGAGTACGAACCCGCGCTGCCGGAGATCCCCGGCTACCCGGCGGAGCTGAACCAGGTGTGGACCAACCTCATCGACAACGCGGTGTCCGCCATGAACGGCGCCGGCGGGCAGGGCACGCTGACCGTGCGGACCGCGCTGGAGGGCGGGCAGGTGCTGGTGGAGTTCCGGGACACCGGGCCCGGGGTGCCGCCGGAGATCAAGGGCCGGATCTTCGACCCGTTCTTCACCACCAAGCCGGTCGGCCAGGGCACCGGGCTGGGCCTGGACATCTCCTGGCGGATCGTGGTGAACAAGCACCACGGCACCCTGCGCGTCGAGTCGGAGCCCGGCGACACCCGATTCCAGGTGCTGCTGCCGCTGACCGCCGAAACGCCGGAGGAGCAGTCCGCCCTGACGAACCCCGAGGAGGCAGCATGAGCGGCGAGAGCGCCATCGACCCGAGCGTCCCGCCGAGCGGCGCGGGTTGTGTGGAGTGCGACGCGGCCGGCGGGTGGTGGTTCCATCTGCGCCGGTGCGCGGCCTGCGGTCACATCGGCTGCTGCGACGACTCCCCCGCCAAGCACGCCACCGCCCACTACGAGGCGACCGGGCACCCGGTGATCCGCAGCTTCGAGCCGGGCGAGGGCTGGTTCTGGAACTTCGACACGGGCGAGCTGTACACCGACGGGCCCGAACTCGCGCCGCCGGCCGGGCACCCGGCCGACCAGCCGGTGCCGGGCCCGGCGGGGCGGGTGCCGGACGACTGGGCCGACACGCTGCGCTGAGCCCCGTACGGCGGACGTGAGGCGGCCGAGCCGGGGTCAGCGCGCGCAGTCGAGGGTGTGCGGGTCGACGGCGCCGGCCAGGGCCCCCATGCCCGCGTCGTCGAGATGCAGATGGTCGCCGTTGTCGAAGGCGGACAGCAGGCGCTGGGGCTCCTGGGGGCTGCGCAGGACGCGGTCGAAGTCGGCGACCGCGTCGAACCCCCCGCCGGAGCGGATGAACCAATTGACCTCCTGCCGTACGGCCTCGGCGGCCGGGTCCCACTCGGGCCAGCCCGCGAACGGGCCGATGGTCGCGCCGACCACGCACAGCCCGGCCTCGTGGGCCCGCCGGACGATCGTCCGGTAGCCGGCGATCAGGTCGGCCGCGGTGACCCCGGTGTGGGCCTTGAGGTCGTTCACTCCCTCGAACAGCAGGACGGTGCGCGCCCCGGGCTGGGTGAGGACGTCCCGCTCGAGGCGGTGCAGGGCGCCGGTCCCGGCGTCGTCGGTGAGCACCTTGTTGCCGGACATGCCCTCGTTGGCCACGCCCTTGACGGCCGTCGGGGCCGAGCGCAGGCGCCGGGCGAGGTAGTCGGGCCAGCGCCGGTCGAGCCCCGGGGTGGACTGCCAGCCGTCGGTGAGGGAGTCGCCGAGCACCACGACGGCTCCGGTGGCGGGGTCCGCGGGGCGTACGGAGACGGCGTCCAGGTACCACCAGGAGCCGGTGGGCCGCGCCCAGTTGGCCCCGCTCGTCTCGGCGGTGTGGTCGCCCTGGCTGATGTAGGACGTCTGCATCGCCATCGCGTGCCCGGTGGCCGGGCCGGCCGCGTCGGGGGTGTGCAGGCTGACGGCGAGGTCGGTCCCGGCCGGGACCGTCCCTGGCAGCGGGTCGCTCCATGCGACCGTCCCGGTGGGCACGGTGACCGTGCGGGAACCGCGGAAGGTGAGCGGCCGGTCGCTGCCCGGCACGAGCGACGCGCCGGTGCGGCGCACTCCGGCGCGGACGCTGTCCAGGGTCAGGGGGCGGTCACCGAAGGCGTTGGACAGGCGGACGCGCAGTGCGCTGCCGGCCACGCTGGTGTGCACGATGAGCCGGTAGCCGCGGCCGGCGGCGCCCTCACCGAGGCGGTCGGCGCTCGCCGCCCAGGTGACGACCTGGCCGGCCCGGCCGACGGGTGCGGGCGGCCCGGTCGCGGCGCGCACGGGCGCCCACTGGCAGGCCAGGGTGAGCAGCAGTGCGGCGGCCAGGCGGCGGACGCGGGCCGGCCGGCCGGTCACCGGGCGGGCTCGTTCGCCCCGGCGGACCCGCCGGGCTCCGGGTGGAGTCCGGAACGTGTCTGCGTGTGCCACGGACGTCATGGTCCCGCCGCTGCCGCCGATCCGCCACCTCGGCCGGCGGGGGCGCCCGGACGTGCGGATGCCCCGCGCGGGGCGGGGCATCCGGTGGTGCTGGGTGCGGACGTCCGTCAGTGGCGGGCGGCCGGGGTGTTGGCGGCGGTCACGTTGACCGCGGCCCACGCGTTGTTCACCGTCTTGTACTCGGTGCTGGTCGAGCCGTACAGGTCCTTGGCCGCCTTCAGCGTCGCGACGCGCGCGCCGTGGAAGTCGGTGGTGGAGACCATGTAGCGGGTCAGCGCACGGTAGAAGATGGCCGTGGCCTTGGTGCGGCCGATGCCCTTGACGGTGCTGGCGTTGTGATAGGTCGGCGAGTTGTACTTGACGCCGCCGATCGTCTTCGTGCCGCTGCCCTCCGCGAGGAGGTAGTAGGCGTGCGAGGAGACACCGGAACCGGCGTGCACCTCGGTGAAGTACGTGTCCGAGGACCAGTAGTCGATCGTGCCCTCGAGCTTGTCGAGCGAGGGGTGGTCGAGGCGGCGCAGGAACTTCTGGTCCAGGCCCAGCTTCTCGCCGACCAGGTAGTCCGGCGTGTCCTTGGTGTTGTTGGCGTAGAACTCGACGTTGGAGCCGAAGATGTCGGCGAGCGACTCGTTCAGCGAGCCGGGCTCGCCGTACTGGTTGCCGTCGGCGTCGACGTAGGTCGGCTGCAGGTCGGCGGTCGCCTCCACCACGCCGTGGGTCAGCTCGTGGCCGGTGACGTCGAGGACGACGAGCGGCTTCTTGAACATCTGGCCGTCGCCGTCGCCGTAGAGCATGCAGTTGCAGGTCGGGTCCCAGAAGGCGTTGGCGACCTTGTCGCCCCAGTGGACCATTCCGCGGGCGGCCTTGGAGTTGTTGGCTATGCCCTTGCGGTTGAAGGTCTTCTTGTAGAAGTCCAGCGTCTTGGTGATGCCGTACTGGGCGTCGGCGGCGGCGCTGGCCCGGCTGGAGGTCTTGCCGTTGCCCCACACGTTGGTGGTGTTGGTGAACTTCGTGCCCGCGCCGAAGGACTCGGTGTACTTGCCCTTGGCGTCACGCGTCTCGGTGCCGTACCGGTTCGGGTCCTTGAGCTGGTAGTGGCCGCGCGAGGTGGCCGTGGTGGTCAGACCGACGCTGCCCACGAAGAGGGTCTTGCCGGTGCCCTTGGCGGTCGCCGGGTAGTGCGTGACGCCGGAGACGCCGGAGCCGAGCAGGCCGGACCCGGTGGTGGAGCCGGCGCCGGTGGCCGGGTCGGCGGTCTGGCCGCTCTTGCGCATCGCGGCGAGCAGCTTCGGCGACAGGAACTCGTCGGCGACGGGCGTGTTGCTGCGCACCTTGCCCGTGACGGCGTCGACGACGACGGTGCTGGCGCTGTCCTTGTCGGTGACGGTGACCTGGTAGGCGAGGGCGGCGGAGCCACCGCGGGCGTCCACCACCAGCTCGGCGCCGCCGGCCTCCCCCTTGGCGGCGCTGGCGGCCTTGGCCGCGGCCTGGGCGGCCGTCAGCTCGGGCTTGGTGGCCGCGGGCTTGACGGCGTGCGTGGCCGCGCTGGTGACCCCCGTGTAGGCCAGCTGCCGGTTCAGGTGGACGACGAGGTCGCCGCCGAGCACCGGCATCCCGTCGTGGGTGCGGACGAAACGCACGTGGCGCGCGCCCTCGGGGTCGACGAGCACGTCCTGGGCGTGGAGTTCGTCGCCCTGCGCGACCCCCGTCGCCGCGGTGTGGGTGAAGGCCGCGGCCTGCGCCGCCTTCACCACCGCCGTGGCGGTCGTGGCGGTGGACGCGGCGGAGCGCTCCCCACCGGAGGAGGGATCCGCGAAGGCCGTACCGGCCAGACCCGTGGCAGCGGTCGCCACCGCGACGGCGATCGCCGCGGTGCGTATGTGCGGTCTACGCAATCTGATCAGGGTTCCTTCGTTCTAAGGCGGTAGGCGTCGCCAACCGCCCTGAGACGTGGCGGAGTTGAGCGCCACGGGGGCTGGTCGGGCCCCGGAGGTAACCCTTATGGATCAGTCATGCACACGTAAAGGCGGAATGATCTATTTCGCGCTCTTCTATGGCAATCCTTTGCAAATGCCTGCCACAGGGTGATCACGGGATGACCAACTGTGTGTCGACTGTGGAGACGTTGCCGCAATCCCCTAGGTTCCAGGCCGGAATGTGACCGATGTCGCATCACGAACCCCGAGGACGGGAGTGGATCCGGATGGTCTCAGCAAGGGTGGGCAGGGGTGCGGCACTCGGAGCGGCCGTCCTGTCGCTGCTCACGGTCCCGGCGTGGGCCGCGACCCAGGAGGCGGACGCCCGGGGGGCGGCGGCGCTGCCCGCACCCGACGTCGACGGGCTGGACGCGGCGCTGCACTCGGCGGTGGACCAGGGCGCCCCGGGCGCGCTGGCACGCCTCGACGACGGCGACGACTCGTACCTGGTGACCCGGGGCTTCGCCGACCGGAGCACCCGTCAGGGCATCAGCACCGCGGACCGGTTCCGCATCGGCAGCGTCACCAAGTCGTTCTCGGCCGTCGTCCTGCTGCAACTGGCCGACGAGCACAAGCTGGACCTGGACGCCCCGGTCGACCGGTACCTGCCGAAGCTGCTGCCGGACGACCGCATCACGGTCCGGCACGTGCTGAGCCACCGCAGCGGCCTGTACGACTACAGCAACGACATGTTCGCCAAGAGCGTCTCCGGCTTCGAGGCGGTGCGCGACAAGGTCTTCGGCTACCGCGACCTGCTCACCCTGTCGCTGAAGAAGCCCCGCACCAACGCGCCCGGCGCCGCCTACTCGTACTCGAACACCAACTACGTCGTCGCCGGCCTGCTCATCGAGAAGCTCACCGGCGAGTCCGTGCGCACCGCCTACGAGAAGCGGCTGATCACCCCGCTCGGGCTGCGCGACACGTTCTACGTGCACCCGGACACGAAGATCCCGGGCCGGCACGCCCACGGCTACCTCACCCCGGACACCGCCGGCGCGAAACTGGTCGACGCGACCGACCAGACGGTGTCCTGGGCGCAGAGCGCGGGCGCGCTCATCTCCAGCGCCAGGGACCTGAACACCTTCTACTCCGCGCTGCTGCGCGGCAAGCTGCTCTCCTCCGCCAGGCTCGCGGAGATGGAGCACTTCACCCGGGTCGACGCCACCACGTCGTACGGACTCGGGCTGCGCCGGCGCGACCTGTCCTGCGGCGTCTCGGTGTACGGGCACACGGGCGCCGTCCAGGGCTTCTACACGTACGCGTTCGCCTCGAAGGACGGCAAGCGGGTTCTCACGGCCGCGGTCAACACCTCCAACAACGCCAAGGTGCTCGGCACACTGGCGGGCACGCTGGAGTCGGCGTTCTGCGGAAAGAGCACCGGGAAGGGCACGGGCAAGGCGCTGCGCGTCCCGGCCGCCGGGGAGCGGGACCTGAGGCAGTAGCAGGACCGGGAGCGGCAGGGGGATTCGGTGACCGGACGGGCACGTGCCGTGATCTTGGCGGAACGAGTGCGTCCGGGACACCATGCCCCGCATGAAGGGTTCCCTCTTTTCCAGTGAGCACGTGGTGCGGCCGGCCGTCGAGGCCGGCATGACCGTCGAGAACGCCAAGTGCATCAGGTACGCGGTGAACGGCGAGATGCACGCCCGCCAGGGCGCGATGATCGCCCACCGCGGCAGCCTCCAGTTCGAGCGCAAGGGCCAGGGCGTCGGCGGGATGCTCAAGCGCGCGGTCACCGGCGAGGGACTGCCCCTCATGGCGGTGCGCGGCCAGGGCGAGGTGTGGTTCGCGCACGAGGCGCAGAACTGTTTCATCGTCGAGGTCGAGCCGGGTGACCGGTTCACCGTCAACGGCCGCAACGTGCTGTGCTTCGACGCCTCGCTGTCGTACGAGATCAAGACCGTGAAGGGCTCGGGCATCGCCGGCGGCGGCCTGTTCAACAGCGTGTTCAGCGGTCAGGGCCGGCTCGGCCTGGTCTGCGAGGGCAACCCGCTGGTGATACCCGTCTCGGCGCAGTACCCGGTGTACGTCGACACCGACGCGGTGGTCGGCTGGACCGCGGACCTGCAGACCTCGCTGCACCGCTCGCAGTCGCTCGGCTCGATGCTGCGCGGCGGTTCGGGCGAGGCGGTGCAACTGATGCTCCAGGGCGAGGGGTTCGTCGTGGTGCGGCCGAGCGAGGCCACGCCGCAGAAGGCGCAGGCGCACTGACGCCCCGTGACGTGATCTGCGCCGCACGGGCAACCCCGGTCCGCGTAACGGCGTCTTGACCCACGACAGACCGTGCCCCGGCCTGCGGGCCGGGGCACCTTTTCGGCGTGCTATACACACCGTGTATACACTTCGTGTATAGAAGGGCATGCATGTACGGCAAGGCTTTCGCCCCGGAGTACCAGGGCGCCCTGACCACCCTGTCCGTGAACTCCTCGCTGGTCGACGTACTGGCCGAGGGCACCGAGCGGCTGCGCGAGGCCGAACGGTCCGGCCTGGCGGGTGAGGCGGCCCGCTGCGGGCTCGCCGTCGCCGAGGCGCACCGGCGGCTCGGCCGGGTGCGGGACGCCGACCAGGCCTGGAAGGCGAGCTACCGCGCCGCCCGGGAGGCGGGCGACACGGCCGCGATGGCGTGGGCACTGTGGAGCGGCGGCACCCTGGCCCGGCAGCGCGGGGCGTTCCCGCTGGCGTGGCGGCTGCTGGGGCTCGCGGCCGAACTCGGCGAGCGGGGCGGCGACATCGTGGTCCGCGGCTACTCGCTGGCGGGTCTCGCGGAGACCGGGCGCATCCAGGGCGACTACGAGGCGGTCGGCCGGCTGCACGAGCAGCTGCTCGCCGAGGCCCGCAGGCGCGGGGAGGCCCGGCACACCGTGTGGGCGCTGGAGGGCATCGCGCAGATGCACCGCAACACCGGTGACCACGACCGGGCGTACGAGCTGTTCGAGGAGGCGGCGGAGATAGCCGAGCGGGCCGAGGACCGGCGCGGCCACGCCTGGGCGCTGCGCGGCCTGGCCGACATCGTCTCGGTCCGCGACGGCGACACCGAGCGGGCGCTGGAGCTGCTGTCGCGGGCGGAGACCACCTGCCGGGCGATGAACCTCTCCAGCGCGCTCGCCTACAACCACAAGATGCGCGGCAACGTCTTCTACCGCGCCGGCCGTTACCCCGAGGCCCGGGAGCTGTACGAGCTGGCCCTGGAGGAGTTCCGGGCGATGAGTGAGCCGCGCGGCGAGGCGCTGTCCCGGCTCGGCCTCACCAAGTCGCTGGCCCGCCTGGGCCGCGACCGCGCCGAGACGGCGGCCGAACTCGCCGAGCTGGCCCGGGTGCTGGAGCGCGCCGGACTGCGGCACGCGCGGGAGATGGTGGCCCGGGCGCAGCGGGAGTTCGGCCTGGACGCGGAGGCCGTACGGTGAGCGCGCTCCCCCCTGCGGTGCAGGCACCGCCCTCGGCCGTGGGCACCCTCGACCGCTGCCGGGCGCTGGTGCGTCCCGCCCTGGCGGAGGCGGTGGGGCGGCTGCACCCCTGGGTGGCCGAGATGGCCGCCTACTCCTTCGGCTGGTGCGAGGTGGGTGGCGCGCCCGCCGCCGCGCCGGGCGGCAAGGGGGTGCGTCAGGCGCTCGCGGTGCTCGGCGCGGAGGTGGCGGGTGCCGACGGGCGGGCCGGGACACCGGCGGCGGTCGCGGTGGAGCTGGTGCATGCCTTCTCGCTGCTGCACGACGACATCATGGACGGCGACGCGACCCGCCGACGCCGCCCCGCGGTGTGGAAGGCGTACGGCACGGGGCCGGCGGTACTCGCCGGGGACGCGCTGTTCGCGCTGGCCGTGGAGTCGCTGGCCGCCGCGCCCGGCGGTCCCGGCGGCGTACGGCTGCTCTCCGCCGCCCTGGCCGACCTGGTGCGTGGGCAGGCCGACGACCTGCTGTTCGCCGCGCGGCCCTGCGCGGGGCCCGAGCGGGTGACACCCGGGGAGTACCGGGCGATGGCGGAGCACAAGACGGGCGCGCTGCTCGGCTGCGCCGCCGCGCTGGGCGCCGCGCTCGGCGGGGCCGGGGAGGCGGACGTCGCCGCGCTGGACCGGGCCGGACGGCATCTGGGCGTCGCCTTCCAGCTCGTGGACGACGTGCTGGGCATCTGGGGCGACCCGGAGGTCACCGGCAAGCCGGTGGGCGGCGATCTGCGGGAGGGCAAGAAGACGTTCCCGGTGCTGGTGGCCCTCGGCTCCCCCATGGCCCGTCATCTGCCCGCGCTGCTGGGTCCGGCGGGGCGGGCCGGGGAGGCGGCCGCGCTGATCGAGGAGGCGGGCGGCCGGGCGGCGGCGCTGGCGGAGGCCCGCGCGCACACGGCCGCCGCCCAGGAGCTGGTCTCCGGACTGCCGCGGGCCGGGGGCGCCGCCGGAGAGCTGCTCGGCCTGCTGGACCACCTGGTGGGCCGCGACCTCTGAGAGTTGACCTGGCGCGTGTCCGGGGGTCAGGGTGCCGACGGCGCGGTTCCCAGTCCCGCGCCGGGAAGGTGAACGACCTTGACCAGCCTGATCGGCCTCCCGGACATCGAAGCCGCCGCACGGCGGATCGCCGGCCACGTCGTGCGGACGCCGACCGTGCCGAGCCCCGGACTCACGGACCTGCTCGGCGTCCCGGTCACCGCGAAGCTCGAACTGCTGCAGCGCACCGGATCGTTCAAGGCGCGCGGCGCGACGGCCAAGCTGCTGTCGCTGAGCGAGGCCGAGCGCGCGGCCGGCGTGGTGGCGGTCAGCGGCGGCAACCACGGGATCGCGGTCGCGGAGATGGCGGCGGCCCTGGACGTGAAGGCGACCGTGGTCATGCCGCGCACCGCGCCCGCGCGGTCCATCGGGCTGGCCGAGGCGGCCGGCGCGTCGGTGCGGCTGACCGACGGCATGGACAGCGCCTTCGAGCTGGTGATGGACCTGCGGGACGAGGGGCTGACCCTGGTCCACCCGTTCGACGATCCGGTCGTGATCGCCGGGCAGGGCACCGTGGGACTCGAGCTGGCCGAGGACGCCGCCGGCGCCGACGGGCCGACGGACGTCCTGGTCAGCGTCGGCGGCGGCGGTCTGATCGCCGGTGTGGCGGCCGCGCTGCGCGCCCGCTGCCCGGGGGTGCGGGTGTGGGGCGTGGAGACGGAGGGCGCCGAAGCCATGTCAGGGGCGCTCAGGGCGGGCGGTCCCCGGCAGATGCCGGTGTCCTCGCTCGTCACCACGCTGAGCGCGCCCTCCGTGTCGCGGCTGACGTACGACCATGTGTCGGCGCTGGTCGAGGAGGTCCTGGTGGTCCCGGACCGGGAGGCGGTGCAGGGCTGTCTGGACCTCGCCGACCGGGCCAAGCTGTGGACCGAACCGGCCGCCGGCTGTCTGCTCCCGGCGGCGCGGCGGGTGCTGGAACGCGTCGGCGACGGAGCCCGGCTGGGGCTCGTGGTGTGCGGGGGCAACGCGGCACCCGGTGAGCTCTTCGGCTGGGCGGACCGCTTCGGGCTGCTCTGAACACGCGCAGCGACCGGAGGAAGCGCACCCCGCCACAGCCCGGGAACGCACCGCACAGCCGGCGTCTACCGTCGGTAACCGCAGGTCGATGCCGGCCGTGCGCCGTCTTCGTAAATCCACCGGCCCTGTTGACGCGTTGAATAAAAGGCAGGAACGGGGCCGGAGTTGCGGATCCTTTGAACGCACCCCGGCGCACCCCGCGTACCACTGGGCAAGTCGAGTCAGGGGTCTCAGCGAGGGATGACCATGGTCAAGGCGCACGTCTCCGCACACGGGCTGATCGCCGGGCGGTACCGGCTGCTCGAGGTCTTCGCCCGGGAGACGAACCGGCTGTGGTGGTTCGCCGAGGACGTGACGTCGGGCCAGCCCCGGCTGATGGCGCGGACCGAACTGCCGGAGACCGCCGACGCGGACACCGTGCGGCGCGCCACGGCCCGGGTGATGAGGACCTCCGAGATCATGCGGCTGCTGTGCCCCGGCCGGGTCGCCGCGGTCGTCGACGCCGTGGTGGAGGAGGGCACCCTGTGGACGGTCACGGACCGGATCGAGGGCACGCCGCTCGGCGAACTCCTGGACCGTGAGGGCCCCTTCCATCCGGTCCGGGCGGCACGGCTGGGCCTGGAGATCCTCGACGTGCTCCAGGCGGCGCACGACGAGGGCATCACCCACGGCGAGCTGAGCCCCGGCCAGGTCTTCGTCCGGGACGGCGGCCCCGTCCTGGTGGCCGGGTTCGGGCTGACGGGCACGACGCTCGCCCCGCGGCTGACGGCGCCGTCGTACGCCTCGCCGGAACAGGCCCGCGACGAGCGCGTCGGACCGGCCGCCGACCTGTGGGCGCTGGGCGCGATCCTCTACACCATGGTCGAGGGACGTCCGCCCTTCCGCGACCGCGGCCGGCCCGACGCCACGTTGCGGGCCGTGGACCGGCTGCCCCTGCGCACCCCGCTGCGCACCGGCCCGCTCACCCAGGCCGTCCAGGGCCTGCTGCGCAAGAACTCCCGCGAACGGCTGAACCGGGGGGTCGTCCGGGACGCCCTGGTCCGGGCCCTCGACGAGGACTCCGACGCGGACCGGTGCCTCGCGCCCGCGCCCCGGCTGCGCGACGCGTACGCGGCGGTACGGCACGCCGCCCCGGCTCCCGGCAGGCGGCTGCTGGTGGCCGGGACCGCCCTGGCCGTCGTGACGGTCGCGGCCGCCGTGCTGGCCGCGACCCACCTGCTGCCCGGTACCTCCACCGCGTCCGGCCCGTCCAGGACCACCGCCACGGCCGTCCCGCCGCACGGCCCCACCGGCACCGGCAGCTCGGTCCCCGGTGCGAGCCCCGGTCCGACCGGCTCCCCCGCCCTGCCGGCCGGCTACCGGCGCTACACCGCTCCGGAGGGCTTCTCCGTGGCTCTGCCGGCAGGCTGGAAGCGGCTGGCCACCGCGCGCGCGGCCGACCACGCCTACCGCGTCACCTTCGGCACCGGCGGCTCCTCCCCCACGCTCGCCGTCACCTACACCGAGCGCGTCGGCCCGGACCCGGCCGCCGTCTGGCGCGACGAGGTCGAACCGGCGCTGGCACGGCTGCCCGGCTACCAACGGATCGGCACCGTGCGGGCCCTCACGTACCGGACGCACCGGGCCGCCGATCTGGAATGGGTGGCCGGCTCCGGCGCGGCGCGGACGCACACCCTCGGGCGGGGCTTCCTCCTGGGCGGCGGGCGCGGCTTCTCGCTGCGGTACACCACACCGGCCGCGGACTGGGGCGACTCCGACGGCACGATCGCGCTGAAGACCTTCCTGCAGACCTTCCGCGAGCCGAACGGCTGACCGGCGCCCGGGCCGTTTTCGCTCCGGCAGCCCGGGGACTCGCTTCGTATGGTGCAAATCGGATACACGATGATGACCGAGCAGGCCGGACCCCGGGACCTGGTGGACCACCTGGTGCGGGCCGAGGAGGCGGGCTTCGACTTCTCGGTGACCTCGGACCACTACTTCCCGTGGCTGCGGTCCCAGGGGCACGCCCCGTACGCGTGGAGCGTGCTCGGCGCCGCGGCGCAGGCCACGTCCCGGATCCCGCTGATGACCTACGTGACCTGCCCGCTGATCCGCTATCACCCCGCCGTGGTGGCGCAGAAGGCGGCGACGATGCAGCTGCTGTCCGAGGGCAGGTTCCGGCTCGGGCTGGGCGCGGGCGAGAATCTCAACGAGCACGTGGTGGGCGGCGGTTGGCCCCCGGTGGACGTGCGCCACGAAATGCTGGAAGAGGCCCTGGAGATCATCCGCGCGCTGCTGGAGGGCGGCCACGTCACCCATCACGGCACGCACTACGACGTGGAGTCGGCCCGGCTGTGGGACCTGCCGGAGCAGGCGCCGCCGATCGGCCTCGCCGTCTCCGGCGAGCAGTCCTGCCGGCTCGCCGGGCACCTCGCCGACCTGGTCATCGCCACCGAGCCGAAGAAGGGGCTGCTGGAGGCCTTCGACCGGCACGGCGGCACCGGCAAGCCCCGGGTGGGCCAGTTGCCGGTGTGCTACGACCCCGACCGGGACACCGCGGTCGAGCGGGCGCACGCCCAGTTCCGCTGGTTCGGCCTGGGCTGGAAGGTGAACGCCGAGCTGCCGCACCCGGACTCCTTCGAGGCCGCGACCCAGTTCGTGACCACTGACGACGTCGCCTCCGCCATCCCGTGCGGCGACGACCCGGAGGCCTTCGTCGAGGCCGTACGGCCCTACGCCGAGGCCGGGTTCGGGGAGATCGCCCTCGTGCAGATCGGCGGGGACTCGCAGCCGGAGTTCCTGGACTGGTCGGCGAAGACCCTGCTGCCCGCGCTGCGCGAGGAGTTCGGCTGACGCGGGAGGGCCGACACGGGAGCGGTCCGGATTGAGCCGGAAGGATGAGCATTTCAGGCCTGTACGGGGTACTAGAGGTCCCTACGCCGATTGCTTCCGGAGGACCTTGGTGAACCGCTTCGTGCACAAGACCCTGGTGGTGCAGCTCCAGGCGGAGGGCACCGCCCGGTGTCCGGTGCTCGCCCATCTGAGCTACGACGCCGAGGACCCGTTCGCCGTCACCGCCGCGTTCGGCCACGACGGCCGGGTGCTGGCCCGGTGGCGGCTGGACCGGGAGATGCTCTCCGACGGGCTGACCGGTCCGGTCGGCGTCGGCGACGTACGGCTGCGTCCGGTCTCCGCCGGACGGTGGCGGGAGCTGCGCATGGAGTTCCTCGGCGACTACCGGGCCGACGGCGGCCGCCACCACGCGGTGGTGTACGCCTGGGCGCCCGCGGTCGCCGCGTTCCTGCACGAGACCCGCGAAGTGGTCCCGCACGGGCAGGAGGAGGTCCAGGTGGACGAGCTGCTGGCGGAGATCCTCTCCACGGGCTGAGCCGCGGCCGGACAGGGCATGACCGGCCCCCGGGCGGGCCGGTCGGGCCGGTCGGGTGGTCGGCCGGGTGGGCGGACAGGCCGCCCGGCTGAGTCGCGGGCCCGGGCGCCCTGAGTAGCCGTACTCATGTCCGCGCCGAGCCGCCGGCCGCAGGATGGGGCTCCTTCGACGTCCACGACTCCTCCGGCAAGGAGCCCCGCCATGACCTCAGCGCGCCCCGCCCCGCTCTCCGCGCCACGCCGTGTCCCGCCCGCCCTGTTCGCGGGCGTGGTGGCCGTGGGCCTCGCCGTGTCGGCGTGGGACGTGCGCGACCGCACCACCTGGTTCCTGGAGACGTTCTGGGCGCTGGCCGGGCTCCCCCTGGTGGTGCTTCTCCGGCGCCGCTTCCCGCTGACCGGGCTGCTGTGCGGGCTGCTCGCCGCGCACGCGCTGGTGCTCGCCGTCGGCGGCCACTACACGTACGCCCAGGTGCCGCTGGGCGACTGGGTGCGGGACGGCTTCGGCCTCTCCCGCAACCCCTACGACCGTTTCGGCCACCTGATGCAGGGCTTCGTTCCGGCCGTCCTGGTGCGGGAACTGCTCGTCCGTACCTCGCCGCTGCGCGGCAGCCGCTGGCTGGCCCCGCTCACCGTGTGCGCCTGTCTCGCCTTCAGCGCCTGCTTCGAGCTGCTGGAGTGGGCGGCCGCCGAGATCGGCGGGCACAGCGCGGACGCGTTCCTCGCCACCCAGGGCGATGTCTGGGACACCCAGTGGGACATGTTCTGCGCGCTGATCGGGGCGGTGCTGTCGCTGCTGCTGCTCAGCAGGGTGCACGACCGTCAACTGGCGGCCCTGGCGGCACGGACCTCCGGTTAGCCGGTCAGTCGTCGTCGCGGCCGGTGTGCCGGCGGCGCGCCCACAGCGGCAGCCCGTACCAGCACACCAGGTACCAGGCGACCACGGCCGACACCAGGTAGGGGACGTAGCCGTCGTGCGTCGCGACCCGCAGGATCAGCAGCAGCGAGGAGGTCATCGTGGCGAGCAGCAGGACGAGGCCGACGAAGGTCAGCCGGGAGGCGATGCGCACCGCCTGCGGTTTGACCCGACGCCCGGAGACCAGGCGGTGCAGGGACACCGGCCCGATGAGGGCGCCGGTCGCGCAGGCGCCCAGGACGACGGTCACGATGTAGATGAGCTGATCGGGCCGGGCCAGCGTCGCGTACTTCGGCTGGAAGACCACGGTCAGCAGGAATCCGAACAGGATCTGCACGCCCGTCTGGGCGACGCGTACCTCCTGGATGAGTTCACCCCACATCCGGTCGGCCCGCTCCTCCTGGGTCTCGTCGCGGCCCGTCCGCCGCCCCTCCTGCGTCATGCGATCCGTTTAACCGGGTGAACGTTCGTTCAAACGGGCGATCACCGTGACTACCAGCGGTGTTCGACCTGCTCCTTGACGCGGCGGTCGTACAGCTCGCGGATCGCGGCGTGCGTCCGCGCGGACAGGGCGGGCAGCTTGGCCGCGGCCGCGTTGGCGCGGGCCTGCTCCGGGTTGCGGGCGCCGGGGATGACCGTGGTCACGCCGGGCTGCTCGATGATCCAGCGCAGGGCGAGCTGGGCCGGGGTGAAGCCCTCGGGGGCGAGCTCGGCGAACTCGGCGGCCGCCTCGACGCCGGTGGCGTAGTCGACGCCGGAGAAGGTCTCGCCCTGGTCGAAGGCCTCGCCGTGGCGGTTGTAGGTGCGGTGGTCGTCGGCGGCGAAGACCGTGTCCTTGGTGTACTTGCCGGACAGCAGGCCGGAGGCGAGCGGCACGCGCGCGATGATGCCGACACCCGCCTCCCGGGCCGCCGGGAGCACCTCGAGGAGGGGCTTCATGCGGAACGGGTTGAGGATGATCTGCACGCTCGCCACGTTCGGCCGGGCGATCGCGGCCAGCGCCTCGGCGCAGGTCTCCACGCTCACGCCGTACGCCGCGACGCGCTCCTCGGCCACCAGGGTGTCGAGGGCGTCGAACACCGCGTCGGAGGAGTAGACGGGGGTCGGCGGGCAGTGGAGCTGCACCAGGTCGACGCGGTCGACGCCGAGGTTGCGGCGGGACCGGTCGTTCCAGGCGCGGAAGTTGTCCAGGACGTAGTTGTCCGGAGTCTGCTCGGCCCGGCGGCCCATCTTGGTGGCCACGAGCACATGCAGGTCGGGGCGGCTGCGCAGGAAGGTGGCGATGGTCTCCTCGCTGCGCCCGTCGCCGTACACGTCGGCCGTGTCGAAGAAGGTGACACCGGACTCGGCCGCCGCCTCCAGGACGGACAGGGCCTCCTTGTCGTCGACCTCGCCCCAGTCCGCGCCGAGCTGCCAGGTGCCGAGTCCGACGACCGACGCCCACTGTCCCGACCTGTCCATCACGCGTTCGTCCATACCGTCCAGTCTGTCATCCGTCCCCCTGCAACGCCGGACCGGGTGGTTCCGGTGGCGGACGGCGCCGGGCGCCTCGCGGCCGCCGGGGGCGTCAGTCCCGGGGGGTCAACTGTGCCTGGACGAGCGGGCCGTAGCGGTCGGCGATGGCGTCGAGGTCGGTCCCGCGCAGGTGCGGGCCGCGGGCCACGCCGTACATCACGCCCAGGCCGAGCAGGCCCGCGACGGCGAGTTCGGCGCGCAGCCCCCGGTCGGGGCCGGTGAGCCGGGCGGCGAGGCGTTCGGTCACCTGGGCGCGGAAGTTGGCGCGCAGCACCTCGCCGTGGTCGCCGTGCAGGGGGGCGAAGGCGATCCGCACCAGGGGGTCGGCGCCTCGGTCGCGCTGGCTGGCCAGGACGTGCCGGACCATGTGCCGGCCCAGCTGCTCCAGGGGCGCGTCGAGCAGGTCGTCGGCGTCGGCGTCGAAGGACATCACGCGGGCGAAGAGGGCGTCCTTGTTGCCGAAGTACTTCAGGATCAGCGGCGGACTCACCCCGGCCCGTTCGGCGACCGCCTTGAGCGTGATGTCGGCGTGGGCGTGCCGGGCCAGGAGATACCGGGCGGCCTTGAGGATGGCCGCCCTCGTGGCCTCGGCGTCGCGCCGCGCGGGGGCGGTTACGTGGGACGCGGGGTCGGTTTCGCGGGGCGCGGGATCGGTTTCGCGGGACGCGGGATCGGTTTCGCGGGACGCGGGTGCGGCTTCCCGGGGGCCGGATGGGGTGCTCACGGCACTCATGCTCCCTCCAACGCCTCGTCGCGGGCGCCCCGGGTGGCGCCGCGCGCGCGCCGCGTACCGCGGGTGGGCCCGTCGCCGGGTATGGACAGGGCCGCGGCGCAGGCGACCAGGGCGACGGCGCCTGCCATCGTGAACGCCAGCAGGTAGCCGTGCAGGGTGGGCACCGGAAGGCCGCCGACGAGGCTGGTGTGGTGGACGAGAACGGCGGCGACGGCGGCGCTGGAGGTGGCCTGGCCGATGGTGCGCATCAGGACGTTGACGCCGTTGGCGGAGGCGGTCTGGGCGGCCGGGACGGCGCGCAGGATGAGGGTCGGCAGCGCGGAGTAGGCGAGAGTGGTGCCGGTCGCCACCACCGTGGCGCCGAGGATGATCATCCACAGGTCGCGGCTGTCGGCGATGCGCAGCGCGTAGCCGCAGGCGATGACGGCGGCGCCGAGGGCGAGGGTGATGCGCGGGCCGCGGGAGGCGGAGATACGGGCGGACAGCGGCGAGAAGAGCAGCATGGTGACGCCGCCGGGCAGCAGGCACAGGCCGGTGGCGACGATCGACAGGCCGAGCCCGTACCCGGTCGCCTTCGGGGCCTGCACGAGCTGGGCGGTCACCAGCGAGTTGGCGTAGAAGGCGAATCCGGTCAGCGTGGCCGCCACGTGGGACAGGCCCACCCGGGGCCGGGTGACCAGGCGCAGGTCCACCAGGGGCCGCTCGGTGCGCAGCTGCTGCCACCACCACAGGGCGAGGACCGCGGCGGCGGCGAGGAACAGTCCGAGGACGCGGGGGCTGCCCCAGCCCCACTGGCCGCCCTGCGACACACCCAGCAGCAGGCTCACCAGGCCGGCGGCCAGGCCCAGCGCGCCGAGGACGTCGAAGCGGCCCGGCTCGCGCACCGGGGACTCCTTGACCGCCCACCAGGTGGCACTCACGCCGAGCGCGCCGAGGAGGCTGGTGAGCCAGAACATCGTGTGCCAGTCGGCGTACTGCACGACCAGCGCGGCCAGCGGCAGGCCGAGCGCGGCGCCGATGCCGACGGTGGAGCTCATCAGCGCCACCGCCGAGCCGCGGCGCTCCGGCGGCAGTTCGTCGCGCAGGATGCTGATGGACAGCGGGACGACGGAGGCGGCGGCGCCCTGGAGCGCGCGGGCCGCGATGAGCACGCGGATGTCGGAGGACAGGGCACACATCACGGAGCCGGCGGTCATCAGGGCGAGCGCGCCGATGAGCACCCGCCGCTTGCCGTACATGTCGCCGGCTCGGCCGAGCACGGGGGTGAGCACCGCTCCGGCGAGCAGGGTCGCGGTGACCATCCAGGAGACGGTGGCCGCCGACGCCCCGGTGAGCCGCGGCAGATCCGGCAGCAGGGGGACGACGACCGTCTGCATGACGGCCATGAGGATGCCGCCCGAGGCCAGCACGGGGATGGTGAGCCGGTCCCGCAGGCGGGGCGGCGCGGCGTCGGTGCCGGGCTGGGACGTCGGTGCTGGCTGGTCCATCGGCGCTCCTGCAGGCAGCATGAAAACATCGGTGAATAACAATTCACCCTATCGGGTGAATGGCCATTCACCAACGTCTCCGGCTCAGCGCCGGTCGGCCGCCGACCGGGCGTGCAGGGCGCGGGCCGCCCGGGGACCCAGCCAGCGCTTGAGCCTGCGCAGCACCTCCAGTTGGCCGGCCGCCTTGTCGATGCCGTAGTAGAGCTGCGGCGGGACGTGGGGCAGCAGCGGGGAGTGGCGCTGGCCGAGCAGGGCGAACATCCGGTGCGGGGGCAGCTCGACGTAGCGCGGCAGGTTCTCGTACCACTGGGCGCTGTAGCGGGCCGCGCTCTGCGCCGAAAGCAGTTCGGACCTGCGCTGCCGTTCGTAGGCGGTCAGGGCCTGGGGCAGCGAGGCGTACCGGCGCAGGGAGCCGGCGAGGCACATGGCGTCCTCAAGGGCGAGGGTGGTGCCCGCGCCGATGGAGTAGTGGGTGGTGTGGGCGGCGTCGCCGAGCAGGACGAGGTTGCCGTGGTGCCAGGTGCGGTTGGTCAGGGTGCGGAAGGCCGGCCACGGCGCGCCGCCGCCCGCCGGTGAGCGGTCGATGAGGGGGTGGCCGTCGAGTACGCCGGCGAAGAGCTTCTCCAGCAGCGCGAGCCCCTCGCCCCGGTCCGCCCGGTCCAGGCCGAGACCGGCGAGGGTGTCCGGGGCGCACTCCACCACGCAGGTGCTGTGGTCGTCGCCGTACTTGTAGCCGTAGGCCCAGATCCAGCCGTGTCCGGTCTCCTCGAAGGCGAAGGTGAAGGCGTCGAAGACCTTGGTGGTGCCGAGCCATGCATAGCGGTTGCGGCCCTCTTCGAGCCGGGTGCCGAAGTGGCCGGCGTGCCGGGTGCGCAGCGCGCTGTGGACGCCGTCGGCCGCCACGACCAGGTCGGCCTCCGGCAGGGCGTCGGCCGGGACCTCACTGGCGAACTCCAGCCGTACGCCGAGGGAGCGGGCGCGCCCGGCGAGGATCTCGAGCAGGCGGTGGCGCCCGATGCCGTGCCCCTCGTCGCCGGGCTGCCGGGCCACCTGGCCGCGGATGTGCGCCACGCCCTGGTTCCAGCGCACCGAGCTCTCCTCGATCGCCCGCGCGGACTCGGGGTCGTGGGCGTGCAGCCGGTCGAGCAGTCCGCGCCAGTAGGTGACGCCCCAGCCGTAGGTCGAGCCCTCGGGGTCGCGTTCATGGACGGTGACGTCGTGGGACGGGTGCTGACGCTTGAGCAGGATGGCGAGGTACAGGCCCGCGGGCCCGCCTCCGACACAGACGACCTTCACGCGCACACCCCTGACGATTACTCAACGTGCTTGAACGACATCGCAGAGTAGCAGGGAGTCAGGCGTGAGGGCGGGTTTGCGGATCGCGTCAGTCTGGCGCGGTGACCTCCGCCACTCGGGCGGACCGCCGACGGGAAGGATCACCGGAATCCGGTCCGCACCGGCAAGGAATTCCCCCTTCCGCGGCACGGCGAGCCACCGCCACAGCAAGATCATCTTCGTTCAACCTTGCACGACATGTGGTTAATTGTCCGGATCACAGCCAACCGGTTCCGGGTGATTTCTCCCTCTCCCGGAGGGCCCGATAGGCATGCGGAGTCACCACTCACTCCCCCCGCAGGAGGATCCGCATGCCCGAACTCACCCGGCGCCGCGCGCTCACCACGGCGGCCGCCCTCGCCGCCACGGCCTCGGCCGTCACCCTCGTCGCGCCCGCCGCGCCCGCCGCCGAACACCACCACGGCGCACCGGACTCCTTCGACGAGGTCTACAAGGGCCGCCGGATACAGGGCCGTCCGTCGGACGGCGGCGGTCATCACCACGAACACGGCGGCGGCTACGCCGTGTTCGTCGACGGCGTGGAACTGCACCTGATGCGCAACGCGGACGGGACCTGGATCAGCGTGGTCAGCCACTACGACCCGGTGCCCACCCCGCGCGCCGCCGCCCGTGCCGCGGTGGACGAGCTCCAGGGCGCCCCGCTGCTGCCCTTCCCCGCCAACTGACCGCCCCCGCAAGGATTCTCCGGAGCGCCACGCACATGACCGTACGCAAGAACCAGGCCGATCTGACCGCCGACGAGAAGCGCCGGTTCACCGGCGCCGTCCTCGAACTCAAGCGCAGCGGACGCTACGACGAGTTCGTCCGCACGCACAACGGCTTCATCATGTCCGACACCGACACGGGTGAGCGGACCGGCCACCGCTCCCCGTCCTTCCTGCCCTGGCACCGCAGGTTCCTGCTCGACTTCGAACGGGCGCTGCAGTCGGTCGACCCCTCGGTGGCGCTGCCCTACTGGGACTGGAGCACCGACCGCACGGTGCGCGCCTCGCTGTGGGCGCCCGACTTCCTCGGCGGTACCGGGCGCGGCTCGGACGGTCGGGTGATGGACGGCCCGTTCGCCTCCGCCACCGGCGACTGGCCGATCAGTGTCCGGGTGGACGGCCGTTCGTTCCTGCGCCGCTCGCTCGGCTCCGGCGTGCGCGAGCTGCCGACGCCGGCGGAGGTGGAGTCGGTGCTGGCGATGCCGGTGTACGACAAGGCGCCGTACAACAGCGCCTCGGACGGCTTCCGCAACCACCTGGAGGGCTGGCGCGGGGTCAACCTGCACAACCGGGTGCATGTGTGGGTCGGCGGCCAGATGGGCACCGGCGTCTCCCCCAACGACCCGGTGTTCTGGCTGCACCACGCCTACATCGACAAGCTGTGGGCCGAGTGGCAGCGCCGGCACCCGGACTCGGGATACGTGCCGGCGGGCGGCACGCCGGACGTCGTCGATCTGAACGAGACGATGAGGCCCTGGAACGACGTGCGGCCGGCGGACCTGCTGGACCACACGCGGTTCTACACGTTCGACCGCTGACACCCGGCGCGGACCACGGGCGCGGACGGTCAGGCGTCCGCGGTGCGGCACTCCGGGTGGCCCCAGCCCTGCGCGTTCTTGGCGATGGACTCGCCGGCCGCGTAGGAGCGGCCGCACAGGCAGCGGCCGGGGAACTTCGCCTTGATGGTGCGGGAGGAGGAGCGGGCCGCCGTCCCGCCGCCGGCGCGGCGGGGTGCCTTCTTCCGTGCCGCGCCGGCCACCGGTGTGTCGGGCGAGGGCGGGGGCTCCGGGGAGCCGAGCGCGCTGCCGGCCGCCTCCTGGACGGTGGCGGCCTGGCTGGCGGCGCGGTCCGCGAAGTCGTTCAGCGGGTCGCCGTCCACCTGGTGGGCGGGGACGTAGCGGAACTCGACCGACCGGCCGTCGAGCAGCGCGTCGATGCGCACCACGAGGTCCTGGTTGGCGACCGGCTTGCCGGCCGCGGTCTTCCAGCCGTTTCGCTTCCAGCCGGGCAGCCAGGTGGTGACGGCCTTCATCGCGTACTGGGAGTCCATGCGGACCTCCAGCGGCACGTCCGGGTCGACGGAGGTGAGCAGCCGCTCCAGAGCGGTCAGCTCGGCGACGTTGTTGGTGGCCCGGCCGAGCGGGCCGGACTCCCAGCGGGTTGCGGTCCGCTCGTCGTCGGAGACCACCCACGCCCATCCGGCCGGTCCCGGGTTTCCCTTCGAAGCCCCGTCGCACGCGGCCACCACACGTTCACGCATACGGCCGATCATGCCACGGCCGAGGCGATCGCCGGACCCGGTCCCTCCCGGTCCGGGTCAGTCCTCCGCGATCTGCGGCATCTCGCCCTCGGTGGTCTTGACATCGATCACCGAGAAGTTGGCGCCCTGCGGATCACTGAGTGCCGCGAACCGGCCGAAGGGGCTGGTCATGGGCCCGAAGTGCAGGACGGCGCCGAGCTTGGCCGCCCGGGCCACGGCCGTGTCGCAGTCGTCGACGGTCCAGTACACGTTGATGTACGACGGCACCTCGGGCGGGAAGTCGTCGGTCATCCGCATCCGGCCGAGGACGGTGTCCTCACCGATGTCGAACAGGCGGAAGTCGATCGCGTCGTCCGCGATCCGCTTCGCCCGGTACGGGAAGACGGCGGTCAGGAAGGCGTCCGTGCGTTCGGGGTCGCGGGTGAAGACCTCCGCCCAGCAGTAGGCGCCGGGCACCGCCGTGGCGTCGAAGCCCTCGTGACTGCCCGCCTGCCAGACGCCGAACACGGCGCCGCTGGGCTCGCGGGCCAGGCACATGGTGCCGAACTCGCCGACCTGCATCGGCTCCATCAGCACCTCTCCGCCGTTCTCCCGGATCCGCTCCGCGGTGGCGGCGGCGTCCGGCGAGGCGAAGTACAGGCACCACTGCGACTGGCCCTCCTGGCCGGGCATCGGCGGCACCACGGCGGCCACCGCCTGGTCGTCGGCGTAGGCCTGGGTGTAGTTGCCGTACTCCGACGACGACTCGCCGAAGGTCCAGCCGAGGACCTCGCCGTAGAAGTTCTTGGCGGCGTCGAGGTCGCCGAACATCGCATCGGCCCAGCAGGGCGTTCCCTCAGGTTGCACGGCCATGGTCGCGGCCCTCTCCGCTCGGCTGATCCGCATCGGTCCGCCCCTGTACAGAACGCTAGTCATCCCGCGCCCGGCGCGCGCGCCGGGCGCGGGACACCGACGGCGCTACTCCCCCGCGTACGCCCTGTCCAGCGCGGCGGCGTCCAGTTTGCCCATGCTCATCATGGCGCGGGTGACTCGCTCCGCCTTCTGCGTGTCCGCGTCGCAGATCATGTCGATCAGCCGGTCGTAGACGACCTGCCAGGAGACGCCGTAGCGGTCCTTGAGCCAGCCGCAGGGGCCGCCCTCGCCGCCGTTCTCGGTGAGCCGGGTCCAGTAGTGGTCGATCTCCTGCTGGTCGGAGCAGTGGAGCTGGAACGAGATCGCCTCGTTGAACGTGAACTGGGGGCCGCCGTTCAGGGCGACGAACTTCTGCCCGTTGGCCGTGAACTCCACGCTCATCACCGATCCGGCCTGCCCGGGGCTGCCCTCGGGGTAGTGGCTGATCCGGCCGACGCTGGAGTTCTTGAAGACGGAGACGTAGAACTCCGCCGCCTCCTCGGCCTGGCCGTCAAACCAGAGACACGTGGTGAATCCGTCTGTGTTCATGAGTACCTCCCGGGGCGTGGAACGGCGTTCACCTGTAACGACCGATGCTCCGCCCGGAACTCATCGGTGGGGGCGGCGAACGACGCGCATGGGTGAACGGGACCCGCGCCATAGCATCCCGATCATGACCTCCTCGCCCGCCGGGAACATCCGGCCCTTCCGCCTGTCGGTCCCGCAGAGCGACCTCGACGACCTGCACGACCGTCTCGACCGCACGCGCTGGCCCGCGGAACTGCCGGACGCCGGCTGGGAGTACGGCGTCCCGGCCGGCTATCTGCGGGAGCTGGCCGGGTACTGGCGGCACGAGTACGACTGGCGTGCCGCCGAGGCGCGGCTGAACGAGTGGCCCCAGTTCACCACCACCGTCGACGGCGCCCGGATCCACTTCGCGCATCTGCGCTCCCCGGAACCGGACGCCACCCCGCTGGTCCTCACCCACGGCTGGCCGGGCTCGATCGTGGAGTTCCTGGACGTGGCCGGGCCGCTCGCCGACCCGGTGGCCCATGGCGGCGACGCGGCCGACGCCTTCCACGTCGTCGTGCCCAGCCTGCCCGGCTTCGGGCTGTCCGGGCCCACCTCCGAACCGGGCTGGGAGGCGGGGAGGGTGGCGGACGCGTGGGCGGAGCTGATGCGGCGGCTGGGCTACGAGCGGTTCGGCGTGCAGGGCGGCGACTGGGGCGCGGCCGTCTCCCGCGAGCTGGGCCGCGCCCACCCGGACCGGGTGACCGGCGTGCACCTCAATCTGCTGCCCGGCGCGCAGGCGGCCACCCCGCCCACCGAGGAGGAGCTCGGCGCGCTCGCGCCGCGGGAGCGGGAGAACACCCTCAGGTCCTGGAGCCGGTGGGAGGACTGGTCGCGGGAGGGCACGGGATACGCCGTGCTCCAGTCGACACGCCCGCACACCGTCGCCTACGGGCTGACGGACTCCCCGGTCGGCCAGCTCGCCTGGATCGTGGAGAAGTTCCGGGAGTGGACCGATTCGAAGGAGCTGCCGGAAGAGGCCGTCGACCGGGACCGGCTGCTCACCAACGTGATGCTGTACTGGCTGACCGGTACGGCCGGATCGTCCGCCCGTATCTACTACGAGCGCGCGCACGCCACCGGCCGTGCCGCCCGGCCCGCCGAACCGTCCCCGGTGCCGACGGCCCTGGCCCTGTTCCCGGCCGAACCCCAGATCCCGTTGCGCCACAAGGCGGACCGGACCGACAACATCGTGCGGTGGACGGAGTTCGACCGGGGCGGGCACTTCGCGGCCATGGAGGAGCCGGACCTGATCGTCGGCGACGTCCGGGCGTTCTTCCGGCAACTGCGTGCGAGCAGGGCCGGCTGACGGGCCGGCCGGGGCCCGGTCAGGCCGCCAGGCAGAGCCCGTTGTACGGCGCCCGGTGCCCGGTGCGGCGCGCCGTGCTCGTCCGGCGTGCCAGCTCTGACCCGGTGCGCGACAGGAGGTCTCCGAGGCCCAGTCCGAGGGCGCGGGCGGCGGCCGCGAGGACCTCGGAGGAGGCCTCCTTGCGGCCGCGTTCTATCTCGGACAGGTAGGGCAGGGAGATCCGGGCCGCGTCGGCGACCTCCTTCAGCGTGCGCTCCTGGGCCTGCCGTTCGCGGCGCAGCACGTCCCCGACCAGATCGCGCCACAGGGGCTCGGCGGGCGCCGGTCCCGGCGTGCCGGGGCGGACGGGCTCCGGGCCGCCGGCGTCCGGGCGGCGCGGCTCGTGGCGCAGGGGGATCACACGGGCTTCGTTGCTCACCTGGTCGGTCACCCGCTCAGCCTAGGGTCTCGACGGCCGTCACCGCCGGACCGCGCGCCGATTCCCCCACGCGCGAAATCGAGCGGACCCGGGCAGGCATGCATCGGATCACCGGGGGTACCCGCCGCGAGAGCACCATGCTGAGCAGGTATGCGTACCCGGATCACGGGTATGCGGGGGAGACGCGACATGCACAGGGATCGGACCACAGTCCGATGCGGCAGGCTCGAACCGTGACTGACGTGGGGAGAGGTAATGAAAACCGCCGGGATCCGGTCGGAGACAGCGGTCGTCGAGAGGACCGAGCAGGAGAGGGCGGCAGAGACGTCGCTGCCCGGCATCGAGGACCCGGCTTCCATCGCGCCGCGTGACGCCCGGGAGCTGTCCCGCCAGTTCTTCCGCCGGCTGACGGAGCTGGAGGAGGGCACACACGAGTACCAGTACGCGCGCAACACCCTCATCGAGATGAACATGTCGCTGGTGCGGTTCGCGGCCGGCCGCTTCCGCAACCGCGGCGACGACATGGAGGACATCGTCCAGACCGGCATGATCGGCCTGATCAAGGCCATCGACCGGTTCGAGCTCGCGCGCGAGGTCGAGTTCACCTCCTTCGCGCTGCCGTACATCGTGGGCGAGATCAAGCGGTTCTTCCGCGACACCACCTGGGCGGTGCACGTGCCGCGGCGGCTGCAGGAGATGCGCGTCGAGCTGGCGCGGGCCCGCGAGGAGCTGTCGAGCCGGCTGGACCGGGACCCGACGGTCGCCGAGCTGGCCACCCTCATGAACATCTCCGAGAGCCAGGTGGTCGAGGCCCAGCTCGCCTCCAACGGCTACAACTCCGCCTCGCTGGACGCCGCGCTCACCGGGGACGGCCCCGAGGACGGCGAGGCCGTGCTCGCCGACTTCATCGGCGTGGAGGAGGAGGGCCTGCGGCTCGTCGAGGACTTCCACGCGCTGGCCCCGCTCATGAACGAGCTCAGCGACCGCGACCGGCAGATCATCCACATGAGGTTCGTCGAGGAGGCGACCCAGGCGGAGATCGGGGAACGGCTGGGCTGCTCCCAGATGCACGTGTCCCGGCTGATCAAGCGGATCATCACCCGGCTGCGCCAGGGGATGCTGGGCGAACTGGGCTGCGCCTGACACGACACCACGACGTGGGGCCGGGCGCTCGGCGCCCGGGCCCACGTCTGCGCGGGAACCGGCCCTGGGCTGCCGGAGAGTTCACCGCTTCAGTTCGACCCGCGCGCACACGCGCTTCCCGACCGGTACCCGCTCCACGGTGACCTGGGCCGCCACCGCGTGCACGATCTCCAGACCGTGCCGGCCGACGCGCTCGGGGTTCTTCGGATAGCGGCGGGGCAGGGTCCCGCTGCTGTCGTACACCGCGACGGTGACCGACGCGTCCGTGCCCTCCAGCTCCAGGATGTACGGGCCGCTGCTGTGCCGGTCTGCGTTGGTGACCAGCTCGCTCACGACGAGGAGCAGTTCACCGTCGGTCCGGCCGTCCACGCCGGCGCACCACTCGCGCCTGAGCTGCTCCAGGAACTGGGCCGCGAAGGCCCGGGCCTCGGCGATGCATCCGGGTTCGCCGGTGTAGTGCGCCGCGCGTCTCAGCGGCTCCACGGGTACGTCGAAGCCAGTCGGTATCACTGCCCCGCCCAGGTGCTCGGTCATACGTGTCTCTCTCGGAAGGCCCGGCCCGGCCGGTCACTGTTGCACCTGTCCTCGTACCCAGAGCCGGGCTCGGCAGTCCACCAGTGCGTTCGCCCACCGCGCACAGCCTGTCATGCCCGCCGGTCACGCCGCCGACCGGGGCCCGGCGGGCGGCCCCGAGGTCGCGGTCCGGGCCGGCTCGGTGCCGGGTGCGGAGGGCGCGGACGAGGGGGCCCTCGACGGGGGTCCGGAGGACGGCGCCTCGGTCGGGGGTGCCTCGGTCGAGGGCGCGGTGGACGGTGCCTCGGTCGGGGGCGACTCGGACGACGGCGCCCGCGAGGGGGACTCGGAGGACGGCGGCCGCGAACCCGAGCCGGACGGAGCCGGGGAGGACGAGGGCGACCCCGACGGATTGTTCAGGGTCGACGTCGGCGGGCAGGGCCGGCCGGGGAGGCCGGTCGCCCCTGGTGACGCACAGCCGGCCGGCGGGACCCAGGGGTGCGTGTCCTTCGGGGGCCCGGTGTGCTCGTCCTGGCGGGCGGTGCCGTCGCCGGGCTCACGGCGGAACCAGTCGCCGCCCTGGGGGTCGTAGACCACGAAGGCCTTGACGGCCGCCGGGGCGGGTGTCACCACGACGACGTCCGAGGGCCGGTAGGAGGCCCAGCGGTCACCGGTCAGCCGGACGGTGCCGCGCTGCGCGACCGGCGGGGTGAGGGGGTTGCCGCAGGCGCAGCGGGCGCGGGGCACTCCGTGGGGGTCGACCAGGACGGCGGTGCCGGCCTGGAGGACCGCCTGGAAGCCGGTGGCGCGGCCGTCGCGGTAGCGGTGGTTGGTGACGCGGGTGTCGGCGCGCAGTGTGACCGGGGTGAGCGACCGCAGGAGGGCGGGGACGTCGGACGGCCGGACGCCGGCCGCGGCGGCGTAGGCGCGGTTCCTCGCCGGGTCGGCCCGCAGGGCCCTGATCTGCTTCTCGACGTCACAGCTCGGGCGGTTCCTGACCCCGCTGTAGAGCCCGGGGGCGCCTCCGTCGACACCGCGCACCGCGTTGGCGGGTGCGGAGGGCGCCGTCGGGGTGTTCGGTGAGGGTGTCCTGGGTGTGGAGGTCGGCGCTCCCGCCTCCCGCACGGTCGACTCCGTGAAGGGGTCCGGGCCGGTCTGGCTCGCGGGCTGCAGGAAGACCTCGCCGCCCTTGGCGGAAAAGCCGGTGCCGGGCCGTGTGAGGACCACCGCCAGGACGGCCACCGCGACCACGGCCGCGGTGAGCGCGGCCACGCGCGGAGCGGACTTCCACCACGGCCGGTGGGATCCCCCTCCCCCGTCCCAGGGGCCGGAGCCGCCGCCCGGCGGTGGTGAGGGTGGTCCCGCGGGTGGCTGGGAGGACCCCGGCAGCGGGCCGGAGGGTGGCTGGGTGGGGCCCGACAGGGGGCCGGGGGGTGGCCCGGTCGGACGGCCGGAGAGTGGCTGGGAGGGGCCCGACAGGGGGCCGGGGGGTGGCCCCGTCGGACGGCCGGAGGACGGAGGTTCGACGCTCACGGGCACTTCTTCCCGTCGCGATCGCGGCTCATATCAGATTGTGTGCTCCGTTCCCCCGACGCTCGCAAGCCGACGCCGGACGGCTCATCCGGCGGGCGGGGCGCCCCGGCCCTGCCTAGCCTGGCAAGGGTGAACCCTGTGACCGTCGCCGCACGGCCCGTGGCCCGCCACGGCTGGGTGCGGGCCGTGATGACGGTGCTGTCGGGACTGGCCGTGATGTTCGTCCTCGCGGCACTGGGGCTGTGGGCGGCCGGCGCCGCGGGGCTGCCCGACGGCGCGTTCGCCCGGGTCGTGGTCGCGACCGTGGTGACGGCGGTCGGCGGCACCCTCGAACTCACCGGTGACGCGGGCCCGCTGGCGCGGACCCGGGCCGGTCTCACCGTGATGCCGCTCTCCGTGACCCTGGCCGGAGCCCTGGTGATCGGCGCGGGGTTCCTGCGGCCGCTGCGGCACCGGGCGGTCGCCTCGGCCGGCGAACTGGCCGGCTGGGCCGCCCGGCTGGCGCTGCTCTGGCTGCTCGCGCTGATCGGCCTCGGCCTCGCCGCCCGTCAGACCTTCGCCGTGGACGTGGGCAACGGCACGCTCAGCGATCTCACCGATCTGTTCGGCGGGGCGCCGACGGTCGGGTTCACCACCGATGTGCCGCTGACGGTGCTGTTCGGGCTGCTGTGGCTGGCCGGAGTGCTCCTGCTCGCGCTGCTGGTGGCGCCCGGCGCACCGCTGCCCGGGCGGCTGCTGCGGCTGCGCGAGCCGGTGCGCCCGGCCGCGCACGCCATGGTCCTGCTGCTGCTCGGCTACGTCGTCGTCGGCCTCGTCGTGGCGCTGGTGTCGGCGGTGACGCGCGGGCACCCCGCCGAGACGTTCGCGGTGATCCTGCTCGGTCTGCCCAACCTGGCCTGGCTCGCTCTCACCCTCGGCCAGGGCGCCACCTGGAACGGCCGGGTGGACGGCCCGTTCGGGCTGCCGATGCCCGAGGTGCTGGACCACGTCCTGCGCACACCTGGCATCGCCACACTGAACCTGCGCACGCTCACCGAGCAGGACAGCGGGATGTGGTGGCTGCTGGTCGCCCAGGTGGTGCTGACGTCGGCGGTGGCCTTCCTGATGGCGGCGCGGTGCCCGGCCCGGGTCCGCGCCTGGCAGCACGCGGTGCGGCTGGCCGTCGCCCTGGCCCTGACGGTCCTGACGGTATGTCTGCTGTGCCGGATCTCGGCGCACTACGGCCTGTCGCTGCTCGGCATCGGCGACCTGGGCGGCGGCCTGTCCGGGGAGCTGTTCCTCAGGCCCCGGCTGTGGCAGGCGGTGAGCCTTGGCGCGCTGTGGGGGCTGGTCACCGGCTTCCTGGGTGCCCTGCTGGCCCGGCCGGTGCACCGGCCGGGGCGGGTCGACGTCCCCGAGGGCCCGGCCTGACCTGACCCGACCTGACCTGCCTAGGACCCGGCGCGGCGGAAGACCGGTTCGGCCCAGCTCGGGGGCGGCTCGGGTTCGACCGGCGCCGGGTGGTCCGGTGCCGTGGTGGCGGGGACGGCGCGCAGGGCGGCGACGAAGTCGAGGCAGGTGTGGTAACGGGCGTCCGGGCTCTTGGCGAGGGCCCGGGCGAAGACGGCGTCGACGCCTCGGGGCAGGCCGGGGCGGACGGCGCTGGGCGGGGCCGGCTCGGCGTACTGGTGGGCCCACAGCAGGGCCATGTCGTCCTCGCGCTGGAAGGGCGGGCGTCCGGTCAGGGTCTCCTGGACGAGGCAGGCAAGGCCGTAGACGTCGCAGCGACCGTCGACGGGCCGGCCGGAGATCTGCTCCGGAGCCACGTAGTCGAGGGTGCCGACGAACTGGCCGACGCTGGTGAACCCGGTCAGGGACAGCGACTTCTTGGTCAGCCCGAAGTCGGTGAGGTAGACGTGCTCGGGGTGGTCGCTGTCGGTGCCGCGGGCGATCAGGACGTTCCCGGGTTTCACGTCCCGGTGGACCAGGCCGTGTTCGTGGGCGGCGTCCAGCGCGGAGGCCACCTGGGCGGCGATGCGCAGGGCGTCCGTGAAGGGCAGCGGTCCCCGCTCGTCGAGCAGACGGCGCAGGTCGCTGCCGGGGACGTAGCGCATCGCGATGTACAGCAGGCCGTCCGTCTCGCCGGCCTCGAAGACGGGCACGATGTGCGGATGGTCGATGGCGGCGGCCACCCGGGACTCGTGGGTGAAACGCCTGCGGAAGGTGTCGTTGCGGGCGAGTTCCGGGGCGAGCAGCTTGACCGCGACGGTGCGGTCCAGGCGCAGGTCGCGGGCGCGGTAGACGACGGCCATGCCGCCGCGGCCGATCACGCTCTCCAGCAGGTAGCCCGCCACCCGGCGTCCGACGAGTTCCGGGGGCCGTCCCGAGGACAGGCCCGCGCGGTCGGCCATCAGGGCTCATCCCCGGGGGCGGCGTACCGGGTGGGGGCGTGATCGGGCGTGCCGGCGGAGGCCGGGCGCTCGGTGGTGTAGGTGTGCACCCTGCGTCCGTCGCCGTACATCCAGCGGCCCTCTTCGGGGTCGTAGACCCACATCGACTCGCCCTCGACCACGATCCCGATGCGCAGCTCGCGGGTGCGGTCCTCGAAGGCCCGTCCGTCCAGGCCGCCGTCCGCGAGCTCGCGGACGGCGGCGCGGTAGCCGGCCAGGGCCCGTTCGGCGCGGGCCAGCAGCGGGAGCGGGTCCGTGGTGCCGGCGGGCGGATCCTCGGCGGCGGGCGGGTCCCGGGGTACGGCGACCAGGTGCCGGCCGTCGACCCAGGCGGTCCAGCCGTTGGAGCAGCGGATGTGGGCCCAGTCGCCGAGCCGTTCGACGAGTTCGACGGGCAGCAGCCGGTCGAGGGCCACCGTGGGGCGGGCCGGGTCCGGGGCCTCCCAGGCCGGCATGCCGTCGGGCGGCACGACGTGGGTCGGCCGGAACACGGAGGCGCGCTGTCCGCTCATCGGGCCGCCCGTTTCCGCATCACGGCGGGTTCGTGCCGGCGCAGCAGCGGGACGACCAGCAGGCCGTAGACGGCGGAGAGCACCAGCAGCATGCCCAGATCCAGCAGCCAGATCCCGGCCGAGTGCCGCAGCAGCGGGTCGGCGGTGACGGTGCCCGGCACGATGCGGGCCAGTCCGATCGTGCCGGCCATGGCGCCGAGCGCCCAGCGGGAGGGCACCAGCCAGGACAGTTGCTCCAGGCCGGGCACGCCGTGCAGCGGGAGCAGCGCGCCACAGAAGACGACCTGGACGATGGCGAGCAGCACCAGCAGCGGCATCGTCACCTCCTCCTTGCGCACCAGCGCGGAGACCAGCAGACCGAGCATCATCGCCGTGAAGGCCAGCAGTGCGACCGCGAGGGTGATCTCGGCGAGCGGTGGCAGCAGGGCGCCCCGGCCGCCGGGGGCGTTCAGGTCGACGCCGAGCAGGGCGACCTGGGTGAGGACGACGGCCTGGACGACCGTGACCGTGCCGAGCACCACCACCTTGGACATCAGGTAGGCCGATCTGGGCAGCCCGACGGCGCGTTCGCGTCGGTAGACCGCGCGTTCCTTGACGAGTTCGCGCACCGCGTTGGCGGCCCCGGTGAGCACGGCGCCGACACACAGGATGAGCAGGGCGTTCATCGCGGTGTCCCGGGTGAGCCGGCTGCCGGCCAGGACCCGGGCCATGGCGCCCATGACGAACGGCAGCGCGATCATCACGGCCAGGAAGGTGCGGTCGGCGGCGAGGACGGCGGTGTAGCGGCGCACGAGGGTGCGGAGCTGGGCGCCCCAGCCGCGCGGGCGGAGCGGGGGCACGGGTACGGCCGGTGCGGCGGACGGCAGGCGGGGCTGGGTGCCGGCCTCGGTGACGTAGTACCGGTGGAACGGGGAGTCGCGGTACTCCTCCGCCCAGTCGCGGTCCTGGTCGCGGTCGAAGGCCTCGAAGGCCTCCGGCCACTGCTCGAAGCCGAAGAAGGCGAGGGCGTCCTCGGGCCGGCCGTAGTAGGCGATCCGGCCACCGGGGGCGAGTACCAGCAGGCGGTCGCAGACGTCGAGGCTGAGCACGCTGTGCGTGACGACGATGACGGTGCGGCCGTCGTCGGCGAGGCCGCGCAGCATGTGCATCACCGACCGGTCCATGCCGGGGTCGAGTCCGGAGGTCGGCTCGTCGAGGAAGAGCAGTGACGGTTTGGTCAGCAGCTCCAGGGCCACGCTGACCCGCTTGCGCTGGCCGCCGGAGAGGCTGTGCACGGGCTGGTCGGCCCGTGCCTCGAGGCCCAGCTCCCGGATCACCTCGTCCACCCGGGCCTTCCGTTCGGCCCGTGCGGTGTCGCCGGGGAAGCGCAGCTCGGCGGCGTAGGACAGGGCGGCGCGCACGGTGAGCTGGGGGTGCAGGATGTCGTCCTGCGGGACCAGGCCGATGCGCCGGCACAGTTCGGCGTAGTCGTGGTAGAGGTCGCGGCCGTCGTACAGGACGGTGCCGTGATCGGCGGGGCGCTGTCCGGTGAGGGCGCCGAGCAGCGTGGACTTGCCGGAGCCGCTCGGTCCGACGACCGCCAGCAGGCACTTCTCCCCCACCGGGAAGGAGACGTGGTCGAGGATGATCCTGCCGCCGTCGTCGACGGTGACCGTGAGGTCCTGCACGTCGAGCGAGACCTCACCGGTGTCGACGAACTCCTGGAGTTCGTCGTCGACCAGGCAGTAGGTGATGTGGCCGATGCCGACGAGGTCGCCGGGGCCGACCGGGGCCTGGGTGACGGGGGCGCCGTTGAGATAGGTGCCGTTGTGGCTGCCGAGGTCGGCGATCTCGTAGCTGCCGTCGGCGTGGGCGCGGAGTTCGGCGTGGTGACGGGAGACGGTCAGGTCGTCGACGACGAGGTCGTTTTCCTCGGCCCGGCCGATGCGGATGGTGCGGACGGGCAGCGGCCGGACGCTGCTCGGGGCCCGGTAGGTACCGGTGAGCTCGGGGTGCGAGACGACGGACGGGCCGGGCGCGGCGGGCTCGGGCGGGCCCACGGGGACGGCGCGGGGGCCGTCGGAGGGGTTGCCGAAGCGGATGACGCTGCCGGGGCGCACGTCCCACTCGTCGATGCGCCGGCCGTCGGCGTAGGTGCCGTTGGTGCTCTGCGCGTCCCGCAGCGTCCAGCGGTCGTGGTCGCAGCGGAGCACGGCGTGGTGCCAGGAGACCCGGTCGTCGTCGAACACGATGTCGCTCAGCGGATCGCGCCCGACGTGGTAGTCGTGGCCCGGGTCCATCACCGTGGAGCCCGCGTCGGTCTCGAGCACGAGTTCGGGTGCCGCCGGGGCGATTGGCCGCTCCGCCATGCCCAGAATTGTACCGATTCGACCATTCGTGCGCCCGGGCGGCCGAGCGGTGGGCGGCCCGCGGCGGGCGCCGTGGCACGTGTCAGGCGACGGGCACGACGAGCGCAGGGAGGGTGCGCTGCATGCGCAGCGCGTCCACCGACTCGGCGAGCAGCTCGTACTCGGTGGTGTCGTCGCTGGCGGCGATCCGCACCAGTCGTCCGCCCGCCAGTTCGTCCGCGATCAGCGCCTGCCGGGCGTCGTCGGCGCACCAGGCGCGCAGCAGGGCGGGGACGTCGGCCACCGTGTCCGCGACCGGGACCAGCGCGGCCGCCGGGAACGCGGGATCCCCCGGGCTCGGATCCAGCCGCTCGGCGATCCAGGACGCCCGGTCGCGCAGCCACCACAGGGCCAGTGCCAGCGTGGGCGCGCGATAGGTACCGAGCGGAACGCCGATACGCTGCCCGCCGCACACGCCGTACGCGGTGACATGGCACAGGAATTCGTCGTGCACGATCACTCCCCCGTCGCCTCGCTGGTGTGCCGGCCGGCCCTCGCTCTCCGTGCGGCTCCTGTGCGGTGAAGTGCCCCTGCTATTCGAGTATCGCCACTCCCGAAACACTGTCACCATGACTTTCCGGCCAGTCTCCTGGCATATTCACCGCACTCTCTGGCCGAAAGACCCCGGGTATACGGAAGGCCTGTCATTACCCGGGAGGTAATCGACCGGCCCCGCGCCGCTCGGGCATGGTGGTCACACCGGATCGGCGAATCCCGGATCCGGTTCCTGACCAGCGGTTACGACCTCGATGGAGGCTGATTCACCATGTCCGTGAACTACGAGAGCGCTGTCGCCCGTTACTTCGAGGCCTGGAACGCCGTCGAGCCGGAGGCGCTGCGCAAGGCGGTCGCCGCGGCCTGGACGGAGGACGGCGGGTACACCGACCCGCTGGCCGAGGTGCGCGGTCACGAGGGCATCGCGGCCGTGATCGCGGCGGTCCACGAGCAGTTCCCCGGCTTCGTGTTCCGCCCCCACGGCGCGGTGGACGGACACCACGACACCGCCCGCTTCGGCTGGGAACTGGTGAACGAGGAGGACGGCTCGGCCCCGGTGGCCGGGTTCGACGTGGTCACCCTGGACGGTGAGGGCCGCATCCGGCAGGTACTGGGTTTCCTGGACCGGGTTCCGCCGGCGGCCTGAGGCCGGGACCGGCGACGACGTCGAACGGAATTCCGGATTCGGAATTCCGGGAATGCGCCGCGGTGCCGCGCGGAAATCGCGGGCCGTGGCGCGGCGAAAGGCGGCCGGACGCAAATGGTCCGGCCGCCGCTTCCGCCGTTGTCAGCCCTTCACGACGGCGTCGATGCGCGCCAGTTCCCCGGCGTCGAAGTCGAGATTGCGCACCGCCCCGACGCTGTCCTCGAGCTGCCGCGGGCTGCTCGCGCCGACCAGCGCCGAGGTCACCCGGCCGCCGCGCAGCACCCAGGCCAGGGCCATCTGGGCCAGGGTCTGCCCGCGGGACTGCGCGATCTCGTTCAGGGCGCGCAGCCGGCCGACCAGGTCCTCGGTGACGGCGTCCGAGTTCAGGAACGGGCTGTCGCTCGCGGCCCGGGAGTCCTCCGGGATGCCGTCGAGGTAACGCCCGGTGAGCAGGCCCTGCTCCAGCGGGGAGTAGACGACGGAGCCGGCCTGCAGTTCGTCCAGGGCGTCCAGCACGCCCTCGTCCTCGGGGCGCCGGTCGAGCATCGAGTAGCGCGGCTGGTGGACGAGGAGCGGGGTGCCGAGGTCGGCGAGGATCCGGGCGGCCTCGCGGGTCTGCTCGGCGGAGTAGTTGGAGACGCCGACGTAGAGGGCCTTGCCCTGCCGCACCGCCGTGTGCAGGGCACCCATCGTCTCCTCCAGCGGAGTGTCCGGGTCGAAGCGGTGCGAGTAGAAGATGTCGACGTAGTCCAGGCCCATGCGCTTCAGGCTCTGGTCGAGCGACGACAGCAGGTACTTGCGCGAGCCCCATTCGCCGTACGGGCCGGGCCACATCAGGTAGCCGGCCTTGGTGGAGATCACCAGTTCGTCGCGGTAGGGCGTGAAGTCGGCCTTCAGGGCCTCGCCGAGCGCGGACTCGGCGGCACCGGGCGGCGGCCCGTAGTTGTTCGCGAGGTCGAAGTGGGTGACGCCGAGGTCGAAGGCGCGGCGCAGGATGGCGTGCTGGGTCTCGGTGGGCCGGTCGGGCCCGAAGTTGTGCCACAGGCCGAGCGACAGCGCGGGGAGCTTCAGGCCGCTGCGTCCGGTGCGCCGGTAGGGCATGTCCGCGTAGCGGTCGGGGTGTGCGGTGTACAACGCGACTCCAGAGGGGTGGGCACAAGAGCTACCAGTTCCACTCTTCACCGAACACCGGGCAGCGGTCCAACAGAAGAATCCGATGGAATTCAGCGGATAGGCTTCTCAATCATGGAACTGCGCCATCTCCAGCACTTCGTCGCGGTCGCCGAGGACCAGCACTTCACCCGGGCCGCCGAGCGCCTCATGGTGTCCCAGTCCGGCCTGTCGGCTTCGATCCGGGCGCTGGAGCGGGAGTTGCGGGCGCCGCTGTTCGTGCGGACCACCCGCCGGGTGACGCTCACCGAGGCCGGGCGTGCGCTGCTGGTGGAGGCGGAGCGGATCCTCGCGCAGGTGCGCTCGGCGCACGAGGCGGTGGCCGCGGTGCAGGGCGTGCTGCGCGGCACGCTGGCGCTGGGCACCGAGCAGTGCATCGCCGGGGTGCATGTGGCGGGGCTGCTGGCGGCCTTCCGGCGCCGGCACCCGGACGTGGAGATCCGGCTGCGGCAGGCGGCCTCGGGGGCGCTGGCCGAGGAGGTGGCCGCCGGGCGGCTGGACCTGGCCTTCGCCTACCGCACCCAGGCGGACACCGACCAGCTCCGCTCGGTGTCGCTGACCAGCGAGCCCATGACGGTGCTGTGCCATCCGAGCCACCGGCTCGCCGCGGCCGGCGCGGTGCTCGCGCCGGACGACCTGGCCGGCGAGGTGTTCGTGGACTTCCACCCGGACTGGGGCCCGCGCCGCACCACCGACGCCGCCTTCACCGCGGCCGGTGTCCGGCGCACGGTCGCGCTGGAGGTGAACGACGTGCACAGCCTGCTGGACCTGGTCGACGAGAACCTCGGCATCGCCGTGGTGCCTCGGCACTTCCGGCACAAGCGCCCCTCGCTGACGGCGCTGCCGGTGACGGGGGCGGTCGAGGCGGAGTACGAGACCGTCGCCCTGCTGCCGCCGGAGCGCGCCACCAGCCCCGCGGCCCGCGCCCTGGTCACGCTCCTGGAGACGGACGGCGCGGCTCCCTGACGGACCGGCCCGGCCGGCCGGGCAACGGCGCGGCCGACCGGGCGATCGCGGACGCGGGGGCGGGCGCGATGCGCGATGGTGGACGTCATGCATGCCAAGGACATCCTCATCGACGGCTACGGCCGCATCCGGGAAGAAGTCCACGCCGCCCTCGAGGGGCTGGGACCCGACGAGCTGCACTTCCGACCGGCATCCGGCGCCAACTCCGCCGCCTGGCTCGTCTGGCACCTCACCCGGGTGCAGGACGACCACGTCGCCGACGCCTTCGGCCTCGACCAGGTCTGGCTGTCCCAGGGCTGGGAGAAGCGCCTCGGCCTCGGCCTGCCCCGCCACGACACCGGGTACGGGCACGGCCCCGAGAAGGTCGCGAAGGTGCGGGTCGAATCGGCGGAACTGCTAACCGGGTACTACGACGCCGTCCACGAGCAGACGCTGGGCGCCCTGCGCGGTCTCGCCGCCAAGGACCTGGAACGGATCGTGGACGAGCGCTGGGACCCGCCGGTGACGCTGGGCGCACGCCTGGTGAGCGTCCTGTCCGACGATCTCCAGCACGTCGGACAGGCCGCCTATCTGCGGGGGCTCGCTCAGAGCGCGGCCGCGTAACCCGGCAGGACCACGTCCTCGATGAGCGCCCTGCGCTCGTCGAACGGGATGAACGCGCTCTTGACGGCGTTCACGGTGACCGTGCGCAGGTCCTCCACCGTCCAGCCGGCCTCCTCGACCAGCAGGGACATCTCCCGGGTCATCGTCGTGCCCGACACCAGGCGGTTGTCGGTGTTGAGGGTGACCCGGAAGCCGAGGTCCTTCAGCGCGGTGATGGGGTGCTCGGCGATCGAGGTGGCGCAGCCGGTCTGGAGGTTGGAGGTCGGGCACATCTCCAGCGCGATCCGGCGGTCGCGCACCCAGCCGGCCAGCCGGCCGAGCTTGCCGTCCACGATGTCCTCGGTGATGCGCACACCGTGGCCGATGCGCTGGGCACCGCACACCTGCAGGGCCTGGTGGATGCTGGGCAGGCCGTGCGCCTCGCCGGCGTGGATGGTGAACGGCACGCTCTCGCGGCGCAGGTGCTCGAAGGCGGCCAGATGGTCGGCGGGCGGGAAGCCGTCCTCGGCGCCGGCGATGTCGAAGCCGACGACCCCGGCGTCGCGGTAGGCGACGGCCAGGTCGGCGGCCTCGCGGACGCGGTCGAACATCCGCATGCCGCAGAGCAGGGTGCCGACGCGCACCGGGGTGCCTGCGGCGGCGGCCTTGGCCATGCCGGCGGCGAGGCCCTCCTGGACCGTCTCCACGACCTCGCTCATCGTCAGCCCGCCCCTGGTGTTCAGCTCGGGGGCGTAGCGCACCTCGGCGTAGACGACACCGTCGGCGGCGAGGTCGAGGACGTACTCCTCGGCGACGCGCAGCAGGCCCTCACGGTTCTGCATGACGGCGAGGGTGTGCTCGAAGGTGGCTATGTACCGGACCAGGTCGCCGGAGTTGGCGGCCTCGAAGTACCAGGCGGCCAGTTCGTCGGGGTCGGTGGTGGGCAGGGTGTGGCCGACCGCGGCGGCGAGATCCACGACGGTGGCGGGGCGCAGGCCGCCGTCGAGGTGGTCATGCAGGACGGCCTTGGGCAGGCGGCGGACGACGTCGATGTCTACGCGCGTAGCGGTCATGGCGTTCTTCCTTGGGCAGGTGGTTCCGGGTGGCGGGAGGAGAGGTCAGCCGGCGGGCTGGAGCAGGTCCCAGCGGTTGCCGTACAGGTCCTGGAAGACGGCGACCGTGCCGTACGGCTCGTGCCGCGGCTCCTCCAGGAAGGTCACGCCGGCGGCGGTCATCCGGGCGTGGTCGCGGGCGAAGTCGTCGGTGTGCAGGAAGAACCCGACGCGGCCGCCGGTCTGGTCCCCCACCCGGGTGCGCTGCAGCTCGCCCTTGGCCCGGGCCAGCAGCAGGCCGGTGCCGTGGCCCGCCGCGTCCCCGCCCCGCGCGTCCGGCTCCACGACGACCCAGCGGGAGCCGTCCGGCCGGGGCTCGTCCTCGGCCAGCCGGAACCCGAGGGCGCCGGTGTAGAAGCGGATGGCCTCGTCGTAGTCGTCCACGACGAGGGTGACCAGGGCAACGCGTCGCATCGGGGCCTTCCGGTGGGGGTGGACTGGCGGGTGAGGTTATACGTAAAACCCCGCGAGCGCCAGTCACCGTCGCGAAGGTGGGTGGACGCGGGCTCGCAGACCCCTGGTCCGGCGGTCCGGTTAGGGGCTCTGATCGCCCTGGGCGACCTCGACCCGGTGGTGGACGTCGGCCAGGCCGGCCGCCGAGGCCACACAGGAGACGGCGGCGCAGACGAGGAGCAGGGCGGCGATCGGGCGGCCTGCCCGGCGGGGAGCGCGGGCGCCGGCCAGCAGGGCCCGGACCCGCTGCGGGACGGGGCCGCTCGTCGCGGCGGCGGCGAAGGCGGGCCGCCCGGAGTGGTCGGCCTGGGACGCCAGGGCGGCGCGGGCGATGGCACGGGCGGTCAGCCGGCGGTCCCCGACCCGGGCGGCGGCGGCCTCGTCGGCGGCGCGCTCGGCGGCCAGCCGGATGCTGTCGCGGACCGGGCGGAGGGCGGGGTGGCAGTGCGCCGCGAGTTCGGCGGCGGCGAGGAAGTAGTGGTGGCCACCCTCGTTGTGCGCCCGCTCGTGCGCGAACAGCGCCTCGCGCTCGGGGCCGTCGAGGCAGCGCAGCATGGCGGTGGTGACGACGATGCGGTGCGGGCGGCCGGGCAGCGCGTAGGCGTCCGGGCGGACGGAGTCCACCACGCACAGGTCGCCCGCGGCGGGCCCGCGCCCGGCCTCCGTGCGGGCGGTCCGGAAGGCGCGGGCCTGGCGCAGGACGGAGCGGGCCAGGGTCGAGGCGCACACCGCGAGGGCTCCGACGGAGACCGCGGCGGCGGGCAGGACCACGAGGTCGGAGGCGGTGCGCAGGGGGTGGATCAGCTCACCGAGCGCGGCGAACAGCGGCAGCTTGAGCAGACCGGTCAGCAGGAAGAGGCCGAGCGCGCCCACGGCGCAGCCCGCCAGGACGACCGCGCACGCGGTGAGCGCCCACAGCGCGGCGACCGGGGCGAGCAGGTCGAGCGCCCGCCGGGCCAGGGCCGGCAGGGCGAAAGGCAGCAGCAGCGGCAGCAGGAGCAGGGCTGTCATCGGCCGTCGGGTTCGAGCAGATCCCGCAGGATGCGTTCGTCGCCGGGGCTGAGCTGGGCGACGAAGCGGGCGAGGACGGTCTCGCGGTCGTCGTCCCGGTCGAGTTCGGTGTGCATCCGGCGGGCGGTGAGGCCCTGGGCGTCCTGGACCGGGAAGTAGGCGTAGCCGCGCCCCTGGCGCCGCCGGTCGACGATGCCCTTGTCGTGCAGCCGGGTCAGGATCGTCGTGACCGTCGTACGGGCGAGCCCGCCGCCGAGGCCGAGCTGGACCTGGCCGGGCGTCTGGGGCGTGCCGGCGGCCCAGAGGGCGGCCATCACGCTCGCTTCGAGCTCACCGGCCGGCCTGCGCGCGTCCCTGGCGTCGGTCATCGGATCGTTCCTCACCCCGTCCTCGTCCACGGTCCACCGGACCGGCTACGCCAGTGTAGTCGGCCGGGTGCCGTTCCCACCGTGCGGGCGTCTCCGCCGCAGGGGACCGCCCCCGGCCGTGGCCGCCGCGCGTGCGTGGCGGGTGCCCTGCGGTCAGCCGGTCTGGGAGCGGGCCGCACCGAGCCGGGCGAGCTCCTCGCCGGTGAGGCGCAGCGCGCCGGCGGCGACGTTCTGCACGAGGTGGGCGGGATCGCCGGTGCCGGGGATGGCGAGGACGTGCGGGCCCTGGTGCAGGGTCCAGGCGATGCGGATCTGGGCGGGGCTCACGCCGTGCGCCCGGGCGACGGAGAGGACGGCCTCGTCGTGGGCGGTGGTCGCGCCGTGCTCCCCGGCCGCGCCGGCGACGGCGTAGAAGGGGACGAAGGCGATGCCGTGCTCGCCGCACAGGCGCAGCACCTCGTCGCCGACGGGGTCGGGCCGGTCCACCGCGTACCGGTTCTGCACGCACACCACCGGCGCGATCTCCAGGGCCTCGGCGAGGTGCCGCGGTTCGACGCTGGAGACGCCGAGGTGCCGGATCAGCCCGGCCTCCCGCAGTTCGGCGAGGGCGCCGAAGTGCTCGGCTATCGATTCCGCGCCCTGGCGGCGGTAGTTGACGACGTCGAGGTGGTCCCGGCCGAGCTGGCGCAGGTTCTCCTCCACGTGCCCGCGCAGTTCGTCGGGGCGGGCCGCGGCGCTCCACTCGCCCTGCTCGTCGCGGTGGGGGCCGACCTTGGTGACGATGACCAGGTCGTCGGGGTACGGGGACAGCGCGGTGTTGATCAGTTCGTTGGCGGAGCGCAGGGACGAGAAGTAGAAGGCCGCCGTGTCGATGTGGTTCACACCGAGTTCGACGGCCTTGCGCAGCACGGCGAGGGAACGTTCCCGCTCGCTCGGGGTGCCGTTGTGGAAGGCGGCGCTGCCCGTCAGCCGCATGGCGCCGAGGCCGATGCGGTGGACGGGCAGGTCGCCGAGACGGATGGTGCCGGAGGCGTCCGCGGTGATCGTTTCGAAGGTCATCGGCGGAGTCTCGCACGCGGCGCCCCGGCGGGGCGGGCGTTCCGGGACGGCGCTCAGCCGCGGCGGCGCACGAGGCGCTGGGCCAGGGCGTGGGTGCCCGTCGCGGCGGCCGCGGCGAAGGCCAGGCCCTGTACGGCGTCGAGCGGCCGGGCGGGGCCCAGGGCGCCGGAACGGCGCAGACGGCTCCGGGCCCACAGGGTGAAGGGAAGGACCACCAGAGGCGTGGTCACCGAGCCCGGCGTGTACCCCCGGATCACGGCCGCCTGCGCCAGGTGCACCAGGCCGTGCAGGCCGAAGGCGTCGAGCGCGGTCCGGTAGACGGCGGAACGGCCACCGGTGCGGTGGCCCTCGGCGGCGGCCGCCGCGACCACCACGGCCATCGCGGCGACGGCCGTCGTGAACTCGCGGCCGTCCACCGACTCAAGACGCCGCCACACCGTGTCCGGCACGCCGGGGAACCGCTCACGCAGCTCCGGAACCCGCGTCCGTACCCAGCGCGGCACCATGACCACTTCCTCGGCGTCGTGCACGGCCCAGGCGGCCAGCAGTCCGAGGGTGACGGACGCCCCCACATCCCGCGGTTCTCGTGTCATGAACCCGCAGTCTGTCAAACGGAGTTGCGGCCGAACCCCCCGCCCCCGCGCCGGGACGGCCGTGGCGTCCGACGGGACGGTCAGTCCTCGTCCTGGCCCGGCACCACGACGAGAAAGGCGTCCGACTTCAGGTCCATCACCACGGTGGCGGCCTCGCCCTGGGCGCGGCGCGCGGCCGCGTACTCCTCCGCGGGCCACGATCCGCGCGGGGCTCCCGCGGGGAATCGCTCCAGCACCTTCGCGCTCATGGCGGCTCACACCTCCAGCGTCGGGACCGGCCCGGACCGTTCACGGCCCGTGTTCTCCGCCTGCCCGGGACGGCCGCGGTCATGTCCCGCATCCGTACGGCACCCGCGCGTCGAATAGACGGACGGGGGAACTCGGCAGGACCCCGGTAGGCGGCGCGAAGGGCGGAGACGGATGTACGGCGACGACGTGAAGGGCGGCACGCGCTGCCTGGTGACGGGCGGTACGGGGTACATCGGCGGCCGGCTCGTCCCGGAGCTGCTGGCCGCCGGCCACCGGGTCCGCTGCCTCGCCCGCTCGCCCGGCAAGCTGCGCGACCATCCCTGGGCCGGCGACATCGAGGTGGTGCGCGGGGACGTCACCGACGCTGACTCCGTCGCGGAGGCCATGCGGGACGTCGACGTGGCGTACTACCTGGTCCACGCCCTCGGCACCGGTCACGGCTTCGAGAAGACCGACCGCGAGGCGGCCCGGATCTTCGGCGAACGGGCCCGGGCTGCCGGCGTGCGACGCATCGTCTACCTGGGCGGGCTCACCCCCGAGAACGTGCCCGAGCACGAGCTCTCCCCGCACCTGCGGTCCCGTGCCGAGGTCGGCCGCATCCTGATGGACTCCGGGGTGCCCACCGCGGCGCTGCGCGCGGCCGTGATCATCGGCTCCGGCTCGGCCTCCTTCGAGATGCTGCGCTATCTCACCGAGCGGCTGCCCGTCATGGTCACCCCCAGCTGGGTGCACACCCGCATCCAGCCCATCGCCGTACGGGACGTGCTGCGCCTCCTGGTCGGCAGCGCGGATCTGCCCGCGGACGTGAACCGCACCTTCGACATCGGCGGCCCCGACGTACTCACCTACCGGGAGATGATGGTCCGCTACGCGGTGATCGCGGGGCTGCCGCGCCGGGTCATCCTGCCCGTGCCCGTCCTCACCCCGACGCTGTCCAGCCACTGGGTCGGTCTCGTCACACCGGTGCCCGCCTCCATCGCCCGGCCGCTCGCGGAGTCGCTGCGCCACGAGGTGGTGTGCCACGAACGCGACATCGAGGCGTACCTGCCGCACGCGCCCGGGCAGCCGCTGCCCTTCGACGACGCGGTACGGCTGGCCCTGCAGCGGGTCCGCGACGCCCAGGTGGTCACCCGCTGGACATCGGCCTCGGTACCGGGAGCGCCGAGCGACCCGCTGCCCACCGACCCCGACTGGGCCGGCGGCAGCCTGTACACGGACGTCCGGGAGAGCGCTGTGGACGCCCCGCCCGAGGCGCTGTGGCGGGTCGTCGAGGGGGTGGGCGGGGAGAACGGCTGGTACTCCTTCCCGCTCGCCTGGGCGCTGCGCGGCTGGCTGGACCGGATGGCGGGCGGGGTCGGGCTGCGCCGCGGCCGCCGGGACGCGCAGCGGCTGCGGGTCGGGGACTCGCTGGACTTCTGGCGGGTGGAGGAGATCGAGCCGGGGCACCTGCTGCGGCTGCGGGCCGAGATGCGGCTGCCGGGGCTGGCCTGGCTGGAGATGTCGGTGGAACCCGACGGCGCCGGGCGCTGCCGGTACCGGCAGCGCGCGCTGTTCCACCCGCACGGGCTGCTCGGCCAGGCCTACTGGTGGGGCGTCTCCCCGTTCCACGCCGTGGTGTTCGGCGGCATGGCCCGCAACATCGCCCGCGCCGCGGCCGGCGCCGCCCCGCTCCCCCGGCGGAGGGAACGGGCGGCCGCGCGCTGACGCCCCGCATCCGCGGGGCGCCGTGGACCGGAAGGAATCACCGTCCAGCGCCCGCTCTCCCGCCCGACGCCCCGGAGCCGCACCATGAACGTCTCGGTCGTCCTGTTCACCGCCGACCTGCGCCTGCACGACCATCCGCCGCTGCGGGCGGCGCTGGACGGCACCCGGCACGTGGTGCCGCTCTTCGTGCGCGACCGGGGAGTGGACCGGGTCGGGTACGCGGCGCCCAACCGGCTGGCGTTCCTCGCCGACTGCCTGCGCGATCTGGACGCGGGCCTGCGCGAGCGGGGCGGCCGGCTGGTGCTCCGCTCGGGTGATCTGGTCGAGGAGGTGTGCAAGGCGGTCACCGAGGCCGACGCCGACGAGGTGCACATGGCCGCCGACGTGAGCGCCTACGCCCGCCGCCGGGAGGAGCGGCTACGCCGGGCCCTGGAGGCCGACGGGCGCCGCCTGCACGTCCACGACACGGTGACCACGGCGCTGACGCCGGGCGCGGTGACGCCCGCCTCCTCGGACCACTTCGCGGTGTTCACGCCGTACTTCCGGCAGTGGTCGCAGACGGGGCTGCGCGACCCGCTCGGCACGCCGCGCGCGATCCGGGTGCCGGGGGGCGTCGGTTCCGAGGAGCTTCCCTCCCGCGCGGGGCTGGCGGGCGTGTCCGATGGGCTGGCCGAGGGCGGGGAGGTGCTGGGCCGCAGGCTGGTCACGGCCTGGCTTCGCCGTGGTGTGGCGCGGTACGAGGACCGGCACGACGACCTGGCCGGCGACGCGACCTCGCGGCTCTCCCCACACCTGCACTTCGGCACGCTCTCCCCCGTGGAGCTGGTGCACCGCGCCCGCGGGGTGGGCGGTCCGGGCGCGGAGGCCTTCGTGCGGCAGCTCGCCTGGCGCGACTTCCACCGGCAGGTGCTGGCTGCCCGGCCGGCCGCTTCCAGCGCCGACTACCGCACCAAGCACGACCGCTGGCGCACCGAGCGGACGGCCCGGGAGGACATCGAGGCGTGGCGGGAGGGGCGTACCGGCTATCCGATCGTCGACGCCGCGATGCGGCAGCTCAGGTACGAGGGCTGGATGCACAACCGCGGCCGGCTGCTCGCCGCGAGCTTCCTGGCCAAGACGCTCTACGTCGACTGGCGGGTGGGCGCCCGGCATTTCCTCGATCTGCTGGTCGACGGGGATGTGGCCAACAACCAGCTCAACTGGCAGTGGATGGCGGGTACCGGCACGGACACCCGTCCCAACCGTGTCCTCAACCCGGTCACGCAGGGCAAGCGATACGACCCCGACGGCGCGTACGTGCACCGCTGGGTGCCCGAACTTCAGCCGCTGCACGCCCCGTTGGTGCACGAGCCGTGGAAGCTTGCGGGATCGGACCGGGCGGCGCTGGACTACCCGGACCCGATCGTCGACCTCTCCGAGGGCCTGACCCGGTTCAAGCGGGCCCGCGGCCGCGAGGAGTGAGCCGCGGCCGCCGCCGGGGGTCCGCACGGTCAGGCCCTACACATAAGGGGGAAACTGGAGCAGAATGCGGAGGAGCGGCGCTCACCGCGCGCCCCATCCGGGCGCGACCGGGCCTGCGAGGCACGAAGGAGGCGGGACATGGCCGACGTCTCGCACCGGGGTGACATGGCGACCCACCCCGACATTTCCGAGATGCGCAGGCGCTACGCCCGCGTGCTCGGTGGCCGCGACGTGGCGCTCGTGGACGGGCCGGTCTTCCTGCTCGGTCTGTACTGCGCGGCGTCCCCGTGGATACTGCACTACACGGCGAGCCAGCCGGCGCTCGCGACCCACAACCTGATCATGGGCATCGCCATCGGGCTGCTGGCCCTGGGCTTCACCGCGGCTCCGGCACGGATGTACGGCCTGAGCTGGGCCATGTGCGCCATGGGTGTCTGGATGATCATCGCTCCGTGGATCGTGGGCAGCGGTCCGGACGCCGGCGTGATCGTGAACAACATCGTCATCGGCGTGCTGGCCCTTGCCCTCGGGCTGATGTGCGCCGGCACGGCGCAGAAGAGCGCCCCACGGATGTAGAGAGGCCGGCCACCGAGAGACCGGCCGTTGGGAGATGGACTCCTGAGTACGGACGCGAGGAGGGAGGACCAGGCGAAGAAATCGAAGGACACGAAGAATGCGGGGCCGGTCCGCCCGGGCGGACCGGCCTCCCGATGCCTTCCGTGACCTCGAACTCGCCGGGTTCAGCTCGCCTCGAGGGCCGGGTGCCCCTCCGTGCGCTCCTCCTCCGGGGTCTCCTTCGGCCCGAAGGGCCACGCCCGCTCCAGCCGCGCCCAGATCAGGAAGGCGACGCAGCCGAGGGCCAGCCAGGCCAGGGACCACTCCACGGGGTGGCGGCCCGGGGAGTTCTCGTCGGCGTACCCGTAGATCACGCACCAGCCGGTGAAGGCGAGGACGGCGGGCAGCGGGTACAGGCACATCCGGTAGGGGCGGCGCAGGTTCGGCCGGCGTCTGCGCAGGACGGTGAGGGCCACGATCTGGGCCAGCGCCTGGACGATCACCATGACCGTGGTGAGCAGTTGGATCAGTGTCGCGAGGTCGGTGTGCCGGCCGATCAGGAAGCCGATCGCGGTGATCCCGCCCATGGTCGCGAGCCCCAGCGCCGGGAACCGGTGCCTGGCGTGCAGCCTCTCGTACGGCCGGAAGAAGACCCGGTCCCGGGCGGCGTCGCAGGGCACCCGCGAGCCGCCGAGCAGACCGGTGAAGACCGAGGCGAAGGCCGTGACGAGGATCAGCACGGTGACGGTCTCGGCGGCCCCCCTGCCCCAGGTCCGCTCCAGTACGGCGGAGGCCACGGAGGTGGAGGCGATGTCGTGCGGGTCGGTCATGCGGTGCCAGTCGACGACGCCCAGGGTGCCGATCTGCAGCAGCAGGTAGATCGCCATGATGCCGAGGACCGAGAAGATGATGGAGCGCGGCAGGGTCCTGCCGGGGTCCTTGATCTCGGCGCCCATGTAGGCGGTGGTGTTGTAGCCGAGGTAGTCGTAGATGCCGATGGTCAGGCCCGCGGCGAAGCCGGGCCAGAAGTGGTCGGAGGTGACGTCGAGGGCGTGCGCCGGGTAGGTGAAGGCCAGGTGCGGACTGAAGTCGCTGGCCGCGGCGACGATCACCAGGAGCACCGAGGCGATCATCACGGTCCACAGGACGGCGGTGATGCGGGCGATGTGCTCGATGCCGCGCCAGAGCAGGAGCACGACAAGGGCGATGACACCGAGGCCGACGAGGTCGCCAGGGGTCCGGCCGAGGCCGGGGGCGAGGTAGCCGAGGTACTGGACGAAGCCCACCACACCGGTGGACATGATCAGCGGGATGAAGAGCATGGCCGTCCACACGAACAGGAACGGCATCAGACGGCCGGTGCGGTGCGAAAAGGCCTGGCGGAGGTACAGGTAGCTGCCGCCCGAACCGGGCATGGCGGCGCCCAGCTCGGCCCAGACCAGGCCGTCGCACAGGGCCAGCACGGCGCCCGCGACGAAGCCGACGACCGCCTGGGGGCCGCCGAACGCGCTCACCATCAGCGGGATGGTCACGAACGGACCGATGCCGCACATCTGGCTCATGTTGATGGCCGTGGCCTGGAAGGGACCGACACGGCGGACGAAGCCACCTGTGGGTGGCGGGCTACCGGACATGGGGACTCCTGACGCGACGGGCGTGCGGACCGCGTGCGCGGCCGCGGTCCGCCCGGCCGGGCTGGCGGCTGGCTGGCTGGCTGGCGGATGAAGTTGTGCGGCCCTACGGCGCCGGACGGGCGACAGCCGAGCGGTTCGTGCCGGTCGTCAAGGCGGGCGGGGCCTACGGTCGTTGACGCGGCCCGCGCCGCGCCCTCCTTCGAGCCAGGTTAGTAAAGTTTCCTTACTTTACTGGCTCCTGACTTCAAGAGGCTGGAGACCGCCGTGTTCGCTCGCCCCGCCCCCGGACGCCGGCCGGCCACGGCAGTCGTACTCCTGAGCCTGCTCGCCGCGCTGCCCACCAGCGCCCGGGCCACGACGGCGGACCGTGCGGCGCCCCACGAGCAGCCGGCCGCGGTGACCCGCGTGCCCTCCGCGGCCGGCTCCGCCACCCCGCTCGCCGGGTACGCCATCCAGTCGACGGCGAAGGTGAGCGACCCGGCGGCGGCCGTCTCCTCCCCCGGCTACCCGGCCGTGGGCTGGCATCCGGCGGGCCCCCGGTCGACGGTCCTGGCCGCCCTGCTCGCCGACGGCGTGTACGCCGATCCCTTCCACTCCACGAACCTGACGAAGATCCCGCGGAAGGACTTCGACGTTCCCTGGTGGTACCGGTCCGACTTCACCGTCGAGGACACCGGCCGGCGCACCCACCTGGACTTCAGCGGGGTCGTCTCGGCGGCCGACGTCTACGTCAACGGCCACGCGGTGGCCGGGGCGGCGGACGTGACCGGCGCCTACACCCGTCACGAGCTGGACATCACCTCGCTGGTGCGGGCCGGCGCCAACACGGTCGCGTTCCGGATCCGGCCCAACGACCCGGACGCCGACCTCACCATGGGCTGGCTCGACTGGCTCCAGCCGCCGCCCGACCGGAACATGGGCATCGTCCGTGACGTCCTGGTGCGCCGGGGCGGCCCGGTGGCGCTGCGCGACGCGCACGTGGTGACCCGGCTGGCGGTGCCGACCCTCGCCACCGCCGACCTCACCGTCAGGGCGCAGGCCCGCAACGACTCCGACGAGGCGGTCACCGCCGAGGTGACCGGCCATGTCGCCGGCACGACGTTCACCCGCGGCGTGCCGCTCGCCCCGCACGAGACGAAGACCGTCACCTTCTCCCCCGCCGACGTCCCCGGTCTGCGCCTCGCCTCCCCCCGCGTGTGGTGGCCGGCCGGCATGGGCGAGCAGCCCCTGTACGACCTGGACCTCACCGCATCGGTGGCCGGCACGGCCTCGGACACCGCCCACGAGACCTTCGGCATCCGTGACGTCCAGGCCCCCCTCGACGCCGACGGCGCCCGCCAGTACCGGATCAACGGCCGCAAGCTGCTGATCAAGGGCGGCGGCTGGTCCCCGGACGAGTTCCTGCGCTGGGACCCCGCCTACGTGGCGGACCGGCTCGAGTACGCCCTCGACCTCGGTCTCAACACCCTCCGGCTGGAGGGCCACATCGAACCGGACGAGTTCTTCGACCTCGCCGACCGCCGCGGCCTGCTCGCGCTGCCCGGCTGGGAGTGCTGCGACAAGTGGGAGGGGAACGTCAACGAGGACGGCTCCGGCGAGAAGTGGACCGACGCGGACCACCGGGTCGCCAAGGCGTCCATGGCCGCCGAGGCCGCCCGGCTGCGCGGTCACCCGAGCGTGATCTCCTTCCTGATCGGCAGCGACGCCGCTCCCGACGCGACGATCGAGCGGAACTACCTGGACGCTCTCAAGGCCGCCGACTGGCCCAACCCGGTGATCCCGGCCGCCTCCGAGAATGCCTCGCCGCAGCTCGGCCGCTCGGGGATGAAGATGACCGGGCCGTACGACTGGGTCCCGCCCGGCTACTGGTACGCCAAGCGCGAGGGCGGGGCCACCGGCTTCAACTCCGAGACCAGCGCGGGCCCCGACATCCCGACCCTCGACACCCTGCGCCGGATGATGACCCCGGCCGAGCTCGACACCCTCTGGAAGGACCCGGGTGCCCGGCAGTACCACCGCTCCCCCTCTTCCGTCTTCGGCACGCTGAAGATCTACGACGCCGCCCTCGCCGGCCGCTACGGCGCCCCGAAGGACCTGACCGACTACGTCCGCAAGGCGCAGCTCGCCCAGTACGAGAACGTCCGCGCCCAGTACGAGGCCTACGCGCGCAACGCGACGGACGCGGACAAGCCCGCCACCGGGGTGGTCTACTGGATGTTCAACAGCGGCTGGACGTCCCTGCACTGGCAGCTGACGGACCGTTACCTGGACCAGGGCGGCGCCTACTTCGGCGCGAAGAAGGCGAACGAGCCGCTGCACATCCAGTACTCCTACGACGACCGTTCGGTCGTGGTCGTGAACGGCCGGCACGGCCCGGCCGGCCGGCTCACCGCCCGGGCAACCCTGTTCGACCCCGACGGCACACAGAGGTACGACAGGTCCGTCGGCGACGTGTCCGTGGACGGCGACGGCGCGCACCGCACCGCGCTCACCCTGCCCGCGGCGGTGAGCGGCCTGCCCTCCACGTATCTGCTCCGGCTGACGCTGACCGACGAGGACGGCCGGGAGGTGAGCCGCAACGTCTACTGGCTCTCCACGGCGCAGGACACGCTCGACTGGGCGCACACCGACTGGTACTACACGCCGACCAGCCGCTACGCCGACCTCAAGGGCCTCGCCTCGATGGCCCGGGTGCCGGTGGAGGCGGCGGCGGCGACGAGGTCGTCCGGGACCACGTCCACGACGACGGTGACCCTGCGGCACGCCGGGAACGGGAGGACGCCGTCCCTGTTCACGGACGTGCATCTGGTCGACGAGCGGGGCCGGCCGGTGCTGCCGGTGCGGTGGTCGGACAACGAGGCGGGTCTCTGGCCGGGCGAGTCGGTGACACTGACGGCCACCTACCGGACCGCCGATCTGCACGGCTCGGCGCCGCACGTGCGGGTGTCCGGCTGGAACACCCCGGAGCGGACGCTGCCGGCCGGCTGAGGCGGTCCCGGGCGGCGGCGGGGCGGAGGTCAGGGACCGGGGTCGGCCAGGAGGGGGCCGAGCGGACCCAGGTCGAGGTTGAGGTCGGCCCGGCTCAGGCCGTGCTGCGCGCACAGCTCGTCCATCCGCCGGTCCAGCAGCATCAGCGCGGTCCCGAGGCGGTCCTCCTGCTCGGCGCTCAGCGTCCCCTCGTCGAAGCGGCGCACCGCCTGACACTCCATCAGCTGGCGCAGCAGCTCCACGACGGTCAGGACCAGCGCGGCCAGGTCGCCCGCGACCGCCTCGGGGTCCCAGGTCCAGGGCGTGCGCGCGCGGCGCGGTCACAGCGGCCCGCTGTCCGGCCAGGGCGCCGGCACCCGGTCGCCGACCGACGCGAGGAGGGCGTACAGCGAGATCCTGACCAGTGGCACGTCCGCGACCGCGAGGACCAGGTCGCCACTGATCACGACCCCGGTCGCCAGCACACGGTCCAGCAGGTCGACGAGGGGCACCCCGATCGGCGCGTACGGCTCGGGCACTTCCCAGGGCACGGCCGCCGGGGCGGATTCGCGGTTCGCCGGTACGGTCATGCTCGGCCCTCGTGCTCCGGGGTCGCCCCTGCCGGGTCCGCCATGACGTCCCACTCCTCGTCGAGCCGCGCGAAGGAGTACGGGATCCAGGGTCCCGAGGCGCTGATCTCGATCCCCGGGTGGGTCCGGTCGGCAGCGAGCCGTGCCAGCGCCCCCGCGAAGCCCGCGCGTTCCGCGTCGTCGACGAGATAGGCGGCGTTCAGCAGCTGGGGGGTTCTCCGGCCGGTCAGCTGCTCGCTCTGCGGCCGGTGCCGGGTCGCGGCGACGGCGTACCGCCGCAGCTCCCGGTCGGCCTCGTGGGCCCCGGCCAGCGCTCGCTCATGTGCCTCGGACCGGGTGCGCTGTCGCGCGCTGACCCGGCTGAGGTAGGCCCGCCCGCCGGCCGGGGCCTGCTCGGCGGCGCCGCGGCCCGCGGCACCGGGAGCGGACACCTCGGCGGCGTGCACCTTGAGGAGCTGGGCCATCCGGAAGACAGCACGATGGGCCCGGCACCTGGTGCCGGGCCCATGGCGTCGCTGAGGGCGTCAGCTCACGTTGAGCGCGGTGTCGTCGACGACGAACGACGTCTGCAGGGTGGAGCCCTCGGTGCCGGTGAACTTGACCGTGACCGTCTGGCCCGCGTAGCCCGCGAGGCTGAAGCTGCGCTGGGTGTAGCCGTTCGCCGCGTTCAGGTTCGAGTACGTGGCGAGGGTGGAGAGCACCGTGCCACCGCTGTTGAGGACCTGCGCCTTCAGGGTGTCGTAGGCCGTGGAGGTGGTGGTCTCGTCGGTGTCGATGTGGAGGTAGAAGCTCAGGTTGGCGGTCGTGCACCCGGCCGGGACGGTCACCGTCTGCGCGAGCGTGTCGGTGTGGGCGGAGCCGTAGCCGCTCAGCCAGGCCTTGTAGGAGCCGGTGCGGGCGGCCTCACCGGAGTCGTTGTTGATGACACCGCTTGACGCGGTCCAGGAGGTGGCGCCGGACTCGAAGCCGGTGTTGCCGAGCAGCTGGGCGGCGGTGCAGGTGCCGGTGCCGCCACCGCCTCCCGTGGTGCCGGAGCCGGCCAGCCAGGCCGTGGCGTTGAGGGCGAGGGCCGCGTTGGTGGCGCCGGTGTCGTTCCAGCCGTCGTACAGGGTGTTCCCGGACTGGCCGGTGCCGTCGTCGACGGGCGAGCTGTCACCCCAGAAGGCGACCCGGCCGCTGCCGAAGGTGCTGGTGAGGAAGAAGGCGCCGGTGTTCCCGGAGTAACCGGTGCGGTAGAGCAGGCCCTTGACGCTCGCGTTGTCGGCGGGCTTGAGGGTGGCCGTCGTGCCGCTGGCGATCAGACTCTTGCTGACCGTGCCGAACGAGCCGTGCAGGACCGGGTCGGTGCTGTCGCTGATCGCCGAGGGGTGGTCGGAACCGATGCTCAGCGAGTCGATGGAGAAGCCGAACGGGTCGGTGGAGTCGACACTGTTGTTGGTCATCAGGTCGTTGAAGATCTCGACCGCGTCCTGGCCGTCGTTGTTGCGGTCCGCGCCGGTGTGGTCGGAGACCATGAACAGGCCGCCGCCGTTCTTCACGAAGTTCATGATCGCCGTCTTCTCGGTGGTCGTGAACAGCGTGTTGGGCTCGGGCAGCACCAGGGTGTCGAAGTTCGACAGGTCGGTGGTCGACGAGCCGCCGTAGCTCAGACCGGAGCCGGACGGCAGTGTCTTCAGGCTGTAGCCGCCGGCCTTCTGCAGGGACACGCCCCAGGAGGACAGGGCGCCGGTCCAGTCGGTCTCCGCGGACGGGGTGGAGTCCTGGCCGAGCGGGTCGGGCTGGCTGGTGGAGATGATCCAGTCCGCGTTGCCCGCCGTCTCGGCGTGGGCGTTGTCGAACAGGATCCGGTGTGTGGTGGCCGCGTGGGCGGGGGCGGAAGCGGCGCCGAACTGCAGGGCCGCGGCGGTGACGAGCAGTCCGAGTCCGGCAAGCGCGGTGGTGAGCGAGCGGGGGGATCTCCTCGATCCGAACATCCGGCGAACCTCCGTGAAAGTGGGGAGAGGCGGTGGGGGCGCCTTGTCTGCGCGCGTAGAGCACGCATGAGGGTTCTACACGCGTCGAATGATTGAAAGGTACATGGCATAAAGGTCCGGTGAACAGAAAGTCCCGGCAATGACCGGGCCGGCGTGTATCCGGCGGCAGCGGGCAGACGGCACATCGGCGGGGCGAGAACCGGAGGGGTCGACATGGAGATATCGGGCATCGTCAGTGCGCTGGTCATCGGCGTCGTCATCGGCGTGCTGGGCCGGCTCGTCGTTCCCGGGCGGCAGCACATCGGCATCCTGTGGACCATCGTGGTCGGCATCGTGGCCGCGCTGGTGGGCTCGGCGATCGCCGCCGGCATCGGGGTCGCGGACACCAAGGGGCCCGACTGGATCGAGTGGCTCATCCAGATCGCCCTGGCGGCCGTGGGCGTGGCCGCGCTGGACCGGGCCAGGGCCCACCGCTGAGCGGGCGGTCAGCCTTCGTACGGTTCGGTCAGCCCTGGTACAGGTCGGTCAGCCTTCGTACAGGTAGGGCGTCGTGGTACTGAGCGCGTGGAAGCCGAGGCGTTCCAGGATCGGGCGGCTCATCGGTGAGGCGTCGACCTGGAGGTAGCGGCAGCCCCGGGCGGCGGCGACGCGGGCCCGGTGGGCGACCAGGGCGCGGTAGACGCCCCGGCCCCGCCAGGCCTCCACGGTGCCGCCGCCCCACAGGCCCGCGAAGCGGGCGCCGGGCACCAGTTCCATGCGGGCCGAGCTGACCGGCTCGTCCCCGGCGAGTGCCACCACGGCGACGACCGTGCCGGGGTCGGCGGCCAGGCGGGCCAGCAGCCGGTGGCGCAACCGGGTGCCGTCGGTGCCGAAGGCCGACTCGTGCACCCTCACGACGAGCTCGACGCCGGCGGCGTCGGTGGCCTCGACGACCCGGATCCCGGCGGGTGTTCCGCGATCCAGGGCCAGTCGGCCGGTCTCGCCGACCAGCAGTGTCTCCTCGGGCTCGGCCCGGAAGCCGGCCTCGGTGAGGCGGGCGCCGAGGTCCGCCGGCCGGTCGTGGGCGTACAGCTTCCACTCGAAGTCCAGGCCCAGGCCGGTGAAGTGGGCGATCTGTTCGCCGATCACCCGGTCCGCCGTCGCCTCGTCCAGGTCGGACCAGAGAACCCCGTTCCAGCCGTGCGCGTCGCCGGTCTGGCGCACCACGGCACCGGCCCGCTCGATCCGGGTCCCGGGCCCGTCGGGGCGGGCACCCTCACGCATGTCCCGGTCGTACAGGGCGAGCACCGCGGCGTGATCCAGATCCATTCCCCCACTCCAGCACCGGCCCTCCCTCCGGGGCAACGGGGTTTTCCGGTCGCCGCGACCCGGCGGGGCCCGTAGCGTGCGACGCCTGGGGCTGTCGGGTGAGGAGGGCCGGAGGTCATGGTGAAGGACAGTGAGCTGCGCCATCTGCGCCGTTGCGTGGAACTCGCGCGCGAGGCGCTGGAGTCCGGGGACGAGCCGTTCGGGTCGGTGCTCGTCGCGGCGGACGGCACGGTGCTCGCCGAGGACCACAACCGGGTGGCCTCCGGGGACCGCACCCGGCATCCGGAGTTCGAGCTGGCCCGCTGGTCGGCCGCCCATCTGGCCCCCGGGGAACGGGCGGCCGCGACGGTCTACACCTCGGGCGAGCACTGTCCCATGTGCGCGGCCGCGCACGCCTGGGTGGGGCTCGGCCGCATCGTGTACGCCGCCTCGTCCGAGCAGCTCGGCGCCTGGCTGAGAGAACTGGGGGTGGCCGCACCGCCGGTACGGCCACTGCCGGTGCACGAGGTCGCCCCGGGGGTGACGGTCGAGGGCCCGGTACCCGAACTCGCGGACGAGGTACGCGAACTCCACCGTCGCTTCCACGCCGGGCGAGGCTGAGCGGCGGGGGCCGGGGCCGCCTGAGCACGGCGCCGCGTCAGCCGGTGGCACACGGACAGCGTGCCACCGCGACCGGCGCCGAGCCGCGCGAACCAGGCACTGCGGGGGCCGGGGACACCGAGACCGAGTGCCACTCGATGCGAGCGGCGCGCGGGCCGGGGCAGGTAGGCGGGGCTCACCGGGGCCGAGCGCCGCGTGACCGGACGCCCTGCCGACCGGTTGCCGTGCCGGCAGGGCCCCGCGCCGGCCGGTGCTGAGCCGTTCGGACCGGGCTGCCGGCGGGGCCGGGGCACCACTCGGGGCGGGTGGCGTTCGGTCGGTGCCGCTCGGGCCGGGTGGCGTCCCGGTCGGTGCCGCTCGGACCGTGTGACGTGCGGGTCAGCCGAGTTCGAGGGTGGTGACGCCGAACACCCGTTCCTTGGCGTGGGTGCGGACCGGCCCGGTGTACATGCGGGCCGTCTCGAACGAGGGACTGAAGCCGGCGTTCTCGACGAGTGCGATCGCGGCCGTGTTCGGCTCGGGCACGTCGACGGCGACCTCACGGCCGGCGGCCTCGGCGGTGAGGGCGGCGAACAGCGCCCGGGCGTCGTCGGCGGTGTCGGCGAAGAGCGGCCCGATGCGCAGGGTGTCGTGGCCGGGACGGATCACTCCGTAGCCGGTGAGCCGGTCGCCGTCGTGGCGGACGAAGGCACGGTGGCGGGGGCCGGTGAGCCACTCGGCGAGGAAGCGGGGGCGCTCGGCGGGCGTGCAGAGGGCGTCGTACGCGGTGATGGCGGGCAGGTCGGCGGGGCTCGCGGGGCGCACGCCCGCAGACGATCCGGTGCCGGGCGCGACACCGGTGAACCGGACGGTGCGGTGGGCGAGTTCGAAGCCGGACTGGCGGTAGTTGTCCTGCTGGGCGACAACCCCGTCGAGACCGACGGTGCGGTTCCCGGCATGGGCCAGGGCGGTCTTCCAGGTGGCCAGGCCGTGGCCGTGGCCGCGCAGGTCCGGGCGGACCAGGTAGCAGCCGAGGAAGGCGTAGCCGGAGCCGTAGGTGACGACGGAGATGGCCGATACGGGCTCCCCGTCGATCCGGCCGAGGAAGAAGCCGTCGGCGTCCTGGGCGAAGAAGGCGGGCCCGTCGGACAGCCCGGGGTTCCAGCCCTCGGCCGCCGCCCACCCGCTGATCACCGGCCAGTCGGCGAGCGTGGCCTGGGTGACGACGAGGTCCTGCGGGGCCGGTGAGGTCATCGGTGCGCTCCACTGTCCGTGAGGTTCGGGCTGCCGTACGGCGCGGCGCTCGGCCGCGCACCGGGCATCCTTCCCGATCATCCCGGGCCCGCGCCATGCCGGGACCGGCCCTGCCGTGGTGCCCAACCGGCTTTCGGCCACTCGTCGTTCGGGCCCGGACAGCGGTGAGCCCCACCGGGCCGGCGTCCGGTGGGGCCTCACCGCCGATGGGGTCAGCGCATGCGGCTCGGCCGGAAGCGGCGGTACAGAACCGTTCCGGTGAGCAGCAGAGCCGCGCTGCCGGCGACCGCGGGCGCCGTCATGTCCGCGCCGGTGTGGGCCAGGGTGGCCACGGAGGGCTCCGGAGCGGCCTGCGGGGTGCGCGGGGCCGGGTGGGACTTGACCGGGGTCGTGCGGACCGGCTCCGGCGTGGTGGTCTCCGGCGTGTCCGTGTGGTGGTTGGTGGAGTGGTTGCCCACCGCGGGGTTGCCCACGCCCACCACGTTCACCGAGTTGCCGGTGACGTTCACCGGCACGTGCACGGGGAGCTGGATGGTGTTGCCGGAGATCACTCCCGGCGAGTCCTTGCTGGTGCCGTGCGCGGAGGCACCGCCCGTGGACGAGGAGGAACCGGCCTTGTGCGAGCCGTCCTTCTTGTCCCCGTGGCCGCCGTTCTCGCAGGCGTTGCCCGCCGCGGGGTTGAGCAGTCCCACGACGTTCACGGTGTTGCCGCACACGTTCAGCGGGACGTGCACCGGGACCTGGATGGTGTTGCCGGAGATCACCCCGGGCGAGCCGGTCGCCGCACCGTCGGCGGAGGCCCCGTCGGCCGCGAACGCAGCGGACACCGGCATCGCCACGGCCATCGCGCCTGAGGCGGCAACGACAGCGATCACACCGTTTCGGGTAGCCCGTCTCATGGATTTCCCTGCTTTCTAGACATCGTCGCGGGCACTCGCCCACACCGGATAGAACGCAGCCGAACCATCGGGGTTATGGCGTATCAGTCTTTCACCCCATTGGGCGACATGATCTTTCGAGTCGCACGTAAAGTTTCGAATAGTCACCGATCGCCACAGAAAGTGCGAAGAATAGATCATCGACAGTCGCGCCGCTCGCCCGGAGGCGGCCCTCGCGGACCCCGCTTATGGTGAGCGAGGGCGCCGCCCGGTCCCCGTCGGGTGCGCCCCCCGGGAGGCGAACGATGCTGGCCAAGCTGTCCACCCGGCCCGCCGTGCGGAAGTGCGCGGGCGCCGGCGCGCTGACCCTGACGCTGCTCGGGTCCGGGCTGCCCGCGGCGGCGGCCGAAGAGCCGCGGCCCGGCCTGTCCCGTTTCTACGGGCAGAAGGTGGCGTGGGCGGCCTGCGACGGCGCGGACATGCCCGGAGACCTGCAGTGCGGGAAGGTGACCGTCCCGCTCGACTACGCCCACCCCGGCGCCGGCACGCTCGACGTGGCGCTGGCCCGCTACCGGGCCACGGGCAGGTCGCGGGGCTCGGTACTGCTGAACTTCGGCGGCCCCGGCGGCTCCGGAGTCCATGAACTGGCGGTGGGCGGCAAGCAGTTCATGGGCCTGACCAACGGCTACGACGTGGTCACCTTCGATCCGCGCGGCGTCGGCCGGTCCTCCCCCGTCAGCTGCGGCGCGGGCGGCGAGCAGACCTCGGTGGCGACGGGCCAGAACCTCGACATCACCCGGCCCCAGCCCCTGCTGAAGCGGTTGCGGCGGGCCGCCGACCAGTGCTCCCGGAACTCCGGCCCGGTGCTGCGGCACATAGGCACCGTGGACGCCGCCCGCGACCTGGACGTCATACGCCAGGCCCTCGGCGACAAGAAGCTCAACTACCTGGGCTTCTCCTACGGAACGCGGCTCGGCGCGGTGTACGCGGCGCAGTTCCCGCACAGGGTCGGCCGGATGACCCTGGACGGTGTCGACACCCTGACCGAATCTCTGTCCGAACAGGGTGTGGCGGGCGCCGAGGGCCTGCAGACGGCGCTGGACGATTTCCTGGACTGGTGTACGACGGACATCGCCTGTCCGTTCGGGCGGGACCGGCGCATGGCCGGGAGCCAGGTGGTCCGCCTGGTGCGCTCGCTCGACGAGAACCCGGTGCCCACGGACTTCGGCGGCGCCTTCTCCGGACAGGACCTGGCGGGCGCCATCGGGTCCGCCCTGTACAGCGAGGAGCTGTGGCCCACCCTGGAGCGGGCGTTGGCCTCGCTGGTCGACGACGGCGACACCCGGGGCGTGCTCAGCTTCTCCGCCGGCGCCTTCTGGCCGGGCGGCGGCTTCACCCCGCCCGTCCGGCGGCCCGGACCGGCCCAGGGGCCGGCGGTGGACAGGCGGGACGGCGGGCTCGTGAACTCCGACGACGTACCGGCCGACAACCTGCCGGCCGCCCTGCTCGCGATCAACTGCGCGGACGACCCCGACCGGCCCACCGACGCACAGCTCACGAAGGACCTGAAGGACCTGCGGACCGCCTACGACCAGGCCTCCCCGGTCTTCGGCCGGTTCAAGCTCACCCAGCTCCTCATGTGCTACGGCCGTCCCAAGGGCACGTCCTTCATCCGCGACCGGGTGAAGGACGTCGACACGGCGAAGATGCTGCTGGTCGGCACACGCGGCGACCCGGCGACGCCGTACCGCTGGACCGAGGAGACGGCACGGCGCCTCGGCACGGCGGCCGTCGTGCTGGACAACAGGGGCGACGGGCACACCGGCTACTCGTCCTCCAAGTGCGTGCACCGCAAGGTCGACGACTTCCTGCTGTACGGCTCCCTGCCGGCCGACGGCAGTTCCTGTCCGGCGGACCGGAAGGGCTGGCGCCGCACGTTCGGCACCGCCCAGTGACGACGGGCATGGGGCGAACGGGTGACAGGGGCGGTCGCGGCGCAACCTCCCGGCCGCCCGGATCGTCACATCCGACAAGGCGCGCCCCGGCCCGCCGTACCCGCACCGACCACGACAGGGGGAACCCGAAATGCACATCCGAGCCGCCGTCGCCGTACCCGCCGTCTGCGCCGCCGTAGCGCTGCTGGGCGCCGCGCCTCAGAGCCAGGCGGCCGCCCGGCAGGCCGGGCCCGCCCGCTGCGCGGAACGGGCACTGGCCGTACGGGCGAAGGCCGCGTCCGTCGATCCTTCCGTGCTGCGCGTGACCGTGACCAATCGCGGGGGCCACACCTGCGTGGTCGACCGGGTGCCCACGATCACTTTCGGCGACCTGGACGGGGCCGCGCTGCCGGTGCCCGCGGGCGGCGGCGGCACATACGCGCTCAAGGCGGGCCGGACGGCGTACGCGGCCGTGCGCACGATCGCCGACCCGGCCGATCCCGAGGCCCGCCGGACGGGTTCGGTCACGGTGGCCGCGTCGGCCTCGCAGGGGGGCCGCTCCTTCACCGCCGCCCAACTGGGCACCGGCGGCGAGGTGCTGGTGTGGGAGCCGGTGACGACGTGGTGGCAGCCGACGGCGGCGGCCGCGGACCGGGCTCTCGGCGTCGGCTGAGGCCCGCTCCGGGCGCGCGGATGTTCCGGGGCGGCGCTACGGCAGCGTGGGCGCCGTGGGCTTCGGCGGCTGTGCCGTCCCCTCTTCGGGCTCCGGAGCCTTTGCGGGCTCCGGGGTCCGCTCGTTCCGCTCGGTCTCCGAAGGCTTCGGGGTAAGGAACCGGTCCAGGGCCTCGGTCAGTTCGGCCGGCTTCTCCACGGGCAGTTCATGGCCCGCGTCGATGATGCGGACGACCGCGTCCGGGTAGGCCTTGGCCAGCCGCAGCATCTGCCGCACGGGAAGCTGGATGTCGTGGTAGCCGTGCACCATCAGGGTGGGCGTGCGGATCTCGCCGGCCCGGTCGAGGACGTCGAAGGCGCGCATGGCGCCGTACAGCGTCATGACGACCTCGCGCGGCGTCTCCCCGGAGGCGCGGATGTACTCGCGGACCTCCTCGCGCGGATGGCCCGGCGCGAAGGCCCGCTGGATGTTGGCCGCGATGAACAGCTTGTACGGCGCCAGCGTGGAGGCCGCCATGAGCAGTCCCCGGCCACGGCTGTAGGTCATCCGCCCGATGGAGTTGACCAGCACCATCCGTTCCACCCGCTCGGGGTGGGACAGGGCGATGGTCTGGGAGATCATCCCGCCCATGGAGTGGCCGACCAGCACGAACCGCTCCACCCCGAGGTGGTCGAGGAGCGCCAGGACGTCCGTCGCCAGCTCCGCGACCGTCCGCACCCCGGCCCCGGTGCTCTCCCCGTGCCCCCGCAGGTCCAGCCGGATCACCCGCCGGCCCGCCGAGAAGTGCGCCACCTGATGGTCCCAGCGGTGCCGGTTGGCGGTCCAGCCGTGCACGAAGACCAGCGGCACCTCCGCGCCTTCGCGGGGGCCCTCGTCGTCGTACGTCAGTACGGCGCCGGCGACGTCGAGCTGCGGCATGGGGCCTCCTGGGGTGCGGTGCGGAGCGAGTCCGGTTACTGACGGGTACGGTAACCGGCGGCGACGTCCGCCGTCACCGGCCTGCGGGGATGATTCTCAGCGGTGCGCGCCGAGGAACTCCAGGATGTGCCCGAAGACGTCCAGCGCGGCGCCGCGGCCCAGGAACGGGTCGAGGTGGCCGTAGCCGGGGATCTCGGTGTACGACACGTCGAGCTGCGGCTGCCGGCGGGACAGCACCTCGTGGCAGAGCTTCTGCGAGTCCAGCCACAGCCCGTTCTCGCTGCCCGAGAGCAGCAGCACCGGGGTGTCGATGCGGCCGGCCGCGTCCAGCGCGTTGGGCGGGAGCGCCCGGTAGCGGTGGTCGGTGTCGTGCCAGCGGACGACGGTGCGGGCCAGCTCGATCCGGCGCAGGTGGGGCAGGATCCACAGCGGGGCGGGGCCGAGGAGTTCGGCGAGCCGGTCGTGGGTGGCCGGGTCGAGGTTCTCGTGGACGAAGAGTGAAGCGCCGGTCCCCCAGGCCGAGTTGTGCAGGATCTGGCAGGTCGGGTCGGGGCAGGCCGCCTTGCGGGAGGCGAGCGCGAACAGCGGGGTGTACTTCGACCACAGGCCCACCTTGCGGATGTCGACCGGGATGTGGTCGATCCGGGTCTTCAGCAGCTCCCCCGCCACCGACATCCGCAGCGAGGTCCGCCCGGCCAGCTTGGGCGTGAGGAACACCCCCTGGGACACCACCCCGGCCAGGCCCGGGACGAGACCGGCCGCCATGCTCATCGACAGGGTGAGCGAGCCGATGCAGTGCGCCACCACGAACAGCGGCCGGTGCCCGATGCGTTCACGGACGTGGGCGACGGCTTCGGGTATGTCGTACAGGGCCACGTCGTCGTACGTGTACCTGCCCCCGGTCTCGTTGTACGGCAGCCTGCCGCTGCCCCGCCAGTCCAGCAGCCAGGGCTCGTAGCCGTCGTCGAGCAGGACGTCGACGAGGTTGCGGGTCTCGGGCAGCAGGAACATGTCGGCGGAGGCGGTGTGCCCGTGCAGCAGCAGTACGGCGGGGCGGCCCGGGTCGGCCGGGCCGATCCGGGTCAGGCCGAGGCGGACGCCGTCGCTGGCCCGGAACGGGACCTCTTCGACGTGGGCCGGGTCGAGACGGTGGCGCAGCGGACGCGGTGCCACGCCGGTGCGGACTCTGCGGAGCGCCGTGCGGCCCGCCTTGGCGGGGGTGGTCCTGAAGATCATCGGTTGTGCTCCGTGAGGGTCGGGGTCCGGCGCAGGTCGAGCAGGTCGGCGGCGGCCCGGGCGAACGGGGCGACCAGGCCGCGGCCCATCTCCAGGCCGAACCAGGCGAGCCAGGCGAGCTTGGCGGCCCGCTTCTCCTGACCGGTCAGGCGCGGGTCGACGCGGATGCCGTCGATCTGGTCGCGGACGTAGGAGTCGGCGGGTACGACGACCTCGCCGAGCAGGCTCGCCGCGTCGCCCTCGCGGCCGATCTCCACGGTGAGCGCCCGGGTCTGCCGCCACAGGTCCCGGCGGGCGCGCGCGTACTTGCGGCCCTCGAGCCACCACCGGCCGCCGTCCGCGTCTCGCAACTTGAGCCGGTAGCGCAGGAGTTGGTGCCGCATGCCGTGCTGTTGCGGGATGCCCTCCTCGGGGCGCACCCATAGGTCGCCGCGTTCCACGGTGAGCGGTTCGGGGTGCAGGGCGGGGCAGGTCACCTGTCCGGTGACGTCCACCCGGCGCTCCTTCACCAGTTGGTACATGCTCGCGATGGACAGGGTGAGCGCCATGGAGCAGGGGGCCGAGGCGGCGGCGCCGACCGGTCCGACGGTGCCCTCGGTGGTCTCGGAGAACCAGAGGTAGGGCTGGTCGTCCTTGTGCGGCAGCCGGGCGAGGCCGTCGCCGGCGAGTTTCTCGAAGGTCTTCAGCTGGGCCCGGGCGTCGTAGCGGGCGGCGGGGGCGAGCCCGAGGGCGGCGACCAGGGCGTCGGTGCGCGCGGCCTCGGCGGCCGGGCCCTTCAGGGTTGCCTCGCACAGCTTCAGGGCGGTGGGACTCTGCAACACCCTGGAGAGGAAACCGAGTTCGGGTATGGGCTCGGCCTCCAGGCGGGCGAGGGTGCCGGTGCGCCACTCGTCCCAGTCCTGGACGCGTACGTGCATGCCGCCGAAGGCCATGTCCCGTACGACGTCGTCGAGGGTGTTGGGCACGCCGGTGAGGTTGTAGTCGAAGCCCCACGCGTCGGGTTCGCAGATCGCGGCGACGGCGACCCGGCTGACCCAGTCCACCGGGGCGGCGTTGAGGTGGCGGAACGCCGGCACGGTGCGGAACCGGCCGAAGGCGGAGATCAGGCCGCTGCTGAGGTCCTGCGGGTTGTAGGCGCCGGTCTTCGTGTGGCCGCCGATGCCGCCCGGGCGGAGCGCGGTGACGACCAGGCCGTGGTCGCGGGCCCGGCGCAGGGCGACCTCGGCGGCCCACTTGGACTGGTCGTAGCCGGAGACGAGCCGGTCGATGTGGGCGAGCGGGTCGTCCTCGCCCATCGAGGCGATGCCCACCTCGTTGAACACCGCGATCGACGAGATGTGGTGCAGCGGTTTGGGGCGGCCGGTCGCGGCGAGTTCGGCGAGGGTGAGCGCGCCGATGACGTTGCTGCCGCGCAGCGACTGGTAGCCGCGCAGGAAGTCCACGGCGGCCGCGACGCCGACGACGCTGTCGAGTTCGTGGGCGAGGGTGTGCCACCGCTCGTCGGTGAGGCCGAGGCGCGGGCGGCGGATGTCGCCGGGCAGCACGGTGATCCGGCGGCGGACCTCGGACGACCAGGGCAGGCGGTAGCCGCGCAGTTGTTCGCCGAGCCGTGCCGTGGCCGCGGCCTCGTCGTCCGCGCGGACCAGGCAGTACACATGGGCGTCGCTGTGCCGTAGCAGGTCGAGCAGCATGTGGCTGCCGAGGAAGCCGGTCGCACCGGTGAGCAGGATCCGGCGGGGCGGCACCGGCTCGGGTACGTCGGTGAACGGCAGCCGGTCGGCGAGGGCGAGGTCGGCGAGTATCTGCTCCAGGTCCTCCGGTCGGGCGCGGGAGTAGCGGTCGCCGTCGGTGCGGTGCGGGGTGCCGGGTACGGCGGGCGGGGTGCGGCGGGACGGGACGGGGAGGGTGCCCGGGGCCGCCGTCGGTACGGGGAGGGCCGGCGGGGTGTCCGCGGGCGCCGGTGCGGGCGTCCTCGTGGTGCGGGGGGCGGGGGCCGGGGTTGCGCAGGCGGCCGCGGCGGCAGCCGTGGCCGTGCCGGGCGCCTCGGCGGCGACGGACTCCGGGCTCGGCGCGGCCGTGGGGGTGCCGGGCGTCGCGCCGGCTCCGGAGGTCACCGCCGCCGGCGCGGCGTCCAGCAGCGGGAGCCAGCGGCGGGCCAGGCTGCTCGGGCGGGCGTCGGCGAAGACCTCGTCGAGGTCGACCTCGATGCCCAGTTCGCCTTCGAGTTCGGCGATGAGTTCCACCGCGCCCACGCTGGTGCCGCCGGCGTCGAAGAAGTCGGCGTCGGGGTCGAGCCGGCCGGCGGGCACATGGCGGCCCGCCGCGGCGGCGACCGTGGCGGTCAGGCCGTCCAGGTCCGGCGCCGGGGACGGCGCGGGCTCGGGCCCGGTGCCCGCCGCCCGCACCCTGGCCAGCAGCTCGGACACGCCGAGTCCGCCGCCGCCCCGCTCGATCGACTCGGCGATCGCCTCGTTCACGTCACGCATGAGAGCCCTTCGCGTTGTGCTTGGTCTTGTCGCTCACTGCTGGTCCCAGGAGCGGAACGCCCGCAGGTGCTCGGGCGTGACGACGACGTCCAGCCGTGCGTCGTCCGAGTCGCCGCCGCCGAGTGCGGCGAGCAGCCGGCGGGCGGGCGCGTTGCGCGGGGTGCGCTCCGCGGTGAGCCGGACCTTGGTGCAGCCCAGTTCCCCGGCCCGGTCGGCGAGCCAGGCGAGCAGCCGTTCCTCGACCCCGCGGCCGAGGGCACGGCAGCTCATCGGCCAGGCGAGGACGTCGAGCCGGTCGCCGTCGGCGGCGACCGCGAGGAGCGCGATCTGGCCGTAGTCGCCGAACCGGTCGCGGGCCGCCGCCGTCCACACCTCGCCCCGTTCGCGCCACCGGGCGAGGTCACCGCCGTCGGCGGAGCGGGCGCGCAGGGTGAACTGGTTGGTGCGCCGGACGAGTTGTTCGCCGCGTTCGACGTCCGCTTCGGTGAGTTCACGGATGTCGACCTCGAGGCCGAGCCCCGCCAGGAACTCCTCGAACCCGGCGCCCGCGCGGACGGCGTCCCGGGCGCGTTCGGCCTCGTAGAACCGGGCCCTGAGGCCGTCCTCGGCGGTCGCCGGGGCCGGGACCAGGGGCCACAACCGGTCGAGGAACGCCTCGAGTCCACCGGCCGGCGGGCAGGTCACCGACAGCACCTGGGGGAGCGCGGCGCGCATCTTGGCGATCTCGGCCGGGTTGTCGTCAAGGAACAGGAAGCTGTCCAGGCCGAGGCCCAGGCCGCGGGCGGCCTCGTCGAGGCGGGCGGGCTTGGGTCCCCAGGCGGCCGAGATCACGCTGAAGTGCTCGGCCTTCAGCGTGCTGTCGGGCCGGTCGAGGACCGCGCGGACGGTGGCCTCGTCGTTGTTGCTGACCAGGACCAGCAGCGCGCCCGCCGCCCGCCACCGCAGCAGCCTGCGGGCCAGCAGGGCGCGCGGGCCGCTGAGGTCCACCGCGTCGGGACCGGTCTCGCCCGCCACGCCGCCCCACAGGGTCTCGTCGCCGTCGACGGCGATCACCTTGGGCGCGGGCCGCCGTACGGCCCGCACCACCTCGGCGAGGCGCAGCGCGACCGCGGCCTGGAAGTCGGGAGTGAAGGGCAGGTGGGCGAGCCGCTCGGTGCGCTCGTCGAAGCGCTGCCCGACGGCGTGGTGGCGGGTCCACTCGTCGGGGCCGAGCACCGCGATCCCCGGCAGCCCGGCCAGGTCGGCGGTGATCCCGCGCTCCCAGTCGAGGAGCCGCTCGGTGGTCCTGGCGCCGGGCAGGATGCCGACGACGAGGGGCCTGCGGGTGCGCTCGGCGAGGGACTTCAGGGCGGCCGGGTAGGCGTCGCGGAGTTCGGCGAGGAGGGTGTCGTCGACCGGTCCGAAGCGTTCCAGGTCGGCGGCGCGCAGCAGGACGACGCCGACCGCAGTGGCCGGGTCGGCGAGGACGCCCGACGGGTCCTGGAGGGCGGCCAGCACCTGGTGGTAGGGCGCTTCGGCGGCGCTCGCCCGTTCGTCCTCCAGGGCCGCCTCGCACATCGGGGGCAGATGACCGAGGGCGAAGGTGGCGGCCAGGGCGAGGCGCGGTCCCTCGGCGGGCGGCTCGGGCCGCCGTTCGCGCACCGGGCCGGTCGCGTCCTCGGTGGTCCGGGCGAGCAACGTCAGGAACTCCTCGCCCAGCCGGGCGGCGGTGTCCGCGTCCAGGATGTCGAGGTTGTGGTCGAGGCGGACGGTGCCCGCGTCCGGGGTCATGGTGATCATCAGGTCCAGGTCGGTGTGCCCGACGCCGGCGGGCAGCACCTCAAGGTGCTTCAACTCACCGGAGAAGCGTACGTAGTTGAAGTAGACCTCGACGAGCGGCGCGTTGGCCCGGTGCAGGCCCTGCCGGGCGAGGGTGGCGAGCACGTCGGAGAACATGGCGCCCCTGGACAGGATCTGCCGCAGCCGGCGGTCGGTGCGCAGCAGTACGTCCGCGACCCGCTCCCCCGCCGCCGCCTGCGCGGGGAACGGCACGGGAACGCCGAAGAAGCCCACCGCGCCGAAGGCGTCGGCGTGGATACGGGTGTCCACCGGCACGGCGAGCACGAACCGCTCCCGCTCCCGCTTCCGGGCCAGCAGCACGGTGAGGGTGCCGAGGCAGTGGGCGGCGGGGGTGACGCCCAGGCCGCTCGCGGCGTCCGCGACGCGTCGCATGAGCCCGTCGGGGACGGTGACGGTGACGCTGCCGGACCGGTAGGAGCGGGTGTCCGGGCGGGGACGCGCGAGGGTCAGGTCGAGCCGTTCGCTGCCCCGGAAGGCCGCCCGCCACTCGTCGCCGGGCCCGTCGCCGCCGCCCCGCTGGGCCTCGATCAGCAGGTCGAGGTCCCGATTCGTGACGGTGCCGTCCAGCGGGGTCCCGGACAGCTCGGCGTCGATCTCCGCGGCCACCAGCAGCAGGGACTGCAGGTCGCTGACCGCGTGGTGGGCGCCGAACACCAGGATCTGGCCCTGCGCGCCGCCGTCGGCCAGCTCGAACCGCCACAGCGGCGGCGCCGCCAGGTCGAACGGCGGCTCCAGCAGCAGCCGCAGCCGCTCGGCGGGGTCCCCGTCCGGGCCGTCGGTCCAGCGCAGCGGCGGCGCGGGCAGCTCCCGGTCCACCCGGAGCTGACGCCGGCCGTCGGCGCCGGTCACGACGGCCGTGCGCAGGGCGGCGTGCCGGGCGACGAGCCGGTCCAGGATGCCGGTGAGGTCCTCCTGGGTGACCGGGGTGGTGAGCCGTACGGCGAGGCCGACGCCGTGGGCCGCGTGCGGCATGTCCGGCTGGGCGCTGCGCAGGAGGCGTACGACGTCCCGGGTGGCGGGCCGCAGTTCGGTCTCCGGGACCTCCCGCGCCGGTGCGTCCTGTCCGGCCTCTGCCCGTGCGGTGCGCTCGGGCAGCCCTTCGCGGAGGGCGCGGGCGAGGCCGCGGATGTCGGCGGCGGAGAACACGTCGGCGGCCGGAAGTTCGACGCCCAGCTCGCGGGCGAAGGCGTTGCGCAGCCGGACGAGCATGAGGGAGTCCAGGCCGAGTTCCTTCAGGGCGGTGGTGGCGAACACGTCCACGGCGCCGCCGGAGACCTCGCCGACCCGGGCCCGCACATAGGTCTCGAGCCATTCGGCTCGCTCCTCCTCGGTGGCGGCCGCGAGTACCCGCCGCACGAGGTCGTCGCCGTCCGCTCCGGCGGCCGGGACGGTCACCAGGTCGGCGAGCAGGGGCCGGCCGCGCGCCGCGTCCGGGTCGAGGGCGAGCAGCTCCATGTCGAGTGCCATCGGCGCGAGTTGGCGGCGGCCGGTGGCCAGGACCCGGTCGAACAGCTCGCCGCCGTCCTGCGGGGAGAAGGCGACCAGGCCCGAGCGGCCGGTCTCGGCGGCCCGGGTGCCGGACCCGGCGACCATGCCGACACCGGCCCAGGGACCCCAGTCCAGGCTGAGCGCCCGCCGGCCGGTGCGGGAGAGGTGATGCGCCCAGGCGTCGAGGAAGGCGTTGGCCGCCGAGTACGGGCTCTGTCCCGCCGAACCGAGCAGCCCCGCCACCGACGCGAACAGCACCAGGTTGTCAGCCTCGGGGACGAGCTCGGTGAGCAGGGCGGTGCCGAGCACCTTGGGCGCGAGGACGCGCAGGACGCGTTCCCCGGTGAGGTTGGCGAGGGTGGCGTCGTCCAGGACACCGGCGGTGTGCACCACGGTGGTGATGGGCCCGGCCTCGCGGCGTACGGCGTCCAGGGCGGCCGTGAGGCCGTCGCGGTCGGCGACGTCGGCGCGGGCCAGGTGCACGCCCACTCCCCGCTGTTCGAGGCCGTCGATCCAGGCGCGGGCGGCCGCGTCCGGAGTCCCGCGGCCGAGCAGGGCGATCCGCCGGGCGCCCCGGCGGGCCAGCCGTTCGGCGACGACCCGGCCGAGCCCGCCGAGGCCACCGGTGATCAGGTGCACGCCGTCCGGCTGCTCGGGGTGGCCGCCGTCGTCGGGGCGGGTGCGGGCCAGCCGCGGGACGAGCCGGCCGGTGTCGCGCAGCGCGACGAGGCGTTCGTCGTCAGCGTGCCGGAGCTGGGTCCACAGCCGGTCGGTGCCGCCTTCGGCGGGAAGGTCGATCAGGGTGGTGGCGAGTTCCGGGTGCTCCTGGGCCACGGCGAGGGCGAACCCCCAGGCAAGGGCCTGCTGCGGATGGGTCACGGCGGTGCTGTCACCGGCGGCCTGGCTGCCGCGTACGACGACGAACAGGCGCGGTGTCCCGCCCTGCCGCCGGTCGCGGCCGGTGAGGGCCCGGACCAGGTGGAGGGTGGTCAGGCAGCACAGCCGGGCCGCCTCCTGCGCGCTGCCGCCGTCGGTGACCGGCGGGGCGTCGAGCGCGGAGAGCTGGACGATCCGCTCGGGCGGCGCGCCCTCGAAGGCCTCGTCCAGGAGCCTGGCGAGCTGGGCGGGGTCGGCCGGGTCGAGGACGTGGCGGCCGGGGGCCTCGACGGCGTACTCGGTGCCGCGGCGGGCGACGGCGTACGGCACCAGGCCGTCCAGCCGGGAGGTGAGTTCGTCCGCCGTTCCGGTCTCGTCGGCGAGGATCAGCCAGCCGCCCTCGCCGGGCGGTTCCTGTGCCTCGGGGCGCGGCTGCCAGCGGGTCTCGAAGAGGGCGCCGTCCAGCGGGGACAGCGCGGCGAGCCGGAACTCGTCGATGGTGAGGACGAGTTGACCCTCTTCGTCCCACAGGCGCAGATCCAGCGTGGCCGTGTCGCCGTCCACCGAGCGCAGGTCGCAGCTCACCCAGGCGGGCGTGGTGCGCACGCCGCTGTGGTGCACGCGGCCGGCGCCGGCGGGGACGAAGGCCCGGCCGGCGGGCGTGGCGGCGGGCAGGGCAGCGCTGTGGAAGGAGGCGTCCAGGGTGGCGGGGTGCAGCAGGTGCCCGGCGGCGGGGCGGGCGGCCAGCCGGGCGAGGGCTGTCGTGCCGCCGTCCCGGTGGCCCTCCTCCAGGCCCCGGAAGGCGGGTCCGTAGTCGATGCCGAGGGCGGCGAGTTGCGCGTAGACGGCACTCACGTCGACCCGCTCGGTGCACCGCTCGCGCAGCGCGGTCAACCCGGGCCCGTCGGCCGGGCCGGGTTCCGGGGCCTTCGCGACAGGGTCCAGGGCGATGCGGCCGGTGACGTGCCGTTCCCACTGCCGGCGGCCGTCCGGGGCGGAGGCGACCGTGAAGTCCCGGTGGCCGTCCTCGGCCGGGCGCAGCACCAACTGCAGGCGTACGGGCCGGTCGGCGTCCAGCCGCAGCGGCTGGACGAACCGGACGTCGGTCAGCCGCACCCCGTCACCGTCCGCCGCCAGGCCGGTGGCGGCCTCCAGCACCATGTCGATGAGGGCGGCGCCGGGCAGCCACACCTCACCGGTGACGCGATGGTCGGTCAGGTAGGCGAAGCGGGCGTCCTTCAGGTCGATCTCGGCCTGGAACAGGTCGCGGCCGGGCTCGTCGCTGGCCTGGAGGTGGGTGCCGAGGAGAGGTGAGCCCGCGGTGCCGCCCGACCGGACCGGGGCGAGCCAGTGGCGTTCCCGGGCGAAGGCGTACGTCGGCAGGTCGGCCCGGCGGCCGTGCGGGTGCAGCGCGGTCCAGTCGGGGGTGTGCCCGGCCGTGTACAGCTCCCCCAGCCTGCCGAGGAGTACGTCGTGTCCGTCGCGGCCGCGGCGCAGCGAGCCGACGCCGGCCGCGTCGACGCCCGCTTCGCCCGCCACCGCCTCGATCGCCGGGAGGAGCGAGGGGTGCGGGCTGAGTTCGACGAAGTAGCGGTAACCGTCGTCCAGCATCCGCCTGATCGTGTCCGCGAAGCGGACCGGCCGGCTCAGGTTCGCGTACCAGTAGGCGGCGTCCAGGCCGTCGCCGGGGACCGGTTCGGCGAGTACCGACGAGTAGAGAGGGGTCGCCGTGCGGGTGCCGCGGACGCCGGAGACGCGGTCGAGGAGGTCCGCGCGCAGGGGTTCCATGAGCGGGGTGTGGGAGGCGAACGGTGTCGACAGCACCCGGGTGGGGACGCCCCGTTCCGCCAGTTCCGCGCGGAGCGCGGTGAGCGCATCCGACTCGCCGGAGACGGCGGTGGCCGTGGGGCCGTTGACCGCTCCGACGAACAGCTTCCCGGTGTAGGGGCGCAGCAGGTCCTCGACGTCGGCGGCCGGCAGCTCGACGGCGAGCATGCCGCCGTGCCCGACATGGGGGACCACCGCCTGTGCCCGGCCGGTGACGGCGGTCACGGCCTCGTCCAGGGTGAGGGCGCCCGCGCTGTAGGCGGCGGCGATCTCCCCGAGGCTGTGGCCCACCACGGCGTCCGGGGTGACGCCGAGTTCGCGCCAGGCGGCGGCGAGGGCCGCGTTCACGGCGAAGAGGACCGGCTGGAGGTATTCGGTGCGGTCGAGCGGGGAGAACTCCTCCGGTGCGCGCAGCACGTTGAGCACCGACCAGCCGGCGTGCCGTTCGACGGCGGCGTCGATCCGGGTCAGCTCCGCCCGGAAGGCCTCGGACCGGTTCATCAGCTCCAGGCCCATGCCGGTCCATTGGCCGCCGTGCCCGGCGAACACGAAGGCGACCTTGCCGGACTGCTCCTCGTGGGGCGCGGGGACCGGCTTGCGGCCGCTGCCCAGGGCCCGGAGCGAGGACAGCAGTTCCTCCCGCCCGTCCGCGACGACCGCCGCGCGCCACTCGAAGTGGCTGCGGTGCCGGGCCAGGGTGTGGGCGACGTCCGGGAGGGCGGTGTCCGCGGTGATGTGCCGGGCGAGCCGGGCGGCCTGTCCGCGCAGCCCGGCCTCGCTGCGCCCGGAGAGGACGAACAGCCGTTTGCCGTCCGGGACTTCCGTCTCCTCAGCGGCCCGGGCCGGGGCCTCCTCGACGACGACGTGGGCGTTGGTGCCGCTGATCCCGAAGGCGCTGACACCTGCCCGCCGCGGCCTCTCCCCCGTAGCCGGCCAGGCCACCGGTTCCTGGAGCAGCCGCAGTCCGCTGTCCTCCCACTCGACGTGCCGGCTGGGGGTGTCGGCGTGCAGGGTGGGCGGCAGGGTCCGGTGCCGCATGGCCTGCACGACCTTGATGAGTCCGGCGACGCCCGAAGCGGCCTGCACATGGCCGATGTTGGACTTCAGCGACCCGAGGTACAGCGGGCGGCCCTCGGGCCGGGAGCCGGCGAAGACCTCGGCGAGGGCGTTCGCCTCGATCGGGTCGCCGAGGGTGGTCCCGGTGCCGTGGGCCTCGACGTAGTCGATGTCGGCGGGGTCGAGTCCGGACCGTTCCAGCGCCCGGCGGACCACCTGCACCTGGGCAGGTCCGTTGGGCGCGGACAGACCCTGGCTGCGGCCGTCCTGGCCCACCGCCGTGCCGCGCAGCACGGCCAGCACCTCGTCGCCGTCCCGTCGCGCGTCACCGAGCCGCTTGAGGACGAGCATGCCCGCGCCCTCGGCCCAGATCGCCCCGTCGGCGTCGTCGGAGAAGGCGCGGCAGCGCCCGGTCGGGGAGAGCCCGCGCAGCCGGCTGAACTCCACGAAGGTCTGCGGGGTCACCATCAGGGTCACTCCGCCGGCCAGCGCCAGATCGCATTCACCCGCGCGCAGCGCCTGGGCGGCGAGATGGGTGGCGACCAGTGAGGAGGAGCAGGCCGTGTCCACGGTGAGCGCGGGGCCGTGCAGGCCGAGTGAGTACGCCAGGCGGCCGGAGGCGACGCTGAGCGCCGAGCCGGTGCCGACGTAGCCGTCGAGCTGGTCGAGGCGGGATCCGGCCAGGTAGTCGCTGCCGAACATGCCGACGTACACGCCGGTGGTGCTGCCCGTGAGCCGGGCGGGCACGATGCCGGCCCGTTCGAGCGCCTCCCAGGCCGTCTCCAGCAGCAGTCGCTGCTGGGGGTCCATGGCGGCGGCCTCCTTCGGGGTGATGCCGAAGAAGCCGGCGTCGAAGGACTCGATGTCGTCGAGGAAGCCGCCTTCGCGGGCGTAGGACTTGCCCGGTGCGTCCGGGTCGGGGTCGTAGAGCGCGTCGACGTCCCAGCGTGCCGCCGGGAACGGGCCGACCGCGTCCCGGCCTTCGGCGACCAGCCGCCACAGGTCCTCCGGGTCGCCGACCGAGCCGGGGAGCCGGCAGGCCATGGCCACGATGGCGATGGGTTCGCCGGTGGCCGGTTCGCTCCGGCGCGCCCGGGCCCGTGCCGGGGCCGTCGTAGGGGTGGCGTCGCCGAGCGCGTGGGCCAGCAGGTACTCGGCCAGCCGGTCGGCGGTGGGGTGGTCGAAGAGCAGGGTGGCCGGCAGGCGTACGCCCAGCCGGGCCGCGAGGCGGTTGCGCAGTTCGACGGCGGTGACGGAGTCCATGCCGAGGTCGCGCAGCGGCCGGCCGGCCGGTACGGACTCGGCGGAGCGCAGGCCGAGCGCGCGGGCCGCCTCCTCGCGGACCAGGGCGAGGACTCGTTCGCCGCGCTCGGGTCGGGGCAGCCGGGCCAGCCGGCCGGCCAGGGCGCCGCCCGCCTCGGTGCCGGTGCGGGGCGCGGGCAGCAGCGTGCGCCACAGGGCGGTGCCCACGGCGTCCGTGGTGCGCAGGCGGGGCAGGTCCAGGACCCAGCCGACCTGGTGCGGGGCGTCGCCGCGCAGGGCCAGCGCCACCAGGTCGCGGCCCTGCTCCGGGGTGAGGGCCCGGTGCCCGAGCCGGGCCATGCGGTCCAGGTCGGCGTGGGCGGCCGCGAGGCCCTCGCCCGCCCAGGCGCCGAAGGACAGGGAGAGGCCGGACAGGCCCGCGGCCCGCCGGTGGTGGGCGAGTTGGTCGAGGAAGACGTTGGCGGCCGCGTAGTTGCCCTGGCCCGGACTGCCCACGACGCCGGCGGCCGAGGAGACCAGCAGGAACAGGTCCAGCGGGGTGCCTGCGGTGAGCCGGTGCAGATGGGCGGCGGCGTCGGTCTTGGGACGCAGTACCCGCTCCAGCCGCTCGGGGGTCAGTTCGCCGATCACGCCGTCGTCGAGGACTCCGGCGCAGTGGACGACGCCGCGCAGCGGGAACTCCTCGCCCACCGCGTCGAGTACGCCGGCGATCGCGGCCGGGTGGGTGACGTCGCAGGCGACGACCTCGGCCCGCGCGCCGAGCGCGGTCAGTCCGTCGACGGCCTCCTGGGCGCGCGGGTCCTCGGTGCCGCCGTGTGCCGTCAGCAGCAGCCTGGGCACGCCGCGTTCGGCGAGGAGCCGGGCGATGTGCCCGCCCACGGCTCCCAGTCCGCCGGTGATCAGGACGGTTCCGTCCGTGGGCACCGCGGCGGCCCGGTCATGGCCCGGCTCCGGTCCCCGTCCGGCCTTCCCCGGCCGGGCGCGCACCAGCCGGGGTACCACCAATTCGCCATCGCGCCACGCCAGTTCGGGCTCGTCGGTGAGACCCGCGGCGGCCGTCAGCGCGGGGACGGGATCGGGGTCGGCGTCGTCCAGGTCGAGCAGGGTCAGCCCCAGGTCCGGGTGTTCGGCACGCGCGCTGCGCACCAGGCCCCACAGCACCGACTGGGCGTAGGCGGGCACCCGGTCTCCGTCGGCGGCGGCGATCGCGCCGCGGGTCACCCACACGGTCCGCGCGGGTGCCTGGCCCTCGGGGAGCGCGAGGAGCCGCCGCAGCTCTTCGAGGGCGCCGGTGGCCGTCTCATGCGCGACGGCCACCTGATCGGCATCCGGTGCCGGGCGCGGCCAGAAGCGCACGGCGACGTCGGCGTGGTCCTCGGCGCCGGGCAGGCCGTGCCGGGCGGCGGCAGCCTGCGGGTCGGCGGGGTCGCCGGCCACGGCCCAGGTGAGGTCCGGCGCGTCGGCGGGCTCCTCGCCGACCGCCGTCCACGCAACCTCGTACAGGTGCCGGGAGTTCTCCGAGCCCGTGTCGAGGCCGGCGGGATCGGCGGTGCGCAGGCGAACTGCCTCCAGGCGTCCGGCGGGGAGGCCGTCGGCGTCCCACAGGGTGACGTCCAGGGTGAGGTCGGTGCCGGTGTCACCGGTGCGCCGCACCCGCGCGGTCAGATCGCCCACCGTGCCGGCCGGGAGGACGCAGCGGCCCACGGCGACGGGCAGCAGGGCGCGTTGCCCGGCCGGGCCGAGCGCGGCCGTCACCTGGAGGGCGGCGTCCAGCAGCGCGGGGTGCACCGGGTACGGGTCGGCGGTGTCGCGGGCGCCGGCGGGCAGCGAGAGCCGGGCGAGGACCTCCCCGTCGCCGGTGACGACCGCCGACCGTACGCCCTGGAAAGTGGGCCCGTAGCCGAGGCCGAGCCCGGCCAACCGGTCGTAGGTCCCCTCGGTCCAGGCCTCTGGGGCGGACTCCGGCCAGGCGGGCGGGCGTTCCGGGGTGAGCGGGGCCGAGGTGGCGGCGCAGGCGGTGGCGTGGAGGGTCCAGCCGGGGGCGTCCTGGCCGCGCGGGCGGCTGTGCACGGTGACCTCCGGCACGGGGCCCGCGGTGACGACCTCGACGGAGACCTCGACCGTGCCCGATCCGGGCAGGACGAGCGGGCCCACCAGCAGCAGGTCGGTGACGTCGGCGGCCTCGTCCGGGCGGGCCACGGCGAGGGCGGCACGGCACAGTTCGAGCAGGGTGGTGCCGGAGACCACGGTGCGGCCGAAGACGATGTGGTCGGGCAGCCAGTCGGCGGTGGCCGGGGACCATTCGTTGCGGAAGGTCCAGCGGGTCTCGTCGGCGGACTGGAGCTGGACGCCGAGCAACGGGTGCGCGGCGCGGTCGAACAGGGCGGAGCCGCCGGCGCCGTACTGGGGCTCGGTCCAGTGGCGCGCCGAGTCCCAGGCGTAGGTGGGCAGATCGGCGGCGGTGCCGTGCGGGACCAGGCGGCGCCAGTCGATCCGGCGTCCGTGGGCGTGGAGTTCCGCGGCGGCCCGGTCCAGGCAGCCGGGACCGTCCTCGTCGCGGCGCAGTGAGCCGACGGCCGTCAGTTCGTGGCCGGTGTCCTCGCCGAGGGTGCGCAGGGCGGTGAGGAGGGCGGGGTGGGGGCTGAGTTCGACGAAGTGGCGGTAGCCGTCGGCGAGCATGCGCTCGACGGTGGGTGCGAAGCGGACCGTTTCGCGGAGGTTGGCGTACCAGTGGTCGGCCTCCAGTTCCCCGGTGACCGGTTCGGCGGTGACGGTGGAGTACCAGGCGATGTCCGTGGGGCAGGTGACGACGCCGTCGAGTTCGTCGAGGATCTGCGCCCGGACGGGCTCGACCCGGTCGCTGTGCGAGGCGTAGTCGACGTCGAGGCGGCGGACGAACACCTGGCGCGCCTCGAGGCCGGTGAGCAGGGCCTCCAGCGGTTCGACGGCACCCGCGACCACGGTCGCCCGGCCGCTGTTGACGGCGGCGACCGAGACGCCGTCGCCGAGCAGGGGCTCCACTTCGGTGTGGGGCAGCGCGACGACGGCCATGCCGCCGGTGCCCGCCAGGCCGGTCAGGGCCTGGCTGCGCAGGGCGACCACGGCGGCGGCGTCGTTGAGGCTCAGGGCGCCGGCGACGCAGGCCGCTGCCACCTCGCCCTGGCTGTGCCCGATCACGGCGTCGGGGAGCACGCCCCGGGCCCGCCACACGGCGGCCAGGGACACCATCACGGCGAACAGGGCCGGCTGGACGACGTCCACGCGCTCCGGCTGCGGGGCGCCCGCGTCGCCCCGCAGCACGGCCGTCACCGACCAGTCGGTGAAGGGGCGCAGGGCGGCGTCGCAGCGGTCGAGTTCGTCGGCGAACACGGGGTCCCGGTCCAGCAGGTCGCGGGCCATCCCGGCCCACTGGCTGCCCTGGCCGGGGAAGACGAAGGCCAGCTTCCCGCCAGGAGTGGCCTGTTGGGGCCCGGTGACGTGGTCGGGGTCGGGCCGGCCGTCGGCGAGGGCGCGCAGGCCGTCGAGAAGCCCGGCGCGGTCGGGTGCGTGGAGCACGGCGCGGTGCTCGAAGTGGGTGCGGTGGTGGGCGAGGGTCGAGGCGACCGAGGCCAGTGGCAGCTCAGGACGGGACTCGAGGACTTCGAGCAGCCGGGCGGCCTGCCCCTGGAGGGAGGGGAGGCTGCGGGCGGAGACGGGAAGGAGGGCGGGGCCGGGCAGCTCGGCGGGGGCGGCGGCCGGGGGGGTGTCGGCCGGCGTGGCGGTGGCGGCGGGGGTGTGCGGCGCTTCCTCGATGATCACGTGGGCGTTGGTGCCGCTGATGCCGAAGGCGCTGACTCCCGCCCGGCGTACCCGGTCCGCGTCGCGCGGCCAGGCGAGCCCCTCGGCCGGCACCCGCAGCCCGGTGCCGGACCAGTCGATGTGGTCGGTGGGGTGCTCGGCGTGCAGGGAGGCCGGTATGCGCTCGTGCCCCAGGGCGAGGACGGTCTTGATGACGCCGCCGATGCCCGCGGCCGCCTGGGTGTGGCCGATGTTCGACTTCAGGGAGCCGATGACGAGCGGGCGGCCGGCCGGGCGGTCCGGGCCGAACACGTTGGCCAGCGCCCTGAGTTCGATGGGGTCCCCGAGCCGGGTACCGGTGCCGTGGGCCTCCACGTGGTCCAGGTCCTGCGGGCCGAGCCCGGCCGCGTGCAGGGCGGCCCGCAGCACCCGTTCCTGCGCGGGGCCGTTGGGGGCGGACAGGCCCTGGCTGCGGCCGTCCTGGTTGATCGCCGAGCCCTTGACGACGGCCAGGATCCGGTCGCCGTCCCGGCGTGCGTCGGTGAGCCGCTTGAGCAGGACGAGACCGCAGCCCTCGGCCCACACCACCCCGTCCGCTTCGGCGGAGAAGGGGCTGCACCGCCCGGACGGGGACAGTCCGCGCAGCCGGCTGAACTCGACGTGCCCGCGCGGGGTGACCAGCAGCGTGGCGCCGCCGGCCAGGGCGAGGTCGCACTCCCCGCTCGCCAGGGCGCGCGCCGCCAGATGCAGGGCGACCAGCGAGGACGAGCAGGCGGTGTCCACGGTCACCGCGGGCCCCCGCAGGCCGAGGGTGTAGGCGATGCGCCCGGAGGCCACGCTGGCCGCCGAGCCGGTGCCGACGTGCCCGTCGAGCTGGTCCAGCGAGGCGGCGGCGAGGTAGCCGCTGTCGTACAGGCCGAGGTAGACGCCGGTGGGGCTGCCGTCCAGGGACTCCGGGAGGATGCCGGCGCGTTCGAACGTCTCCCAGGAGGTCTGCAGGAGCAGCCGCTGCTGGGGGTCCATGGCGGCGGCCTCGCGCGGTGAGATGCCGAAGAAGGCCGCGTCGAAGCGGTCGATGCCGCCGTCGAGGAAGCCGCCCCGCAGGGTGTACGCCTTGCCGGTGGCCTCCGGGTCGGGGTCGTACAGCCCGCTGGTGTCCCAACGGCCCGCCGGGACCTCGCCGATGGCGTCCCGTCCGGCGTCCAGCAGCCGCCACAGGGCCTCGGGGTGCTCGGCGCCGCCGGGGAAGCGGCAGGCCATGGAGATGATCGCCACGTCGTCGCCGGGACCGGAGCGATCGGGGCCCGTGCTTTCGGGGACGGCGCCCGGAGTGGGCGGCCGCACCGGGGACGGCGCGAAGACGGCCTCCGCGACGGCGTCGATCGTGGGGTGGTTGAAGACGAGGGACGGCTCCAGGGGGCGGCCGGTCAGGGTGCCGAGTTCGGCGGCCAGGGTGACCAGATGCCGCGACCCGAGGCCGAGTTCGGCGAGTGGGCGGTTCGGGTCGAGGCGGCCCGGGTCGGTCCCGGCGGCCTCGGCGACGGCCGACATCAGCCAGGCCCGGACGCCCTCGGAGGTCGTCAGGGACGGCTCGGGGGTCTGCTTCGGGGACTCGTTCGCAGGCATCTGGGCAGCTGTCCTCGTGAACTCGGGCTCAGGCGGGGCTCCGTACCGGACTTCGGGTGCGCGGTACGGCGAAGTAGGGGGCGTACGCCCCTGGCCGGGGCCGTGCGGCAGCGGCCGGGGCGTGCCGGGCCGCCGGCGCCGGTTCGGGCGCGCCGGCGGCGGCGGTCTCACACGGCGGGCTCGGTCACCACGGCGAGCGTGCCCCCGAGGTACGCGCCCCGGGTGGCGCGGCGCTGGATCTTCCCGCTGGACGTCTTGGGGATGGTGCCGGGCCGGACCAGCACGATGTCGCGCAGCGACAGGCCGTGCGCCTCGCCGACGGCGGCCCGGATCACATCGGTGATCTTCTCCGACTCACCGGCGCTGTCCGGGGCGATCTCGGCGACGATCACGGGCCGTTCGCCGTCGGCCCCGGCGTCCACGGAGAACGCGGCCGTGCAGCCGGGGCGCAGCGCCGGATGGGTCAGTTCGGCGGTCAGCTCCAGGTCCTGGGGGTAGTGGTTGCGGCCGTCGATGACGATGAGGTCCTTCAGCCGGCCGGTGACGAACAGCTCGCCGTCCCGCAGGAGGCCGAGGTCGCCGGTGCGCAGGAACCGGCCGTCGTGTCCCGCGAGTTCGGCCCGGAAAGTCTGGCGGGTGGCGAGCGCGTTGCGCCAGTAGCCCTTGGCGACGCCGGCTCCGCCGACCCAGATCTCGCCGACCTCGCCCTCGGGCAGCTCCTCCCCGTGCTCCGGGTGGACGACCGCCACGGTGACCCCGGGGCCGGGCCGGCCGCAGGCGACGGCGGCCGCGTCGGCCTCCCCCGCGTTCGGCGTCCCGTCGGCCGCGGGGAGCAGGGTCGGCGGGACGCCCACGGTGCCGCCGGTGACCATCAGGGTGGCCTCGGCCAGGCCGTAGCAGGGGTACAGGGCCTCGCGGCGGAAGCCCGCCGCGCCGAAGGTGTCCGCGAACCGGCGCAGGGTGGCCGCGCGGACCGGCTCGGCGCCGTTGAAGGCGACCTTCCACGAGCTGAGGTCGAGGCTGCCGAGGAGCTCCGGGTCCGCGTGCCTCAGGGCGAGTTCGTAGGCGAAGTTGGGGCCGCCGCTGGTGTGCGGGCGGTAACGGCTGACGGCGGTGAGCCAGCGGGCCGGCTGCTGCAGGAAGTGCAGCGGTGAGAACAGGGTGGCGGTGGCGCCGAGGTAGACCGTGTTGAGGACCGGGCCGATGAGGCCCATGTCGTGGTAGACGGGCAGCCAGCTGACGAACATCTCGTGGTCGTGGGCGGCCATCGCCTCGGGCGTGTGGCCCATGCGCTCGGTGATGACCGCCTCGTTGTCCAGCAGGTTGCCGTGGGTGACGGCGACCCCGCGGGGCGCGGAGGTCGAGCCGGACGTGTACTGGAGGAACGCGACGGTTTCCGGAGTGAGTTCGGGTGCGCGCCAGCCGGCGGCCGCGTCGTCGGGGATGTCCTCGGTGGCGACGCGGGCGATCCGGTCGAGCTCGGGGAGGTGCTCCGCCATGCCGTCGAAGGCTGCGAGCACGCCGCGGTCGCCCAGCACCACCTTGGCGTCCGCGTCCGCCATCAGGCGCTTCATCCGGGTCAGCGCGCGGTGGTTCCTGGCGCGGCCCTGCGGGGGTACGCCCGGTACGGCGATCACACCGGCGGCGAGGCAGCCCAGGTACGCGCTGATGAACTCGAGGCCGGGCGGGTACAGCAGCATGGCCCGCGAGCCGGCCAGCCCGCGCTCCTGGAGCCAGGCGGCGACGGCACGGGAGCGTACGGCCAGTTGGTGGTAGGTGAGTTCCTGGATCTCTCCGTCGCAGTCACCCGTGACGAGGTGACGGTACGCGGTGCGCTCGGGGTGGTTCGAGGCGTGCGTGGTCAGTAATTCGACCAGGGATCGTGCCATGGGACGAGTCTCACCTGTCTGAATAGGTGGCGAGGAGAAAGGAGTTCGGTGGCGTCGCGCGCACACCCGAAAGCCCGCCGTGACCCGGCCTCGTTGCCGGGTCGTCGAGCTCGACCCTTCGCACAAGGACGCCGTGGTCCGACGGCTCCTCGCGGTCCCCCCGCAGCAGTTGCTACCGACAAGTAGCACCATAGCAAGTGTGCTTGGCCGCAATGCCGACCGCACGTAAACGCTTCGTATCCAAGCACCTCGGCCGGAACGGCGTTGATGACGGCGGCGTGAACGGACGCCACCCGGCGGCCCTCCGGCCGCGACGACGGCGAGGCGGGGCTCCCGTGCCCGCTCCCGCCGTCACGCAAGGGCCTCTCACCGGACGCGTCCGGTCCGCCACACAGCGCAACCCGACGCCACCCTTTCGGCCCAAGTGCCGGATATGTGAAACCGCCCTATCGTTCTGTCATGGAGCACGCACTGAGTCCCGCAACCCTCGCCGAACTGCGGCGCCCGCGTCCCTACCCGGCGGTGTCCGTCCTGACGCCGACACACCGCCGCGAACCCGAGAACGGGCAGGATCCCGTACGGCTGCGCAACGTGGTCGCCGAGGCAAAGAAGCGGCTGGAATCCGACCCCTCGGTCACCCGGGAGCGGCGCGCCGAGGTCGTCACCCAGCTCGACCGCGCGCTGGCGGAAGTGGATCTGGCGCATGCCGAGGACGGTTTGGTGATCTTCGCCGCCCCGGGGGAACACCAGGTCTGGTCCCTGTCCCGCACCGTCCCCGAGCGCGTGGTGCTCTCGGACACCTTCCTCACCCGCAACCTCGTCTCCGCGCAGGTCGCGGAGCGGCCCTTCTGGGTCATGTCGGTCTCCGCCGACCGCGTCACGCTGTGGAGCGGCGGCGAGGAACGGGTGGTCGAGGACCGCACCGGCGGCTTCCCGCTGATCCGCAGACAGGAGAACTTCGACGCCGAGCGCGAGATGCAGCGCGGCGACCTCCCGAGCACCTTCACCGACGAGGGCACGCGCCATTTCCTGCGCGAGGCGGACACCGTGATGAGCACGGTCCTGCGCGACCAGCCCCGCCGGCTGTACATCACCGGCGAGGACGCGGCGCTGTCACTGCTGGCCGAAGTCGGCCAGGTCGCCGCGAGCGCGGTCCACGTACGGCACGGCGGTCTCGCGCACGCCGGACCCGAAGCGGTGTGGCAGGCGCTGCGGCCCGTGCTGCGCGAGGAGGACTGGAAGGGCGCCGACCTGGTCGTCGGGGAACTGGTCTCCGCCCGGGGCCGGCGGAACTTCGCGGCCGGGGTGGACGAGCTGTGGCAGAACGCCCGGGAGGGCCGGGTGCGGCTCCTCGCCGTCGAGGAGAACTACCGCACGACCGTCCGCGACGACGGCGGCCACCTCGTCCCGGCCGAGCCCGGTGACATGGACGCCCGGGACGACATCGTCGACGAGATCGTCGAGCGGTGCCTGGAGACGGGCGCGGACGTGCGCTTCGTGCCCGACGGCACACTGGGCGACGCGGGCGGGATCGCGGGGGTGCTGCGCTACTGAGGCGCCCCACGGACAGCGCTTGCCCGGCGGCGTACGCTACGGCGTGATCGTCGGCGGGAGGGAGCGCGCGCATGGGTGACCTGCTGGGTGTGGCCGTACTGGGTGCGGGACACATGGGAGCCGACCACATACGGCGCCTGGACCGGGTCGTCAGCGGCGCCAGGGTGGCCTCCGTCGCCGACCCCGAGCCCGAGCGGGCGGAGGAGGCCGTCGCCGGTATCGACGGCGTCACCGTGCACACGGATCCGGTGGCCGCGCTGGACGCGCCCGGCGTCGCGGCCGTGCTGATCGCCTCCCCCGGACCCGCGCACCAGGAGGCGCTGCTGGCGGCCTTCCGGCGAGGGCTGCCGGTGCTGTGCGAGAAGCCCATGGTGCCGGACCCGGCGGGTGCGCTGCGGGTGGTCGAGGCCGAGGCCCGGCTCGGCCGCCGGCTGGCGCAGGTCGGCTTCATGCGCCGCTACGACGCCGAGTACCGCCGGCTGAAGTTGCTGCTCGACGGGGGCACCCTGGGCCGTCCGCTGATGCTGCACTGCACGCACCGCAACGTCTCCTCGCCCGGTCACTTCACCAGCGCCATGCTGATCAACAGCTCCGTGTCGCACGAGATCGACGCGGCCCGCTGGCTGCTCGGGCAGGAGCTGACGGCGGTGACGGTGCTGCGTCCGGCCCCATCGGCGGGCGCGCCCGAGGGCCTGGCCGATCCGCAGTTCGTGCTCTTCGAGACCGAGCGCGGCGCGCTGGTCGACGTGGAGGTCTTCGTCAACTGCGGCTTCGGCTACCAGGTGCGCTGCGAGGCCGTGTGCGAGACGGGCAGCGCCCGGATCGGCGACGAGCACTCCATGGTCGTCACCACCCGGGGCGGCGCGGGCGAGGAGGTGGCGCAGGACTACCTGGTCCGGTTCGCCGACGCCTACGACCGTGAGGTGCAGGCGTGGGTGGACGCCACCCGGCGCGGCGAGGTCACCGGCCCGGGCGTCTGGGACGGCTACGCGGCCTCCGTCGTCGCCGAGGCCGGGGTCCGGGCGCTGGAGACCGGCGGCCGGGTGGCCGTCGAACTCGCGCCGCGCCCGGCCCTGTACGCCGGCGCCGGCCGCTGACCCCACGCTCAGACTCCGTCGAACAGGCTGCTCAGCCCCCGCTCCACGACCGCCGCCAGATCCTCCTGTCCGGCCGGTACCAGGGCGTGGCTGTTCAGCAGGAAGCGGCGCAGCGCCGAGGTCGGGAACTGCAGCAGGGCGAGGCCGCTCGGCGAGTGGAACTCCAGGACCGTCCGGGTGCGGCCGTACGGCCATATCCGCACGTCGCCGTGGCCCGCCGGGGCCCGTAGTCCCTGGTCCAGCAGCGACCGGGCGAAGGTCCAGGTGACCTCGTCGCCCACCAGGGTGGCCTCGGGCGGGAAGTCCACGAAGACGGCCAGTGGTTCGTCCGCCGTGTAGCGCAAGGTCGCCGACACGGGGAGCTCCCGGTCCTCGGCGGTGATGAGACGGGCGTGGGCGGGCTGTTCGACGATGAGGTCCATGCAATTAAGGAGTCGGCGAAGGCCTTTCACAGGACGTCAATTCCGGACAGAATTGATGCGCGTCGAACAGCGGGCGCCGCATTGGAACACCAGAACGTCGAACACGCGGATGAGCGACTCGGAAACCCTTCGCCATGACGCAAGTCCCGTAGTTCGTCTACGACTTGCTCCCCTGTTCGCGTACGCCGTACGTACCCCAGGAACTCTCCGGGAAGACTCTGGCATATGCCGGAAGCACCACCGTATCGTGTGTTGCCGAATCCCTTACAGGGCGTCGCGGGCTGTGCAACAGTCATAGCGGTCCCTCCGTCCTTCTTGGCCGTACCGTCCCCTCCCATCGGAGTGCGTCATGCCGTCCCCAGTCTCCGCGGACCGCTCAGCCGCCCAGCCGCCAGGGCGCGGCTCGGTCGAGGCGTTGATAACGCAGACACGGCGGCTCAAAGGCGACATGGTCGCCGTACGGCGGGACACGCGGAACGACGGATCGGACCCGGAGGAGCGCTGGCAGCGGGCTCTCTACGACCTCGCACTGCACCAACTGGACGACCTCGACGCGCACTTGGCGCAGCTCCGGGACGGCCCGGTGCCCGCCGAGGCCGAACCGGCCGAGGCTCCGGCCGTCCGGCCGGCACCGGCCGGCACCACGCCGGGCTCACTGCTCAGCAGGGTCGGCAGCGCGGAGTGGAACTTCCTGACGGACGAGGCGAGCTGGTCCGGAGAGCTGTACGAGATTTTGGGCCGCGACCCGGCCGCGCCCGCGCTCACCCTGGACGAGCTGCCCTCCCTGGTCGTGGACGAGGACCGGCCGAAACTGACCGCGATGGTGACCGACTGCCTGGTGGACGCGCGGCCCATCGACGGCGAGTTCCGCGTCGTACGGCCGGACGGCTCGGTGCGGACGGTGCACATGATGGGCGAGCCCGTACTCGGCCCGGACGGCGGCACCACCTCGATGTGGGCCGTGCTGCGGGACGTCAGCGAACTGCGCCGGCACCGGCGGACGGTGCGGGAGAGCCACGACTCGCTGCGACACCACCGCACCCGGGCACAGACCGAGCACCGGCTCGCGGTCGAGCTGCAGGAGGCCGTGCTGCCGCCCTGGCGCGGCTCGCTGCGGCTCCCGCACCAGGGGCCCCGCACCCTCGACCTGGCCGCACACCACCTGCCCGCCGCCGCCGGCACGCTGATCGGCGGCGACTGGTACGACGCGCTGGAGCTGGCCGACGGCGCCACCCTGCTCAGCGTCGGCGACCTCACCGGGCACGGTGTCGCGGTCACCTCCGGCATGGCGATGCTGCTCGGCGCGGTGCGTGGTATGGCCATGGCAGGCAGCCGCCCCGGCGAACTGCTCTCCATGCTCAACCAGTTACTGGACGCCACCGTCCAACCCGCCCTCGGCAGCGCCGTCTGCTGCCACTACCGGCCCGAGGACCGCACCCTGGTGTGGGCGCAGGCCGGACACCCCGCCCCGCTGCTGTACCGCGACGGGACGGGGAGTCCGCTGAACGCGCCGGAGGGCGTCCTGCTCGGCGCCACCACGGGCGCCGTCTACGGGCAGGCCGAAGTCACCCTGGAACCCGGTGACCTCGTACTGCTGCACACCGACGGACTCGTACCGGGCCACAGCTCCACGAGCGCCATGGACCGTCTGCTCGACCTCGCTCCCCGCTTCGACGCGGCGCGCACCGCGCAGGATTGTGTACGCACGGTCGTCGAGGAGTTCGGCGGAGCCGAGCGTGAGGACGACGCCTGCGTCCTCGTGGCCAGGGTGACCGGCTGACCGGCTGACCTGACGCGGCGCATCGCCCCCTATGCCGGTGCGCCGCCGTCGCCCCTGCTCCTCGGCTTCGGCAGGGCGAGCTCGATCTCCTCGCGCAGCTCGTGGATCCTCGGGTAGCCGGCGTACTCGGCGGTGAGCCGGTACATCTCGCGCAACCGGTCCCATGTACGCCGGGAGGAGTTCGAGCCCATCGACATCAGGGCCAGTCGTGCGTAGCGGTCGGCCTGTTCGGGGTCGTCGGCGATGAAGCAGGCCGAGGCCATGGAGAGATGGTCGAAGATCTTCGACCGCTCCCGGCCGTCCACCCGCAGGGCCAGGGCCTTCTCCGCGTAGTGCTGCGCGTGCACGGCCGCGCCCGGGTCGAACTCGGCGAGGGTGCGGTAGGCGAGGGCCTGCATGCCGTACAGATCCTCGTCCTTGAAGGTCTGCATCCAGCCCGGCTGTGCCGCGTCCTGCCGGTCGGAGACGAACAGGTCCTCCGCCTGGCCGAGCGTACGGCGCATCGCCTGGCCCTTGCCCATCGACGCCTGCGCCCAGGCCTCGATGGTGTGGAACATCGCCTTCGTACGCGGCTGGAGCCGCTCCCCCGCCCCGGACTGGGCGAGTTTCATCAGGTCCAGCGCGTCGTCGGGCCGGCCGAGGTGCACCATCTGGCGGGCCGCCCGGGACAGCGCCTCCCCGGCGCGGGGCCGGTCACCACCCTCACGGGCGGCGTGCGCGGCGATGACGAAGTACTTCTGGGCCGTGGGCTCCAGGCCGACGTCGTGCGACATCCAGCCCGCCAGGACGGCGAGGTTGGCGGCGACGCCCCACAGGCGCCGCTGCAGATGGGGTGGATGGTGGTAGGCGAGCATGCCGCCCACCTCGTTGAGCTGGCCCACGACCGCCTTGCGCTGGAGCCCGCCGCCACGGGCCGCGTCCCAGGCCCGGAACACCTCTACGGAGCGCTCCAGTTCCTCGATCTCCTGCGACCCGATGGGGGCGGCCTCGTAGCGGTCGTACCCAGCGGGGTCGGCGTGCAGGGGGTCGTCGACGACAGGGGCGTCGGCCTTCAGGGCAGGGTCGGTGTGCAGCCAGTCGTGCATGGCACTGCTGAGTGTGGATCCCGCGGCGAGCGCTGCACCCGCGCCCACCAAGCCGCGTCGGTTGAGCATGAGGTCCATTCCCGTGAATTCGGTGAGGACCGCGGCGGTACGTTCGGGCGCCCACGGCACACCGTCGGGATGTTCCTCGATCCCGTCGCCCTGCCGTCTTCCCGCACGCCCGTGCCGTACCAGACCGAGGTCCTCGATGGTCACGACACGGCCGAGACGCTCGGTGAACAGCGCCGCCAGCACCCGCGGTACCGGATCGCGCGGGATCTCTCCCGTGTCGATCCAGCGCCGCACCCGGGAGGTGTCGGTCGACAGCTGGGGGTGGCCCATGGCCGCCGCCTGCTTGTTGACCAGCCTCGCGAGTTCTCCCTTGGACCAGCCGGCCAGGCCGAACAGGTCCGCAAGGCGGGTGTTGGGTTGTCCGCTCACGTCAAGCCCCCAGGTTCTCGGCTGACTTGACAGTAGCCCCGTGCAGGTTGCCGGGCGACTATTCGCCAGGCTTCGCCAGGGTGCGCCAGATGGTGTGCCACTGGGCATCGGGTGTCGAGTAGGAACGCGCCACCCCGCCCCGGCCGTCACCATCCAGAGCGGGCCCACTCCCCAGGGTGTGCCCGGGCGGCCGGGCCGGGTGGGCGCACACACAGCGCGGATGTACAGGCAGGCACCGCAGGCACACGAAGGGATCTGTATCTCCCATGTACGCAGCATCATCCTCCGTGTCCGCTCCGCCCCGGCCGCTGCGACCCCGCCCGGCGGGCGGCGGACCCTACCTCGACCCGGCGGCCCGGCCGGCGGCTCCGGTACTGGGCGCGGGCCGGCCGCGGCGCGTTCCCGGGCAGCCCGGCTCCCAGCCGCTCAGCGGCAGACTCGACCTCTCCGGCCCGCAGGGCGCGCAACTGCGCACCGCGCTGTCCTCGGTGCACCGGATCTGCCCGGAGTTCGCCCCGGTGCAGGTGCTGCGCCGCAGCGGACGCTCGGTCCTCCTGGTCGGGACGACGGGACGCAGCACGGCCGTGGCCAAGTGTCTGCTGGACCAGTCACCGGCCTGGGCAGAGCGGTTCCGCCACGAGATAGCGGCATACCGCTCGTTCGTCCGGCACCGCCCGCCCGTGCGCGTGCCGAGGCTGATCGCGGCGGATCCGGACAACGGCACCCTGGTGATCGAGCGCATGCCGGGCCGGGTGGCCGCGCTCCAGCGGCATCCGGTGGAGGCCCCGCCCCGGCCGGACATCCGGGCCGCGCTCGGCGCGATCTGCCGGCTGAACGCCTGGCGGCCCCCGGCGGGCACCTTCGACGCCCCGCTGGACTACGCGGCGCGCATGGCCCGGTACCACGAGCTGGGTCTGCTGACCGACCGGGATCTGGGCGATCTGCAGAAGCTGCTGCACGGCATCGCGCACGCGGCGGGCCGCCAGGGGATGGGCCAGTTCTGCCACGGCGACGCGTTACTCTCCAACATCCTTCTCTCACCGGCCGGTCCAGTGCTGGTGGACTGGGAGCACGCGGGCTGGTACCTGCCGGGGTACGACCTGGCGACGCTGTGGCTGGTGCTCGGGGACGCACCGGTGGCACGGCGTCAGATCAGCCAGATCGCCCAGTCGGCGGGGCCGGCTTCCCGGGACGCGTTCCTGGTGAACCTGATGCTCCTGCTGACCCGTGAGATCCGCACCTACGAGACGGCCGTGCAGCGTTCGATGCACGAGGCGCCCCCGGCGGCACCGGGCACGGCCCTTCCGGGCGCCGCGCCGACCGGCGAGGAACAGCGGCTGCTGCTCAGGCGGCTGCACGACGACTGCCAGCTGGCCCGCCGGGCCGTGCGCGCGGCGGTCGGCACTCGCTGACGCGGGACGGAGGTCCGCGGGGCGCCCGAAGCGGCGGCGCACCGCGGACCTCCGTGTATACGGCCTTCGCCCGGAGCCTTTCCACTCCGCGGTCCCCGCCCCGCCGGACACTCCCACTGGTGTACGCCACTGACGCCCCGCAGGCCCGTGCACCGCTGCGGCGAAACTCGCCGAATACCTCCGTGACATGGGAAATCATCTCCGCGAAGGCATCATTGACGGATCGTCGGCAAGCCGGTACCACTGACCAAGCTCGGCCCCGCACGCCCCGCCATGACCCGCCTGTCACAGGAGTCCGCATTGCGAGGATCCGCCACCGACCCCACGTCCACACCCGGCCGGAGACATCCCCGGCGCACGGCCGTCACCCTGGCCTCCGCGGCTCTGCTGCTGCCGTTGCTCGGCGTGGGTCCGGCCCAGAGCGCCCCCGAGTCCTCCGCCGGCGAGCTGCGGAGCGCGTTCGCCACCGCGGCCGCCGAGTACCACGTACCGCAGAGCGTCCTGCTGGCGGTCTCCTACCTCCAGTCCCGCTGGGACACGCACGCCGGGGCGCCCAGCGTGACCGGCGGTTACGGTCCCATGCACCTCACCGACGCGCGCACCGCGCTCGCCACGGCCGAGCACTTCGCCGAGGGCTCCGAGGACGCGCGTGGCGACGGTGCCCGCCCCGCTCTGCACCCGGACGTCCAGGTGCCCGCGGGCTCCGCACTGCCGGCCCGTCTCAGGACGCTGCCCCGGGCCGCCGAGCTGACCGGCCTGCCGGCGGCCGAGCTGCGCACCGACCCGGCGGCGAACATCGCCGGCGGTGCCGCACTGCTCGCCGCCGCGCAGAAGGAACTGGGCGAGCCGCTCGGCGCCGACCCGGCCGGCTGGTACGGCGCGGTGGCCCGCTTCTCCGGCGCCGACGACACGGCGACCGCTGCGGCGTACGCGAACGACGTCTACGACGTGCTGCGCACCGGCGAGGAACGCGTCACGGACCAGGGCCTGCGGGTGGCACTCGCCGCTCAGCCCGAACTGAAGCCGGACACGGAGCAGTTGCAGCGGGCCGGGTTGCGCACGGCCCCGGCGGACGACGTCGAGTGCCCGAAGTCGGTGTCCTGCGAGTCGGTCCCGGCGCCGTACGAGGAGTTCGGCGACAACGACTACGGCAACCACGACCTGGGCGACCGTCCGCCGTCGCAGCGCGTCAAGTACATCGTCATCCATGACACCGAGGGCTCCTGGGACGGGGTCATGAAGCTGATCCAGGACCCCACCTACGTGTCCTGGAACTACACCATCCGCTCCACCGACGGTCTGATCGCCCAGCACGTGAAGGCGAAGGACGTGGCCTGGCACGCGGGCAACTGGGACATCAACGCCCGGTCCGTCGGGATCGAGCACGAGGGCTTCCTGACCTCGCCGGACGCCTGGTACACGGAGGCGATGTACCGGTCCTCGGCGCGGCTGGTGAAGTACCTGTCCCGCAGCTACGGCATCCCGCTGGACCGGCAGCACGTCCTGGGCCACGACAACGTGCCCGGCCCGACGGCCGCCACGGTCCCCGGCATGCACACCGACCCGGGCCCGTACTGGGACTGGCGGCACTACTTCCAGCTCCTCGGCCACCCGTTCAAGCGCACCGGCGGCAAGCACTCCTCGCTGGTGACGATCCTCCCGGACTACGACGCCAACCAGCCAGTCTACACCGGCTGCGCCACCAAGGGCGAGCCCTGCGCGGCGCACGGCTCCAGCGAGGTGCGGCTCTACTCGGACCACGACGAGAGCGCCCCGCTGATCCAGGACATCGGCCTCGGCACGACGCCGACCGACGGGGTCAACGACCTGTCGTCCCGGGTCTCGACCGGTCAGCGGTTCGCCGTCGCCGACCGCTGGGGCGACTGGACGGCGATCTGGTACCTCGGGCAGAAGGCCTGGTTCCACAACCCGCGCAAGCAGCCCACGGCGGTGCGCGCCGCGGGTCTCGTGGTCACCCCGAAGGACGGCTCGGCGAGCATCCCGGTGTACGGCAGGGCGTACCCGGAGAAGGAGGCCTACCCGGCGGGGGTGCCCGCGCAGTCGGTGGTGCCGCTGAAGTACACGATCCCGGCCGGGCAGAAGTACGCGGTCGGTGACCTGGTGCCCGGCGAGTACTACTACGCGGTCACCTTCACCCCCGACTCGCACCGGGTCGTGACCGGCAAGGACCTGTACTACGAGATCCAGTACGGGCACCGGGTGGCGTTCGTGCGCGCGGCGGACGTCACCGTGGCGGGGGCGACCCGCTAGGGCCTGCCGTCAGCCCTGCTGGAAAAGCTCCGCCGGGAGCGGCTTCAGCAGGGCGTACAGGTCGTCGGTGATGGGGCGGTCCCAGGCGGCGATGGTCACCAGGACGCCGTCGCTGCGGTCGAACTGAACGCAGGAGATCCGGCCTTCGGAGAGCTTCAGGCGCCGCACGATCAGCAGGTTGTCGCCCTGGAGGACCGGGGTGTCCTCGGTACCGACGACGGTGACCTCCTCGTCGTTCTCCAGCGCCAGCAGCAGCTGGGCCACCTCGAAGGGGATCTCGCCCTCGGTCACCTCGCGGGCCGGCGAGCCCTCGGGGAGATTGCCGATGATCATGGCGGGGCCGCGGCCGCCGAAGAGGTCGTAGCGCAGGAAGACGCCCTGGCAGGACCCGTCGGGGGCGGGCAGCAGGCCCGCGCCGAGGTTGCCCGGCCAGTCGCCCGGGTCCATGGCCAGCACGTCGAATTCGGGTCCGGCGGGAGTGGCGCTGCGGCGGCGGAGGAACGACATGCGGCAATGGTACGTGCACGCGCGCGTCCGCCGCCGTGCGGGCGCCCGCACGACAGGACCCGGATTCCCCCGGCCGGCCTGGATCTTTCGTACCGACCGGGCGGCTCGCGGCAGCGGGGGCGTCACTCCTTCGGTGGTGCCGGCGGGACGACCGCGATCGGGCACGCCGCGTGCAGCAGGACGGCCTGGGTGACCGAGCCCATCATGCGCGCGGGCGCGAGCAGGCGCCGCCGGTGGCGGCCGACGACGACCAGGGCGGCGTCCCCGGACGCGGTGACGAGATGGCCGGCGGCGTCACCGGGCAGGACCCGGACCTCGGTGTCGACGCCGGGGTGCCGCTCGCGGTGCGGGGCGAGGAAGCCCTCGACGAGGGAGCGGGTCTCCTGCTCGACGGCGGCCTGGCCGACCGGGGGCGGCACCGTCTGGCCGGGCGCGGACCAGGTCTGCGCCGGCCACGGGTAGGCGGCGATCACCTGGACGCGGGCCCGGAGCAGAGCGGCCTCGGTGAAGGCGAACTCCAGGCCGGCCGCGTCGGGGCTGTCGGCGTGCAGGCCGAAGACCACCCGGGTGCCGGGGCCGGCGGGGCCGCCTTCGGGGATCTCGCGGCCGGGCCGGGGCACGATGACCACAGGGCAGTCGGCGTCGCGTGCGGCGGCGAGCGAGTTGGAGCCGAGCAGCAGGCTGGCGAAGCCGCCCCGGCCCCGTGAGCCCAGCACCAACAGCTGTGCGTCGACGCCGAGTTCGGGCAGCACCGCGCCGGGCACGCCCTCCACGGCGACGTACTCGGCGGCCGGGGCGTCCTTGCCGTCCCGCAACCGGGCGCGCACCTCGTCGAGCACCGGGTCGCCCTCCGCGTCGGGCGGCCCGGCGACGAGGACGTCGGCCTGTCCCCAGGCGGCGTACTGCCGGACGTGCACCACCCGCAGCGGTGCGGCGCGGCGCCGTGCGGCGTCCACGGCCCACTCCAGGGCCCGCCCGCTGTCGTCGGAGCCGTCGACCGCGGCGATCACCGGCGCAGTGCTCATCCTTGCCCACCTCCGGAACGCGACCTTTCCCGTGCTGGGGCCAAGCCTCGCGTAGGCCGCGGCCCCGGCAGGGCGCTGCGGGTCGCGTGTCCGGAATTCGGCGGGGAACACCCCCGGATCGGCGTGCGGTGGGTGACGGGCCCGGTGGGTGACGGGCTCAGGTGAGGTCGAACTCCCCCTCGCGCGCGCCGGAGACGAAGGCGCCCCATTCCGCGGGCGTGAAGATCAGGGACGGGCTCTCCGGGCGGTCGCTGTTGCGCATCGCGATGAATCCCTCGACGAAGGCGATCTGCACATCGCCCAGTCCTCGGCTGCTGGACTGCCACTCGGCCCCGCTGAGGTCCAGCTCCGGCTTGTCCCAGCCCACGAGCGGCTGCTGCTGGGTGATGGTCTCGGCCACGTCCCTGCTCCTCCCGGTTCGTCGTCCGCGGGCCAGCCTAGCGACCGGTTCCCTGGGCGGACAGGCCACGTGAGGAGGACTTTCGGGTCGCCTCACCGGGACGGCACACCGTCTTCCCCGAGGAACGCGAGGAGGCGGCGGACGAAGTGCCCGGGGTCGTCCAGCCAGGGGTAGTGACCGGCGCCGGGCTGGACGCTCACCTCGGCGCCGGGCAGGGCCTCGGCGAGCCGGCGGGCCAGGGCGGGGCGGGGCCCGCCGTCGTACTCGCCCGCGTGGATCAGGACCGGGGCGGTGAGGGCGGCGAGCGCGGCCCGGGTGGCGTCCGGGGTGAAGGCGCCCTCGGCGAAGTAGTGCTCAGCCGCCGCGTCGTTGGTCTGTGCCTCCTCGGGCTCCGCGTGCGCCCGGGCCGTGTCGTCCCAGCGGCCGTAGAAGAACGGCAGGAACACCTCGTCGAAGTCGGCGTCCCCCGCGAGCCATGCCTGGTAGGCGGGGAAGGCCCGGCCGAACCACGGCTCGTCCGCCCGCAGCCGGGCGGCGGCGAGCCGGTCGGCGGGCGCGGCCCGCATGCCGAGGGCGGAGGGGTTGGGGGTGATCAGCGCCAGCCGCCGGATCCGGTGGGGGTGGCGGGCCGCGTACAGCAGGGCGAGGCTGCCCGCCGCCGAGTGGGCGAGCAGGTCCATCCGCTCCAGGCCCAGGTGGGCCCGCCACCGCTCCACGTCGTCGACCATGCGGTCGCAGCGGTAGGTCGCCGGATCGGCCGGTGCCCGGGAGTCGCCGGTGCCGCGCAGGTCGAGCAGGGCCAGCCTTCGGTGCGCGGTGAGGCCGCCCAGGTCGCCGAGGTAGGCGGAGGCGCGCATGGGCCCGCCGGGCAGGACGGCGAGAGGCGCGCCCTCGCCCCTGAGGTGGTAGGCGAGCACGGTCCCGTCGGCGGCGGTGAAGGTCGGCATGCGGTGATCATTCAGGCCCGCCCCGCCCGGCCGCAACGCCTTTGCCCGGACGGGGTGCTCAAGCCCCGCGCGGCCCCGCCCGGAAAAATTCGGGCCCACCTCTTGCCTGCCGGCCGGACGGCCTGAATTACTGGCCTCGACCGAATCGACCGAATGATCGGTCGCCCGGAATGTGTGGCTGGCTGGTGAGGGAGAAGTCCCGATGGCGGATGCGACGGACCTGCTCGACGCGGGCGAGAAGCTCGGTCCCGAGGAGCTGCGCGCGCTCCAGCTCGAGCGGCTGCGCGCCTCGCTGCGGCACGCCTACGAGAACGTGCCGTTCTACCGCGAGTCCTTCGACAAGGCCGGCGTCCGCCCGGAGGACTGCCGTTCGCTCGCCGACCTGGCGCACTTCCCCTTCACCACCAAGGCCGATCTGCGCGAGCAGTACCCCTTCGGCATGTTCGCCGTGCCCCGCGAGCGCGTCCGCCGGCTGCACGCCTCCAGCGGCACCACGGGGCTGCCCACGGTGGTCGGCTACACGGACAACGACCTCTCGGTGTGGTCCGACATGGTCGCGCGTTCCCTCCGGGCCGCGGGCGCGCGCCCCGGTGACACCGTGCACGTCGCCTACGGGTACGGGCTGTTCACCGGCGGCCTGGGCGCCCACTACGGTGCCGAGCGCCTGGGCTGCACGGTGATCCCGGCGTCGGGCGGCATGACGGCTCGCCAGGTCCAGCTCATCCGGGACCTGGAACCCGGCGTCATCATGGTCACCCCGTCCTACATGCTGACGCTGCTGGACGAGTTCGAGCGGCAGGGCGTGGATCCGCGCGGCACCTCGCTGCGGGTGGGTGTCTTCGGCGCGGAGCCCTGGACGGAGCGGATGCGGCAGGAGATCGAGGAGCGGTTCGCGATCGACGCCGTCGACATCTACGGGCTGTCCGAGGTGATGGGTCCGGGGGTCGCGCAGGAGTGCGTCGAGACCAAGGACGGCCTCCATGTGTGGGAGGACCAGTTCTATCCGGAGGTCGTCGACCCGATCACTGGCGAGGTGCTGCCGGAGGGCGAGCGGGGCGAGCTCGTGTTCACCTCGCTCACCAAGGAGGCCATGCCGATCGTCCGGTACCGGACCCGGGACCTGACCCGGCTGCTGCCCGGTACCGCCCGGGTGTTCCGGCGGATGGAGAAGGTCACCGGGCGCAGCGACGACATGGTGATCCTGCGCGGGGTGAACCTGTTCCCCACCCAGATCGAGGAGATCGTGCTGCGCACCCCCGGTGTGGCGCCGCACTTCCAGTTGCGCCTCACGCGAGAGGGCCGCCTCGACGCGCTCACGGTGCGCGCCGAGGCCCGGCCCGGCGCCACGCCCGAGGCGCGGGAGGCGGCGGCCCGGTCCATCGTCGCGGCCGTGAAGGACGGGGTCGGTGTGTCCGTGGGGGTGGAGATCGTGGAGCCGGACTCGCTGGAGCGGTCGGTGGGCAAGATCCGCCGGATCGTCGACCTGCGCCCGCGCTAGGGCCCACCAGGGCTAGGAGCCGCCGCCGAACCGGTCGCGCAGTTCACGCTTGAGGATCTTGCCGCTGGCGTTGCGGGGCAGCTCGTCCACGAACAGCACCCGTTTGGGCGCCTTGAAGGGGGCGAGCTTCTGCCGTACGTGCGCGACGAGTTGCTCCTCCGTCACGTCACCGCGCGGGACGACGACGGCGGTGACGGCCTCGATCCACCGTTCGTCGGGCAGGCCGACGACCGCGGCCTCGGCAACGGCCTCGTGGGTGTAGAGCGCGTCCTCCACCTGACGGGAGGCGACCAGCACGCCACCGGAGTTGATGACGTCCTTCACCCGGTCGACGATCGTGTAGTACCCCTCCGCGTCGCGCACCGCCAGGTCGCCGGAGTGGAACCAGCCGTCCCGGAAGGCCTCGGCGGTCTCCTCGGGCCGGTCCCAGTAGCCCTCGCACAGCTGCGGTGAGCGGTAGACGATCTCACCGGGCGTGCCGTCGGGCACGTCCTCGCCCCGTTCGTCCACCACGCGCGCGTCCACGAACAGCACCGGCCGGCCGCAGGAGTCGGGCCGGCCGTCGTGCTCGTCGGGGGCCAGCACGGTGGCGAGCGGGCCGATCTCGCTCTGCCCGAAGCAGTTGTAGACGGCGAGCTTCGGCAGGCGTTCGCGCAGCCGCTGGAGCACCGGGACGGGCATGATCGAGGCGCCGTAGTAGGCCTTGCGCAGTCCGTCGAGGTCACGGGTGGCGAAGTCGGGCCGGTTGGCCAGGCCGATCCACACGGTCGGTGGCGCGAACAGGCTGTCCACCCGGCCCTGTTCGATCAGGTCGAAGAGCCGGTCCCCGTCCGGGGCGTCCAGCAGCACGCTGGTCGCGCCGACCGCGAGGTACGGCAGCAGGAACACGTGCATCTGCGCCGAGTGGTAGAGCGGCAGCGCGTGGGCGGGCCGGTCGCCGGCGCTCAGGTCGAGGGCGGTGATCGCGCTCAGGTACTCGTGCACCAGCGCGCGGTGCGTCATCATCGCGCCCTTGGGCGCGGCGGTGGTGCCGGAGGTGTACAGCAGTTGCACCAGGTCCTCGGCGCGCGGCTCCGGCCCGTCGTACGGCGGTGCGTCCGCCAGCCGGGCGAGCAGGGAGCCGTTGGCGTCCCGCAGGGGCAGCGCCCGTACGCCGTCCGGGAGCCGGCCGGCGAGATCCGGGTCGGCGAGCACCAGGGTGCTGCCCGACTGGCCGACGATGTACGCCAGGTCGTCGCCGGTCAGGTTCTGGTTGACCGGCACATGGACCAGGCCGGCGCGGGCGCAGGCCAGGAAGGCGATCAGGTAGGCGTCGGAGTTGTGCCCGTAGGCGGCGACCCGGTCTCCCTGGGCCAGGCCCTCCGCGCGCAGCAGCCCCGCCGCGCGCGTGACCGCGTCGTCCAGTTCCTCGTAGGTCCAGCCGCGTTCGCCGTACTCCAGTGCGATGCGTGCCGGGGTGCGCCGGGCGCTGCGCCGCAGCACCCCGTCGACCGTGCTGCCGTGTCCCTGCGTCATGACAGCCGATCCTCGGCCCGCCGGACGGGCTGGTCAAGAACCCGTGGCTGCTCGCGCGCTACGACTCCAGCACCGCCATGGCCGCGTTGTGCCCCGGCACTCCGCTCACCCCTCCCCCGCGCACCGCGCCGGCGCCGCACAGCAGCACGCCCGGGTGCGCGGTCTCCACGCCCCAGCGCCCGGTGCCCTCCTGGGCGTACGGCCAGGACAGGGCGCGGTGGAAGATGTTGCCGCCGGGCAGGCGCAGGTCCCGTTCGAGGTCGAGCGGGGTCTTCGCCTCGATGCAGGGGCGGCCGTCGGCGTCGGTGGCGAGGCAGTCGGCGAGGGGTTCGGCGAGATGGGCGTCGAGCTGCGCCAGGGTTGACTTCAGCAGCTCCTCGCGGACGGCGTCGTTGTCCCGGTCGAACAGCCGGGCGGGGGTGTGCAGTCCGAAGAGGGTGAGGGTCTGGTAGCCGCGTGCGGCGAGGTCGGGGCCGAGGATGCTGGGGTCGGTCAGCGAGTGGCAGTAGATCTCCGAGGGCGGCGCCGCGGGGAGTTCTCCGGCGGCCGCCTGGGCGTGGGCGGTGGCCAGTTGCCGGTAGCCCTCGGCGATGTGGAAGGTGCCGGCGAAGGCCTCACGGGGGTCGACCGAGTCGTCGCGGAGCCTGGGCAGCCGGGTGAGCAGCATGTTGACCTTGAGCTGGGCGCCCTCGGCCGGCTCCGGGGCCGGGTCACCCATGAGTGCGGCCAGCTCCTGCGGCGAGGCGTTGACCAGGACGTGCCGGGCGACGGCGACCCCCTCGCCGTCGGCCGTGCGGTAGGTGACCTCGGCGGTCTTCCCGTCGCTTTCGACGCGGACCGCCTCGTGTCCGGTCGCGATCTCCACGCCGGCCGTGCGCGCCGCGGCCGCCAGCGCGTCGGTGAGGGCGCCCATGCCGCCGACGGGCACGTCCCAGGCGCCGGTGCCGCCGCCGATGACGTGGTAGAGGAAGCAGCGGTTCTGGGCGAGTGAGGGGTCGTGGGCGTCGGCGAAGGTGCCGATGAGCGCGTCGGTGAGGACCACGCCCCGCACCAGGTCGTCGGTGAAGTTCTCCTCGACGGCGACCCCGATCGGCTCCTCGAACAGCGCCCGCCAGGCGGTCTCGTCGTCGACGCGCCGACGCAGTTCGTCCCGGCCGGGCAGCGGTTCGGTGAGTGTGGGGAACACCCGCTCGGCCACCCGGCTCGTCATGCCGTAGAAGCGCTGCCAGGCCGCGTACTCCTGCTCGCCGCCGGTAAGCCGGGCGAACGCCTCCCGGGTGCGCCGTTCCCCGCCGCCGACGAGCAGCCCGGTGGCCCGCCCGCCGCGTTCGGTGGGCGTGTACGAGGAGATGGTGCGCCCACGCACCTGGAACCGGAGCCCGAGGTCGCGCACGATCTTCCGCGGCAGCAGGCTGACCAGGTACGAGTAGCGCGACAGCCGGGCCTCCACCCCGGCGAACGGACGCGTCGAGACGGCGGCCCCACCGGTGTGGCCGAGCCGCTCCAGCACCAGCACGGACCGCCCGGCCCGCGCCAGGTAGGCGGCGGCGACCAGTCCGTTGTGACCACCGCCGACGATGACGGCGTCGTAGGTCCGGGTTCCCTCGTTGGCAGGCATGGTCCTTCGTAACACGTGATGATCAAGACGGGCCAGAGGCGTGCGCGGTTGGCGTGGCACCACGGTGCTGCTGGGACGGCTCAGGACCACTCCCTGGTGCGCATATACGGATGAATCGTCATCCCGCCAGAAGCACCCCGGGCTGACGCCGGTACGGGTCATCCACCAGGAGAACCACGTCCTCGTCGGCGCCGGTGGGCGCGGCCGCGAAAGGCCGTCACTGTTTCGCCGCGAGGTGCCTGAGCGCGATGTCGAGTTCGAGGACCGCGCGCGCGGCGAGCGCCGGGCACGGCAAGGCCGTCGGCGTCGGCTTCGCGCGGTGGAGCGGGTCAGTCCGCTCGGACCGACTCAGTCGAGCGTCACCATGAAGTCCGTGCACGCCACGGCGCAGGCACGGCACACCGCAGCGGCGGACTCTGCGCCGGGGTGCTCGTCGAAGGCGTGGGCGCAGTCGAGGCAGACCGAGCGGCACCATTCGAGCTGCACTCTGATCCCGTCCTCGTCCTGACCGTTCTGCTCGGAGAGCGTGCGGCACGTCGCGTCGCACACTTCGGCGCACATGATCCCCAGCCGGCGTACGCGCTCCTGCTGCTCCGTGCCGTCCGGGTCCAGGAGGCTCGCGCGCACCGCGCAGGCCCTGGCGCACTCCGCGCATGCCTGGGCGCACGTGAACCGGTCCTCGAGGAACCGGTAGAGCTGCTGCTGCGTAGGCGATGACACACCCGGCGGGTAGCCGGGTCCCGGCCGGGCAAACGCATAGGCCACGAAGGAGGGCGGCGCAACCGGAGACAGGTCGCCGACCGCTACGGACGGCCACGCAAGGTGTCCGGTTCGTCCCATTCTGGGTGGGGTATTCCTGAGCTATGAGTACCGCACAGATGCAGCTGGCCGCGGCAAGCGGCCTGATGGGCCTCGTGTTCTTCGTCATAGCCGTCGCCGTGCTGGCGCTGCTCGCCGGCGGCTTCTGGTTGAACTCCCGGGAGAAGTACCGCGAGCCTCCCCGACCGCGTCCCGAGGAGCAGCCGCACCTGCCACCGGAGGGCGCGGTGCACGAGATCCGGGAGAACCGGGAATCCCAGGATGTCCCCGTCACTCCCAAGGGCGGTCGCCCGCTCACACCGTACGAGCTGACCAACCTCGACTCCAGGCCCAGCGACTCGCAGGACCGCCCGCGCTGGAGCAAGGGATCGAGCGGCTCGTTCGGCGGTGGAGGGCTGGGCGCCCACTGACCCCGAACCCCGGCCCGGCACCCGATTCCCGACCCGGCACCCGATTCCCGACGAGAGCTGCTCGCATCCGGCCCGCGCCGGGCCGTCGCACGTCGTCAGGCGCCGTTCCCGGCGGCGTCCAGGCGGCCGACGCGGGCCACGTTGCGCAGGTCCTCGGGGTCCTGGCTGGGTTCGGCCGCGAACCACGCGTCGAGGATCTCCCGCAGCACCGGCGCGGAGGTGAGCCGCAGTCCGAGCGCCAGGACGTTGGCGTCGTTCCAGCGCCGCGCCCCCTCCGCCGTACCGGCGTCCGTGCACAGGGCCGCGCGGACGCCCGGCACCTTGTTCGCCGCGATGGAGGCGCCGGTGCCGGTCCAGCAGCACACGACCGCCTGATCGGCCGCGCCGTCGGCGACGTCCCGGGCGGCGGCCTCGGAGCAGACAGCCCACTGCGGGTCGGCGCCGGGACGCAGCGCGCCGTGCTCACGCACCTCGTGGCCGCGCCGGCGCAGCTCCTCGACGAGGTACCGGGCCACGGGTTCGTCCATGTCGGAGGAGACGGAGATCCGCATGCTCCGGAGCCTAACGGTTGCCGGCCCACGGGTCCCGGCCCGACGGGTCCCCGATCCGCCGGATTCCGGCCCGACAGGTCCCGGACCGACGGACTCCGGTCCGGCCGGTGAGCGGTCCCGGAGGCATCAGGTGACACCGGCGGCCACGGGTGAGGCACATCGTGGCCGCGGCCCACTCCGGCCGAGGCGGCCCGGCGGCCCGTGACGGCGGTCCGCGATCCGCGCCGCCGGGCCGCCTCGGCCTCAGGGCGCGCGGCGGGTCAGGAGCCTGTGCAGGTGCTCCAGCGCGTCCAGGAGCACCGAGCGGTGGTACCAGCTCAGCCAGGCCGCCGTGTCGGCGGCCAGCACGTCGAGGGTCTCGCTCCGGGCGCCCGCCGGCAGGTGACCGGTCTCGGGCCAGTGCAGGGTGATCACCCCGGTGCAGGACCCGGCGGCGGAGACGATGGGGACGCTGTGCAGGGCGCGGGTGTCCGTGGCCAGCAGGGCGCGCCTCGTCTCGTCGGACAGCAGCGGCTCCGCCGCCACGTCGGGCACGCTCACCCGGCGGCCCCTGATCCGGGCGATCGCGTCGGCCATGCCCTCGTCCAGGACCCGGACGAGGTGGTCCAGAAACCTTTCGTCACAGCCGTAGTGCGTCTCCAGCGTCAGTGCGTTCACCGCCGGGTCCACGAACCGCACGTACCCCGCGGTGGCCCGGCCGACGGCCAGTGCTTCGTGCAGCACCGCGTCGATCATCTGGCGCCGGCAGCGCGGGTCCCGGCCTTCCCGGGCCAGGATCCGCAGCTGCGGCACGGGCAGGGAGCGACGGCCGGGGAACCAGACCTCGCCGTCCGGGGGCCGGGCCACCACGACGGCGGACACCAGGACGCGCAGCGGCACGTTGAACCGCTGCGAGGCCTCGCGCAGCACCCGGAAGGCGCTGCCGGAGTCGGGCAGGCCGTAGCGGGCCATCAGCGTGCCCTGCGCCATGCCGATCACCGGGGCGGTGCGCACCCGGGCCCGCAGGGCCCGGACCTCCTTGTGCAGGTCCTCGTAAGACGGACGCCACAGGTCGGCCATCTGCGAGCGCCAGGCCGGCAGGTCCTCCACCGGGGCCGTGGCCCGCGCCAGCTCCCGCAGCGCCTCGTCGAGGGTCGCGTACAGCAGCACGCCGTCGAGGCGGGCGAGATGCACGGCCTCGCGTACACCGGGGCGGGCCCGGATGATGATCAGATCGGGGCGGCCGGCGCGGACCCGGGTGGTCTCGCTCAGCGCGTGCAGGACGGCGGCGCCGCCCAGTTGGACATGGGCCATGTCGAGAACCGGCCGCAGTCCGGCGCGGTCGGCCTCTTCCAGATGACCGCGCAGCTCGTCCGACCAGACCGCGGCGCCGTCCGGGCTCAGACTGCCGGACATGCGCAGGAGCAGGGCGCCCTCGGCGGGCAGGCCCTCCACCACGGACGACTCGATGACGAGAGGGGCCGGTGCGCCCGGGCGGGCGGAGGAGGATTTCACGGCATCACCACACCAGGACGTCACAAAGCCTCGAATATCCGCAAAAGGCCTCTTTCTGACCTTGGACCACCACCTTGCACGCTCGCCGCCCGGCCCTCAACCGCACCGCGCGGGGCCCCGTCGGCGATTCGTGTCAGTGAAGGCCGCCGGGCCGCGCCGGTTCGCCCGCCGGCAGGGAGTCCAGGGCGGACGCCGTGGTGGGGTGCACCCGGACGCCCGGCAGACCGGCGAGCCGCAGCGCCTCGCGCACATGCGGCCGGGGCTGGACGATCGGCAGGCAGCGGCCGGTCAGGGCGAGTCCGCCGGTGGCCCGGTCCAGCGAGCGCACCGCGACGGCACTGGCCAGGTACACCTCGGTCATGTCCAGTACGAGGTGCTCGCCGGCCCGGTCGGACTGGCGCAGATGCTCCGCCAGGGCCTCGGAGAACTCCGCGGCGTTGGACGCGTCGACCGTGCCACGCGCCTTGAGAAGAGTGACGCGGCAGGACTCGGAGCGGCTCTCCCGTACGGCTCGGAGCAGCAGCGGGGCAGCGGGAAGCAGGCCTTTTTCCATGGGCGGGGCACTTCCTGGGAGGGAGGGCTCGGCCAGCCGCTTCTTGACCGGGGAGGGGACCACTGTGCCGCCCCCCGGTGCCCGAAGCAACGACGTGTCTCCGGGCGTGTCGCCGAGGGGCCGGGTCGCGGGCTCCCGTGCTGCCCGGCGCCCCGTCCCCGGGCCTCCAGCCGACGGCCCGGCGCAGGCTGCCCGGCTCCCACCAGGAGTCGTCGTCGCAGAAGGCGACATAGGCGTGCGGACGTGGCGTACCGCCAGGTTGCGGCCGACGGCCCCGAGGTTGCGGCCGGGGCACAGCAGGGTCATCTCCGGGAAGTGCCGGGCGACGGCTTCGGCGGTGCCGTCTGCCGAGGCGTTGTCGGTGACGATCACCCGGGCCGCTCGGGGAGCCGCCTGAGGCGGGTGAGGGTGCGCAGGAGTTCGTCGCGGCGGTCGTGGGTGATCAGGACCACGGTCGTACGGCCGTCCGGGTGCCCCTGCGGGTGTGTCCGGCTCATCGGGCGCCTCCGGCGGGCTGCCGGTCGAGCAGGCGTGCGGCGTGTTCGACGTGCGGGGGCAGCGGCCGGCGCCCGGCGACGGCGGCGGGCAGCCGTACGAGGGTCTCGCGCAGTGCGCGGCGGGCGCCGGGCCGGGCGGTGACTGCGGCCAGGGTGAGGTCGGCACCGGCGCGCAGGGCGAGGGGCCAGGGCCGGCGCAGGCAGGTGGTGAGCACATGGTTGCGCCTGACCAGGCTGGAGCGACCGGCGCGGCCGTCGGTCTGGGGGTGGTGGCGGGCGCACAGGGAGGGCTCGTAGGCCAGGCCCCAGCCGCGGGCCGCGAGGTCGTAGGCGAGGAGCGTCTCCTCCCCGCCGAAGAAGAGCAGCGGGTGGTAGCCGCCGGCGCCCAGGAACGCCTCCCGGCGCACGACGCAGGCGCAGCCGAGGAAGCCGAGCACCGGGCGGCCGGGCAGGTCCGGTTCGCTGGGCAGGGGTGAGGCGGCGAGCACGGCGTTCAGCGGGTCCTCGGTGCCCCGCTCACCGACCAGGGTGCGGGCTGCGAGCAGCCCGAGCCGTGGGTGCCCGTCGAGCAGGTCGGCCGCGTGGCGCAGGGAGCCCGGGGTCCACCAGGAGTCGTCGTCGCTGAAGGCGACATAGGGGGTGCTGGCTTGCCGGACGGCCAGGTTGCGGCCGACGGCGCCGGTGTTGGTGGCGGGCCGCAGCAGACGGGTGACCGCCGGGTGACCGTGCACCGCCTCCCGGGTGGTGTCGTGGCGGGAGTTGTCGACGACGATCACGGGCGGCCGTTCGGGCAGCGCGGCCAGGGCGTCGAGGGTGCGCAGCAGACTGCCGGGCCGGTCGCGGGTGATGACGGCGACCGTGATCCTCCGGTCCGGTCCGGCGGCGGGCCGGCGGGTGGGTCCTGGGGACCGGTCAGTGGACACGCGCCGCCACCCCCCATCCGGGGGTCCCGGACGCTCCGGCGCGGACCTGCCGGCCCCGGAGCTGCAGCAGGCAGGCAGCGGCGACCTCGCTGGTGTGGACGCGCAGCAGCCGGGCGTCCGGGTTGCGGCCGTGCGGGTCCCCGGGCGGGCCGGGCTTCCACAGGGCCAGGTGGCGGTGGCCGGGCGGTGGTCCCCACAGTCTCGGGGAGACGGGGCCGAACAGGGTGACCGACCGGGTGCCGTGGGCCACCGCGAGGTGGGCGATGCCGGTGTCACCGCTGAGCACCAGCGACGCCCCGGCCACCAGCGCCGACAGCTCGTCCAGGGGCACGCCCCCGCTGAACACGTCCGACGCAGGCCGGCCGCCGCGCTCGGCGACGGACCGAACGAGGGCGTCCTCCCCGGGGCCGCCGGTCAGCACCACCCGGTGTCCGGCCGCGCGCAGACACCGTACGACGGCGGCGAACCGCTCCCCCGGCCAGCGGCGCGAGCCCGACGCGGCCCCGGGGTGCACCACGACCGCACCGGGCGCCGGTGACGGCGTGGACGGGGCCGGCAGGCGCAGATCGAGGGGGTCGGCCGGAATGCCGTGGGCGCGCAGGAAGGCGCACCAGCGGTCCCGTTCGTGGACGTGCGGCTGCCAGGGCGGACCGTCCGGCAGGGCGTGGGCGAGCAGCCGGCGCGGGTTCAGGGCGGCCAGCGCCTCGCGGCTCTCGGGACCGTTGCCGTGCAGGTCGATCGCCACGTCCGGCGGCGGCCCCGGCCAGTACGCGAGGGACGGCACGGCCCGGCCCGGCGCCTCGGCCGGGAGGACTTCGTCGACCGCCCCGGTGGACAGGGCGATGCCGGTCAGCGCGGGCGGCAGGGCGAGGACCACCCGGTGCCCCGGGAAGCCCCGTCGGACCGCGCGCAGCGCGGGCACCCCGGCGAGCAGGTCGCCGAGTCCCAGGGCACGCAGCACCAGTACGGTCGGGGGACGCGAGTCGGATGTCACCGGACCGGCCCCGAGGGTGGCGGGTGTGGGAAGCGGGTCACTGGACGGGTCCTCCGGTACGGGCGGGTGCCAGGGCCGCGCGGCGGGCGAGGCCGGTGGTGGAGCGGCCGTCGAGGTAGGGCAGCAGGAGGACCTGGCCTCCCCAGCTCTCGACGAGCGGCTGCTCGGGCAGCCGGGTGCGGGCGTAGTCGCCGCCCTTGGCCCAGATGTGGGGGCGCAGTTCGCCGAGGACGCGTTCCGGTGTGTCCTCGGCGAAGACGGCGACCGCGTCGACGCACTCCAGCGCGCTGAGCACGCGTACCCGGTCGGCCGCCGGGACCAGGGGCCGGCCGCCGCCCTTGCGCCTGCGCACCGAGTCGTCGGAGTTGACACAGACGATCAGGCAGTCGCCGGCCCGGCGCGCGGCCTGCAGCAGGGCGACATGGCCGGCGTGCAGCAGGTCGAAGCAGCCGCCCGCGGCGACCACGGTGCCGCCCGCGGCCCGTACCCGGGCGGCGGTGCGCCGGGCGGCGGCAGCGCAGTCCTCGCCGGCCGGCCGCTCCGGTGGGGTGTCGGGCGCCTCGGACACGGCGACGGCGCGGGCGCCGCCCTCGGCGACGTACCGGGTGGCGGCGTGCACGGCACCCTGGACGGCCGCCTCGGTGAAGGCGCCGTCGGCGAGCAGCCCGGCGGCGGCCGCCGCGAACCGGTCCCCGGCCCCGCAGGGGTCGCCCGCCGCGGTAACCGGGGCCGGCACCAGCAGGGGGGTCTCGCCGTACGAGAGCAGCGCGCCGCGTTCGCCCAGGGTGACCGCGACGGCGTGCGCGCGCCAGGCCCGGGCGAGCGCGCCGGCGTCCTGGGCGGCCGTGCGCAGTACACCTCCGTCGCCGGGCGCGGTGCCCGGGTCCCCGGCCGGCCGCCGGGCGAGGAGGCGGGCCTCCTGCGCGGAGGGGGTGGCCAGCCGTACGCCGGGGACCGGCGGGCCGCCCCGCACATGCGGGTCCCACACCACGGGCGCCCGCGCGGCGGCGGCGGCCAGCGCCTCCCGGAGGACGTCGGCGGTGCCCCGGCCGTAGTCGGCGACCAGGACGGCGTCCGCCGCGCGGACCGCGGCCAGGGCGGCCCGGCTCGCCTCGCGGGCGCGTCCCTCGCCGTCGTCGAGGCGGAGCAGTGGCCGGTCTCCGGCGAGTACGCGGGTCTTGCTGCCGAGTTCGCCGTCCAGCGGCACCTCGACCAGGTCGACGCGGCCGGCCAGCAGGTCCCGCAAAATGCCGCTGGTCGCGTCGTCGCCGAGGGCGGTGACGAGGGTGACCGGGCGGCCGTCGGAGGCGGCCAGGCAGGCGGCGAGGGCGGCGCCGCCCGGACGGGAGCTGCGCCGGGTGCCGTGCACCACCGGCACGGGCGCGTCGGGGGCCAGCCGCTCGGCCCGGCCGCACAGGTCGTGGTCGAGCAGCGCGTCCCCGACGACGACCAGGGGGGTACGGGGGGTGTTCATGCGTCTCCTTCCCCGCGCCGCGCCCGGGTGCCCGCGGTGCGGCCGTGGCCGTCCGGCCGGGCGCCGTCCATCCGGCCCCGCGCTTGGCTGTCCGATCGGCCGTCGACACCGGGCCGGCCGTCACCTCGACCGTCCGCCGTGCCTCCGCCCGCCTCGCCCCGTTCGACGGCCCGGTCGAACGACTCGCAGAGCATGTGCACGGCGACCAGGTGCAGTTCCTGCACGGTGGCGGCCACCGGCGCGTAAACGCACAGCGCGTCGTCGGCGGCCAGGTGCAGGGGGTTGGGGGCCCGGCCGGTCAGCGCCCAGACGGTCATGCCGAGCCGGTGGGCGCGGTCGGCCGCGGCCAGCAGGTTGGCGCTGGCACCGCTGGTGGACAGCAGCATCAGCACGTCGCCGGGGCGGCCGTGTGCGGCGGTCTGGCGGGCGAACACCTCCTGGACGCCGTAGTCGTTGGCGATCGCGGTGGTGGAGGAGGTGTCGGCGTGCAGGGCGAGCGCGGAGAACGGCGCCCGGTCGTCCCGGTAGCGGCCCACGAGTTCGGCGGTGAGGTGCTGCGCCTGGGCGGCGCTGCCGCCGTTGCCGGCGACCAGCAGCCGGCCTCCTGAGCCCAGCCGCCGAGCGAGTTCGGCGCCCCAGCGTTCGATGAGGGCGCCCTGGTCGCGGAACGTCTCCAGGGCTCTCATCAGGTCGTCGCAGTGCGCGGTGTCGGTGACGGTCTTCATCGGGCGGCTCCCTTCATCGGACGACTTCCGAGAGCGAGGGCGTCGAGGACACGGCGTCGTACACCCCGGCCACGCCGTCGGCCACGCGGTCCCAGGTGTAGTGGGCCAGCACCCGTTCGCGGCCGGCGGCGCCGAGGCGGGCGAGCCGGTCGGGGTCGTCGAGGAGTTCGCGGACGACTTCGCCGAGGTGGTGGTGGTCGTCGTCGGCCGGGACGTGGACGCCAGTGGTGCCGTCCACGACCGTGTCGAGCTGGCCGCCCACGGCGGTGGCGACGACCGGGGTGGCGCAGGCCATGGCCTCGAGCGGGACGATGCCGAAGGGCTCGTAGCGAGGCAGGGACAGCACGAGGTCGGCGCCCGCCATCAGGCGCGGCATCCGGGTCCGGCCGACCCCGCCGAGCAGGGTCACCCGGTCGGTGACGCCGTACTCGCCGGCGATGGCGTGCAGCCGCCGGGCCTCCGGCTCGGTGCCCAGCAGCTCCGCCTCGGGGCCGCCGGCGACGAGGAGTTCGGCGTCGGGTATCCCGGCGAGGGCGCGGATGGTGCGGTCGAAGCCCTTGCGGGGCACGAGCCGACCGACGGCGAGCAGCCGCCTGCGGACGCCGGGCAGCATCCCGGGGCGGCCGGACGGCGCGAACTGGTCGGGGTCGACCCCGCAGGGGACGACCGTGACGCGGTCCTCCGGCAGGCCCATGGACCGCAGTTCGGCCACCTCGTCGGAGCAGGTGGCGATGATCCGCGCGCACTCGTGGCCGACGGCCTCCTCGATCGCGACGCGCTCGGGCGGGCTGGTGTCGTCGGCGCCCTGGTAGCGCTTCTTGACGGTGCCGAGGGCGTGGTAGGTCTGCACGACCGGGATACCCAGGCCCCGGGTTCCGGTCAGGGCGGCGAGGCCCGACATCCAGAAGTGGGCGTGCACCACGTCGGGTGGGTCGGCGGCCCACTGCCGGGCCAGGAATGCGCCGAACGCGGCCATATGGGGCAGCAGTTCGTCCTTGGGTACGGGTGCGGGCGGCCCGGCGGGCACATGCACCACCTGGACCCCGTCGATGAGGGTCATCCGGTCCGGCAGGCCGGTGGAGTCCCGCCGGGTGTACACCGTGACCCGGTACCCCTTGCGGGCCAGTTGCCGGGCCACCTGCGCCACGTACACGTTCTGGCCGCCGGCGTCCGGTCCGCCGAGCGCGGCCAACGGGCTGGCGTGCTCGGAGACCATGGCGACGCGCCCGGCCGGGGGCAGAATGCGGCTCATCGGGTGACCTCCTTGATCAGGCGCTCCCAGTCGTCGAGGAAGCGTCGCTCTCCGTAGCGGGCCAGGGCCGCGGCGCGGGCCGCCTGCCCCGTGCGGCGGGCGTGGTCCGGTTCGGCGAGGAACGTCCGTACGGCGTCCTCGAGGACGTCGAGCCGGTTGGAGACCACGCCTGCGCCCGGGGGGACCGCCTCGCGGACCTCGGTGGTGTCCAGGGCCACCACCGGCATGCCCAGGAACATCGCCTCCAGCAGGGACAGGCCGAGCGAGGTCCAGCGCACCGGGTGCAGGTACAGCCGGCAGCGGGCCATCGCGCGGTGCAGTTCGTGCTGGGGCAGGTCCCGGGCGCGGCAGCGCTCGGCGGACAGGCCGAGGTGTCCGGCGAGGCCCTCGGTGCGCATCCCGAAGACGTCCAGGGGCGCCGAGCGGGCGAACCGGGGCAGCAAATCCGTTCCGGTGGTGCGGCCCCTGCGCACCGGCTCGTTGACCACGACGGCGGCGCGGCGCTCGGTGCCGGTCCAGCGGTGGCCGGGGTCGACGATGCCGTGCTCCACGACCTCGGCCGGTGCCCTGCCGCTGTCCCACATCAGCCGGTTGAAGTGGGTGACATGGACGACGGGGATCTCCGTCTGCCCGGCGAGCGGATGGAGTTGCCGTTCCGGGGACACGTCCGGGCTGTTGTGCTCGACGTACACGGCGGGCACGTCCACGCCCGGCACACGGCCGGTCCAGCGCCGGGCGAGGCCGAGCTCGTGCGGACGCTGCAGCACCATCAGGTCGATGTCGGTGTCGCGCAATTGTCCGGTGGTCCGTTCGAGCACCGTCGCGGGCCAGTCCCATGTCACCGCGCGGCCCAGGCCGTCGGGTCCGCGGTCCTCGGTGACCGGGAGCAGGTAGGTGTGGGGGCCACGCACGAAGGCCGTGAGCCAGGATCCGTGCACGTGCCAGACGAGGATGTTCATGACTGCCGCTCCTGGATGAGCTTGTGCACCGCGCGCACCACGTCCTGTCCGGTGACCTCGTCCAGGCAGGGGTGGCCGGGCACCGGGCAGACGAGGGCCCTGGTGTCCGCGCACGGCGCCGACTGGTCGCCGAGAAGGATGACGGGGACGCCGTAGGGCGCCCAGCGGCCGGCCGGGACGACGGGCGCGAACAGCGACACGACGGGGGTGCCGACCGCTGCCGCCAGGTGGGCCGGGCCGGTGTTGGCGCTCACCACGACGTCGGCTGCGCGCAGCACGCCGGCGAGGGTGCGTGGGGTGGTGCGGCCACCGAGGTCCACGGCCAGGTCCGCGCTCGCCCGGCGGGTGAGCGCGGTCTCGTCCGGCCCGCCGGTGACGACCACGCGGTGCCCGGCGTCGGCCAGCAGCGCGACCGCCTCCTCGCACCGGTGGGGGCTCCAGGCACGGGCGGGGGCGGTGGCGCCGGGGTGCAGCACCACGTAGGGGCCGTGACCGGTCAGGGCGGCGGTGTCGGGCGGCGGCAGCACCCGCGGGCGGCCGTCGTCGCCGGGCGGGAGCGGGAAGCCCATCGCGGCGGCGGTGTCCAGGGCCGCCTCGATCTCGTGCCGGCCCGGCAGCCGCCGGTGGCGGACGTCCAGCAGCCGGCCGGCGTGGTCGACGCTGTCGGCGCCGATGTGCCCGATCCCCGCGAGGCGCAGCACGAGCGCGGCCGGCAGGGGGCTCTGGTGGAAGGAGGTGAGGATCAGGGCGGAGTCGAAGGCGGCGGCGCGCAGCCGCCCGGCCAGCGCGTGCACGTCGGCGGCGTCGACCGGAGGCGGGTCGAAGCCCTCCCAGGGCGCCTCCCACACCAGCACCTCGTCGACGCCGGGCAGCAGCCGGGCGGCCTCGGCGCCGCGCGGGCCGCACAGCATGGCGACGTGCGAGCGGTGCGCGGCGACGGCACGGACGGCGGGTCCGGCGAGCAGCACGTCACCGAAGCTGTCGAGCCGGACGACGAGCGCCTTCACGGGGACCGCCTCCCGCCGTGGACACCCTGTTCGCGTGCCCGGGTGCCCAGTGCCGTGCGCACCGCTGTGAGGACGTCGGGGGCGCTCTGGGCGGCGAAGCGCCGCACCTCGGCGGGCGCGGTGGCCGCGTTGGGGACGAGGACGCCCCGGGCGCCCGCCGCCCGGGCGGCCAGCAGGTCCGCGGCGATGTCGCCGATCACCAGGCACCGGTCGGGGCGGACACCCAGGCGGGCGGCGGCCATGAGGACGAGACCCGGGCGGGGCTTGCGGCAGGCGCAGCCGTCGTCCGGGGTGTGCGGGCAGAAGACCCAGGTCCCGACACCGCCGAGGAGCCTGTCCGCCCGCTCGTTGACGGCGTGGACCTGGCCGGGGGTGAGCAGTCCGCGGCCGATGCCCGACTGGTTGCTGACCACGGCGGTGGCGAGCCCCGCACGGCGGGCCAGTGCCACGGCCTCGACGGCACCGGGCAGCGGGCGGACGCGGTCGGGGTCGCCGTTGTACGGGACGTCCGCGAGCAGGGTGCCGTCGCGGTCGAACAGGACGGCGCGGAGGGGCGGCCGGTCCGTGCTCACGCGGCGCCTCCCAGAGGTACGGCACCCCGGTGACGGACGGCTCCGCGCAGCCAGTGCCGTACCGCGAGCGGCGGTATGAGCACGCTGGTGCCCAGCATCCCGGCGATCTCGCGGGCGGTGCGGGGGCCGGGCCGGATCCGGGCGAGGGCGAACTCGGCCGTGCCGAGCGTCCACAGCGCCGCGCAGAGCGCGGCGGTACGGCGGCGGCCGGTGAGCGCGCAGACGGCGGAGGCGAGCGCGGCGCCGGTCACCGCGACATGCCCCGGCAGCCGTCCCCGGGGGGCCTGGGCGCGGGCCCACCAGTCTCGGCCGTGCAGCCGGCTCATCAGGGCGTCGTCGGCGTTGCCGCGCTGCGCGGGCAGCGAGGCCCACCACTGGGACGGGCGGACCGGGTGCCGGGTGAGGCGGGTGCCGCGGTGCAGGGTCCAGCCGGCCCGCTCCATGCGCAGGGCGAGGTCGGCGTCCTCCCGGAAGGCCCGCGGGAAGCGCTCGTCGAAGCCGCCGACCTGGATGAGCGCGGCGGTGCGGTACGCCATGTCGGCGGTGGCCCAGGCGGCGTTCTCCAGGCCCTTGGTGGTGCGCTCCCAGTCGGTGGGCCGGCGGTGCAGGGGCAGGGGGACACGCAGCCGTCCCTGGATGCCGCCGACGTGCTCGCCTGCCGCCCTCAGGTCGTCGGCGAGTCTGCGGGACCAGTCCGGCAGCACCTGGACGTCGTCGTCGAGGAAGACGGTCCAGGGCGTACGGACGGTCCGCCACCCGGCGTTGCGGGCGGCGGCCGGGCCCTTTCCGCCGGTGTGCAGGGCCCTCACCCGGTCGAGGAGCTGGCCCGCGGCCTCCAGCGGCAGGCCGGTGTCGGGGTCGGTGGCGGGCCGGTCGTCGACGACGATCACCTCGTGCGGCGGGTGGCCCTGGGCCGCGGCCAGCGCGCGCAGGCACTCGGCGAGGCAGGGACGGCCGATCGTCGGTACGACGACGGTGTAGGCGGGAGCGGCGCTCATGCGAAGGCCTTTCCGCGGCGGACGGCGAACGGGCCGAGGACCAGCAGGTCGACGGGGGCGGAGCCGAAGCACTCCAGGGCGTCCCGGGGGTCGTCCACCATGGGCCGGCCGGCGGTGTTGAGGCTGGTGTTGACCACGACGGGCAGGCCGGTGCGCCGCTCGAACCCGTCGATCACGCGGGCCATCAGCGGCTCCAGCGCGCGGTCCACGGTCTGGATGCGGGCGGTGCCGTCGACGTGCACCACGGCCGGGACGCGGTCCTTCCAGGCTTCCGCAACGTCGTGCACGAAGAGCATGTGCGGGCTGGGCAGCGGGCCGTCGAACAGTTCCGCCGCGCGCTCGGCGAGGACGATGGGCGCGACCGGCCGGAACTCCTCGCGTCCCTTGACGGCGTTGAGCCGTTCCAGGTTGGCGGCGTGCCCGGGGTGCGCGAGCAGTGAGCGGTGGCCGAGGGCGCGCGGCCCGTACTCGCTGCGGCCCTGGAACCAGGCGACGATGCCGTCGGCGGCGAGCGTCCCGGCGGTCGTCTCGGCGATGTCGGCGGGCTCCTCGTAGGGCACCGCCGCCCGCTCGAGCCAGTCGCGTAGTTCGGTGTCGCTCCAGCCGCGGCCGAGGGCGGCGGTCGGCATCGGCTCCACGGTGTCCTTCTCGCCGGCCACGTGGGCGGCCGCGCCGAGGGCAGTGCCGGCGTCCCCGGCGGCGGGCTGCACCCACACGTGGCGGAAGCCGCTCTCCCGCCAGATCCGGGTGTTGGCGACGCAGTTGAGAGCGACGCCGCCGGCCATGGCGAGGGCGTCCTCGCCGGTGCGCTCGCGCAGCCGGCGGGCCAGGGCGAGCACGGTCTCCTCCAGGCAGAGCTGTGCGCTGGCCGCGAGGTCGGCGTGGTCCTGGCTCCAGGCTCCACCCGCCTCGCGCGGCGGGACGAGCAAGGCCCAGGGCACCGGGCGGGCCCGGAAGCCGCCCCGGTCGTCGGCCCCGACGTACTCGCGCAGCCGGCCGGCGAAGCGCGGGGTGCCGTAGGAGGCCAGTGCCATCACCTTGAACTCGTCGCTGCTGCGCAGGAATCCGAGGTGATGGGTGAGGTCCTCGTAGAACAGGCCCAGGGAGTCTGGCAGTTCCTGGGTGCCGAGGACGGTCAGCTCGCGGTTGGTGTACCGGCCGGCCAGGTGGGAGCCGCACTCGCCGCGGCCGTCCAGGACGAGGACGGCGCAGTCCGGGTAGGGCGAAAGGGGTCCGGCGGAGGCCGCGTGCGCGATGTGGTGCGGGACGAAGCGGACCTTGGCCGGGTCCAGACCCGGCAGTGCCTCGGCGAGGAAAGAGGGAGCCCGGCGCGCGTACTCCTGGCGCAGGTGGTCCCAGGGGTCGTGCAGGCCCATCCGCTCGGCCGGGCGGGCCAGCGAGGGGTCGTAGGAGTAGGCGACGGCGTCCAGGTCGGACGGGGTCAGGCCGGCCTGTTCGAGGCACCAGCGGGCCGAGAGTTCGGGCAGTTCCCAGGCGGAGAAGGGGACGGGCCGCTTGCCGTGCTTGCGACGGGAGAACCGTTCCTCCTCCGCCGCCGCCACGACCTTGCCGTCCGTCATGAGGGCGGCGGCGGGGTCGTGGAAGAGTGCGTTGATACCAAGGACGTGCATGCGCTGTCTCCTGGGCGGCGGGCGGGGCGGTCGAGTGGTCAGGTCCGTGCGGCCGGCTCCTCGTCCGGAGATGGTGTCCGTCCGTCCGGGGACCGGACGGGCTCCCGCGGAGGCAGGGTGCGCTCCTCCGGGGACAGGGCGGTGAAGTAGGCGATCGTCTGCTTCAGGCCCTCCTCCCAGGGCACCTGCGGGGCCCAGCCGAGCAGCTCGCGGGCGAGCGCGGTGTCGGGGCGGCGCCGGCCGGGGTCGTCGACGGGCCGGTCGACGAACGCGATCGGCGAGCGGGAGCCGGTCAGCGCCACCACGCGGCGGGCGAGGTCGCCCATGGTGATCTCGTCGGCGCCGCCGATGTTGACGGGCCGCACCGACCGGCTGGCCGCCACCCGCAGCACCCCGTCGACGGTGTCGTCGACGTAGCACAGCGAGCGGGTCTGGCTGCCGTCGCCGGTCACCGTGAGCGGTTCGCCGGCCAGGGCCTGGCTGATGAAGGTGGGCACGGCGCGTCCGTCGTGTGCGCGCATGCGCGGTCCGTACGTGTTGAACAGCCGGACGATCCCGGCGTCGGCGCCGACGGTGCCGGCGTGCGCGGTGACGAGCGCCTCGGCGAACCGTTTGGACTCGTCGTACACGCTGCGCGGGCCGACCGGGTTGACGTTGCCCCAGTAGCCCTCGTGCTGGGGATGCACGAGCGGGTCACCGTACACCTCGGACGTGGAGGCGAGCAGGAAGCGGGCGCCGTCACGCTCGGCGATCGTCAGGGCGTTGCGGGTGCCGAGGCTGCCCGCGTCCAGGGTCTCCAGCGGCAGCCGGAGGTAGTCGGCGGGCGACGCCGGACAGGCGAAGTGCAGGACCAGGTCGTACGGACCCGGCAGCAGCCGGGGGCAGTCGGGGGCGCTGACGTCGCAGCGCACGTAGCGGAACCCGGGCCGGCCCTCCAGGTGGGCGACGTTCGCCCGCCGGCCGCAGACCAGGTTGTCGGCGCAGTCGACTTCGGCTCCCGAATCCAGCAGCCGTTCGCACAGATGGGAACCGAGGAAGCCGGCGCCGCCGGTCACGACGGCACGGCGCCAGGGCACCGCGAGGGTCTCACCAGTCATGGGCTCGTCCTTAGTCCACGTCATCCGCGTCGCCGGCTCGCCGGGGCGCCCGGAACGCCGCGTGGAAGCAGGCGTTCGGCGCGTGTGTGTGCGGCCCGGCCGGCCTCGTCGCCGGCTCGTCGAGCGGGACTGTGATGGAAGACGGAAGGGGCCCGGTCCCCGCTGATCCGGAGGACCGCCCTCGTCGGCCGCCGCTGGCTGGACGGCACTGGCATCGGTGTTCCCGTACCAGTTGGCTTCACACCTTAAATCCATGATGTCCGGAATGACGGGCACTCGCGACTCAGGATGATCGCCCGCCCGGGGAGACGCCCATGGACGACGAGGGCCCCGACGCCCTGCTGCGCCTGCTGCGGCGGCCCGGGCATCCGCCCCGGCGGCTGCTTGTCACCGGCTGGTTCAGTTCCCTGGACGGCGAGGCGACGGCCGGTGACGTCCTGGCGTCGGCGGCGCTGGACCGGGCCGGCGTCCGGCACGATACCGCGTGGAGGAGCCCCGGCTTCCAGCCGGCGCGCTGTCCCTGGAGACGGCGGACCCGCGCGCGTACGACACGCTCCTCTTCGTCTGCGGCCCGGTACACGGCCCGCAAGTCGTCGCCCTGCGTCGTGGGTTCGCACACTGCCGACGGCTGGCGGCCGACGTCAGCGCGATCGACCCGGCGGATCCGGCGGTCACCGGTTCCCCGAGATCGTGCCCCGGCACGGCACCCCGGCGCCCGCCCGGCGTGACCTGGCCGCCACGGCTCCGGTGGGCCCGCTGCCGCCGGTGGCCGGGCTGGTGCTCAGACACGGCCAGGGCGAGTACGGCGGGCGCCGCAGGCACGAGCGTGTGAACGAGCGTCTCACCGGCCGGCTCGCCGCCAAGGACTGCGTGCGGTTGCCGGCCGACACCCGGCTGGCCGGGGACGACTGGCGGCTGTGCGCCACGGCCGAGCAGTTCCTGGCCCTGTCTCCCGGCTCGACCTGGTGGTCACCACCCGGCTGCACGGCCTGGTGCTCGCCCTGCGCACCGGCACCCCGGCGATCGCCGTGGACCCGGTGGCGGGCGGCGAGAAGGTGAGCGCCCAGGCACAGGCGCTGGGGTGGCCGGCGGTGATCGAGGCGGGTGCGCTGTCCGCGCGCATCCTGGACCACTGGTGGGCCTGGGCGCTGTCCGGGGCGGGCCGGACGGCGGCACGGCGCCACTCGAAGGGCTGAGCGGCGGGAGCCGGCCGTGTAGCGGGTCCGGGGCGGGGCACTCGGCGCGGCGACGAGCGGCGGGCCGCGCACGGTTCCCCCGCGTATCCGAGGAGGTAGCGACATGGGTCACGGCGGGAACGTCATCCAGGAACTGACGACCGATCACCGGGAGGTCGAGGAGATCTTCGGCCGGATCGAGGCGTTGCCCCCCGGTTCCGGGGAACGAAAGACACTGGCCGACCAGGCCACCATCGAACTGGTCCGTCACTCGGTGGCCGAGGAGGCCTATCTCTACCCGGCGGTGCGCAAGCACATCGAGGGCGGGGACGCCCTCGCCGACAAGGAGCTCGAGGACCACGCCCAGGCCGAGCAGATCATGAAGGACCTGGAGGGCCTCGACGCGGACGACGCGCGGTTCGACCCGCTCATGACCCGGCTGATGAGCGAGATCCGCTCGCATCTGGCCGACGAGGAGCAGAACCTCTTCCCGCGGCTTCAGGCTGCCTGTACACCGGAGGCGCTGGACGAGCTCGGCGAGAAGGTGCGCAAGGCGAAGAAGACCGCGCCGACCCGCCCGCACCCGATGGCCCCGGACAAGCCCCCGGCCAACAAGCTGCTGGCGCCCGGCGCCGGCATGGTGGACCGGCTGCGGGACGCGATGTCGGGGCGGGGCAAGGAGAGCTGAAGAACCGCACGGCAGCCGACCAGGTCGGGACCTCCCGGTGCCCGCCGTCCCCCAGGGGCAGCGCGGGCACCGGGAGGTCTGCCGTGCGGCGGCGCCGCAAGGTCTGCCGTGCGGCGGGCTCCGGGAGCCGCGCCGTTCCGGTGGATCCCGGTAACGGGCCCCGGGCCCTCCGCGGATGCTCAGAGCCACCGGGTGAGCCGCCGGCCGGGCCGCGCCCGGCGGGTGACGCGGCACAGCAGCCGGAAGGACTGGAGCAGGGTGAGCGGCCCCAGCAGGGCGAAGCACCACAGCGGAGCGGGTGCGGAGGTGCGCACCCCCGTGACGGCCGCGAACGCGGACGCCGTGAGCAGCAGCAGGACGGAGAGCGGGAGCCACACGCCCTGCCGGCTCCGGGTGCTCCGGTGGGCGCCGGCCTGCATGCGGTGGGCGAACCGGCGGTCCTGCCGGAGGTTCGCCTCGATCTGCAGCAGTGCGAGCCGCTCGCGCGGCGAGAGACGTACGTCCTCGGGGGTCTCCCAGTCGTCCACGGAAACGGCACCTCCTCGCACCGGCCGCCGGCCGGCGTGCCCCCTATTCCGGGCTCTTGCGCAAGGCCGAGTTCCCCGTGCGGCCGTCCCGAAGCGCCCGCCGCGGCGGGCCCCGCCGCCACCGGGAGGGGCGCCGCCGCACGCGAGTGCGCGCACGTGACCTTCCGCGCAGAAGGGCCGATACTTCCAGTAGCAAGGTCTCCAGCCCTCTCACATCGCCCTAAACGACCAGCGGGTACCGGGCCGACAGCCCCCCGCCAGGCTTGCCAGGAGGCACCCATGAGGATGCTGATCAACGTCCCCGAGACCGTCGTGGCGGATGCGCTGCGGGGTATGGCTGCCGCTCATCCGGAGCTGACCGTGGACGTGGAGAACCGGGTGGTCGTGCGCCGGGACGCCCCCGTGGCCGGCCAGGTCGCACTCGTCTCGGGTGGCGGGTCGGGGCACGAGCCGCTGCACGGCGGCTTCGTCGGTCCGGGCATGCTCTCGGCGGCCTGCCCGGGAGAGGTGTTCACCTCGCCGGTGCCCGACCAGATGGCGCGCGCCGCGGCGGCCGTCGACAGCGGGGCCGGCGTGCTGTTCATCGTGAAGAACTACACCGGTGACGTGCTCAACTTCGACATGGCCGCGGAGCTCGCCGAGGACGAGGGCATCCAGGTCGCGAAGGTGCTGGTCAACGATGACGTGGCGGTGACGGACAGCCTGTACACGGCCGGGCGGCGCGGCACCGGCGCCACCCTGTTCGTGGAGAAGATCGCGGGCGCGGCCGCGGCCGAGGGGCAGCCCCTGGAGCGGGTGGAGGCCATCGGGCGCCAGGTGAACGAGAACGCGCGCAGCTTCGGAGTGGCGCTCAGCGCCTGTACGACCCCTTCCAAGGGCAGCCCCACCTTCGATCTGCCGGACGGCGAACTGGAGTTGGGCATCGGCATCCACGGCGAGCCGGGCCGGGAGCGACGGGCGATGATGACCTCCGGGGAGATCGCCGACTTCGCGGTGCACGCCATCCTGGAGGACATGCCCCCGCACAACCCCGTGCTGGTCCTGGTCAACGGCATGGGCGCCACTCCGCTGCTGGAGCTGTACGGCTTCAACGCCGAGGTGCAGCGGGTGCTGACCGAACGGGGCGTGACCGTGGCCCGCACCCTCGTCGGCAACTACGTCACCTCCCTCGACATGGCGGGCGCCTCGGTCACCCTGTGCCAGGTCGACGAGGAACTGCTGCGGCTGTGGGACGCGCCGGTGAAGACCCCCGGGCTGCGCTGGGGGATGTGACGAGGCGGACAAAGCGGCCAACCCCCCTACCATGCAAGGAGATCCAGTGCTCGACGCCGATTTCTTCCGCCGTTGGATGACCGTGACCGCCGCGTCGGTCGACCGGGAGGCGGACCGGCTCACCGCCCTCGACTCGGCCATCGGCGACGCCGACCACGGCAGCAACATGCACCGAGGGTTCACCGCGGTCATGACCGCTCTGGAGAAGGAGACGCCGGACACTCCCGGCGCCGTGCTGACCCTGGCCGGGCGGCTGCTGATCTCGACGGTCGGCGGGGCGTCGGGACCGCTCTACGGCACTCTGCTGCGCCGGACCGGCAAGGCGCTCGGGGACGCGGCCGAGGTGAGCGAGGAGCAGCTGGCCGAGGCGCTCCGGGCGGGCGTGGACGGGGTGATGGCGCTCGGCAAGGCGACCCCCGGCGACAAGACCATGATCGACGCGCTGGTCCCGGCGGTGGACGCGCTCGGCGACGGGTTCGCCGCGGCGCGCGCGGCCGCCGAGGAGGGCGCGGTGGCCACCACCCCGCTGCAGGCCCGCAAGGGCCGGGCCAGTTACCTCGGCGAGCGCAGCATCGGCCACCAGGACCCGGGCGCCACGTCCTCGGCCCTGCTGATCGCCGGGCTCGAGGAAGCGGCCGGTGAGGAGGCCCGCGGTGAGTGACGAGAAGCTGGTGGGGATCGTGCTGGTGTCGCACAGCGCGGAGGTCGCGGCCTCCGTCGCCGAGCTGGCGAAGGGTCTGGCGGGCGGGGCCACGGCGGTGCCGGTCGCCCCGGCGGGCGGCACCGAGGGCGGCGGGCTCGGCACCAGCGCCGAGCTGATCTCGGCCGCGGCCGCCGCGGTGGACCGGGGCGCGGGTGTCGCCGTACTCATGGACCTCGGCAGCGCGGTGCTCACCGTGAAGGCGCTGCTCGCCGAGGGCGACGAACTCCCGGACGGCGCGCGCCTGGTGGACGCCCCGTTCGTCGAGGGCGCGGTCGCCGCGGTGGTCACGGCGGCCACGGGCGCCGACCTGGACGCGGTCGAGGCGGCGGCGGCCGAGGCGTACAGCTACCGGAAGGAGTGAGATCCGGGTCCGGCGGCGGGCCACGGGACGATCACCCTGGTAACCGCCGGCGGACGGAACCCTGCTCCAGGGCGCGGCGGGGCCGCGCTCAGTGGGGCGCGACGAAGCGGCGGGCCAGCCGCTCGCCGGCCTCCACCGCGGCCCGGTGGCTCTCGATCGGGGTGATGCGGGAGTCCTTGAAGACGATGTACGTGACGCCGGAGGCGGCGCCGCCGCGGATCGGGTCGGGGAGGATGCCCAGGCCGCGGGCGGTGGCGTACGAGGCCTCGCCGATCATGTCGCGCGGGCCCGCGTCGCCGACGACCGCGTACTGGACCCGGTCCCGGTAGATCACGGCCGCCACGGAGCCGCCCCGGATGCCGTAGTCGCGGTGGTCCCAGATGCGGCTCGGGATCGGCAGCACGATGTAGGGCAGGGACGCGGCATTGAGATGGCGGCCGTCGGACTGCTGGTAGGCGGTGGCGGCCGAGAACAGCGGATCGGTGCGGCGGTTGCAGCGGGCGGTGGGCCGTCCGTCGCAGTCGATGTCGAGATCGGCCTTCCAGAACACCGCTCCGCGGGTGCCGCACACGGACACCTTCGCGGACGAGGCGTCGTCGGTGCGGTATCCGCCCCGGGAGACCCGGTCGCAGGAGCGCACCCGGCCCAGCAGGTCGGCGGCGGTCACGGCGCCCTCGCCGTGCGCGGCCGGTGGTCTCTCCCGGGTCGGGACGGCCACCGCGGGCGGCGTCGTGGGGGCGAGCAGGGCGGCACCGGCCGCGGCCAGCGTCAGCGTCTGGACACGCACTCTGAGGGACCCTCTCCTCGGGAACATTCCGGACACCATGCCCAAAACCGCATCAATCGGCGAGTGCGACACTCCTTTGGGTCCGGATGGAGCAGCACGTTGACGCGTTCGTCTGATGAGCAGCCAAAAGGCGTGGGGCTTGGGCCGCCACCGGTTCGGCCCTCTTGTCAGCCCACGCCCACGGGGCCCATATTGGTCCGGACCTTTGCCGCGACGCCGTCCCCGGGGGGCAGAGCCGTGCGACGCGTTCCTCTTCCGCTCCTGCTGGTCCCCGCCGTCCTCGTACTGGTCGCCTCCTGCGGCTGGGGCGGGGCGGCCGAGGGCGACGGCGGCCGGGCGCCTGGCGCTCCGACGGGGGTCACCGCCGCGGCCGGCAGCGCCACGAGCGTGCACGTGATGTGGAACGCGGTGGCGGGGGGCGCCGCGGTCCGCGTTTACGAGGTATATCGCGGCCATACGAAGGTCAGCGAAGTGCCGGGCTCACAGCACATGGTGGACGTCACCAGGCTCAGGCCGTCCACCATGTATGCCTTCACCGTGCGGGCCCGGGACTCGGGCGGCCGCCTCGGGCCTCCGAGCCGGGCGGTGCGGGCGCGGACGCCGGCCGCGGTGGCGGCCGACCGCTCGGCGCCGACCCGCCCGGACGGGCCCGCCGGACGGGCGGTGGGCAGCCGCGCGGTCCAGTTGTCCTGGTCCGCCTCCCGGGACGACCGGGGCGTGGTGTCGTACGAGATACAGCAGGGCGGCGCGAAGATCCACAGCGTCGGCGGCGGGCAGCGCGCGACCGTGGTCACCGGGCTGCGCCCGGGCACCCACTACATCTTCACCGTGCGGGCCCGGGACGCGGCCGACAACCTCTCCCCCGCGAGCGCGCCGGTCCGCGTCACCACGCCGGGCACCGACGACGGCCGGGACACCGCGCCGGCCGCCTTCACCGCCTCCAGCCACCGGTCCGACGGGGCGTACTACATCGACCTGTCCTGGGATCCGCCGGCCGTGGACGGGGTGGTCACCGAGTACCGGATCCAGCTCGACGGCGCCACGGCCACCTCGCTGGTGTGGGGCGGGGATCCACCGCGTGGCCGGGCCCGCTACAGCTTCTTCGCCGGGCGCGAGGCGGGCGAGGCGCACCGGGTGCGGCTCGGGGCGCGGCTGCCGGACGGCACCTGGGGCGGCTTCTCGGCCGAACGGACGGTGACCCTCGGCGAGAACGCGGGCGGCTGACGGGCGGAAGGGGGCCGCGGCCCGGAGCGCGCGCCGGGGCACGCCGGACGGGGTACGGGTCACCCGACTGGTCGCGGTCCGGGTGCGGCCGGGTCCGGCGCCGCGTTTGCTGCCGTTGAGGCAGCACGGACGTTTCCCGACCCTCGGCGGCGCATGGGACGTACCGCCAACCGTGCCGCCGGAGGGCCAGCCAATGCGCAACTCCCGACTTCTCCTCCGCTCCGGTCTGACCCTGGCGGCCGCCGCCGCGCTTCCGGCCTCACTCGCCGGGCCGTCGGCCGCGGCGACCGGAATATCGGTGAGCACCACCGGTTCCACGGTCTCGGTCGTCACCAGTGCGTGCACCCAGAGCAACGGCAGCTGGGGCAACGCCTCCCTCATCAGCAGCCGCCAGGGGAACTTCTCCCAGGGGCGGCAGGTCGCCCTTTCCGGCACCACCGTCAGCCAGTCCGCGGCCTGGTCGGGGGTGAGCCCGGGTACGTACACGGTGGTCGTGATGTGCTCCAACGGCACGACCGCCGGCACCCAGTCCGTGATCGTCTCCGCGCCGAGCGCGTCCAGCGCCCCCACGATCTCGTCGACGTACACGCCCGCACCCTCGCGCGGGGTGAAGGGCGGCGTCGGCGGCGCCTCCCGTGACTACGGCCCGCTCACCCTGGGTATCGGCGCGACCCTGGTGACGGCCGCCGTGGCCGCCACGGTCTGGTTCCTGCGCCGCCGTTCGAAGCCGTACCGGCTCTGAGCCGGCGGTCCGGCGCCCCGGCGGTACCGGCACCGGTCCGGCGGTCCCGCGCCCCTCAGGCGGGCGTGCCGTCCGCCGGTTCCGTGCCGTTCTCCCCCGTGGATCCGGGGAGTTCGCCGAACTCCTTCAGCGCCCGGGTGAGCCACTGGGTCCAGAAGGTCTCCAGGTCGATGCCGGCCCGCAGGACCAGGTGGCGCAGCCGGTCCTCGGGGGTGTCCCGGCCCGGCGGGAAGTCGCGCCCCTCGATCTCCTCGTACTCGGCCAACTGCCGCCTGTGCAGATCCAGATGGCGGCCCAGCTCGGCCTCGAGGCCCACCGTTCCGACGACCGCGGCCGCCCGCAGCCGGAGGAACAGGGCGTCGCGGTGCGGCCTGGGGTCCTGGGACTCGGCGGTCCAGCGGGCCAGTTCGGCGCGGCCCGCGGGCAGGACCTCGTAGCTCTTCTTCTGCCCGCGGACCGGCTGCTCGGCCGGCAGCGCGCGGATGAACCCCTCCCCCTCCAGCTTCCCCAGCTCGCGGTAGATCTGCTGGTGCGTCGCGGACCAGAAGTAGCCGATCGACCGGTCGAAGCGACGGGTCAGCTCCAGGCCCGACGACGGCTTCTCCAGCAGGGCGGTGAGGATGGCGTGCGGGAGTGACATGGGCTCATCCTAGGGACGTGCGCCGGGGCCCCTACAGCGCCGCCGCCAGCTCGGTGCCCTGCTTGATGGCCCGCTTGGCGTCCAGCTCGGCCGCGACGTCGGCGCCGCCTATCAGGTGGGCGCTGCGGCCGGCGGCGACCAGCTCCTCGTACAGGTCGCGGCGCGGCTCCTGGCCGGTGCACAGCACCACCGTGTCGACCTCCAGGACCGTGCTCTCCTCGCCGACGGTGATGTGCAGTCCGGCGTCGTCGATCCGGTCGTAGCGCACGCCCGGGACCATGGTCACGCCCCGGTGCTTCAGTTCGGTGCGGTGGATCCAGCCGGTGGTCTTGCCCAGTCCGGCGCCGACCTTGGTGGTCTTGCGCTGCAGGAGGTGGACGGTGCGGGGCGGGGCGGGCCGCCGCGGGGCGGTGAGACCGCCGGGCGCCTGGTAGTCCATGTCGACGCCCCAGTTGCGGAAGTACGTGCTCGGGTCCTCGCTCGCCTTGTCGCCGCCGTCGGTGAGGTACTCGGCGACGTCGAAGCCGATGCCGCCGGCGCCGAGCACGGCCACCCGGTCGCCTACGGGGGCGCCGTCCCGCAGCACGTCGAGGTAGCCGAGGACGCGGGGGTGGTCGGCACCGGGGATGTCGGGGACGCGCGGGGTGACGCCGGTGGCGACCACGACCTCGTCGTAGGCGTCGAGGTCCGCCGAGGTGACCCAGGCGCCGAGCCGTACGTCCACGCCGTGCTCGTCGAGCTGGTGGCGGAAGTAGCGCAGCGTCTCGTCGAACTCCTGCTTGCCGGGGACCTTGCGGGCCACGTTGAGCTGGCCGCCGATCTCGCTCGCGGCGTCGAACAGGGTGACGGTGTGGCCGCGTTCGGCGGCGCTGACGGCGCAGGCCAGTCCGGCCGGTCCGGCGCCGACGACCGCGACCCGCTTGGCCAGCCGGGTCGGGGAGAGCACCAGCTCGGTCTCGTGGCAGGCGCGCGGGTTGACCAGGCAGGAGGTGATCTGCCCGCTGAAGGTGTGGTCGAGGCAGGCCTGGTTGCAGCCGATGCAGGTGTTGATGGCCTCCGGCTTCCCGGCGGCGGCCTTCGCGACGAAGTCGGGGTCGGCGAGCATCGGGCGGGCAACGGAGACCATGTCCGCGCAGCCGCCGGCGAGCAACTCCTCCGCCAGCTCGGGGGTGTTGATGCGGTTGGTGGTCACCAGCGGGACGGACACCTCACCCATCAGCTTCCGGGTGACCCAGGTGTAGGCTCCGCGCGGCACGGAGGTGGCGATGGTGGGGATGCGGGCCTCGTGCCAGCCGATGCCGGTGTTGATGATCGTCGCCCCGGCGGCCTCGACGGCCCTGGCGAGGGTGACGACCTCCTCGAGGGAGGAGCCGCCCGGGACCAGGTCCAGCATGGACAGCCGGTAGATGATGATGAAGTCCTCGCCGACGGCCTCGCGCACCCGCTTGACGATCTCGACCGGGAAGCGCATCCGGTTCTCGTACGAGCCGCCCCAGCGGTCGGTGCGGTGGTTGGTCTGTGCCGCGATGAACTCGTTGATCAGATAGCCCTCGGAGCCCATGATCTCGACGCCGTCGTAGCCGGCCCGCCGGGCGAGGCGGGCGGCGCGTGCGTAGTCCTCGATGGTCCGCTCGACCTCGGCGTCGCTGAGCTCGCGCGGCACGAAGGGGCTGATGGGCGCCTGCACCGGGCTCGGGGCCACCAGGTCCCGGTGATAGGCGTACCGGCCGAAGTGCAGGATCTGCATGGCGATCCGGCCGCCCTCGCGGTGCACGGCCTCGGTGACGGTCCGGTGCTCCTCGGCCTCCGCCTCGGTGGTGAGCCTGGCGCCGCCCTCGTAGGGCCGGCCCTCGTCGTTGGGCGCGATGCCGCCGGTGACGATGAGGCCCACGCCGCCGCAGGCGCGGGCCGCGTAGAACGCCGCCATCCGCTCGAAGCCGCGCTCGGCCTCCTCCAGGCCGACGTGCATGGAGCCCATGAGCACGCGGTTGGGCAGGGTGGTGAAGCCCAGGTCGAGCGGGGACATCAGGTGCGGGTAACGGCTCATGGGGCCCTCCGTGCAGGATGCGGTCGCCTCTTGTTGTAGAGGAAGCGCATCCCGTTGTGCAACTAGTTGCATAAACGAGGAGAGGTGAGCCCGGCCACTTCACCCGGACACCACGGCGCCCCGGCCGGCTCTTCGCCGTCCGGGGCGCCGCGCGGTGTCGCGCCGTCGGGTCCCGCCGGACCCCGTCAGCGGCTCTCCAGCCGCAGGTGCAGGTCCCGCTCCTGGTCACCGGAGGCCGTGCAGGTCTCCTCGACGGTGAACATCGCGTCCAGCGTCGTGCGGAACCGGTCCACGGCCCAGTAGCCGCCCTGGACGTCCGCGAGGACGGAGGCGTCGAGGTGGACCGGCGGACAGCCGGGCCCACGGGCGTCCGCGACGTCGTACGTGCCCAGCCACACCATCGGACGGACCTCGTGGAACTGCCTCGGAACCTCCTCGGAGGTCCGGTCCGACGCGAAACAACTGTTCAGCGCATCGAATACGAGACGGGCGTCCTCCTTGGAGCCGCTGATCTCCACCGAGACGGTCTCCTGGTGCGACCGGTCCTTGTTCTCCATGATCGCTCCTTTCCTGGCCGCGCTGCGGTGGAACGGGGTACCCCGCCGAACCGCGTCCATCCCCAGCAAATCACCACGGACGGGCGAGCACACCTCAGCCGCGGGAGGACCCGCAGGTCTCAGCCGCGGGTGAACTTGTACGTCTTGCTGTCGGTGAGGACGCAGAAGCCGGGCGACACGACGATGACGCGCAGCACCCCGGTACGGCGGTCGTAGTCGATGCCCTCCGCCTCGAAGCCGCCCGAGCAGGAGCTGCGCAGCGGCAACTGGCGCAGGGCGGTGACATGGCCGGTGACGTCCGCCGTGCCGTTCGGCGCCGCGGACAGGTCGATCCGCAGCAGCGGCTTGGTGAGGCCGAAGAGGGAACCCTCCGGGTCGTCGGAGGAGCAGAGCAGGGTGGTGGGACCGGAGAAGTCGCAGCCCTGGACGTCACGCACGGCGTGGTCGAGGTTGACGGTGGAGGCCTGCGGGAGGTTCGCCGAGGGCGAGGTGGCCGGGTTCACGCCGGGGGTCGGGAAGACGAGCAGGCGGTTCATGGTTCCCCACTCGCCCGACAGCATCCACTGGCCGTCGGGCGAGATCGCCGCCCAGGAGTTGTTCAGGGCCTCGCCGGCGCTCAGCGTGTGGACGTACTCCGACCAGCCGCCGCCGGGGGCCTGCACGCGGTACATCTTCGAGTTGCCCGAGTCGCGCTGGTAGGGCTCGATGTAGTGGCCGTCGTACGAGGCGTCGGGGTCGCCCACGTGGTTCCAGCCGCGGCTGGAGACCCCGATCGGGATGGTGCCGATGCCGGTGTACCGGTTGGGGTTGTTCGCCGGGACCTCCACCGAGGTCAGGCCCTGGCTCTCGGTCAGCGGATCGGCCCGGTCGGAACCGGTCTCGGTCCAGGTGTCGGCCGCGTGGGCCGGCGCGGGTGCGGCAAGGGACACGACTGCGGCGGTGGCCAGGATGACGAGTCCGGTGAGGACTGCGTGACAACGTTGCCTGACGGAGGGGGACGCGGGCATGGCCGGCTCCTCGGAGGAGGGGGGTGGGTGCACTCGGTCGGCGGACAGTCTGGCCCGACGGAGTGGTCATGTACAGGCCAATGGAGCAACATGGGCGTGAACTCTCACGGCCGCGGGCACCGTCCCGCTCGGCCACCGCGGGCCACGGCCCCTGCGCAGGCGCCGCGGCCCGGTGATTTCGGCGTACGTCGGCCGCCCGGTTGAGAGATGGTGGAGATAGGTGCGACGGCGCGGAGAGTCGGGTGTGAGCGCGGTAGAACAAGGGGAGTCGGCACGGGGGACGGCGTACCGTGCGATCGGGCGAAGGCGGTGCGAGGCATGAGTGCAGCCGGGGCTCCGGTGGCGGACGGCAACGAGCCGGTGCGCGGACCGGTGCGGGCCGGCGGACTGCTCGACGTGCTGCGCGTGGCGTCGGTGGTGCTGGACGACAGCGGCCGCATCGTGCTGTGGAGCCCGCAGGCCGAGGAGCTGTTCGGCTACTCGGCGCAGGAGGCCCTCGGCGAGTACGCCGCCCGGCTGATGGTGGACGAGCGGCACATCCAGCTCGTCGGCAAGCTGTTCGCCGACGTGATGCGCACCGGCCAGAGCTGGGCCGGCGGCTTCCCGATCCGCCGCAAGGACGGCAGCACCCGCCTGGTGGAGTTCCGCAACATGCGGCTGCTGGACGACCGGGGGGACGTGTACGCGCTGGGGCTCGCCGCCGACCAGTCGACCGTGCGGCGCCTGGAGCAGGACGTGGCACTGTCCGAGCGGATGGTGCAGCAGTCGCCGATCGGGCTCGCCGTGCTCGACACCGAGCTGCGGTTCGTCACCGTGAACCCCGCCCTGGCCAGGAACAACGGGGTGCCGGCCGAGGAGCACATGGGGCGCAGGCTGCGCGACGTGCTGCCGATGCTGGACACCGGCGCCCTGGAGGCCGCGACCCGCCGGGTCCTGGAGACCGGCGTCCCGCTCATCGACGCACCGCTGGTCGGCCGGACCCCGGCCGACCCGGACCGGGACCGCACCTGGTCGCAGTCGCTGTACCGCCTCGAGGACGCGATGGGCAACGTCCTCGGGGTCGCCGTCTCGCTGGTCGACATCACCGAGCAGCACCGGGCCTCGCAGGAGGCGGAGACGGCCCGGCGCCGGCTCGCGATCATCGCCGACGCCTCCGTACGGATCGGCACCACGCTGGAGCTGGAGCGCACCGCCTGCGAGCTGGCCGAGGTCTCGGTGCCGGCGCTGGCCGACATCGCCGCCGTGGATCTGCTGGACGCGGTGGTGGAGGGCCGGTCCAGCACGCTGGCCCCGTCGGAGGGGGCGGTGATCCGGGCCCTCGCGGTGCGCCCGGCGGACAGTTCGGACGGCGTGTGCGCCGCCGACCCGCCCGGCCAGGTCGCCCGGTACGGGCCGGACCGGCTGGTCACCGAGTGCGTGCGCACGGGCGAGGTGGTGCTCGTGGCCCGGGTGAAGGACGAGGACCTGCCGCGGATCGCCCGCTCGGAGGAGGCGGCCGCCCTGCTGGGCCGGGCGGGCCTGCACTCCTATCTGGCCGTGCCGCTGATCGCGCGCGGCGAGGTGCTCGGCGCCCTCGATCTCAAGCGGACCCGCAATCCGGCGCCCTTCGACGAGGACGACGTCGTGCTGGCCCGGGAGCTGGCGGCCCGGGCCGCCGTGCACATCGACAACGCCCGTTGGTACCAGGACGCCCGCAACACCGCGCTCACCCTGCAGCGCAGCCTGCTGCCGAGCCGGCCGCCGGTGACGACCGGCCTGGAGGTGGCCTCCCGGTACCAGCCGGCTGGCGCCACCAGCGAGGTCGGCGGCGACTGGTTCGACGTCATCCCGCTGGACGGCGGCAGCACCGCGCTCGTGGTCGGCGATGTGATGGGCAGCGGCATCAGCGCGGCCGCGACCATGGGCCGGCTGCGCACGGCGACCACCACGCTGGCGGCGCTCGGCCTCGACCCGGCACTGCTGCTGGAGCACCTGGACAAGACGACCTCGGCCCTGGACCACTCCATCGCCACGTGCGTCTACGCCGTCCACGATCCGCATCTGCGCCAGTGCCGGATCGCCAACGCCGGGCATCTGCCCCCGGCCCGGGTCCGCCCGGGGCGCCCGCCGGAGCTGCTCGACCTGCCCACCGGGGTGCCGCTGGGGGTGGGCGGGGTGGAGTTCTCGACCGTCACCGTCGACTTCGAGCCGGGCGACGTGCTGGTGTTCTACACCGACGGGCTGGTCGAGACCCGGTGCCACTCGCTGGACGAGCGCCTGGACTTCCTGCTGTCCCTGCTGGACGACCCGGCCCGCCCGCTGGAGGACGCCTGCGATCTGCTCCTGCGCACGCTGCACCACCCGGACAACCACGACGACGTGGCGCTGCTCATCGCCCGGGCGCAGGAGCTGCCATAGGGCGCGTCACCGTTCCCGTACGCCGATCACCACGTGCGCGTACAGCTCCTCGGACACGGCCGTACGGGCCGTCAGGCCGGCGTCGGTGAAGGCCTGTAGCGCCGCCGGGGCCTGCCGCTCGCTGGTCTCGGTCAGCAGTACGCCGCCGGGCGCCAGCCAGCCCGGGGCGCCGGCGGCGACACGGCGCAGGACGTCGAGTCCGTCCGCGCCGCCGTCGAGCGCGGCCGGCGGTTCGTGGTCGCGTGCCTCCGCGGGAAGGAGCGCCACCTCGGCGCTCGGTACGTAGGGCACGTTGGCGGTGAGGATGCCGACCCGGCCCCGCAGCGCCGGCGGCAGCGCGTCGAACAGGTCGCCCACGTGGGATCGGCCGTCGTACGGGGCGAGGTTGCGGCGGGCGCAGCGCACGGCGGCCGGGTCGATGTCGGCGGCGTGCACCTCGACGGGGCCGAGCACGGCGGCCAGGGCCGCGCCGAGCGCGCCGGAGCCGCAGCACAGGTCGACCACGACCGTGGCGTCCGGGGCCTGGGCCAGGGCCTGGTCGACCAGGAACTCGGTACGGCGGCGCGGCACGAAGACACCCGGATCCACGGCGATGCGCAGACCGTGGAACCGCGCCCAGCCGAGGACGTGTTCGAGTGGCAGCCCGGCGGCCCGCCGGTCCACCATCGCGGCCAGTTCGGCGGGGGTGCGGGCGGTGCCGAGGATCAACTCCGCCTCGTCCTCGGCGAAGACGCACCCGGCGGCACGCAAAGCGGAGACGACGGCGGAGGCAGAGAGCGGGGGCAGGGAGGGCACGGAGGACATGCGGGCCGAGAGCCTTTCGGAGAACCGGAGCCGAAGGGCGCTCCCACGCTCACAGCAAGCTGTCACGAGGAGAGAGCACCCGGGCTGACACAGCGGTAATGGGTCCCACCTCCTCCATGGCAGTGCGGCCGAGGACACTCCGCGACCGGACGGTCACCTTACCCCAGCGCCCCGGACCCGCCGCGCCGCACACGGCCACCGTGCCGGACGGTGGCCGTATGACCGTCACTCACACCCCCACCGTCTCCTCCACCTCCTCCTCGGCAGCCTGGTTCTCCCGCTCCGTGTCACGCTCGGACCGGCCAACGGCCGGTGTGGCCGCGGGAGGTGTCATCGCCGCCTCGGGGGCCCGGGAGTGTTCGAAGGCGGCGGCGAGCGCGGTCACCGCGAGGCCGGCGAGCAGCCAGATCAGCAGGGTCCACACGGTGCGGCCGAGGCCGTCGTCGCCGAAATAGAGGAGGCTGCGGACGCCTTCGACGAAGCCGGCGCCGTTCCAGAAGGAGTGCAGGGCGCCGAAGAAGCCGTTCTGGAGCTCGGGCCGGAACAGACCGCCCGAGCTGGTGAAGTTGAGCATCACGAACAGCACCATCATGGTCAGCGTGGTCCACCGCTTGAGGAAGGTGTGCAGGCCGACGCCGATGAGCAGGATGCCCGCGGAGTAGAGCCACGCCATCCCCCACACGCCGGCGAGATCGTGGTGCGCGAGGTGGAACACCGGTCCGGCGAGCAGGGCGCCGATGCCGGCGACCACCGCGGAGACACCGAGCGCGAGCAGGGCCCGCACCCGCATGGGGAGGGCGGCGCCCGCCGCGCCCAGGGCGGCGACCGAGGCGTAGGAGCCGATGCTGACCGCGATCAGCAGGAAGAACAGGCCCTGCCCGGTGGGGTCGTCGCCGACCGGGGCGGCCACGTCGGTGACCTTCAGCGGCGCGCCCCGCTCGGCGGCGACGGGAGTGAAGACCTTCTCGGCGGCCGTCGCGCCCATGTCCGACGCGGCGGTGGCGACCAGCAGCTCGGGTGTCCTCGCGGCCGGTACGTAGGCGGCGGTGACGTCCCGGGACCGGAGCAGGCGCTCGGCGTCGGCGCGGGTGGCGACGGTGCGGACGTCGAGCCGGTCCCCCGCGCTGTCCTTGACGGTCTGGGCGAACACCTTCGCCCCGGGGCCGGCGCCGACGACGGCGACGGGCAGGTGGTTCGGCTCCGGCGTGACGAAGGCGCCCATGTATGCGAGCCCCATGCCCAGGCACATCAGCAGCGGGGTGATCAGGTGGGTGAGCACATGACGCAGTGCCGGTGACCTCATCGCGGGCGGCCTCCAAGTTCGATGGTTGGCTTATACAACTTCCATTCAAGTTGTACTATACAACTAGACCGTCGGAGGAGGTATTCCGTGACAGCGGCAGCGGACACGGCCGTCGAGACCATCCAGCGCGAGATGACGATCTTCGCCCGCCGGGCCAGGGCCTCGGCCGGGCGCATGCACCCCGAGCTGTCACTGGTGTCGTACACGTTGCTCGGGCATCTGGAGGAGAGCGGCGGCTGCCGGGCCACCGATCTGGCCGCTCACTACGCCCTGGACAAGTCCACGGTGAGCCGCCAGGTGACCGCGCTGGAGCGGGCCGGCCTCATCGAGCGGCGCACCGACCCGGAGGACCACCGCGTCCAGGTGCTGGACCTGACGGAGGCCGGCCGGGAGATCCTCGCCCAGGTCACGCGCAGCCGCCGGGCGGCCTTCCGGGAGCGGCTCGCCGCGTGGCCGGAGGAGGACCTGGCCCGCTTCGCCCGGTACCTGGAGCGGTACAACGCGGGGCCGGCCCCGACGGCCGGCCCCGACGGGACCTAGGACACCTGAACCGCCGGCCGCTCCGGCGCGCGGGCCGCGAGGAACGCCGTGCGGCGGCGCAGCCGGAAGCCGAGGGACTCGTAGAGCCGGAGGGCGCTCGTGTTGCGGGCACTGGCGTGCAGGAACGGGGTCTCGCCACGCTCGCGCACGCCGTGCGCCACGGCGCGGATCAGCCGGCCGGCCAGGCCCTCGCCGCGGTGGTCGGGGTCGGTGCAGACCGCGCTGACCTCGGTCCAGCCGGGCGGGCGCAGCCGCTCCCCCGCCATCGCGACGAGGGCGCCCTCGCGGCGGATGCCGAGGTAGGTGCCCAGCTCGACGGTGCGGGCCAGGAAGGGGCCCGGCCGGGTGCGGCGCACCAGGTCGAGCATCTCCGGCACGTCGCGCGGGCCGAGCCGGACCGCCTCCGGGTCCGGTGCGGCGGCGAGCCCGTCGTCCACGAGCTGCACGCCCTCCGACCGGAAGGTCACCTCCCAGCCGTCCGGGACCTCCCCGACGTAACCCGACAGGGGCACCTCGGCCCCGGGGCCGGCCAGCGCCGCGAGGTCCGCCCAGTCGTCCGCGTCCGGATCGTCGGGCAGCGCCAGCCACGGGGACACGTCGAGGGGGTAGCGCAGCACCCGGCCGCGCCGCTCGGCGAAGTGCGCGTGCGGGCCGGTCAGGGAGGCCAGGGCGGGGTTGTCGAGGACGTGCGCGACGACGGGCGCCTGGACGCGGGCGAAGGCCTCGGCGCTCATCCAGCCACCTCGATGACGACCTTCCCCCGGGCGTGGCCGTCCTCCACGGCGCGCAGGGCCTCCCCCGCGCGCTCGAGCGGGAAGGTGCGGGTGACGTGCGGATCCAGGGCGCCGCGCAGCACGAGCGCCGCCACCTTGTCCAGCACGGCCGCGGTGCGGGCCCGGGCGACCCGGGAGCCGCCCAGCGCGGCGACGGTGCCGGGCGGGGCGCCGGCCGTGATCAGTCTCGTCCGGTCGACGAGCAGGGCGGCCGCCTCGGTGAGCGTCTCGCCGCCCACCAGGTCGTACACCGCGTCCACGCCGTCGGGTGCGGCGGCGCGCACCCGTTCGGCCAGGTCCGGGCCGCTCGGCACGTGCACGGCGCCCAGCGACTCGACGAAGTCCTTCTTGGCCTCGCTCGCCACGCCCACCACCCGCACCCCGAAGACGCGGGCGATCTGCAGGGCGGCGGCTCCGACCCCGCCGCCCGCGCCGGTCACCACCAGCGTCGCGCCCTCGGGCAGGCCGAGCTGGCGGACGCCGTCGTAGGCGGTGGCCGCGGCGACCGGCAGGGTCGCGGCGTCGGTGAACGACAGCCCGTCCGGCTTGTGCGCGGTCACCCCGGCACTCAGCAGGGCGTACTCGGCGTACCCGCCGTCGACGGTGTTGCCGAACACCGGGTCGCCGACGGCGAACCCGGTCACTCCGGGCCCGGCCGCCTCGACGACGCCGGCTGCCTCGCTGCCGAACACCGCGGGGAAGACGCGCTCGGCGGGGTCGCCGGGGCGGCGCAGGCCCTCGCGCAGTTTCCAGTCGACGGGGTTAACCCCGGCCGAGCGGACCGCGACCAGGAGCTGCCCCGGGCCGGGACTCGGCCGGTCCACGTCGGTCAGGGCCTCGGTATCCGGGCCGCCGTACCGCGTGAAGACGTACGCCTTGGACATCCTCTTTCCTCGCTTCCGTCACACCGTCACCGGCCCACCGGCCGGCACTCAGCGGCAAGGAGGAGCGGCCGAGGGCTATTCCCGGCTCCGCGAAGAGTTCGCACGGCCGCAACGAGTTCGTACGGCTGTCACAAACGGCGCACTGACCTGGGACGGAGCACGCGCGGGGACAGCGTACGGTGGAAAGCATGAACGTCACCCGAGGCTTCACGGGTCGCCCCCGTGTCACCGATCCAGGGCTGCCACCGGGGCAGTACGACGCGCGCGACGAGTGGCCCGTCCTGTCCGCCGAGGTCACCCCGGACCTCGCTCCCGCCGACTGGTCCTTCCGCATCGACGGGCTGGTGGAGCGGCCGCACACCTGGGACTGGGAGCGGGCCCGGGCGCTGCCCGCGTCGGCGTACGAGGGTGACATCCACTGCGTGACCGGCTGGTCGAAGTTCGGGGTGCGCTTCGGGGGTGTCTCGCTGGACACGTTCCTCGACGTGGTGCGGCCGGCCGCTACCGCCACCCACGCGGTCGCCTACTCGCACACCGGCTACTCCACGAACCTGCCGCTCGCCGACCTGACCGGCGGCCGGGCCTGGATCGCCTGGGAGTACGACGGTGAGCCGCTCGCGCCCGAGCACGGCGGCCCGGCGCGGCTGCTTGTGCCGCACCTCTACTTCTGGAAGAGCGCCAAGTGGATCGCCGGCATCACGCTCCTCGACCACGACGAGCCCGGTTTCTGGGAGGGGAACGGCTACCACGAGCGGGGCAACCCCTGGGAGGAGCAGCGGTATTCCGGTGACTGAGACAGTGACCCCGGCCCGCGTTCCCGCGACGCGTTTCGCCGTGCCCGGGCGCATCGCCGTGAGCGAGCAGGCCGCGGCGGTGTGGCAGACCGCCACGCTGACCGGGATCCGCCGCGAGACGCCGCGCGCGGCCACCTTCCGGTTCGCGGTGCCCGACTGGGCGGGGCATCTGCCCGGCCAGCACCTGCTGCTGCGGCTGACCGCGCCCGACGGCTACGTGGCCCAGCGCCACTATTCGATCGCGTCCGCCCCCGACGACTCGGGCCACATCGAGCTGACCCTGGACCATGTGCGGGACGGCGAGGTCTCTGGCTGGTTCCACACCACGGCCCGGCCCGGTGACACGGTCGAGCTGCGCGGCCCGCTGAGCGGCTTCTTCGCCTGGCCGGGCGACCGGCCCGCGCTGCTGCTCGGGGCCGGTTCCGGTGTCGTACCGCTGATGTCGATGGTCCGGCACCACCGGGCGCTGGGCCTGGGTGTGCCGCTGCGGATGCTGGTGTCGGCGCGCAGCCCCGAGGAGCTGATCTACGCCGGGGAGCTGGGCGCGGAGACGGCGGCCGTGTTCACGCGGAGCGCCCCCAGGGGGATGCCGGTGGGTCGTATGGCGGCCGCACATGTGGCGCCGCTCCTGGCCGAGCAGCCTCCAGGGGGCTGGGAGGCCTATGTGTGCGGCTCCAACGGGTTCGCCGAACACGCCTCGCGCCTGCTGGTCGAGGCGGGGCAGCCGGTCGAGCGGATCCGCATCGAGCGCTTCGGCTGAGCCCCCCGGGCGCTCGCGCGGCGGGCTGGGCGCGTGCCGTGCGCCGGGCTCCAGGAGGGCTTGAACTCGCGGTGGGCGGCGTGCGCGAGGCGCGCCGTACGGGGTACCAGACGGGTGCGGACGCTTCGTGCGAGGCGACGGAGGACGGCCGGGCCAGGGCACCGGCCCGGCCGTCCTCCGGCTCCGGCTGCGGCGAGGAGGTGGGCATGCGTACCCGGGTGCGCGGCTGGCGCTGGCGGCAGAATCCGCTGCGGCGCCGGTCGGACGTCATGGAGGCCTGGACGGTGCTGGTCGCCGCCGTCCTGCTGTTCGTCGTCACACCGCTGGCCGGGGTGGCGGCCGGTCTGTACGCCCATGACCAGGCGCGGTCGCGCGCCGCGACGCTGCGGACCGAGCGGCACCAGGTGCGCGCCTCGGTGATCGGCGACGAGTCCGCCCGGCCTCGCCCCGTGCGGGGCGACCGCGCGCACCCGTATCAGGCCAAGGTCCGCTGGACCGAGCCGGGCGCCGGAACTCGTACCGCCGTGGCCCGCGTTCCCGCCGGGAGCCGCGCCGGTGACGTGGTGACCGTGTGGTTCGACGCCCGGGGCCGTGCCGTCGCCCCGCCGCCCAACGACGTGGCGGTCTGGCAGCACACGGTCACGGTGGGCCTGTGCGCGGCCGGCGGCTCGGTGGCCGTGATCCTCCTCGGGTACGCCGTGCAGCGCCGGGCCGCGGTGCGCCACCGGATGGAGGAGTGGGAACGGGAGTGGGCGCGCACGGGCCCGAGGTGGACCCAGCCGCGGGCCTGACGGGGTGAGTGACCCGACCACCATGGATAGCCGGACCGTCCGCTCCTCTTCGCCGGGCCGGTGCGGCAGACACTTTCCCCCCGGTGACCAGCGTGATGATCGCGCGCCTCGTCGACGGGCGGAGACCGTGCCCCGAGCGGGCCTGGCGAGTCGTCCGACCACCCACGTACCGTGAGCCGACGCAGTCCTTCCGTTCACAAAGGCGGTTGCCGATGGCCCTGTTCGACCTCCCTCTCGACGAACTCCGCGAGTACCGCGGCGCCTCCACCGCGCCGGAGGACTTCGACGCCTTCTGGGACAAGACCCTCCAGGAGGCCCGCCTGCACGAGCTGGGCGCCCGGTTCGAGCCGGTGGACACCGGGCTGTCCACGGTCCAGGTGTACGACGTGACGTTCGCCGGTTTCGGGGGCCATCCCGTCAAGGGCTGGCTGCGGCTGCCCGCGGGCGCCTCGGAACCGCTGCCGCTGGTGGTGGAGTTCATCGGCTACGGCGGCGGGCGCGGGCTGGCGCACGAGGACCTGCTGTGGGCGTCGACGGGCCGGGCGCACTTCGTGATGGACACGCGCGGCCAGGGCAGCGCCTGGGGCGGCGGTGGCGGTACGGCGGACCCGGTCGGCGCGGCCCCCGCCTTCCCCGGGTACATGACGCGGGGCATCGACGCGCCCGAGAACTACTACTACCGCCGGGTGTTCACGGATGCCGTGCGTGCCGTGGAGGCGGCCCGTTCGCATCCGCTCACCGACCCGGCGCGGACCGTGGTGATCGGTGAGAGCCAGGGCGGCGGCATCTCCCTCGCCGTGGGCGGTCTGCTGCCCGATCTGGTCGCGGTCGCCCCCGACGTGCCGTTCCTGTGCGACTTCCCGCGGGCGACGACACTGACGGACCGTCACCCCTACCGGGAGATCGGCCTGTTCCTCAAGACGCACCGAGGCCGCGCGGAGGACGCGCTGCGCACGCTCTCCTACTTCGACGGCGTGCACTTCGCGGCCCGTGGCCGGGCCCCGGCGCTCTTCTCGGCCGCCCTGGAGGACCAGACGTGCCCGCCGTCGACCGTGTTCGCGGCGTTCAACGCCTGGGCGCACGAGGACAAGGCGATCGAGGTGTACGACTTCAACGACCACGAGGGCGGCGGCCCGTTCCAGGAGGAGCGCAAGCTGCGCTGGCTGCGCGCGTACGCCTGACCGGAGGGGCCGGGACAGGGGCGCGTGCCCGGGTGGGCCGGCCCGGTCCTGTCCGCCTTCTTCCCACCAGTCCGACCAGTCGGTACGTTCGGGGGCGCGCCGGGCCGTGCTGCCGCGGCCCGGGTTCCCTGCGACGACGGAGGCTGGATGTCCGCGCACGAGGCACAGGTTCAGGGCCACTGCGATCCGCGCTTCACCGCGGTGCGGGAGGCGTTCGAGGAGAACTTCCGGGAGCGCGGCGAACTGGGCGCCGCCGTGGCGGTGACCGTCGGCGGCGAGACGGTGGCCGACCTGTGGGGCGGCTGGGCGGACGGGGCCCGTACCCGGCCCTGGGAGCGGGACACGCTGGTCAACGTGTGGTCCACCACCAAGGGGCCGGTGGCCCTCTGCGCGCATCTGCTCGCCGACCGGGGCCTGCTCGACTTCGACCGGCCGGTGGCCGCGTACTGGCCGGAATTCGCGGCGGCGGGCAAGCGGGACGTACGCGTACGGGATCTGCTGTCGCACCGCGCCGGGCTGTCCGGCCTGCGGGAGCCGCACTCCGTGGAGCAGCTCTACGACTGGGAGCTGACGACCGCGCGGCTGGCGGCCACCGAGCCCTGGTGGGAGCCGGGCACCCGGTCCGGATATCACGCGCTGACCTGGGGCTTCCTGGTCGGCGAGGTGGTGCGGCGGGTGTCGGGGCTGCGGCCCGGGGCGTTCCTGGAGCAGGAGGTGACCGGGCCGCTCGGGCTGGACTTCACGATCGGCCTGCCGGAGAAGGAGGCCGGCCGGGCGGCCGAGCTGGTCCACGCACGGTCCCGGGACGACGGCGAACGAGCCGCCGCTTTCGGCCAGTTGCCGCCGGCCGCGATCGCCGCCCTCGCCAATCCGCCGGTGGGCGCGGCACAGGCGAACACCGCCGCGTGGCGGGCGGCGGAGATCCCGGCGGCCAACGGGCACGGTACCGCGCGCTCGGTCGCCGCCCTGTACGGCGTCTTCGCCGGCCGGGGCTCCTACGGCGGCCGGCGGATCCTCTCACCGCGAGCGGTCGAGCAGGTGCGCGAGGGACAGGGCAGTTGCCGCGATCTGGTGCTGGGCGCGGGATTCGAGGGTGAGACGGAGATCGGGCTCGGGCTGTGGCTCAGCGGCCCGCAGGGCTCCTACGGACCGAACCCGCGGGCTTTCGGACACGACGGGTTCGGGGGTTCCTGCGGGTTCGCGGATCCGGAGGCGGAGGTCTCGCTCGGGTACGCGATGAACCGGATGGGGCCGCGCATCGCGGACGACCCGCGGAAGACGGCCCTGGTGAACGCGGTCTACAGCGCCCTGTGAGGCCCGGTCGCGCGGGTGGGTTTCGGCCGAACCACCGGACCGCTCTTCCCTTGTGGTTTAGACCAATGCTAGATGTGGTCGCGCAATGAGCCCGTTCGGCTACGTCTTGTCACCACAGGAGGCGCGGCATGGCCCGCACCACCCCGCTCGAACCCCCGCAGACCGACGACCGGCCCCTGTACTGGCGGGTCGCGTCGCAGCTCCTCGACGAACTGCACGACGGCACCGTCCCGCCCGGTGACCGGCTGCCCAGCGAGCGGCACCTGGCCCGGCACTTCGGTGTCAGCCGGGAGACCGTACGGCAGGCGCTGGAGGTGCTGCGCCGCGGTGGCCTGGTCGCCACCGACCGGCGGGGCAGCCACGCCACGCTGCCCGGCCGCCCGGTCGAGGACCCGGTCTCGCTCACCTTCCCCGTCGGCGCCCGGCCCGCGGACCCGTGTGCGGTGGACCGGGCGACGGTGACCTGGGAGGCACCGTCGCCGGAACACGCGCAGGCACTCGGGCTGGCCCCGCACCGGCCCACGCTGGTGCACCGCTACCGGTCGGCCGCGCCCGACGGCCACTCGCTGCGCACGGCGGTGACGACGTTCTCGGCGGTGGCGCTGAGCGAGGTCGCCGAGCTGGGCCGCTACCGCGACCGGGCGGACGGGGCCACCCCGGCACAGCTGCGCCGGGCGTACGACTGGATGCGCAAGGCCGGGCTGACCCTGCACCACCGGGACTCCATCACCCAGGTCGGCGACGCCTCGTCGGTCCGGGTGACGCGCCGGGTGCACGACCAGTACGCGCGCCCGCTGGAGATCACCGACCTGGTGGTCGACTCCGAACGGGACGCGCTGGTCTACGAGTTCACCCTGCCGGCGGCCGGCTGAGCCCGGGCCACGAGGAGACGGGCCCGGGGGCTGCCGTCGCCGCGCCGCCCGAACTCGGGCAGCGGCCGCAGCCCTACCGCGAAGCCGGCGCGGGTCAGCCCGCTCATGACGTGACCGAACCTGAAGGTCCGGTAGTACATGACGAACGGCGGCCGCCACAGGGCGTTGCGCACCCGTATCGCCACGTCGAAGCCGAGCAGCGTCCAGAACGCGGGGCTGGAGAGGCGGGGTGGGGCGAAGACGGGGAAGGCGAAGCTGCCGCCCGGCCGCAGCACCGCGTGGACCTGGGCGAACAGCCCCGGCAGTTCGCGGGGCAGGAAGTGGCCGAACGCGCCGAAGCTGACCACCAGATCGAAGGCGGGTCCGAACGGCAGGGCCCGGGCGTCGCCGCGCACCCAGGCGACGTCCGGGCCGCCGGAGGGCACGCGGCGGCGGGCGACGTCGAGCATGCCGGCACTGAAGTCGACACCGGTGACGCTCCGGCCGCACAGTCCCGCCAGCAGTTGCGTGCCGGCTCCGGTGCCGCAGCACAGGTCGAGGCCGTCCTCGAACGGCCCGAGCGGCCCCAGCGCCTTGGCGACCGGTTCCAGCACCGAGTCGGGTGTGCGGAACGGCGTGTGGTCGAACTTCGGGGCCAGCAGGTCGTAGCCGTGCTCGACGGACGACAGCGCCTGTACGGCGAGCTCACGCGGGCTGGGGCCTTCGGGGCTGAACATCGTCTCAGCCTAGGCGTACTCGCCGCTCGACGACGAGGACACTCGCTGGTCGAGGACGCGCAGCACGCGCTCGCACCAGCGCAGGTTCTCCTCCTCGAAGGCGATGCCCGCCATGAGGGTGAGGTACGGGCCGATCCGCTCGGCCGTGCGCAGGTACTCCTCCTCGGTCCGCCCGTCGAGGAGACGGGTGCGCACCCGCTCGTAGCGGTCGAGTTTGCCGCGGGCCCAGCCTCCGCGCTCCTCGACGAGCGCCCGGGCCACCGCGGGGTCGCCGCCGTCCATGGCCTGGATCTTGATGAGGAGTTCGTCGCGGACGGCCGTGGGCCGTTTCGGCGGCTCGTCGGCGAAGGCGCGCAGCCGGCTCCGGCCGGTCTCGGTCAGGGTGAACATCCGCTTGGTGGGGCGGCGTTCCTGCGGCACCGTCCGGGCCTCGACCAGCCCCTCCTGCGCGAGGCGCTCCAGCTCCCGGTAGAGCTGCTGGGGGGTGGCGGGCCAGAAGTTCGCGAGCGAGACGTCGAACACCTTCGACAGCTCGTAACCCGAGGCCTCCCCCTCCAGCAGGGCGGCCAGGACGGCGTACTTGAGCGACATGTGGACACGCTAGCAGCCGGTGATTACCCTCATCCGCACCTATTCAATTAATTGACTATGAGAGGTGATCGGATGCGCGCGTTCCGCGAGGCGGTCGAGGCAGGCGACCTGGACGCCGTCGAGGCGCTGCTGGCCGATGACGTCGTCTTCACCAGCCCCGTCGTCTTCAAGCCGTACCCGGGCAAGGCGATCACCGCGGCGATCCTGCGCGGGGTCTTCCAGGTCTTCGAGGACTTCCGGTACGAGCGGGAACTCGGCGGCGCCAACGGCCGCGACCACGCGCTGGTCTTCCGGGCGCGGGTGGGCGACCGGGAGCTGAGCGGCTGCGACTTCATACACCTCGACGACGACGGGCTGATCGACGAGCTCATGGTGATGGTGCGCCCGCTCTCGGGCGCCCAGGCGCTCGCCGCGGCCATGGGCGCCCGGTTCGACTCGATCGCACGTGAGGCGGAGGCCCGGTCCGCGTGAGCGGCGCGGCCCGGACCGGTGCCCGGCGTCACTCCTTGAGCTGCCCCAGCGTCGCCCTGGTGTCCGTCTTCAGCCAGTCGGACACATCGGTGAGCCCGGGCGGGTCCTTGTCCTGGTCGTAGGAACTGAGATAGGCGCTGTAACTCATCGTGTACGTCACCCAGCCGTCGCGCACGGCGAGCGTGGCGTAGCGGGAGCCGCTGGAGCCGCTGGTGGTGTCCTGGCTGACGAGGTAGGCCTCGTCGCCGATGCCCTTCACCGGACTGACGTCGTAACCGGTGTGGCTGTCGCCGTAGTTGCTCCACGTGGCGGTGAACTCGGGCGCCGGGTCGGTCCTCCGGTGCAGGTCCACCTGCATGGTGAGGTAGGCGTCCGAGTAGCTCGACCCGGTCTTCTTCAGGCCCAGGCTGCAGTAACTCTCGTCCAGGGCATCGTCCTTGAGCGAGTTGTGCGTGGGCGACGCGTCGTTCTGCGGGTACTCGTCCTTGAAGGAGGAGTAGTCCGCGCCGGAGCACATGTTCGCGGGTGCCGAGTAGCCCCGCAGGTCCGCGTCGTCGCCCGTGCCTCCGACGAGGAACACACCGGCCGCCCAGGCCGCTGAGGCGACGACCGCTCCGAGGGCCGCCCACAGCACGGCCCGCCCGGCACCGCCACCACCGGCCGGCGGGACGGGCACGGGCGCGTACTGCGGTGGCTGTGCGTACGGATGACCTGGCTGCGGCTGGGGCTGGACCGGCCCGCCCACCAGGGTGGGCTGCGCGTGGAATTGTCCCGGCGCTGGAGACTGCGGGCTCGGGTAGGGGTAGGCCGTCGGCTGCGAAGGCACCATGGGCTGCGGGGCCGGCTGTCCGGGCTGCGGCGCGGGGCGGTCGGCCGGCTGCGGGGGCTGCGGGGGCGTGGACATGTCGTGACGATAGTGCGGGGTTGGCGGTCAAGTCCCCCGACGTCCGGGATCGTTATGGTGTGGGGACATCTGGCACGGATCGGTGACCGGCGGCCCGGCCCTACCGGGCGGGGGGCGCGACGGTCCCGTGATTCAGGGCGCCGGGCGCACCGGAAGGGCGCGCACGCTGTTGCCGACGAAGCCGGCGTGCGGGGCCAGTTCCGCCTCGGGGACGGCGAGTTCGAGTCCGGGGAAGCGGGTGAACAGCCGCTCCAGGGCGACGGTCGCCTCCAGGCGGGCCAGCGGGGCGCCGAGGCAGTAGTGCGCGCCGTGCCCGAGGGAGAGATGGCGTACGGCGTCGGGACGGGCGGGCCGGGTGACGTCGAAGCGGTCGGCGTCCGGGCCGTGCGCCGCCCGGTCGCGGCCCGCGGCGGAGTAGCCGGCCAGGACCGGGATGCCGGCGGGTATGACCGTGCCGTCGACGGTGAGGTCGCGCACCGGGTAGCGGAACGGGAAGTAGCTGACCGGCGCGTCCCAGCGCAGGGTCTCCTCCACGACGTCGGCCCAGCTCGCCCCGCCCGCGCGCACCAGGTCGAGCTGGTCGCGGTGGCCGCACAGGGCGCGTACGGCGTTGGTGATCAGGTTGAGCGTGGTCTCGTGCCCGGCGATGATCATCAGGACGAGCGTGCCGATCAGCTCCTGCTGGCTGAGCCGGTCGCCGCCCTCGTCCCGGGCCGCGATGAGCGCGCTGGTCAGGTCGTCCCCGGGGGCGGTGGCCTTCGCGGCGGCGATCTCCCCGAGGACGGCGAGGAGTTCACGGTTGGCGGCGACGGCCTCGGCGGGCTCGGTGTCGGTGGCCACGATCCGGCTGCTGAGGTGGTGCAGCCGGTCCCGGAACTCGGCGTCCACTCCGAGGAGTTCGCTGATCACGCCCATGGGCAGCGGGAGCGCGAAGCGCCGGCGCAGATCCGCGACGCCCCCGCCCGCCACGGCGGCCGCCGCCAGTCCGTCCAACAGCGACTCGGTCAACTGCTCGACGCGTGGCCGGAGTTCCTCGGTGCGTCGGGGGGTGAAGGCACGACTGACCAGGGCGCGCAGCCGCCGGTGGTCCTCGCCGTCCGCGGTGGTCATGCCCGGTACGGTCGCGAAGGTGAGCAACGGCCATCCCTCGGCTATCAGACCCTCGCGCAGCGCCGTGAAATGACGCGCGTTCTTGGCCACGCCGGGATGCTGCAGGAACTCCCGGAGCGCCTCGTGCCCGAGGACGGCCGCGCCCTCGATGCCACCGGGCAGTTCGACCGGGGTCACGGCACCGCGGGCCAGCAGTCGCGCGTTGTCGGCGTGCGGGCAGCCGCCGGCGGGGTCCAGACGGTGCGAGGGCATGGCGGGCGTGGTCTCCACCGGCAGCTCCTGACGGTCGTACGACGAGGGTGACGCCGACGATCGTAGGCTCACCGGACCGGCTTGGCCTGGGGTATCGCGCCACGGGGAATGTTCCGCGGCGAAGGCGTGTTGTCGTGGTCACGGACATACCGCTCCGCCGGGTGGTACTGTGCCGACAGCACTCGTGCTCGTCCCCTCGCGGACGCCGGTGCCAGTTCTCCCTCATCGCGCCGACCAGCTCGCCGGTCTCCGGCTCCGGCGCTTCGGCTTCCCGGCATCACCTCGTGAACAGGCCTTCCGTGCCGTACCCGAGGTGCCGTTCCCGCCGCCCGGAGGCACTCGTGTGCCCCGCCTCCCGCTCGCGGCCTCTCTCCCTTCCTCTCTGCTGCCTTCGTCCGTGAAAGGACCTTCCCGCCATGACCACCACACTCGAACACCCCCCTGTCGCACAGCAGCCCCCGGTCGCCCGCCCCGTCACCGGTGTCCTGGACATCGACGCGCGCGGTAAGGGGCACCTGAGGGCCGCCAACCTGCTGCCCTCCCCCGGCGACCCGCAGGTCTCCCCCGCGCTGATCCGCCGTCACGGCCTGCGCAAGGGCGCCCTCGTGGACGGCGAGAGCACGGGGCAGCGCGACCTGACCGGCATCACGCTGGTCGACGGGCACGCCCCTGCAGAACTCCGCTCCCGCCGGCACTTCCACGAGCTCACTCCGCTGCACCCCCATGAGCGGCTTCGCCTGGAGCACCCGGCGTCCGGACTGGCCGGGCGGGTCACCGACCTGTTCGCGCCGGTCGGCAAGGGGCAGCGCGGGCTGATCGTGGCCCCGCCGAAGAGCGGCAAGACCGTGCTGCTGCAGCAGCTCGCCGCCGCCGTCGCCGGCAACCACCCCGACTGCCGGCTGATGGTGCTGCTGCTGGACGAGCGGCCCGAGGAGGTCACCGAGATGCGTCGCTCGGTGCACGGCGAGGTGTACGCCTCCACCTTCGACCGGGCGGCCAGGGAGCACATCGCCCTGGCGGAACTGGTCGTCGAGCGGGCCAAGCGGCTGGTCGAGGCCGGTGAGGACGTCGTGGTCCTGCTGGACTCGCTGACCCGGCTGTGCCGGGCCCACAACAACGCCTCCGCCGCCGGCGGCCGGACCCTGAGCGGCGGTGTCGACGCGGGCGCGCTGCTCGGCCCCAAGCGGTTCTTCGGAGCCGCCCGGCAGGCCGAGGAGGGCGGCTCGCTCACCATCCTCGCCACCGTCCTGGTGGACACCGGCTCGCGTGCCGACGGCTACTTCTTCGAGGAGCTGAAGAGCACCGGCAACATGGAGCTCCGGCTGGACCGGGAACCCGCCGCCCGCCGGGTCTTCCCGGCCGTGGACATCGACACCACCGGCACCCGCCGCGAGGAACTGCTGCTCACTCCCGCGGAGTTGACGGCCACCCGAGGCCTGCGCCGGGCCCTGCGCTCCCGCGAGGGCGGACCGGCCGCCCTCGAGACGCTGCTCGAGCGCATGCGGGACACCCCCGACAACGCCACCTTCCTGCGCCGCGTCCAGCCGACCCTGCCCGCCGGCTGAACGGCTCCGGGCCGCCCGTGACTGCCGCGGCCGAGCCGCTCCGGGGCGCCCGCGGGTGCTACATCCGGGTTGCTCCCATAGGCCGTCCGGCCCGGACAGCGCGCCGGACCCGCCCCGGCTTCCTACGTTGATCTTATGATCACCGGATTCTCTCGTCGGGTCGCCGTCACGGCCTGCTCCCTGTGTGTGGCGGGCACCCTCGCCCTCGCACCGGCCGCCGCCTCCACCGCACACCGTGCGGGGGATCCCGCACCGCCCGGGCCACGCGCCTCGGTGCCGAAGCCGTCCCTGCTCCAGCGTTCCGGCACGCAGGTCAGGCTCCGCCGGGGTGCCCCCGAGGTCCCGGACGTCTCCGCGCTGTCCTGGCTGGTCGCCGACGCCGACAGCGGCGAGGTGCTGGCCGCCGCCGACGCGCACCGCGAGCTGCCGCCCGCGAGCACCATGAAGACGCTGTTCGCCCTCACCGTGCTGCCCGGTCTGCCCTCCGGCATGCGGCACACCGTCGACTACCGGGAACTGGAGGACGTGGGCGAGGGCAGCAGCCTGGTCGGTGTCGAGGAGGGGCACAGCTACCAGGTGGCCGACCTGTGGCGCGGGGTCTTCCTCAGCTCGGGCAACGACGCCGTGCACGTGCTCGCCTCACTGGGCGGCGGCTGGCAGGCCACGGCCAGGAAGATGCAGGCCAAGGCACGCTCGCTGGGCGCCCTCGACACCCACGTCGTCTCCCCCGACGGCTACGACGCCGACGGCCAGGTGTCCTCGGCGTACGACCTGGCCGTCTTCGGGCGGGCCGGGCTGCGCAACCCCGACTTCGCCCGGTACTGCTCCACCGCCCGGTCCCAGTTCCCGGGCGACGGATGGCCGTACCAGATCGAGAACACCAACCGGCTGCTGACCGGTGAGGACGGCGTGGCTCCGTACCCCGGGCTGATCGGGATCAAGAACGGCTACACCAGCAACGCGGGCAACACCCTCGTCGCCGCGGCGCGCCGGGACGGCCGCACCCTCGTGGTGACCGTGATGAATCCTCAGGAGGGCGGCGGCTTCGCCGTGTACGAGGAGGCCCGCCAGCTGCTCGACTGGGGCTTCGCCGCGGCCGGGCGGGTGGACCCGGTGGGGTCGCTGGACGCACTGCGCCCCGGAGGCACCGCGGCCGCGGCCGCCGCACCCGCCGCGGCGACGCCCGCCCCCGCGCCGGACGACGACTCGGACTGGTCGCCCACCGCGGCCGTCGTGGGCTTCACCGGGCTCGGCGCGGCGGCGGTGGCGCTGGCGCTGCGGGCCAAGAACGGCCGGGACACCCGCGGCTGACCGGCCGGCAGGCCCAGCAGCAGACCCAGCGTGGCCCAGGTGTAGGCGTTGCCGCCGAGGAAACCACCGAGGCCGGAGGCGTCCCCCACCCAGAGCCACACCACGCTGGTGCACAGCAGCGCGTACAGGGCGCCCGCGAGCCGCGGGTACCCGGCGCGCACCAGCACCGCGAGGGACGGCAGCAGCCACACCAGGTGGTGCACCCAGGTGACCGGGCTGACCAGGCAGGCCGCCGCGCCGGTGAGCGCGAAGGCCGTCGGCCAGTCGCCGGCCGCCACCGCCCGGCGGGCGCGCCACGCCCAACCGCACAGCACCAGCAGCACCGTACCGGCCCACAGGGCGCGGTCCGGCTCGCCGAGACGGGCCAGAACACCCTGCAGCGACTGGTTGGAGACGTAGTCGAGCCGTCCGACGCGCCTCGTGTCCCACAGCGCCCCGGTCCAGTAGAAACGGGACGCGCCCGGGTCCGCCGAGGCGGCCAGTCCGGTCGCCGCGAGGGCCACGCAGCTCGCCACCGCGGCCGCCCGCCACCGCCGGGCGAGCAGCAGCAGGGCGATGAACAGGGCGGGCGTGAGCTTCACCGCGGCGGCCAGCCCGATCCCGGCGCCCGCCCAGCGGCCCCGACCGGTCCGCAGCAGCCAGGCGTCGCCGAGCACCAGGGCCAGCAGCACCAGGTTCACCTGCCCGAAGCTGAAGGTGTCCCGCAGCGGCTCGAACAGCGCGAGCAGGCACAGCGCCAGCGACCACCGGAACCAGCCGTGCCGCCGCCCGCCGGGCCCTGCCAGGACACCCAGGACCACCGCCAGCGCGGCCAGGTTCACCAGCAGGGACGCGGCGATCGCAGTGTGCAGGCCCATCGCGGCGAGGGGCAGCATGAGCAGCGCGGCGAACGGCGGATAGGTGAAGCCGTACGGAGTCCCCGGCACCCGGTAGTCGTAGATCCGGCCGCCGTGCCCTGCCCAGGTGTGCACGGTCCCGTAGTAGACCCGCAGGTCGAAGAAGTCCCGCAGCAGCGGCACGGTGGCCGTGAACACCGTCACCGCGGCGGCCAGGGCCGCCACCAGCAGCAGGCGGCCGCGGCCGGTGCGCGGCAGTGAGGGGCCCGTCATGCCGTGCGCCCCGCCGCCGGCGCCTGGGCGGCCAGCCGGGCCTGCCACAGCACGACCAGGCCCAGCGCGCCGCCGCAGACCGCGAGGGCGAGCTGGCCGGGGCCGGGCGGGCCGCCGCTCGGCAGCACGGCGAGCGCCAGCACACCGGCCAGGGCGGCCCCCCGGTGCCGCACCGAGGTGCTGGGCGCGGCCGCCGCTATGAGGAACAGGCCCCACAGCACGTACCAGGGCCGGATGGCCGGGCCCAGCACGGCGACCGCGAGCAGGCTCAGTCCGAGGGCGTACACCGGCAGCGGGCGCAGCCGGAGCCAGATCAGCGTCACGGCGACGGCGGTGGCCACCAGGCCCAGCAGATGCCAGGCGGGCACGGCGAGCGGGGCCAGGCCGCTGCCGAGGTGTTCCAGCAGGGCGCCGGTGGCCCGGCCGAGCAGGCTGGTCAGGGCCCAGTTGTGGGCGGAGACGGGGGTGTCCAGAGCGCCGATCCAGCCGTACCCCGTGCCGGCGACGGCGGTGGCGAGGACCGTGGTCGCGGCGGCGCCGGCCACGGTCGTCACCGTGGCCCGCAGCGGGCCGCGGCCGGCGTGGAGCTGGAGCATCAGCGCCGCGGGCAGGCCGAGCGCGGCGGGCGCCTTGACCAGGGCGGCCAGGGTGATGAGCACCGTGCCGAGGAGCGGCCACCGGCCGAGGGCCGCGACCAGGCCGAGTCCCAGCAGGCCGAGCATGAGCGCGTCGTTGTGGGCGCCCGCGACCAGGTGCAGCAGGACCAGCGGGTTCAGAGCGCCGAGCCACAGCGCGGCGGCCGGGTCGGCGCCGCTGTGCCGGGCCAGGCGGGGCAGCGCCGCCGCCATGAGGGCCACGCCGAGCACGGCGACCAGGCGCATGCCGAGCAGGCCGGCGGGCAGCTCGCCACGGGTCAGGGCGGACAGTGCGGAGGCCAGGGCGAGGAACGCCGGGCCGTAGGGGGCGGCCGTGTGCTGCCACACCGGGGCCACCTCCTCGGCCAGCGGGCCGCCGAGCCGGGCGGGGCCGTGGGCGTACACGTCCATGTGGGCGTCGACCATGGCGCCCTGCGCGAGATAGCTGTAGACGTCCCGGCTGAAGAGCGGGGGCGCCAGCAGCAGCGGGGCCGCCCAGACCGCGAGCACCAGCAGCAGGGAGCGCTCGCCGGGCGGTCGCGGGCCGCGTACGAGACGGCCGAGCAGCGCCCAGGCCGCGGTGAGCAGCACGACCCCGCAGTAGACCCCGACCAGGCCGAGCGCGGCCCGTGCGGAGGCGGGGGCGAGCAGGTCCCGCACCGGCAGGGCACCGGCCGTCTCCCCGCCCAGCGCGAGAAAGGCGCTGCCGGCCAGGCCGAGTACCCGGCAGCGGCGGAGATCGAGGGGAAAGGGCATGGCCGGCACCGGGTCAGCGTGGCAATGCCGGGTGGCCGGAAGACGACGCTCTCCACACCGGCGGGCGGCCCGTACGTGACCGGCGTGTGCGGAGCGGGCCGGTCCGGGTCAGAACACGGAGAGACCGGTGAGCGTGGTGAACCGGTCCAGGGCCGCCACCCCCGCCACCGAGTTGCCCCGCTCGTCGAGCCCCGGGCTCCACACGCACAGGGTGCAGCGGCCCGGGACCACCGCGATGATCCCGCCGCCGACACCGCTCTTGCCGGGCAGCCCCACCCGGTAGGCGAAGTCGCCGGCCGCGTCGTACGTACCGCAGGTGAGCATCACCGCGTTGACCTGCTTGGCCTGGCTGCGGGTGAGCAGCCGGGTGCCGTCGGCGCGGATGCCGTGCCGGGCCAGGAAGCCGGTGGCGAGGGCGAGGTCGGCGCAGGAGGCGGCGACGGAGCACTGCCGGAAGTACTGGTCGAGCAGCACCGGTACGTCGTTGTCGATGTTGTGGTACGACGCCATGAAGTGGGCGAGGGCCGCGTTGCGGTCGCCGTGCGCGGTCTCCGAGGCGGCGACCTCCAGGTCGAAGTCCAGGCCGGGATTGCCGCTCTCGGTGCGCAGGAAGGCGAGCAGTTCGCCGGAGGCGTCACCGGTACGGGTCTGCAGGCGGTCGGTGACGACCAGCGCGCCCGCGTTGATGAAGGGGTTGCGCGGGATGCCGTTCTCGTACTCGAGCTGCACCAGGGAGTTGAACGGGTTGCCGGAGGGCTCGCGGCCGACGTGCTCCCAGAGTTCGTCGCCCTCGCGGGCCAGGTCCAGGGCGAGGGTGAACACCTTGGTGATGGACTGCGTGGAGAACGGCTGCCGCCACTCCCCCACCCCGTAGACCGTGCCGTCCAGTTCGGCGACGGCCATGCCGAAGCTGCGCGGATCACAGGCCGCGAGCGCCGGGATGTAGTCGGCGGGGCGCCCGCGGCCGGGCGTGCGGCCCAGCTCCTGCGCGATGCGCTCCAGGACCGGCAGGAAGGCGGGGGACGACGTCGTTGTCATGATCGCCATTGTGCCTCCGGGCCGGTCCGGGCGCTTCGTGCGTGTCCGCTCGGGTCAGGCGGCGGGCGCCCCGCTGCCCGCGACGATCTCGGGGCGCAGCAGGCGGGCCAGCCGGTCTGCGGGCAACAGCCCCTTTTCCAGGACGAGTTCGGCCACGCCCCGGCCGGTGGCGAGGGCTTCCTTGGCGATGTCGGTGGCGGCCGTGTAGCCGATGTACGGGTTGAGCGCGGTGACCAGCCCGATGGAGTTCTCCACGGCCGCGCGCAGCCGCTCGGTGTTGGCGGTGATGCCGGTGACGCACCGCTCGGCCAGCGTCAGGCAGGCGCTGCGCAGGTGGGTGATGCTCTCGGACAGGGAGTGCAGGATGAGCGGCTCGAAGGCGTTGAGCTGGAGCTGTCCCGCCTCGGCGGCCATGGTGATGGCGACGTCGTTGCCGATGACCTCGAAGGCGACCTGGTTGACGACCTCGGGGATGACCGGGTTGACCTTGCCCGGCATGATCGACGAACCGGCCTGCACCGGCGGCAGGTTGATCTCGCCGAGGCCCGCGCGGGGGCCGGAGGACAGCAGACGCAGGTCGTTGCAGCTCTTGGAGAGCTTGACCGCGATCCGCTTCAGCACGCCGGACATCTGCACGAAGGCGCCGCAGTCCTGGGTGGCCTCGACCAGGTTGGCCGCGGTGACCAGGGGCAGTCCGGTGATGGCGGCGAGGTGCCGGCGGGCGGCCTCGGCGTAGCCGGCCGGGGCGTTGAGGCCGGTGCCGATGGCGGTGGCGCCGAGGTTGATCTCGTGGATCAGTTCCACGGCCTCGGCGAGCCGGCTGCGGTCCTCGTCGAGCATCACGGCGAACGCCGAGAACTCCTGGCCGAGGGTCATCGGCACGGCGTCCTGGAGCTGGGTGCGGCCCATCTTCAGCACGTCGCGGAACTCGAAGGCCTTCCCCGCGAAGGCGTCCTGCAGGACGGCCATGGCCTTGAGCAGGCCGCGCACCGCGAACACCGTCGCGATCTTGACGGCGGTGGGGTAGACGTCGTTGGTGGACTGGCCGAGGTTGACGTCCTCGTTGGGGTGCAGGTGCTCGTACCGGCCCTTGCCGTGGCCGAGCAGTTCCAGGGCGCGGTTGGCCACGACCTCGTTGGCGTTCATGTTGGTGGACGTGCCGGCGCCGCCCTGGATGACGTCCACGACGAACTGGTCGTGCAGTTCGCCGGCGCGTATCTCCCGACAGGCGGCGACGATCGCGGCCGCCTTCCGGGGCTCCAGCAGGCCGAGTTCCTCGTTGGCGAGGGCGGCGGCCTCCTTGACGGCGGCCAGGGCGTCGATCAGGTGCGGGTAGGCGGAGATCGGGGTGCCGGTGATGGGGAAGTTCTCCGTCGCGCGCAGGGTGTGGATGCCCCAGTACGCGTCGGCGGGTACGTCGCGGTCGCCGAGCAGGTCGTGCTCGCTTCGGGTGGCGGCGGTCATCGGGGGTGCGGCCTCTTTCGGAGGTACGGGGTGGGGGTGGGGGGGTCAGGCGCAGGTGGACAGCGGGACCGGGTCCAGTGCCGGTACCGGCCGCACCCGGCCGACCGGCTCCCCTCCGCCGAGCAGCGGCTCGCCCGCGAACGCGGCGAGCGGGGCGGGGTCGACGCCGGCCCGGGCCAGGGCCGCCGCGGCCACCGGTATGCGCGCCCGGTTCGCACCGTCGGCGATCTTGACGGCGACGGCGCGGCCGTCCGGGAGCGCGGCGACCTGGACGCCCTCGAAGCCGTCCTTGGCGAGCAGGCCCGGCACGGCCCGCATCAGCTCGGCCACGTCCCGGCCGGCGCCGGAGGCCATCTCGGCGTGCTCGCGCATCGCGTCGGCCACCCGGGCCCCGGGGGTGCCGGGCGCGGCGGTGGTCAGGCGGGCGGCGGCGCGGGCGAGGCCGTGCAGCGAGACGGAGAACAGGGGCGCGCCGCAGCCGTCCACGGTCACCCGGGCGATCGGCTGGCCGGTGAGCTCCTCGACCGTGTCCGCGACGGCCCGCTGGAGCGGGTGGGCCGGGTCGAGGTAGTCAGGCAGGGACCAGCCGTTGAGCTTCGCGGTCCACAGCATCGCCGCGTGCTTGCCGGAGCAGTTCTGGGCGAGGCGGGAGGGCTTGTGGCCCTCGCGGACCCAGGCGTCCCGGACGGCCGGGCCGTACGGCATGTCGGGCACGTTGCGCAGGTCGTCCTCGGCGAGGCCGGCGAGTTCCAGGATCCGCCGGGTGCCGTCCAGGTGGCGCTGCTCGCCGGAGTGGCTCGCGGCGGCGAGCGAGAGCAGCGCGCCGTCCAGCGGGAGCCCGGCGCGCAGCATGGCCACGGCCTGGAGGGGTTTGAGGGCCGAGCGGGGGTAGAACGCGGCCTCGATGTCGCCGAGCTGGAGCTGGACCCGGCCGTCGGCGCCGAGGACGACGACCGAGCCGTAGTGGACGCCCTCGACGACCCCGCCGCGCACGAGGTGGGCGACGGGGACGTGCTGGGGTTCACGGACGACGGGCGCGGACGCGGTGGCGGGAGAACTGCTGTACATCACTGCCTGAATCGGTGGTCGGGGCGGGACGGGTGCGAGGAGCGGGAAGGGCGGGGCGGGCGCGAAGAGCGGTGAGGCGGGCCGGGACCGGCCGCGGGTCACGCGCCGGGTCCGCCGTCGGTGGGCGTGTCCGGGCGTCCGGCGCGCACGATGTCGGTGAGGGTCGTCTCGACGCGGTCGAGGTGGTGGCTCATGGCCTGGACGGCGTCGTGCTCGCTGCCGTCCACCAGCGCCTCGAGGATCACCCGGTGCTCCCGGTCGGACTGCTCGCGGCGCCCGCCCAGTTCGTTGAGGAAGGCCGACTGGCGCGCCAGCGCGTCGCGGATCTCCTCGATGACCCGGCGGAAGACCGGGTTCTGCGCGGCCTCGGCCACGGCGAGGTGGAAGAGGCTGTCCATCGCGACCCACGCGGTGGTGTCCGTCTCCCGCTCCATGCGGTCGAGGAGACGGCCGAGCCGGTCCAGGTTCTCCGGGGTGCGGCGGGCCGCCGCGTAGCCGGCGACCGGGATCTCGATGTGGCGGCGCACCTCGAGCAGGTGGCCGGCCGTGTAGTCGCCGAAGGTGGGCTCGTCGACGGAGTTCGCGACGACGAAGGTGCCCTTGCCGGTCCGGGAGACCGTCAGGCCCATCGTCTGCAGCGCGCGCAGCGCCTCGCGGAGCACGGGCCGGGAGACCTCGAGCGTGCGGCACAGCTCGGCCTCGGAGGGCAGCTTGTCGCCCACGGCGTACTTGCCGCCTTCGATGGCGCCGCGAAGGTGGCCGAGGACCGCCTCCATGGCGCTGACGCGCCGCGGACCGGGACCACCTGTCTGGCTGTCTGACAGGTTCACGGAGCGATCCTGCGGCCTGCGGGACGGCGCTGTCAAGGCGGACCGACCCCGGGAAACGGGCACGGGGTGCGGCGCCCGGGCCGGGCTGCCGCCCCCGTGGGGTGGCCGGTGGCTCCGCTCAGCTGCTGAGCGTGCCGGTGGCGAGGAGGCCGAGGAGAGCCACGCCGATCACGATCCGGTAGATCACGAAGGCGTTGAAGGAGTGCTTGGCGACGAACTTCAGCAGCCAGGCGATGGAGGCGTAGGCGACCACGAAGGACACGATCGTGCCGACGACCAGCGGGGCCGCGCCCACGCCCGCGCCGAGGGCGTCCTTCAGTTCGTAGATGCCGGCGCCGGTCAGGGCGGGGATACCGAGGAAGAAGGACAGCCGGGTGGCCGCGACCCGGTCCAGGTCGAGGATGAGCGCGGTGGACATGGTGGCACCGGAGCGGGAGAAGCCGGGGAAGAGCAGCGCGAGGATCTGCGAGCAGCCGACCAGCATCGCGTCCTTGAAGGAGGTGTCGTCCTCACCGCGCTTGTGCCGGCCCATCTGGTCGGCCGCCCACATCACACCGGACCCGACGATCAGGGAGCCGGCGACCACCCAGAGCGAGGCGAGCGGGCCCTCGATCAGCGGCTTCGCGGCCAGACCCACCGCGACGATCGGGATGGTCGCGGCGATCACCCACCAGGCGAACTTGTAGTCGTGGTGGTAGCGCTCCTCGGGCTTGGTCAGACCGCGGAACCAGGCGGAGACGATCCGCTTGATGTCCTTGAAGAAGTACACGAGCACGGCCGCGATGGCGCCGACCTGGATGACGGCGGAGAACCCGACGACGGACTTGTCGTCCACGGGGATGTCCATGAGCCCTTCGGCGATCTTGAGGTGGCCGGTCGACGACACGGGGAGGAATTCGGTCACCCCCTCGACGACTCCGAGGACGACGGCCTGACCGACGGAGATGGCGCTCATGGGATCCAGTTCTGAGAAGAGTTGGTCGACAGTGCTGTAGACGTTCCTACTATGCCCGGTCCGGCGGACCGGTCGCTACGCCCACAGGGCGCCGGCGAGCCATACCCCGGCGAAGGCCGCCGCCAGACCGGCCACCACGCTCACCGTGGCGTTGGCCGCAGCGTAGAGGGCCGCACCGGCCTCGGTCAGCCTGAGCGTCTCGTAGGAGAAGGTCGAGTACGTCGTCAGGGCCCCGCACAGGCCGGTGCCGAGCAGCAACTGAAGGTGCTGACCTGCGGCTCCCGCGGACGCCGCGCCGGTGAGCAGACCCAGGACCAGACAGCCGGTGACGTTCACCACGAAGGTGCCCCAGGGGAAGAGCGAGTCGTGCCTCGCCTGGACGGCCCGGTCGGTGAGGTAGCGCAGGGGGGCGCCGACCATGGCCCCCAGCACGACCAGCAGCCAGTTCACAACGACCTCTTACCCTTCGGGTCCGTTTCGTCCGGCTCCGCGCCCCGCCCCACGTACCGGATGACCTCGCAGTCCTCCAAGGTCACCAGCCCTTCACCGACCAGTTCGTCGAGCTGCGGCAGGAACGCCCGGATCCGCTGCTCGGTGTCCACGACGACGATCGCGACGGGCAGGTCCTCGCTCAGCGACAGCAGCCGGGAGGTGTGGATGCGCGAGGACGCGCCGAAACCCTCGACCCCCCGGAAGACGCTGGCTCCGGCGAGCCCGGCGGCGTGCGCGCGGTGCACGATCTCGGAGTAGAGGGGCCTGTGGCGCCATGTGTCGTCCTCGCCGATGTACACGGTCAGCCGCAGGGCCCGCCCGGTGAGGGGTGTCATCGCTGCCTCCTGGTGAGCAGGGCACGGGCGGCGGCCGAGGCCGCCCACACCGCCGCGAGGGCCGCGAACAGGGTGACGGCGAGACAGGCGAGAGCGGTGCGCGGGTGCCCGCCGTCGGCCAGCCGCTGGATGTCGACGGCGTAGGTGGAGAAGGTGGTGTAGCCGCCGAGCACACCGGTGCCGAAGAACGGGCGCACCAGGCGGTGGGCGGCCCCCACGTCGGTGACCAGCACCATGAATACGCCGATCACGGCGCAGCCGGTGACGTTGGTCCAGAAGGTCGCCCAGGGGAAACCGCCGGGTGGGGTGGGCCAGGCGAGGGTGAGCGCGTAGCGGGCCGTCGCCCCGAGGGCGCCGCCGGCGGCGACCACCGCCACGACGGGGGCCTGGGTGCGCCACTCGGACCGCCGCCGCGGCGCGGGGCGGGCGCGGAGGCTCTCGGCTTCCGGGGCTGTCATGCTCGTGGATCTCCTGTTCGGCCGGACCACGGCGGGTGATCACGGCCGGGCATCAGGGTACCGCCGGGTCACCCGGCGGCCGGAGCCGCGCAGACGGCGACGCCCGGCTCCCAGAAGCTGCCCAGGACCAGCAGACCGCCGGTCACACAGACGCTGGTGACCATGCGGAAGCGGGAGCGGTTACGGCTCAGGTGGTGCACGGTGCGGCCGTGGTCGTCGACCGCCACCACGCCGATCGTGCCGCCCGGGCGGAACGGGGCGCGAACGGCGGCCCGGGCGGCGGCGCGGCGGGCGCCCGGCGGGGTGCGATGCAGCAGATCGAGCGGCGGGACGCGGGGCCCGGCCAGGGCCACCCAGACCGGGCCGTCCGGGCTCTCGCGCCACATGTTGTCGGGCATGCCCGGCAGGTCCGCGAAGTGTTCGGACCGGCCGGCGCGCGGTCCGGTGAGGTGGTAGCGGGTGAGCCGGCAGGCGCCGGTCTCGGCGATCACCAGGAAGGTGCCGTCACCGCTCACGGCGAGGCCGTTGGCGAACTGGAGGCCGTCCAGCAGTACCTCGGGGGTGCCGCCGCCGGGCGGAAGGCGGAGCAGCCGGCCGGTGCCGGTGTGCTCCACGATGTCGCCGATCCACTGGTCGAGGGGGTAGCGGCGGCTGGAGACGGTGAAGCACACGCTGCCGTCGTCCAGCGCGACGGCGTTGCTGCACACCCGCAGCCGCTCCCCCGCCACCGAGTCCGCCAGGACCCGCACGGCGCCGTCGGGGTCGACCCGGAGCAGGCCTCGTTCCGCGTCGCACACCAGCAGGCCGCCGTCGGCGAGCGGCTCCAGACCGAGCGGGCGGCCGCCGGTGTCGGCCAGGGTCTCGACCCGGGCCGCGCCCGGGTCGGCGAGGTGGCGGATCCGCAGGACGCGGCCGTCCGCCGTACCGGTAAGGACGTGGCCCTCGGCGTCGGTCACCACGTCCTCGGGGCCGCGGCCGCCGAGCCCGACGTAGTGCAGTGGGACGAGCGCCGTGGTCATACGCCTTCACCAGCCCTTCTCGAACATGCGGGCCACCTCGGCTATGCGGAACTCGTCACGCCGGTAGTGGGTGCGGCACCGGATCCGCCGGGTACGGAGCAGGCCCAGGCGGGTCAGGAGGTCGAGGTGGGCGGCGGCGGTCCGGCGGGGCACGCCCAGCTTGGCGGCCACGGCCCGCGCGGTGACGCCCGTCTCGGCCCGGTCGCCGGGCCGGCGCCCCGCCGGGAAGTGCGCCGCCGGGTCCTTGAGCCACTCAAGGATGGTCTGCCGTATGCGGCCCGAGGGAGTTCCCGTCATCCGTCCCGCCTCCGTCCCCGGCCTCCTCGTGCGCGATGTTCCCACTCTGGCGCAGCCGGACACGTCCCATACGGGACTCGTCGGCCCTTGACCGGTACCGAACGGCCGTTGCCGCGATGGGATCGCACGGACAAGGGGCGGGGCCCGGCCGTACGCCGGCGCAGGCGGTCAGGATCGAAGAAGCGGCGACGGGCCCGCCCGCCCTAGCGTGGGAGTCACCGGCGGGGAGCCGCCGGGACAGCCACCACCGTCACCTCCGAGGAGTGAGTTCCATGACCGCCGGCGTGCAGACGATCATCTACCCCGTCAAGGACCTGGAGAAGGCCAAGCCGCTGTTCGCGGCGCTGCTGGGTGTCGAGCCGTACGCGGACGAGCCGTACTACGTCGGCTTCAAGGCCGCCGGGCAGGACGTCGGTCTCGATCCGAACGGGCACGCCAAGGGCATGACCGGGCCGGTCCCCTACTGGCACGTCACCGATCTGCGGGAACGGCTGGCCGCCCTGGTGGCGGCCGGCGCCGAGCTGCTGCAGGACGCGCAGGACGTCGGCGGCGGCCGGCTGATCGCGTCCGTCAGGGACGCCGACGGCAACCTGGTGGGACTGCTTCAGGACCCGGCCGCCTGAGCCGCCGCCGGCCCTCGGCGACCGCACTAGTTGCACACTCAACGATTGGCCGGAACGGTGCTACGGTGCGGGTATGGCAGTCAAGACGGCCGATGCCCGGCTCGAGGAACGGTGGCGGGACATCCTCACCGTGCACGCGCGCACGATGTGCGAGATCGACCGCGCCCTGCATCCGCACGGGCTCGGGGCCAGCGACTTCGAGGTGCTGGACATCCTGGCCGCCGAGTCGCCCGCGCAGGGCGACCAGTGCCGGGTGCAGAACCTGGTCGGACGGGTCCATCTCAGCCAGAGCGCGCTGTCCCGGCTGATCGGCCGGCTGGAGAAGGACGGCCTGGTCGAGCGCTCGGTGTGCGCGGAGGACCGGCGCGGGGTGTGGGTCGCGCTGACCAGCAGGGGCCGCGATCTGCACGCCGAGGTGCTGCCGCTCCAGCGGGCCGTGCTGGAGCGGATGCTGGCCGAACGGGCCGGATGATCCCACGCGGACCGCGGGGCACCGTCGTGTGCCCCGCGGATCCGTCGTGTGTACGGGCCGCTCAGCGGGCCAGCAGGGTGCGTACGCCCTGTGAGGTCAGCGTCAGCCCGTGGGCGGAGCTGCCGTCGATGGCGAGGGAGAGGTCCTCCTCGGGCCACTGGGAGGCCAGGGCGCCGAGCGGTATCAGGCGGTAGCGGGAGATGAACGGCAGCAGCTCGGCCATCATCCCCTCCGAGGTGAAGACCGGGACGACCGGATCACCGTCGGCCTGTTCGAGGATGGGCAGTGCGACGGTCGAGGCGTCGGCGCCCTCCCCGTCCACCGCCTCGTCCGGCACCGGGACGAGCACCTCGCTGTGGGCGAGGGTGTCCAGGGCGATCTGATCCTCGGCGTTCACGGCCAGCGCGTCGAGCGCCTGCTGGGCCGGCGTGGGCAGTTGGTCGTCGTGCGCGGGTGTCTCCATGGCAGATCCCCAGGTAGCGGCGGTACGGGCACACGGCCGGGGCGGGCCCGGGCGTGCTCCCGCCTCGCGTACCCGGTTCGGATTCGGGCCATGCGTGCGGATTCCGGGGAGGAGCGGCGGCCGACCGGTGAGGGCCGGCGGGACGGGAGCGGCGGGGGCCGCCGGACGGGGGCGGGACGCCCACGAAAGGGCCCCGGCGCGCGCGTACGGGGCTGGGCCGGGGCGCGGCTCAGCGGCCGAACTCCTCCTGGATCGTTGTCCTCGGCTCCTCGCGCAGATGCTGGGACAGTCCGGGCCTGCCGCCCTCGCGTGCCCGTGCGACCCGCTGTGCGGTGTCGGGGTCCAGGTCCGGGGCGGGGTCCACCCGCACCGACCTTGCGACCTCCTCGCGGTCGGCGTACCGCTCGCGCGGCATGCCGCGCAGGGCCTCGACCACCTCTTCCGGCGCGCTCGCGTCACGGGCCGCCGTCACCAGCCGGTCCTTCCCGGCGGGGAAGTCGACGCCCCTGATCGCGGCGAGCACATCGGGGACGCTGGTGCGTGCCATGGGGTCTCCTCCTTCAGGTCTCCTCCGCTCGATCCGGGTTCCGCTTCGGCCGGTTCCGCTCGTCGGCGGTTCCGCTCATGGGTGAGTGCTGCTCGTCCGGCGAGTCCTGCTTGTCGTCACCCCCCGCCGTCGGAGCCGTCGCGGTCGTCGTCGTCCCGCTCGCCCTCGGCCTGCGAGGGAGTGGTGCGCGGCGGGTCGTCCGTCGTCACGTCGTCGTCCCGCTCGCCCTCGGCCTGCGAGGGGGTCTGCTCGGTCATTCCGATGCCTCCACGCCTGTCGCGTGCCTGTGCGGACGTCTCCGAGTACCCGCGCGCACCGGATCCCATGACGAGAGGAATCAGGAGGAATTCGCCGCCGGTCAAAGGCGCGCGGCGGCCGGGCCCTTTGCTCCGGCCGCCGTGTGGCGTGCCGCCCCCGGACGGCCCGGCCGGGGGGGGTGGCCCGCGCCGCGTGTCAGGCCGGGTACGGGACCGTCTCCTGGGCCGTCCGCAGCGCGAACCGTCATGTCGTGCCACCACGCGCGGCGTCCTGCGGCTGCGCCACCCGGCCGGCCGCGAACCGCGGCTGCTGCGCGAGACGCTCGAACTCGAGGCGGACGCACAGCAACTGGTCGTCCTCCTGCCCGCCGACGAGGCGACGGAGGAGGCCCTCGGCCGGCTCCGCGCCATCGCCTGAGACCCGTCGGCCGTCGCGGTACGCCTAGGCGCCGTCCGCGCTCACTCCCCGTCGCGCGATGCCGCCCGGAGCCTCTCGAAGGCGGTGGGACGTGGCCGGTCCCGCAGGAAGCCGGCGATGCGCAGGGCGCATTCACGTGGGGACAGGACGCTGGTGTCCACCTCGACGTCGTGCGGCCCGTGCGCGTGGACGTGCTCGTACTGCAGGGCGGCCAGCCCCGGTTGCCGGTCGCCCCGATCGCGTTCCCGGCGCTCCAGCTCGGGCAGGGGGCAGCGGACCGCGACCAGGACGGTGTCGCCGGGCACCAGGAGGCCGAGCAGGTCGAGCAACCGCCAGCGGCGGCTGAGCGGATGGTCCACGACGAGGTTGTTGCCGCCCGCCGCCATCCCGGCGACGGCGCGGTGGAAGCCCTTGACGGTGCGGTCGATCTCGGCCGGTAGGTCCGCGCCGGCGACCGGCCGGCCGCCGCGCATGGCGTGGAAGGTGTCGACGGGCATGTGGAACCAGGTGCCGTCGAGCACCTCCAGGAGTGCCCGGGCGATGCTCGACTTGCCCGAGCTGGACGTGCCGTTGAGCAGGACGACCGTGCCCCCTGCCGGTGTGACGGGGATGCGCGCGTGGTCGGGGTCGGCCGGGTGCGGAGCCGCTTCGGCCACCATGGGTCGTCCTTCCGTCGGCGAGGGCCCTGAGCCGGGCGAGGCGTCGTGATCATCGCATCCCGGTGCGTACGGCGGCATGAGTGGTGGCATGTGCGGCGGCCGCACGGGCGGGCGGGTTCGGACGCGGCTCGCCCCGGTGGCTTGCGGTGGCCTAGTCTCTGCGCTGGTGACGGCCCGGGCAATGGGGCCGGTTCTTTGGGGGTTGGTGGCATGGTCGCTGGTCGGGTGGTGCGGTTCGACGGTTCCCGGGGGTATGGGTTCATCGCTCCGGAGGACGGCACCGAGGACGTCTTCCTGCACGTGAACGATCTGCTCATTCCCGAGCAGCAGTTGCGTCCGGGGCTCGCGGTGGAGTTCGAGGTCGAGGAGGGCGACCGGGGGCTGAAGGCCTCGTCGGTGAAGCTGGCCGCGGCGTCCGCCGGCCGGCCGCCGGCGCTGGTCAGGGGCGGGGCCGCGGTGCCCTTCCCGGCCGCCGCGAGGCAACCGGACGGCGACGACTCGCTGTGCGACGTGCTCACACCGGACGAGTACCTCCACGAGGTCACCGAGATTCTGCTGGCCGCCGCGCCGTCCCTGACCGGGGAGCAGATCCTTCAGGTCCGGCTCGGGCTGCTGCGGTTCGGCAGGAACCACGGGTGGACCGAGGACTGAGACGCCATGAGGTCGTGGTCCCCGGCGGGGGCCGGGCACCACGACGTCGTGCACCGGGGAGGCTCCCCCTCGTCACGTCATGCCGTCGGAACTCGCCCCGGGAGACCGGGACGATGCTCGCGGCGGACCTCAGACGCTGTGCGGGACGACGGCGACCGGGCACCGCGCGTGGTGCAGCAGGGTGTGGGCGATCCTGCCGAGCTGCAGACCGAGATGACCCTGGCGCCGCACGGCGCCGACGACGATCAGATCGGCCTCGGCCGACGCCTCCAGCAGCACCCGCCGGGCGGGGCCCTCGGCCGGCCGGCGCTCGATCTCCAGCTCCGGATGCTCCCGTTCGGTGTCGCGCAACGCCTCGTCGAGGCCGGCCAGGGCCCGATCCTCACGGGACCGGGCGGCGTCGTCGGCGATCAGCATGTGGTCCACGGGCTGCTGGGCCGGGGTGCGCCAGGCCCGTACGGCCGTGAGGGCACAGCCGCGCGCCGCCGCCTCACGGGCGGCGAACCGCAGAGCGCCGGCGCTGCCGGCCGAATCGGCCACTCCGGCCACGATCCGGCCCAGGGACCCCGCGGTGTTCCGTTCCGCTCCCCGGGCCACGACGACCGGGCACACGGCGCGCGCCGCCACCGCGAGGCTCACCGAGCCCAGCAGCAGACCGGCGATCTCGCCCCGCCCGCGGACGCCGGTGACCAGGGCCGAGGCCGTGGGCGCCGCCGCCAGGAGCACGGACACCGGATCGGCGGGCAGCACCTCGCCGGACACCTTCACCTCCGGATCGCGTGCCCGTACGCGCTCCGCGCCGGAGGCGACGATGTGCTGCGCCATGATCTCCTCGGCTGGACGGCCGGTGCCGAAGGACGGCCGGGCGCCCTCGTAGCGCTCCCACAGGGACGCGTGGACCAGCCGCAGCGGCAGCCCGTGCCGCGCCGCCTCGGCCGCCGCCCAGTCGACCGCGAGCAGACTGCAGTCCGAGCCGTCGACGCCCACGACCAGCGGGAGTTCCATCGTCGCCATCGCCTTCTCCGTCCGGTTGCCGCGACCCCCCCTGCCGTCACGCGCCGTCGGCCGGCCACCGCGATCCCCGTTCAGGGGCCGGGGCTGATACGGCGGCCGGTGAGGCGGGTGGGCCGGATCGACACCCACATCTCCCGTTCACCGCCCGCCCACGGCTCGCCGGACGCGCCCCCGGTGAGACGCCGTGCGGCGTCCGGGTCCGTGACGGCACGCGCGGGACCCACGGCGAGCACGCTCCAGCCCTGGCTGAGCGCCTCGTCCAGGTGGTCCACCTCGAAGGCGACGTCCGTGCCCACGGCCGCGGCGGGCACCGAGCCCGGCGTGGTCCGGAAGGCGATCGCGTCGTCGACGATCTCGTAGGTGACCGGGACCACCGCGGGCCCGCCGTCGGGCGCCGTCACCGCGACACGGCCGACGCCGTGGGTGGACAGCAGGGCACGGCACTCCTCCGGGCCGAGGTCCCGCAGTTGCGGGTGGAGCAGCGCGTGGCCCCGGCCGGGTGGCAGGTCGGCGCCCCCGCCGCGCAGCGCGGCGACGGTGGTGCCGAGCGCGTCGGCCAGCCTGACGAGGGTGGCGAGCGTCGGGTCGGCGGGATGTTCCTCCAGGTAGGCCAGGTAGTCGGGGGACATGCGGGCGCGGCCTGCCGTCTCCTCACGGGTGAGCCCCCGCCGCCGGCGTTCCACCGCCACGCGCCGGCCGATGTCGCCGGCTCCCGGGGCTGCGAACGCCGGGGCGGCCGCGGCCACCACCGAGGCCTCGTGCCCGGACGGGGGCGTGGCGTGTGCGATGTGGCGGATGTGCGCGTCCGGCCCGGGGAACACCAGCGACACCCGTTCCGTGTCCGACCAGCGCACGTCGTAGGGCGGTGTGCCGTCCTCGTGGTGGAGGCCGACGATCTCGCCGTCGCGCCGCGCGATGCCGGTCGCCGGGCTTTCGACGACGAGCTGGTCGCCGAGGTGAGCTCGCATGGTCGCCGCCCTCTCCTCAGATTGCTGCCGGCTTCCGGGTCCCTGGGCCCGGCCCGGGTGTCCCCACACCCTGGATGTCCCGTTCGGCGGTGGTCAGCAGCTGCTTGGCGAGGTCGACCATCGCCCGGCCCGCCGCCAGTTCGTCACCGATCTCCGGTACGTTCGTGTCCGCCGGGTGGCAGTGCGCCGCCCCTTCGCCGGTGAGCGCCGTGGTGCCGGTGTCCAGCACCACATGGGCCTTCGTCGTCCCCTCGTCGTCCTCGAAGAGGTGGAGGCGGACCTTCCAGTCAGCCGTGTGCGACATCGTTTCTCTCCTCACCTGGATACCGGTCGGTGGGCCGCCGGCCGAAGTGGCCCGTGGGCGGTGGGTCCCACGTCGGGCCGGCGGCGGACATCCGCTCCTCGATGCGCCGCCTGACATCGGCGGCGAGTGCGGCTAGCCGCCCGGACACCGTCGCGCGGGGCGCGGACGCGGCGGGCGGCGGGCGGCAGCCCGTCCAGATCCGCGGCGAAGCGCGCCCGGCCGTCGTCGAGCGTGGCCCGCCCGCCGGTGCGCCGCCCGCCGGCCATCACGGTCTCCAGCAGCGGGGTGCCGCCGGGTGGTGACCTCGTAGAGGTCGGTGGTCGTCGCCTCCGACGTCGGCGTCGCCTCCTCGGCTCCCCCTGTCCTCCCACGATCGGACTGCGGCGGGCCTCGCTCACAGGGCCGAACGGCCCTGCCGCCTCAGCTGTCCGGCCCCGGTCAGGTCCGGGGTACGACCGCGACCGGGCACGGTGCGTGATGGAGCATCGCGTGGCCGATCAGACCCAGTTGAAGGCCCGGGTGCCCGTGCCGCCGGGGAGCGCCGACGATCAGCAGGTCCGCGCCGGACGCGGCGTCGAGCAGTGCCCGGCGGGCCGGCCCCTCGATCACCCTGCGGCTCACCGGCACGTCGCCGTAGCGCTCCGTCAGTCCGCGCAGGGCGTCGTCGAGCACCTGCGCGGGCGGGCGCCGGTGGGCCTCCAGGGCCCACGAGGGGGCCTGCGCCGTGGCGTGCGCGACGAGCGGGGCGGTCCAGGCGTGCACCACCACCAGCCCGCAGTGCCGCACCTGGGCCTCGCGGAAGGCGAAGGCCACCGCCGTGCCGCTGCCCTCCCCGTTCTCGACGCCGACGACGACGCTGCCGAACCCGGCCCGGCGGTGTTCGGCCGCGCCGCGCACCACGACCACCGGGCACTGCGCCCGGGCCGCCACGCCCAGGCCGACCGATCCCAGGAGCATCGCGTCGAGGTCCCCCAGTCCCCTGGAGCCGAGAACCAGCGCGAAGGCGTCGTGTCCCTTGCCGACCAGGGCGCCGGCCGGGTCGGCGTGCAGCACCTCGCTGGTCAGCGGCACCGTGGGGGCGCACTGCCGGACCCGCTGGGTGGCGGCGGCGATCAGGGCGGAGGCGTCCCGGTCCCCCGTCGTCACGTGCACCAGGTGCAGCGGCACGCCGTGCCGGACCGCCTCACCCGCGGCCCAGTCCACCGCCGCCAGACTCGCCTCGGAGCCGTCGAGGCCGACCACCAGGGGAATCGTCACCGACGTCGTCTCCTCTCGGCCCGGCCGCGTCCGGCCCGTGCAGGCCGGCGGACCCGGTCGGCCGGGTCTCCAGCTTCGTACGGGACGGGGGCGGCCGCCACGCGACCGGCGAGGGGGCCGCCGGCCGGTCTCCGGGCAGGGGACCTGCGGCCCTGGCGATCGGGGCCGGGAGGCGGTGTCCTGGAGTTGAGCCGAGGGCCACAAGGAGACACGGTGAAGCGGAGCGAAACCGCGCACCGTGCGATCAGGGCCCGCGAGAAGCGGGCGGCCCCCGGCTCCACGCATGCCGGGGCAGTGCCGGGAGGAACACCCGGCTACCCGGAGGGGTGTCATGACGAAGCCGGTCGTCGTCGGAGTGGACGCTCGCCGAGCGCTTCGCCCGCGGTGAGATCGACGAGGAGGAGTACCGTCGCCGGCTCTCCGTCCTGCGCGAGATGCTCGGCCGCGGGCCCCATGGGCCGGGTTCCGGTGGGGGCACCGCCCCCGCCCGGCCGGGCCAGGGCGCGGTGCAGCAGCACGCCCAGGGGCGATGATCAGGGCCCAGAAGAGGCTTCGGGTACGACGGCCACCGGGCAGGCGGCGTGGTGCAGGACGCCGTGCACGACCCGGCCGAGATGGAGCCCGAAGGGGCTGTGCCGGCGCCGGGCGCCGACGACGAGCAGGCCGGCCTCGTGGGAGGCGGCGACCAGGACGTCCCGGGCGTGGCCCTCCGCGGCCCGGCGGGTCACTTCGAGACCGGCCGGAACGTCCGCGAGCGCCTCCTCCACCGACTCGGCGGCCCGCTGCTCCTCGAAATGGGCGGGTTCGCCGACGAGCAGCGGGTGCCGGGGGGCCGTGTGCGCGGGGTGCCGCCACGCCCGTACGGCCTCGAGGGGCATCCGGCGCAGTGCCGCCTCCTCGGCCGCGAAGCGCGCGGCGGCCGAGACCGTCGGCTTCTCCCCGACACCGAGGACGACGGGGCCGCGCGGCGCCGAGCCGGCCCGGTTGTCGTGGCTGCCGCGCAGCACGATCACCGGGCAGTGCGCCCGCCCGGCCACCGTGAGGCTCACGGAGCCCAGGAGCGCCTCGGTCACGCCGCCGTGGCCGCGGCAGCCCAGCACCACCGCGAGGGCGGTGGTGCTCTCCCGCACCAGCCCGTCCTCCGGTTCCTCGGCCAGCACGTCGGTGCCGACCGGTACTTCGGGCCGCCGGCGCTCGGCGCGCAGCCGGGCGGTGCCGACGACGTCCTGCGCCATGACCTCCTCCTTCGGTCTGTCCAGCTCCTGGGCGAGCAGGGCGCCCTCGTAGCGGTCCCAGAGCGAGGCGTACACCAGGCGCAGCGGCACGCCGCGCAGGGCGGCCTCGTCGGCCCCCCAGTCGACGGCCCGCAGGCTCGGCCCGGATCCGTCCACGCCGACGACGATCGGAAGGTCCATCGGGCTCTCCTCAACTGAAGGGTCAGGTGTGAAGGGTCAGGTGTGCGGGACGACGGCCACGGGGGCCTCGACGTGGTGCAGCACGGCGTGCGTGACGTGGCCGATGCGGGTGCCGAGAGGGCCGGTGCGGACCCGGCGGCCGACGACGACCAGGGCGGCGTCGCGGGCGGCGCCGACGAGGACCCGCGCGGCGCTGCCGCACCGGCTCGCCTCGATCACCTGGACGTCAGGGAACTTCTGCCGCCAGGGACGCATCAGCTCGGTGAGGACGGTGGCCTGCCCGCGCGCGTGCGAGGCGTGCGCTCCGGCGTCGCCCTGGAGGGGGTGAACGGAGCCGTGCGGCTCGTTCCAGCCGTGCACGACCCGCAGGGCGGTGTCCCGGCACGCTGCGGCGTCGAAGGCGAACTCCAGCAGTGTGTCGTCCGGCCCGGCGATGTCGAGGCCGAGGACGACGGGCCGGAAGGGCGCGCCGGCCGACGGTACGCCCGCCGGGTCCGGCCGGTGCTCGTCGGCGGCCTGCTCACCGGCCCGGACCAGCACCACCGGGCGCTCGGCGCGGGCGATGACGGTCAGGCTGACCGAGCCGAGCAGGAACCCGCCGACCGTGCCGATCCCGTGCGAGCCCAGCACCATCAGCTCGGCGGCGTCCGCCGCCTCGGTGAGGGCCTCGGCCGGATCCGCTGTGAACTGGTCGGTGACCACCTCGACGCCCGGGTGGCGCAGCCGGACGCCCTCGGCGGCCTCGCGCGGGATGCCGTCGGTGCCTTCGGCGGGGCCGGGCCGGCGGACGTTGACGATCTTCAGCGGCAGCCGGCGCAGCGCGGCTTCGCGGGCCGCCCACTCGACGGCGGCCCGGCTCTCCGGCGAGCCGTCGAGGCCCGCGGTGATGGTTCGGGTCATGGTCTCCACCTCCGGGGACGGGGAGCGGGCGGTTCGCGCGGGATGCCGATTCGGGGGCGTGCGTCCCGCCGCCGGACCGGTGGGCCCGGGCGTCCGGTGTCCGTCGCCCGTGACCGCCGCGCGGTGTCAGTCCGCGCGGAGGAGGTTCTTCACCTCGACCACGTCGGCGATCCGCTCGACCTCGGCCAGCAGCCGGGCCCCGGTCGCCGGTGGCACCTGTCCCGCCAGTTCGACGGTGCCGTCGTGGACGGTCACGTCCACCGCCCCGCGGTCGTGCGGGGAGCAGACGGCCCGGATCCTCGTCTCCACCTCGGTCTGGATACCGGCGTCGTCCCTGATCAGGGTCTGCAGCAGGGCGTCCCGGCCCACGGCGCCGACCAGCCGGCCCTCGTGGTCGGCGACCGGCAGCCGCTTCAGCCGGGACAGCGCGGCGAGCCAGGCGGCCTCGGCGACGGTGGTGCCCGGCAGCACGGTGATCGCGGGGCTGGTCATCAGGTCGGCGGCCGTCTCGCCCCGGGCCTTGCCGTGCAGGCGCCGTTCGCGGAGCCCGCCGATGGGTCCGGGGCGGTGGCCGGAGGCCTCGAACGCGACCTTGGCCAGCAGATCCGACTCCGAGACGACGCCCAGCACACGGTCCTCCACGTCCACGACCGGGAGGGCGCCGACCTGCTCGCGCGCGAGCAGCCGGGCGATCTCCCGGTAGGGCAGGTCGTCCCGCAGCGACGCGGCGGGCACTTCCATCATGTCCCGCACCAGCGCCGGACCGGCGCCGTGCTCCGGCGCGGAGGGCGGCGTGGGCGGTGCGGCCCGGGAGGCCGGCTGGGAGATCTCGCCCGGCGGGGCCTCCTCGGTGCCGGCGTGCCGGGCCGCGGCGGTGGCCACGGCGCCCAGGTAGCGGACGAGCATGTCCTGCCGGGCGCTCTCACCGGGGCTCCGGGAACGGCCGGGCTGGGTCCGCCGGGCCTCCGCTCCCGAGGAGAAGTTCTCGTGCCTGTTCACGGTGGCCTCCTCGCTCCGTCGGGTTGCCTGCGGTTCCCATGTCACCGCGCTCCGGTGCTCGCCGCCTAGAGCCGAACGGCCCTGGTGGAGCGGCGTGACGTCCCAGCACGCCGTCGGTGCAGTCGGCCGTGACGTCGTCCTCGGCGGCGCCGCGCGGCAGCGTCACGCTGCGGCTTCATGACCCAGGGGCCGGCAAGAAGGGCTGTTCGGCTTACGCGCGACGGGCCCGCACGCGCTGCACTGATGGTGTCGGCAGACCCGACGACCGCGAGGAGGTCACGGCGATGGCCACACAGTTCCGGCACGGCGCCCTTTCCGCGGCCGGCGCCGCGAACCGGGGACTCCTGGCACTGGCAGTCCGGCCGTACCGGGACTTCCATGGAAGGAGCGGTGGTGCTCCCCCGTGCCACCGCGGCGAGGAGGCGAGGACGATGGACGTGCTGCCCCGGCCCCCGGTCCCGGCTTTCGCGGACGCGGGAGGCCGCCATGGCGGGCGCCGCTGACCGCCGGCCGGTCGTGGTGGGCGTCGATCCCGACCCGGGCCGGCGGATGGCCCTGGCCTGGGCGGCCGACGAGGCGGTCCGGCGGCGGGTCCCGCTGCGCCCGGTGCACGTCGAGGGCGTGCCGACCAGGGGCACCCGGGCGCCGGATGTCCCGTCGTCCTGGGAGCAGTGGAACGACACCCTGCACCGGGCCGGCAAGAAGGTGCTCGACGACGCCGTGGACTTCGTCGTCGCGCGCTGCCCGGACGCCGTCGTCGATCCGCTGCTCGCGGAGGGCGACCCGGTGTGGGTGCTGCGCGAACAGAGCCGCGAGGCCACGGCGGTGGTCCTGGGCTCGCGGCATCTGGACCGGACGCAGGAGGTGTTCGGCTCGGCGGCCGTCGCCCTGCCGGTGGCGGCCCACGCGCACTGCCCGGTGGTCGTCGTGCCCGAGCCGGAGCACGTGACACAGGAGCCCGCGTACTTCGTCGTCGGCGTCGACGGCAGCGAGCGTTCCGCCGTCGCCGTCGACCTGGCGTTCGAGGAGGCCGCGCTGCGCGGAGCCCAGTTGCGGGCACTGTACGTCTGGCAGCCGGGGCCGCTGCGGATCTTCGACGATTACGCGGCGCAACAGGAGTGCCGGCGGTTGCTGTCCGAGACGGTGGCCGGCCGCCGGGCCCGCTATCCGGAGGTGGATCTGCGCCACGAGTTGCTGACCGGGCATCCCGTGCGGGCGCTCGCCGACGCCTCGGCGCACGCGCTGGGTCTGGTGGTGGGTACCCGGGGGCACGGCGGTTTCACGGGCATGATGCTGGGCTCGGTCAGTCAGGGTCTGCTGCGCCACGCCCGCTGCCCCGTCCTGGTGGTTCCGTCGCCGCCGGTGTGACCCGGGGGCGTACGGGGCCGGAGGCGGGGGCGGTCCCCGATGTCCCGCCGGCCGGCACGGCACAGCGGCCCGCGAAGGAGCGCGGGCGGGTGACACGGTCCGCCGCACACACCCCGGGAGGAACAGTGAGCAAGCGTGTCCGAACCCTGCCGCGGATCGAGTCCGAGCGCTGCGGCGCCCGGCTGCCGTCCCGCGCGACCGCGCGCTCCGACGCCGTGCGCGCCAAGGACGGTCGCGTCACCCGGGCTCCCCGGGGCGGAGCGGGCGAGTGGATGCTGCTGCCCGGCGGCACGTGGCGGCACGTCCGGACGATCCGCGTACCGAGCCTGTTCGGTTGAGCGCGGCGGCCGCCCGCCGGGGCCCCGGGCTGCCATGGAACGGCCCCGGCCCGTCGGGCATCCTGGGGGTGAGTCGGCGAAACGGTGAGGGGAGCCCGTGGTGGACGAGCGCGCGCAGGACGGGCGTGAGACGGAGGCGTCAGGGATGTCCCCGCAGTTGCGTCTGGACGCGCCGCTGGACGATCTCCAGACCCAGGTGCCGCAGGTGCGGGGGGCCCGGGACCGGGTGCACACGCTGCTCGAGGCCGTCCTGGCCGTCGGTTCGGACCTGGACCTGGAAGTGGTGCTGCACCGCATCGTGGAGTCGGCGGTCACCCTGGTCGACGCCCAGTACGGCGCGCTCGGTGTGCTGGGCGACGAGGGCACGATCAAGCAGTTCGTCACGGTCGGCATGGACGAGGACACCATCGCGCGGATCGGGCACTATCCGCGCGGCGAGGGCATTCTGGGCCCGCTCATCCGTCACCCGGAGCCGCTGCGCCTCGCGGACCTGCACCGGCACGCGGCGTCCGTGGGCTTCCCGGCCGGGCACCCGCCGATGAGCAGCTTCCTCGGTGCCCCCGTCCGGATCCGCGAGCAGGTCTTCGGCAACCTGTACCTGACGAACAAACGCGGCAGGGCGGAGTTCGACAGCGACGACGAAGCGGTGCTGCGCACCCTGGCGGCGGCGGCCGGCGTGGCGATCGACAACGCCCGGCTCTACGAGGACGCGCAGCGCCGGCAGCGGTGGCTGGCGGCCAGCAACGACCTGACCCGCAGCCTGCTGTCGGGCGCCGAACCGGGGGCGGTGCTGGAGTCCTTCACCGCGAAGGTGCGGGAGGTGGCCGGCGCGGCCCTGGTCACCCTCGCGGTGCCGGTCGGCGATCGCGGTGAGCTGGTCATCGAGGCGGCCTCGGGGGCGGGGGCCGAGCAGGTCCGCGGCCTGGTGCTGCCCCCTTCGGCACTGGCCGCCAAGGTCTTCACCTCGGGTGAGACGATCACCAGCGACGCCCTGAGCGCCGACCCGCGCGCGGAGGGCGGCAGCGCCTCGGTGGTGGAGCTGGGGCCCGCCTTCTTCGTGCCGCTCGGCACCCCGGAGCACGTCCGCGGGGTGCTGCAGGTGGCGAACCTGCCCGGCGGCGCTTTCCTGGCCGACGCCGTGAGCGACATGGTCACCGGGTTCGGCAATCAGGCGGCGCTGGCCCTGGACGTCGCGGAGCACCGGCGGGACGCCGAGCGGATGGTGGTGCTCGACGACCGCGACCGGATCGCCCGCGACCTTCACGACCTGGTCATCCAGCGGCTGTTCGCGGGGGCGCTTTCGCTGCAGTCGACCCTGGGCCGGGTCTCCGACCGGCCGCAGGCGAGTGAGCGGATCCAGCGGGTGGTGGACGACCTGGACGACACCATCAAGATCATCCGTTCCACCATCTACGCCCTGCGCGAGCGCGACCAGGCCCGGCGCGGCAGCGGACTGCGCGCCCAGCTCGTCGCGGCCACCGAACGGGCCACCGAGTCGCTCGGCTTCGCCCCGGCGCTGCGCATGACCGGGCTGCTGGACACCGTCGTCTCCGCCGAGCAGGGCGAGCAGTTGCTCGCCGTGCTGGGCGAGGCGCTGTCCAACGCGGCCCGGCACGCGCACGCCACGTCGGTCGACGTCGGGGTCGAGGTCACGGACGCCGCCCTGCGGCTGCGGGTGGCCGACAACGGCCGCGGCATCGATCCGGCGGTCACCCGGCGCAGCGGGCTGGCCAATCTGCGCCGACGCGCGGAGGAGATGGACGGCACGTTCACCCTGTCCGCGAACGAGCCGAGCGGCACGGTCGTCGAGTGGACCGTGCCGCCGGCTCCCTGACCGCCAGGCCCGCTCAGCCGTCCCAGGTCCAGTCGGCCACCTCGGGCATGTCCGTCCCGTGCTCGCGGACCCACACGTGGTGGCGCTGGCGGGCGTCCTCCATGTGCTGGCGTACGGCCGCCGCGCGCACCGCGAGTCCGGGGACGCGGTCGATGACGTCCATGACCAGGCGGTAGCGGTCGAGGTCGTTGCCGACCACCATGTCGAACGGCGTGGTCGTGGTGCCGATCTCCTTGTAGCCGCGCACGTGCAGGTTGCGGTGACCGGTGCGCCGGTAGGCCAGGCGGTGGATCAGCCACGGGTAACCGTGGTAGGCGAAGATGACCGGCTTGTCGGGGGTGAACAGGCCGTCGTACTCGAAGTCGGTCATCCCGTGCGGGTGTTCCTCCTTCGGCAGCAGCCGGGCGATGTCCACCACGTTGACCACGCGCACGGCCAGCTCGGGCAGGTGCCGGCGCAGCAACTGGGCGGCGGCCAGCACCTCCTGGGTCGGCACGTCGCCGGCGCAGCCCAGCACCACGTCCGGGTCCCGTGATCCGTCCTCGGTGCCCGCCCACTGCCAGATGCCGGCGCCGCGCGCGCAGTGCACGCTCGCCTGCTCCATCGGCAGCCAGTCGAAACAGGGCTGCTTGCCGGCGACGATGACGTTGACGTAGTCGCGGCTGCGCAGGGCGTGGTCGGCCACGGACAGCAGGGTGTTGGCGTCCGGCGGGAAGTAGACCCGGACCGCCTCGGGGCTCTTGTTGAGGATGTGGTCGACGAATCCGGGGTCCTGGTGCGAGAACCCGTTGTGGTCCTGGCGCCACACGTGCGAGGTCAGCAGGTAGTTGAGGGAGGCGATGGGGGCCCGCCAGGGCAGCCGTCGGGCGGTGCGCAGCCACTTGATGTGCTGGTTGACCATCGAGTCGACGATGTGGACGAAGGCCTCGTAGCAGGAGAACAGTCCGTGCCGGCCGGTGAGGAGGTAGCCCTCCAGCCAGCCCTGGCAGGTGTGTTCGGACAGGATCTCCATCACCCGGCCGTGCCGGTCGAGGTGTTCGTCCACGTCGAGGGTCTCGGCCTGCCACGCCTTGCCGCTGGCCGCGTACACCGCCTGCAGGCGGTTGGAGGCGGTCTCGTCAGGGCCGACGAGGCGGAAGTCGCGGCGCTCGGTGGTGGCCCGCATGACGTCCTCGAGCAGGTCGCCGAGGACGCGGGTCGGTTCGTGCAGGGTGGCGCCGGGCTTGTCGACGCCGACGGCGTACCGTTCCAGCGGCGGCAGCGGCAGTTCGCGTGCCAGCAGGCCGCCGTTGGCGTGCGGGGTGGCGCCGAGCCGGCGGGGGCCCCCGGGCACGCAGGCCAGGACCTCCGGCCGCGGGGCGCCCCGCTCGTCGAAGAGCTCCTCGGGCCGGTACGAGCGCAGCCACCGCTCCAGTTGCCGCAGGTGCTCGGCGTTGTCCCGGACGGCGGCCAGCGGGACCTGGTGGGCGCGCCAGGTGCCCTCCACGGGCACTCCGTCGACCTCGGCCGGGCCGGTCCAGCCCTTCGGTGTGCGCAGCACGATCACCGGCCAGCGGGGCCTTTCGGTGGCGCCGTCCTCGCGGGCGGCGCGCTGGGCGGTGGCGATCCGGTCCAGGGCGGTGTCCATGGCGGCGGCCATGGCGCGGTGCACGACGGCCGGGTCGTCGCCGGTGACGTGGATCGGGTCGTGGCCGTAGCCCTTGAGCAGGTCGTCGAGTTCGGTCTCGGGGAGCCGGGCGAGCACGGTCGGGTTGGCGATCTTGTAGCCGTTGAGGTGCAGGATCGGCAGGACGGCGCCGTCGTGGACCGGGTCGAGGAACTTGTTGGAGTGCCAGGAGGCGGCCAGTGGTCCGGTCTCCGCCTCGCCGTCGCCGATGACACAGGCGACGACGAGGTCCGGGTTGTCGAGCGCGGCGCCGTAGGCGTGGGAGAGCGCGTAGCCGAGTTCGCCGCCCTCGTGGATCGAGCCGGGTGTCTCCGGGGCCACGTGGCTGGGCACCCCGCCGGGGAACGAGAACTGCTTGAAGAGCCGCGCCATGCCGGCCGCGTCGCGGGTGACGTCGGGGTACGTCTCGGAGTAGGAGCCCTCCAGCCAGGAGTTGGCCAGCACGGCCGGCCCGCCGTGACCCGGGCCCCAGACGCACAGGGCGTTCAGGTCGCGGGCCTTGATGACGCGGTTGAGGTGGGTGTGCACCAGGTTGAGGCCGGGTGAGGTACCCCAGTGGCCGAGCAGCCGCGGCTTGATGTGCTCCGGGCGCAGCGGCTCGGACAGCAGCGGGTTGGCCATGAGGTAGATCTGGCCTGCGGACAGGTAGTTCGCGGCGCGCCAGTGGGCGTCCAGTGACCGCAGCTCCTCCTGTGTGAGGCGGTCGGGCGCCTGCTGGGTGTCGACGGACATCGGGGTTCCTTTCCGTACCGGGCCAGGGGCCTGGGTCCTCGGGATGGGTCCTCAGTCGATGCGTTCCCAGCGGCGGCGGGGTGCACGGGTGCCGAGGCGGGTGACGCGGCTGCGGTGGACGATGTAGGGGCGGGTGAGATAGCCGACCGGCGCGGTGAGCCAAGTGGACCAGGCGGGTGAAGGGCCAGAACGCGAACAGCGGCAGCGCGCTGGTCGTGCGCAGTCGGTACCGCAGGGGCGCGCCGGCCATGAGGTCGCCGTCCGGTGCCAGGTAGAAGACCGAGCGGAACCAGACGGAGATGGTCTCGCGGTAGTTGTAGCCCCCGCCGACGAGGTTGGCGTCGACGGTGGCGGACAGGCCCAGCACGATGGTCCGGCGAGCGAGACGTACATGGCCTTGTCGTGGCCGGCAGTGCGACCAGGGCGAGCACGGCGCCGCTGGCCGCGCCGAGCGCGGCCAGCGTGAGGAAGGCGATCGTGCCGGCCGGCGCCAGGGCCGGGGTGAACGACTGGGCGAGCGCTCCGGCGAACACCACGGCCGGCGCCCCGGCCAGCACCCGCACCGGGCCGACGCGGTCCGACAGCCGGCCGCCCACCGGGCGCGTCGCGACCGCCGGCAGCACGAACCCCGCCACCCGGTTGGCCGCGTCCGCCTGGGTCAGGCCGTAGCCGGTCCTCAGAGAGGTGGGCAGGTAGACGGCCAGTGCCAGCATCGGCCACGCCCTGCCGGACACGGACGCGCTCCGTCCCGGCCGCTCGCTCCGCTTCCTCGCCGGCTGAAGCATGCCGTCCCCCCCTTCGTCCGGGCAGTCGTGCGGCCGGTGGTCGGCACGGGCCACGGGTCCTTCGGCCGCGTGGTGCGCGCCGGCGATCTGATCCCACTGTCCGCGTGCGGGCCCCCCGGGGCAGGGGGCCGAACGGCCCCTGCGCCCGGCCCGTCGGTCCCCTGCCGCGCGCGCCGTCCGGGCCCGGGGGCACGTCGTCAAGGGCCGTCCGGCCCTAACGATGTCCGGCCCGTGGGAGGGACCATGGACGGATGTTCCCCACCGACGGCTTCCGCGTACTCGACCGGCAGGAGTGCCTGCGCCTCCTGGCCGAGGTGCCGGTCGGCCGTGTCGTGTACACCCGACGGGCGCTGCCCACGGCGCTGCCGGTCAACTTCTCCGTGGACACGGACTCCGCCGTCGTGCTGCGCACCTCGGCGGCCTCGGACCTCGTCCGGGCGATCGACGGGGTCGTGGTGGCCTTCGAGGCCGACGACTTCGACGCCGGGGCCCGGTCCGGGTGGAGCGTGGTCGTCACGGGCCGCGCGACGGTGGTGACCGGGCCCGCCGAGCACGAACGGCTGTCAAGCACCGGTCCGCGCTCCTGGGTGGTCACGCACGACGGGGTCTTCGTGCGCATCGAGGCCGAGCTGGTCACCGGCCGGGAGCTGACGGGCAGCCCCGACGCCCACTGAGGCGGGCCGGAACCGGCGGCGTGCCGCCGGGGCTCGGTCCTCCGCGTCGGCCAGCCACAGGTCGGGGCCGAAGACCTCGTAGCGGGCACGGCGGGCGGCGACGCCGGCGCCGAGCAGCTGGGCGCGCGCGCATGAAGGGGAGCGAGCCGCACGGGTGGACCTCGGCGTCGGCTTGCAGGCCGAGACCGTCGAGGTCCATGAGGCCCGGGCGCGCCCCGGGCTCCGTCCGCGCGTCCCGCTCGTACCGGAAGTCCGCACGCGCGTCCGGCAGTTGGCCCACCAGACGCCGGATGCCGGCCCGCAGGGCGTGATCGGCCGGGCTGCGGTCGGCGTGACCCTGACGGCGTCGCGGGCCCCGCGGCGCCGGGTGCGTCTCAGGCCGTACCGGGACGGACGAGCACGTTCTCCCCGGAGCGGCCGGCGACGTAGTCCTCGATGTTGGTCACGGTGGTCCGGGCGATCTGGCCGACGGCGTCCCGGGTGAAGTACGCCTGGTGGGAGGTGACCAGGACGTTGCTGAAGGTCATCAGCCTCGCCAGGCGCTCGTCGGTCATCACCTCCAGCGACTTGTCCAGGAAGAACACGCCGGCCTCCTCCTCGTACACGTCGAGGCCGACACCGTTCAGCCGACCCGCGCGCAGTGTCGCCAGCAGGGCGTCGGTGTCTACCAGGCCGCCACGGCTTGAGTTGACCAGGACGGCGTCGTCCTTCATCAGGTCCAGGGACTTGGCGTCGACGAGGTGGTGCGTGTCGGGCAGCAGCGGGACGTGCAGGCTGACCAGGTCCGCCTCGGTGAACAGCCGCTCGCGCGAGACGTACTCCATGCCGAGGGCGAGGCAGTCGGGGTTCTCGGCGATGTCCCAGCCGAGCAGCCGCATGCCGAATCCGTGGGCGATCCGGGCGAACGCGGCGCCGATCTTCCCGGTGCCCACCACCCCGGCCGTGCGGCCGCGCAGGTCGCGGCCCATGAGTCCGTCGAGCCGGAAGTCGAAGTCCCGGGTGCGCTGGGCGGCCCGGACGATCCGGCGGTCGACCGCCAGGGCCAGGGTCCAGGCGAACTCGGCGACCGAGTAGGGCGAGTAGTACGAGACCCGGGCCACGGTCAGCCCGAGTTCCTTCGCCGCGGTCAGGTCGATGTTGTTGTACCCGGTGGAGCGCTGGGCGATCATCCGGGTGCCGCCCTCGGCGAGGGAGCGCAGCACCTCGGCGTCCAAGGTGTCGTTGACGCTGCTGAGCACGATCTCGTGGCCCATGGCGGCCGGCGCCGTGACCCGGTCCAGGAACAGCCGCAGACAGCGCAGCTCGTGACGGCCGGCGAACGCGCCGGCGAACGCCTCCCCCAGCAGCGGCTCCTCGTCGGCGAGGACGCCATACGCAACGATCTCCACGTGTTCTCCTCGGTCGGATCCGGCGATCACCCCTCCACCGTAGGACGGGGCCGCCCCGGACGAGAGGGCCGACCGGGCCGGAGGCGGGGCCCATGGTCCCCGGACACCGCGTCACCATGCCTGCCACGGTGCCCCGTCGTTGGTCAGTGGGCCGTCAGCTCGGCCGCGACCCCGGCCGCCCACGACTCGACCGCGGGGAAGTCCCGGAAGTCGCCGCCCTTGCCGCCGCGGAGGATCATCCGGGCGATCCTGCCCTTGGCGCCCTCCTCCAGGCAGCCGCCGAACGTGATGTGCTCCCTGGCGTCGACCCGGTCCATGGCGCGCCGCACCCCGGCCTCGGGCGGGATGTCGCGCTCCGAGGCGGAGGGGTCGAGCGGCCCGCTGCTGAAGAACCACACCGGGCGCCCGGCCAGGTCCCGGCGGTGACGGCGCACGAACCGGCGCGCGTCCTTCTGCCAGCGCCCGGCGTACAGTGCGCCGCCGACCGCCACCGCGTCGTACGGGGTGACGCCCGGCACCGACCCGGCGGGCCGTGCCTCGGCCGCGAGCCCCGCCTCGCGCAGCACCCCGGCGACGGTCTCGGCGATCCGCGCCGTTGATCCGTTCGTCGAACCGTAGGCCACCGACGCGCAGGCCCAGGTCGGAGAAGAGCCGGAGCACCTCCCGGCTCTCGCTGAGCGCGTCGGCGTGGAAGACGGTGACGCCGTCGGCGCGGGCCGCCGAGACCAGGTGCTCCACGAGCAGGGTGCCCACACCGAGGTGGTGCAGCGTGTCGCCGACGGCGATCGAGATCTCGGCCGTGTCCTTCCGCCCCGCCGTGTCGCACTCCGCGAGGCCGAGCACCCGGTCCCTGGCCTGGGCCAGCAGGGCCCGGTATCCGGGGCGGGCCGGGCACAGGCCCGGTCGGCGGCGAGGGCGCCGGAGAACGGCGAACGCCGACGGACGGCCGCCGGGGAGCGGTGAGCGGTGGCGGACGGTCTCCAGCGGAAAGTACGGTGGCGTCCTGGTGTCCGGCCCCTGGCGTGAGCGTCCGGGTGGGCCGGCGGGCGTGGTGGAGGCGGCATGGCCGGTAAGAAGGCGGCGAAGCTGCCGCGCAAGGCGTACGAGCGGGAACTGCTGCGCCTGCAGACCGAGTTGGTGAAGCTGCAGGAGTGGGTGCGGGCCGAGGGCGCCCGCCTGGTCGTGGTCTTCGAGGGCCGGGACGCGGCGGGCAAGGGCGGCACCATCAAGCGGGTCGCCGAGCATCTCAATCCCCGGGTCGCCCGGATCGCGGCGCTGCCGAAGCCGACCGAGCGCGAGCGCACGCAGTGGTACTTCCAGCGGTACGTGGAGCATCTGCCGGCCGCCGGGGAGATCGTGCTGTTCGACCGGTCCTGGTACAACCGGGCCGGGGTCGAGCACGTGATGGGCTTCTGCACCAAGGAGGAGCACCAGCTCTTCCTGCGCCAGTGCCCGATCTTCGAGCGGATGCTGGTGGAGGACGGGATCCTGCTGCGCAAGTACTGGTTCTCGGTGAGCGACACCGAGCAGCAGGAGCGCTTCCGGCGCCGGCTGGAGGATCCGCTGCGGCAGTGGAAGCTGTCCCCGATGGACCTGGAGTCGATCACGCGCTGGGAGGCCTACTCCCGGGCCAAGGACCAGATGCTGGTCCACACGGACATCGTCGAGGCGCCGTGGTTCGTCGTGGAGAGCGACGACAAGCGGCGGGCGCGGCTGAACATGATCGCCCACCTGCTCGAGTCCGTTCCTTACCGCGAGGTGCCGCCGCAGGTGCTGCGGCTGCCGTCGAGGCCGCCGTCGACCGGCTACGAGCGTCCGCCGCGCGATCTGCAGACCTACGTGCCCGACCACGCCGCCGGCCTCTGAGCGGCGCTCCACCCGGCACGACGGCCGCCGCCGCACCCTCGCGGGGGTGCGGCGGCGGCCGGTGGGCGGAGCCGCGCGTCAGTCGTGCGCCACGACGGCGACAGGCGCGGCGGCGTGGTGCAGCACGGCGTGGGCGACGGTGCCGATGTGGGCGCCGACCGCAGAGCGGCGGACGCGCCGGCCGACCACGACGAGGGAGGCGTCGCGGGAGGCTTCCAGCAGCAGCAGCGAGGGACTGATCCAGCGGGACTCCGTGACGACCTCGACGCCGGGGTGCTTCTGCCGCCAGGGCCGCAGGGCCTCGTCCAGGGCGTCGGCGTGGCTCAGCTCGGCCGGCTGTCCCGACGTTGTGCGCTCAGCGCCCCTCCCGCCCCCGCCTGTCCTGGATCTGGGTGGCGATGACGGCGGCCTGGATGCGGCGCTCCACACCGAGCTTGGCGAGCAGCCGCGAGATGTGGTTCTTCACCGTCTTCTCGGCGAGGTACAGCCGCTGGCCGATCTGACGGTTCGTCAATCCCTCGCCGATGAGGGCCAGGATCTCCCGTTCGCGGTCGGTCAGGCCGGGCAGCTCGTCGGGTTCCTCATGCTGCGGCGGGCCTCCGCGCAGCCGCGCCATCAGCTTGGTGGTGGCACTCGGGTCGAGCAGCGACTGACCGCCCGCCACGGTGCGCACGGCGGACACCAGGTCCGAGCCCTGGATCTGCTTGAGGACGTAGCCTGAGGCGCCCGCCATGATCGAGTCGAGCAGCGCCTCCTCGTCGTCGAACGAGGTCAGCATGAGGCAGGCCAGCTCTGGCATGCGCGAGCGCAGCTCCCGGCACACTCTCACGCCGTCGCCGTCGGGCAGCCGGATGTCCAGCACCGCCACCTGCGGGCGCAGCGCGGGGACCCGCACCAGCGCCTGCTCCACGGTGCCGGCCTCGCCGATCACCTCGATGTCCGGCTCGTCGTTCAGCAGGTCGCGTACACCGCGCCGGACCACCTCGTGGTCGTCCAGCAGGAAGACCCGGATCGGGCTGCCCTGCTCGCCGTCCGCCATTGACCGCTCCTTGTTTGTTTTGCACGCTCCGTGGCCGCCCGTGGGTGCCGGCGGCTTCCCTCACCGGATCCTTGCCCCGTCCGGGCCGGACAGCCAGGGCCGAACGGCCCTGGTGTGCGCGACGCCGTGCGATTGCCGGTCCCGGGCCGGTGCCCGGCACCGTCATGGGCGTACGGCCGGACGCCCATGACGGGCGGCCGGCCACGTGCCGGACGGGAGCGGTCACGGCCCGTGTGGCGCGCGTCAGGCGGGAAGATGGACGCCGTACATCGTGCGGCCGCCGACCAGCTCCCGGCCGGTGACCAGCTCCGGCTCGATGCGCACGAGGATCTCCTCGGGCGAGGGCGCCCAGGAGCGCGGGCCGGTCCGGTCCAGGCGCTCCGCCTCGGCCGGGTCCGTGACCACCCCGGCCCGTCCGGTGACGACGACGCTCCACCCGGACCGCTTGTCCGCGTCGACCGCGTCGGCCTCGAAGGCCACGACGGAGCCGTCGACCGCGCGGGCCATCTCCGAGGCCGCCGAGGTGCGCAGCAGCACCGCCCCGTCGTCGTCGAGGCCGAAGTTCACCGGCACGACGGCGGGCAGGGCCTGGCGCGTGTGCACGAGCCGGCCGACGGGTACCGTGGCCGGCAGGCACATGCACTCGTGACGGCCGAGCTCGCGGAAACCATCGGTCGGGTACATCGGACAGCCCGTCTTTCGCCTGGTGGACCGGATCACGCTCCATGCTGAGCCTGATCCCGGCCGCGGTGCGAGGGACCACCGGTCCCTACGGCCCCGGAGAACGGCCCGTGGCCGCACGGCTTCGCGGGAGGGCCGAGGCGGCCCAGCGGCGCCGCCCAGGAGTGCCCCGGTCGGCCCAGCGGACGGCGTCTGGCCGGCCCATGCCACGGCACCGCCCGGGCTGCGACCTTCCACCGGCGTTCCGCCATGGGCTGACCGGTCTCGTCCCGTCCCGGAGGGCTCGGCGACCGCCGGCCGTCTCGTCGCCCCCTGTGCCGTGCCGTTGGAGCCGGGGGCCGCGGACGAGCCCCGGCTCGTTCACGCAGCCGGGCGACTGCCGACCGTGGCGCGTACTGACACCGCGCTCGATCCGCTCGAAGCGGACTCCGGCGACGTGACGCGCTTCCGCCCGCGCCCTGGCCGCACCTCGAACCCCGTCGCGGCCACCGGCCGCGACCAGTCCCGAGCAGTCCGGCCGAGCCGGAGGCGGGCGGTGCCGTCAGGGCGCCGGGGTGGCGGCCCGGCAGTCGGGGCACAGCCCCCAGAAGGTCACGGCGGCCTCGCGGATGTCGTACCCCTTCGGCAGCCGTGGTTCCAGGCAGGGCGCCGCGCCCACCGTGCACTCGACGTCACGGATGGCGGCGCAGCCGAGGCACACGAAGTGGTGGTGATTGTCGTGGTGCTCGATCTCGTAGCGGGCCGCGTGACCGGGGATCTGGGTGCACCGCACCAGACCGGCGTCCGTGAGCGCACGCAGCACGTTGTAGGTGGCCTGCAGGGAGAGCCCGCCCGTGACCCGTTGGGCGCGCTCGCGCAGGGCGTCGGCGTCGAGGTGGCCGGCGGACTCGGAGATCGCCGTCAGCACAGCCATCCGCTGGGCGGTCACCCGCATGCCCGCGGTGCGCAGCCGCGTCGCGGCCAGCACCATCGGTTCCTCGCCGGTCGTCCCGGATGTCATGCGGCCTCGTCCTCCGAGTCGTCCCCCCGCACGACGGGACCGCTCGTGACGCTCTCGTCGCTCCACACCGAGTTCCGCTCGTCCGGGGTTTCCCTTCCCTCCGGGCGGGGCGTGTCCGCCTCCGCCGAGAGCTCGAACCACACGGTCTTCCCTGAGGGAAGTCCCCGCTCATGGCCCCACCGCGCGGCCAGCATGTCCACAAGCGCCAGTCCGCGGCCGCCCTCGTCCTCGGGGCCGGCGTCAGTGGGCCGCGGAGGCCGGGCAGAACCGTCACGGACAGAACAGCGCAGGTCCGGGACCCGCTCGAGGGTGAGGTGCAGCGGACCGGCGCCGTGCCGCAGCGCGTTGCACACCAGCTCGCTCACCAGCAGTTCGGCGACCGGCACGAGCTCACCGAGATTCCATCGGGTCAGTACGTCGCGCACGGCGGTCCTCGCCTCACCGCACGCGGTCGGCGACCACGGCAGAGACCAGGACCCGGACTCCTCCGAACCGGGGGCAGCCGCGTCGGGGACGGTTCCACCCGAGCGGGGGTCCCGGGCGATGGTGCGGGTCATGCGGGCACTCTTTCGGGGACGGTCGTCTTCTCTCGGTTCGACCGTACGCGTTCTTTGGAGTCAGTCAAGTTTGTGGAGAAACGCGGCTTTCATGACTGCCCCCAGTCACCGGAGACCGCCGGCTCAGGTCCGCACGACGGGGGTGGGCCCGGCCGCTCGCAGGGCCCTCCCCCGGGTGCGGCTCACACGCCGGCGGGCTTGGCCGGGGCAGGGACGTTGCGGAAGCGGAACGGCTCCGGGTCGCGGCCGGCCTGGACGAGCCAGCACTCCCCCGTGCCGTCACCGGTGACGATCCTCAGCACCGTGTCCGCGACGGTCCCGGCCGGGATGACCGGCACCTCCTGCTCAGCCAGCATGCCGCGCAGATGGTCGATGATGTGGGACTCGGCGAACCCCGGGCAGACCGCGTTGAAGCGCACGTTCTCCGGCGCGAGCGCCGGTCCCAGGGAGCGGGCGAGTCCCACGACCGCGTGCTTGTTGGCCGCGTACAGCGGATCGAGCGGCACCGACGCCAGGCCCGCCAGGGACGCCGTCGCCACGATCGATCCGCCGCCGCGGGCCCGCAGGGCGGGCAGCACGGCGTGCGTGCCGAAGACCACGCCGTCGAGGTTGGCGCCCATCGCCCGGCGGTAGCGCGCCGGGTCGAAGTCCTCGCCTACGCCGCATCCTGTCACCACCCCGGCGTTGAGCAGGGCGATGTCGACACCGCCGTACCGCTCCTGGGCGAACCGCACCAGGGCGCGGTTGGCGTCGAGGTCGGAGACGTCACAGGCGCGGAAGTGACCGTCGATCATGTCGGCCACCTCCTGGCCGCCCTGCGCGTCGAGGTCGGCGACGACCACGCGCGCACCCGCCTTCGCCAGTGCCAGGGCCGAGGCCCGGCCCAGTCCGCTCGCACCGCCGGTGACGATGGCCACCTTGCCCTGCAACGAGACTCGGCTGTGCCCCTCCTGCGGGGCGGCGGCCCCGCTCTCGGCGGCGGTCACGCCAGCTCCAGCACGAGCTTGCCGACGTTCTCACCGCGGAACAGCATCTGCAGCGTCTCGGGGAAGTCGTCCACAGTCCCCCTCACCACGTGTTCCTTGACCTTGATGCGGCCGGCGCCGATCCAGGCGGAGATCTCCTCGGCGGCCTGCGCGTAGCGCTTGGCGTAGTCGAAGACGACGAAGCCCTCCATACGGGCTCGGCGCACCAGGAGCGAGAGGTAGTTGGAGGGGCCCTTGGCCGGCGTGGCGTTGTTGTACTGGCTGATGGCACCGCAGATCACGACGCGTGCGTGCATCGCCAGCCGGGTCAGGGCGATGTCGAGGATGTCCCCTCCGACGTTGTCGAAGTAGACGTCGATGCCGTCGGGGGCGTGCTCGCGCAGAGCCTTCCTGACGTCGTCGGCGCGGTAGTCGATCGCCGCGTCGAATCCCAGCTCCTCGGTGAGCAGCGCGCACTTCTCCGGCCCGCCGGCGATGCCCACGACCCGGCAGCCCTTGGCCTTCGCGATCTGTCCCGCGACGCTGCCGACGGCGCCGGCCGCTCCCGACACCACGACGGTCTCGCCGTCCTTCAGCGCACCCACGTCCAGCAGGCCGAAGTAGGCGGTCATGCCGGGCATGCCCAGCGCCCCGAGATACGTCGAGGGCGGGGCGAGAGAGGTGTCGATCTTCGTGGCGCCCCGGCCGTCGGAGACCACGTACTCCTGGACGCCGAACGCGCCTGTCACGTGGTCGCCGGGCTGGAAGTCGGGGTGGCTGGACGCGGTGACCTCGATGACCGATCCCGCGCGCATCACCTCTCCGATTCCCACCGGAGGAAGGTAGGACGGACGGTCGTCCAGCCAGCCCCGCATCGCCGGGTCCAGGGAGATGGCCCGCGTCCGGCCCGCGAACCGGCCCGGACCCGGTTCCGCGAGCGGAGCGGAACAGTGCTCCCAGTCCTCGGGTTTCACTTCGCCCACGGGGCGGGCTGCCAGACGGATCTGGCGGTTGGTCGCGGACATCACGCCTCCTGTTGTCACGGCTTGCCCGTGACCATACCGACCAGTAGGTACGGCGGCGGCTGTGAGGTTCCCCACACCGACGACGCGCCGAGGCCTGCTTCGATCTCCCGGGCCCCGAAAGGCTGCCGGCGGGCGGAGACGGTCCCGGCAGGCCGGGGCAGCGACCGGGACCGCCCCCGCCGGCTCACTTCGCCGGCGGGCCGAACTCCTCGCGGGTGTCCACCGGCTTGCCGGACAGCTGCCACCGCTCGCCCTTGAACCGCATCAGCTGCATCGTCTCGATCGGGAAGGCGTCGCCGGGGCCCGTGGACATGGTGACCCCGGGCAGCAGCATGCCCACCCGCACGTGCTTCAGGTTGCGCACCGCGTCCCGCAGCCCTTCTCTGGTCGGGCACTTCATCGCGTCCAGGGCCTTGTGCAGGCTGGAGGCGACGGCCCAGCCGTAGGCGTTGAACTGGTTGGCGGGGTCGGCGTCCGGTGCGTACTCGTGCAGGGCCTTCTTGTAGGTCCTGATCTCGGGGTCGTTCGCCCACTGCGGGTCGGCGGGGTCCTTGAAGTACGTCGCCGAGACCACACCCTGGACGTTCCCGAACCCGACGGGCTTGAGCACGGCGGCCGACGAGGCCACGTTGTTCACGATGTGCAGCGGGTTCCACTTGGTGTTCCTGGCGTCGGCGGCGAGGGCCTGGCTGCCGAACTTCGGGGTGGTGACGTTCAGCAGCACGTCGGCCTTCGAGCGGGCGAGGCTCGCCATCTGTGCCGACACGGAGGGGTCGGTGACCTCGTAGCTCTTCTCGGCGACCACCTTGACACCGCTGCCCGCGACGGCCTTCTCGAAGCCGCCGAGCAGGTCCTTGCCGAAGTCGTCGTTCTGGTAGAGGACCGCGACCTTCGCCCTGGGCCTGGTGTCCTTGAGGTACTTGGCGTACACCCGCGCCTCGGCCACGTAGTTGGGCTGCCATCCGATGGTCCAGGGATGTTCGCGGTCCGTGCCCCAGAGGGAGGCGCCGGTGGCGACGAAGGGCTGCGGCACCTTCTGCTTGCCGAGGTAGTCCCACACGGCCGCCGTGGACGGGGTGCCCAGGGTCTGGAACACGGCGAAGACCTTTTCCTGCTCGACGAGTCTGCGGGCCTCCTCGACCGCCTTGGGCGGCTGGTAGCCGTCGTCGCGGACGATGAACCGCACCTCGCGGCCGTCTATGCCGCCCTTGTCGTTGACGTACTTGAAGTAGGCGGCCACGCCCTTGCTGATCGTGCCGTACGCGGAGGCCGGTCCCGACAGCGGGTAGATCCCGCCCAGCTTGATGGTGCTGTCCGTGATGCCGGTGGTCTGCTGGCCCTTGCAGGCACCGCCGGCGGCGGTGTCCTGCGCGTCCTGCCCTCGCTGGGTGCTGCAGGCGGTGGCGGTGAGCAGGGCGGCGGCAGCGGCCGCGGCCGCCCGCAGAGCGGTCGTCATGCGCATGTGTTCATTCCTTTTCCGTGCGGGGCGGTGCGCCCACGGGTTCGACGTCGGCATCTGCTGGGTCCGCGGAGGTGAGGGGCGCGGAAGACCCGTGTCCGGCCTGCGACTTCGGCTCCACGTCGGGCGCGGAGCCTGGCTCGTGCGGTCGGTCGAGGACGGCGGGGGTGCGGATCGGGCGACGGACGACCGCGCCGCGGACACGGCTCGGCAGACCGGCCAGTCCTGTCGGGGCCACGAACATCACCGCGATGATCAGCAGGCCGAACACCACCCCCGGCGCCGCCTCGCTCAGGTCCTGGGACACGCTCGGCACGTACATCACGAACGCCGCCCCCAGCAGGGGTCCGTACAGCGAGCCGAGCCCGCCGACCACCAGGCCGGCCAGCAGGGTGATGGACAGCACGAAGCCGAAGGAGTCGGGCGAGACGAAGCCGATCACCCAGGTGTACAGACACCCGGCGACACCCGCGAACATCGCGCTCCAGGCGAAGGCGAGCGTCTTGTGCAGCGACAGCCGCACGCCCATGACCTCGGCGGCGCTCTCGTTGTCGCGCACTGCGAGCAGCGCCCGGCCGACGCGCGAGCGCAGCAGGTTGCGGGCGAGCAGCAGGGCGGCCGCGGTGACGGCGAGGACGACGAAGTACATCCACTGGTCCTCGGCCAGCCCGCTCCACGCGGGCGGCTGCAGCTTCTCCACGGTCAGGCCCATGGAGCCGCCCGTCACCGGTTCGAGCCGCTTGAGCAGCGGCGGCAGGAACACCGCGAACGAGAGGGTGACCAGGGCCAGGTACAGCCCGCGCAGCCGCAGGGCGGGCACTCCGAACCCGAGGCCCAGCAGAAAGGATCCGGCGGCCGCGGCCGGCAGGGTGGCCAGGTGGCCGGTGTCCCACCGGTCGAGCATGACCGCCGCCGTGTAGGCGCCCGCCGCGAAGAAGGCGCCGTGCCCGAGCGAGATCTGGCCGCCGAAGCCGACCAGCAGGTTGAGCCCGGCCAGCGCCACGGCGTACAGGAGCACCATGGTCAGCTGGAAGACCTGGAAGGGGGCGAAGTAGAAGGGTGCGCCGGCGGCGGCCGCCGCCGCGAGCAGCACGGCGAGCGCGGCCCGCAGCCGCCGGGCCGGGTCGGTGGCGAGTGCCGCTGTGACGGTGCTCATGCGCGTTCCACCGCCGCCCGTCCGAACAGTCCCTGTGGCCGTACCAGCAGCACGGCCAGAATGATCACCAGTGGTACGCCCACCTTCAGGTCCTCACCGATCACGTCCACGTACGCCCCGGTCAGCGTCTCGGCCAGGCCCACGAACAGGCCTCCGACGACCGCACCGACGGGGCTGTCGAAGCCACCGAGGGTGGCCGCGGCGAACGCGTAGATCAGCACCGCGCCCATCATGTTGGGCTCCAGGAACAGCACCGGTGCGACGAGCACGCCCGACACCGCGCCGACCGTCGCGGCCAGCCCCCAGCCGAGCATCAGCACCCGGCCCACCCGGATGCCCGACAGCCGGGCAGAGGCCGGGTTGCAGGCGACCGCCCGCATCACCAGGCCGACGGAGGTGTGCTGGAACAACAGGTACAGCAGGCCCATCACGACGGCGACCACACCGATGATCCCGAGCGTCGACCAGTCCACGCGCACGCCGGCCAGGTCGGGGCCGCCGTCCGGGAAGGGCTGCGGGAAGTCCTTCACGGTGAACGACCAGATCAGGCCCGCCAGCGCGTTGACGAAGATGAAGAGGCCGACCGTGACGATGACCACCGTCAGCTCGGGCGCTCCCCGCACGGGGCGGATGACGAGCCGTTCGACCAGCATGCCGCCGGCGAAGGACACCGCGAGCGTGACCGGCAGCGCCAGCCAGAACGGCGTACCGGAGGACACCAGTTGCCAGGCGACGTACGCCGAGAGCATGGCCAGCTCCCCCTGGGCGAAGTTGACGATTCCGGTGAACCGGTGGATCAGCACCAGGGCCAGCGCCAGGCTGGCGTACACCGCGCCGGAGCCCAGCCCTTCCACCACTTGCTGGAGAAACTCGATCAAGGTGCTCACCCGGCCTTCCGGGCGTGGACGGAGACACCGAGGTACACCTCGGCGACCTGCCCGTCCTCGCGGATCCGTTCGGCCGGCCCGGACAGCACCAGGCGGCCGGCCTCCAGGACGTGCGCGCGGTGCGCGATGTCCAGTGCGAGCCGGGCGTTCTGCTCGACGACGATCACGGTGGTGCGCTCCTCCTCGTTGACGGCACGGACGATCTCGAACAGCTCGCGCGTGACCAGTGGTGCGAGCCCCAGGGACGGCTCGTCCAGGAGCAGCAGCGAGGGCCGCAGCATCAGCGCCCTGCCGATCGCGAGCATCTGCTGCTCGCCGCCGCTCAGGCTGCCGGCGGCCTGACCCGACCGCTGGCGCAGCCTGGGGAAACGGTCGTAGGTCTGCTCCAGGTCGGCCGCCGCGGCCGCACGCCCGGCGCGGCCCCGTCGGGGGCCGCTGCGCAGGTGGGCGCCGATGCGCAGGTTCTCCTCGACGGTCAGGTCGTTGAAGGTGCCCCGGCCCTCGGGCACGTGCGCCACGCCGAGCCGGGCGGCCTGCTCGGGCGAACGGCCCAGCAGCTCCGTGCCGTTCAGGGTGACCGAGCCCCGGCCGCGGACCATGCCGCACAGCGCGCGCAGCGTCGTGGTCTTGCCCGCGCCGTTGGGTCCGAGGATGGCGCACACCTCACCGCGGGCGACGGAGAGGTCGAGTCCCTGGAGCACCCGGGCCTGGCCGTATCCGGCGTGCAGGCCGGTGACCCTCAGGAAGTGCGGCTGCGTACCCGCCGAGGTCCCGGTGTGGTCGGTGGTGGGCTCGCTCATGCGGCCACCCCCAGGTACGCCTCGACGACCGCCGGGTCGCGCTGGATCTCCTCCGGCGTGCCCTCGGCGATCCTGCGGCCGAAGTCGAGGCAGACGATCTTGTCGCAGAGGTCCATCACGAAGCCCATGTGGTGTTCGACCACCACGAGCGTGAGGTCGAAGTCCCGGCGCACCGACCGGACCAGATCCGCGAATTGGCCGACCTCGCCGTGGCTGAGCCCGTTGACGGGTTCGTCGAGCAGCAGCAGCCGGGGCCGCGCCGCCAGCGCCCGGGCGAGTTCGACGCGTTTGAGTGTGCCGAACGGCAGTCCGGAGGCGGGGTGGTCGGCGACGTCCGCCAGACCGAGCCGCCGTAGCAAGTCGTCCGCCTGCTCACGCAGTTCCCTCTCCTCCCGCCGGACGCGGGGCAGCCGGAGCGCCGCGGCGAGGTGTCGGGTGCGCCCCCGGCTGTGGGCGCCGACCATGACGTTCTCCCGGACCGTGAGCCGCGTGAACAGGCCCAGGTTCTGGAAGGTGCGGGCGATGCCGTGGCCGGCCACGGCGTGCGGCGGGACGGCGAGCAGGTCCTCGCCCTCGAACCGCACCTCACCGCCGTCCGGGGCGCAGCGCCGGGTGAGACAGTTGAACAAGGTGGTCTTGCCGGCTCCGTTCGGACCGATGAGACCCACGGCGGTGCCCGGCTCGACGGTGAACGCGACACCGTCCAGTGCCGTGATCCCGCCGAAGCGCACGGTGATACCGTCGACCGCGAGCATGAGTGACGCCCCTTCCGACGTGCTGGGGGGTGGGCGAGCGTCACAGTAGGTGGGGGCGTTCCAGGCGCACATTGGGTGCGAGCACCCAACTTCCCCGTCATCGGACTGTGCGCCGCGCACAGGTTCCGGAAGATGTCTCACGCCGCGCCTGTTGACGGAGCACGAGCCGGACGGCGAGCATCTGCGCCATGCCTCACGGTCCAGCCCTGGGCAAGCCCGCGCCCTCCGAACCGCTCCGCCGGGAGCGGGGGCGGATCCTGCACGCCGTCCACGACCGGGTCGAGGAGGTGGCGGAGACCGCCGTCGAGGTGATGCGCGCGGAGATCCCGTCGTACGCGTTGCAGGACGAGCGGTTCTTCGAGGACGTACGGACCCAGGTGCTCGAGCACTACCGGATGCAGCTGGCCGCGCTGGCCGGCGACCGTGACATCGCTCCCGAGGACCTGGTCTTCAGTCGCGCGGCGGCGATGCGCCGGGCACGCGCCGGGTTCGCCCTGGAGGACTGGATCAGTGCCTTCCGGGTCGGCCGGCAGGTGATGTGGGACGCGCTGCTGGACTGCGCGGGCACGTCCGCCGCGGCCCAGCAGGCCGCACTGTCCCTGGTCACCCCGCTGATGCGGTACGTCGACTTCGCCAGCACCCATGCGGCGCAGGCGTACGTCGAGTACCAGCAGCACATGGTGGCGGACGCGGACCGGGAGCGCCGGGACCTCCTGGAGCAGCTGCTGGCCGGGGTGTCGCCGACGCGTGGCGGGCTGTTCGCCGCCGCGCAGGCGTACGGCATCGGACCACGCTCGCCGATGATGGCGGTCGTGGCGGTGTGCGTGGGCGACACGCGCTCCGGGGACCTCACGTCGGCGGAGAACGGCTATGCCACCAGCGCGTCGATCAGCGTCGCCGGGCCCTGGGCGGGGCGGACCCTGGTCGTCGTGCGCCACGGCGAGGTGGTGGCCGTGCCCGTGGTCCGGGCCGGCATGAACGCGCAGGACATATGCGACCACTTCGAGGCCGTGCAGCGACGGCTCGCCCGGGAGGGCACCATGCTCGCCATGGGTATCAGCACGGTCGCCCGGGGCGCGTCCGAGCTGCCGCGCGCATACGAGGAGGCGCGGGCGGCACTCGACCTGGTGCCGGACGGGGGCGGGGTGGCGGCACTGCCGCGGCTGTCCCCGTTCGACTACCTGGCGCTGCGCGCCGACGATCTCGCCCGCCAGCTCGTCGATCCGCGCGTGCGGGTGCTGCTGGAGGAGGACCGCAGACGCGGTGACACACTGGCCGCCACCATACGGGCCTTCGCGGAGGCGGATCTGAATCTGCGGCTGGCGGCCGAACGGTTGCGAGTGCACCACAACACGGCCCACTACCGGTTGCGCCGGATCGAGGAACGCACCGGCCGCAATCCGCGCCGGATCGCCGACCTCCTGGAACTGCTGGTCGCCCTCGCCATCCGCGACGGGGCCGTGGAAGGGGAAGATCGCCTGTGAGCGGCATCGTGGAATCCGCCGGGACCTCCGCGGCGGACCGGCTGCCGGAGGGGTCCGCCGGGCAGGACCGAACGCTTCGGCGCGTGTTGCTGGACGCCGCGCTCGAGGTGTTCACCGAGCGCGGTTACACCGACGCCGGGCTGACCGAGATCGCGGCGCGCTCCGGCATCCCGGTGGGCAGCCTCTTCCAGCACTACGGCGGGAAACAGGGACTCTACCTCGCCCTGTGGGAGGAGTTCCGGGAGGAACTGGAGCGCCGGACCGCGGCCACGCTGAGCGTCGGGCGCGGCCGTGGTGTGGATGACCCCGTCGCCCTCTTCGTGGCGGGAGCCAGGGCCTACCTGGAGGGTGCCTGGGACAATCGGCGGCTCGGCAGGCTCTTCGCGGAGGACGACGGCCCGGCGGGTTTCGACACGCTGCGCCGCCAGTGGGACCGGGCGTGGGTACGGCGCAACGCCCGGCTGCTGGAAGTGGACGAGCGGCAACGCGCCGGCCGGGTCCGGGTGAGCGTGCTGACCACCGTCATCGGAGGCGCGGCACGCGAACTGGGCGACTGCGGGGACGAGACGGAGGCCGGGGAGATCGTGGACGAGGTGTGCGGCATCCTGGTCCACCTGTCGAGACCGCCCGGCTGAGACGCCCGGCGCACGACCGCCCAGCCACCCCGGACGGGATCCTCCGTACCGGAATCCCTCCGTCAGCAAGTCCGCTGTAAGTAGGCTGATATGCATGAAGGCACTTTTGTTGTCTGGTGGCTCAGGTACCCGTTTGCGCCCCATAACCCATACCTCGGCGAAGCAGCTCGTGCCCGTCGCGAACAAACCGGTGCTGTTCTACGGCCTGGAGGCGATCGCCGGGGCCGGCATCACCGAGGTCGGGATCATCGTCGGGGACACGGCGGAGGAGATCCGGGAGGCGGTCGGCGACGGTTCCGCGTTCGGGCTCGCCGTCACCTACATCCCGCAGGAGGCCCCGCTGGGCCTGGCCCACGCGGTGCTGATCGCCCGTGAGTTCCTGGGCGACGACGACTTCGTGATGTACCTCGGCGACAACTTCGTCGTCGGCGGCATCACGGATCTCGTGGACGCCTTCCGCACCGAGCGGCCCCAGGCCCAGATCCTGCTGACGCGGGTACCGGACCCGACCGCGTTCGGCGTGGCCGAACTCGACGCCGCGGGGCGGGTGATCGGCCTGGAGGAGAAGCCGGAGCATCCCAAGAGCGAACTGGCCCTGGTGGGCGTGTATCTGTTCACCCCGGCGATCCATGAGGCCGTGCGCTCCATCAAGCCCTCCGGGCGCGGCGAACTGGAGATCACGCACGCCATCCAGTGGCTGATCGACGCCGGACGTGACGTGCGCTCCACGACGATCTCCGGGTACTGGAAGGACACCGGGAACGTCACCGACATGCTCGAGGTCAACCGCTCCGTGCTGGAGACGCTGGAGCGCCGGATCGACGGCACCGTCGACGACGACAGCGAGATCATCGGGCGGGTGCGGATCGAGCCCGGGGCGAAGGTGACCGGCAGCCGGATCGTGGGCCCGGTGGCCGTCGGCGCCAACACCGTGATCACCGACTCCTACATCGGCCCCTTCACCTCGATCGCCGGCGACTGCCGGATCGAGGACAGCGAGATCGAGTACTCCATCGTGCTGCGCGACTCCTCGGTGAGCGGCGTCCGGCGGGTGGAGGCCTCGCTCATCGGCCGCAACGTCGAGGTGACCCCCTCCCCCCGCAAGCCCGCCGCCCACCGTTTCGTCCTCGGCGACCACAGCAAGGTGCAGATCTCGTCATGACGACCGGCATCCCGGGGACCGGCCGTGCCGGCCGCACCGACGACAAGAGGAGACGTACCCGGTGAACACCAGGATCCAGCCCACCGCGCAGGTCGACGAGACGGCCGCGATCGGAGACGGCACGACGGTCTGGGATCTGGCCCAGATCCGGGAGGACGCCCGGCTGGGCAGCGGGTGCATCGTGGGCCGGGGGGCGTACGTCGGCCCCGGGGTGCGGATCGGCGACCACGTGAAGCTCCAGAACCACGCCCTGGTATACGAACCGGCGGTGCTCGGCGACGGGGTGTTCGTCGGCCCGGCGGCGGTGCTCACCAACGACCACTTCCCCCGTTCCGTGGACCCGGCGGGCCGGCTGAAGCGCGGTGGCGACTGGGAGGCCGTGGCCGTGGTGGTGGACGAGGGGGCGTCGCTGGGGGCCCGGTCGGTGTGTGTGGCGCCGGTGCACGTCGGCCGGTGGGCCCTGGTCGCGGCGGGTGCCGTGGTGACCAGGGACGTGCCGGACTTCGCACTCGTGGCGGGCGTGCCCGCACGCCGGATCGGCTGGGTCGGCCGGGCCGGCGTCCGGCTGGTGGAGCGGGAGGGCGAGCCGGGCTGCTGGGAGTGCCCCGAGACCGGCGAACGGTACGACGAGAAGGACGGCGAACTCGTCCCGCGCGCATGACCAGTTGATCTCCAGAAGTACCGGTCCCGATTCTCCCAAAACACCGTTCGTCGAACATGTACAGGCATAACATGTGTGCGAACTGTGCAGGCTCAGCACAGTGAGCACACGATTCGGCAGTGCCCGGGGGGGTTTTCAGAGTGGGGACATCTGTGCCTGAAACGAGGAGCGGCAGCCGCTCCGGCGCCTGACATCCGCATCGCCTTCACCTCGCCCGGCCGTTCGCGCCGCGGCGATCTCAAGTTTGCGCGAAAACGACACCCACAGGGGGGTTGGTGTGTCCGAACGATGACCATCACACGTCTGGCGGCGCTCGGCCGTGAGGAGCCGGCGCTGCTCACGCTCGCCCAACGACTGCTCACGGTCGCCGAGTCGGGGCTTCCGTCGATGCTGCTTCCCGGCAAGGAGGCCTTCGCCTTCACCATGGCCGGGCGCAGGTCACCCGACGGCTCCTGGACGCTGGAGCGGCGCGGGACCAGCACCCGGTACGCGGCCATCACCGCGCTCGGGGCCCGCTTCCTGCCCGAGGACCGCCAGCGTGCGGTGCTCGGCGGGCGCAGCGCCCAGGAGTTCACGGGTCTGCTCATCGAGTCCCTGCCCGCGGTGACCAACCTCGGTGACGCGGCGCTCATCGCCTGGGCCGCCGCCGACACCGCGCATCCCAAGCTGTCCGACGCCCTCGACCGGATGCGCGCCCTGGACGAGGAGGGCCGGCCGCAGTACACCGTCGAGGCGGCGTGGGTGCTGTCCGCCCTGGCGGCGGCGCACGGCACGGTCGACGTGGAGGGGCCGCTCAGCGCGGCCCGCGACCGTCTGCTGCGGGCCAGGATCGGGAACAGCCCGCTCTTCCCGCACGCCACCGGCCCCGGCCTGGTGTCCTGGTACCGGGCCCATGTGAGCTGCTTCGCGGACCAGACGTACCCGCTCCAGGCCCTGGCCCGGGCGCACGCCTGCGGCGACGGGGACGGCGATCCGGAGGCACTGGCCGCGGCCGAGGCCTGCGCCGCGCGCATCTGCGAGCTGCAGGGTGACGGCGGGCAGTGGTGGTGGCACTACGACGCGCGCACCGGCGGCGTCGTGGAGGGCTACCCGGTCTACAGCGTCCACCAGCACGCGATGGCGCCGACCGCCCTGTTCGACCTCGCCGACGCCGGCGGCACCGACTTCGCCGCGTCGGTCCGCAAGGGGCTCGGCTGGATGACGGACGTACCCGAACTGGCCGAACACCCGAGCAAGAAGGAGCCGTTGATCCTCGACGAGCTCGGCGTCACCTGGCGCAAGGTCTTCCGGGGCGACCCGAAGAAGGCCGTACGCGCCGCCCGGGGCCTGGGCACCCGGGTCGTTCCGAACCTCCGGCTGAGGCCCCTGGACCGGGTGTACCGCCCCGTCTCGGTGGACCGCGAATGCCGGCCGTACGAGTTCGGCTGGATGCTCCACGCCTGGCAGGGAGGCCGCGTATGAGCGGGCGTCAGTCCCTTTTCGGGGTCGAACTGGACCCGCTGACCATGGACGAGACCGTAGGGCGCTGCCTGGCCGCGGTCCGGGAGGGCCGGCAGCTCGAGATCGGTGTGGTCAACGCCGCGAAGCTGGTGAACATGCGGCGGGACAAGCGGCTCGCCGAGGCGGTGTCGGGCTGCGATCTCGTCCTCGCCGACGGACAGGCCGTGGTCTGGGCCGGCAGGCTGCTGCGCGCCCCGCTGCCGGAACGGGTGGCCGGTATCGACCTGTTCCTGCGGCTGCTGGCCGAGGCGGAGTCGGCGGGCATGTCCGTCTACTTCCTCGGCGCCCGGCAGGAGGTGCTGGAGCGGATGCTGGGCGAGGTGGCCGGCCGCTTCCCCGGCCTGAAGGTGGCCGGCAGCCGGAACGGCTACTTCGACGACTCCGAACAGGAGGCCGTCGCGGACGCGATCGCCCGCAGCGGCGCGCAGATGCTGTTCCTCGGCATGACCTCGCCCAAGAAGGAGATCTTCACCGCCGCGTACGGCGAGCGCACCGGCGCCCGCGTGGTGCACGGGGTCGGCGGCTCCTTCGACATCCTGGCCGGGGTCACCAGACGGGCCCCGGCGGCCTGGCAGCGGTGGGGCGTCGAATGGCTCTACCGCGCGCTGCAGGAGCCGCGCCGGCTGGGCCGGCGCTATCTCACCACCAATGCTGCCTTCGTCCTCATGACGGCGCGCGAGTTCATCCGGCGCACCCCGTCGCCCGCCTCCGCGAACAGGAGTCACTGATGCGCGTCGTCGTGGTCGGACAGGGATATGTCGGCCTGCCACTGGCCGTCCGGGCCGCCGAGGTCGGTCACGAGGTGATCGGCTACGACGTGGACTCCCGGCGGATCAAGAGCCTCGCCGCCGGTGAGTCGTTCGTCGAGGACGTCTCCTCGGAGCGGATCCGCGCCGCACTGGACAACGGCACCTACCGCCCCAGCGACGCGGCCCGGGACTGCGGCGGCTTCGACGTCGCCGTGGTGACCGTGCCGACGCCGCTGCACGAGGGCACTCCCGACCTGCGGTACATCAAGGAGTCGGCGGTCACCCTCGCCCGCTATCTGCGCCCCGGCGCCACCGTCGTCCTGGAGTCGACCACCTATCCCGGCACCACCCAGGAGCTGTTCGCCCCGATCCTGGAGGACGGCTCGGGCCTGACCGCGGGCCCCGACTTCCACCTCGGCTACAGCCCGGAGCGGATCGACCCCGGAAACGCCGTCTGGGGCTTCAAGGAGACCCCGAAGGTCGTGTCCGGAGTCGACGCGGCCTCGCTGGAGGCCGTGCGGGACTTCTACGGGCAGCTCGTCGACACCACCGTGCCGGTGCGCTCGCCGAAGGAGGCCGAGCTCGCCAAGCTGCTGGAGAACACCTTCCGGCATGTCAACATCGCGCTTGTCAACGAGATCGCGATGTTCGCCCACCACCTGGACATCGACGTGTGGCAGGCCATCGACGCCGCCTCCACCAAGCCGTTCGGCTTCATGAAGTTCACGCCCGGACCGGGTGTCGGCGGCCACTGCCTGCCGATCGACCCCTCTTACCTGTCGTGGCGGGTGCAGCGCGAACTCGGCCAGAGCTTCCGCTTCGTGGAGCTGGCCAACGACATCAACAACCACATGCCCGAGTACGTGGCACGGCGCATCAGCGACCTGTTCAACGAAAGACGCCGGTCCGTGAACGGCTCGAACATCCTGCTGCTGGGCCTGGCGTACAAGAAGAACACCGGTGACGCCCGCGAGTCGCCCGCTCTGCGCATCTCCCAGCTGCTGCTCGACATGGGGGCCCAGGTCAAGGCTGCGGACCCGCACGTGGTCGAGAGCCTGCCGGTGGACACCCGGCTGGTGCGGGTCGAGCCGGTGCCGGAGGAGCTGGCCGCCGCCGACGTGGTGGTCCTGCTCACCGACCACGACAGCTTCGACTACGAACTCATCGCCCAGCACGCCCGCTTCGTCCTCGACTGCCGCCGCCGGCTGTCGGCCGGGCCCACGATCGAGGTGCTCTGAACCATGCCCCGCATCGTCTGCGTCGCCGGTGCGCGACCCAACTACATGAAGATCAAACCGGTGATGGACGCGCTGGAACGCCGGGGCGCCGAGGTGATCCTCGTCCACACCGGTCAGCACTACGACCCGGCCATGAACGAGGTGTTCTTCACCGATCTCGGCATCCGGCCGCCCGACCACTTCCTCGGGGTCGGCTCCGGCAGCCACGCCGAGCAGACCGGACGCGTGATGACCGCCTTCGAGCCGCTGCTCGGCGAGCTGTCCCCGGATGTCGTCGTGGTGGTCGGCGACATCAACTCGACCCTGGCCTGCGCCCTGGTCACCGCCAAGGCGGGCCCGCTGCTGGCCCATGTCGAGGCCGGACTGCGCAGCCGTGACTGGAGCATGCCGGAGGAGGTCAACCGGGTCGCCACCGACCGGGTCAGCGACTATCTGCTGGCCCCCTCCCCCGACGCCGCCGGGAACCTGCGCGCCGAGGGGTACCGGGACGACCAGATCCACCTGGTCGGCAACGTCATGATCGACACGCTGCTGGCCAACCTGGAACGGGCCCGCGCCTCGGACGTCCTCGACCGGTACGGCCTGGCCAGGGGGGAGTACGGCCTGGTCACCCTGCACCGCCCCGCGAATGTGGACGACCCCGAGGTCCTGACCGGGCTCCTGAAGGCCCTGGGAGAGATCGCCGGCCGCTGCCCGCTGCTGCTGCCCGTGCACCCGCGGGCCGCCGAACGGCTGGCCGGCATCGGCGTCCCCGGGGGCATCCGGCTGGTGCCGCCCGCCGGGTACCTGGACTTCATCGCGCTGCAGGACTCGGCCCGCCTGGTGCTGACCGACTCGGGCGGCGTGCAGGAGGAGACCACCGCGCTCGGCGTGCCCTGTGTGACCCTGCGGGACAACACCGAGCGGCCCGTCACCGTGGAGCAGGGCACCAATGTGCTGGCGGGCCGGGATCCGGCGCGCATCGTGTCCACCGTGAACCGGGTGCTGGGCGATCCGCCCGCGCCACGCCGGCCGGAGCTGTGGGACGGCCACGCGAGCGACCGCATCGCCGACGTGCTGCTGGAGGGAGGCACCGCGAGCAGCCGGCCGAGGCCCACCGACCAAACATCCACCATATGATCCGCTTGCAACATATGCTCATCGGGGGTCGGGGCGTGAGGGGGGACCACCATGGATCTCGCTGAGATCTTCCGGGTCATGCGCAGGCGCTGGTACGTCCTGCTGCCCGGACTGCTGCTGACCGCCGCGCTGGCGGTCGGTGTGGCACTGGTGGTCCCGGTCACCTACCAGTCGCAGAGCACGGTGGCCCTTCTGAACTCCCAGAAGGCCACCGTGGCCTACGACGGCAACCCGTTCCTCAGCACCCAGACCTCGCTCACCGGCATGGCCGACAGCCTGGCCCGCAACCTCAACTCCGACGGCTCCCTGCGGGAACTCAAGTCCCGTGGCGCCAAGGGCACGTTCGAGGCCAAGCTCGCCGACAACGCGCAGGGGCCGCTGATGTGGCTCACCGTCACCGGCACGGACAAGGACGCCGTCCTGGCCTCGGACCGCATCCTGACGGCGTACGCCAAGGAGCGGCTGGACCAGTTCCAGAAGCAGCAGTCGGTCGCCCCGAAGGCCATGATCCGCATGACCACGATCGTGCCCCCGCAGAACCCGGTGGCGCAGACCAAGACCCGGCTGGAGTACCTGGTCATGGCCGGAGGCCTGGGCCTGGTGCTGAGCCTGGCCGCCGCCTTCTACGTGGAGGCGCGCCGCCGGCCGCGCCCGCGGGCGCGCGCGGAGGAACCCACGCTCACGGCCGCCGCTTCCGGTCCGGCCGCCGTCTCCGGTCCGCCCGCCGCCGAGACCGCGGCCGGGGGTTCGGCCGCGGAATCGGCCGTGGAACGGACGATCGCACTCAGGACGCCGCCCAGCTGGTCGCGGTCCGCCGAGAACAGGCCCGCCGCGGAGCCGGGGGCCGGACGGCCCGCCATGGCCGTGGCGCCCGCCGCCGAGCCGCTCGACGAGGAGTCGACTCATGGACAGCGTTCGCACACCGGACAGCGAGACCGCTGAGCCGGGCGACACCCCCGCTCCCCCCTCCCTCGGGCGCAAGGTCCGTTCCGCGGCCCGCTGGAGTCTGATCAACACCGTGGTCATGCGCCTCGGCAACTTCGCCACCGGCATCCTGCTGGCGCGCTTCGCCCTCGGCCCCGCCGAATGGGGCGTCTACGGCATAGCCCAGACCGTGCTCCTGGTCCTGCTCTCCGCGAACGAGCTGGGTGTCGGCCTGGCCATCGTCCGCTGGGACGGAGACCCGCGCCGCTTCGCGCCGACCGTGCTGACCCTGGGCACCGCGTCCAGCGTCCTGCTGTACGCCGCCATCTTCGTCTCGGCGCCGACGGTGGCCGGGCTGCTGGACTCGCCCGGGGCCTCGGGCGTGCTGCGGGTGATGTGCCTGTGCCTGGTGCTGGACGGGGTGGCCCAGGTCCCGGCCGGCTACCTGACCCGGGAGTTCGCCCAGGGCAAGCGGATGGTGATCGACGCGCTCAACTTCGTCCTCAGCACCGCCGTGACACTGGTGCTGGCCTTCGACGGCTGGGGCGCGATGAGCTTCGCCTGGGGAGCGGTGGCCGGCAACGTCGCCGCGCTGGTGGGCTGCGCGCTCGCCGCCCCCGGCCTGCTGCGGTTCGGCTGGGACCCCGGGCAGGCCCGCGCCCTGCTGAGGTTCGGGCTCCCGCTGGCCGGCGCGAGCCTGCTCGCGCTCGCCGTCGTCAACGTGGACACCATGGTCGTCGGCTCGTCCCTCGGCTCGGTCGCCCTCGGCTTCTACGTCCTGGCGTTCAACATGTCGGGCTGGCCGGTGCGGATCATCTCCGAGGCGGCCCGCCGCGTCTCCTTCGCCGGCTTCTCCCGCCTGGCCGGCTCGCCGGAGGCCCTCGCGCAGGGCTTCAGCCGTGCCCTGGGCGTGCTGGTCACCGGCACCGTCCCGCTGTGCGTGCTGCTCGGCGGGCTGGCCGAGCCGGTCGTCCGTCTCGTGTACGGGAGCACGTGGGTGCCCGCCGCCTCGGCGCTGCCCTGGCTGATGGCCCTGGGGCTGGTCCGGATCGGCTGCGAACTCGCCTACGACTGCCTCGTCGCCGCCGGACAGCGTCGCTCCCTCATCCTCGTCCAGGGTCTGTGGGTCGTCGCCCTCGTCCCCGTCCTCGTCGCGGGCGCCCGCCTGGACGGCATCGTCGGCGTCTCCCAGGGACACGTCATCGTCGCGGCCGGTCTTGTCGTCCCCGCATTTCTGTACGCCCTCGGCCGGGCCGGGATCGGCCCCGCCCACATCGTCAGGGCCTGTACCTGGCCCTTTCTCGGGGGAGCCGTGATGGCACTGGTGACCATCGCCGCGAAGCGGCTCCTCGGCGACGGCACCGTCGCCCTCTTCGTCATCGGCGCCACCGCCCTGGCCTGTTATGTGGTGTGCGTCCTGCCCAGCCGCCGCTTCCTGCTCGGCACCCCAACCCCGGAGGCCGCGTGACCAGGCTTCGCCAACTGCTCGCCGTACTGGCCCTGTTACTCTGCGCCGCGTGTGCCTCGGGCGCCGACGCCGCACCGTCCGCCCAGGGCCCCTCCCGCGGCACCTCCCACCCGCCTCCCCCGGCGTCCGGGGCCCCCTCGTCGCCTGAAGCCCGCTCACCGTCCCCGGTCGGCTCCTCGCCCGGGAGCCCCTCGCCCCGCGCGGGGTCCGCGCGGCCCGCGGCACCGGCGGCGCAAGCCGAAGCCGGTTTCCCCGACGCCCGCTCCACCGGCCCCCGCATCCCGCTCAAGCCGCACTCCACGGGGAACATGAGCATCAAGACCGACGGCACCGTCATCAGAGGGTGGGACATCACCGGCTCACTCGACGTCTACGCGGACGACGTGACCATCATCGACTCGAGGATCACCTCCACCAACTGGTGGGGCGTGAACCTGCGTCCAGGGCACAGTGGTCTGAGGGTCCTGCACAGCACCATCACCGCCGTCCCCGGCAAGGGTCCCGACAACGGGGGCGTGGACTACGCCGTCTCCAACATGGGCGTCAGCTCCATCGAGGTGGGCTGGTGCGACGTCTCCGTCTTCGGCAACGCCCTCTCCATGGGACAGGGCGACATCCATGACAACTACGTCCACGACCTGGTGCCCTTCCGCAACACCGGCGGCGAGTGGCAGCACACCGACGCGGTGATCAGCGGCGGGAGCAACAAGGGCAGCCTGGTCATCCGGCACAACACCCTGCTCAACTCCGTCCCCGTCGACCAAGGGGCCTCGGCCGCCGTCGGTCTCTTCGCCGACACCGGCCCCGTCTCCAACACCGTCATCGACGGCAATCTGCTGGCCGGCGGCGCCTACGCCCTGTACGGGGGCGGCGAGGGCGCCACCGGGATCAGGGTCACGGACAACGTCTTCTCCACGCGGTATCACCGCAACTCCGGCCACTACGGGGCCGTCACCGCCTGGAACGCCGGCGGAGCCGGCAACGTCTGGCGCGGCAACCGGTTCACCCACGGGCACTCGATCGCCCCCGAGCAGGCCGGCTGAGGAAGAGGATGATGAGACGTATCGCCCGCGCCCCCTGGGAACTGCTCAAGCGCGCCTTCGGCTGGCTCGTCCTGTTCGAGCTCCGCAACAAGGTCCTGCTCGCCCCCTCCGCGCTGCGGCTGCGCCGCGTCGAGACCGCCGAGACCCGCCGCCTCGCGGCCGCCACCGCTCCCCCGCCGACCGCCCTCGTCGCGACGGTCATCGCCACCCACCGCCGCCCCGACGAGCTGCGGGCGGCCGTCCGCTCGGCGCTCGACCAGACCGTCCGCGACCAGGTCGTCATCGTCGTCGACGACGGCGCCGGCCTCCCCGGACTCCCCGACGACCCGCGGCTGTTCGCCGTCTCCCTGGCGCGCAACACCGGAGTGGCCGGTGTGGTGCGCAACGTGGGCATCCGGCTGACCCGCTCGCGGTACGTGGCCTTCCTGGACGACGACAACCTGTGGGAGCCCGACCATCTGGAACGGGCGCTGGCGGTGCTGGAGGCGCCCGGCGGGCCGGACGGCGTCTACACGGCGCTGCGCCGCGTGCTGCCGGACGGGACCGAACGGGACGTCCTGTCCGTGCCGTTCGACCGCCGCCGGTCCGCCCGGGAGTCCTTCCTGGACACCAACGCCTTCGTCGCTCGGCGCGTCAGGGCCCTGCGCTTCAGCCGGCTGCGCCGGACCCCGGAGGTGCTGCCCCGTGAGGACTGGGAGCTGGTCCACCGCTACAGCCGCGGCCACACCGTGCGCCACGTACCGCACGCCACCGTGCGGTATCTGGTGAACCCCGGCAGTTTCTACACCACTTGGTCCGCCTGAGCGCGGTACCGGCCGCGCCTCAGGGCCCGGGCGTGACCCGCAGCGCGCCCGGCCTGAGCAGCGCGGCCGCCGCCGCCCGGCTGGCCCTCCTGCCGAGGGCCGCGCGGGACGCCTCGCGCAGGAACACGGCCGCCCGGAAACATACCGTCGCGCCTCGCCCGTGGCGCCGCCCGTACAGGCGCACGCGGTTGAGTGTGAGCAGGGTCCACAGCCGGGGCGAGACCCGGGAGTCGCCGCCGAGGTGAACCGCCTCGGCCGTCGGCTCGAGCTGGGTGGCGTAGCCGTGGTCCCGCGCGCGCAGGCAGTACTCGGTCTCCTCCGAGTAGAGGAAGAACGACTCGTCCCACGGGCCGCAGGCGGCCAGGCAGCCGGCCGAGACGGCCATGAGCGCGCCGGTCGCCCAGTCAGCGCGCGTGGGCCGGGCGTAGGCGGCGGGGTCGGTGACCAGCTCGCTCAGGCGCGGGAAGCGCCCGGCCCTGCGGTTGCCGATCAGGGCCTCGCCGAGGGCCCGGGTCACGCTCGACTCGCGGCGCAGCGAGTGCAGGGGCGCCTCCCGGCCGTCCTCGTACAGGAGGGGGACGGCGATGCCCACCTGGGCACCGAGGGTGTCGAGGAGGCGCTTGGCGCAGCCCTGCCGCATCCGGATGTCCGGGTTGCAGACCAGTACGGCCGCGTATCCGCCCTCCCACTCACCGGCGGCCTTCAGTGCCGCGTTGACCCCGGCGGCGTACCCGGCGTTGCGTCCGGTCTGGACGACCGTGGCGTCGGGTGCCAGTGACCGGAGCACCTCGACGGTGTCGTCGGCGGAGTCGTTGTCGGCGACGACGAGCCGCCAGTCGAGTCCGGCCATGCCCTCGGGCAGCGCGGCGAGGAACCCGGGCAGCACCGGCGCGCTGTTCCAGGTGACGACGATGACGGCGACGGGGCTCATCGGGACTCCACGAGTTGGGGGAGCTGGGGTTCGGAGGTCTTGACGGCGGCCGGCGCGGCGGCGGTGGACGCCTCGCCCCGGACGAAGCCGAGCAGGCTGCCCCCCGCCCCCAGCAGCAGGAAGAACAGGCCGGCGAACATCGGGAAGCTGAGCGAGTCGAACGTGGCGCTGACGACGAGCGCGACCAGCGACGAGGCGAAGAACGCCTGCCCCAGTTCGCGGTCGGCCTCGGTACGGGCCAGCCTTCGGACGGCACCCCCCTGGTGGATGCCGGCGATGAACAGGACGAGCATGGCGAGGAGTCCGAGCGCGCCCATCTCGGCCAGGGTCAGCATGTACTGGTTGTCCGTGAAGAAGTACAGGTCCGGGGTGAAGGTGCCGAAGCCCCGCCCGAACAGCGGATGTTCCTCCAGGTAGGGGACGATCGCGCTGTACTTGACCGTACGGGCCTGGGTGCTGCTGTCGGAGTTGGACAGGAACGACGCGAACAGGCCGGTGATCGTGCCGATCAGACCGGGGACGAGCACCTTGAAGACGGCAACGGAGGCCGTCATCACACCGATCGCGGCCCAGCGCCGGGCAGGCTTCCAGCGCGGCACCATCACGAGGGCGACCAGCAGCAGGCCGATGATAGAGGTCCGCGACACGGTCAGGGGCAGCGCTCCGGCGATGAGCAGCACCGGACCCCAGCGGCGCGTCCAGTGGAGATGACGGCGCACCGGATCGAAGGCCTGCTGGATGGCGAAGGGCAGCAGGATCGCCAGCATGCCGCCGAACTCGAGCGGCTGTGCGGTGGTGGCCCGAGGCCGGGTGAAGGCACCGCGGTCCATGACGCTCACCTGGGCGACGCTGGTCTGCAGGCCCGGGATGTGGATGGAGTCGGCGATGTTGGTGCCCGAGAAGAAGTCGTAGAAGCCGATCGCGGCGACGACGGAGCCCAGCACCACCACCCGGCGCATCAGGACGTCGAGCCGGCCGCGCTCCTGCACGCCCGCCGAGGTCAGGACGACCAGCGACACCCACACCAGGAAGCCGATGAGCCCGCGGTCGGCGCCCAGGACCTCCGCGTGCGAGCTCTCCCGCGCCGCGTCGGAGACGTACGCCGCCAGGACGGCCAGCCCGAGCACGCACATCGCGACGCGCGCGAGTCTGGTTCCCGGCGCGGGCAGGACGCGTCCGCCGAGCCAGGTGGCGAGATACCACAACAGGCCGAGCAGGGCGAAGACGTTGGCGGGGGTGCCGACGCCGCCGAGGGCGGGCAGGGCCAGGTTCGACGGGATGAAGAATGCCAGCACCAGGTAGACCGTGAGGATCGCCGTGGCGTCGACCCGCCGGCCGAGCAGTCCCCTCCGGCCCCGGCTGGGAGCACGGGCGTCCCGGGCCCGCGGGGCGGCGCTCCTCGCGGCGTGCCGCCGTCGGCGGACCACCGCGACGCCCTCCATCAGGATCGACAGGAGGAAGGCGCTGACGACACCGAGGATGACGACGGCCGCGATGTCCTGGTAGCGGTTCTTCGACTTCGCCACCGGGGTCTGCGGCAGGACGACGGGCGCCGTCTGCACGAAGTACGCGGGCGGGACCTTGGCCGCGGCCTGCAGGGCCTTCAGCTGCTCGCCGGCGAACTCGGTCAGGGTGTTGGTCTCCTTCAGCACCTTCGCCCGGTCGGTCCCGGTCACGCTGAGCGTGAGCAGCGGGCTGTCGGCCGTCGGCGCGAAGCCGGCCGTGTAGGGGTCCGTGACGCCCCGGCCGCGCAGCTCCTTCGCGGCGTCGTTCGACTCCAGGGTCCTGATCAGCACGTCGGCCGTGACGATGAGCGAACCGCCCGCGTTCGAGATGGGGTTGCCGAAGGTGGGGGGCAGCCGGGAGACCGCCGAGGAGTCCAGCAGGGTCACCGAGCTCTGCGACTGGTAGGAGACGGGGACGGTCACGTACAGGTATCCGCCGCAGACCAGGCTGAGCAGGGTGAGGGGCACCACGAAGTACCAACGTCTGCGCAGAATGGCCCAGATCTCACCAAGACTCATGAACCATCCCCCCATTCGGTGGCATCCCGCCGCGCGTCCTGCCAGTATCGGGGCTGACGGAAGGATCTCGTATGTCGCCCGGGAACGTCGCCGACGCACTGCTCCGCCGCTGGTACGTGGTGCTGGCCGCGCTGCTGCTGACGACCGCCGCGGCGTACCAGGTGGTGCGTCCCGCGCCGCAGTACACCGGGTCCGCGGTCGTCGTCCTGAAGCCGCCGGTGACCCGGAACCAGCCCAACCAGCTCACCAATCTGCAGCCGCCGCTCGCCCTGGTCTCCTACGGGGTCGTGCAGCAGCTGGCATCCCCGGCCGGGGCACGGGAGTTGAAGGCGGCGGGAGTCCAGGGGACCTACGGTCTCGTCCCCCGCAACAGCGGCACCAGCGCGACGCCCCGCTATCTGATCCCCTCCCTGCAGATCCAGTCGCAGGCATCCGGGCCGGATGCCGCCGTGACGGCGGTGCGCCGCATCATCGACGTATACACCAGGCACGTCGAGGAGATGCAGTCGGCCCAGCGGGTGCCCGCCGGTTCGCGGATCACCGCCTCCGTGCTGACCTCGCCGAGCGCCGCCGAGGTACGGGGCGACCGGAGCCGGGGCCTGGCCGGCACGGGCCTGCTGGGCCTGGCCGGCGGCGTTCTCGGCGCGCTGTGGCTCGACCGGTACGTGATGAGCCGTCGCGAGGCCGCGCCCGGCCGGCACGCCGGACCGGTCCCCGCGGCCGGCTGAACCGAACTGATCGCTCATCAGATACCGCGGCGCTTCCACGACTCCCACCACAGCCACTCCCGGCCGCGTTCGGCCACGGCCGACAACACCAGCGGCTGGAGATACGGCATCGCCTTCGGCCCGATCCGCCGTCTGAGCCGCAGCGCGCGGTACTCCGGCAGCGCCGCGTACCCCGGCAGGCACTCCTCGGCGAAGGCCACGCACTCGTCGACCGGAACGGCCTCGGTGCGTCCTCGGTCATAGGCACGGTAGGCCCGGCGCAGCGCGAAGCGGGCCAGCCGGGTGTGGACCTCGTCGGCGAGGCGGTCGGCGTGCGGCAGCCGGTCGGCGCATTTGGCGAGCACCGAGTCGAAGGCCACCAGGCGCTGGCGCAGGTCGTCGAGCTGACCGCCGAAGTCCGTCGTGGACATGTTCTTGCCGTGGACACGATAGAAGGCCTGGTCGGCACCGCGTACGTAGCCGACGTCGGCGTGCGCGGCGAGCCGCATCCACATCTCGATGTCGCCGGCGTGCGGCAGCGCCGGGTCGTAGCCGCCGACCTCGCGCTGGAGGCTGGTGCGGACGACGACCTCCGGCGAGGTGATGCAGCCGGTGCCCTCACGGAAGCGCCGCTCCAGCCACCAATGCCCGGGATAGACGACCGAGCCGGTGCCGCGGGTACGGGCCGGCGGCAGCGGCCCGCCGTGCTGGAAGCGCAGCGGACGCCCGTAGGCGAACCCCGCCTCGGGGTGGGCGTCCAGCAGCGCGGCGGCCCGCACCAGGGCGCCCGGCACCAGCCGGTCGTCGGCGGAGAGCAGGGCGACGTAGGTGCCGTCGGCCCATTCCAGCAGGCCCTCGTTGTAGGTGGCGATATGGCCCTTGTTGGTCTCGTGGACGCGGACCTCGATCCGCGGGTCGGAGGCGGCCAGCTTGTGCGCGATCTCCGCCGAGTCGTCGGGCGAGGCGTCGTCGATGATGAGGACCCGGACGTCGACGCCGTCCTGTTCGTCCAGGACGCTGCTCACGCAGTCGGCCAGGAAGTGGCCGTACTTGTAGCAAGGGATCACAACACTGACGCTGCTCATGGGTGGGAATGCCAATCCCCGGTGGTGGCCCCCGGGTTCGCGGGGGCCACCACCGGTGCGCTGTGACGGGTCAGTTCTTCTTCTTGTGGACGGTCCTGGCGGTCAGGGTCCAGCTACGGGACTTCACCGCGTGGCGGTGCCTGTCCCTGGCCGTGACCGTGACCTTGAACCGGGTGCCGTCCGGCAGCGGGGCGGACAGGTGCACGGACACCTTGTGGCCCGCCCGGTCGTAGGAGGTGACGGCCGTGACATGGAGCTTCCTGGCCGCCGCCGCCCGGGGGCCGGACAGGACGGTCACGGTCGCCTTGACGGACGACACCGCGCTCCTCGCGGGCAGGGTGGTGACGAGCGGGCTGCCCGCGTCGGCGGTGTGCGTCAGCGTGGCCGCGTTGTCCTCCGAGGCGCCGGGCGCCGCCAGGGACGCGCCCGGGTTGTCGGCGGTGAAGACCGGGCCCACCCAGTAGTTCGCGGATCCGTAGGAGCCGTTGGGGAAGGCCGGGTCGGCGCCGTACCGGTAGAGCCCGTTGTGGTGCGTGGTGGTGTCGGCGGTGCCGGTCAGCGGATAGGACTGGTGGGCCGCGGCGAAGTAGCCGCCGTCGACCGCGTAGTGGCCGTTCGGCGCGTGGTAGGAGACGACGTACCGGGTGTCGGCGCTGATGGCCACCGGGGTGGTGAAGGTCATCCGCTGCCAGCCCGCGGCCGTCTCGCCGGTGAAGGTGCCGGTGGCCAGCAGGGTGCCGTCGTCGGACCACAGGCTGCCGGTGTGGGTGCCGGTGTTGCCGGTGCCCTTGTAGAAGGTGACACCGGTGACCCAGCCGCTCGTCGAGGACGTGAACCGGGTGCCCAGCTCGACGGAGTTGGTGTCACCGCTCATGTCGGTCGTGGCGGGTACGGTCGAGGAACTCCACAGCGTGCAGGGGCAGGTGACCGCCGGCGGGGTGGTGCTGGTGGTGAAGGTCCAGCTCACCGGGTCCGCCATCGCGTTGCCCCACAGGTCGGAGGCCTGCACGGAGGCGGTGTACGTGGTGTGCAGCGCCAGTTCCGTCGACGGGGTGAAGGTCGCCTTGTTGGACGCGGGGAGCGCCCAGGTCCCCGGCACGGTGTCGCCGTCCGGGTCCTTCACGGTGAAGGTCAGGCTGTCGGCGTCGACGGCCGAGCTGAAGACGGCCGACACCGGTGCCGTGATCGACACCCCGGTCGCCCCGGACGTCGGGGAGGTCGAGGTGACGGTGGGCGGCGTGGTGCTGGCCGTCGAGGTGTCCAGCACCACGTCGACCCAGTAGTTGCTGCCCGAGGACTGCGAGGACGGGAAGGCGCTGCTGGAGCCGTAGTGGTAGACGCCGTTGCCGCCGTCGGTGCCGGACTTCAGGGCAGTGAGCGGGGCGAGGCCCGCGTCACCGCCGGAGAAGTAGCCACCGTCGTAGGAGTAACCGCCGTTGGGGGCGAAGTACGAGGCGACGTACGTGGTGTTGGCCTTGACGCTCACCGGGGTGGAGAAGTTCAGCTGCTGCCAGCCGGAGGCCGTCTCGCCGGTGAAGGTGCCGGTGGCCAGACGGGTACCGGAGGCGCTCCACAGGCTTCCGGTGTGGGTGCCGGTGTTGACGGGCGACTTGTAGAAGCGGACACCGGTGATCGAACCGGCCACCGTGGTGCGGAACTTGACGCCGAGCTCCACCGAGCTGCCGTCACCGCCGTTGACGGTGCCGGGCACGGCCGAGGCCGGCCAGACGGTGCAGGGGCAGGCCTGCGGACCGACGGTGAGCGCGACGGTGTTGACGGCGCCGATGTTGACGCTGTCGTCCACCGCGCGGACCTTGACGGACGCGGCGCCGGGGGTGGTCGGGGTCCAGGTGTACTTCCAGGACGCGAGGCCGGTGGCGGCGTTCCAGGTCTTGCCGCCGTCCGTGGACACCTCCACCCGGGCCACCGCGCCGCCGCCGGAGTCGGTGGCGGTGCCCGTGACGGTGACCGGCTTCAGCGCCGGGACGGTGACCCCGGAGGCCGGGGCCGTCACGGTGACGGCCGGGCCGGTGGTGTCGGTGGTGGCCGTCGCGGCGACGAGGTTGCTCTGCCGGGTCAGCGGCTGGACACCCATGTCGGCGAGGATGTTCAGGGTCGCCTGCTGCATGCGGGCGTCCTCGGTGACCACGGTGTCGTCGGGGTCGTACGTCGGGATGTTGGTCAGACCCCACGACCACTGCACGGTCGCCGCCCCGAACACCAGGGCGCCGGAGTCCTGGTCGCGGAACTCGACGAGGTTGTGCGTCGCCGTGCCGTTGCCGTAGACGTTGCCCCAGTCCATACGGAGCTTGCCGTCGTTGATGTCCACCGTCGTGGACGACACGTCGATCGCCCCGGCGGGCCGGGTGCTGTTGTCGATGTCGCTGTCCCACTCGTAACCGAGGGTGCCCGCCGGGAAGGTGGCTGTCTGGCTCGACGTCAGGTTGGCGACGGAGGTGTTGCGCCAGATCCGGTTCTTCCCGTACGAGCCGGGGACGGTGATGGCGTCGCTGCGGTAGCCGTTCACCGTGAACATGGAGCCGGTGAGGATGTTGGGCGGCTGGTAGTCCTGCCCGTACTGGGTACTGGCGGGGTCCATCCAGGTGCCGGTCCAGGTGCCGCTGGGGTCGGCGACGCCGTTGTTCTGCGCCATCTTGGTCATCTTGTAGCAGACCATGGTGCGGTTGGCCGTGTTCGCGCCGTCGATGCTCGGGGTGAGCCGGGTCTTCCAGAAGACCTCGTTGCCGCTGAAGAAGCCCTGCCGGACGCCGGCCTTCCGGGCCGCGAGGACGTTGGAGTACTGGCTCTGCGTCCAGTACTCGTCATGGCCGGAGGACAGGTACACCTTGTGCTTCTTCAGCAGGGTGGCGCCGTTGGCCGACACGTCCACACCGGACAGATAGCTGACGTCGTAGCCGTTGCGTTCCAGCCAGGACAGCATCATGTACTCGGAGCCGTAGATGCCGTTGTCGCCGCCGATGTCCAGCGGACGGTTGTAGCTGACCTCGTAGGCGCGGCCGTCCGGAGCGGGTCCCGCGCCACCGTAGAGGTCCTGGCCGCCGTAGTCGTTGTAGGCCTGCCAGGTCTGGTCGCTGGTCTGCACGACGATGTCGGAGGTGCTGGAGTCGTTGCGGACCACGAACGGGTACGGCATCAGGCCGTCGCCGTCCGTCTGGGTCAGGTTCGCGATGTACAGGCCGGAGACGGCGTCGCTGGGCACCGTCCAGTTGGCGGTCACCGGCCAGTTGCCGCAGTCGACCAGGCCGGTGCTGCTCTTCTTGGTGCAACTGGCGGGGTTGGTGAGGTAGTTGGCCGGGTAGGTGACGGCGGCCTGGGCCGCGGTGGACATCTCGCGCGCGCCGTCGCCGCCGTACCAGCCCAGGCGGTAGATCTCGATGTGGTAGGGGACCTTCGACTGCACCTTGAACTGCACGGTGTCACCGGCCTGGACGCTCTCCTTGGTGGAGAAGCCCTTGATGTCACCGTAGGCGTTGGGCGAGAACCAGTCGGACTTCGGGCTGCCCGGCTTGGAGTTCTCGCAGACGACGGGATTGGAACCCGTTCCGCACGGATCGGAGGCTGCCAGGGCGGTCCCCGCCTGCGGGAGCACCGCCCAGATCAACGCTGCTACGACGGCGAGGCGGCTGCCCCGGATCCGTCTGCTCCATTTTTTCATGTGTACCTCTCACGGTGCTGTGCAGGACCGACCCGTGCGGTCGGGGTGGAGCCGTGAAGCCGTGACCGGTCAGCCGCGCAGGGCCCGGGCGAGTGCGTCCACTACGCGCTGCTGCTGGTCGGGGGTGATGTGCGGGTGGAGCGGGAGCGAGAGGATCCGCTCCGCCGTCCGCTCGGCGTTCGGGAAGTCGCCCGGGGAGTGGCCGAGATGGCGGTACGCCGGGGTCAGGTGGACCGGTGCCGGATAGTGCACCCCGGCGCCGATGCCCTCCGCGTTCAGCTTGCCGACGATGTCGTCGCGGTCGGCCCCGTCGACCTGGAGGACGTAGAGGTGCCATACGTGGACGTTGCCGGGCGCCGTCACCGGGAGCACGACCCGCCCGACCGCCGCGAGGCCGGCGAGCAGCTCGTCGTAGCGGGCCGCGGCCGCCCGGCGGGCCGCGTTGCCTGCCGCGAGGCGCTTGAGCTTCGCCCGCAGCACGACGGCCTGCAGCCCGTCCAGCCGGCTGTTGAAACCGGGGACCTCGTGGCGGTACTTGGCGACACCTCCGTGGTTCGCGATGGCCCGCACCAGGCCGGCCCGCTCCTCGTCGTCGGTGAGCACCGCGCCCGCGTCACCGTAGGCACCCAGGTTCTTCCCCGGGTAGAAGCTGGTCGCCGCGATGCCGCCGCTGCCCGGCGACCGGCCGTCGCGGGTGGCGCCCTGGCACTGGGCGGCGTCCTCGACCACCCGGACCTGCTCGGGCAGTCGGCCGGTCAGTTCCGTCACGTCGGCCATCTGGCCGTAGAGGTGGACCGGTACGACCGCGCGGGTGGCCGGGCTGACCGCGTCCAGCGCGGCCCGCGGGTCGAGCAGGTAGGTGTCGGGCAGGCAGTCGGCGAGGACCGGCCGGGCGCCGGTGCGGGCCACCGCGCCCGCGGTGGCGATGAACGTGTTGGCGGGCACCACGACCTCGTCGCCGGGCCCCACCCCGCTCGCGCGCAGGGCGAGTTCGACGGCGTCCGTGCCGTTGGCGACACCGACGCAGTGCGCGACGCCGCCGAAGTCCGCGTACTCGCGCTCGAACAGGCGGACCTCCTCGCCGCCGATGAAAGCGGTGCCCGCCAGGACACGTTCGAAGCCGGCCCGTACCTCGTCGGCGACCTCGTCGTGGGCCGCCTTGAGGTCCACGAGCGGAATCTGGTTCATGTGACTGGTCCCCCCAGTGCATGCGTCGCGAAGTCGTCCTCCGGCGACGCGAGTTGGTCGAGCGCGGGCGCGTCCGCCGCGCGCAGCCGCCGGGCCGGGCTCCCCACCCAGACCTCGCCCGGCGGCACATCGCCGAGCACGGCGCTCCCCATCCCGATCAGCGACCAGGCGCCGACCGTCGTGCCTTCCCTGATCAGGGCGCCGGAGCCCAGATAGGCGCCCCGCTCCACCCGTACGCCCCCGCCCAGGCGGACGCCGGAGGTGATGGTGGCGCAGTCCTCGATCACGTCGTCATGGGTGAGGACGGCCTGCGGCATGACCGCGACATGCGCGCCCACCCGCACGGCGGCGGTCAGCGCGCAGTGCGCGAGCAGGACCGAGCCGGGGCCGACCTCGGACGTCCTCGACACCGAGGCCGTCGGGTGGACCACCGTGGCGTAGCGGTCCGCCGGCAGGGCGAGCCGGCGGACCAGCCGGGCACGGGCCGCGTAGTCCCTCGGGTTGCCCACGCAGACGACCACGCGGGCCCGGGGCAGGTCGTGGACCAGGTCGCAGCCGCCGAGGACGGGGACGCCGTCCACCTCGGTTCCGTGCAGGGCGGTGTTGTCGTCGAGGTGCCCGAGCAGCTCGGTGCCGCCCGCGTCCCGTACGGCCTGCGCGGTCTCCCGGGCGAAGCCGCCGGCGCCGATGATCAGCAGTCCGTTCATCTTCGGGCCTGTTCGCGCAGTGCCGTGACGACGCGGTCCTGCTGGGCCTCGGTCATCGTGTGGAACAGCGGAAGGATCAGCGAGTCGCTGCTGATCCGCTCGGTGACCGGCAGCGGTGCGCTGGGATGGCCGGCGTAGGCGGGTTCGAGGTGGGCCGCCATGATCCCGCGCCGGGCGGAGACTCCGGCCCCGGCGAGCGCGGCCAGCAGGTCGTCCCGGCCGACGGGGAAGTCCTCGTCCAGGAGCACCCAGTAGGACTGGAAGTTGCTCTGCCCGTGGGCGGGGTCGCGGACCGGGGTGAGGCCGGTGACATCCCGCAGCAATGCGTCGTAGCGGGCGGCCAGTTCGCGGCGGCGGACGATCATCGCGTCGAGCTTGCCGAGCTGGACCAGGCCGACCGCGGCCTGGATGTCCGTCATCCGGTAGTTGTAGCCGACCTCGAGGTAGCTCTCCAGGACCGGCTTGGTGCTCGCATGGCGCTGGGCCGCCGAGGCGTTCATCCCGTGCTCGCGCAGCCGGCGCAGGCGCTCGGCCCACTCGGCGTCGTCGGTGGTGACCATGCCGCCCTCGCCGGTGGTGACGACCTTGCGGGGGTGGAAGGACCAGGCGGCGATCAGCGCGCCGTGCCCCACGGGCTTGCCGCCGACGGTCGAGCCGATGGCACACGCCGCGTCCTCCACCAGCGGCAGGTCCCAGTCGGCGCAGGCGGCCCGCAGGGCGTGCACATCGGCCGGTACGCCGCCCTGGTGGACGGTGAGGACGGCCCTGGTGCGGGGGGTGCGGACGGCGTCGACGGTGGCCGTGGTCAGGTTGCCGGTGGCCGGCTCGACGTCGGCGAACACCGGCTCGGCGCCCACGTAGCGGACGGCGTTGGCGGTGGCGATGAACGACAGCGACGGCACCACGACCTCGTCGCCGGGCCCGAGGCCGAGCGCGACGAGGGACAGGTGCAGGGCGGTGGTGCACGAGCTGACCGCGACGGCGTGCTCGGCGCCCACCCGCTCCGCGAAGGCCCGCTCGAACGCGGTGACCCGGGGGCCCTGGGCGACCCATCCGGAGAGGACGGCCTCGGAGGCTGCCCGGGCCTCCTCCTCGCCGAGCCAGGGGATCATCACCGGGATGCGGTCGGTGCTCACTGGGCGGCCTCCCCCGCGGCGCGCTCCGCGCGCCACCAGTCGACCAGGTCCCTGAGGCCGGTGCGCAGATCGATCCGCGCGGTGAAGCCGAGCCGTTCGGCGGCGCGCGTGGTGTCCGCCAGCCGCCGGACCACCCCGTTCACCGCGCGGGCGGGCCCGTGCTCAGGCTCCAGGCCCTGGGCCCCCATCGCCTCGAGCAGGCCCTGGGCGAGCTCCTTGAGCGAAGTCTCCGTACCGCTCGCGATGTTGAAGACCTCGTCGGTCAGATCCGCCTCGGCGGCCAGCACGTTGGCCCTCGCGATGTCCCTGACGTCGACGAAGTCCATGGTCTGGCTGCCGTCGCCGAGGATCAGCGGCGGCTCGCCCGACTCGATGCGCTCCATCCAGCGGATGAGCACCTCGGTGTAGAGGCCGTGGATGTCCATCCGTGGGCCGTAGACGTTGAAGTACCGCAGCGCCACGTAGTCCAGGCCGTACATGGCGTGGAAGCTGCGCAGCATGCCCTCGTTGAAGGCCTTGGCCGCGCCGTAGAACGTGTCGTTGTTGTACGGGTGATGGCGTTCGGTCGTCGGGAAGTCCTCGGCCATGCCGTAGACGGAGGCCGAGGACGAGGCGATCACCTTGCCGACCCCGGCCTCGACCGCCGCCTCCAGGACGTTGAAGGTGCCGTCGACCATGACCTCGTTGGCGAGCCGGGGCTCCTCCGCGCACTGTGTGATGCGGATCGCGGCGAGGTGGAACACCAGGTCGGCGCCGTCGGTGGCCTTCCGCACCGCGGCGGCGTCACGGATGTCGCCCTCGACGACCTCGACGACGCCGCTGCGCAGCGCGCCGGCCAGATTGCCCATCCGGCCGCGGACGAAGTTGTCCAGCACGACGATCTCGCGGGCACCGCCCTCGGTCAGGAGGTCGACGAGATTGGACCCGATGGTCCCCGCCCCCCCGGTGACCAGGATCTTCTTGCCCCGTACGCTGCTCAACTGAAGTGCCCTCTCCATCGGTGGAACTGTCAATGCCCGGCGCGCAGGCCGACGACCGCGCCCCGGAACTCCAGGCTCCGGGAGGCCGCTTCGAGAATGTCCAGCACGCGAAGACCCGCCCGGCCGTCGGTCAGCGCGGCCCGCCCGCCGCTGATCGCGTCGGCGAACTCGTCGACCATGCTGCGCAGCGCTTCCTTCTCGCCGATCGCGGGGGCGACCATGTCCCCCGAGCGGTAGGAGACGAGCATCTCCCGGCGCTCGTCCGCGCCGATCTCCTGCGGCGCGGCCAGGTCCACCCCGCGGTCGTAGACCGCGACGCGCTGCACCGGGTTGAGGTCGTCCCAGATCAGGGTGCGCTTGGAACCGCCCACCATGGTGGTGCGCACCTTGGTCGGGGAGAGCCAGTTGACGTGCACGTGGGCGATGGCCCCCGTGTTGAGCTGCAGCGTCAGATAGGCCACGCAGGCCTGTCCCGCCCCGATCGGGTCGGCGCCGTGGGCGGCGACGGCGACCGGCTCGACGTTGTCGGGGAGGATGAAGTCCAGGATCGACAGGTCGTGCGGGGCCAGGTCCCACAGGACGTCGATGTCCTTCTGGACGAGGCCGAGGTTGATCCGGACCGAGTCGACGAAGTGGATCTCGCCGAGTTCACCGGAGCGGACCATGTCGCGGATGCGGCCCACGGCGGGTGTGTAGCAGTAGGTGTGGTCGCACATGAGGGTGAGCCCGCGCTCCTCCGCCTCGGCGACGAGGCGCATCCCGTCGGCGTAGGTGGCCGCGAGCGGCTTCTCCACCAGGACGTGCTTGCCGGCGCGCAGTGCGGCCAGGGCGATGTCGAGGTGGGTCCCGGCGGGGGTGGCCACGGCGACGGCGGCGACGGCGGGGTCGGCCAGGACGGCCGCGTAGTCGGAGGTGGCCTGGACCGTCGAGTAGCCGCCGAGGACCCGCTGGGCCCGGTCCACGTCGAGGTCGCACAGCCAGCGCAGCCGGAACCGCTCGCTGGCCTGGAAGTTGCGTACGAGGTTGGGGCCCCAGTAGCCGGCCCCGACGACCGCGACCCCCAGCGGATCCGTGGTCTGCGTCACTGTGTTGTTCCTCTTCCTTCGGTCCATCAGTAGGCCCCCGCTCCGCGCACCACGGCGGACCCGGTGCGCAGCAGGATGGTCAGGTCGAGGCCCATCGACCAGTTGTCCACGTATCCGAGGTCGAGCCGGACCGCTTCGTCCCAGGGCAGGTCGGAACGGCCGCTCACCTGCCACAGCCCGGTGAGTCCGGGCTTCACGAGCAGCCGGCGTTTGATGTCCGGCGTGTACTCCTCGACCTCCTCGGGCAGCGAGGGGCGGGGACCGACGAGCGACATGTGGCCCCGCACCACGTTGATCAGCTGCGGGATCTCGTCGAGCGAGCTGCGGCGAAGCAGCGAGCCGACCCGGGTGATCCGCGGGTCCTCCTTCACCTTGAACAGCAGGCCGTCACTGTTCTCATTGAGGTGCTCCAGTTCCGCCCGCAGGGCCTCGGAGTCCTGCCGCATCGTGCGGAACTTCAGCATGGTGAAGTGGTTGCCGTAGCGGCCCACCCGGCGCTGCCGGAAAAGCGCGGGACCGGTGCTGTCCAGCCGGACGACCAGGGCGATCACCAGCATGGGCGGCAGGAGCACCGCGAGCAGCGCCGCGGCGAGCGTCCGGTCCAGCAGTTCCTTGGGCAGCCGGGAGGCCCGCGAGAGGTTCGGTGCCTGTATCCGCATCAGCGGGACCCCGTTGGTGGGCCGTACCACCAGGCGGGAGGCGGACACGTCGGTCAGCACGGGTGCCAGCAGGAAGTCGACGTCCTGCACGGCCGCCGTCCAGGACATCCGGCGCAGGACGGAGGCGTCGAACTCCGGCGCCGGCAGCGCCACGACGGCACCGATGCCCGTGGCCCGTACGACGTCGTTCATGTCGCCGATCCCGCCGAGGACGGGGAGCCCCAGCTCACGGATCGCGACCGCGTTCTCCGGGTCGCTCAGGCACACGCCGGCGACCTGCAACTCTTTCGCGCCGCCCGCCCTGCGCAGCACGGCGACCAGTTCGACGATCCCGTGCGACGGCCCGACCAGGAGTGTCGTGGTGCGGTCCCGGCCCCGTGCCCAGCGCCGGTGCAGCCGGCGGCGGAGCGCGTACCGGACCGCCAGGGCGATCGCGGCGGCCGGGACCGCGGCCGCGATCATGTCGTGCAGCAGCCCCAGGTCGCGTGCGAACAGCCAGTACGCACACGCGGCCAGCGCCGGCAGGGCGACGGCCCCGCGCAGCACCCGCAGGTACTCCTCGGTCCCCAGGCCCAGGGCGCCCCGGTCGTAGGAGCGATGGGCCAGCATCGCCGCGATCCACATCGGCGGCAGTACCAGGGCCACCGTCCAGCGGCCGTAGGCCCCGTGGATCACTAAGGCCGCGGCTACGGCCGCCAGGCCGTCCGCGACCAACAGGACCGTTCGGTACTTCCGTTCCCAAGGTCTTCGGCGCGCTTCTGGACTCCTGTGATCCAGAACCACCTGCTCATGCGTGACCTCAATGGTCATGCCCCCCCCACCACATGCGCGGCTACCCCTGACCGAGCGATGCGGACATACGGTCGCAAGTCCGCGGCCAGGGCCGGAACAGCGCCGGTGTGTCTCCTCAACACAACGGCGCCGGAAAACCAGGGAGCGGTCAGCGGTTCCCCAACCGTCTTGCGCGCCCTGCATGTTGGCTGTTGCCTGTGCCGTATCCGGCTTACGAATCCGCTACTTGACCTGTCGTCAGGTGCGGATGTCCCTCCCAAACCGGCCCGGCGGACCTCAATCTAGACCACGGGACGCAGTCGCGGGAACAGTTGGACGAAACACACGGCGCAATGACGACACCGACGGCATACTGCCCGGGTGACGAGCATCGTGATCCCGGCCCACAACGAGGCGCGCGTCCTCGGCCGGCTCCTCGATTCGCTGCTGGCGGACCCCTCCGGGGACGAGACCGACATCGTGGTCGTGTGCAACGGCTGCACGGACGACACCGCGCGCATCGCGGCCCAACGCGGCCCGCGCGTACGGGTGGTGGAGATCCCGGTCCCCTCCAAGCACGCGGCCCTGCGGGCGGGTGACGAGCACGCGCGCGGCTTCCCGCGGATCTACGTGGACGCCGACGTCGTGATCACGGGCGCCGACGTACGGGCGCTGGCCGGGCCCCTGGACGACGACGCCTCCGGCGTCCTCGCCACCGCCCCCGAACGGCAGCTCCCGCTGGCCGGCTGCGCATGGCCGGTGCGCGCCTACTACCGCGTGTGGCAGCGGCTCCCGGCCGTGCGCGAGGGGCTGTTCGGCCGGGGCGTCATCGCGGTCTCCAAGGCCGGGTACGCGCGGATCGCGGCGCTGCCGCCGCTGATGGCGGACGACCTGGCCGCGTCCCTGGCCTTCGCCCCCGAGGAGCGGCTCGTGGTCGGTGCGGCCCGGGTCGTGGTCCACCCGCCGCGCACCTGGCCGGATCTGGTCAGGCGGCGGATCCGGGCCGCGGTGTCCACCGCCCAGGTCGAGCGGCACCAGGAACCGCGGGAGGCGTCGGCGCGCACCAGCAGGGCGGATCTGCTGGCCGTGGTCCGTGAGGAACCGGGGCTCCTCGCGGGTGTTGTGGTCTTCGTCGCCACGGCGGTCGTCGCCCGGTGGCGGGCCCGGAAGGCCATCGAGGCGGAGGACTTCGGCACCTGGCTGCGGGACGAGAGCAGCCGGCAGAACTGATCGCACCGCACCTGGAGTCCCCGATCATGTACCTCACCGACCGCTCCACCCCCGCCCGGGCGGACACCGAGCGGGACCGGAGACGCGGCCCCGGACGCGGGGTCGCCCCGGTCGTGCTCGTGCTCGGCACCGTCAGCCTGATCACCGACATCTCCTCGGAGATGGTCACCGCCGTCCTGCCGCTCTATCTGGTCAGCCGACTCGGCTTCAGCCCGCTGGGGTTCGGCACCCTCGACGGTGTCTACAACGGCGTCAGCGCCCTGGTCCAGCTCACCGGCGGCCACCTCGCCGACCGGGTGCGCAACCACAAGCTGATGGCCGGGCTCGGCTACGGCCTGTCCGCGCTCTGCAAGCCGCTGCTGCTGCTCGCCGGCAGCCTCGGCACGCTCGGCACGGTCCTCGCCCTGGAACGCACCGGCAAGGGCCTGCGCACCGCCCCGCGCGACGCGATGATCTCCCTGTCCACGCCGGCCGCGAACCAGGGCCGGGCCTTCGGCGTGCACCGGGCGATGGACACCACCGGCGCGATGCTCGGCCCGCTCGCCGCCTTCCTCATCCTGCGCGCGGCGGCCGACGGCTACGACGCCGTGTTCGGGGTGAGCGCCTGCGTCGCCGTGCTCGGCGTGCTGGTGCTGGTGCTGTTCGTGCCCGGCCGGCGGCGGGAGGCGCGGACGGACGGCATGGGCGGAACAGGCGAGCCGGACGGTTCGGACGCAACCGGCGAGCCGGGCGGGCTGGACGGTGCCGGCGGTCCGGACGGCAGGCCGCCGGTCCGGGTGCGCGAGGCACTGGCGCTGCTGCGTCTGCCGCGCCTGCGGGCGCTCGCCGGCTGCGCCGCACTGCTCGGTCTGACCACCGTCAGCGACGCCTTCGTCTACCTGCTCCTGCAACGCCGCGCGGGCATCGGCGAAGAGTGGTTCACGCTGCTGCCGCTGGGCACCGCCGCGGTGTTCCTGCTGCTCGCCGTGCCCGCCGGCGCGCTGGCCGACCGGATCGGGCGGCGCACCGTGTTCCTCGCCGGGCACGTGGGCCTGCTCATCGCCTACGCCCTGCTGCTGTGGGCGCCGGCCACGCCGGTCCTGGCCCCCGCCGTACTCGCCCTGCACGGCGCGTTCTACGCGGCCACCGACGGTGTGCTCCCGGCCGCCCTCGCCGGCGTCGTGCCGGAGGAGCTGCGCGCCAGCGGCCTCGCCATCGTCGGCACCAGCCAGGCGCTGGCCCGGTTCTGCTGCTCACTGGCCTTCGGCGCCGCCTGGACGGTGTGGGGCGACGGCCCGGCGCTGGCCGGTTCGGCGGTGGGCCTGCTGGCCTGCGCCGCCGTCGCGGGCCTGGTGCTGCGGCCGGCCGACGGGACCCGATGACCACCTCAGCCCCAAGGATCCGGATGACTACGCTCCACCGCCGTCTGCTCATACTCGTCGTGGCGGTCCTGCTGCTCGCGGGCCTGGGCACCGGCGTGGTCCTGCACGCCGCCTCCCGCGCCGACCGCGCCGACCGGCCGCAGGCGGGCGGCCCCGCCGTCGGCGAGGGCAGGCTGACTCTCGACCAGAAGAACCGCCTGACGTTCGTCAACGCGGCCGCCGGCCCGCACCGCACCGCCGTCGCCTCGGTGCCGTCGGCCGATCCCGGCGGCCGGCGGGTCGCCTCGGACCTGAAGTGCGCGCGTTTCTACGCGGCGGCCGGCACCGGCGTCTGCCTCCAGTCCGACCCCGGTGTCCTCAAGCAGAGCAACCGCGCCCTGCTCCTGGACGCGGACCTCCGTACCCGGCGCGAGTTCCCGCTCGCGGGCACGCCCAGCCGGGCCCGGGTCTCGCCGAGCGGCCGCTTCGCCGCCTGGACCGTCTTCGTCTCCGGCGAGTCCTACTCCTCCGCCTTCTTCTCCACCCGGACCTCGATCCTGGACACCCGTACCATGCGGCTGATCCCCAGCCTGGAGAAGTTCTCGGTCGTCAAGGACGGCAAGCCGTACCACGCCTCGGACATCAACTTCTGGGGGGTCACCTTCGCCTCCGACGACGACACCTTCTACGCCACCCTCAACACCGCCAACAAGACGTATCTGGTGCGGGGTTCGCTCTCCCGGCGTTCGGTCACCACCCTGGCCGAGAACGTGGAGTGCCCCTCGCTCTCCCCCGACGGCACCCGGGTCGCCTTCAAGAAACGGGTCCTGTCCGGGGCCACGCTCTGGCACGAGTACGTCCTCGATCTGCGCACCCTGCGCCGGACGCCGCTGGCCGAGCGCCACAGCGTCGACGACCAGGCCACCTGGCTGGACGACCGCACCCTCGCCTACGCCCTGCCCGCCGACGGCGAAGTGGGCAGCAGCGACGTGTGGGCCGTGCCCGCCGACGGCACCGGAACCCCCCGCGTGCTGGTCCCGGGCGCTTCCTCACCGGCGCCGCTGTAGCCGGAGGCGTGCGCCGCGTCTCATCCGCCGACGCCCCTGGTGGCCGAGGGGTGCGCAAGGTCCTGCTCGACCCGTCCCGCTGACCGCGCCGTGGTCCCGCACCCGGTGAACCACATCGACCCCGAAATGTGATCCACGGCGGGCTTACAGGCATTCCAACCAGTCGGTATGGTGCGCCGCCTGAAGCACTCCGCCCCCCTCATCACTCCCAGGATCCGAGCCGCTGTGGAAGGCCAGGCGATGACATACCCCGACGAGAATCCGTATCCGCCGTCAGCACCTCCCGGATGGCCGCTGCCGCACACCGAGCCGCAGTCCTACGGCCACACCGCCCGCCACTACGACGCGTACGGGCAAGCCACCTGGGCCGAGGCGTACCCGCACGAGACCCCCGGGTCCGGTGCCGACCTGGCCGCCCTCCGCTCGGCCTATCGCGTGCTCCGCCGGACCTCCACACTCGCCGCGCTCGGCTCCTTCGTCGTGTACGTCGTGCTGTCCTGCTGGGCTCCGGACCTTATGGGGTCCAAGATCGCCGGGGAGCTGAGTCTGGGCATGGCCCTCGGCGTCCTCCAGCTCGTCGTCACCTTCGCGGCGGTCTTCTGGTACGGCAGCAGCGCACAACGCTCGGTGGATCCGCTGGCCCGCAACGTCAGGGAGCGGGGGGTCCACGTGGCCCGGGACGCGAGGGCGGCGAGATGAACGACTTCAGCTCCGGGACGCAGGCCGCCGTCCTCCTCCTGTTCACGGCCCTGGTCACCCTCACGCTGCTGATCTGCGTGATGGCGGGACCGGACCACGACGACCTGACGAACTTCTACACCGGCTACCGGTCGCTCACCCCGTTCAAGAACGGCCTGGCCATCGCGGGCGACTACATCTCCGCGGCCACGGTGCTGAGCACCACCGGCATCGTCGCGCTCGCCGGATACGACGGTTACGTCCTCGCGGTCAGCACCGCCCTGTCGCTGGTGCTGCTGATGTTCCTGCTGGCCGAACCTCTGCGCAACGCCGGCAGGTTCACCATGGGCGACGTCCTGGCCCGCAACATGCCCGGGCGGGCCGTGCGCATCGCCGCCTGTGTGGTGACACTCTCGGCGACCCTGCCCTTCCTGGTCGTGCAGCTCTCCGGGGCCGGGTCGCTGCTCACGTTCATCCTCGACCTCCCACACGCGGCGGGGGCCAGGACGGCGTGCATCGTCATGGTCGGCAGCCTGATGATCATTTACGCGGCGCTCGGCGGGATGCGGGGCACCGCGCTCATTCAGATGATCAAGATCGTCATCCTGATCGGCACCAGCGCCCTCGTCGCCGCCCTGGTGCTGAACCGCTTCGGCTGGAGTCCCGGCAGCGTCCTCAGGGCCGCCCAGGACGGCAGCGGCGCGGGCCCGGCCTTCCTCCAGCAGGGCCTCCAACTGGGTACGTCGGCCGTCGACCGGCTGGACTTCATCGGTCTCCAGATCACCGTGGTCCTCGGCGTGGCCTGCCTGCCCCACATCACGATGCGTCTGTACTCCGCGCGGGACGTGCCCGCCGTACGTCGCTCCATGTCGTGGGCGGTCGGCACGGTCACCACGTTCTGCCTGCTCGTGATCATCATGGGTACGGGCGCGGCGGCGCTGGTGGGGTCGCGCTACATCACCGAGGCCGACCCGCAGGGCAGGACGTCGGTGCTCATGCTGTCGCAGGTGCTCGGCCGGCCCCACGGCTCCGTGGGCACGACGATTCTCTACTCGGCCGTGGCGGGCATGGTGTTCATCACCCTCCTGTCGTCGGTCGCGGGGATGACCCTGGCCGCGGCCTCGTCGCTCGCCCACGACCTGTTCGCCCATGCGGTACGGCGGGGACACGCCGAGCCGCGTACGGAGATGACGGTGGCGGTGTGGACGAGCGTGGTGGTGGGAACCGCCGCGATCGGGCTCGCCACCCTGGTCCAGGACTGGGATGTCGGCGTGCTGACCACGCTGGCCATCTGCATAGGCGCATCGGCGGTGGCACCCGCGCTCACCTACTCGCTGTTCTGGCGCGGATTCACCCGCACCGGCCTGCTCGCCACCCTCTACGGCGGTGCGGCCTGCGCGCTGCTGCTGCTGGTCTTCTCGAAGGCCGTGTCGGGCACGCCGTCCGCCGTCTTCCCGGACGCCGACTTCCACCTGTTCCCCATGCAGTCCACCGGACTGGTCTCGGTCCCGTTCGGCTACCTGGCGGGCTGGCTCGGCAGCGGACTGGACCACCGGCGCCGCGCCGCGGGCAGCGTGGAGACCCGGCGGTTGTACGAGGAGAGCGAGGCGCGGCTGCTGGCCGCGGTCGAGTGACCACGGCGGCGGGGCCGGCTGCGCGAACGGTCCCGGCCCCGCCGCCGCGGTCCGCCCGGCGTGGCCGGGACCTCGGGGGCACGGATGCGCGGGGGCCGGTCAGGGGAACATGCCGGTCAGTGGTTGTTCGGTCCAAACGGTCTTGCCTTCGCGGGTGTATCGGGTACCCCAGCGCTCGGCCATCTGGGCCACCAGGAACAGGCCGCGCCCGCCCTCGTCGGTGGTACGAGCGCGGCGCAGGTGGGGTGAGGTGTGGCTGGTGTCGCTGACCTCGCACACCAGGCACCGTTCCCGGATCAGCCGCAGGGTCGCCGGTCCGCTGGCGTACCGGTAGACGTTGGTCACCAGTTCGCTTGCGATCAACTCCGTCGTGAACGCCAAGTGCTCCAGACCCCATTCGGACAGCTTGGCCGAGGTCAGTTCCCGGGCCCGGGCGGCGCTGGCGGGCTCCAGCGGAAGCTGCCAGGAGGCGACGTCCTCCGGCGGCAGCATGCGGGTACGGGCTACCAGCAAGGCGACGTCGTCGCTGGGGCGCGCGGGCACGAGCGAGTCGACCACCGCCTGGCATGTCCGTTCCAGGGCGTCCGCGGGGCGGGTGAGCGCTCCACACAGTTTGGTCAGGCCGACGTCGGCATCGATGTGGCGTTCGCCGATGAGCCCGTTGGTGTACAGGCACAGCAGGCTGCCCTCGGCCAGTTCGACCTCCCGGGCCTCGAACGGCAGGCCGCCCAGGCCGAGGGGTGGGCCGGCCGGCAGGTCGAGCGGAGCCACCTGTCCGTCCGGGGCGGTCAGCAGCGGCGGGGGATGGCCGGCGCGCGCCACGGAGCACCGCCCGGAGACCGGGTCGTACACGGCGTACAGGCAGGTGGCGCCGATGACCTGCTCGCCCACCGGCCGCTCGCCGGCGGCTTCCTGCTCGGCCGCCAGCAGGTCGACCAGGTCGTCAAGACGGGCGAGCACCTCGTCCGGTTCCAGGTCGAGGCTGGCGAGCGTGTGCACGGCCGTACGCAGCCGGCCCATGGTGGCGGCAGCGTGGAGGCCACGTCCCACCACATCGCCGACCACGAGGGCGACCCGTGCACCGGACAGCGGGATGACGTCGAACCAGTCACCGCCCAGGCCCGGGGCCGCGCTGGCCGGCAGGTAGCGAAGGGCCACCTCGACGGCCGACTGGTCCGGGACCGTCCGGGGCAGCAGGCTGCTCTGCAAGGTGAACGCGGTCTGCTGTTGCTGGGTGAAGCGCCGGGCGTTGTCGATGGCGACGGCGGCGCGCGAGGCGAGTTCCTGGGCGAGGGTGAGATCCTCCGCCTCGAACGGATCGGGGCGGCGCGAACGCCACAGGGTCATCACACCGAGCACCAGGCCGCGTGCGGCCAGGGGCACCACGATCAGCGAATGGGCGCCCAGGTCCGGGGCGTGGATCCCCTGGCGGCCCTCCGTCGAGAACCAGTCGGGCGGGAGCACCGGCTCCAGGACGGGCCGCCCTTCGGCCAGGCATCTGGCCTGGGGCGTGTCCGGCGCGAACTCCACCGCCTCCCCCTGGGGGTGGGGCGGGCCGGTTTGCCGGGCGCCGACGCCGCCGGTGCCCACTCGTACCACCGGCCCTGCCAGGCCCTGCGTCACTTCCTCACCGCGCGTCACCGGCTGGAGCAGATCGACCGACGCATGGTCGGCGAGGTGAGGCACCATCACCTCGGCGAGTTCCCGGGCCGTCTCCACGACGTCGAGGGTGGTTCCGATACGGCTGCCGACCTGGTCGAGGAGCGCGAGCCGGCGCTGGGCCCGATGACGCTCGGTGATGTCCTCGATCATCTCGGCCACGCCCAGGACGCGCCCGGCAGGGTCCTCCATCCGGAAGGACGAGACCAGCGCGACCCGCTCTCGTGCGGGATCCCACTCCAGGCGAGCGAACTGCTCGGAGTAGACCAGCGGTTTCCCGGTCTCGATCACCTGACGCACGCGGTCCACGGCCTTGCGTGCGTCGTCGGGGAGGAGCAGATAGCCGGTGGGCAGCCCCCGGAAGTGTTCCGCCGGGATGCCGGTGAAGCGTTCGATGGCCCGGTTGACCCGGAGAACCCGGAGATCGGGGCCGTGCACGACCAGGCCGATCGGGCATCTGCGGAACAAGCCGTCGAGAAGCGCGCGGTCCCTCTGCCATTCCAGGACGTCGGCCGCGGGTGCCCCGGTGAGGAACCACTCACGGACCCGGCCGTCACGCGCGACCGCATGGGCCCTGACCCCCATCTCCACCGGCCGCCCCTCACGGTGCCGTACCTTGAGCACCCCGAACCAGCCGCCGGCTCTCCTGCAGCTCGCGGCGACGTCCCGGACGGCCGGCAGGTCGCGGGGCTCGACCAGGACCTCGGACACCGGACGGCCGAGCACGGCCGTCTCCGGGTAGCCGAGCAGTTCCTGGGCCCGCCGGTTCCATCCGGTCACGGTTCCCCGGTCGTCGAGCACCGCCAGGGCGGCGAGGTGCAGGGCGAACGGATCGTCGTGGCTTTCCCTGAGCTCCGTCATCCGCTTCTCCACCGCTGGACACCACCTTGCACTCGGTCGCGATGTTCTGCCTCGCTGTCCGCCACGCAAGCCATTGAACCCGGTACGGCCACAGCCTCGCCCGCCACGCGGCACGGCGTGGCGGGCACAGGGGGACGGCGGGCAGAACGGCCCGCTCGTCAGCGAGGGCTCGCGCGGTGGGCGGCGCACGATGCGATGAGCAGTGCGTATGGGTGCCGGCTCGAGGAACGCACCGGCCGCAATCCGCGCCGGATCGCCGACCTCCTGGAACTTCTGGTCGCCCTCGCCATCCGTGACGGGGCCGGGGAAGGGGAAGAGTGCCAGTGAGCGGCATCGTGGAGTCCGCCCAGGACCGAGGCGGCACATGACCGGGCTGCCGAAGGTCACCCGTGACTGCGCGCGCCGGCACATCAGTTCCAGCGTCCGCTCGGCCGCGCCGATGGCCCGCATGCAGTGGTGGATACGACCGGGTCCGAGCCGGGCCTGGCTGATGGCGAAGCCCTCGCCCTCCCCCTTGAGAAGGCCCGTGGCCGGCACTCGTACGTCGGTGAAGTCGATTTCGGCGTGCCCCTCACGGTCCTGGCAGCCGAACACCGGCAGGCCGCGCAGCACCGTGATCCGGGCGGGCCCGGTCAGCGGTGACCGGGGAACCGCAGGGCGTTCGCCCAGAGCCGGGTGACCGTGGACACCAGTTCCTCGAAGTCCACCGGCGTACCCTCCTCCTGCCCTTCACAGACCACGAAGGCGTTGTACGCCATGACACTGACCATGCCCGACAGCGCACGGGAGGCCAGCATCGGATCGACCTCGCGGTCTGCGACACCCCGCGCCTGCAACTCGGCGATGCCGTGGGCATTGCGGCGGATGAACGCGTCCCCCCGCCGCCTTCGGAACTCACGGAACTCAGGCTCCACTTGGGCGACCTGCTCCAGCAGCGCCATCAGCTTCGCATTGCGTTTGTACGCCTCGAGATACGCGCGATTGCTCGCCTCGAGCACCGCATAGGGATCGTCGGCGCCCTGCACCCGGCCCATGCCGGGGTGCATCATGTCCTCCTGCGCCTCCAGGAGGACGGCGGCAAGCACCTCTTCCTTGTTGGCGAAGTAGGTGTAGAAGGATCCCGCCGCACACTGCGCCTCTTTGGTGATGTCGGTCAGGCGGGTGTCGAGGTATCCGTCGCGCTCGAAGACCTTCCGCGCGGCCTTCACCAGAGCGGCCCGTGTCCGTGCCCCACGCTTCGTCGTAGGCGGCTCCCGGAGGTGCGAGAGCGGCGCCATGGGCGGCGCGTTCTCGGTGTCGATCTCCTCGGGCGCACTGGTGTCCATCCCGGTGATTTTACTTGAATCCGACGCCAGAGTCACAAGTCACCGTGGGGCGCCGTGGCCGCAGTTCGCGAGGGTCGCGTGTGGCACACGGGATCGAAAAAGTGGTCATAGGCGGTGCCCTCCGGGGAGGCGATCGGGTCGCGGCGCCGGGTCTTCCCCGTCGATCAGTGGCCGCGGCCCGGCCTCGGCATCGAGCCCTCCGCCGACTCCGCCGGCCTGGCCGCGGGCGCACCGGTCGGTCAGGCGGTGATGCGGAAGCGCTCGGCGAGCCGGCGGCGGGTGTCGGCGGCACTGGTGTGCAGCACGCCCCCGATGCCGATCCGCGCCGCTCCGTCGAGGTTCTGCTGCAGATCGTCGATCATCACCGCCTCCTCGGGGCCGACCCCGAGGCGTTCGCATGCCATCGCGTAGATCCGCCGGGAAGGTTTGCGGATCCCGACCTCAGCGGAGATGACGACGACATCGGCGACAGCGGCGAGGTCGACGCCGTCGTAGGTTCCGGTTCCGAACGAATTCGAGACCAGCGCAACCGGATGGCCGGCAGCTCGGAGATCGCTGAGCAGCGCGAGCATCTCCCGGTCGATCGACATACCCGCCACCATCCGGGCCGTGAGCCCCTCGGCCACCACGTCGACGCCGTGGACGCGGAGACGCTCGGCGAATCCTCGCTCGAAGGACTCGACGTCGATACGGCCGCACTCGTGGTCGGCGAGGAGGGTGCGTGACGGCTGGTCCCGGGCGAGGAGGTCCAGCGGCAGGCGCGGGTCCCCGCCGAGCGAGGCGCCGAAGTCGGTGAAGGCGCGCAGCACACTGGAGGTGATGACCCCGCCGAAGTCCACCAGGACGGCGGTTCGGTCGTTTCCCATCAGGCGACCTCGAACAGTCCGGCTGCACCCATTCCGCCGCCGACGCACATCGAGATCACCACATACCGGACGCCACGCCGCTTGCCTTCGATGAGGGCATGACCCACCAGGCGGGCACCGGTCATTCCGTACGGATGGCCGACCGAGATCGCGCCGCCGTTGACGTTGAACCGCTCCGGGTCGATACGCAGCTCGTCGCGGCAGTACAGCGCCTGCGAGGCGAACGCCTCGTTGAGTTCCCACAGGCCGATGTCGTCGATGGCGAGATGGTGCTGCTTCAGCAGCTTCGGAATGGCGAACACCGGGCCGATGCCCATCTCTTCCGGTCCGCAACCGGCGACGGCCATACCCCGGTAGACGCCCAGCGGTTCCAGTCCACGGCGCTCGGCCTCTTTCGCCTCCGTCAGCACCGACGCCGAAGCCCCGTCCGACAACTGCGAGGAGTTGCCCGCCGTCACGCTGGAATGCGCGCTCACCTGGCCGTCGGGCAGCACCGGCGCCAGCCCGGCCAGCCCTTCGAGCGTCGTCGACGCGCGGTTGCCCTCGTCCCGGGTCAGGGTGACCTCCTGCTCACGCACCTCCCCGGACTGCTTGTCGAGCACCTTCTTGACGCTGGTGAGCGCGACGATCTCCCGGTCGAACCGGCCGGCTTCCTGCGCCGCCGCGGTGCGCTGCTGTGACACCAGCGCGAACTCGTCCTGGCGCTCCCGGCTCACGCCATAGCGCTCGGCGACAAGCTCCGCCGTCTGCAGCATCGGCATGTAGATGCTCGGCTTGCGCCCGACCAGCCAGGGATCCTCCGCTCGGTGGGTGTTCATGTGGTCGTTCTGCACCAGGGAGATCGACTCGACACCGGCGCCGACAGCGATCTGCATGCCGTCCGCGACGATCTGCTTGGCGGCCGTCGCGATGGCCATCAGGCCCGACGAGCACTGCCGGTCGATGGTCATCCCCGGCACGACATCCGGAAGTCCGGCACGGAGAACGGCCTGGCGCGCGACGTTGTAGCCGGCCGACCCCTGCTGCGCGGCGCAACCGAAGACCACGTCCTCGACCTCGCCCCCTTCGAGCCCGGCGCGCTGCACCGCGTGCCGAAGGGCATGGGCGGCGAGTTCCTGCGCCTGGGTGTCGTTGAACGCGCCGCGGTACGCCTTACCGATCGGCGTCCGTGCCGTCGAGACGATGACTGCTTCCCTCATGTCGGACTCACTGCTTTCTGTCGGCCCGGTTCGTCCGGGGGCTTTGGGACCGGAATTCCGAGCTCCGTGAGCCGGGCTCGCTGCCGGCGGGCGGAATCGAAGGCAACTGCGGCGCTGTGCACGCTCGTTGCCGCCTTCACCGTTGACCGATGACATGAATCATGACCGCGGGGCGAGGGCAGCCGGGCCTTCGGATCGGTTATAGTTGAATTCGACGTCATGTTCAACCAGGGCTCCGCAGGGCAGACCGACCAGTCGGTATGACCGGGTGGTGGCACCCGACCAACGCGGGTGCTCCCCCTGGTGCTCCCGAAGCCAGACCGTGACCTATCAGGTGCGCCGCTGGTTCCAGGCAGTGCTCACGACGAATGAAAAGGGGCGGAGCCGTCCTGGTCCAGTGCGTGCGCGGAAGGCCGCTCCAGGGGGACCATGGAAGCCAAGCACTCCGTACGGTACGGGGCAGAGCCACGGACTGGCGCGAGTGGAGGCCCTTGTGGTCCGGCGCATGGAAGGGGTGCCCGTGTGACCGCAGCCGATGGGCGTCCGGGTGACACCGGCCAGCCGGAGGAACGATCGTCGCAGCCGAGTGGGCTGATGGATCTTCTCGGCGTTGCCGCGGTGCTGTTGGATGCCGATGGGCGGATCGATTTGTGGAGCCCGGAGGCCGAGGACCTGTTCGGCTACACCGCTGAGGAGGCGCTCGGGCAGTACGCCGCGCCGCTGCTCGTTCACGAGCAGCAATGGGATCTGATGATCAAGCTGTTTGCCGAGGTCATGGCTACCGGGGAGAGGTGGGCCGGGGCCTTCCCCATCCGGCACAAGGACGGCAGCACTCGCTTGGTGGAGTTCCGCAACATGCGGCTGCTGGACAGCCTGGGTGACTTCTACGCGCTTGGTCTGGCCACCGACAGGTCAAAGCTTCGGGAGGTCGAGAGGGACGTCGCCCTGTCCACCCGGCTGATTTCCCAGTCGCCCATCGGGCTGGCGATCCTCGACACCCAACTGCGGTACGTCGCCGTCAACCCCGCTCTGGAGCGGATGCACGGCATTCCCGCGGAAGACCATCTGGGCCGGCACTACCGCGAGATCATGACCTCGGCGAAGTTCGAGGGGCCGGAGGCCGGGATGCGGCAGGTCCTCAAGACCGGGGTCCCCATGGTCGACGAGTACACCATCGTCGGCCACACCCCCGCCGACCCGAACGTGCACGCCTGGTCGATCTCGCTGTATCGGCTGGACGACCCCCAGGGGCGGGTCCTCGGGGTGGCCGACCTGGTGGTGGACGTCACCGACCGTTACCAGGCAGCCACGGAGGCCGCCGAGGCCCGCCATCGCCTGGCCTTGATCGCCGACGGCTCTGCCCGCATCGGCACCACCCTGGAAGTGGAGCAGACCGCCCGAGAGCTGGCCGGCGTCACCGTTACCGAGCTCGCCGACATGGCCACGGTCGACGTCCTCGACTCCGTCCTCCACGAGCACCGCCCGCCCTTGGGCGACGGTCCCGCGCTCTTCCGCGCCCTCGCAGTGCAGGCCGCCTATGCCACCGAAGCCGTCCAGGCCGCCGACCCGCCCGGGCAGATCGCTGCTTACGACGCCGACCGCCTGCCCACGGAATGCGTACGCACCGGCCGGCCGATCCTGATCTCGCACATGGATGACGCCGCCATGGCCCGCATCGCCCGCGACGACCGCGCCGCCACGCTGCTGGCCCGTGCAGGCGTCCACTCCTACATGCTGCTCCCGCTCACCGCCCGCGGCCAGATCCTCGGCTTCCTGGGGCTGAGCCGCGCCCGTAACCCGCAGCCCTTCGACGAGGACGACCTCGCCCTCGCCGGTGAGCTGGCCTCCCGCGCCGCGGTGTGCATCGACAACGCCCGCTCGCACCAGACGGTGCGCAATACGGCCGAGACCCTTCAGCGCAGCCTGCTCCCGGACCACCCTCCGCACCTCCCGGGCCTGGAAGTCGCCTCCCGGTACCGGCCTGCACAGGCGGCTTACGAGGTCGGTGGCGACTGGTACGACGTCCTCCCGCTCGACGGCGACAAGACCGTGCTGGTTGTGGGAGACGTCATGGGCAGTGGTATCGACGCCGCCGTCACCATGGGCCGCCTGCGCACCGGCACCAGCGACTTCGCCGACCTCGACCTGGACCCCGCCGAGGTCCTCCATCACCTCGACAAGATCACCTCAGGGCTTGAGCAGTACATAGCCACCTGCGTCTATGCCGTCTACGATCCGCACCGCGCGGAGTGCCACATCTCCGTCGCCGGCCATCTGCCGCCCGTCCTGGTGCGCGATGGCAAGCCCCCGGAACTGCTCGACCTGCCGACCGGCACCCCACTCGGGGTCGGCGGCGTGCCCTTCGTGACCACGACCATCCCCGTCGACGCCGGTGATCGGCTGGTCCTGTACACCGACGGCCTCGTCGAGGTCCGTCATCACCCCATCGACGAACGACTAAACACCCTCCTGCGCCTGCTTGACACACCTGACCCCACCCTGGAAGAAACCTGCGACCGACTCCTTCACAAACTCCGGCTGCCCGCCGACCCGGACGATGTCGCCATCCTCATCGCACGCATGCAACCCTTCACGCCCGACTCTTGAAACACGGCCGATTCCGGCCGGTCGCCACACCGATACGGCCGATCCACCCGCTTCTCGGCATCTCCACGGACGAATCCAACACGCCCGAGGGCGACGGCGGTGTCCCCGGCGGTTCCGTCACGCCAGAGGACCTGCCGCGGCCGACCGACCAGCACGGGAGTCAGCACCGCACCGCCAAATCATCTCCAACTACGCTTCCCGGACAGCACTGGTCTCGACCACTCCCGAGCCCGGGAACCGCCCTTCTTCGGCCCGGCATGGTGGCCGCACGCATAGCAGCGCCCGGAACTATGGTGCCCCACCACATGTGCCCCTGACCTGCAACTTCCTACGGTGTGCCGACACGTACCCGTCCCCACCGCACACGAGGAAGTGGCGCACATGGCCTCCGGAACCACCGCTCCCCCACCCCCCGCCAGCCTCCCAAGAATCGTCGCCGCGAGCCTCATCGGCACCACCATCGAGTGGTACGACTTCTTCCTGTACGGTTCCGCCGCCGCGCTGGTGTTCAACAAGCTCTTCTTCCCGGACTCCGACCCGCTCGTCGGAACACTGCTGTCCTTCCTGACGTATGCCGTCGGATTCGCGGCCCGCCCGCTGGGCGCCCTGGTGTTCGGGCACTACGGTGACCGGCTGGGGCGCAAGAAGCTGCTGGTGCTGAGCCTGCTGATGATGGGCGGGGCGACCTTCGCCATCGGTCTGCTGCCCACGCACGCGACCGTCGGCTCCGCCGCGCCGGTGCTGCTGACCACGCTGCGCCTGGTGCAGGGATTCGCGCTCGGCGGTGAGTGGGGCGGCGCCGTTCTGCTGGTCTCCGAGCACGGGGACGCGCGGCGGCGGGGGTTCTGGGCCGCATGGCCGCAGACGGGCGCGCCGGCCGGGCAGTTGCTGGCGACCGGTGTGCTGTCGCTGCTCACCGCCGTGCTCTCGGACGACGCCTTCGGCACCTGGGGATGGCGGATACCGTTCCTGCTCTCCGGTGTGCTGGTGATGGTCGGTCTGTGGATCCGCCTCTCCGTGGACGAGTCCCCCGTCTTCAAGGAGGCGCTGCGGCGGGCCGAGGACCGGCACGCCGAGGAGCCGGAGAAGCTGCCGCTCGTCTCCGTGCTGCGCCACCACTGGAAGGACGTGCTCGTCGCCATGGGTGCCCGGATGGCGGAGAACATCAGCTACTACGTCATCACCGCGTTCATCCTCGTCTACGCCACCACGTCCGCCGGCGTCTCGAAGCAGACCGCGCTGAACGCCGTACTCATCGCCTCCGCCGTGCACTTCGCCGTGATCCCGGCCTGGGGCGCGCTCTCCGACCGGGTGGGACGGCGGCCCGTGTACCTGCTGGGCGCGGCCGGCGTCGGACTGTGGATGTTCCCGTTCTTCTCGCTCGTCGACACCGGTTCCTTCGGGTACCTGCTGCTGGCCGTGACCGTCGGCCTGGTGCTGCACGGGGCCATGTACGCGCCCCAGGCGGCCTTCTTCGCCGAGATGTTCGCGACCCGGATGCGGTACTCCGGCGCCTCCATCGGCGCCCAGTTCGCCTCCGTGGCCGCCGGTGCGCCCGCACCGCTGATCGCCACGGCGCTGCTGTCCGACTACGGCAGCTCCACCCCGATCGCCCTGTACGTGATCGCGGCGGCCGTGCTCACCCTGATCGCCGTGGGTGTCGCCAAGGAGACCCGGCACCGGGACCTCGCCCAGGTGGAGGCCGGGGACGGCGAGCCCGCCGACGCGAACCCGGCGGCCAGGGCGGGCACCGTCTGACCGGCCGTACGGCCCTGCGCACCGACCGGCTCCCTTCTCGGGGGGCCGGTCAGTGCCGTTCCGGGGTCGCCAGCCGGTGCAGCCGCAGGGCGAGCTGGATCTCCAGGGCGCGGGCCGGCGTCTGCCAGTCCTCGCCCAGCAGCCGGCCCACCCGCTCCAGCCTCTGGGCGACGGTGTTCACGTGCACGTGGAGGGCGTCCTTGGTGCGGGCCGGGCTCATTCCGCAGGCGAAGTAGGCGTCCAGGGTGTGCAGCAGTTCCGTGCCGCGGCGCTCGTCGTAGTCGGCGACGGGGCCGATGGTGCGGCCGACGAAGCCGCCCACGTCCCGGTCGCCGGCGAGGAGCAGGCCGAGGAAGCCGAAGTCCTCCGCCGCCGCGCCGTCTCCGCCGCGGCCCAGCAGGCGCAGCGCGTCCAGGCAGCGGCGGCCCTCGTCATAGGCGCCGGCCACGGTGTCGTGGTGGACGGTGAGATCGGTGACCGGGGCGGAGGCGCCGACGGTGACGGGCTGGTGGACGGCCGTCCCGAGGTGGCGGGCGGTCCGGCGGGCCAGCTCCGTGGCGCTGTCGCCGGCGGCGAGCGGGAGCAGCAGGACCGTGCCGCCGTCCCGGGCGGCGGCCAGCCCGTGCCGGGTGGCGGCGAGATGGGAGGCGGCGGACCACAGGCGCCGCCGGGCGGCGGCCTCCTCGTCGGCGTCGGCGGCCGGTCCGTCGAGCCGGGCGGCGAGGACGACGTGGGTGGCGTCCAGGTCGGCGTGCAGCCGGGCGGCGCGTTCGCGCAGCAGGCGCGGATCGCGGTCGCGGGCGTCCAGGAGGTCGTCCAGCAGTTCGCCCCGCACCCGGTGTTCGGCCTCGGCGGCGGAACGGCGGGCCAGCAGGAGCAGCGAGGTGACCATCGCCGCGCGTTCCAGGGTGCGCTGGTCGACCGGGTCGAGGTCGGGGTGGCCGCGCAGCACGAGAGCGCCGAGGAGTTCGCCGCCCGCGGCCACCGCGGCGATCCAGTCGCCCTGGTGCCGTACCGCGTGTCCCTCGGTCCTGGACGCCTTCAGGGCCCCGGCCGGCGCCGTGCCGGCCTCGGTGAACTCGACCGTGCCGTCGATGACCTGGGAGACGGCCGCGGCCACGTCGTGGACCCCGCCGCCGCGCAGTACCAGTTCGGCGAGCCGGTCGTGCACCTCGGAGGCGCGCTCGATGACCGCGCTGCGGTCCTGGATGATCTCGTTGGCCCGTTCGAGACCGGCCAGCGCCGAGCGGGTCTCGGTGAGGAGGTTGGCGGTGTCGATGGCGGCCGCGGCGAGCGCGGCGAAGGAGCCGAGCAGGGCGATCTGCCCGCGTTCGAAGACGCGGGCGCGCCGGTCGGCGGCGAAGAGGACACCGATGACGTTCGGGCCGAGCATCAGCGGTACGCCGAGGATGGCGATCAGGCCCTCGTCCTCCACGCCGGCGTCGATGGCGCGGGTGTGCCGGAAGCGGGCGTCCTTGAAGTAGTCGTCAGTGACGTACGGCCGCGCGGTCTGGGCGACCAGTCCGCCGAGCCCCTCGCCCATGCCGAGGCGCAGCTGCTGGAAGCGGGCGGCCACGGAGCCCTCGGTCACGCGCATGTAGGTGTCGCCGCGTGCCGGGTCGTTGAGGCTGAGATAGGCGACGTCCGTGCCCAGCAGGGACCGGGCGCGCTGCACGATGGCCTGCAGGACGGCGTCCAGGTCCCGGAGGCCGGCCAGGTCGTGGGCGGTCTCGAACAGCGCCGACAGCTCGGCCTCGCGCCGGCGGCGTCCCTCCAGTTCGGAGCGGACCCGCAGGGCGAGCAGCTTGGCCCGTTCCAGCGCGGCGACCCGGTCGGCCGGCTGTCCCTCGGCGCGGGCGAGCAGCACCGGCTGCTCGTAGGCCTCCACGGGGGCGTCGCGGGCCAGCAGCTCGAGGTACGGGGCGCCCGCGCCGTCGTCGGGCACCCCCGTGGCGCCCTCGGAGACGGGGGTTCCGGCCGGCTGGACGTGATCGCGAGACATGGTCACAGGATTCCGCATCGGCGGCCCGGCCTGCCGGGCCTGTGGAAAACTCCCGGGCCCGGCGGCGCCGGCCCGCTCAGTGGGCCGTCCACCCGCCGTCGAGGACGAGGGAGGTGCCGGTGACGAAGGAGGCCTGCGGCCCGCACAGGTAGGCCACGGCGTCGGCCACCTCCTCGGGTTCGATGAGCCGCTGGACGGCGCTGTCCTTCAGCAGGATCTCGGACAGGACGCGCTCCTCGGGGATGCCGTGGGCCTGCGCCTGGTCGGCGATCTGCTTCTCGACCAGCGGGGTGCGCACATAGGCGGGGTTCACGCAGTTGGAGGTCACCCCGTGCGGGGCACCTTCCAGGGCGGCCGTCTTGGACAGGCCTTCGAGGCCGTGCTTGGCGGCCACGTAGGCGGACTTGAAGGCCGAGGCGCGCAGTCCGTGCACGGAGGACACGTTGACGATCCGCCCCCATCCTTGCGCGTACATGTGCGGCAGAGCGCCGCGGATGAGCCGGAAAGGTGCCTCCAGCATCACGGTCAGCACGGTGTGGAAGACCTCGGGCGGGAACTGCTCCAGGGGGCGCACCAGTTGCAGTCCGGCGTTGTTGACCAGGACGTCGGTGCCGGCGGCCACGCGCTCGGCGGCGTCGAGGTCGGTGAGGTCCAGGGCGTGGGGTACGACCGTGCCCGGGAGGTCACCGGCCCGCCGGGCGAGTTCCGCCAGCTCGGCGAGGCCCGCCGCGTCCCGGTCGACGGCTCTCACCTCGGCGCCGGCGGCGGCGAGCCGCAGCGCGCAGGCGCGCCCGATGCCGCTGGCGGCGCCGGTGACGAGGGCGGTGCGGCCGCCGAGGTCGAGGGAGTGGTGCGGGGCGGGGGGCTGGGCGGCCGGTGGCGGGCTGGACGTGGTCATGAGCCGACGATAAGCGGGGCTCACCCCTCACCACATGTGGTCACGGCCCACACTTCAGCCAATAGTCATAGGGTCGAACCATGTGGGTGCCTCGGACATGGCCTGCTTGATCCGGAAGAGCCCGAACTCGTTCAGGTCCGGCAGCGCGTCCACCGTGAACCAGCCCACCTCCAGCGACTCGTCGTCGTTGACCCGGGCCTCGCCGCCGACGGCTCGGCAGCGGAAGGTGATGTCCATGTACTGGCAGACGTCCCCGTTGGTGTAGGTGACCGGCTCCAGTGCCTGGACGAGCACGACCCGCTCGGGGACGCACGTCACCGCCGTCTCCTCGAACACCTCCCGCACCGCGCAGGCCGCGGGCTGCTCACCCGGTTCCGGGATACCCCCGATCACCGACCACCTGCGGGTGTCGGACCGCCGGCCCAGCAGCACTCTGCCGTCGTCGTCGAAGACGATCGCGGTGACCCCGGGGAGCCACAGCAGCTGCTGACCGGCGCTGGCCCGGAGGGTGCGGATGAAGTCAGGAGTAGCCATGGACCGACCCTAACGGGCCGGTCCGGGGCTCCCGCGCACGTCAGGGGGCGTACGGCCGTCGTACGGCTACGCGCCGCCGCCGCGCCGGGCGCGCACACCGGAGCCGATCGCCCAGCCGAGTCCACCCGCGGCGACCAGCACCAGGGCGATCTCCGGCAGGACGCCGAGCCGCGTCGCGGGCGTCTCGGAGGTGCGCAGCGGCACCTTCTGCACGAGGTACGCGGGCACGAACATGCCGGTCTTCCGGGTGATCCTGCCGTCCGGCATGATGATCGCGCTGACGCCGCTGGTGACCGGCACGGTGACGGTCCGGCTGTGCTCGACGGCACGGACACGGGACATGGCGAGCTGCTGGTAGGTCATCTCGCTGCGGTCGAAGGTCGCGTTGTTGCTCGGTACCGAGATCATCTCCGCGCCGTGCGTGACGGTGTCCCGGACCGCCCAGTCGAAGGCGGCCTCGTAGCAGGTGGCGAGGCCGACCCTGGCGCCGCCGAAGTCGAAGACGCCCGGCTCGCCGCCCCGGCTGAAGTCCTGGCGGACCATGCCGGTCCAGTCCTTGTTGATCGCGCCCACCAGGCCGCGCAGCGGAAGGTACTCGCCGAACGGCTGCACCTGCCGCTTGTCGTAGGTCTGGGTCGGTCCCTTGACCGGGTCCCACAGGATCTGCTCATTGAGCAGCCTGCCGTCCTTCTCCACGACGCCGCCGACCGAGATCGGCACCCCGACGGCCCTGGCCGCTTCGTTGATGACGGCGGCCGCGTCCGGATTGGTGAAGGGGTCGATGTCGGAGGAGTTCTCCGGCCACAGCACGTAGTCGGGCCGGGCGGCCTTGCCCGCCTTGATGTCGGCGGCGAGCTTGAGCGTCTCCCGCGCGTGGTAGTCGAGCACGGCCCGGCGCTGGGCGCTGAACTCCAGACCGGAGCGGGGGACGTTGCCCTGGATGACCGCGACGGTCGCGGTGCCGTCCTGGGCCTTGTCGCTCACCAGCGGCCGGGCGGCGACCGCTGCGGCCACCGGGACGGCGACGCTCAGCAGGGCGGCGGCCGCCGCCCCGCGCCGCAGGGTCCGGGTGCGGCGCCGCTCGGCGATCAGCCGGCCGGCCTCGTACAGGCCGAACCCGCACAGGACCACGGCGAAGCCGAGCACCGGGGTGCCGCCCACCGCGGCGAGCGGCAGGAAGACGCCGTCCGCCTGGCCGAAGGCGATCTTGCCCCAGGGGAACCCGCGGAAGGGCACGCGCGCGCGTACCGCCTCGCCGGCTATCCACAGGGCGGCAGCCCACACGGGCCAGGCCGGCAGCCTCGACACCGCGGCCACGCCGACGCCGACCAGGGCCACGAAGACCGCCTCGATGGCGACGAGGGCGAGCCAGGGTCCGGGACCGACCTCCACGCCCGTCCACACCAGCAACGGCAGCAGGAAGCCGAGCCCGAAGAGGTAGCCGAGGCCGAGGGCCGCCTTCCAGCCGCGCCCGCGCAGCACCCAGGCGAAGCCGGCGAAGGCGGGCAGGGCCAGCCACCACAGGGTGCGCGGCGGGAAGCTGACGTAGAGCAGCACCCCGCACAGGGCGGAGGCGGCGGCCGGGACCGTACGCAGGAGCCGGCTGCCTCGCGCCGCTTGCGCGGAGGGCTGCCTGAGCTGGTCGGACTGGTCCACGGAAGTTGCGGTGACGGTCACCCGGGGAGTCTACGGCGGTCGCCCTAGACGCCGACAGCGCCGTCCAGGACGTCCCGGCCCCCTCCGGCGTCCCGTCGCCGCTCGCGCGTTCCCGCGCGACTCGTCCACAAAGCGGCCATCAGCCGTTAACGTGTGCCCAGCCTCAGCGGTGCGGCCGGTCCGGTGCGCGCCGCCGGGGACGCCACGGGTCGGGGGACCTGGGTACGAGGGGCTACGGGGTGGGGTCGACGGAAATGGGATCCGCGGACGGCGCCGACTGCCGACAGACCGGACGAAACGTTTCTGACGGGACGGGCATGATCCTCTTGGGGGCGTGCGCCGCCTGGTCGCTGATCACGGCGGCGGCCCATGAGGGGCGGCCCGAGGGCGTGCTGCTCGCGGTGCTCGCCGTGGCCGCGGGCTACGCCGCGGGGCGGATCTCCGGTTCGCTGCTGCCGGTGGCCGCGCCGGCGGCCGGTTCGGTCACGGGAGCGGCCCTGCCGCTGGTGATGCCCGACCTCTCCCCCGGCGCCCGGTACGCCGTCCCGCTCGGCCACGCCGGTGCCACCGCCGCGCTGCTGGCGCTCGCGACCGGGGCGGCCTGCTGTGCCGCCTGGTCGGCGCGCCGGCCGGCGGCCCGGCTCGGTCTGCGGCTGCTGGCCGCCGGCATCGCGCTGACCGGCGCCGCGACGGGCTCGGCCGTCGGCTGCGCGGTCAGCGCGGCCGTTCTGCTGTGCTCGCTCGCGGCGGGCGCGATGCCCTGCCGGGGCGCCGGTGTCGCCGGACTGGCCATCGCGGCGGCCGTATCCGCCGCCGCGGTCTGGGCGGTCGCCGCGGACGCGCTGCCCGCCGGGCTCACCGACGCCCTGCGGGGCCGGTTCTCCGCGAGCCGGCTCGAGCTGTGGCGGGACGCCGCGCGGCTGGCCGGCCGTGACACCATGCTCGGCGTCGGCCCCGGCCGCTTCGGCGAGTTCGCTGCGGCCGGGCCGCAGGGAGTACTGGCTGACGGCAGGCCGCACTCGGCCCCGCTCCAGCAGGCGGCCGAGCAGGGCCTGATCGGGGTCCTGCTGCTGGTCGCCGTGCACGGCTGGATACTGCACGCCCTGTGGCGCTCCCCGCGCTCCACCCCGGTGGCCCTCACCGCGGGCGCGGCGCTGACCGCGCTCGCCGTGCTCGCGGCGGTCGGCGACGCGCTCAGCTTCACCGCGGTGACGGCGGGCGCCGGTCTGCTGGCGGGGTGGGCGACGGCACGGCCGTGGGCGGGCGACGGCACCGAGCCGTAGCGAATCCGTACGGGCGGAGCCGGCCGCGTGTCAGCTGATGGTGCCCGGCGTGATGGCCCGCAGCCGGGCCCTGATGACGCGGACCGCGGACTCCGCGTTGTCCACGGTGATCGTGAAGGTGTGGCCGTCCCACAGCCTGAGCACGATGCCCTCGCCGCGGCGGACGACGACCGCGGTGCCCTTCTCGGGGCGCCAGCGGTAGCCCCAGCCGCCCCAGTTGCAGGGGGTGACGAGGGCGGCGAAGTCGGCTCCGGCGACCTCGGAGAGCGGGATGCGGCGGCGCGGCACTCCGATGTGGCCGCAGCGCACCTCGAGGCAGTCCTTCTCGAGTTTCAGGTCGACGTGCACGAAGGCCAGGGTGCCGAAGAGGACCAGCAGGCCTGCCGCGATGCAGCCGACGACGGACATCGCCAGCGCGGCGACGCCGGAGGTCCAGGCGGACTGCACGGCCAGTTCGATGCCGAGCGCCAGGCAGGCGGCTCCCACCAGCGCCAGCAGCCACTGGACCCGGTTCGTGGCGCGTCCGGTCCAGACGTCGGGGTGCAAGGCGTCCTCGGCGCGGCGGTGCTCGCTCATGAATATGAGGTTACTCAGGTTTCGGCGCGCGGGTACCCGCTCGCGGAGGGTGCCTCCTCCGGGCGGCCCAGACGTCGGCCGCGGGGCTCCGGGTCAGTGCCGGTCGGCGAGCGGGCCGGCGGACGGCAGCAGCCGTCCCTCGGGGTAGAGCAGCGCGGCCGCGGGCAGCGCGCCCTCCCGGCCGCTGAGCAGCACCGTCAGCGTGCCCTCGGCCGGGGCCTCGGGAGTGGGCTGTTCGCCGAGGCGGCGCAGGGCCTGGGCGGCGACCGCCCCGGCGGAGCCGTGCAGGGCGAGCGGGGTGGCGCTTTTGTTCCGTACGGCGGCGCGGATACGGTCCGCGACCAGTTCGTAGTGGGTGCAGCCCAGGACGACGGTCGTGACGTCGTCCGGGGTCAGCGCGGCCGCGGCGGCGACGGCGGCGTCGATGGCCGCCTCGTCCGCGTGCTCCACGGCCTCGGCCAGCCCCCAGCAGGGCACCTCGGTGACTCGGACACCGTCGGCGAACTCCTCGATGAGACCGCGCTGGTAGGGACTGCCGGTGGTGGCGGGCGTGGCCCAGATGGCGACCGGGCCGCCGCCGGCGACGGCCGGCTTGATCGCCGGGACCGTGCCGATCACGGGGATGCCGGGCTCCAGACGGGTACGCAGGGCGGGCAGGGCGTGCACGGTGGCGGTGTTGCAGCCGATGATCAGGGCGTCCGGCCGGTGGGCCGCGGCGGCGTCGGCGACGGCCAGGGCACGTGTGGTGAGGTCCTCGGTGGTGCGCGGCCCCCAGGGCATGCCGTCGGGGTCGAGGGAGAGGACGAGGTCCGCGTCGGGCCGCAGGCGCCGTACCGCGGCGGTGGCCGCCAGCAGGCCGATTCCGGAGTCCATGAGCGCGATCTTCACCCGGCCACGATAGACGATGGGCTCCGGCCGGCCGGTCGGGTGGGGCAGACTGCGCCCGTGAGCGCCATCGTGTGGATCGCCGTCGCCTCCCTCGCCGCCTGGTGCTGGCTGCTGCTGTGCCAGGGCTTCTTCTGGCGCACGGACGTCCGGCTGCCACCGCGCAGCGGTGCCGGTGACTGGCCGTCGGTGTGCGTCGTGGTGCCGGCCCGGGACGAGGCCGCGGTGCTGCCCGCGAGTCTGCCGTCACTGCTCGCCCAGGACTATCCGGGGCGCGCCGGGATCGTCCTCGTGGACGACGGGAGCACGGACGGCACCGGCGATCTCGCCCGCGAGCTGTCCCGCCGGCACGGCGGGCTGCCGCTCGCGGTGGACTCCCCCGGCGAGCCGCCGGCGGGCTGGACGGGCAAGCTCTGGGCGGTGCGGCACGGCATCGCCCTCGCACGCGCGCGTGACCCCGAGTACCTGCTACTGACGGACGCCGACATCGCGCACACGCCGGACAGCCTGCGGGAGCTGGTGGCGGCGGCCCGTACCGGCGGCTTCGACGTGGTGTCGCAGATGGCCCGGCTGCGGGTGGAGAGCCTGTGGGAACGGCTCGTGGTACCCGCGTTCGTCTACTTCTTCGCGCAGCTCTATCCGTTCCGCCGGATCGGGCGGCGTGGGTCGCGTACGGCGGCGGCGGCGGGCGGCTGTGTGCTGTTGCGCGCGGACATGGCGCAGCGGGCGGGGATCCCGGACGCCATCCGGCATGCCGTCATCGACGATGTCGCCCTCGCGCGCGCGGTCAAGCGCGCCGGCGGTCATGTGTGGCTGGGTCTGGCCGACCGGGTGGACAGCGTGCGGCCCTATCCGCGGCTGCACGACCTGTGGCGGATGGTCTCGCGCAGCGCCTACGCCCAGCTGCGGCACAGCCCGGCGCTGCTGCTCGGCACCGTCGCCGGGCTCGCCCTGGTGTACCTGGTGCCGCCCGCGGCCGTGGTGGCGGGGGCGGCCGCGGGGAGTGCGGCCACGGCGGTGGCGGGCGCGCTGGCGTGGGCGGTGATGGCGGGGACCTACCTGCCGATGCTCCGGTACTACCAGCAGCCGCTGTGGCTCGCGCCGCTGCTGCCGTTCACGGCTCTCCTCTACCTCCTGATGACGGTGGACTCGGCCGTGCAGCACTACCGGGGGCGGGGTGCGGCCTGGAAGGGCCGCACGTACGCGCGTCCGGAGGTGCGGCCCGACGAGGGCTGACCCGGTTCACTTGCGGCCGGGCGTCCAGTTCATGCCCCACCCGTAGGCGCGGTCTATGGTGCGCTGCGGGCTCACCCCCCGGTCGGGCACCAGGTACCGCGCCTCGCGCCGGACGACGAGGTCGCCGCCCGTGCTGGTGATCAGGGCGAGGGCGCAGACCGTGGAGGGGACCGTGCACTCGTCCAGGGAGAAGTCGATCGGGGCGCCGTGCTGGGGCTGGAGGGTGACCGTGGCGTGCAGGTCGGCGAAGGAGGCGGCGCCCTCGTAGACGGTGACGAAGACCAGGATGCGCCGGAAGTCCTGCTTGTGGTCGAGGTTGACGGTGAGGTTCTCGCCGTTCGCCGCCGCGCCGGTGCGGTCGTCGCCGTCCAGGTGGATGTACGGCGGGCGGTTCAGCGATCCGAAGGCGTTGCCGAGGGCCTGTACGACGCCCTTGCGCCCGTCGGCGAGTTCGTACAGGGCGCACAGGTCGAGGTCGACGTCGCCCTGGCCGCCGCCCCATCGGCCGCCCCAACCCGGGAACTGCTTGCGCACCTGCCAGTTCAGGTTGACCCGCATGGCTCCCGAGGTGCCGCCCTGCTTGGCCAGCGAGACGGAGGGGGCGGCCTTGGTGAGGGTGACTTTGGAGAGGCGGACCGGTGCGGCCGCGGCGGGTGCCGGGGGCGGCGGCAGCGTGACCGGTGCGGTGACCGGCGGCGGCATGGTCACCGGCGGTGCGGCGGGCGAGGGCGGCGCCGCGGCGGGCGGGGCGGGCGGCGTCACGGGCGACGGGGGCGGCGCGCTCGGCGACGACGGCGCGGACGGCGAAGCGGGTGCCGGCGGCGCGGCGTGCTGCCGCGGTTCGTCGACGGTGATGCCGAAGTCCGTGGCCAGGCCCTCCAGTCCGCTGCTGTAGCCCTGGCCGACGGCGCGGAACTTCCAGCCGCCCTGGCGCCGGTAGAACTCGCCGAGCACGAAGGCGGTCTCGGAGGTCGCACCGGGGCTGTCGAAGCGGGCGACCACCGCACCGCCGCCGTCCTCGGTCACCTCGATGTAGAGGCCGGGAACCCGTCCGAACGTCCCGCCGTCGGACGAGGCCGCGAGGACGATCCGGTCGATCCCGCTCTCCACCCGCGCAAGGTCGACGAGGAGGGTGTCGGTGACCCGCTCACCGGCGGTCCGCTTGCCCTCGTGCCGGACCGCGCCGGAGGGGTGCGCGGGCTGGTTGTAGAAGACGAAGTCCCCGTCGGAGCGGACCTTTCCGGCCGCGAGGAGCAGCGCCGAGGCGTCCGCGTCGGGCACCGAGGGCCCCGGGCGCCAGCCCAATTCGACGCGCAGGGCCGTGGTCGGCACCGGCGCATTCGATCCTTTCGTCATTGTCATGTCCGCCCCCATCGCGTGTCGGTGTGCGTCCCGGACGTGCCCGGGCGCCCCGGATGATCGCTACCCGCCCAACCTATTCCCGGGGGCGGCGAACGCACATGAGGGGCGCGGGAAGACCGGTGAAGATCGCCGGTCAACCGCCGGTAACCCGTCAGGAGCTCGGCTTTTACACGATCCAAACCCTGATCGGCGTCCATTTTTGCCGAGTTCGCTCGTATTGGGGATCCCGCGTCACTGCCGACACGGAAAACAACCCTCTTATCGGTCTCCCCAACCAGCACATCGTGGGCTTAACTTATGGCCATGACCTCCCCCCGCTCCACTTATGGCGGCGGCTACTACTCCGCCTCCTTCCCGGACACCCCGATCTACGACTCCCTCGTGGCCGAGCGGGGTACCCCGCAGATCGCCCCGATCCGGGTACCCGCCGCGTACGACACGGGCAGCAACCTGCCCGCGCTGCCCTCGGCGCTGCCGGCCCTCCCGGCCGGCCCGTCGTACCAGGCCCCCTCCTACGGCTACCCGCAGATGCCGCAGCCCGCCCCGCTGCAGCAGGCGCCCACGGCGTACATCCCGCAGCAGGCGAGCGCGCCCCGCGGTTACCCGGGCCCGCAGGCGCCGCAGCAGCAGCGCCCGATGGCCGGCGGGACGGGGTACGAGGCGATGCGCCCCGCCGCCCCGCGGCCCGCGGCGGCTCCGTACCAGGACCCGTACAACAACCAGCAGTACCGCGGCTACTGACCCGCGGCCCCGGCTGCCACTGCCACCTGGCACGATGGCCGCATGGGGAACGCACGAGTGCGGTCGATCCACGTCCATCCGGTCAAGGCGTTCCGGGGTGTCTCGCCCCGGGAGGCCGCGGTGGAGCCCTGGGGGCTGGCCGGGGACCGGCGCTGGACACTGATCGACGACGGGGGAAAGGTCGTCACACAACGCGAGCAGCCGCGTCTCGCGCTTGCCGCCGCCGAGCCCTTGCCCGGTGGCGGCATTCGCCTGTCGGCGCCCGGACGTGAACCGCTGGAGGTCGCGGTCCCGGAACCGGCCGCCACGGTGCCGGTGAACGTCTTCGGCACGAAGGTGGCGGCGGTCCCGGCGTCCGGCACCGCTCATACGTGGTGTTCCGGCCATCTCGGCGCCGGTGTCCGGCTGGTCCACATGGACGATCCGGCCTCCCGCCGCCCGCTGGATCCCGAGTACGCGCGGCCGGGCGAGACGGTGAGCTTCGCCGACGGCTATCCCCTGCTGGTCACCACGGTCGCCTCCCTCGACGCCCTGAACGAACTGATCGCGCGGGGCGACCACGCCGCCGAGGGTCCGCTGCCGATGGACCGCTTCCGGCCCGGCGTGGTCGTCGAGGGCACCGAGCCATGGGCGGAGGACGACTGGTCCGGCCTCGTCATCGGCGAGGTGGCCTTCCGGGTCGCCAAGCCCTGTGCGCGCTGCGTGGTGACCACGACCGACCAGGGCACCGCCCGGCGCGGCCGCGAACCCCTGCACACCCTGGCCCGGCACCGCAGGGTCGGCGGCCGGCTGCTGTTCGGCCAGAACCTGGTGCCGCTCGCGACCGGCACGGTCCGGGTGGGTGACCCGGTACGGGTGTTGTCGTGACTCCTGGGAACCCCGGCGCGGGGCCCGGTCGTTGGGACACCATGAGCAATGCGTGAACGGCCCGGCCCGGGAGTGAGGTCACTCGCTCCCGGCGCCCGGGCCCGGGGGTGGGCGGCTCCTCGGGGGACCGCCGAGGAGCGGAAGGGGGTGGGGGACGTGCGGGCCATCAGAGGCCTGTGGCGCTGGCGGCGGAATCCGCTGCGCCGTGCGACCGATCTGACCGAGGCCTGGGTGGCCCTCGTGGCACTGGTGCTGATCGCCGTGGCCGCGCCGGTGACCGGCACCCTGGTCGGGGTGACGGCTCAGGACTCCCTGCAGCGCTCCGCGCGGGAGCAGCAGCACGAACGCCACCTCGTCTCGGCGACCGTGGTGCGAAGAATCGGCGGCGCCCCGGTCGAGACCGACCCCGACACCAGCGCCGTGGGGGACGCCCACAGCCGGGTCCTCGCCGACTGGACGGCACCCGACGGCGGCCACCGGCGCGGACCGGCCCTGGCGAAGCTCAGATCGCCGCATCCGGGCGACCGCTTCGGGCTCTGGACGGACCGGGACGGCCGGGTGACGACACGCCCGCTGGACTCCCCCACGGCGACGACGCACGCCGTACTCGCCGGTCTGGGGGCCGCGTTGCTGACCGCGGGCCTGGTCGAGTGCGGCAGGCGGCTGATCGTGTGGCGCATGGTCCGCCGCCGGTACGCGCGTTGGGACCACGCCTGGGATCGGGCGGGTCCGGACTGGGGCAAGGCGGGCACCGGCAGCTGACGGCCTTCCGGCTCTGGTCATCCCACCACCCGCGCGCACGCTACGGTGGACCGGCCGACTCGCATTCGGCACCAAAACCCGCGTACTACGAGGTGGGGGCACGGCAACGCCATGGCACAGGGCACGGTCCAGGTGACGCACAGCGGTACTTCGCGGTGGCGTCGCCGCACGGGTGAGTACGCTTCGCTCGCCGCAGCCCTGGAGGCCGCCGCCGACGGCGACATCCTCACCATCGCTCCCGGCACCTACCGGGAGAACCTGGTCGTGCGGAGGCCGGTGACCCTGCGGGGTCCCGAGGGCGCCCCCGGCTCGGTGCGGATCGCGCCTGCGGACGGTGTACCGCTGACCGTGCGCGCCTCGGCGGTCGTGCAGGACCTGCACGTGGAGGGCCAGGACGCGGCGGCGCCCGCCCTGCTGGTGGAGGAGGGCACGCCCGAGCTGAGGGACGTGCGGATCGTCACCCGGTCCGCCGCGGGCATCGAGGTGCGCGGCGGGGCGCGCCCGACCGTGCGCCGCTGCACCGTCGACAACCCGGCCGGCATCGGTATCGCCGTACTCGACGGCGCGGGCGGGGTGTTCGAGGAGTGCGAGGTCGTCGCGGCGGGTCAGGCGGGGGTCTCGGTCCACGGCGGGGCCCGTCCCCGGCTGGAGCGCTGCCGGGTGCACCACGCCGCCGGCAACGGACTGACCGCGATCGGGGAGAACTCGGCGCTGGAGGCGGTCGGTTGCGAGGTGTACGAGGTCCGGGGCTCCGGGGTGCAGATCACCGGGCGGGCCACGGCCCATCTCACCGACTGCGATCTGCACCGCACCACGGCCGACGGCGTCACGCTGGACACGGACGCGGTGCTCACGCTCGCCGACTGCCGGATCCACGACGTCCCGGAGAACGCGATCGACCTGCGCTCCCGCTCGGTGCTCACGCTGACCCGGACGACGGTCCGTCAGTTCGGCCGCAACGGCCTGTCGGTGTGGGACCCGGGCACCCGGGTCGACGCCAACCAGTGCGAGATCTTCGACAGCACCGGTGACTATCCGGCGGTGTGGGTGAGCGACGGTGCCACCGCGGTACTCGACGCCTGCCGGGTGCACGATGTACCGGACGCACTGTTCGTGCTGGACCGCGGCTCGCGCGCGGACGTCGTGGACAGCGATCTGTACCAGGTGCGCAACACGGCGGTGTCGGTGAGCGACGGCGCGACCGCGCAGCTCGACGACTGCCGGATCCGGGACGCGGCCACCGGCGCCTGGTTCCGCGACCACGGCAGCGGCGGCAACCTCGCCAACTGCACCGTGGACGGCACCCAGACCGGTGTGATCGTCACCAAGGGCGCCGACCCCACCGTCGAGCGGTGCACGGTCGACTCCCCCGCCGAGGCGGGGTTCTACGTGTCGGCGGGCGGCCGGGGCACCTTCGTGAACTGCCGGGTCAGCGGCAGCGGCGGCTACGGCTTCCACGTGATCGACGGGTGCCGCACGACGCTGCGCAAGTGCCGTACCGAGCGGTGCGCGCGCGGTGGCTACGAGTTCGCGGACGCCGCCGGGCCGGACACGGGCTCCGGGACGGGTCCGGTGGTGGAGGACTGCACCAGCGACGAGAGCGGCGGTCTCCGGCCGCCGGCACCGCGCGAGACGGCCGAGCAGTCGGCGTCCTCCTCCGCGGGGCTGCTCGGAGCGATCCCCGGCCAGCGCGCCCTGGACGCGGAACCGGCCGTCGCCGCGGTCGGGCCGGAGCAGCCGGCCCGGTCCTCGACGGCCGTGCTCGGTGAACTGGACGCGCTGGTGGGCCTGGAGAGCGTCAAGCGGGAGGTCAGGGCGCTGACCGACATGATCGAGGTGGGCCGGCGCCGGCAGCAGGCGGGCCTGAAGGCGGCCTCGGTCAAACGGCATCTGGTCTTCACCGGCTCCCCCGGCACGGGCAAGACGACGGTGGCGCGGCTGTACGGCGAGATCCTCGCCTCCCTCGGGGTGCTGGAGAAGGGCCATCTGGTCGAGGTGTCCCGGGTGGACCTGGTCGGTGAGCACATCGGCTCGACGGCGATCCGCACCCAGGAGGCCTTCCAGCGGGCGCACGGCGGCGTCCTGTTCATCGACGAGGCATACGCGCTGTCCCCCGAGGACGCCGGGCGCGACTTCGGCAAGGAGGCCATCGACACGCTGGTCAAACTGATGGAGGACCACCGGGACTCGGTCGTGGTGATCGTCGCCGGCTACACGGCCGAGATGGAGCGCTTCCTCTCCGTCAACCCCGGGGTGGCATCACGCTTCTCACGGACCATCACCTTCGGTGACTACGGCCCCGAAGAGCTGCTCAGGATCGTGGAGCAGCAGGCCGACGAGCACGAGTACCGGCTGACTCCGGGCGCGTCGGAGGCGCTGCTGAAGTACTTCACGGTGATCCCGAAGGGCGCCGCTTTCGGCAACGGCCGTACCGCGCGTCAGACGTTCGAGGCGATGGTGGAACGGCACGCGAGCCGTGTCGCCCAGCTCGCGGACCCCAGCACCGACGACCTGACCCTGCTGTACGGCGAGGACCTGCCCGAGCTGCCCTGACCGGAGCACAGGGCGGGGAGCGTCACGGTCGCGGGCGTTCCGGGCGCTGGGCGGGCAGGTCGGGGCGCAGGCGGGCCAGGAGACGGGCCCGTTCGCGGGCGAAGGCCGGATCGGCCTGGTAGTCGGAGTGGCCCAGGATCGGGGCGGGGAGCGGGTGCTCGGGGGTGCGGCCGTAGGCGAGGGGGTCGCGCAACGGCTCGTGGTCGACCTCGGGGCCGCAGTCGCCGGGGAGACGGACCGGGCCGCCGATGGGGTCGGTGGGGCGGTGGAGGTTGCGCCAGCAGGCGACGTCCCGGTGCAGGGCGGCCAGCGCGGACGGGCCGAAGTGGGCCGGGAACCACCGGCCGTAGAGACGCTCCAGCGGGGAGCCGTAGGTGAGCAGGGCCACCCGTTTGCGGGCCGAGGGGCTGAGCTGCCAGGCGGCGGACGCGGCCAGCACACTGCCCTGGGAGTGGCCGGAAAGGACCAGCCGGCCACCGGTGCGCGCGGTCCAGGTCGCCATCCGCCACGTCAGGTCCGGCACCGCGCGCTCGGCGTAGCAGGGCGGGGCGAAGGGGTGGGCGGCGCGCGGCCAGAAGGTGCCGACGTCCCAGAGGATGCCGATGGTGCGCCGGGCGGAGGCGTCCCGGTAGGCGCGCCGGCCCCAGGTGACGAACAGCAGGAACCCTATGCCGACCAGCCAGGAGCCCAGCGCCTGCGAGGTCTCGGCAACCGCCTGGACGACGTCGTACGTCCGCCGGGCCGCCCCTTCGGGTGGCTCGCCGGTGGCCAGGGCGCCCGCCAGCGCGGCGGCGCCCAGCAGCAGGGTGGTGGCGCAGAGCACGCCGAGGACCAGCGGTGCACGGTCGGTGAGGGTGGCCATGGCCCGCGCATGGGCGATGCGGCGGGTGCGGGAGGGGTCCTCGGGCTCGCCCGAATGCTCGTGGCGTACCCGGTCGCGCTCGGCGCGGGCGAGGCGGGTGGTGCGCCGGGCCAGGTGGGCGGCGAGGAGCAGCAGCAGCGCGAGCAGCGGCGGGATGACGGAGGCCTGCCAGGTCAGCAGTACCGGCGGCCCGTCGAGGAGGGCGCGGGTGCCGTCCAGCCAGTCGGCGACGCGCTGCGCGATGCCGCCGGACATGACACCGCCCAGCGCGCAGGCGAGCAGCGCCACCGCCGGCCCGCCGAGGCCGCGTCCCGCGGCGCGCGGGTCGGGCCGACGGCGGTACAGGTCGTGGGCGACGGCGGCGAGGACGACGACGAGCAGTCCCTGGGTCAGCATGAGTGCGCCGAAGGCGGCGTCACCGGGCAGCTGACCGGCGGACCGCCAGCCGGGACGGGACCAGCCGGCGTGGACGAGGGTGAGCAGCAGCAGGACGAGGGCGCCGAGCGGAAGGCGCCGTACGAGGTGGCGGTCGAGCCTGTGGTCGGGGCACCGCTCGCTGCGGCCGCGGCGGCAGACGACGGCCACCACGGCCGCCGCGCAGCCCAGCAGGGCCGCGGCGAGGAGCCAGCCGAGCATGTCCAGGGCGGCCGGCCCGCCGGGACGGTGGTCGAAGCGGGCCGTGGGCGTGGCGACGGCGGCGGCGACCGTGAGCAGGCCGGCCGCGGTGTGGGCGGCGCGCAGCCGGGCCACCAGGCGGCGCCCGTACCAGAAGCCGGGCCGGGCCAGGGCGCTCGCGTCGGTCTCCGGCTCGGGATCGCGGGACATCGGCTGGTGCGACTCGTAGGCGTTCCAGGTGCGGTGCGAGAGGTACCAGAGCAGGGCGGTCAGCGCGGCCGGGATCAGCGCGGCGAGCGCGAGGCGGCGGCCCGGCTGGGTCCACCAGGCGTTCCCGGCCACGGCCGGGGAGAGGAAGCCCAGCCAGGTGTGGCGGCGGGCGCAGTCCGCGACGCCCGCGCACTGCCAGGCGACCAGGTCGAGCGCGACCTCGCAGGCGGTGGCCGTGAACAGCACGGTCAGGGTGAGCGCGGCCAGCCGCACGAGAAGGCCGTAGAGCCGGACGGTGCGCCTGCGTCCGTGGGCGGCGGGCCGCATCCAGTGGGCGAGGTTGACCACCATGAAGGGCAGCAGCAGGAGCCACAGGGCCCGGGTGCCGTCACCGGAGGTGAGGTTGCACCAGACGTACGCCTCCCGGACCGGTTCGCCGCGGGGTCCGTCCACGGCCACGGGCTCCCCGGCGTCGGAGGCGCGCCGGAAGATCGCGGCCGTGTCGTCGCCGGTGATCCGCACGGTGCGCGGGTCGTCGAGCATCTTCTCGGGTGTGGTGCCGCCGACGCCGTGCACCAGGAGTTCCAGCTCGGCACCGGCCGGTGCGGGCCGTAAGGCGGAGCCGTCCGTCTCCGGCCCGGGATTGCGTTCCTGCGCACGTTCCACTGTCAGCACTTCCCCCGTGACGCGCCTGCTGGACGCCTGTCCACGCCGGCTTCAGGTTCTCCGTTTCCGGGCCCGCGTACACCTCTCGTCACGCAATCTCCCCGATCCGTGTGACAGCGGCCCGGCTCCCCGGCGCCGGTTCTCGGCCGTAATGGCATGTGCGCGTCGGGAAAGGCGGTGGCGCGTCCGCCGCCGTCCCGTGAAAAGATGGAACGCCCGTACACCGGGGACCGCTGGACCTCCAGGTCGGAGCCGGTGCGGCGGGCGGGTCGGACGACGGATCGCGGCGAAGGGACCGGAGCGTACGTGAGTGAGAATCAGAACCTCCTCGCGGAGCAGCGCCGCGCCCTGATCCTGGACGAGGTCCGGCGCCGGGGCGGCGTCCGGGTCAACGAACTGACCCGCAAGCTCGGTGTGTCCGACATGACCGTGCGGCGCGATCTGGACGCGCTGGCCCGCCAGGGCATGCTGGAGAAGGTGCACGGCGGCGCGGTCCCGGTGGTCGAGGCGAGCACGCACGAGCCCGGTTTCGAGGCCAAGTCGGCTCTGGAGCTGACCGCCAAGGAGGACATCGCGCGGTCCGCCGCCCGGCTGGTCGCTCCGGGCACGGCGATCGCCCTGTCCGGCGGGACGACGACCTACGCGCTCGCGCAGCACCTGCTGGAGGTGCCCGACCTGACCGTGGTGACGAACTCGGTGCGGGTCGCCGACGTCTTCCACGCGGCGCAGCGCACGTCGGGGCAGCGGCAGGGCGCGGCGACGGTGGTGCTGACCGGCGGGGTGCGCACCCCGTCCGACTCGCTGGTGGGCCCGGTGGCCGACCAGGCGATCGCCGCGCTCCACTTCGATCTGCTCTTCCTCGGTGTGCACGGGATATCGGTGGAGGCCGGACTGTCCACGCCGAACCTCGCCGAGGCCGAGACGAACCGCCGGCTCGTGCAGTCGGCGCGCCGGGTCGTGGTGGTGGCCGACCACACCAAGTGGGGGACGGTGGGCCTGAGTTCGTTCGCCGGGCTGGCGCAGGTGGACACGCTGGTCACCGACGCGGGTCTGCCCGCCGAGGCACGTACGGAGATCGCCGAGCATCTGCACCGGCTGGTGGTGGCGGGCGAGACCGAGGACGACGAGGACATCTGACGGCTGACGGTGCGTCGGCGGGCCCTCAGCCCGGCCACACGCCCGTGGCCAGCAGCGACTCGATGGCGGCCGTGTACGGGGCGATGTCCAGGCCCTGCTCCTCGAGCCAGGAGTCGGAGTAGTACTTGTCCAGGTAGCGGTCCCCGGGGTCGCACAGCAGGGTGACGACGCTGCCGGTGCGGCCCTCGGCCACCATCTCGGAGACGATCTTCAGCGCGCTCCACAGGCCGGTCCCCGTCGAGCCGCCCGCCTTGCGGCCGATGGCGCGTTCGAGGGCGCGTACGGAGGCCACGCTGGCCGCGTCCGGGACCTTCATCATCCGGTCGATCGCGCCGGGCACGAAGCTCGGCTCCATGCGCGGCCGGCCGATGCCCTCGATCCGGGAGCCGCAGTCACAGGTGACGTCCGGATCGCCGGTGGTCCAGCCCTCGAAGAAACAGGAGTTGTCCGGGTCGGCGACACAGATGCGCGTGTCGTACTGCATGTAGTGCACGTAGCGCGCGAGGGTCGCCGAGGTACCGCCGGTGCCTGCCGTGGCGACGATCCAGGCGGGCTCCGGGAAACGCTCCAACTCCAGCTGGCGGAAGATGGATTCGGCGATGTTGTTGTTGCCGCGCCAGTCCGTGGCCCGCTCGGCGTAGGTGAACTGGTCCATGTAGTGGCCGCCGGTCTCCACCGCGAGGCGGGCGGACTCCTCGTACATCTTCCGGGAGTCGTCCACGAAGTGGCACTGTCCGCCGTGGAACTCGATCAGACGGCACTTCTCGGCGCTCGTCGTGCGTGGCATGACCGCGATGAAGGGCACGCCGATCAGCTTGGCGAAGTACGCCTCGGAGACAGCCGTGGAGCCGCTGGACGCCTCGATCACCGGGCGGCCCGGCCGGATCCAGCCATTGCACAGGCCGTAGAGGAACAGGGAGCGGGCGAGCCGGTGCTTGAGGCTGCCGGTGATGTGCGTCGACTCGTCCTTCAGATACAGGTCGATGCCCCACCGCTCGGGCAGCGGGAAGCGCAGCAGGTGCGTGTCCGCGGAGCGGTTGGCGTCGGCCTGGACCTTGCGGACGGCGTCTTTCAGCCAGTCGCGATAGGCGGTGTCGCTGCGGTCGACGTCGAGGGTGGCGCCGGTCCGGATCTGTGGGGTGGTGCTCACGGCGGGGCTCCTTACGCTGAGCGCCGACGGCACCTCGAGCGGCCGGCACTTCGCATCATAGGCACCTTCCACACCTATTCTCACCTGCATAAACGCATCTTTGGGCCTCTCAAAGGGACGCTGGGGCACAGCAGTGCGAGGCGCCCCGGGGCGCATTGGCGCGAGTACTCCGGGCGCCCCTCGCGCGCGCCCCTTGCGCACTGGTGCTCCCGACCCCGCCGGGGCAGACTGCACCGGACGGGACGATCGTCCCGGACAGCGGCGCACACTGGATCACGGCACCGCGTCGACCCGGACCGGTACGACCGGACACGGGCCGGGTCCGGACCCACGCGGTCCGGCATCGCGGCGAAGGACGCGCACAAGGGGGCGGCAGGACATGGCGGAGCCGGAGTTCACGGCCAAGGGCGTGCGGATCGGCAAACGGCTGCGTTCGCTCACCCGGGCCGGGCAGGTCCGGATCAGCGACGGCCGGGTCGAGTTGCTCACCAGCTACGGCAGCGAGATCGACAGCGCGCCGGTGCAGGCGGTGCGCGCCTCCAGGCCGTGGTTCGCCCCGGAGGACCGGGCACACGCGGACCTCAACGGCCAGCGCTACTCGCTGACGCTGGGGGAGCACGACCCCGCTCCGGGCGAGCCGGGGCCGCCCGCGGCACGGCGGTTCATCGAAGCGGTGCGCCGCGCGGCCGGGCGCGGTGGCTGACCGGCAACCGACGGTGGCGAGTTGCGGGAGCGCATCCGCTGCGTCACGCTGTTCTCACGTCACTCTGGGTTTACCGGCGATAACGCTGCGAACCAGCCCGCCGGCCCTCACAGCAGGCGGACGTTTGGACGCAAGCACCCTGCTGGATCCGTTTGTTCTCCGTGTTTCCTCCGGTTCCTCCGGACCTCACATCGGGGAGTCGCAGCCGTGATCAGTCACTCAAGCAGGCACTGCACGGTGGAGCTCCAAGCCCTGCCGTCGCGGATCGGCCAGGTCCGCAGAATCGTATCTGCGCAGTTGCGCTACTGGCATATGGACCCGTTGATCGACCGGGCCGCGCTCGGTGTGACCGAGCTGCTCAGCAACGTCCACCGGCACGCCCGGCCCGACAAGTCGTGCACCGTCGAGCTTGAACTGCTGGCCGAACGGCTCACGGTCTCGGTGCGCGACCACGATCCACGCCTCCCCGTGGTCGCCGACGCCGTCGAGGCGCCGGACCTCCTCCCGCTGGCCACCTGCGGGCGTGGGCTCGCGATGGTGGCGGCGATGAGCGAGAGCTGGGGGGCGCGCCCCGAGGGCGACGACGGCAAGGTCGTGTGGTTCACCCTGCCCGCGCCGTCGACGGCGGTCCGGCAGCCGGCTCCCTCGCCGCGACCCGCGTCCGGGCGGCGGCCCGCGCCCAGGCTCACCGAGGCGCGGCCGGCCCCGGTGGCGACCACGCCGGTCACCGCCGCGCCCACACCGGTCGCCGCGGCTCCCGCCCCTGCCGTGGCGCATGCCTCGGCCGTGGCATCCGCTCCCGCCCGGTCGGCCGTTCCCGGCTGACCGGGCGGTGACGCCACGACGACGTACGGACGGGGCGGGCCGCGACGACCGCCCGCCCGTGTGCCATGACGGGACGCCGCGACGGGACCCGAAGCGGGTTCCCGGTCCCGCCGCGCACCGCCCGGCCCCTCACTTCGCGGCGAGCGCGCCGAGCACGTCCCGGCCGGCGGGAAAGCCGCCGTCCGTACCGTAGAGGCCGCGCGTGGCGGGGCGCACCGCCGCCGTCGTGGTCGTCACGCCGCACCGTCCCTGCGGCCGAAGTGCTCCTCAAGGACGGACAACCGGCGCCAGTACTCGTCCTCGTCGATCTCGCCGGAGGCGAAGCGGCGGCCGAGTACCGCGAGCGGCGCGTCGGCCGCCGGGCGGCCACCGTCCACCGGCCGCCACGGTCCCCTCCCCCACCGGCCGGTGCGTCGCAGGAAGGTGAGGGCACCGATCACGGCGGCCGCCCAGATCAGGGGGAGGAAGAGGATCCACGGGCCGGGCCCGCCGTCCCAGTTCGCCAGGGTCTGCATCTCGTTCGTCTCCGTCGTCGTCTCGGGTCATCGGGTGATGTCAGGAGACTCCCTCCGGAGGGGGGTCCGGGTCGTCGTGCGGCCGGCGGCAGTGCGTGTACCTCCACGGGAGTACGCGAAGGAGACGCCGTACGCCCCACCGGGCGCCGCCGCGGCCCGATCGTGCGGATCTCCGTCCCCCGCAGGCGGTCCTGCGGGGGCCCGCCCGGAGGACGGGAGGCGCGACACCGCCGGTCCGCGACCCGAGGAGACGAGACGCCCATGGCACTTCAGACGCGCGACCGCCGCGGGACCGCCGCGCTTGCGGCGGCCGGCCCGGCCCGCTTCTGCTCGTACGACTGCACGTACCGCGTGCCGTGCGGCGAGGCCCGGGGCAGGTCCGCCCCGACCGCGGCGTGGAACTCACCGCCAGGCCCCGGCCCCGGACGCCAGCCGGCACCCAGGGCCTGTCACCCACGGCGGCCGGGGCGCTGCCGCCGAGCCGGTTCCCGCGGCTCAGGCCGCGGCGTCCGCGTAACGGCTGAGGACCGGTTCCAGGTAGTCGACGTGCGGTCCTTCCAGCCCGTCCAGACCGGCCGGCGGGCGGATCAGTTCGATCCGGTCGAACTCGGGCTCGCGGCCCTCGCCCGTCTCCGTGCGCACCAGCCGCGCGTACCGCTCACGCAGTTCCCGGCCGGGGCACGGGGGGCGAGGAACATGACGCCGACGCCGCCTCCCGCGCCCCGGGTGGTCAGCCACAGGGTCAGGGCCTCGGCCGAGGTGTCGGAGCCGGTCTCCTCGGACAGCTCGCGGGCCGCGTGCCGGCGCAGCCCGTCGACGTCCAGCTCGGCTCCCTCGTCCGGTGGTTCGACGGTCCCGTCGGGGAGCTGCCAGCGGCCCGGCGCCGCGGTCGAGGCGGCCATCCGCCCCACCATCAGGCGCCCTTCGCCGGACGGCTGCACCACGGAGACGAAGAGGGAGGAGCACACCGGCGCGTCCGGTACTCCGCGCAGCGCGCGGTACCGGTAGGTGGCCCGGGCCCACGACAGCACCAGACCGTCCCGCCCGTCCCGCTCCAGGCCCGTCAGCGCGGCGACCGGACCGTCGAAGAGCGCCGGATTGGCCCGAACCGCCTGCTCCCACCGGCGGTCCATGGCCGACCGGTGCTCCGGTGACAGCTCGGGCGCGGTGGTCTCTACGAGCCGGATGCGCGGGGCGTCCATCAACTCCACCCCGCCGGCCCCCGTCACAGCGCCGCCAGCGGATCGTCCAGCACCGGCTGCCAGGCCAGCTCGGCCGCGCCGACCAGGCTGTTGTGGTCCAGGGTGCAGGCCAGGACGGGGACGCCGCCGCTCTGCCCCCACAGACTGCGGTCGGCGACCACCGCGCGCAGGCGTCCGGGGTCGGCGTCGAGCAGGGTGCGGTGCAGGCCGCCGAGGATGATGCGGTCGGGGTTGAGGATGTTGACCAGGCCGGCCAGGCCCAGTCCGAGGCGGTCGATCAGGGCCTCGCCGGCGGTGCGCACGGCCGGGTCGGTGTACTGGTCACGCAGCATGTCGTTGGCCTGCTGGAGCAGGGAGACCTCCGGGCCGGGCTCGCGGCCCGCCTCGACGAGCAGGGCCAGCGGGTCCGTCTCGACGTCGAGGCAGCCGCGGCTGCCGCAGTGGCAGGGGCGGCCCTCCGGGTTGACGGTGAGGTGCCCGACCTCCAGGGCGAGCCCCGAACTGCCGGTGTGCAGGCGGCCGTCGAGGACCAGGGCGCCGCCCACGCCCCGGTGCCCGGTGGCCACGCACAGCAGGTCCCGGGCGCCCCGGCCGGCGCCGTGCCGGTGCTCGGCGAGCGCGGCTAGGTTGACGTCGTTGGCCGCGAAGGCGGGGCCGGTGATGCCGGCGGCGCGCACGCACTCGGCGAAGATCCGGCGGACCGGTGCGCCCACCGGCCAGGCCAGGTGGAGCGGGTTGAGGGCCAGGCCGTCGGGTTCGGCGACGGCGGAGGGCACGGCGAGTCCGGCGCCCACGCAGCGGCGGCCGGTGGTGCGCAGGAGTTCGGCGCCCGCCTCGACGACCGAGCCGAGTACCTTCGCGGGATCCGCGTCGACGGTCTCGCAGCCGGGCGCCGTCGCCACGATCCGCCCGCCGAGGCCCACCAGCGCCGCGCGGAAGCCGTCGGCGTGGACCTGCGCGGCGAGTACCACCGGGCCGTCCTCGGCGACCTCGAGACGGTGCGAGGGGCGCCCCTGGGAACCGGCAGCCGCGCCCGGCCGGGCGTCCACCCGGATCAGCCCGAGCGCCTCCAGTTCGGCCGCCACCGCCCCGGCGGTCGCGCGGGTGACCCCGAGTTCGGCGGTGAGCACGGCCCGGGTCGGCGCCCGCCCCGTGTGCACGAGCTCCAGCGCGGGTCCGAGCGCACCGCGCCCCCGGTCCAGCCGCGCCCTCGAGGTGGTCCCTTCCCCCGCCTTACGGGGGTCCGCCTTGCCGGTCATGAGGGGAGTCTCCCATGATCCGCAGCCGTCGGTGCCTGCCCCGGATCTACTGACCGCCGACCCGCAGGGTGATGTTCAGCCTCCCGGACAGCCCCAGTTCCGGCGGCGCCGTGCCCGGACGCACGCGCGGCACCCCGTGGAAGGCGAGGCGGGACGGCCCGCCGAACACGAACAGGTCGCCGCTGCGCAGTTCGACGTCCGTGTACGGCCTGGTGCGGGTCTCGGTGTTGCCGAACCGGAAGACACAGGTGTCGCCGAGACTGAGCGACACCACCGGCGCGTCCGACCGCTCGTCGCTGTCGCGGTGCATGCCCATGCGGGCGTCGCCGTCGTAGAAGTTGATCAGGGCGATGTCGTACGGCTCCGCCGGGAGCGCCCGTGTGCCGAGCGCGTCGGTCACGGCGTCCCGGGCCAGCTCGTCCAGCCAGGCCGGGAACGGCTTCACGGGTGCGCCGTCGCCGTCGACGGCGGTGGGCGCGTAGCCGTACGGGTACCAGTGCCGGCCCAGGCAGACCTGCCGGGCGCTCATCGTGCCGCCCCCGGGAGTGCGGACGGTGCGCAGGCCGGCCGGGGGCCGGGCCCACTCGCGGCAGGCGGTGAGCAGCGCGCGCTGCCGCTCGGCGGCCAGCCAGCCGGGGACGTGCACGGCGCCCGGCGCGACCCGCGTCGGCTCCCTGGCGAACAGCTCGGCATCCATGCCATCCATGCCCTCCATCCTGCACGAACGGTCGTGAGCTGCGGCTCGGCTAGCCTGGAGCGCGATGAACGACCGTATGACGACGCCATGGGGCGAGTTCGACCTGTCCCGCTTCCCCGCGGACCCCCGCGACCCGCTGCGCGCCTGGGACGCCTCCGACGCGTACCTGCTGCGGCACCTGGCCGAGGAGGGGGTGCCGCTGACGGGCACGGTCGTGGTGGTCGGCGACCGCTGGGGCGCGCTGGTCACGGCGCTCGCCCGGCACCAGCCGACGCAGATCACCGACTCGTTCCTCAGCCAGGAGGCGACCCGGGCGAACCTGGCCCGGGCGGGCGTCGAACCCGGTGCCGTGCGGCTGCTCACCACCCAGGACCCGCCGCCGGAGCGGGTGGACGTGCTGCTCGTGCGGGTGCCGAAGAGCCTGGCCCTGCTGGAGGACCAGCTGCTGCGGCTCGCGCCCGCCGTGCACGCGGGCACGGTCGTGGTCGGCACCGGGATGGTGAAGGAGATCCACACCTCCACGCTGGGTCTGTTCGAGCGCATCCTCGGGCCGACCCGGACCTCACTGGCCCGGCAGAAGGCCCGGCTGATCCTCTGCTCCCCGGACCCCGCACTGGAGCGGCCCGCCAGCCCGTGGCCGTACGGCTACGACCTTCCCGACGATGTCGGTGCGGTCTCCGGGCGTCCGGTCGTGAACCACGCGGGGGTCTTCTGCGCCGACCGGCTCGACATCGGCACCCGGTTCTTCCTGCGGCACCTGCCGGCCGGGCGGGGCGCCGGGCGGGTGGCGGACCTCGGCTGCGGCAACGGTGTGGTCGGTACGGCGATGGCGCTGGCCGATCCGGAGGCGGAAGTGCTGTTCGTGGACGAGTCGTTCCAGGCCGTGGCCTCCGCCGAGGCGACGTACAAGGCCAACGGGGTCCCCGGGCACGCGGAGTTCCGGGTCGGGGACGGGCTGGCCGGGGTGGCGCCGGGCAGTGTCGACCTCGTGCTGAACAACCCGCCGTTCCACTCCCACCAGGCGACCACCGACGCGACGGCCTGGCGGATGTTCACCGGGGCGAAGCGGGCGCTTCGCCCCGGCGGCGAGCTGTGGGTGATCGGCAACCGGCATCTGGGCTACCACGTCAAGCTGAAGCGGCTGTTCGGCAACAGCCGGCTGGTGGCGAGCGACCCGAAGTTCGTGGTGCTGAAGGCGGTCAAGCGGGGCTGACCGCCTGATCCGCGGGGGGTGCGGCCCGGCCGCCGGCCAGGATCCCGATGATCCGGGCCACCTCCCGGGCCATCGCGTCCCTGCCCACGTGCAGGTACTTGCGGGAGTCGACGGCTTCCGGGTGGGCGGCCAGGAAGTCCCTGATCGCGCCGGTCATGGCCGCATTCAGGGCGGTGCCGACGTTGACCTTGGCGATGCCGCCCGCGACCGCGGCCACCAGGCCGTGGTCCGGCACGCCGGAGGAGCCGTGCAGGACCAGGGGTACGGACAGCGCGGTGGACAGCCTCCCGAGCAGGGCGTGGTCCAGGGCCGCGGTGCGGGTGGTCATCGCGTGGGCGCTGCCGATGGCCACGGCGAGCGCGTCGACCCCGGTGCCGGTGACGAAGTCGCCCGCCTGGGCGGGGTCGGTGCGCGCCCCGGGCGCGTGGGCGTCCAGCGGGGGCCGGCCGTCCTTGCCGCCGATCTGTCCCAGCTCGGCCTCGATCCACAGGTGCTGGGAGTGCGCCCAGTCGGCGGCCGCCCGGGTCGCGGCGAGGTTGTCGGCGTAGGGCAGGTGGGCGGCGTCGTACATCACCGAGCCGAACCCGGCGCCGGGCGCCTGGCGCAACAGGTCGTCGCTCTGGACGTGGTCGAGGTGCAGTGCGACGGGGACGTCGGCGCGTTCGGCGGCGGCGACGGCCGCGCGGGCCAGCGGCAGGAGACGCCCGTAGCGGAACTTCACGGCGTTCTCGCTGACTTGCAGGATCACGGGGGCGCCGGTGGACTCGGCGCCGGCGATGACGGCCTCGACGTGTTCCAGGGTGATGATGTTGAACGCGGCGACGGCGGAGCGGGTTTCGGCGGCGCGGGTGACCAGTTCACCGGTGGTCGCGAGGGGCACGGCTCGTCTCCTTTCCGGAGCACGGGTCAGGAGGCGAGGATCACCGAGCGGGTGAGGTGGCGCGGGCGGTCGGGGTCGAGGCCCCGGCGGGCGGCGACGGCGACCGCGAGGCGCTGGACGCGGACCAGTTCGGCGAGCGGGTCGAGCGTGCCCGCGATCCACGACCCGCCCGTGCCGCGCACCTGCTCGGCGAGGCCGGCGGGTGCCTCGCCGAGCATCCAGGTGGCGGTGCCCTCGGTGGTGACGCTGATCGGCCCGTGCCGGTACTCCATCGCCGGGTAGGCCTCGGTCCAGGACAGCGAGGCCTCTCGCATCTTCAGGCCGGCCTCGTTCGCGAGACCCACGGTCCAGCCGCGTCCCAGGAACGTGAACTGCGTGCTCTCGACCAGGCCTTCGGGCAGCGGGGTCGCGAGGGCCGTGCGTGCGTCGGTGACGACGGCCGCGGAGTGCAGACCGAGGCGGGCGCGCAGCAGGGTGAGCGCGGTGGTGGCGAACCGGGTCTGGACGACGGAGCGTTCGTCGGCGAAGTCCAGCACGACGAGGTCGTCGGCGGCCGACATCACCGGGGTGGCGGGGTCGGCGGTGATCGCGGTCGTCCTGGTGCCGCCCCTCACCCGTGCGAGCAGCTCCAGTACTTCGGTGGTGGTGCCGGAGCGGGTGAGGGCGACGACCCGGTCGTAGGAGCGTCCCGGCGGGAACTCGGAGGCGGCGAAGGCGTCCGTCTCGCCCTGCCCGGCGGTCTCGCGCAGGGCGGCCACCGCCTGCGCCATGAAGTACGAGGTACCGCATCCGACGATCGCGACCCGCTCGCCCGGCGCCGGCAGCGCCCCGGCGTGCCGCCCCGCCTCCTCGGCCGCGCGTATCCAGCACTCGGGCTGACTGTTCAGCTCGTCCTCGACATGGCTCATGCCACACCCTCCCCTTGCTGATTGTTCTTGCAAGATATAGCGGGCTTTCGAGCACAATCAAGCATTTGGACGCGGGGCCAGGTGCGCTAGGGTCGCCGGGGATACGGAGAACGGAGGCCGCGGATGTCCCGGGACGCCCGCTGGAAGGCGCTGCTGGAACTGCTCGTGGAGCGCGGCCGTCTGGAGGTCGAGGAGGCGGCGGCCGAGCTGGAGGTGTCGGCGGCCACGATCCGCCGGGACCTCGACCAGCTCGCCGAGCAGCAGATGCTGGTGCGCACCCGGGGCGGGGCGGTGGTGCACGGGGTGTCGTACGAGCTGCCGTTGCGCTACAAGACGGCCCGCCGCGCCTCCGAGAAACAGCGGATCGCCAAGGCGGTGGCGGAGCTCGTGGCGCCGGGCGAGGCGGTGGGGCTGACCGGCGGCACGACCACCACCGAAGTGGCCCGCGCGCTCGCGGTGCGCGGCGACCTGGGCACCGGCTCACCCGCCCTGACCGTCGTCACCAACGCGCTGAACATCGCTAACGAGCTGGCGGTGCGGCCCCAGTTCAAGATCGTGGTCACCGGCGGGGTCGCGCGTCCGCAGTCGTACGAGCTCATCGGCCCGCTCGCGGACGGGGTGCTGGGCCAGATCACGCTGGACGTGGCGGTGCTCGGCGTGGTCGCGTTCGACGTCACGCACGGCGCGGCGGCGCACGACGAGGCGGAGGCGGCGATCAACCGGCTGCTGTGCGAACGCGCCGAGCGGGTGGTCGTGGCCGCCGACTCCAGCAAGCTGGGCCGACGCGCCTTCGCCCGGATCTGCGCGGCGGAGCAGGTGGACACGCTCGTGACGGACACGGCGGTCGCCCAGGACACCGTGCACCGCTTCGAGGAGGCGGGAATCCGGGTCCTGGCGGTGTGACGCCCGGCGCGGGGCGCGCCGGACCGATCGCCGGATCCTGCGTCGCCGGCGCGGTCCGGCCGGCGGCCTGGGCTCAGTAGCCGCTGCGGTCGGCCTTCACGAATCCGGCGCCACGCTGGTCGTTGCAGCCGGACACCGCCCGCCCCTCCGGATCCGGCCAGGACTGCCGGGCCTGCAGCGCCACGCTCACCAGGGTCAGCAGCAGATCGACGTCGCTGGCCGCGTCGAGCCGGAGGGTGACCCACGGGGAGCCCGGCACGATGCGGACCGCGCCCGAGGCCTTCAGATCCTTGGCGAACCGCCGGATGGCCCGGTCGGTCAGCCGCAGGTCGACGTCCCGGTCGGAGTGGAAGTGGACGATCTCACCCTCGGCCGAGTCGACCGCCTCTCCCGTGCCACAGCTCGGGACGGCTCGTCTCAGGTCCGGCCAGGTCGCCAGTTGCGCGAGCGCGCGCGAGGCCAACGTCATGAGGCCATCATGACTTGCTCACCCCTCGGCAACCAGCCGGTGCGCAAGCATTAACCCACCTGTATCCGCTCCGGTTTCCGGGACCCGGATGCCCGTGCGGACGTGTGATGCCCCTCAACTCGGCCCCCAGCGCCCGGGCGAGATGCACCCATTTCCGCAAGTCCGCGCTCTTCAGGGGGACTTCGCGGGAGCCGCCCGGCCCACCGGGCCGTGCGGCCTCCGGCCCACGCCGGGCGCGAGGGCGCGCGCACCACGCCAGGGGCGGCATCGCCGGTCCGGGACCACGGCCAAGGCCGCCACCGGCCCCGCCCGGCACATGCCCGAGGCAACCGTCGGCTCTTGCATCGGCCGGGCGGACGCCTTTAGCCTGACTTTGTGCCGCAAATAAACAAAACCCGAACGCACAGCGTCGTGCCGGGTCACGGGCTCACGCGTCTCCGCGCCGCGATCACGGCCTTCTTCGCCCTGGACGGCTTCATCTTCGCCGGGTGGGTCGTCCGCATCCCCGACATCAAGGAACAGACGCACGCCTCCGCCAGCACCCTCGGGCTCGCCCTGCTCGGGGTCTCCGCGGGCGCCGTCCTCACCATGACCATGACCGGCCGACTGTGCCGGCGCCACGGCAGCCACCCGGTGACCCTCGTGTGCATGACCGTCCTCGCCCTGAGCGTCGCGCTGCCGCCGCTCACCCACTCGGCGCCGGCGCTGGGCGCCGTCCTGCTGCTCTTCGGGGCGGCCTACGGCGGGGTCAACGTGGCTTTCAACAGCGCCGCCGTCGACCTGGTGGCCGCTCTGCGCAGACCGGTCATGCCCAGTTTCCACGCGGCCTTCAGCCTCGGCGGGATGGTCGGCGCGGGCCTCGGCGGACTGGTGGCCGGCGCCCTCTCCCCCACCCGGCACCTGCTCGGCATCACTCTGCTCGGACTGCTGGTCACCGCGGTCGCCGGACGCACCCTGCTGCGGCACGAGGCACCCGTTCCGCCGGAGCGCGGGAACCCGGAGCCCGGGAGCGGTGCGCGGCGACCGGACGGCAGGACCCGCGTCCTGGTCGTCGTCTTCGGCCTGATCGCCCTGTGCACCGCCTACGGCGAGGGCGCCATGGCCGACTGGGGCGCCCTGCACCTCCAGCAGGACCTCGCGGCCTCCGCCGGTACGGCTGCCGCCGGCTACTCGCTCTTCGCGCTCGCCATGACCATCGGGCGCCTGACCGGGACGGCCCTGCTGGAACGCCTCGGGCGGGGCCGCACCGTGGTCGCCGGTGGCACCACCGCGGCCGCCGGCATGCTGGTCGGCTCGCTCGCGCCCTCCGTGTGGGCGGCACTGGTCGGCTTCGCCGTCACCGGACTCGGCCTCGCCAACCTCTTCCCGGTCGCGGTGGAACGGGCCGGCGCGCTGGCCGGGCCGTCCGGTGTCGCCGTCGCCTCCACCCTGGGCTACGGCGGCATGCTCCTCGGGCCGCCCGCGATCGGTTTCATGGCCGACTGGTTCTCCCTGCCCACCGCGCTCACCAGCGTGGCCGCCCTGGCCGCCGTCGCCGCGGTCATCGGGGCGGCGACACGGCGCAGGCCGAGCGGCTGAGACCGGCGGCGCCGGGCGGGCGCCGGGCACGCGGGCCGGGAAAACCGGTCTCCTCGAGCGCGCTCCATCGGGCAGACTCGCCGCCATGGAGACTGCCGAGTTCCTTCATGCGCTGGACCGGGAAGGCCGGCTGCTGGCCGCGGCCGCCGAGCTGGCGGGCACGGACGCCAAGGTGCCGACGTGCCCGCGGTGGCAGGTGCGGGACCTGCTGCGGCACACGGGGGCCGTGCACCGGTGGGCCGCCGCGATCGTCGCCGAGGGGCACACCACCCCGCGTCCGCTGCCCGACGGCCCGGACCTGGACGGGGCCGAGCTGGTGGCCTGGTACCGGGACAGCCACCGCCGGCTGGTCGAGACGCTGGCCGGCGCCCCGGCCGGCCTGGACTGCTGGACCTTCCACCCGGCGCCCTGCCCGTCGCCGCTGACGTTCTGGACCCGCCGGCAGGCCCACGAGACGGCCGTCCACCGCTACGACGCGGAGGCGGCGCGCGGCGGGCCGGCGTCCCAGGTGGCCGCCGGATTCGCCGCGGACGGTGTCGACGAGCTGCTGCGCGGCTTCCACGCCCGGGCGCGGAGCCGGGTCCGCACCGAGCGGCCGCGTGTGCTGCGGGTGCGCGCGGTGGACGCGGGCACGGACGCCGTGTGGACCGTACGGCTGTCCGGCCAGCCGCCGGTCACCTCACGGGACGCGGACGGAGAGGCGGACGCCGAGCTGACCGGAACGGCCGAGCAGTTGTACCTGGCGCTGTGGAACCGGGCGCCGGCGCCGGACGTGACGGGCGACCGCGCGCTCGCGGCGCTGTGGCGGGAGACCTCCGGGATCTGACGTCTCGTCAGCCGGACTCGGCCAGCATGCGGCCGAGCACCGCGCGCTGCACCGGCCGCACCTCGTCGTGCAGCGCGCGCCCCTTCGCGGTGAGGGCCACGCGGACCCCGCGCCGGTCCTCCTCGCACATGGCCCGGCACACCAGGCCGTCCTTCTCCAGGCGGCCTATCAGGCGGGACAGCGCGCTCTGGCTGAGATGGACCCGCTCGGAGATCTCCTGCACGCGGTAGGCGCAGCCGCCGTCCACCGCCGCGCCCTCGGCGAGCACGTCGAGCACCTCGAAGTCACTGGCGCACAGGCCGTGTCCGTGCAGGGCCCGGTCCAGCTCGCACTGGGTGCGCGCATGCAGGGACAGGATGTCCCGCCACTGCTCCACGAGCGCGTGCTCGGCGTTCTTCCCCGTCATGGGCGCACCGTAGCAGAGAATCGCGATTGTTGCATCGTAATTAAATGCGCTTGCATTCGATGCGCGTGCATGTAGTCTCGCCGCATGACCTCTCCGCTCACCACCCCCGCCACCGAGGGACGCTGGACTCCCCGGCTGTGGGGCACCCTGCTGGTGCTGTGCGCCGCGATGTTCCTGGACGCGCTCGACGTGTCCATGGTCGGCGTCGCACTGCCGTCCATCGGCGCCGATCTCCATCTGTCCACGTCGACGCTGCAATGGATCGTCAGCGGCTACATCCTGGGGTACGGCGGGCTGCTCCTGCTCGGCGGCCGCACCGCCGACCTGCTGGGCCGGCGCCGGGTGTTCCTGGTGGCCCTCGGCGTCTTCGCGCTGGCCTCGCTGCTCGGCGGCCTCGTGGACTCCGGCCCGCTGCTGATCGCCAGCCGCTTCGTCAAGGGGCTGAGCGCGGCGTTCACGGCCCCGGCGGGCCTGTCGATCATCACCACGACCTTCCCCGAGGGGCCGCTGCGCAACCGCGCGCTCTCCATCTACACCACCTGCGCCGCCACCGGGTTCTCCATGGGCCTGGTCCTCTCCGGTCTGCTCACCGAGGCCAGTTGGCGCCTCACCATGCTGCTGCCCGCGCCGGTCGCGGTGGTCGCCCTCCTCGCCGGCCTCCGCCTGCTGCCCCGCAGCGCCCGCGAGGAGAACCACGGCGGCTACGACATCCCGGGCGCCGTCCTCGGCACCGCGTCGATGCTGCTGCTGGTCTTCACCGTGGTCCAGGCACCGGAGGCCGGCTGGGCCTCGGCCCGAACGCTGCTGTCCTTCCTGGCGGTCGCCGTCCTGCTGTCCGCGTTCGTGCTCGTCGAGCGGCGCTCGCCGAGCCCGCTGATCCGGCTCGGTGTGCTGCGCTCGGGCAGCCAGATCCGGGCCCAGCTCGGCGCGGTGGCCTTCTTCGGCTCCTACGTGGGATTCCAGTTCCTGACGACCCTCTACATGCAGTCACTGCTCGGCTGGTCGGCGCTGCACACCGCGCTCGCCTTCCTGCCGGCGGGCGCGCTGGTGGCGATCTCCTCGACGAAGGTCGGCGCGATCGTCGACAGGTTCGGCACGCAGCGGCTGATCGCGACCGGCTTCGCCCTGATGGTGGCCGGGTACGCGCTGTTCCTGCGCGTCGACCTGGACCCGGTGTACGCGGCCGTGATCCTGCCGTCGATGCTGCTGATCGGCGCGGCCTGCGCGCTGGTCTTCCCCTCGCTCAACATCCAGGCCACCAACGGGGTCGAGGACCACGAACAGGGCATGGTCTCCGGGCTGCTGAACACCTCGGTGCAGGTGGGCGGCGCGATCTTCCTGGCGGTCGTGACGGCCGTGGTGACCGCGGCCGCGCCCGCCGCCGCCACCCCGCAGGGCGTCCTGGACAGCTACCGGCCGGGCTTCGTGGTGGTCACCGGCATCGCCCTGGCCGGGCTGCTGATGACGCTCACCGGAGTGCGCGGCCGCCGGAGCCTGCCGTCGATCGTCGTCGCCCGGTCCACCGTGGAGGAGGCGCGAGCGGAACGCGTAGCGGTCCGCGACTAGGGTCTCTCGTTCGGATCAGGCCGGATCAGCCCGGCATGATCCGACCGAAAGACCCGGGGGGAACGCCTCCAGGCGTGCGCCCGGCGGGAGTCGTCTCCCGCCGGGCGCACGCCGCCTGTGTTCCGGGGGCTGGGCCCTCAGCCCAGCCAGCCCGGCCGGACCAGCCCCGACTCATAGGCGAGGACGACGAGTTGGGCGCGGTCACGGGCGCCCAGTTTCACCATGGTGCGGCTCACATGGGTCTTGGCCGTGAGCGGGCTGACCACCAGCCGGCGGGCGATCTCGTCGTTGGACAGGCCGATGCCGACCAGCGCCATCACCTCCCGTTCCCGTTCGGTGAGCCGGGCGAGGCCGTCGGCGGCCGCGGGCTCCTTGGAGCGGGCCGCGAACTCGGCGATGAGACGGCGGGTGACACCCGGGGAGAGCAGCGCGTCGCCCTCGACCACCGCCCGCACCGCGCGCAGCAGTTCGTCCGGCTCGGTGTCCTTCACCAGGAACCCGGAGGCGCCCGAGCGGATCGCCTCGAAGACGTACTCGTCCAGTTCGAAGGTGGTGAGCATGACCACCTTCACCTCGGTCAGGTCCGTGTCCCCGGTGATGCGCCGGGTCGCGGCGAGCCCGTCCAGGAGGGGCATGCGGATGTCCATCAGCACGACGTCGGGCCGCAGTTCGCGCACCCGGTGCAGGGTCTCCTCGCCGTCCGCCGCCTCGCCGGCCACCTCGATGTCCGGTTGTGCGTCGAGCAGCGCCCTGAAACCGGCCCGCACGAGCGACTGGTCGTCGGCGAGCACTACCCGGATCACTGGTCCTCCCCGGTGTGCGACGGCAGTACGGCGAGCACCCGGAATCCGCCGTCGGGGCGGGTGCCCGCCTCGATGGTGCCACCGAGCGCGGCCGCCCTCTCCCGCATGCCGGCCAGCCCGTTGCCGCTGCCGCCGGCGTCGGCTCCGGTCGGCGGCCCGTCGTCGTCGACCCACAGCCGCAGTGCGCCGCCGTCGTGCTCGAACCGCACCCGGGCCCGCCGGGAGCCGGAGTGCCGTACGACGTTGGTCAGGGCCTCCTGCACGATACGGAAGGCCGCGAGGTCGGCACCGGGCGGCAGTCGCGGCGGCTCGCCCTCGATCTCGACGCTCAGGCCCGCGGCCGCCGCCTGTTCGGCCAGTTCCGGAAGCCGGTCGAGACCCGGGGCGGGGGCGCGCGGGGCGGCGCCCGGGGCCCTCAGGGTGTCGAGGACCTGGCGCACCTCGCCGAGCGCCTCCTTGCTGGCCGCCTTGATGGTGGTGAGCGCGGCGCGGGCCTGCTCGGGATCACTGTCCAGCAGCGCGAGGCCGGCCCCGGCCTGGACGTTGATGACGGAGATGCTGTGCGCGAGCACGTCGTGCAGTTCGCGGGCGATCCGCAGCCGCTCCGCGTCCGCGCGCCGCTGGACGGCCTGGGCGCGCTCCGCGCGTTCGCGTGCCCACTGCTCGCGCCGCACCCGCGCCAGTTCGCACACCGCGGCGACGGCCAGCACCCAGGTGGCGACGACGATCTCCTGGCCCACGCCCCCCACACCGTCGCCCGCGGGCGGCAGCCGGCGGTAGAGCCAGAGCGTGATCAGCGCGTGCCCCGCCCACAGCAGGCCGAGGGCCGCCCAGGCGGCCCGCCGGTGCCCGGCGGCGACGGCGCTGAAACAGCCGACCACGACGGTCAGGAGAATGGGGCCGTAGGGGTAGCCGGCGCCGGTGTAGAGCAGGACCGCCGCGGCCGTGCCGAAGGCGACGGCCACCGGACGGCGCTGCCGCCACAGCAGCAGGACCGAGGCCACGAGCAGCAGCACGCGCGCGTACCCGTCCAGCGGTACGCGCTGCGGCTGTCCGTGCGCGCCGAAGTTCGTGCCGACGAGGACGAAGACGGTGATCAGGGCGGTCGAGCGCCACGGCAGGCGGGCCCGGTGCGGCTCCGGATCCCCGGACCGGCCCCACCACGCGGGCCCGTACCGCCACCAGTGCGAGGGACCGGGTCCGCGCTGCTCTTCCATGCCCGCCACGCTAGACGCCCATCACGCCCGAAGCCGTCAGCCGGACGTGGCGGTCAGGCGTACTCCCCCGGGAGTACGCCTGACCGCCGACCGGGCGCCCGGGGGGCAGCCCTGCGGGCCGCCGGGCTCGACCCGGCGGCCCGCACGAACGAGTCGGAAGCCCTCGCGAGCCGCGCCACCGCACGCCCGCGCCGGACGGGGCGCAGCCCGCGAGGCCGCCGGTGCGCCTGCGCCTATCAAGGACCGACGGTCAGGCCCACGCTTGCGGCGAGTCGCGTCACCGCGTGGCGGAAGAAGGCTTCGCGGTCCTCGACCACCCGGTTGAACTGCCCGAACACCTCGAAGCCGACCAGACCGAAGAGTTCGGCCCAGGCCGCCACCAGGGCAGCCGCCGCCTCGGCGGGCAGGCCGGGCGCGAGGTCGGCCGCCAGCCGCTCGGCCTCGGGGCGCAGTTCGGCGGTCAGGGGCAGCCCGGTGAGGCCGCTGGTGTCGTGCGCGTCGCGGACGATGCCGATGAGGAGCAGCCCGACGCGCGCGGCGGCCGGAACAGTGGTCTGCGGGGCCGAGTACCCGGGCACCGGCGAGCCGTAGATCAGCGCGTACTCGTGCGGACGGGCGAGGGCCCACCCGCGCACCGCCTCGCACACCGCCGTCCAGCGCCGCACGGGGTCAGCGCCGGGCACCGCCGCGTGTGCGGCCTCGGCCGCCTCGCCGAGGGAGTCGTAGGCGTCGATGATCAGCGCGGTCAGCAGGTCGTCCCGGCTGGGGAAGTACCGGTACAGCGCGGAGGACACCATCCCCAGTTCGCGGGCGACGGCCCGCAGCGAGAGCCTGGCCGCTCCCTCTTCCGCGAGCTGTCTGCGCGCCGCGTCCTTGATGGCCGCGGTCACTTCGATCCTGGCTCGCGCTCGGGCGCCCTGTGCGGTGCTCATGGCAGCAGTGTGCCACGAAGGCGGAGCAGTGCACACAAACGAGATCGCCGAACAAAAAAGAGAGCACTGCTCTTGCTGTGGAGCACCCGTCTGCTCCACACTGGAGTCGACCGAGAGCACCGCTCTCCCGAACCGTGGGGGTCACCATGTCGTCGTCTTCTTCGCCGTACTACCTCAAGGGCAGCCCGCTGAACGTCCGGCTCAACGGGATCATCGGCTGGCTCGCACGGCACGGGGTCAGCCTCGCCGGGAGCGCCGAGATGTCCGTGCGCGGCCGCAAGAGCGGCCAGATGCAGCGCATCCCGGTCAACCCGCACAGCTACGAGGGCGCGCGGTACCTCGTCTCGGCGCGCGGCCACTCCCAGTGGGTGCGCAACATGCGGGTCGCCGGCGGCGGTGAGCTGCGGGTGGGCCGCAAGGTGCGCGCGTTCACCGCGGTGGAGCTCCCCGACGACGAGAAGCTCCCGATCCTGCGGACCTACCTGGAGAAGTGGGGCTGGGAGGTCAACCAGTACTTCCAGGGGGTGACCGCCGAGTCCTCCGACGAGGAGATCCTCGCGGCGGCCGGCGACCACCCCGTCTTCCGGATCACCGTCACGGGGTGACGGTGTCCTCCTCGGCCACGGCGGCGGCCGTGCCCCGGCTCCGGTCGAACGCGGTCAGGGCGCGCTGGGCGAGCGGATGGGAGCGAACCAGCTCACCCAGGGACGTCGAGCCCTGCGTGATCTCCTTGAACGCCTTCCACGCGGGACGGAAGCCGGTGAGGACCGCGTGGAAGACGCCGGGACGGCGCTCGAACGCGGCCAGCATCCGCTTGCCCACGCTCATCTCGATGCCGAGCCCCGCCTTGATCGCGAACGCGTAGTTCAGCGCCTGGCGACGGGTGTCCACGGCGTCGTGCGCCTCGGCGATCCGGACCGCCCACTCCCCGGCCAGCCGGCCCGAGCGCAGCGCGAAGGAGATGCCCTCCCGGGTCCACGGCTCCAGCAGCCCCGCCGCGTCACCACAGACCAGCACCCGGCCGCGGGACAGCGGCGAGTCGTCGGCGCGGCAGCGCGTGAGGTGCCCGGAGGAGATGCTCGGTTCGAAGCCGGCCAGCCCGAGCCGGGCGATGAAGTCCTCCAGGTACCGCTTGGTGGCGGCGCCCTCGCCGCGCGCCGAGATCACACCGACCGTCAGCGTGTCGCCCTTGGGGAAGACCCAGCCGTAACTGCCCGGCATGGGGCCCCAGTCGATGAGCACCCGGCCCTTCCAGTCCTCGGCGACCGTCTCCGGGACCGGGATCTCCGCCTCCAGGCCGAGGTCGACCTGGTCCAGCTTCACGCCGACGTGCGCGCCTATGCGGCTGGCGCTGCCGTCGGCGCCGACGACCGCGCGGGCCAGCACGGTCTCCCCGCCCTGCAGCACCACGGCGACGGTGCGCCGGTCGGGCACGGTCGAGCCGTGCTGCTCGACCCGCTGGACGGCGACGCCGGTGCGCAGCTCGGCGCCCGCCTTCTGCGCGTGCTCGACCAGTTGCGCGTCGAACTCGGGCCGGTTGATCAGCCCGAACAGCATCTGCCGGGAGCGGCGGGTGCGGGTGAAGCGGCCGTTGTGGGAGAAGGTCACCGCGTGCACGCGGTCCTTGAACGGCAGCTCGAAGCCGGGCGGCAGCGCGTCCCGGGACGGGCCGATGATGCCGCCGCCGCACGTCTTGTAGCGCGGCAGCTCGGCTTTCTCCAGCAACAGCACGCGCCGCCCCGCGACCGCCGCCGCGTAGGCCGCCGAGGCCCCCGCGGGTCCCGCGCCCACCACGACGACGTCCCATACCCGCTGCACGTCGTCCGCCGAAGAGTTCTCGCCGCTCACGATGGTCTACTGCTCCGATCAAGCCGCTGCCGCACCTGTCCCCCGCATCCTACGGCGACGATCACGACGGACCGCTGTGGGAGGATCGGTGTACTCACCCGGTACAACGTCGCACCCACGAGGAGCGTGCCCATGTCGTCGAATCCGGTCGCCGAGACCGTCGCCTCGCTGCTGCCCAGGGCCAAGGCGGAGCTGGCCGAACTGGTCGCCTTCAAGTCGGTGGCCGACTTCGCGCAGTTCCCGAGGAGTGAGAGCGAGGGCGCCGCGAACTGGGTCGCGGACGCGCTGCGCGCCGAGGGATTCGTGGACGTGGCGCTGCTGGACACCCCGGACGGGACCCAGTCGGTGTACGGCTTCCTGCCGGGCCCGAAGGGTGCAAAAACGGTTCTGCTCTACGCCCACTACGACGTCCAGCCGCCGCTGGACGAGGCCGGCTGGACCACCCCGCCGTTCGAGCTGACCGAGCGGGACGGCCGCTGGTACGGCCGTGGCAGCGCCGACTGCAAGGGCGGTGTGATCATGCACCTGCTCGCGCTGCGCGCGCTCAAGGCCAACGGCGGCGTCCCGGTGAACGTCAAGGTGATCGTCGAGGGTTCGGAGGAGCAGGGCACGGGCGGCCTGGAGCGGTACGCCGAGCAGCACCCCGAACTGCTGCGCGCGGACACGATCGTGATCGGCGACGCCGGCAACTTCCGGGTCGGCCTGCCCACGGTCACCACCACCCTGCGGGGCATGACCCTGCTCCGGGTCCAGGTCGACACCCTCGCCGGCAACCTGCACTCGGGCCAGTTCGGCGGTGCCGCCCCGGACGCGCTCGGCGCCCTGATCCGGGTCCTGGACTCGCTGCGTGCCGAGGACGGCTCGACCACGGTCGACGGGCTCGACTCCGGCGCTCGGTGGGACGGCCTCGAGTACACCGAGGAGCAGTTCCGCAAGGACGCCAGGGTGCTGGACGGCGTCGGCCTGATCGGTGACGGCTCGGTGGCTGACCGCATCTGGGCCCGCCCCGCGGTCACCGTCCTCGGCATCGACTGCCCGCCGGTCGTGGGCGCCACCCCGTCGGTGCAGGCCGGCGCCCGGGCGCTGATCAGCCTGCGGGTGCCGCCGGGCGTGGACGCGGCCGAGGCGACCAAGCTGCTGCAGGCGCACATCGAGGCGCACACCCCGTGGGGCGCCCGGGTCAGCACCGAGCAGATCGGCCAGGGCCAGGCCTTCCGCGCCGACACCTCCAGCCCGGCCTACCAGGCGATGGCCGACGCGATGGCCGTCGCCTACCCGGGCGAGACGATGAGCTACGCCGGCCAGGGCGGCTCCATCCCGCTGTGCAACACCCTCGCCGGCCTCTACCCGCAGGCGGAGATCCTGCTGATCGGCCTGAGCGAGCCCGAGGCCCAGATCCACGCCGTCAACGAGAGCGTGTCCCCCGAGGAGCTGGAGCGGCTGTCGGTCGCCGAGGCACTGTTCCTGACCAACTACGCGGCGGGCTGAACCCTTCTGCCCGGAGCAGAGCGCCCTCGCCACCGGGCGGGGGCGCCGCCTACGTTCGGCGGATGGACGTGCTCGAACTGCTCCCCCGCCTGCATCTGCTGCGCTTCCCGGTCGGCCAGGCCTATCTCTGGCGCGACGGCGACGAGCTGTCGCTGATCGACGCGGGGGTGATCGGTTCGGGCCGCGCGATCGCCGCTGCCATCACGGCGCTGGGCCGCACCCCCGGGGACGTGCGGCGGATCGTGCTGACCCACTTCCACCCGGACCACGCGGGCGGGGCGGGTGAGTTCGCCGCGCTGAGCGGTGCCGAGGTGCTCGCGCACGAGCTGGACGCGCCGTTCGTGCTCGGTGAACGCCCGGGTCCGCCCCCGCGGTTCGAGGACTGGGAGCTGCCCGTCCACGCGGAGGCGGCACGGCACCTGCCGGAGGGCGAGCCGGAGCGGCCCCGGCACGTCACGCCGTTGTCCGACGGCGCGGTGCTCGGCTTCGGCGGCGGCGCGCGGGTGCTCCATGTCCCCGGGCACACGGACGGCAGCATCGCCCTGTTCGTCCCCGACGAGGGTGTGCTGTTCACGGGCGACACGGTGGCCGCCTCGCCGGTCGACGGATCGGTCATGCCGGGCGTGTTCAACCTCGACCGCCCTCAGCTGATGCGGTCCCTGCACCGGTTGGCCGCGCTCGATGCCGAACTGGCCTGCTTCGGGCACGGTGAACCGGTGCAGGGCGATGCGTCGGCCGCCCTGAGGAGAGCGGCCGACGGCGGGCCGTCCACCGGCTGACGGCAAGGGCGGCAGGGCGGCGAGGAGCCGTCAGGCCGCCCGGCCCACGACCGGTACGCCGGCCTCCAGATACAGGGCGGCGCCCCGCTCCCGGGCCCTGAGTGCCCAGCGCAGCCGCTCGTAGCGCACCGGCGGCAGCATGCCCGCGGCCTCCTGCTCGGTCGCGAAGCGCCAGCCGCGCAGCTCCGGTCCGGGCAGCAGCACCCGCGCCGCCTCGGCGGAGTCCAGCGTGCCCCCGTCGAAGAGCAGGCGCAGTCCGCCGTAGCCGGGCGGCGCCGGCCGTTCCCAGTCCACGACCAGCAGCCGGGGCACCTCCCGCAGCCTTATCCCGGTCTCCTCGGCCACCTCGCGCATCCCGGCCCGGGCGGGAGCCTCACCACGCTCGACCACACCGCCGGGGAACTCCCAGCCGGGCTTGTAGGTGGGGTCGACGAGCAGCACCCGGTCCTGCTCGTCGAAGAGCAGCACACCGGCGGCGAGGGTCTCGGCGGTGGGCTCCGGGGTCTGCACGATGTCGACGGGCCGTGCGGCACCGCTGCCCACGGCGTCGGCGATGCGGACGGCGGTCTCGTACGGGGTGAGGCCGCTGGAGTCCACGAGGTGGGCGTCCGCGGTGAGCCAGGAGGCGAGGGCGGCACGGTAGGGCTCTAGGTGGTCGTACGCCCACTGCCGCTGCCGTATCTCGCCGTCCGGCGGGTCCGGCGGGAACCCGCGTCCGGCGATGCGCTCCCGCAGGATCGTTTCGGCCGGGGTGAGCAGCAGATGCCGTACGGGGATCCGGCGGGCGGCGAGACCGCCGAAGATCTCGTCGCGGTACTCCTGGCGCAGCAGGGTCATGGGAACGACGAGCGTGCCGCCCAGCTCCGCCAGCATCGCGGCCGCCGTGTCGATCACGAGCCGGCGCCAGATCGGCAGGTCCTGGAAGTCGCCGACCTCGGCGAGGCGTTTGGGCGGCAGCAGGTGCGGGAGTGCCGCGCCGATGACCTCGGGGTCGAAGAGCGTGCTGTTCGGGATCAGTTCGATCAGTTCCCGTGCGGTCGTGGTCTTCCCCGCACCGAACGCGCCGTTGATCCAGACGACGGTCACGGACTCCCCCTCTTCTGTTGGCCCCCTGTGGCTTGCCCGCTCCACCCTGCCACGGAAACCACGTCCAGTTGAGGGCGCGCATACGCCAGTGCCGGTGCCGCCCGTGAGGGTGACACCGGCACTTTCACCGGGGACCAGGGTCTACTTGTCGCCCCGGGCGTTCTCCGCCACGGCGAGGGTCGCCTCGCTGACCAGGTGGTCGACGTCGCCGAGCGTGTTGGAGAGCTTGAGGTCGCGGACGGGCCTCTGGTCCGCCGCGTGGGACGGGGTGACGGCGGCCACGACGAATCCGGTGGCGAGGGAGGCGATGGCCAGCATGCTGCGCTTCTTCATGCCCTGATCAACTGCCGAACCCTCCGGAGGGTCACGCGGATGACGCGGATTCGCCCCCGACGGACCGGCGGCGGCCCGGCACCGGGGCCGTGAACGCCGTCGTCCGGACGCTCAGACCCCCGCCGCCGTCGCGTCCGGACGGCGGGACAGGGCGGCCGCGGCGGCGCCCACCAGTCCGGCGTCCGTGCCCATCTGGGCCGGGCTGACCGTCAGCCGCCGGACGAACGAGAGGGTCGCGTAGTCGGTGAGCGCCTTGCGCAGAGGCGTGAAGAGGATGTCACCGGCCTTGCCGACGCCCCCGCCGATCACGGCGATGTCGATCTCCACCAGGGTCGCGGTGGCCGCGATCCCGGCGGCCAGGGCCTGCGCGGCCCGCTCGAAGGAGGCCACGGCCACCGGATCGCCGGCACGGGCCGCGGCGGCCACCGCCGCGGCGGAGGCGTCCCCGTCGGGGCCCGGCCGCCAGCCACGCTCCAGGGCCCGGCGGGCGATGTTGGGGCCGCTGGCGATGCGCTCGACGCAGCCGCGGGCGCCGCACGGGCACGGGTCGCCGTCGAGGTCGACGCTGATGTGCCCGATGTGCCCGGCGTTGCCGGTCGGACCCGGATGCAGCCGGCCGCCCAGCACCAGGCCGCCGCCGACGCCCGTCGAGACCACCATGCACAGCGCGTTGTCGTGGCCGCGGGCGGCCCCCTGCCAGTGCTCCGCCGCGGTGATGGCCACCCCGTCGCCGATCAGCTCCACCGGCAGCCCGCCGGTGGCCGCGCGCACCCGATCGACCAGCGGGAAGTCACGCCAGCCCGGAACGTTCACCGGGCTCACGGTGCCCGCCGAGGCGTCCACCGGACCCGCGCTGCCGATGCCGACCGAGCCGGCCCGTCCCCACAGAGGTGAGCCGGTGAGATCGCCGAGCACTCCCTCGACGGCCCGCATGACCGTTTCTCCGTCCTGCCGGGCGGGGGTCGCGCGCTGGGCACGGGCCTGGATCCGTCCGTGACCGTCCACCAGCGCGCCGGCGATCTTGGTGCCGCCGATGTCGAGGGCCGCCACGAGGTCGGTGTACATCAGAGTCAGATCTCCCCGTTGATGCTCGAAAACCAAACAGACGCGGCCGGTCAGGCGGTGGGGGCGCAGGCCGGAGACAGCGATGAACAGTCTCTCGTGCATCTGACAACGTTGTCCAGGCTCTATGCTCGACGCCACATCCTCATACGAATCTTCGAACGCCGCAGACGCCCTTCCCGGAAATCCACGGACACAGGAACAGGACACCGCATCGTGCCCGAGACCACCCGCCGCGCAGACCGCCTCACCGGGAACCGTTACGGCAACCGCCCGACGATGAAGGACGTGGCGGCCCGGGCCGGGGTGGGCCTGAAGACGGTGTCCCGGGTGGTCAACGGCGAGCCCGGGGTCACCCCGGACACCGAACGCCGGGTGCAGGAGGCGATCGAGGCACTCGGCTTCCGCCGCAACGACAGCGCGCGGGTGCTGCGCAAGGGCCGGACCGCCAGCATCGGCCTGATCCTGGAGGATCTCGCGGACCCCTTCTACGGCCCCCTCAGCCGCGCGGTCGAGGAGGTGGCCCGCGCCCACGGCGCCCTGCTGATCAACGGCTCCAGCGCGGAGGACCCGGAGCGTGAGCAGGAATTGGCGCTGGCGCTGTGCGCGCGGCGGGTGGACGGCCTGGTGATCATTCCGGCCGGCGACGACCACCGCTATCTGGAGCCGGAGCTGCGGGCGGGCGTGGCCACCGTGTTCGTGGACCGGCCCGCCGGGAAGATCGACGCCGACGTCGTCCTGTCCGACAACCACGGGGGCGCCCGTGACGGCGTGGCCCATCTGATCGCGCACGGCCACCGCCGGATCGGCTTCATCGGCGACATGCCCCGCATCCACACCGCGGCGGAGCGGCTGCGCGGCTACCGGGCCGCCATGGAGGACGCCGGGATACCGGTCGAGGACGCCTGGATGTCCCTCGGCGCGACGGATCCGGAGCGGGTGCGCCGGGCGGCCGAGGAGATGCTCTCCGGCCCCTCCCCCGTCACCGCGATCTTCACCGGCAACAACCGCGTGACGGTCACCGTGATCCGGGTCCTCGCCGGCCGGCCCCGTCCGGTCGCCCTCGTCGGCTTCGACGACATCGAACTGGCCGACCTGCTCCAGCCGGGCGTCACGGTCGTCGCCCAGGACGCGGCCGCGCTCGGCCGGACCGCCGCCGAGCGCCTCTTCCGCCAGCTGGACGGCACCCTCGTCGCGCCGGAGCGCATCGAGCTGCCGACCCGGCTGATCACCCGCGGCTCGGGCGAGCTGCCGCCCGCCGGCTGAGCCGCACGCGCGGCTCGGCCGGCGCGGGGCCCCGTCATGCGGCTCCCGTCATGTGGCGGAGGCCGTCAGGTCGCCGCGGCGGGGTGCCGCGAAGCCCTCCAGGTCGGCGCGGGTCAGTCCGCTCAGCCGGGCCACCTCGGCGATGTCGAGGGCCCCGCAGTCCAGGCCGCGCAGCAGATAGCCGCTGAGGGCCTTGGCGGTGGCCGGCTCGTCCATGACGTCGCCGCCGGCCCGGTTGGCGTAGCGAGCGAGGCGGCCCGCGGCCTGCTCGAAGCCCTCGCGGTAGAACGCGAAGACGGCGGCGTAACGGGTCGGGATGTGGCCGGGGTGCATGTCCCAGCCCTGGTAGTAGGCGCGGGCCAGGGCGCGGCGGGTGAGGCCGTAGTGCAGGCGCCAGGCGTCGTGGACCTTCTCGGCCGGGCCGACCGGGAGGACGTTGGTGGAGCCGTCCGAGACACGCACGCCGGTGCCCGCGGCCGCGACCTGCATCACCGCCTTGGCGTGGTCGGCGGCGGGGTGGTCGCTCGCCTGGTGGGCGGCGGAGACTCCGAGGCAGGCGCTGTAGTCGAAGGTGCCGTAGTGCAGTCCGGTGGCGCGGCCCCCGGCGGCCTGGATCATCCGGGCGACGGTGGCGGTGCCGTCGGCGCCGAGGATGGCCTGGCTGGTCTCGATCTGGATCTCGAAGCCGAGCCGGCCGGCCGCCAGTCCGTGGGCCTTCTCGAAGGCCTCCAGCAGCCGTGCGAACGCGCCGACCTGCTCGGCGTACGTCACCTTCGGCAGGGTCAGCACGAGGCCGCCGGGAAGTCCGCCGGCCTCCATCAGCCCGGTGAGGAAGACGTCGAGGGTGCGGATGCCCCGGTCGCGCACCGCGGCCTCCATGCACTTCATGCGGATGCCCATGTACGGGGCCGCCGTGCCGTCGCGGTACGCCTCGGCGATCAGACGGGCCGCGCGCGCGGCGGCCCCGTCCTCCTCGGCGTCCGGGCGGGGGCCGTAGCCGTCCTCGAAGTCGACGCGCAGGTCCTCCACCGGCTCGCGCTCCAGCTTGGCGCGGACGCGGGAGTACACCGGCTCGGCGAGGTCGTCGGACAGGCCCAGCACCGCGGCGAAGGAGGCGGCGTCGGGGGCGTGTTCGTCGAGCGCCGCGAGGGCCCTCGCGCCCCACGAGCGGATGGTGCCGCCGTCGAAGACGTCACCGGGTACGTACACCGTGTGGACGGGCTGCCGGGTGCCGGGGTCGCCCGGGTAGCGGCGCGCCAGCTCCGCGTCGACCGGCGCGAGGGAGGCGCTGATCTCCTCGCTGACGGCACCCGCGAGGCTCGTGGCCACCTTCTCCTGCTGACCCATCCCACACCCTCCAATTTTCCGCTCTACGGAATCAACAATCCGTTGAACGAAGTTATCCGGGGTGCTTCCCGCCGGTCAACACCCCCGCGAGGCCGGCCGGCACCGGTCCGGCTGTGTCCAGCATGCGCCGAGGCCCCCGTGACCGGCGCGGTCACGGGGGCCTCGTGGAGCGAGGGGGAACTCAGCCCTTGCGGGCCTTGACCTCGTCGGTCAGCTGCGGGACGACGTCGAAGAGGTCGCCGACCACGCCGTAGTCGACCAGGTCGAAGATCGGGGCCTCGGCGTCCTTGTTGACGGCCACGATCGTCTTCGAGGTCTGCATGCCGGCGCGGTGCTGGATCGCACCGGAGATGCCGTTGGCGATGTAGAGCTGCGGCGAGACCGACTTGCCGGTCTGGCCGACCTGGTTGGTGTGCGGGTACCAGCCCGCGTCCACCGCGGCGCGCGAGGCGCCGACGGCCGCACCGAGGGAGTCGGCGAGCGCCTCGATGATCGAGAAGTTCTCGGCGCCGTTGACGCCACGCCCACCGGAGACCACGATCGCGGCCTCGGTCAGCTCCGGGCGGCCCGTCGACTCACGCGGCGTACGGCCGGTGACCTTGGTGCCGGTGGCCTTCTCGGAGAAGGACACGCTCAGGGCCTCGACCGCGCCGGCGGCCGGGGCGGCCTCCACGGCGGCCGAGTTCGGCTTGACCGTGATGACCGGGGTGCCCTTGCTGACACGGGACCTGGTGGTGAAGGACGCGGCGAACACCGACTGGGTGGCCACCGGGCCCTCGTCGCCGGCCTCGAGGTCGACGGCGTCGGTGATGATGCCGGAGCCGATGCGCAGCGCCAGACGGGCGGCGATCTCCTTGCCCTCGGCGGAGGACGGGACCAGCACGGCGGCCGGGGAGACGGCCTCGTGGGCGGCCTGCAGGGCGTCCACCTTCGGCACGACCAGGTAGTCGGCGTACTCGGACGCGTCGTGGGTGAGGACCTTCACCGCGCCGTGCTCGGCGAGCGTGGCGGCGGTGTCGGCGGCCCCGTTGCCCAGCGCGACGGCGACGGGCTCGCCGATACGGCGGGCCAGGGTCAGCAGCTCGAGGGTCGGCTTGCGGACGGCACCGTCCACGTGGTCGACGTAGACGAGGACTTCAGCCATGGGATTGCTCTCCTGCGTAACGAAGTTGAGGGGCGGTCAGCGGGGCGCGAGCCCTTAGATGAACTTCTGGCTCGCGAGGAACTCGGCGAGCTGCTTGCCGCCCTCGCCCTCGTCCTTGACGATGGTGCCGGCCGTGCGGGCCGGACGCTCGGCCACGGCCTCGACCTTGGTCCAGGCACCCTCCAGACCGACTTCCTCGGCCTCGATGTCCAGGTCGGACAGGTCCCAGGACTCCACCGGCTTCTTCTTGGCCGCCATGATGCCCTTGAAGGACGGGTAGCGCGCCTCGCCCGACTGGTCGGTGACGGACACGACGGCCGGCAGGGAGGCCTCGAGCTGCTCGCTGGCGGCGTCGCCGTCGCGGCGGCCCTTGACCGTGCCGTCCTCGACCGAGACCTCGGAGAGCAGGGTGACCTGCGGGACGCCGAGACGCTCGGCGACCAGCGCCGGTACGACACCCATGGTGCCGTCGGTGGAGGCCATGCCGGAGATCACCAGGTCGTAACCGGCCTTCTCGATGGCCTTGGCCAGCACCAGCGAGGTGCCGATGGCGTCGGTGCCGTGCAGGTCGTCGTCCTCGACGTGGATGGCCTTGTCGGCACCCATCGACAGGGCCTTGCGGAGCGCGTCCTTGGCGTCCTCGGGGCCGATGGTCAGCACGGTGACCTCGGCGTCGTCCGCGTCCTCCGCGATCTGCAGCGCCTGCTCGACCGCGTACTCGTCCAGCTCGGAGAGCAGACCGTCAACGTCGTCGCGGTCGACGGTCAGGTCATCGGCGAAGTGCCGGTCGCCAGTGGCGTCGGGCACGTACTTCACAGTGACAACGATCCTCAAGCTCACGCCGGCTCTCCTACTGCATCGTCATTTCCGGGCTGCCTCTTGGAGGCAGCATAGGCGCCTCAAGCGGCCGATTCCGGTCGGGGCGTCCGCGCGCTCCGACCGAAATATTACTCGTCAGTACACCCAGTTCCTGCCCGCTAAGCAAGCGCTTTGAACTGTGACCTTCGCAACGCAGCGTAACCGGAATTCGACGTCGCCGCAGGACCGCGGCGGTGTGCTCAATCCCGCAAACCGTTGAAGCGGCCCTGGTGGTAGAGGAGCGGGCGGCCGGCGCCCGTGGAGTCACCGAGGACCACCTCGGCCAGCACGATCCGGTGGTCGCCGGCCGGGACCCGGCCGACCACGCGGCAGACCAGCCAGGCGAGCACGTCGTCGAGCACGGGTACGCCCTCCGGGCCCTCGCGCCAGGCCGTGGGCGCGCCGAACCGGTCGGCCCCGCTGCGGGCGAAGGTGGCCGCCAGGTCGCTCTGGTGCTCACCGAGTATGTGGATGCCGACGTGCTCGGACGTCGCCACGGCGGGCCAGCTCGAGGCGCCGGTGCCGATGCCGAAGGAGACGAGCGGCGGCTCGGCGGAGACGGAGGTGAGGGAGGTGGCGGTGAAGCCGACCGGTCCCGCGGCACCACGCGCGGTGATCACCGCCACACCGGCGGCGTGCCTGCGGAAGGTGGAGCGCAGCAGATCGGGAGAGGCGAGCTGATAGGCGCCGAGTTCAGGAGTGGCCGTCACGGAGTCGTCCTTCTGCGAGGGGGTTCGGGCAGGGCCTGGGCTGGTCAACAGCCCGGACAGCGCGCGCTCGCGGTGCGGGCCAGGTCGATGTGGACCCGCCCGAAGAGAAGGGGTTCGGTCGGCACAGGGTCAGGCTGACGACAGATGGCACACACAGTCAAGTTCGGTCCGCGATCCGGGAGAAGGCTCACCCGGCCTCAGGGCGCCTCACACCGCCTCCCCGAGTGCCGCGATCACATCGGCCCTGCGCGGCTGCCCGGCGGCGCGCCGGACCACTCGCCCCTCGGCGTCCAGCACCAGGACGGTTGGCGTCTTGAGGATGTCCAGCGCCCGTACGAGGTCCAGGCGGGCCTCGGCGTCGATCTCGACGTGGGTGACGCCCGGCACCATCTCCGCGACCTCGCCGAGGACGCGCCGGGTCGCCCGACAGGGGGCGCAGAAGGCGCTGGAGAACTGCACCAGCGTTGCCCGCGCGCCGAGTTCGCCGCCCAGTTCAGCCGCACCGAGCCGTCTGCCGTCGTCCCGCCCGCGCACCCGTACTCTCCCGCTCCGCCGCCTGTGCAGCACTCCGTAGGCGCTCGCCACGACGAGCACCGCCACGCACACCATCAGTCCGGTCATCATCGGCACAAGCGTTCACGAGACCGCAAAGATTCCCGCCTCCCGGTGGGACCGCCGTTGCGGAATGCTTCGTTCATGGACATCGACGCGAGAGGTCCGCGCTTCGGTGCGGCCGTGACGACCGTGGTGCTGGCCGTGGCGCTGATCACGCGAAGCCCCTGGATACTGGCCTGGCAGACCGTGGCGTTCACGCTCGGGGCGGCCGCCGGGGTCGGACGGTCGCCGTACGGCGTGCTGTTCCGGACGCTGGTGCGGCCGCGGCTCGGGCCGCCGGCGGAGTTCGAGGCGCCCGAACCGCCGCGGTTCGCACAGGCCGTGGGGCTGGTCTTCGCGGGGCTCGGTCTGGTGGGCCTCACGGTGGGCCCCGCCTGGCTGGGGCTCGGGGCGACCGGGGCGGCGCTCGCGGCGGCCTTCCTCAACGCCGCGTTCGGCCACTGCCTGGGGTGCGAGATGTACCTGCTGCTGAAGAGGGTGACGGTACGTCCGTAGTGACGAGGATCTCGCCGTGTCCGGGCACCAGGACTGGCTGTCCGTCCGTTCTTCGGGCACGATCTGCGAGACGCCGTAAACCTACGGCTGCGTAACTTTCCCGCCGGGAGCCCCTTTCCCGAGCAGAGCAGAAAGGGCCCACCCCGCCCATGGCAGAGCTGGTCTACCGTCCCGTCATCGGTTTCGCCAAGACGCTGTTCAAGGCCTGGGACCTGAAGATCGACTGCCAGGGGTCGGAGAACATCCCGCGCTCGGGCGGTGCGGTGCTGGTGAGCAATCACATCAGCTACCTGGACTTCATCTTCAACGGCCTGGCCGCCCTGCCGCAGAAGCGCCTGGTGCGTTTCATGGCGAAGGAGTCCGTGTTCCGGCACAAGGTGTCCGGCCCGCTGATGCGCGGGATGAAGCACATCCCGGTGGACCGCGGGCAGGGTGAGGCGGCGTACGAGCACGCCCTGGACTCGCTGCGCTCGGGAGAGGTCATCGGGGTGTTCCCGGAGGCCACGATCTCGCAGTCGTTCACGCTGAAGAGCTTCAAGTCGGGCGCCGCCCGCCTCGCCCAGGAAGCGGGCGTGCCGCTCGTCCCGATGGCGGTGTGGGGCACCCAGCGGCTGTGGACCAAGGGGCAGCCGCGCAACTTCCGGCGCAGCCACACCCCGATCACCATCCGGGTCGGCGAGCCGGTCGAGGCTCCGCGCGACCAGTACGCGGGCGCCATCACCCGCCGTCTGCGCGAGCGCGTGCAGGAGCTGCTGGAAGCCGCCCAGCGCGCCTACCCCGCGCGCCCCAAGGGCTCCGAGGACTCCTGGTGGATGCCGGCCCACCTGGGCGGTTCGGCGCCGACGCTGGAGCAGCTGCGGGCGGCCGAGGCACTCTGACCCGTCGCGGCCCGAACGTCCGCGGCACTCAGAAGAGTTCACTACGGGCCGTGTCGTCCTGAAGGCTGTCGGGCAGTGTGCGCCACAGGTGCGGCCGGTCCGTGGCCGCCTTCAGCGCGGCGACGACGGCCGGATGGGGTTCGGCGTACAGGACCGGGTAGTCCATCTCGTGGGACGCGGGGTCCGGGATCCAGGCCAGCCGCTCGCCGTTCAGGGAGAACCGGGCGTCCACACCGGGCTTGTTGCCGCGCGGGTCCTGCCGGTGCCAGGCGCCGTGGAAGCGCACGGCCACCAGGCCGTGCAGGACATGGCCGCCGCCGTCGTCGTGCGTCAGCCGCTGGTAGCACAGCGCCGTCGGAATGTCCTCGGCGCGCAGCAGGGCCGCGAGGGCGTGTGCCTTGGCGTGGCAGATGCCCGTGCGCAGCGCCAGCACGTCGGAGGCGCGCCAGGTCACGCGCGGGTCGTCCGCGTCGGCGGAGTGCGGGACGGTGTCGCGTACGAACTCATACGCGACCTGTGCATAGGCATACGAGTCCGCGACATCCTCGGCGATACGGGCGGCCGTCGCCCGCACGACCGGATGGTGATGGTCGATGACCTCGTCAGCAGCCAGGTAGGCGGAGAGGTCGGGGGTGTCCTGGATCAGCTCCATGCCCGCAGAGCATAGGTATGCGATCACCCGACAGTCAATGACTTTTCAGGTGACCGCATACCTATGCATAAATGGAGGCTAGCGCGCCATCTCCTCCTTGAGCGCGGCCACGAAGAGGTCGACGTCCTCCTCCGTGGTGTCGAAGGAGCACATCCAGCGCACATCGCCGGCGGCCTCGTCCCAGAAGTAGAAGCGGAACCGCTTCTGCAGGCGCACGCTCACCTCGTGCGGCAGCCTGGCGAAGACGCCGTTGGCCTGCACCGGGTAGAGGATCTCCACTCCGTGGACTGCCCGGACGCCCTCGGCCAGCCGCTGGGCCATCTCGTTGGCGTGGCGGGCGTTGCGCAGCCACAGGTCCTTGGCGAGCAGCGCCTCGAGCTGCACCGACACGAAGCGCATCTTGGAGGCGAGCTGCATGCTCATCTTCCGGATGTGCTTCATGTGCGAGACCGCGTCCTGGTTGATGACCACGACCGCCTCGCCGAACAGGGCGCCGTTCTTCGTGCCGCCCAGCGAGAGGATGTCCACGCCGACCGCGTTGGTGAAGGTCCGCATCGGCACGTCGAGGGACGCGGCGGCGTTGGCTATCCGGGAACCGTCCAGGTGCACCTTCATGCCGTGCGCGTGGGCGTGCTCGCAGATCGCGCGGATCTCGCCCGGGGTGTAGAGCGTGCCCAGCTCCGTGCTCTGGGTGATCGACACGACCTGCGGCATGGCACGGTGCTCGTCCTCCCAGCCGAAGGCCTGCCGGTCGATCAGCTCGGGCGTGAGCTTGCCGTCGGGCGTGGGCACGGTGAGCAGCTTCAGACCGCCCATGCGCTCGGGGGCGCCGCCCTCGTCGACGTTGATGTGCGCGCTCTCGGCGCAGATCACCGCGCCCCAGCGGTCGGTGACCGCCTGGAGCGCGACGACGTTCGCGCCGGTGCCGTTGAAGACCGGGAAGGCCTCCGCCGTGGGGCCGAAGTGGCCGCGGACGATCCGCTGGAGGTTCTCGGTGTAGTCGTCCTCGCCGTACGCCACCTGGTGGCCGCCGTTGGCCAGAGCGACGGCGGCGAGCACCTCCGGGTGGACTCCGGCGTAGTTGTCACTGGCGAAACCGCGGACCTCGGGGTCGTGATGACGACGCGCGTCGGTCCTGGGAGGGTTCACGGCTTCTCGGTCAGCCACAGACGGTTTCCGTTCACTTCGGCGGCGGACTTGCTCCAGACGCCCTCGATGGCCTCGGCCAGGTCCTTGACGTCCGTGAAGCCCGCGAACTTCGCGTTGGGGCGTTCGGCGCGCATCGCGTCGTGCACCAGCGCCTTCACGACCAGGATGGCAGCAGCCGAGCGCGGCCCCGCCTCGCCCCCCGCCTTGCGGAAGCCGTCCGCCATGGCGAGCGTCCAGGCCTCCGCCGCCGCCTTGGCGGCGGAGTACGCCGCGTTGCCGGCGGTGGGCTTCGACGCGCCGGCGGCGCTGATCAGCAGGTAGCGGCCGCGGTCGCTGCGCTGCAGGACGTCGTAGAACGCCAGGGAGGTGTTCTGGACCGTGCGGACCAGCAGCTTCTCCAGCAGGTCCCAGTCGGCGAGGTCGGTCTCGGCGAAGGTGGCGCTGCCGCGCCAGCCGCCGACGAGGTGGACCAGGCCGTCGATGCGGCCGAACTCCTTCTCGGTGCGGTCGGCCCAGGCGCTGGTGGAGTCCAGGTCGAGCAGGTCGACCGTCTCACCCGTGACCGTGGCGCCGCCGCCCGCGTAGCGGGCCGCGTCCACGGCCTCCGCCAGGCGCTCGGGATTGTTGTCGGCGCCGACGACGATCGCGCCCGCCTCGGCGAGCCGGACCAGCGCGGCGTGCCCGGCGGGTCCGCCCGCACCGGCCACCGCGATCACCGCACCACTGAGAGACCCGTTCCCCACCATGTTCTTCCCCTTATGAGCAGTGTCGTTCGGGCGGTCGCTCACGCGGCGGCCCGCTCGGCGCCGTCCGCGGTGATGCCCTTGGTGGAGGCGATCACGTGCTTCAGCTTCTTGGACAGGGCCTCATAGAACATGCTCAGCGGAAACTCGTCCGGAAGCACGTCGTCGACGAGCTTGCGCGGCGGCTGGGTCAGGTCCAGGGCGTCCGGGCCCTTGGCCCACTTGGAGCCCGGGTGCGGGGCCAGGTAGGTGGAGACCAGCTCGTAGCCGGCGAACCAGTGCACCAGCTTGGGGCGGTCGATGCCGTCCTTGTACAGCTTCTCGATCTCGGCGCAGAGCTGGTTGGTGACCTGCGGGGCGCGCTCCCAGTCGATGGAGAGCTTGTTGTCGGTCCAGCGGAGGACGTCGTGCTTGTGCAGGTAGGCGAAGAGGAGCTGGCCGCCGAGGCCGTCGTAGTTGCGGTTGCGGTCGCCGGTGACCGGGAAGCGGAACATCCGGTCGAAGAGCACCGCGTACTGCACGTCACGGGCCTGCGGGACGCCGTCCGCCTCGAGCTTCACGGCCTCCTTGAAGGCGGTGAGGTCGCAGCGCAGCTCCTCCAGGCCGTACATCCAGAACGGCTGGCGCTGCTTGATCATGAACGGGTCGAACGGCAGGTCGCCGTGGCTGTGGGTGCGGTCGTGGACCATGTCCCAGAGCACGAAGGCCTCTTCGCAGCGCTTCTGGTCGTGGACCATCGCGGCGATGTCCTCGGGCAGCTTCAGGCCCAGGATGTCGACGGAGGCGTCGGTCACCCGGCGGAAGCGCGCGGCCTCGCGGTCGCAGAAGATGCCGCCCCAGGAGAATCGTTCCGGCGCCTCGCGCACTGCGATGGTCTCCGGGAAGAGAACGGCGGAGTTGGTGTCGTAGCCGGCCGTGAAGTCCTCGAACTTGATGCCGCAGAAGAGCGGGTTGTCGTACCGGGTGCGCTCCAGTTCGGCCAGCCAGTCCGGCCAGACCATGCGCAGCACGACCGCCTCGAGGTTGCGGTCGGGGTTGCCGTTCTGGGTGTACATCGGGAAGACGACCAGGTGCTGCAGGCCGTCCGCCCGGCCCGCCGCGGGCTGGAACGCCAGCAGGGAGTCCAGGAAGTCCGGTACCGGGAAGCCTTCCTCCGCCCAGCGGCGCAGGTCCTTGACGAGCGCCTCGTGGTAGGCCGCGTCGTGCGGGAGCAGCGGGGAGAGCTGCTCGACCGACTCGACGACACGGCGCACTGCGGTCTCGGCGTCTGCACGCTCCGGGGCGGCCTCAGCCTCGAAGTCGATCGATCCGTCCTTGGACTGCCATGGCCGGATCTGCTCCACGGCATCCTTGAGCACGGGCCAGGCCGGGTGCTCAACCACCCTGGTCAGCGAAGGAACCTGCCCCTCCGTAGCCGCCTGCACAAGAATTTCCGTCATATCCCATCCTCCACGGGAGAACCTCGCGTGTGCACACCGTACGCATACCCCGTTTCTCCCAGCAAGAGGCAGCTCGGGAAATTATTCTGCGCAACACCATGGTCACCGCTGTTTTTCCTGTTCGAAACCGTGACGGCGGTCACTTTCGTTGAGGGCTGCGGCATCGTGCGACCCGCGTCCACCGCTCGGATCCGGACGGTCAACTCCCGGAGGACGCGCCCACGCCCGGGTGACGGCGGGGGCAGATACGAGCCAGTCGCCGCACGCCCCCCACTCCGATCCCCGGCGCAGGCGCGGGTTCATCGCGGGACCCGGCCGTTAGGCTGCGACTCTGCCGCGTGGACAGCGAGGCCCTTCGGGTCCACGGGCGCGCCGAGCCGCCGTCGACGGAAGCGAGTTGAACCTTGAACTTCCTTACCATCGGTCACCGCGGGGTCATGGGTGTGGAGCCCGAGAACACCCTTCGTTCCTTCGTCGCCGCGCAACAGGCCGGCCTCGACCTGATCGAACTCGATCTGCACCTGAGCAAGGACGGCGCCCTGGTCGTCATGCACGACGCCGAGGTGGACCGCACGACCGACGGCACGGGGCCCATCGCCGAGATGACCCTCGCGGAGCTGCGTGCCCTGGACGCGGGCCGCGGGGAGCGCGTGCCGGTCTTCGAGGAGGTCCTGGACGCCGTGCGGACGCCGTTGCAGGCGGAGATCAAGGACGTGGCGGCGGCCCGGGCGCTGGCGGAGGTCATGCACCGGCGGGACCTGGTCTCACGGGTCGAGGTGTCCTCGTTCCACGACGAGGCCATCGCCGAGATCGCCCGGCTGGTGCCGGGAGTGCGCACCGCGCTCATCGCCAGCCGCTACGGCACCGATGTGGTGGACCGCGCCAGGACGGCGGGGGCCGCGACCGTCTGCCTCAACATCCGGCGGCTGAGCCTGGAGGTCGTGGAGAAGGCGCGGGCGGCCGACCTGAACATCATCGGCTGGGTGGTCAACACGCAGGACCATCTGCGGCTCGTCCGGGCGCTCGGGCTCGACGGGGCGACCACCGACTACCCGGAGATCAAGCGCACCGGCCGCTTCACCGCGTGATCCTGCGCGCCGACTCCCCGGTGGACGTCACACCAGCGGCTTGACCAGCAGCTCGAACCGCAGGTCGTCGCGCTGCGGGATGCCGAAGCGCTCGTCGCCGTACGGGAACGGGGTCGTCTTTCCCGTACGGCGGTAGCCGCGGCGCTCGTACCAGGCGATCAGGTCCTCGCGGACCGAGATCACCGTCATGTGCATCTCGGTGACTCCCCAGGTCGCGTGCGCCTGGCGCTCCGCCTCGGCGATGACGGCCTTGCCGAGGCCCGCGCCCTGGAGGGTGGGGCTGACCGCGAACATGCCGAAGTAGGCGGCGTCGCCGCGGTGCTCGAGCTGGCAGCAGGCGACGATCCGGCCGCCCTGCTCGACGGTCAGCAGCCGGCTGTCGGGCGCCTTGATGACCTCCAGCACGCCCTCGGGATCGGTCCGCTGCCCCTGGAGGATGTCCGCCTCGGTGGTCCATCCGGCCCGGCTGTCGTCGCCCCGGTACGCCGACTCGATCAGCGCGACCAGTGCGTCGACGTCGGCGTCACCGGCGTCGCGGAACGTCAGTGCGGTGGCGGCGGTTTCCATGGGGCGGTCTCCGATCTCGGGCGCTGCTGAAGCAGGGACGAGGGTAACCCTGCCACTAAGCTCCGGATGCATGGTGCATGTACTCAGCAGCCGGACACTTCTGCGCCCCGCCGACCCCGAACGATCCCGCGCCTTCTACGGGGAGCAACTCGGTCTGGCCGTCTACCGCGAGTTCGGCACGGGCCCCGAGCGCGGGACCGTGTACTTCCTCGGCGGCGGATTCCTGGAGGTCTCGGGGCGCTCCGGGACCCCGGCTCCGCCGGAGGTGCGGCTGTGGATGCAGGTGGCGGACGTGGCCGCGGCGCACGGGGAACTGCTGGCCAAGGGCGTCGAGATCGTGCGGCCCCCGGTGAAGGAGCCGTGGGGCCTGGTCGAGATGTGGATCGCCGACCCGGACGGCACCCCGATCGTGCTGGTGGAGATCCCCGCGGACCATCCGCTGCGGTACCGGCCGGGGATCTGAGATCCAGGCCTTCCCGCCCGCTGTGAGCAGATGGCCGCCGACCCCGAGCAGCGAGGGCACGGACTCGGTCCGCCGCAGCGCGCGCAGCAGCAGTTCCCGGTCCCGGGGGTCGTCGAGCCGCCCGGAGATGTCGCCATCAGCCAGGCGGCGCCCTCCACGCCGTACTGGCCGTGCGCGGTGAGGCCCGCGGCGGTGAACTCGGCGGGCACGTCCGCGGGTTGGTGGAAGTAGGCCGTGGTGAACAGCGACTTCGCCCCGGCGACGGGCCGCATCCGGCCGTCCCGGGCGCGTCCATGCCCCCGCCCTGGCCGACCGCCGTCGGGGGCGGCAAGCGAATTGCACCGCCGCCGGGCTCGGGCGGGGACGAGCGGTTCGCGCGCCGTGGGTCCTCCGGGGCCCGCTCCGATGGCCGCTGTCAGTGGTGGGGACTAGCTTCGAGAGGAGATCCCGTCCGCGGCCCCGTGGCAGGGCCCGCGGGCGGGCCGGGAGCGGGTACGGGGAAGGAACCGCCATGAAGTTCGACAAGCCGGTGATCGGCGGCCCCTGCTGGACCGAACTGGGGACCAGCGATCTGGAGGGCGCCAAGCGGTTCTACACGGAGTTGTTCGGCTGGCGGCCGGAGACGGACCCGCGGCAGGAGGCGGGCGGGTACACCGTGGCGCACCTGGGGGACGCCGCGGTGGCCGCGCTCAGCCCGGTGTACCAGGAGACCCAGCCGGTCGCCTGGAACGTCTCGTTCGCGGTGGCGGACGCGGACGACGCGGCACGGCGGGTGGCGGAGGCGGGCGGGACGGTGGTCCTCGGCCCGATGGACGTCTTCGACGTGGGCCGCTTCGCGGTGGCCCTGGATCCGACGGGTGCGGCGTTCCAGCTCTGGCAGGCGCGGAGCTTCCAGGGCGCGGGGCTGTTCAACGCGCCCGGCACGCTCGGCTGGGTGGAGCTGGCGACCCGCGAGCCCGACCGGGCGCGGGACTTCTACACCACGGTCTTCGGCTGGAGCGTCAACGCCTCGCGGTGGTACACGCAGTGGGGCCTCGGCGGGGAGGACTTCGGCGGGATGGCCGACATGGGCGACCGGTTCCCGCCGGAGGTTCCGGCCCACTGGATGCCGTACTTCGCGGTGGCCGACGTGGACGCGACGGCCGAGGTCGCGCGGGAGGCCGGTGGCGACGTCCTCGTGGCGCCCGCGTCGGTGCCGGACGGCCCGCGCATCGCCGTACTGCGGGACCCCCAGGGCGCGGCGTTCGGCGTGCACCGGGCCGGCGAGGAGGGCTGAGCGGCGGGTTCGGCGCGCTCAGGCGCGCGGGGGGCCCATCCGGCCCTCCAGGCGGCTGAGCAGGTCGCCCAGGAGCGCGGCCAGTTCGTCCTGGCCCTCGGGGGCGAGGACGGACAGCACGGCCGTCTCGTAGGCGAGTTGCTCAGGGAGGACGCCGTCCACGAGGTCGCGTCCCGCGTCGGTCAGGCGGAGGTGGGCGACACGGCGGTCGCGGGTGTCGCCGCGCCGCTCGATCAGTCCGCGCTCGGTGAGCTGCTTGAGCCGCTTGGTGACGGCGGCTCCCGAGGAGAAGGTCTCCCGGGCCAGCTCGCTCGGGGTCAGTTCGTGACCGGTGCGGCGCAGCGCACCGAGCAGGTCGAACTCGGGGCGGCTGAGTCCCGCACGGCGCAGCGGGGCGTCCTCTGCCTGCTGGAGGAGGGCGGCGCAGCGGTTGATCCGGCCGATGACCTGCATGGGCCCGGTGTTCAGTTCGGGGTGCACGGCCCGCCACTGCCGGACGACGGAGGCGACCGTGTCACCCTCGCCGCCTCCGGCGTCCCGCGGTCTCGGCCCGGCGTCGCCCTCCCGCCGGTCCCCGGGAGCATGCCCGGCTTCGCTCGCGGCGGGAGGCTCCTGTCCGCCTCCGCCGACGGCGGCCCGACTCCGGTGTCGCTGGCCCGCCTCGCTCGCGGCGGTCCGGCGCTCGCGCCCGGTCCCCTCCGTGTCGGCCCGGCGTTCCCTGTCGGCCTCGCCCCGGCTCGCCTCGCCCCCGCCCGGCTCATCCTCGCTCGGCGGGCGGCCTGCCGCCCGGGCTGCGGCCGTCGATCGCTGCGCGGCAGCGTCCTGCCCGGCATCGGGCGCTCCGCCCGTCCCGGCGCCCGCGGCCGATCTGGCCCGCGCCCCCGGAGCCCCGGCCGCCGGCAGCGGCTCGCTCCCGCCGCCTCCGGAACCCGGCCGACCGGTCTCCGCGGAGGCGGTCGCGCCCATTGGGCCGGGCCCGGCCGTACCGGCGCCACCCGGCTCGGTCCGGCCGCCCGCCGCTGGGGACCCGGCCCCTGTCGGTGTGCCGGACGGAGTGGGCGCGGCCGCGGGCCGTCCGTTCCTCGGGGTCATGACCGTGCGTCCTCCGTCGTCGTGCCCGTGTCCCGCGCCAGCGGGGCGAGCCCCTGGCGTCGTACCGTCGCGGCGAGCGTACGGTGTCCGGACTGCTCGGCCAGCACGACCCGCTCCTCGGGCAGGGCGCGCTGCCACCACTCGCCGGATGCCGCGTCGGCCGTGGCGCGCAGGTCGACCAGGGCGGCGGCCAGGGCGCGCCGGGTGGTCTCCAGGGCGCGGGGCGCCGGGTGCGGCTCGGCGAGCAGCCGCGCGGCGTTCTCGCGTGCGCGTTCCGCGGCGGTCAGCGCGTGGTCCAGGCGGTCGCCGGCGCGCCGGTTGGTGACGGCCACGGCCGCGAGGAAGCCGACCAGTGCGCCGACGAGGGTGTCCGCGACCCGCTCGCCGATGAGCCGTCCGGGGTCCTGGGCACGGGCGAACTCGGTGATGAGCAGTGCCATCGGCGTGACGCACACGGTGCCGAGCCAGTAGTTGCGGCTGATCAGTGCCTCGGCGCCGAAGTTGAAGGCGAGGCAGCTCAGCACCAGGGCCGCCGGGTGGAGGTGCGCCAGGGGTGCCACCGCGGCGAAGACGAGGACGCCGAGGAGGTTGCCGACGACGCGCTGGATGCTCCGGTTCCAGGTGAGGGTGACGTTGGCCTGGTAGAGGGAGGCCGCGGTGACCAGCGCCCAGTAGGGGCGGCCGACTCCGAGGGCCAGGGAGGCGTACCCGGCGAGGGCGCAGCCGATGGCGGTGCGCGCGGCGATGGGTGCGAGCGGGGCGAGCCGGTGCCGCAGCGGGCGGCGCGGGGCGGCGAGTTCGGCGTCCACACCGAGCAGTTCGTCGGCCGACTCGCTCGGGAACTCCACCCGGGGGATCCGGCCGGTGCCCCGCAGTTCGCGGGCCCAGACACGCAGTCGCCCGGGGTCGGTGTCGGCGGGGGCGGCGAGCGCGACCTCGGCACGCACGAGGAGCCGTTCGAGAGCTCGCCGGGTGCGGTCGGGCCGGGTGCCGCCGGCCAGCAGGGACTGCCAGGCGGTGTGCACGGCCGCGGCGGTGGCGGCGCGGGCCCCGACATGGCCCTCGGCGGTGCCGCCCGTCTCGGCGTACGCGGCGGCCGCGGTCAGGGCCTGCGCGGTGGCCCGGCGCTCGGGGCCGTGCGGGCGCAGCAGCCCGGGCGCCATGCCGACCAGCCAGGCCCAGACGCCCGCGAGCAGGGCCAGTCCGACGTGTCCCGGCACCTGGCCGAGGCTCTGCGGCACAAAGAGGGAGGCGGAGCTGATGAAGGTGAGGATCACGTTTCCCGGCGGCCCGATGCGGGTGACGTCGCAGACCGCCTTCTGCGCGGCCGCCATGAGGGCGCCCACGGCGACCAGGACGACCGCGCTGGTGGTGAGCGAGGCCGCGACCAGGGCGAGGGCGAGGCCGCCGACCATGCCGAGCACCACCCAGGCGAGGACCCGGGCCCGGGCGGCGTAGGGCCGGTTGTGGCCGTAGAGCGCGCAGAGCGAGCCGGCCATCGAGTACACCGCCAGATCGAGGCGGCCGAGGGCCAGCAGGATCAGATTGGGCGGAGCGGTGGCGACGACCACGCTGAGCGCGGGCTTGAACCAGATGTCGGAGGGCCGCCCGAGGCGGAGCACGCCGGCGAGAGGGAGACGGAATCGGGTCGCACTGCTCATACCTATTAATTTAGCATGTGTTTTATCAGTAAAACATCCGCCTCCTCCGCGCGCTCACCTGCTGTGCTCCGGCGAACGCTCCCCGCGTACACCCTTGCGCTTGCGTGCGCGCCGCGTGCCGTGGGCATCGCATCCATCGACCGACCGTCGAGCGGGGGGGTACGCGTGCACGGACCGGGTTCGCCGGCCTGGCTGCTGGTCGCGCTGTGCGCGGCCACCGGCGCCTACTGCCTGCTGCGGATGCGCAGCGGTGTCGAGGAGCAGCGCCGGGCCGCGGGCGGCGAGGCGCTGATGGGGTTCGGCATGGCCGCGATGGCCGTGCCCGCCACGGTGTTCACCCCGCCGGGGTGGGCCTGGCCGATGTACGCGGCCGTGTTCGCGGCGGCCGCGCTGCGGGCCCTGTGGGCCGCGCGCACCGGACCGCACCATCTGCACCATCTGGTGGGGACGGCGGCGATGGTCTACATGTCCCTGGCGATGGCGGTCTCCCCCGCCTCGCACCACCACGCGCGCACCGGTGCCGGAATGCCGCTGGTGACGGGCGCGCTCCTGCTCTACTTCACCGGCTACGTGCTGCTGGCGGGCGCCCGTCTGGTGCCCGCGGCCGTCCCGGCGGGCGCCCGGGCGGGGGTGCGCTGGGGCGACCGTCCGGAGCTGGCGCGGGCGTGCCGGCTGTCGATGGGCATCGGCATGGTCGCCATGCTGCTGGCGATGTGAGCCGCCCGGCGGCACGGAGGGCGTGACGGCCCGAGCCGCTCGGCGGCATCGAGGACGGGAGCGTCGACTGCGTCACTTCGGCTCCGAGGACCGGCCGTGGGCGGCCGCGCGCTCATAGGGTGCTGACCATGATGGTCCCCGTGGCCCTGTTGCTGCTCGGCGCTCTGACCGCCGTCGTCGGCCCGCGGCTGCTCGCCCGGGCGGACTGGCCGGACCGGGAGCCGGTGGTCGCCCTGTGGGCGTGGCAGTGCGTGGTGGCGGCCGTACTGCTGTGCTGCGCGCTGTCGATGACGCTCAGCGCGGCCGGGGCCTGGCAGGCGGTACGCGGCCATGTGTTCGGTACGGCACCGCGCGCGGTGGTGGACGCGTACGCCCTCGGCACGGCCGGCCCCTGGGCGGCGCCGATCGCGGTGACGCTGGCCTGCGGCGGACTGTGGAGCCTGGCGATGCTCGTGCGCCAGGTCGTACGGGTCCGCTCGCGGCGGCGTGTGCGCCGGAGGGAACTTCTCCTGCGGGCCCCGCTGTTGCCCGGCGAGGAGCCGGCGGGCGGCCGGCTGGTGATGCTCGAGGGCGAGCGGCCCGACGCCTGGTGGCTGTCCGGCACGGCGCCCCGGCTCGTGGTCACCACGGCCGCTCTCACCCGGCTGAAGGGGCGTCAGCTGGACGCCCTCCTCGCCCATGAGGAGGGGCACGCCCAGGCCAGGCACGACTGGCTGCTGCACTGCTCGACGGCGCTGGCGGACGGTTTCCCGCAGGTGCCGGTCTTCGCCGCGTTCCGCGACGAGATGCACCGGCTGGTCGAGTTGGCGGCCGACGACATGGCCTCCCGACGCTTCGGCCGGCTGACGACAGCGCTGGCCCTGGTCGGCCTCAACGAGGACCGGGGCGTGTTCGGGCCCTGCCCGACTCCGCAGGCGCACGTGCCGCAGCGTGTGCACCGGCTGCTCACCCCCCGGGAACGCCTCCCGGCCCTGCACCGGCTGCGCCTGACCGCGGCGGCGGCCCTGGTGCCGGTGATCCCGGTCCTGGTGGCATTCGTACCGGGCCTGCGAGCACTGGGCTAGGACCATCGGGCCGCCTCGTCGACGAAGATCGCAGCATGCGCCGACAGCCGATCGGTTCCCCGCCCCGCACACCGCCCCACCGCACCGCGGCCCGCGCGGCCGCCGTCCTCGCCGTCTGCTGCGCGCTGCTGCTGGCGGTCGTCGTGCTGCGGTGGCGTCCGCTGCTCGTCCTGGACGGCGACATCTCCGTCGCCACCCACCGCTGGGCGGTGAGCGATCACGGTCTCACGCACGCCTTCCGCGTCCTCACGGACTGGGTCTGGGATCCGCTGACCATGCGCCTGGTGTGCGCCGCCGCGGCGGTGTGGCTCGTGTGGCGCCGCGCGGCCCGGTGGACGGCGCTGTGGCTGGCGGTCGCCGTGGCGCTGGCCACGATCCTGCAGCAGGGAGTGAAGACGGCCGTCGGCCGGCCCCGGCCGGCCTGGCCCGACCCCGTCGACCGCGCGCACTACGCGGCCTTCCCCTCCGGCCACGCCATGACGGCCACCGTCGTCTGCGGACTCCTGCTGTGGCTGCTGCACCGCCGCGGCGCCGGCCGGGCCCTGTGGCGCACGGCCGTCGCCGTGGCCGTCGTCTCGGTGGCCGGTGTGGGTCTGACCCGGGTGTGGCTGGGCGTCCACTGGCCCTCCGACGTGCTGGGCGGCTGGCTGCTGGGAGCGCTGGTGGTGGCGGTCGCCGTGGCGGTGTACGAGTGGCCGAGGGGCGGCCACAGGGGCCCGACTCCCAGGTAGGGTCCGGCGCATGGCTGCCGTGCTCTTCGATTTCTCCGGGACCCTGTTCCGTATCGAGTCCACCGAGTCCTGGCTGCGTGCCGCGCTGAACGAGGCCGGACTCGCGCTCACCGGATCCGAAATCGCAGAGGCCGCCGCCGCGTTGGAGGCGGCGGGCGCGCTGCCGGGCGGGGCGGACCCGGTCGAGGTGCCGGAGGAACTGGCGGGGCTGTGGGCCGTCCGGGACCGGAGTGCCGAGCAGCACCGGGCCGCCTACACCGGGCTGTCCCGGCTCGTGCCGCTGCCCGGCCCCGAGCTGCACGACGCGCTGTACGAGCGGCACATGTCCCCCGCCGCCTGGGCGCCGTACAGGGACGCCGCCGACGTGCTGCGCACGCTGCGCGAACGCGGGGTCGGCGTGGGCGTGGTCAGCAACATCGGCTGGGACCTGCGCCCGGTCTTCCGCGAGCACGGCCTCGACGCGTACGTGGACGCCTATGTGCTGTCGTACGAACACGGCGTGCAGAAGCCGGACCCGCGGCTCTTCTCGGCGGCCTGCGAGGAACTGGACGCCGATCCGCGTCAGGTACTGATGGTCGGGGACAACAGAACGGCGGACGGTGGCGCGGCGGCGCTGGGCTGCCGGGTGCACTTCGTGGACCACCTGCCGGTGGAACAGCGCCCGGACGCGCTGCTGCGGGTCCTTGACCTGGTCGGCTGACCGGGCCCCGGATCCCGGCGCCGCCCGTGACGGCGTGTTCACGCCGTCCGTCTGAGACGATCCCCCGCGTCGCCCCAGACGGACGGCAGCTCCGAACAGACTCCGCGCACGGCGGAGCCCCTGCGTCCGAGTATAGTTGGCTGGCAGCCAGTCAACGCAGGAGTTACAGGATGTCCCCGCGCAGCGCCTCGGTCAATGAAGAGTTGCGGCGGCGTTCCCGCGAGCGACTGCTGCAGGCCGCGGTCGAACTGGTCGACGAGCACGGGTTCGAGGCCACCACGCTGGCCGACATCGCGGACCGGGCGGGTTCGGCGCGCGGACTGGTGTCGTACTACTTCCCCGGCAAGCGCCAGCTCGTGCAGTCGGCCGTGCACCGGCTGATGCACCGCACGCTGGAGGAGGCGCTGGAGCGGGAGCCGCGGACCGAGGACGGCCGCGAACGCCTCGCCCGGGCCGTCGACGCGATCCTGGGCCTCGCACACGACCGACCGGTGCTCATGCGGCAGCACATGGCGGGACTGCTCCAGGCCGAGGGCTTCGTGCAGTGCCCCGAGCAGCGGCGACTGTCCGAACTGCTGAGCGACACGGTCGCCCGGTACGGCTCGGCGGACGTGACGGCCGACTACCCGATGCTGCGGGCCACGCTGATGGGCGCGGTGTTCGCGGCCCTGGTGCCCGGGGTGCCGATGCCGGTCCCGGCACTGCGGGCAGAGCTGTTCAGGCGGTACCGGCTCGACTGGGAGCTGGGCACACCCCCGGGCAGCGGCACGGACGCCGCGGCGGCCCCTTGCCAGGACCTGTCGCGCTTCTTCTCGACCGGGGAACGGGCCGAGCACACGGCACCCGGGAAGCCGGCCGAGTAGGCGCCACCCCGGGAAGCCGGCCGAGTAGGCGGCACCCCGGGAAGCCGGTCGCGCGGGCGGTCACCCCGGGAAGCCGGCCGAGCGGGCGCGCCCCCGGAGCCTGTGCGGGGTGCGGACCCGCGACCGGGTCACCCTCCCGGCCCCTGCCGCCCCGGCCCGGGCGGTGCCATGCTGGAGCCGTCCGCACACTCATCTCCTTCCGGGCAAGGAGTACCGCCGTGCTGCGTGTCGCCGTCGTCGGTTCCGGGCCGAGCGGGTGCTACACCGCCCAGAACCTGGTCCAGCTCGATCCCGAGGTCCACGTGGACGTGCTGGACCGGCTGCCGTGCCCCTTCGGCCTGGTGCGATACGGCGTCGCCCCCGACCACGAGAAGATCAAGTCTTTGCAGGGCAGCCTGCGCGCGGTGCTGGAGCACGACCGGGTCCGGTTCGTCGGCGGGGTCCGGGTGGGCGGCCCGCGCGGACTGCCCGTGGAGCGGCTGCGGGAGCTGTACGACGCGGTGGTGTACTGCGTGGGCGCCGCGGCGGACCGCCGGCTGGGCATCCCCGGCGAGGAGCTGCCGGGGAGCTGGTCGGCGACCGAGTTCGTGTCCTGGTACAGCGCCCATCCGGACGCGGCCGACGCCGGGTTCGTGCGCGGGGTGCGGTCGGCCGTGGTCATCGGGGTGGGCAACGTGGCCGTGGACGTGACCCGGATGCTGGCGCGGGGCCCCGGCGAGCTGCGTCCGACGGACATGCCGCAGGGGGCGCTGGACGCGCTGACGGCGAGCGGGGTCACCGAGGTCCACATGGTCGGCCGGCGCGGCCCCTCGCAGGCCCGTTTCACCACCAAGGAGCTGCGCGAGCTGGGCGGCCTGCCCGGCACCGAGGTGTCGGTGGACGCGGACGAGCTGGCACTGGACCCCGGGTGCGCCGACCCGGCGGCCCTGCCGGCCGTACAGCGCCGCAACGTGGAGGCGCTGCGCGGGTGGGCGGCGGACCGGTCCGGCCGGGCCGTCCGCCGGATCCGGCTGCGGTTCTTCCTGCGGCCGGTTGAACTGCTGGAGCGGGACGGCCGGGTGGGTGCCGTGCGCTTCGAACGGACCGCGCCCGACGGCCACGGCGGCGTGACGGGCACGGGCAGGTTCGAGACCGTGGTGGCCCAGTTGGTGCTGCGGTCGGTCGGCTACCGCGGAGTGCCGCTGGAGGGGCTGCCGTTCGACGCGGCGAGCGGCACCGTGCCGCACCGGCAGGGCCGGGTGCTGCGCGAGGGCGCCACCTCACCGGGCGAGTACGTCGCCGGATGGATCAAACGCGGTCCGACGGGGGTCATCGGCACCAACCGGCCGTGCGCCAAGGAGACGGTCACCTCCCTGCTCACCGACGCGCCCGCACTCGTACGAGACCGGACGCCCGACGACCCGCTCCCGGCGCTGCGGGCGGCCGGGATCGAGCCGGTGCCATGGGCCGGCTGGCTGGCCATCGAGCGCGCCGAGGCGGAGCTGGGCGCGCGGCTGGGGCGGGGCGTGGTCAAACTGGCCGACTGGGACGCCCTGCTGACGGCGGCCCGCGGCGCGTAGCGGAGTCGACGGCGCCCAGGCGGGCATGACACACACCGGCAACACCACAGAAATCAACAAACTGTTCAAGGCCTTTACGGTCTCGTGCTGTCCGGATGCCACTCCCCCACCCGCCGCTCTGGAGTCCCCATGTCCACGACCGCAGACATACACCCCGTCGACGAGATACCACCGGCGCGGCAGCTCGCTGCCTTCGGCCTGCAGCATGTGCTCGCGATGTACGCGGGTGCCGTCGCGGTACCGCTGATCGTGGGTGGCGCGATGAAGCTGTCACCCGCCGACCTGGCCTATCTGATCACCGCCGACCTGCTGGTGTGCGGCATCGCCACACTGATCCAGTGCGTCGGCTGCTGGCGGTTCGGGGTGCGGCTGCCGATCATGCAGGGCTGTACGTTCGCGGCCGTGTCGCCGATGGTGCTCATCGGGACGACGGGCGGCGGACTGCCCGCCATCTACGGCTCGGTGATCGTCGCGGGTCTGGCGATCATGCTGCTCGCGCCGGTCTTCGGGCGGCTGCTGCGTTTCTTCCCGCCGCTGGTCACCGGGACGGTGATCCTGATCATCGGCCTGTCGCTGCTCCCGGTCGCGGGCAACTGGGCCGCCGGCGGCGCCGGCGCGAAGGACTTCGGCGAACCAAGGAACCTGGCGCTGGCCGCCTTCGTGCTCGCGGTGGTGCTGGCCGTGCAGCGGTTCGCGCCCGCGTTCCTCAGCCGGATCGCCGTCCTCACCGGCATCGTCGTGGGCCTGGCGGTGGCCGTGCCCCTCGGGTTCACCGACTTCGGCGGCGTCGGCGACGCGGACTGGGTGGGCATCAGCACCCCGTTCCACTTCGGGGCACCGGAGTTCAGGGCGTCGGCGATCGTGTCCATGCTGGTGGTGGCGCTGGTGACGATGACGGAGACGACCGGTGACCTGATCGCGGTCGGTGAGCTGACGGAGCGACGGGTGGAGCCGCGCTCCCTGGCCGACGGACTGCGCGCGGACGGTCTGTCGACCGTCCTCGGTGGTGTGTTCAACACCTTTCCGTACACGGCGTACGCGCAGAACGTGGGGCTGGTCGGGATGACCCGGGTGCGCAGCCGGTGGGTGGTCGCGGCGGCCGGCGGCATCCTCGTGCTGCTCGGTCTGCTGCCCAAGCTGGGAGCGGTGGTCGCGGCGATTCCCGCGCCGGTGCTCGGCGGGGCGGGCCTGGTGATGTTCGGCAGCGTCGCGGCGAGCGGCCTGCGGACGCTGGCCCGGGTCGACTTCAGGGGCAATGACAACCTGACGGTGGTGGCGGTGTCGGTGGCGGTCGGCATGCTGCCGGTGGGTGTGCCCACGGTCTACGCGAAGTTCCCCGACTGGTTCCAGACGGTGATGAACAGCGGCATCAGTGCGGGCTGCCTGACGGCGATCGTCCTGAACCTCCTGTTCAACCACCTTCCTGATCGGGCCGGTTCGGCGGCCGGAACGACCGAGGACGGGGCCGGTGCCGGGGCACTGCGGGCCGGAGGCGGCGAGGAGGGAGCCGGGCGAAAGGCCCCCGGTGCGGGGTGAGCCGGTGACCCGGTCGGCGGCACCCTCTGGGCCACCGCCCGGGTCACTTCCCGTGGAACAGCCCCGTGGGCACCGCTTCCGCCAGCACCCCGTACCCCGTCGGGTTGAGATGCAGCCAGTCTCCGTCGTGGAGGGCCGGGAGCAGCAGCGCCGGGCGGGCCGGGTCCCGTACCGCGCGGTCGAAGTCGATCACCGAGTCGAAGTGGCCCGGCGTGCGGATCCAGGCGTTGACGCGCTGCCGGGACGCCTCGCGTTCGCCCACCGTGTCGTCGTAGAGCGTGTTGCCGCCGAACGGCGTCAGGGTCGCGCCGTAGACGCGGATGCCCTGGGCGTGGGCGCGGACCACGATCCGCTCGCACCCGGCGATCAGGTCGTCGGTGACGGCGCGCTGGGCTTCGGGGGCGGCGTCGGCGGTTCCGATGTCGTTCACGCCCTCGAAGAGGATCAACCAGGAGACCCCGCTGCGGGACAGGACGTCCCGGTCCAGCCGGGCGAGCACGTTGGGGCCGAGTCCGTCGGCGAGCACGCGGTTGCCCCCGGCGGCCTGGTTCAGCACGGCGACTTCGGCGGTGGCGGTGCGGGCGCGCAGCCGGTCGGCGAGCCGGTCCGGCCGGCGGTCGTTGCCGTTGGTCGTGGAACCGCGGCCGTCGGTGAGCGAGTCGCCCACCACGGCCACCGCCGCCCGGCCGGGTGACAGCACCTCGACATCGCTCAGCAGGTACCAGTGGTTCACCGCGGTAGCGTCCGGCAGGTCCTGGTCCCGGGTGTGGTCGCCGTGCTGGAGGTACGAGGTGGTGCGCGACCCCGGGTGCGAGGTCAGCGCGAGCGACGGCTGGCCCTGGGCGGTGTACGCCGTCACGGTCAGGTCGGATCCGGGGCACAGGACGAAGTCGACCGGGTCCGAGACCAGTTGGGCACCAGCCGGGACCGTCGCGGTGTCCCGTCCGGCGAAGGTCACCCGGCGCAGGCTGCCGGGTTCGATCGCGCGGGCCCCGGCCCGGCCGCCCTCGGGCGGCGCCACGGTCACCGCGGTCAGCGGCAGCGGGGTGTCGCCGTGGGCGTTGGAGAACCGCAGCCGCAGGTGCCGGCCGCCGATGGTGACGTGGACGGTCTGCCGCAGCGTGGTGTCGATTCGGGGTGACCGAAAACCGATCGCGGGAGGCGTTGACCAGAAAGCGCTTACCCCTTACGTTCCCGTTCATCAACGTGACCCACTGACCCCCGGCTGGGGTCAGGAGGCCATGAAATCTCCCATGCGCGTTCCACATCGCGTACGTCATTCACGTACACAACCCGACCCCCACTCGAAGGGACGCACCCGCATGCGAAAGCGACACCTCCCCGGAACGGCGGCCACCGTGGCCCTCACGGCCGCGACCGTGCTCGCACTGCCCCAGGCGGCCGGCGCCGCCGACACCGCCGCCGTCGGATTCGGCGCCGGCACCACGGGCGGCGGCGCCGCCTCGGCGGTGACCGTCTCCACGTCCGACGCCTTCAAGGCGGCCGTCGCCGGCGGTTCGGCGAAGGTGGTGAAGGTGAACGGCCTGATCTCGCTGAGCGGTCAGATCGACATCGGCTCCAACACCACGGTCCTGGGCGTCGGTTCGTCCTCCGGATTCACCGGCGGCGGACTGCGCCTGAAGAAGGTCACCAACGTCGTCGTCCGCAACCTCAGCCTCAGCAAGGCCGTCAAGACCGACGCGATCACGGTGCAGGCCTCGACGAAGGTGTGGATCGACCACAACACCCTCTCCTCGGACCGTGACCACGGCAAGGACTACTACGACGGCCTCGTCGACATCACCCACGGGTCCGACTACGTGACCGTCTCCTGGAACACCTTCAAGGACCACTACAAGGGCTCGCTCGTCGGCCACAGTGACAGCAACGCGAGCGAGGACACCGGGCACCTGCGGGTGACGTACCACCACAACTGGTTCGACAACGTCAACTCCCGCATTCCGAGCCTGCGTTTCGGCACCGGGCACTTCTATGACAACTACGTCGTCGGCGCCGAGACCGCCGTGCACTCGCGGATGGGCGCACAGATGCTGGTCGAGAACAACGTCTTCCGCGACACCGGGGTCGCCGTCACCACCAGCCGGGACAGCGACGTGGACGGTTACGCCAACCTGCGCGGCAACGACCTCGGCGGAGCCGCGACCGAGATCTCCCGGACCGGCACCTTCACCAGCCCGCCGTACGGCTACACCGCCGAGCCCGCGTCCGGTGTCGTCGCCTCGGTGACGGCCGGCGCCGGCGCCGGAAAGATCTGACCCCCCACTCGGAGGAAGGCATTCGAAACATGACCTCAACGGCACTCACGCGAGCGGGATCGGGCCGCGCACCACTGGGCGGACTCGCCGCCCTCGGCCTCTCGATTGGCATGATCATGACCAATGGGGGGACCGCGGACGCCGCGACCTGGCCCTCGGCCAACGGCAGTCAGGCGGTGACGTCCACCATCTCGGTCTCCGGGACCAAGGACTACGGGATGAAGCGCCTGTACGGCTCCGGGGACCTGGGTACCGGCAGCCAGGACGAGGACCAGGGGCCCATCCTGGAACTCGCTCCCGGCGCGGTGGTCAAGAACGTCATCATCGGCTCACCCGCCGCGGACGGCATCCACTGCCTGGGCAGTTGCACCCTGCAGAACGTCTGGTGGGAGGACGTCGGCGAGGACGCGGCCACGTTCCTCGGCTCGTCGTCCTCCAACGTCTACTCCGTCAGCGGCGGCGGGGCGAAGGAGGCCGGCGACAAGGTGTTCCAGTTCAACGGCGCCGGGACGCTGAACGTCTCGAACTTCGCCGTGCGGAACTTCGGCACCTTCGCCCGCTCGTGCGGCAACTGCAAGACGCAGTACAAGCGCACGATCAACCTCGATTCCGTCGAGGCGACGTACAAGGGCGGCAAGCTCGTCGGCATCAACACCAACTACGGCGACAGCGCGACCCTGAGGAACATCACCATCGTCGGCGACAGCAGCAAGAAGATCGTCCCGTGCCAGAAGTACATCGGCAACAACACGGGCAAGGAGCCGTCGACGAACGGCTCGGGCGCCGACGGCACGTACTGCAAGTACTCGTCCTCGGACATCACCTACAAGTGAGCGCCCGACGGGCGTGAAGGGCCGCCGTCCCGCCGGGGCGGCGGCCCCCGCACCTGCGGAAGCGGAACTATCGCACGCGACCCCGCGGCCCCAGAGAGGCGGACAGCTCTTCCTGGTAGTCCGCGTAAGCGGTGCGCAGGGCCTCCCCCGGCCAGTCGGCGGGCAGCAGGCCGGCCGGCAGGACGGGATCGGTGAGCAGGTGGCGCACGGCCGCCGCGAAGGCGGTGAGGCGGTCGGCCGGCCGGCGGGCCGCGGCCGCGTGGGCGAGCAGGGTGCGCGCGGTGGCGGCCCACACATCCAGCGGCCACAGCCGGGCGGCCAGGTCGTGCGGGTCGCCGTCGGGGCGCGCGGTGTACGACAGCGTCACGCGCGTGAGGCCCACGGGCAGCGGCCTGCCGAGGTTGGCGGGGCGCAGCCACACGCCCTCGCGGAGCTCGGCCAGGCGCAGGTCGGTCAGGCGGGTGCGCAGCTCGGCCCGCTCAGCGGGACCGCGGCCCGTCGCCGTGATCACCAGCATCTCCCAGTCGCCGTGCCACGCGCGCGTGCCGGGGCGCAGCGCCTCGTCTTGGCGGCGCTGGCGGGCCAGCAGCCGGTCGCTGAGCCGGTAGACGGCGTCCGTGCGCCTTAGGTCGCCCGCCGCCACCATCCGGCTGAGCGCGGCCCGCAGGGTGGAGCCGCCCACGCCGAACGGTTCCACCAGTCCGACCAGGTCCTTCACCGGCATCTCGGGCGGGTGCGCGCCCAGGAGCAGGCTCAGCACGACCGACCGCGCGGACAGCGGCCGCAACGCGGCTCCGCCCGGCTCGGCTGACACGTTCATGCGCATGGGCACACACTGTACGGAGACTTCTTGTTGCATCATTGCTACAGCCGCACGGAGAGTGCAACATGACTCCATGGTCTCGATATCCGCGCAGCCGCAGTCGCAGTACGCCACCCACGACGTCACCAACCAGGCCCCGCCCCTGGCCCCGTACGACGCATCGGAGGACCGGGCCCTGCTGGAGGGCCTGCGCCGCGAGGGCGCCGGCTGGGCCGAGGACGGCCTGAGGCGGCTGGGGCGGCGGGCCGGCAGCGCGGAGGCCCAGGAGTGGGGCGAGCTGGCCAATCTGCACGAGCCGGAACTGCGCACCCACGACCGCTACGGCCACCGGGTCGACGAGGTCGAGTTCCACCCCAGCTGGCACCACCTGATGCGGACGGCGGTCGCCGAGGGCCTGGCGGGCGCCCCCTGGGCGGACGACCGCACCGGCGCCCACGTGGCCCGCACGGCGGGCGGCCTGGTGTGGGGGCACACGGAGGCCGGGCACGGCTGCCCGACCTCGATGACGTACGCCGCCGTGCCCGCGCTGCGCGCCCAGCCCGACCTCGCCAAGGTCTACGAGCCGCTGCTGACCAGCCGCGAGTACGAGCCGGGGCTGCGCGTCCCGACCGAGAAGCCCGGGCTGCTCGCCGGAATGGGCATGACCGAGAAGCAGGGCGGTTCCGACGTCCGCACCAACACCACCGTGGCGACGCCCACCGGGGAGGCGGGGGTCTACACGCTGCGCGGGCACAAGTGGTTCACCTCGGCGCCCATGTGCGACGTCTTCCTGGTGCTCGCGCAGGCTCCCGGCGGCCTGTCGTGCTTCCTGGTGCCGCGCGTGCTGCCGGACGGCAGCCGGAACACGTTCCGCATCCAGCGGCTGAAGGACAAGCTCGGCAACCGGTCCAACGCGTCCTCCGAGCCGGAGTTCGACCGGACGGTGGCCTGGCTGGTCGGGCCGGAGGGCCGGGGGGTCAAGACGATCATCGAGATGGTCAACTGCACCCGGCTGGACTGCGTGATGTCCTCGGCGACCCTGATGCGCAAGACGCTCGTCGAGGCGGGCCATCACACGCGTCACCGCAGCGCGTTCGGCGCCCGGCTGATCGAGCAGCCGCTGATGCGCAACGTGCTGGCCGACCTCGCGCTGGAGTCGGAGGCGGCGACCACGCTCACGCTGCGGCTGGCCGGCGCCGCGGACCGGTCGGTACGCGGGGACGCCGGGGAGCGGGCCTTCCGGCGGATCGCCACCGCCGTGGGCAAGTACTGGGTCACCAAGCGGGGCCCGGCGTTCACCGCGGAGGCCCTGGAGTGCCTGGGCGGCAACGGGTACGTCGAGGAGTCCGGGATGCCCCGCCACTACCGGGAGGCCCCGCTGCTGTCCATCTGGGAGGGCTCGGGCAACGTCAACGCGCTCGACGTGCTGCGCGCCCTGGGACGGGAACCGGACACCGCCGAGGCCCTGTTCGGCGAACTCGCACTGGCACGCGGTGCGGACGCCCGGCTGGACGCCGCCGTGGCCGGGCTGAGGACGCAGTTGGCCGGAACCGAGCAGGCGGGTGCCCGCCGGCTGGTCGAGCGGATGGCGCTCGCGCTGCAGGCGTCCCTGCTGGTCCGGCACGCCCCGCACCCGGTGGCGGACGCCTTCTGCGCGACCCGGCTGGGCGGCGACTGGGGACACTCGTTCGGCACGCTGCCCGCCGGGACCGGCCTGGACGCGATCCTGGAGCGGGCCCTGCCCGACGCGGGCTAGCCCCTCCCGGGCGAGAGCCTCGGCCTCCCGCAGCGTGGCCGGTGACAGCCGACGGATCGCACACAGTCAGCGCATGCTCGCGCTTCGTTGTCAGTGCCGTGGTGCAGACTCGCGATCAGGTGCCACTCGTCAGGGGGAGGGGATCGTGTTCACCGGGATCGACGAGGTCGACTGGGCCTCGCTGCGGCACGCGTACGGCAGCGCACAGGACGTGCCCGGATGGCTGCGCGGCCTGGCGTCCGCGGACGCCGCCGAACGGCAGACCGCGCTGGACGGCATGTACGGCACGGTGCACCACGAGGGGAACGTGTACGACTCGACGCTTGCCTGCGTCCCCTTCCTGTTCTCGCTCGCGGCCCGCGAGGCGGTGCCGGAGCGGGGCTGCATCGTGGAACTGCTGGTCAGCATCGGGGCGGAGAGCGGGGACGCACGCGCGCGCGAGGCGGTCCGGGCGGACGGCGAGGTGTTCGTGTCGCTGCTCGGGGATCCGGACCCGGGGGTGCGGCGGGCCGCGGCAGGCGCGGTCGTCCGGTTCGTCGGCGACCCGGCGCGCGTGCTGGGGCTGCTGCGGCAGCGGATACCCGTCGAGCGGGACGGCCGGGTGCTGCTCGCCCTCACCGAGGCCGTCGGTGTGTTCGTGCGCCGGTACCCGGCGCGGGCCGCCGCGGTGGACCTGCTGGCCGCGCAGAGCGCCCCGCCGCACGACCCCGGGCTGCGTCTCGCGGCGCTCGGCCAGCTCGCCCTCGGTGCCCCCGGCCGGCTCCCCGCCGACCTCGTGCCGACGGCCGTCCGGCTGCTGCGGGAGCGGTCCGCCCGCCGCGCCCGCGTCCCGGACCGCTCCGCCAACGACACTCTGGTGGGCCGATTACGGCGGCTGCGCCCCTCGGACGAGGAGGGCGCCCGGCTGCTGCGCACGCTGCACACCGCGCTCGGCGACCGGACCGGTGACCGCATCACCCTGCTGACCGGGCAGTTGACCAGCCCCGACCCGGTCGACCGGGGCAACGCCGTATGGATGGCGGCGGTGCTCTTCCGCGGCTGGCGGGCCCGCTTCGCCGGGCCGGTGGCCCTGGTCGGCAGTCAACTGGGCGCGGACGAAGAGTGGTTGCGGGACGCGGCGGTCTCCGTCCTGTCGGAGCTGTTCGGGCTGGCCGCTCCCGCGGCGGACGCCCTGCACGCGCTGGTGTCCTCCCGGCCCGATCTGTGGACCCACCGCTGGGAGCGCGGCTCGCCCACCGTGGGCGGCGCCCTCAAGGCCCTTGCCCGCAGCGGCGATCCGCGGGCGGTCCCGGTGCTGGCCCAGGTGCTGGCCGGCCCGGTCGTGCCCGGCGGTCTGGGGGACGAGATCGCGCACCTGGGCCCGGCCGCCGCTCCCCTCGCCCCCGTGCTGCGGCACCGGCTGGGGCGGATTCCGCTGGAATCGCCGGCCGTGGACTCCCGGGCCGCGCCGCTGCTGACGGCGCTCAGGGCCATCGGGGACCTGGACGCGGTGCCGGAGGTGCTGCGGCTGCTGACCGGCGCACCGGACGGCCTCGGGGCGCGGGACAAAGTCGCCGGACAGGCCGTCGGGACACTGGACGCCCTCGGCGCCGCCGCCCGGGCCACACCGGTCCTGCGCGCACTGCTGCACACCCGGCACGCCGCGGCGGCGGCGGGCGCGCTGTGGTCGGCGGACGGTGACGCCCCGGCCGTGCTTCCCGTGCTGGTACGCGAGCTGACACAGGGCGAGCCGGCCGGCCGCCGCCTGGCCGCACGGCAGTTGGCCAGGATGGGCCCGGCGGCCCGTGCGGCCCTGCCGGAGCTCCGCCGGGCGGCGGCATCGGGGCAGGCCGGACAGCGGACCCTCGCCGCGTGCGCACTGTGGCACGTCGGCGGGGACCCGGAACCCGTGCTGCCGGTGCTCCGGGCCGCCTGGTCGGAGAGTCCAGGCGCCCGGGGCCCGATCGCGCGGTGCCTCGCCGCGATGGGCCCGGCGGGCGCGCCGCTCCGGGACCTCGTGATCGCGGAACTGGCCGCCCCACGGCGGCACTCGGCGCGCGCGGGCGGACACGGCCGGGCGATCGCCGAGGACGAGGCGCTGCTGAGGACCTGCGAGGAGGTGCTGTCCGGTCCTTCCGCATTCTCGTGAGCCTCTTTTGGATCACGCGGGACGCCGGGACCCCCGGGGGCCGTGGTGGCGTGCGGGACGCCGGGACCCCCGGGGGCCGTGGTGGCGTGCGGGACGCCGGGACCCCGGGGCCGTGGTGGTGTGCGCGACCCCGGGAGCCGGTGGTCCGTTGTGGTCCGCGGGACGCGAAGCCGTCAGCCGCCGACATGATCCGCGGGACGCTCGGACGCTCCTGGCGGCCGTGTCCCGGCGCGGCCCGGAGCGTCACCACGTCATCCGTCCCCACTGCGGTCCCAGCCGGGTCCACTCCGCGTCCCAGTCGTCCATGCGGCGGCGTTCCAGCCGGCCGCGGAGGGCCAGTTGGCCGGCGAAGGGGACGGCGGCGGCGCTCAGGCCGACCAGGCCGCCCATGAGAACGGCGCGGAAGGTGGCCTCGGAGGCGGTGGCCGGGCGGCTGACGAGGTGACCCTGCGGGTCGGTCCAGACGGTGACCGGGCTGCCGGCCGGGCTGCCCGGCGCGACGCGGGCCTGGCCGGTGTGCACCGAGCCGTCGGCAGCGGCCCAGCGCACCTGTGCCCAGACCCGCTCGCCGCCGGAGGCCTCGGAAGCGGACCTTCCGGGCGCCCGGGCGACGACACGGGCCACGGCGGGCTGCCAGGCGGCGCGCTCCCGGGCCAGCCCGTGCTCCACCGACCGGGCGGCGGCGAGGCCGGCCGCCACTCCCACCAGGACGGTCAGCAGCCAGGCGGCGAGCAGCACCCAGGCCTCCAGCACATCGGCCCGGCGCCGCAGCGGATTGCGCCGCCAGCGCCACAGCCACACCTTGGGACCCCGGAACGCCTTCAAAGGCATCCTCCTCACGAGCGCACCGACAGGCCGGACCGCACTCCCATACGGGCGCGGCCGCCCCGTTGCTCACGACGAACCGTCTCCCCGACGGTCGCACGAGAGCCCCCTTCCGCGCAGGCGCATGGCGCAACGCACCGGCGCCGGTCCGCGCGACGGGCCGACCCCACCGCCGTGACCTGCGGCGACGCCGCTTCCAGGGGTGACTGTCAGTGGTGGGGTGCAGACTGGCCGGTATCTGACGACTACCTGGACAACGACGTCCCGGAGGTGACCGGCATGACCGAGGTCCTGCTCGCCGTGGGTACCCGCAAGGGCCTGTTCATCGGGCGGAGGCGAGGTGGCGGCTGGGAGTTCGACGACACTCCCTACTTCAACGCGCAGGCGGTCTACTCGGTCGCCATCGACACCCGGGGAGACCGTCCCCGGCTGCTGGCGAGCGGCGACAGCGCGCACTGGGGCCCGTCGGTGTTCCACTCCGACGACCTGGGCCGCACCTGGACCGAACCGGCCCGGCCCGCCGTCAAGTTCCCCAAGGACACCGGCGCCTCACTGGAGCGGGTCTGGCAGCTCCACCCGGCCGCCGCCGAGCCAGGCGTGGTGTACGCGGGGACGGAACCGGCCGCGCTGTACCGCTCGGAGGACCGCGGGGAGAGCTTCGAGCTGGTGCGCCCCCTGTGGGAGCACCCGACCCGTTCCCGGTGGGTGCCGGGCGGTGGCGGCGAGGGGCTGCACACGGTGCTCACCGACGCGCGCGACCCGCGGGCGGTGACCGTGGCCGTGTCCACCGCCGGGGTGTTCCGCACCCGGGACGGCGGAGCGAGCTGGGCGCCGTCCAACTCCGGTGTGTCCGCGGTGTTCCTGCCGGACCCGGACCCGGAGTTCGGCCAGTGCGTGCACAAGGTCGCGCGCGACGCGGCCGAACCGGACCGGCTGTACCTGCAGAACCACTGGGGCGTGTACCGCAGCGACGACGCGGGCGGGAAGTGGACCGACATCGGCGCGGGGCTGCCGTCGACGTTCGGCTTCGCGGTGGCCGCCCATCCGCACCGGGGCGGGACGGCGTACGTCTTCCCGATCAACGCCGACGCCGACCGGGTGCCTGCCGAGCGCCGCTGCCGGGTCTTCCGTACGGCCGACGCGGGCGAGAGCTGGGAGCCGCTGTCGAAGGGGCTGCCGTCCGAGGACCACTACGGCACCGTGCTGCGCGACGCGCTCTGCACGGACGACGCCGATCCGGCCGGGGTCTACTTCGGCAACCGCAACGGCGAGGTGTTCGCCTCGGCCGACGACGGCGACACCTGGCGGCAACTGGCCTCCCATCTGCCGGACGTGCTGTGCGTACGGGCCGCCGTGATCGGCTGACACGGGCCGCCCCGTACGGGAGGTGAGGACGGCGGCCGGCCGGCAGGGCGGCGGCCGTCCCCGGCCGGACGCGGTCGCGGCTTGTTCGCCGACCGGTGCCCGGCAGTAGGGTGACGCCCGTGGCACCACGACCCTTGCATGAAATCGTCGAACCGGGCTGGGCCAAGGCCCTGGAACCCGTCGCCGGACGCGTCGCCGCGATGGGCGACTTCCTGCGCGCGGAGATCGCCGCGGGACGCACCTACCTCCCCGCCGGACCGAACGTCCTGCGCACCTTCCAGCAACCCTTCGACGACGTAAGAGTCCTGATCGTCGGTCAGGACCCCTACCCGACCCCGGGACACGCGGTCGGGCTCTCGTTCTCGGTCGCGCCCGAGGTGCGTCCGCTGCCGCCGAGCCTGATCAACATCTTCCGTGAGCTGAACAGCGACCTGGGGCTGCCCCAGCCGTCCACCGGCGACCTCACGCCCTGGACACAGCAGGGCGTGCTGCTGCTCAACAGGGCGCTCACCACGGCACCGCGCAGCCCGGCCGCCCATCGCGGCAAGGGCTGGGAGGAGGTCACCGAGCAGGCGATCAGGGCCCTGGCCGGACGCGGCAAGCCGCTGGTGTCGATCCTGTGGGGGCGGGACGCCCGCAACCTGCGTCCGCTGCTGGGCCGGCTGCCGGCCGTGGAGTCGGCGCACCCGTCGCCCATGTCGGCGGACCGCGGGTTCTTCGGATCACGTCCGTTCAGCCGCGCCAACGACCTGTTGATCGAGCAGGGCGGACAGCCGGTGGACTGGCGCCTGCCGTGACCGCCTCCGGTTTCCTGGCCGTGGACTCCGGAGGTTCCGGCCTCCGGGTCGCCGTCGGGGTGCCGGGGCGGCCGCCGTCGGCCCGGGGGGAGTCGCGGGAGCCGGTGCGCACCGGTGCGCGGGGCATCGACCCCGAGCACCTCATGGCGCGACTCCTCCCGCTGGTCCGGGAGCTGACCGCGCGGGCCGGCGTCGGTGAGCTGGGCACGGCCGTCGTCGGCGCCGCGGGCTTCGCCAGCCTGGGCGACGCCCTGCGCGCCGAGCTGCCGGGCCTGCTCGCCGGCGAACTGGGCGTGCGGTCCGTGGCGCTCGCCGCCGACGCCGTGACGGCCTATGTGGGCGCCCTGGGACCACGGCCGGGTGCGGTGGTCGCCGGTGGCACCGGCCTGATCGCGATCGGCACCGATCTGCGCCGCTGGCACCGGGCGGACGGCTGGGGACATCTGCTGGGCGACTGCGGCGGCGGCGCCTGGATCGGGCGGGCCGGTCTCGAGGCGGCGCTGCGCGCCCATGACGGCCGCGACGGCGGCTCCGCGCCGCTTCGGGCCGGCGCCGAGGAACAGTTCGGCCCGCTGCCCGGCCTGCCCGGCCTGCTCTACCCGCGCTCCGACCGCCCGGCGATGCTCGCCTCGTTCGCGCCACGGGTGGCCGCCTGCGCCCCGCACGACCCGGTGGCCGCCGGCATCCTGCGCGCGGCGGCCCGCGCCGTGGCCGAGTCCGCCGCGGCCGTCTGCCCGGCCTCCGGTGCGGCCGAAGTGGCGCTCACGGGAGGTCTCTTCAACATGGGTGACCCGCTCCTGGTGCCGGTGCGTGAGGAGTTGGCGCACCGGCTGCCGCGGGCCCGGCTGGTTCCGGCCGAGGGCGACCCGCTGCACGGCTGTGTGCGGATCGCGGGCGAGCTGGCTGCCGGGCGGCTCACACTTCCGGGTGAACCGTCCATGCTGAATATCGTCCGCACATAGGGGGATTGTCCGCTCTCCATTCCATCTGTCCGGCCCGTGCCCTAAACGCATGCCAAACGGGCGTAACTCATCAGACAAAAGCGGACGGATACCGCTCACCTGCACCCTCCCCGAACAGGGGAACCCAAAGAGCCAGTAACATGCGGCGCCATGAGTTCCCCCACTGGGCCCGCGTCCGGCCTGCCAGTACGAATGCCGCGACCCCGCCAGCCCGGAAGGCACCGCCGACCGGAACCGCTGGTGGCTCCCGAGGGCGCGCCCGCGCTCGTCCTCGCGGTGCCCGGCGCGCCCGGCGCCGCCTCGCGCAGCCTCGCCGAGGAGGTCGTGAGCATCGCCCGCTCCGAGCTGCCCGGCCTGGATGCCCGTATCGGTTACCTGGACGGGGACGACGCCGAGTTCCCGAGCTTGAGCTCGGTGCTGTCCGGCGCCGCCGAGGAGCGGACCGCACGCTTCGAGCAGGCCCGCGCCGCCGGGGCCGACGTCAAGGAGCCCGACGGCCCGGTCGCCGTCGTCGTTCCGCTGCTGGCCGGTCCGGACAGCGCGCTGCTGCGCCAGGTCCGCCAGGCCGTGATGGACAGCCGGGTCGCCGCCGAGCTCACCGACGTCCTCGGCCCGCACCCGCTGCTCGCCGAGGCGCTGCACGTACGCCTGTCCGAGGCGGGTCTGGCCCGCGCCGACCGCGCCCGGCTGTTCACCGTGGCCACGGCCGCGGACGGCATCATCCTGGCCTCGGTGGGCGGCGAGGAGGCCGTGCAGGCGGCCGGCATCACCGGCATGCTGCTCGCCGCGCGCCTGGCCGTCCCGGTCATGGCGGCGGCGCTCGACCAGGAGGGTGCCATCACCGCGGTCGCCGAGCAGCTGCGCTCCTCCGGCTCGCAGCAGCTCGCCCTCGCGCCGTACCTGATCGGCCCCGAGATCGACTCGGCGCTGCTCGCCGCGGCCGCCGAGGAGGCCGGCTGCGCCACCGCCGAGGCGCTGGGCGCCTACCCGGCGATCGGGAAGCTCGCCCTCGCCAAGTACACGACGGCGCTCGGCATCGTCTCGCCGCAGCAGCAGGGCACGCCGGTCCGCTGACGCGACGGCACCCCCGTATGACACAAGGGCCCGCTCCGGTCGCCGGAGCGGGCCCTTCGGCGTGCCGCAGGACCGCGCGGATGCCCGTTCAGCCGAAGACGACGCACGAGGCCGCCGTGACCTCGACGGAGCCGTCGTAGCGGGGAAGTCCCGTCCGATCCCGCACGTCGAACCAGGTCACGTCGCCGGAGCGTTCGTTGGCGGAGTAGAGGAAGCCGTCGTGCTCGGCCAGCGCGCGGGGCCAGTGCCCGCCGCACGGCACCGTGCCGGTCAGCCGGAGGCCGTTCCCCTGGACGGCGAACTCGGACAGGACGTCCTCGCCGCGGGTCGCGGTCCACACGAAGCGGCCGTCCGGCGAGACCACGACGCCCGAGGGGTAGGCGTCGCCGGCCGGGGCGCCCGGCAGGACCGGGACCTCGGCCAGCGGCTTCACGGAGCCGGCGTCGGCGTCCCAGAGGCACACGGTGACCGTCGGGGTGAGTTCGTTGACCACGTAGGCGTGCTCGCCGTCCGGGTGGAAGGCCAGGTGACGGGGGCCCGAGCCGGGGCGCAGCGCGATCTCGCGGTGCAGCGCGGGCACGCCCCCGTCGAGGGTGCAGACCCGTACCGAGTCCGTGCCGAGGTCGACGCTCACGATCCACCGGCCGCTGGGGTCGGGCTGCACCTGATGGGCGTGCGGGCCGCGCTGGAGGCGGTCGTGCGGGCCGGAGCCGGTGTGCTGCAGCAGCCCGGAGGGCGCGGCGGCCAGTGTGCCGTCCGGGCGCACCGGGACGGCGGTGACGCTGCCGGAGCCGTAGTTGGCGGTCAGTACGTGACCGGCGTGCAGGGCGAGGTGGGTGGGCCCGCCGGCGCCGACCGGTACGGGCGGCCCGGCGGGTTCCGGCTTGTCCCCGCCGACCCGGTACGCGGCGACGGCGCCCTCGGCGGTCTCGCTGACCGCGTAGAGCATGTCGCCGGACGGCGAAAGGGCCAGGTAGGCGGGGTCGGGGACGGCGCCGAGGCGGCCGGTGAGGGTCAGCGCGCCGGTGCCCGGGTGGACTTCCGCGGTGACCAGTCCGGGGCCGCCCGCGGCCGTGAACGACCCGATGAACGCCCTGTGCCGCCTGCCGACTGCTGCCACCGCTGTCCCCTCTCGGTCCGCGCCAGTGGTGCCGACGGTAGCAGTCGATCACCGTCGGTCTAGACCAACAGGGGAACGTTTCCCCTCAGGCCCCGACGAGCCGTGAGCCGGAGGGGGCCCGCAGCGGCTCGGCCAGCTCGGCGAGCGCCCGCTCCAGGCCGTGCAGATGGGCCAGGGCGGGCTCGGCGGGGGCCTCGGCGGGCCGGTGGACCTGTTCGAGGCCGCCGTCGGTGAGCGCCTCGACCGCGGCCTCCACCCGCCAGCAGGCCGCCGCCAGGCGGGCGTCGTGGGAGGCCTCGGGGTCCGCGGCGACCGCGACCAGACCGCGGATCTCGCGGGCGCAGTCGTCGAGCAGGGCGAGCACCCGGCGCGCGCGCCGCTTGCGGCCGAGCATCGGGTTCAGCGGGTGCACGAGCGGGGCGACCGAGAGCCGTACCCGGCCCAGGAGCTGCTCCAGCTCGGCCACGCGCGGCGCCGGGTCGGCCGCCGCCGACCCCGCGAGCCGTGCGGCGGCCTCGGCGGTGCAGGCGTGCACGCAGCGCAGGGCGCGCTGGATCCAGGCGTCGGTGGTGGCGTGCGTGGTGACGGGCAGCACGAAGAGCACGGCGAGCGCGGCACCGAGGGCGCCGACGCCGGTCTCGGCCAGGCGCAGGGCGAGCAGGCCGGGGCTGAGGACGCCGAGGAGGCCGTAGAGCGAAGCGGCGAGCACGGTCACCCAGAGCATCATCCAGGTGTAGGAGACGGCGGCCGTGTAGAAGATGCCGAAAACGGCGACGGCCACGAGGAGGGCGGTGGGCACGGCGGCCCCGTGCACCGGCACGGCGGCGAGGAAGCCCAGGCCGATGCCGATGACGGTGCCGAGGACCCGCCGGAAGCCGCGGACCAGCGTCTCGCCGCGCGAGGCGGTGTTCACGAAGACCCACCAGGTGGCGCCCACCGCCCAGTACCAGCGCTGCCCGGACATGAGCTGGCCGGCGACGAGTGCGAAACCGGCGCCCGCGGTCGCCTGCACGGCCTGCCGTGTGGTCACCCGGGCCAGGCCGCTGCCGGCGGGCGGCGCGGGTGCCGCCGCCGGGGGCAGCCCGCGCTCGTAGCACCACAGGCCGAAGCGCACGGCGGCCGCGCTCAGCACGGACAGCAGGACGGCGGCGTACAGCGCGGGCAGCTGTCCGGGCGTGGTGTGCAGGAACTGGGCCATGAAGAAGGTCATGAAGGCGAAGACGCCGAGGCTGTGGCCGCGCGGGCCCCAGCGGCGGGCGTACACGCCGGCGCCGACCACGGCGAGGAACACCAGGTCCCGCGCCACGGGGAAGTCGTGCAGCTCGGCCGCGGCGGCGAGCACGGGCAGGCCGACGGCGGGCAGCAGCGCGGTGGTGACCGCCTGCCCGCGCACGGTGGCGTCGGTGACGGTGAACAGGGCGAGCAGCGCGGCGAGGCCCCCGGTGACCGCGCCGGCCAGGGACTGCCCCGCCGACCCGCACACGGTGACCGCCAGCCCGATGCCGAGCACGGCCCGCGCGGCGAAGCGCAACCGTGTCCGCCCCGGGTCCGCGGCCATGAACACCCTCTTCAGCACTGAGCCCCTCCCCTTGGAACCCCGGGTCGCCCGGAACACCTGGAACGCCGGATGGCACACCGGCGCAGAAAAGGCGCCGCGGGGATCCGCAGCGCCATCGACATCCCCATGAGAGCATCACCGAGGTCACTGGCTCAAGTGTTGGCTGCCTCACTGGTCCAATGGCCCATTCCGGCATCCGGCCGAACGGTCACCGGAACGCCAACGGACCAGGTCGGACGGCAAATGCCGTCCGTCCACCGGTGAGCCATTGGTACAGTCGTGCTTCATGAGCGTGGACGCACTCGACACCCGCATCCTGCGGCTGCTGCTGGAGCAGCCGCGCACCAGCGTGCGCGAGTACGCCCGCATCCTCGGCGTGGCCCGGGGCACCCTCCAGGCCCGCCTGGACCGCATGGAACGCGACGGCGTGATCACCGGTACGGGCCCCTCGCTGTCCCCCGCCGCACTGGGCCACCCGGTGCTGGCCTTCGTCCACATCGAGGTCACCCAGGGCCACCTGGACGACGTGGGCCACGCGCTGGCCGCCGTGCCGGAGATCGTCGAGGCCTTCTCGATCACGGGCGGCGGCGACCTGCTGGCCCGGGTGGTGGGGCGGGACAACGCCCATCTGGAGGACGTGATCCAGAAGCTGATCAGCATGCCCGGTGTGGTGCGCACCCGCACCGAGGTGGCCCTGCGCGAGCGCGTGCCGTACCGGCTGCTCCCCCTGGTGGAGTCGGTCGGACGGGCGGACCGCGCCTGACGCCGGGCATGCTGGACGGCATGAGCGAGCCCGGCACCCTTGCGGTCGTCTTCGATCTCGACGGAACGCTGGTGGACAGCGAGCCGAACTACTACGAGGCCGGCCGGCTGACCCTGGCCGAGCACGGCGTGCCGGACTTCACCTGGACGGAGCACGAGAGCTACGTCGGTGTCAGCACCCTGGAGACCGTCGTCCTCTGGCGGGAGCGCTACGGCCTGCGCGCCTCGGTGGAAGAGCTGTTCGACGCGACGAACCGGCGCTATCTGGAGCTGGCCCGCACCGGCACGCGCGCGTACCCGGAGATGCGGAAGTTCGTGGAGCTGCTGGCCGCCGAGGGCCTGCCGACGGCGGTGGCCTCCGGCTCCTCCCTGGACGCGATCGAGGCGATCCTCGCAGGCACCGGCCTGGACGCCCATCTGCGCACCGTCGTCTCCGCCGACGAGGTGCCCCGCGGCAAGCCCGCCCCCGACGTCTTCCTCGAGGCGGCCCGCCGGCTCGGCGTGGATCCGGCCGGCTGCGTGGTCGTCGAGGACGCGGCGCCGGGAGCGGCGGCCGCTCACGCGGCCGGGATGCGCTGCATCGCCGTCCCGTACGTGGCGGCGCAGGCGGACGCGCCCGAGTTCGCCACGGCCGCGCTGCTGGTGCGGGGCGGCCAGGCCGAGTTCACGGCGCAGTCGGCGTACGCGTGGCTCATGGACACGGCCTCGTCCCGCTGAGCCGGACGGGATGTTCCCGATGCGCGCGGCGGCGCTCCCGGAGTGCGCCCGGCCCAACGGCTGCTTAGCGTGACCCCATGACCACAGTCCACGCAGGGCCCACCCCCGACGACCGGCGGTGGAAGGCGCTCGCGGTCTGTCTGACGGCGGGGTTCATCTCGCTGCTCGACACCTCGATCGTGAACGTGGCACTGCCCTCGATGGAGCACGGGCTGGGCGCCTCCGAAGCCGCCCAGTCCTGGGTGGTCTCCGGATACGCCCTGACCTTCGGACTCGCGCTCGTCCCGGCGGGCCGGCTGGGCGACATGCGCGGCCGGCGCCAGGCCTTCCTGTTCGGGCTGGCCCTGTTCACGGTGGCCTCGGCGGCGTGCGGGCTCGCGCCCGGGCCGTCCTGGCTGGTGGTGTTCCGGCTGCTCCAGGGCACCGCGGCGGGCATGGTCGCACCCCAGACCTCGGGGCTGATCCAGCAGATGTTCCAGGGCTCGGAGCGGGCCAAGGCCTTCGGCCTGCTCGGCAGCGTCATCGGGGTCTCGACGGCGGTGGGGCCACTGGCGGGCGGCCTGCTGATCGACGCCGTCGGCACCGACGACGGCTGGCGCTGGGTGTTCTTCGTCAACCTGCCCATCGGGGTGGCCGCCCTCACCGCCGGGTTGCGGCTGCTCCCCCGCTATCCGGTGGCCGCCGACAAGCGGGAGACGTTCGACCTGTTCGGGGTGCTGCTCCTCGGCTCCGCTGTGCTCGCGCTGATGCTGCCGCTGGTGCAGGAGCAGCAGTGGACCGGGCGGCTGAAGTGGGCGCTGCTGCCGGTGGCGGCGCTGCTGCTGGCCGCGTTCTGGGCCTGGGAGAGACGGCAGGGGCGGTACGGGCGGGCCCCGCTGGTCGACCTGGAGCTGTTCTCGCTGCGGTCGTTCACGCTCGGCGCCCTGATCAGCCTCACCTACTTCGCGGGCTTCACCACGGTCTTCTTCGTGTACACGCTGTTCCTGCAGAACACGGTCGGCTACAGCGCGCTGGCCGCGGGCCTGACGGTGCTGCCGTTCGCGGCGGCCTCCGCGGTCGGCGCGGCCGCCGGGGGCCGGCTGGTGGTGCGGTTCGGCCGCAAGCTGGTCGTCATCGGGCTGGGCGGGGTGGCGCTGGGGCTGCTCGGGGTGGTCGCGGCGGTGGAGATGGTGCCCGGGCGGCACGTGGGCTGGGCGACCGCGCTGCCGCTGCTGATCGGCGGGATCGGCTCCGGCCTGACGGTCTCCCCCAACACGACCCTCACCCTCACCCGGGTCCCCGTGCACCGGGCCGGAGCGGCAGGCGGCGTCCTCCAGACGGGCCAGCGGGTCGGGTCGGCGGCCGGGATCGCCGTGGTGGGCGCGGTGTACTTCGCCCACCAGTCCAGTCACGGGTACTCCGTCACGGCCATTCAGCTCGGGCTGCTCACCGCGGTCGGACTCATCATGATCGCGCTGGCGCTGGCGGTGGCGGACCTGCGGGAGCGCCGGACACACCCCGAACCGGTACGGCCCGGGGAGAGGGTCCGGCACGGCTCCGCGGAGGGCGGCGCGGAGGAACCGGTGCGGCCCGGGTCCTGAGCCCGTTTCCCCCGGGACCCGGGGCCCGGGTCACGGCACGACGGTGAACTACGACCTGCGGCGCGGCTTGCCCCGCTTGGCGGGCTTGCCCGCCTTCCCGCCGCCCCCGGATCCGGTGCGGCCCCGCGCGGTACGGCTCGCGGACTTCGAGCCGGTCGACTTCCCGGCCGCCGGCTTCTGGCGGCCGCCGCCCTGCTGCGCCCGACCGCGCCGCTGCTCCGCCTCGGCCTTCTCCGTCGTACGGCCCCGCGAGCTGTTGACGGTGCGGCCGCGGACGATGCCGATGAAGTCTTCCACCAGGTCGGTGGTGGCCTCCTCGGGCCAGGACAGGGCGACGCTCGACTGGGGCGCGTCGGTGACGGGACGGTAGGTGAGGTCCCTGCGGTGGTACAGCCGGGCCAGGGACTGCGGGACGATCAGCAGACCGACGCCGGCCGCCACCAGCTCGATGGCGTCGGGTGTCGTCGCGGGACGCTCGAAGGCGGGCTCGCCGGGCGGGGCGGCCCAGTCGAAGACGTCGTCCAGGGGGTGGAACACGACCTCCTCGGCGAGGTCGGCCAGCGTCACCTCGTCGGCCGCCGTGATCAGGTGGTCCTTGGGCACGACGACTACGGTGGTCTCCGTGTAGAGGGGGATCGCGCTGAAGAACGTACGGTCGACGGGCAGCCGTACGAAGGCCGCGTCCGCCTCTCCGGCGCGCAGCAGCCCGGGAGCCTCCGGTGCGGGGACCTGGAGCAGGGTGAGCGGGTTTCCGGGGCGGCGCTCCTGCCAGATCCGCGCCCATTTGGCCGGCGTCACTCCGGGGACGTACGCGAGCCGGAACGACGGTGATTCATCCGAGCCTGTCACCAGGCCAGGCTACCGGCCGTGGTCGGCCGCCCCGCACCCGGCCGATACCCTTGACCTCATGAGTTCGCAGCAGAGCACCCAGACGATGAAGCCCGCGACCGCGGCCAAGAAGCTGGGTGTGTACCTCCCCGCCACCCCCGCCGACTTCCAGGAGGGTGTGGTCACGCGCGCCGAGCTGAACGAGCTGCAGGCCGACCCGCCGGAGTGGCTGCGCGCGCTGCGAGCGGACGGCCCGCACCCGCGTCCGGTGGTCGCCGCGAAGCTCGGCGTGTCCATCTCGGGCCTCGCGCGCGCCGGTGTCACCGAGGCGCTGACCACCGAGCAGATCGAGGCGCTCAAGCAGGAGCGGCCCGAGTGGCTGGAGAAGGAGCGGGCCACCCAGGCCGACGTCCGCAAGGAGGGCGCACGGCTGAAGAGCCTCAAGAAGGAGAAGGACGGGCCGGACGCCTGAAACGGCTGACGCCCCCGCCCCCGGCCCCGGGGGGCGTTGTCAGTGGCCTCCCCCACACTTCCGCTCAGTTGATCACTGCGCGTGCCGGGGGGGCTTGTAGGGGGTGGGTGGCCGCGGGCGATTACGAGATCGCCCTGGAGGGCGGCAAGGTGGTGTGCCGCAGCGCGGCCGGACGCCGGCGGCGGCGAAGTCCGCGCCCGCGAAGCTCGCCGACGAACCGGCGGTCGTGGGTCTGAGGCAGCTCGCCGAGTGGCTGGAGCGGCACGAGCGGCAGTGCCTGGCCGACGTGGAGCGGTGGATGGTGCGCTCGCTGCCGGTGCCGCTCTCCGTGGTCGCCCGGATCTGGCCTGACCCCGCCCGGCAGGCGGCCCTGCGCGACCTCGTCGTCACCGGTGACGACGGCCGGGTCGCCGGATTCCTGCGCGACGCCGACCCGAGCGCGGTCTTGGCCTGGCGGACCTGGACCTCGACGGCGACCCGGTGCGCGTCACCCCCGAGCTCGTCCGCACCCCGCACCCCGTCCTGCTCGAAGACCTCGCGGAACTGCGGGAGTTCGCCGTCGAGCCGGGCGTCGGGCAGCGCGCCGGGCAACTGTTCCGGCGGATCCGGACCGGTTCGCCCGGGTCTGGCCGGCGGCGGCCCGCCACACCGATGGACCCGGCGCTGTGCGCCGCGGCCTGGGGCGCCTGAAGGGCGAGGTACGGGTGAAGGGCGAGGTATGGGCGGGGGGTGGTACGGGTGAAGGGGGCGCGGGCCGCCGTTCCCCCGCGCCGGCGGCCCGCTCCGGCGTTCGTCCGAGTCCGAGCGGGCCGGACGCGCCGGGTTGAAGTGTGCGGCATCCGGGGAGGGCGAGGGTATGCGTACAAGTACGTACGCGGCGCCGGTCGGGGGAGGACGGCGCACGGGCTACACGCGGAGACGAAGCACGTGGCACAGGGGCTGGAGAAGGCCTACGAACGTCTGGTGGCGGTGGCCGTAGCGGCGCTGCACGAACGGGAGCCCGGACGGCTGTGGCCCTCGCTGAGCGACGCGCTGACCGAGCTGTGCGGCGGCGAGGCGGCGGTCCACAAGCTGGACGACTGGAGTGAGCGCAGCGGCACGGTCGGGGCGGCCCCCGGTGCCGCCGCACGCGAACTGGGCCGGCTCCCGGATGCGGAGCTGGGTCTGCTGCGCGCCGGCTACCCCTTCGCCCGGCACTACGCGCAGCGGCCCGAGCGGTCGCCGGTCACCGCGCACCGCGCGGCCGGCCGGGGCTGGCGGGGCAGTGCGACGGCCCGGCTGCTCGGCGCGGTGCTGGACGTCGACCATGTGCTGGGTGTGCCACTGCCCGGCAGTTCGGCCCCGATCACCGGCTGCCTCGTCTTCCGGTCCGGCACGGACTTCACCGACGACCACCTCACCATGGCCGAACGCGCCCAGCCGCTGATGGAGGCCGTGGAGCGGCAGCGGCGGCTCCTGGAGGAGTGGCGCCGGTCCCTGGCCCCGGCCGGGGCTTCCGACGAGCGGGCGGCCGACTGCACGCTGACGCCGCGCGAGACGGCCGTACTGCTGCTGCTCGCCGAGGCCCTGACCGCCGACGCCATCGGCCGGCGCCTGGGCATCTCGGCCCGCACGGTGCACAAGCACGTGGAGAACATCTACCGGAAGCTGGGCACCCGTGACCGGATCGGCACGCTCCTGCGCGCTCAGCGGCTCGGGCTGGTCGCGGCGCCCGGGGGCCGCTAGCGGTGCTCGGGGTTCTCGAAGTCGTGGCGGCATCCCGCGTCCCAGGCGGTGCGCTGGTTGCCGTAGGCGGGAATGCCGCCGAGGTCCTTCAGCGCCCGCGCCAGGTGCAGCAGGTTCCAGGTCATGAAGGTCGTGTTGCGGTTGGTGAAGTCGTTCTCCGGGCCGCCCGATCCGGGGTCGAGGTACGAGGGGCCAGGGCCCGCCTCACCGATCCAGCCGGCGTCCGCCTGGGGCGGGATGGTGTAGCCCAGGTGCTGGAGGCTGTAGAGGACGTTCATCGCGCAGTGCTTGACGCCGTCCTCGTTTCCGGTGATCAGGCAGCCGCCGACGCGGCCGTAATAGGCGTACTGACCGGCGTCGTTGAGCAGGCTCGAGCAGGAGTAGAGGCGCTCGATCACCTGTTTCATGACGGAACTGTTGTCCCCCAGCCAGATCGGGCCCGCCAGTACGAGGATGTCGGCCGCCAGGACCTGCTGGTAGAGGTCCGGCCAGGCGTCCGTCGCCCAGCCGTGCTCGGTCATGTCGGGCCACACACCGGTGGCGATGTCGTGGTCCACGGCCCGTACGACGTCGACGCGCACGCCCTGCGCGTCCATGACGGCGGTGCACCGAGCGATCAGTCCCTGGGTGTTGCTCGTCTGCGGCGAGCGTTTGAGGGTGCAGTTGATCACCAGGGCCCGCAGGTCGTCGTACCGGTTGGGCGGTGCGTCGGTGGCGGGTGGCGAAGCGGTCACGAGGTTCTCCCGGAGGCGTTGGTCCGAGGGCGGGCCGGAGTCAGTCCGCGGCCGGCGGGATGTTCTGGTTGGCGTGGAACAGGTTGTCGGGGTCGTAGGCGCGCTTGACCGAGGCGAGGCGGTCGTAGTGCCCCCGGTAGGTGGCGCGGATCCGGTCCGGGTTCTCCTGTTCGCCGATGAAGTTGACGTAGGTGCCGCCCATGGAGTGCGGGTGAAGGTCGGTCCAGTAGTCGACGCACCACTGCCGCACCAGCTCGGCGTTGGCGGGGTCGGGGTCGATGCCGCCGATCACTCCGGACCAGACGGCGTCCCGGTAGGCCCAGGCCGTGTCGTCGGGGCCGACGCGCTGGGCCGCCCCGTCCACCGGGTAAAGGTGCATGGTCGACAGGGCGGTGGGGATGTTCTCGGCGTACTTGTGGTGCACGTCCACGGCTCCGTCGGAGATGGCGTCGAAGAAGTCACCGCGCCAGTACCACTGCAGTCCCTTGGGGATCAGCGTGTCGAACATGGTCTGCAGCCCGGGGTAGGGCATGGGCGTGGTGAAGTGGAAGGCCGGCGGTGCCGGGTCGTTCACCACCGTGAGCACCTCGGCCAGGTGGTCGTCGGCGAGGCCGCCCGTGTAGCACCAGATGACGCCGCACACCTTCTGCCCGTGGATCGGCTCGGGGAACGGCGGGCCGGGCGGCACGACCAGCACGGCGAAGAACCCGCTGAGCTCCTCCGGTGCGGCGGGCAGGAACTCCCGGTACCAGCGCAGCACCTCCTGGATGCGGTCCACCGGCCAGACCGTCACCGCGACCCCGACCGTGGCGGCCGGGTGCAGCCGGAAGGTGAACGAGGTGACCACGCCGAAGTTGCCGCCGCCGCCCCGCAACGCCCAGAACAGGTCCGGATGGCGCTCCGCCGAGGCGGTGACACAGCTGCCGTCGGCGAGGACGACGTCGGCCGACAGCAGGCTGTCGATCGTCAGGCCGTACCTGCGGGTGAGGTAGCCGTGGCCGCCGCCGAGCGTGAGGCCGCCGACGCCGGTCGTCGACATGATGCCTGCCGGGACGGCGAGCCCGAAGGCGTGGGTCGCGTGGTCGAGATCCCCGAGCTGGCTGCCGCCGCCCACCTGGACCGTCTTCGACTCGGGGTCCACCCTGACCCAGCGCATCGGCGACAGGTCGAGCACGAGCCCGTCGTCGACCAGGCACAGACCCGGCCCGCTGTGACCGCCGCCGCGGACCGCCAGCTCGGCGCCGGTGTCCCGGGCGAAGGAGATCGTCGCCTGCACGTCCGCCACGTCCACGCACTGCGCGAAGGCTGCGGGCCGCCGGTCGATCATGGCGTTGTAGATGCTGCGGGCCTCGTCGTAGCCGGGGTCACGCGGGGCGATCACCGGCCCCCGCAGTGCCTCGCGCAGACCGCCGACAGCCGATTCGTCGATAGCGCCCATGGCTGAGGACCTCTGTGTGGAGCGTGGATCCCATGCGCGGACGCGCCGTCTCGTCCGCGCGTCCGGTCTTCAGTTTTCACCCGTGGGTCACACCCCGCACGTCGGCGTCGCGGGAGGCGCACGGCGTTCCGGGTCCGACGTCAGCCCAGGAAGCTCAGCCGAACCTGACGGTCTCGGTTGTCCTTGTTGGTGTCGACCAAGCAGACCGACTGCCAGGTACCCAGCTCCAGGTGCCCGCCGATGACCGGCAGGGTCGCGTACGGCGGCACCAGTGCGGGGAGAACGTGGTCGCGGCCGTGGCCCGGGCTGCCGTGCCGGTGCTGCCAGCGGTCGTCGGCGGGCAGCAGGGAGTGCAGGGCGGCGAGGAGGTCGTCGTCGCTGCCGGCGCCCGTCTCGATGATCGCGACGCCGGCCGTGGCGTGCGGTACGAAGATGTTGAGCAGGCCGTCGCGCCCGGCCGCGGCCTCCCGCAGGAAGTCCTCGCATTCGCCGGTGAGATCGACGACCCGCTCCCGGGAGCCGGTGGTGACGTTCAGCATTCGCGTGGTGAAGGCATCTGACATGCCCTCCATCCTGACCCATGTGCCGGGTTTCACACGCCGGGTGGAGGCGTCGCAGGCCGTGCTCGGGCGGGCGCCGGGCGGGCGGGAAGATCCGTGACCGCCCCGCTGTTGGCAGGGTCGTGAGCGAGACGCGCGAGGTCGACGTGGTCGTCATAGGCGCTGGTCAGGCGGGCCTGTCCAGCGCCTATCACCTGCGGCGCAACGGATTCGGGCCGGACCGCGACTTCGTGGTCCTGGACCACTCCCCCGGGCCGGGCGGCGCATGGCAGTTCCGCTGGCCGTCGCTGACGTACGGCAAGGTGCACGGGATGCACTCCCTACCGGGTATGGAGCTGTCGAACGCCGATCCAGCGCGGCCGTCGGCGGAGGTCGTCGGCGCCTATTTCGACCGCTACGAGCGGGCCTTCGACCTGCGCGTACGCCGTCCTGTGGATGTGACGGCCGTACGGCCGGGGAGCGGGGGACAGGGCGGGCGGCTGACCGTGGAGACCTCGGACGGCGGCTGGGCCACACGGGCGCTGATCAACGCGACCGGTACCTGGGACCGGCCGTTCTGGCCGCGTTATCCGGGCCAGGAGACCTTCCGGGGACGGCAGTTGCACACCGCGCGGTACGCCGGGCCGGAGGAGTTCACCGGCCGTCGGGTCGTGGTGGTGGGCGGCGGTGCCTCCGGTACCCAGCACCTGCTGGAGCTCGCCCCGTACGCGGCCGCCACCACCTGGGTCACCCGGCGGCCCCCGGTCTTCCGCGAGGGCCCGTTCGACCAGGAGGCGGGCCGGGCGGCCGTGGCGCTGGTGGATGAGCGGGTACGGCAGGGCCTGGTGCCGAGGAGTGTCGTCTCCGTCACCGGCCTGCCCCTGAACGACGCCGTCCGGCGGGGCCTCGCCGACGGCGTCCTGGACCGCCGGCCGATGTTCGACCGGATCACCCCGGACGGGGTGGAGTGGGACGACGGACGGCGGGTGGAGGCCGACGTCATCCTCTGGGCCACCGGTTTCCGGGCGGCCCTGGATCACCTCGCACCGCTGCGGCTGCGGGAGCCGGGCGGCGGGATCCGGGTCGAGGGGACACGGGCGGTCGCCGATCCACGCGTCCATCTCGTCGGCTACGGCCCCTCCGCCAGTACCGTCGGCGCGAACCGGGCCGGACGCGCGGCCGTCCGGGACATCAGGCGGTTGCTGGCCGGGGAGACGGTCCGGCCGGTCGCCGCGTGACGGGCCGACGGTTCAGCGCGGCGCCGGTGTGACGGCGGGCTGCCGGGGGCTGCCGCTGGGCTGCTGTGACTGTGCGGGGCTCTGGTGGCGGGCGCTGAACTCGGTGACGTTGCGCACGTGTTCGGCGTAGTCGGCGGTGAAGCGTGTGTCCCCGGGCTTGACCGTCACGTAGTACAGCCAATTGCCGGACGGCGGGTTGGTCACGGCGCGGATCGCCTCCGGGCCGGGGTTGCCGATGGGGGTGGGCGGCAGTCCCATGCGCTGGTAGGAGTTGTACGGGCTGTCCGAGTCGGCGTGGTCGCCGGCGTTGCCGCCGGTGCGGTTCAGTGCGTAGTTGAGCGTGGAGCCCACTTGCAGCGGCATGCCCCGCTGCAGCCGGTTGAGGATGACCCGCGCCACCTTCCCCATGTCGGCCTTGGTGGGCGACTCGGCCTGGACGATGCTGGCGACGATGACCGTCTGGTAGACGTTCAGCGTGTTGCGCTGCGCCCCGGCGGCGACCGGTGTCGTATCGAACTTCTTGCCGGCCGTGTCGACCATGAGCCGCAGCAGCGACTCGGGGGTGGCGCCCTTCGCGAGGGGATAGGCCGCCGGGAAGAGATAGCCCTCCGGGTTGCCCGCCGCTTCCTTGGGCAGCTTGAGGCCGGCCTTGCCGAGTGACTTGCGGGTGCTGCCCGGGGGCAGTTCGAGGGCCTTGTCGACGGCCTCGTACACCTGGTTCGCGCGCCGGCCCTCCGGGATGACCAGCGTGCGGGGCCTGGCCTGCTCCGTACGACCGCTCGCCAGGCTCAGCAGCGGCACCGCCACGGCGGTGCCGGCCAGGACGGCGCCGGTCACGACGAGGACGAGCTTGCCCCGGCGCGTCAGTCGCATCGTGCTCCGTGGTGGAGTGTTCATCTGCATGCGGGCACGGTAATACGCGTATGGTCACAATCCCGACATATCGTCAGTTTGTCGGCGAGGGCCGCCGCATGTCAGCCCGCCGGCGCCAGCCGGGCGTCCCGGCGCACGAGGGCCGCGTACCGTCCGTCCAGATCCAGCAGTTCGTCGTGCGTGCCGCGCTCGGCGACCCGGCCGGAGTCCAGGACGACGATCTGGTCGGCACCACGGACGGTGGACAGACGGTGGGCGATGGTGAGGGTCGTCCGGTCGGCCGACAGGGCGTCGATGGCCTTCTGTACGGCGGCTTCCGTGCGGGTGTCCAGGGCGCTGGTCGCCTCGTCCAGGATGAGCACCGGCGGATCGCGCAGGATGGTGCGGGCTATCGCCAGACGCTGCTTCTCGCCGCCGGAGAAGCGGTGGCCGCGTTCGCCGACGACCGTCTCGTAGCCGTCGGGCAGCGCGGAGATGTGGTCGTGGATCTGGGCGGCCCGCGCCGCCGCGTGCAGCTCCTCGTCGGAGGCGTCCGGCTTGGCGAAGCGGAGGTTGTCGGCGACCGAGGCGTGGAAGAGGTAGGTCTCCTGCGAGACGACGCCGACGGCGCGCGCGAGGGTGTCGAAGTCGAGGTCGCGTACGTCCACGCCGTCGAGGGTGACGCGGCCGCCGGTGACGTCGTAGAGCCGGGGCACCAGGCAGCCGAGGGTGGACTTGCCGGCGCCGGTGGGACCGACGACGGCGAGGCTGCCGCCGGCGGGCACGGTGATGTCGAGGCCGTCGAGGACCGGGGCACCCTTGCCGTCGTAGCGGAACTCGACGCCCTCGAAGCGCACTTCGCCCTTGACCTCGTCGAGGTGGACCGGCTGCTCGCGCTCGGTGATGTCGACGGGCAGGTCCAGGTACTCGAAGATGCGCTGGAACAGCGCGAGGGAGGTCTGCACCTGGACGCCGGTGGCGAGCAGGCTCACCGCCGGGCGGAACAGGCCCTGCTGGAGCGAGACGAAGGCGACGATGGTGCCGAGCGAGACCTGCGGGCCGCCGAACTGGAGGGCGAGTCCCGCGGTCCAGTAGATGACGGCGGGCATGGCCGCCATGACGATCGTGATCACGGCCATCCGCCAGCGGCCCGCCATGTTGGATCTCACTTCGAGGTCCACCAGTTGCTCGGACTCCGCGGCGAAGGACGCGGTGAGCGAGTCGGAGCGCCCCATGGTGCGGCCGAGCAGGATCCCGCTGACGGAGAGCGACTCGGTGACCGTGGCGGCCATCGCGGCCATCTGTTTCTGGCGCTGGGTGGTGATCTTCTTGCGTTCGTTGCCGACGCGGCGGCTGATCCACACGAACACCGGCAGCAGGAGCAGCGAGACGACGGTGAGCCGCCAGTCGAGGGCCACCATCGCGACGATCGTGGCGACGACGCTGGTGGCGTTGGAGACCAGGGAGGTGGCGGTGGAGGTGACGGTGGCCTGCATGCCGCCGATGTCGTTGGCGATGCGGGACTGCACCTCGCCGGTGCGGGTGCGGGTGAAGAAGGCGAGCGACATGCGCTGCAGGCGGCCGTAGACGGCCGTGCGCAGGTCGTGCATGACGCGCTGGCCGACGGTGGTCGAGATCAGGGTCTGCAGGACGCCGAAGACGCTGGAGAGGACCGCGCTCAGGATCATGCCGAACGCGAGCAGGCTCAGCAGGCCGGTGCGGCGCTCGGGGAGCGCCACGTCGAGGATCTCCTTGAGGAGGAACGGCGTGGCGACCGAGACCAGCGACGAGGCGCCGACCAGCAGGCCGACGATCGCGAGGCGCCCGCGGTAGGGACGGAAGAGCTTCAGGATGCGGCGCACCTGCCGGGGCTGCTCACCGGCGTCGGCAGGCGGGGTCCAGGAGGGTTCTCGTTCGGGGTGCATGGGCTCCTACGGAGGAGGCGGGCGGCGGCCGGGACCGGCCGCCGACGACTGACGGATCGTAGCTCATTGTTACCTATACTCACAATGAACGGCATCCTGATATTGTTCCCGCATGACCTCCCCCGATCCCGACGCCCTGCTCGCCGAGCAGTTGCTGCGGCTCACCCGCCGGGTGCACCGCATCCAGAAACGCCATCTGGAGCGACGGGAGCTGGGCGTCACCCCGGCCCAGTCCCGGCTGCTCCGCACCCTCGCGCACTACGGCTCGCCCCCGCGCATGGCGGACCTCGCCGAGCGCCTCGAGGTGGTGCCACGCGCGGTGACGACACTGGTCGACGGTCTCGAGACGAGCGGCAAGGTCCGCCGGGTGCCGGATCCGACGAACCGGCGGGTGACCCGGATCGAGCTGACTGACGAGGGCCGGGAGACCCTGCGCGAAGTGCGCGGTGCGCGGCGGTCGGCCGCCGAGGAGATACTCGCCCCGCTGACGGAGAAGGAGCGCGCGGTGCTCGGCGTGCTCCTGGACACACTGATCGACTCCGAGACCGCCAAACCCTGCTGAACGCACGCGGCCGCCCCCGCTCCGCCTCGTGCGGCGGGAGCGAGGACGGCCGGCGGCCTCAGCAGCGGCGGCGGTCCTGAGTCAGCGTGCCCTGCGCCGTGCTCAGCGAACGGTCGTAGCACCCCGCCGAGCCGTACACGCGGTAGCGCTCGCCGGACGTGCCGACCGCGTGCCGCTGGTCACGCGGGACGTCGACCGTGTACGCGGCGTCGCCGCTGTAGGTGTCGTCGAGCCGCGACCACGCGGTGCGCCGGCCGCCCTCGCGCCGCACGACCGTGGCCCGGTCGCCCAGGGTGAGGACGGTGCGCAGCCGGTCGTCCGCACCGAGGGTGGTGGCGCCGTCCATCGTGTACGTCCGACGGGTGTGCGTCGTCCGCGCCGGGCCGGCCCCCTCCACCGCGACGGTCTCGTCGTCCGTCCAGGACGCGTCGAGTCCGTCCGTGTTCTCGCCCTCGGTCCAGCGGTGCACGGAGGTGTTGGCGAGGGTGCGGGTGACCGTGGTGGTCACGCGGCCGTGCGAGGTGTTCAGGTATCCGGAGACGGTGAGCCGGTGTCCGGCCTCGGTGTCGACCCGGTTCTCCGCACCTGGCGTCAGGACCGAGGAGTTGGCCGCGTCGCCCGACTCGGAACGGGTGAGCGCTCCGGTGACGTGGTCGCGGTGCACGTCCTGCCACACGAGCACGTTCACGGGGCCACTCCACCCGGACCGACCGGCGGGAACGCCCACCACGGAGACCTCGACACGATGCGGGCGGCCGTCGTTGAGGAGCCCGGCGAACGGCGTGAGGTCGTACTCCACGGGCCGCACGTCGAAGGCGCGCGGCGCCGGGAGGACGTACCAGAGGAACGGGTTGGACCAGCCGCCGGTCCACACGTGGGGGAACGGCGCGGCGATCCCGGCGAGTCGTCCGTCGACCTCGATCTGCACCTCGCGGTACGGGCCGTGGTCGGCCTTGCAGGAGTACGCGGCCGGATCGGCCACGGTCAGGTACCAGAACTCCTCGCAGCCGCCTCCGGATCCGGTGGCGTACACCTCGGCCACGATGCGCTCGCTGTTGCGTGGCGTGGTGAGGGTGGTGGCGTCGGGTGCGCCGGCGAGGGTGAGGACGCGGTCGGGCGCCGGCTCGTCGGGGCGGCCCCGGTAGAAGGTGAGCGTCACCTTGACGTCGATGACGCCGGTGTAGGTGTCGTCCACGACGTTCCCGATGAGCATCTCGACGTCCCGCGGGCCACGGAAGACGTCGCTGTACCGGGTGACGTCCTTCTCCACGTGCCATTCGATGCCGTCGGGCGACGGCTCCGGTGTAGAGGTGCGCAGGATCTCGGCACCGCCGACGTGCAGGTAGCCGAGGCGGTCGAACTGACGGCCCTTCACCTTGCCGTCGAGACGCAGGACGACCTTGCTCCAGCGGTCGCCGCAGCCCCGCGGCGGTGTGTACGCGCCCCGGTACGGGGTGAAGTCGCGGAACTGGGTCTCGGCCAGAGTGACCTGGCAGGACTTCGTGTGCGGCCGGGTGACGGGCGGGGTGGCGGTCACCGGATCGTGCCAGTCGGTACCGAACTCGGCCGGGGCGTCGGCGGCTTGCGTCGCGCGCTCGGTGGCCGCCGCGCCGGTGCCGAAGAGCGTGCTCGCGAGGAGGGTCGCTCCGGCGAGCATGGACATGACTATCCGTCTTCTCATGGGCCCGGTTCTACGGGGCCTCGGGCCCGCCCGCAATGAGGCGTGGCGCCATCCTCACCGGCCCGTCAGATCCGCCCTGTCCCCCATCACCACCACGGGATGCCGGTCCGGATCCAGCTCGCGCAACAGGAACTCCATGGCCGGCCGGGGCATGCTCACGCAGCCCGACGTGCCGCTGCCGTGGTCCATGTGCAGCCAGATGCTGCCGCCCTTGCCCTCACCCTCGGGCCGCCTCGGGTCGTTCGGCGGGGTGCCCCGGACCCGGTTGTAGTCGATGGCGATGACGTAGTCGAAGTCGTGCCAGTACGGCCTGGCCCACCAGCGTGGGGCGGCGATGGACCGGTCCTGCGTGTAGGGCAGTCGGGTGCCCGGATCGCCGAGTACGCCGCCCGCGTCGGTGAGGGTGTACACACCGACGGGGCTGCGCCGGTCGCCGGAGCGGTGGTCCGTGGTCCACCCTTTCCTGCCGTTGTGCGCCGGCCAACCGCGGACGCGCCGCCACGTCTCGCCGTGTCTGGTGTAGAGCACGACCGTGGAGTCCGCCGAGTTCCTGCCGTCGCCGTAGACGGCCACCACCTGTCCGGAACCGGCCGGGACGCGCCGCCGGAGTTCGGGACCGATACCCGGTAGGCGACGCGGGTCGCGCCCGTCCGCGCCGGGCTGCCCGGCCCGGCCGTCCGGTTCCCGAACGCCGGTGCCGCCGCCCGGGGCGCCGCACGCCGCCAGGGCAGCGAGCAGGATCCCGGCGGCCGTCACCACCAACGCGGTACACCGCGCACTGTCGCTCCGCACACGGCCCATGCTGGCACCACCACCGGTTCATTGTGCGATCTTCCGGACATTCACCCTGCCGGGTCACGGCCACCGCCCGCCACGGCCCGCACCTGGCCGGAACCCGGCGAATCGCGCGAGCCGCCCGGGGAAAACCGGTTGAAAATCCCCGGTCCGCGACGCGACCCTTTCACGGCTTGCTGCCGCTCCCCCACCCTCCCTGACACGAGCCACTGGAACGTCATGCGAATCCAAGACCTTCCGTATCCCGATCCGGGCGTACCGGACGCGCGTTCGGGTCCTCACCTCATGTGGTGGCTCTGGCGCAACCAGCTGGGCGGCCAGCTCAAGGCCTTGGCCTGGGGCCTGCTGCACTTCGTGGCCGTCTCCGCGCTGCCCTTCTGCGTCGGTCTCGCCGTCCAGGCCGTCGTGGACCGCTCCGGCGGCCGACTGGCCCTGACGGGGGGCCTGATGGCGTTGTGCGGCACGGCCATCGCGGTCGGCGACACCTTCCTGCACCGGTCCGCCGTCACCAACTGGATCACCGCCGCTGCCCGCGTCCAGCAGTTGCTGGCCCGCAAGGCGGCCCGGCTGGGCTCCGCGCTGACCCGGCGGGTCGCGGCCGGCGAGGTGGTGGCCGTGTCCACCGGCGACGTGGAGAAGATCGGCTGGTTCGTCGAGGCCGTCTCCCGGTTCACCGCCGCAGCGCTCACCGTCGCCGTGGTCTGCGTCGTCCTGGTCGTCTACCAGCCCGCTCTCGGCGTGGTCGTCGCCGTGGGACTGCCGGTCGTCGGGCTCGCCGTGCTGCCCCTGCTCCCCCGGGCCACCCGGCGCGCCGATGTGCAGCGCGAGAAGGCCGGCCGGGCCACCGAGCTGGCCTCGGACACGGTGGCCGGCCTGCGGGTGCTGCGCGGTATCGGCGGCGAGGAGCTCTTCCTCGACCGTTACCGCCGCGCCTCCCAGGAGGTACGGCACGCGGCCGTGCGCAGCGCCCGGATGTGGTCGCTGATCTCCGCGATCCAGGTGCTGCTCCCGGGGCTGCTGCTGATCGCTGTGGTCTGGCACGGCACCCATCTGGCCCGGCAGGGCCGGATCACGGTCGGCGAACTCGTCACCGTCTACAGCGCGGTGATGGTGCTCAACTACCCCTTGCGGCACTTCGAGGAGATCGCGATGGCGTACTCCTTCTCGCGCCCCTCGGCCAGTCGGGCCGCGCGCGTGCTGTCGCTGCGGCGGTCCACGGACGCCGGCGGAGCACGCGCAGCGGAGGTGCCGGGCGGCGATCTGTACGACCCGGCCACCGGCCTGCTCGCGCCCGCCGGCCTGCTCACCGCGGTGGTGTGCGGCGACCCCGACGCGGCCGGACGGCTGGCGGAACGTCTGGGCGGCCACCCCGCCGAGGCGGGAACGCCGGTGGTGCTCGGCGGGGTGCCCCTCGACGAGCTGCCGCTCGACAGCGCCCGCGCCGCCGTCCTCGTCCAGGACAAGGACCCGGTGCTGCTGTCCGGAACGCTTCGCGACTTGCTCGACGTCCCCGCGTCCGGTTCCGTACGGGCCGAGGACGCGCTGGCGGCCGCCCGCTGCGAGGACGTGCTGGACGCGCTGGTACAGGGGTCGCTGGACGCCGCCGACCCGCTGGACTCCCGCATCACCGAGCGGGGCCGCTCACTCTCGGGCGGCCAGCGCCAGCGGCTCGCGCTGGCCCGGTCGCTCATCACCGACCCCGAGGTGCTGGTCCTGGACGAGCCGACCTCCGCCGTCGACTCGCACACCGAGGCGTGGATCGCGCAGGGCCTGCGGCGGCTGCGCTCGGGACGGACGACGGTGGTGTTCACGTCCTCTCCGCTGCTGCTCGACCACGCGGACCGGGTCGTCCTGGTCCACGACGGCGAGGTCGTGGCGGTCGGCGTGCACCGTGAACTGGTCGACACGGAGCCGCGGTACCGGGCCGTGGTGACACGGGAGACCGACGACGAGCGGGCCGCGGCGGATGCGGACGTACCCGGACAGGGCGCGCTCCTGGGCGCCTTCGGCACGCTGGAAGAGATCGAGGAGAGCGCATGATCGGCGTTGCGCCACCGGCGTACGACCCGGCGGCCCCGGCGACCGCCACCACCCTGCCCGTGGGCGCGGCCGCGACCGTACGCGCCTACGTGAACGAACTGTTCCGCCGGCACCGCCGGGCCTTCCTCCTCCTCATCGCCGTCAACACCGTGGCCGTGGTCGCCTCCATGGTGGGCCCGTACCTTCTCGGCGGTCTCGTCGAGCGGTTGTCGGACGGAGCGGCGGAGCTGCATCTGGGCCTGAATGCCGGGCTGTTCGTGCTCGCGCTGCTCGTGCAGGCCGTGTTCGTTCGGCAGGTGCGGCTGCGGGGCGCGATGCTCGGCGAGCGGATGCTGGCCGACCTGCGCGAGGACTTCCTCGTCCGCTCGGTCGGGCTGCCGCCGGGCGTGCTGGAGCGGGCGGGCACCGGTGACCTGCTGTCCCGCATCACCACCGACATCGACCGCCTCGCCAACGCCATGCGGGAGGCGGTGCCGCAGCTGGCCATCGGCGTGGTGTGGGCCCTGCTGCTGCTCGGCGGCCTGGTGGTGACGGCCCCGCCGCTCGCGGCCGCCGTGCTGCTCGCGGTACCGGTGCTGGTGGCGGGGTGCCGCTGGTACTTCAGACGGGCGCCCTCCGGCTACCGCTCGGAGGCGGCCGGGTACGCCGCCGTCGCCGCCGCGCTCGCCGAGACCGTGGACGCGGGCCGCACGGTCGAGGCGCACCGTCTGGGCGACCGGCGCATCGCCCTGTCGGAGCGGCGGATCAAGGAGTGGACCGCCTGGGAGCGCTACACCCTCTGGCTGCGGTCCGTGCTCTTCCCCGTCATCAACGCCGTGCACGTCACCGTGCTCGGCTCGGTGCTGATGGTGGGCGGCTTCTTCGTGCTGCGGGGCTGGATCGGGGTCGGTCAGCTGACGACGGGCGCCCTCGTCGCGCAGATGCTCGTCGATCCGGTGAACCTGATCCTGCGCTGGTACGACGAGGTGCAGGTGGCCCAGGTGTCGTTGGCCCGGCTGGTCGGCGTCCGGGACATCGAGCCGGACGCCGGGGACGCCTCGCTTGCCCCCGGTGGCCGGGACGTGCACGCCGACCGGGTGCACTTCGGCTACCGCGAGGGCGTCGACGTGCTGCGCCAGGTGTCCCTGGAGGTCGCCCCGGGCACCCGGCTGGCCCTGGTCGGCCCCTCCGGCGCGGGCAAGTCCACGCTGGGCAGGCTGCTCGCCGGGATCTACGCCCCCCGGGACGGCCGCGTCACCCTGGGCGGTGCGGAACTGTCCCGGATGCCGGCGGAACGCGTCCGCTCGCACGTAGCCCTGGTCAACCAGGAGCATCACGTCTTCGTCGGTTCCCTGCGCGACAACCTGCTGCTCGCCCGCACCGGCGCCGCCGACGCCGAGCTCTGGGCGGCACTGGGCGCGGTCGACGCGGACGGCTGGGCCCGGGCGCTGGACGACGGGCTGGACGCCGAGGTCGGCTCCGGCGGGCTGGCCCTGACCCCGGCGCAGGCCCAGCAGATCGCGCTGGCCCGGCTGGTGCTGGCCGACCCGCACACGCTGGTCCTGGACGAGGCGACCTCGCTGCTCGACCCGCGTGCCGCCCGGCACCTGGAACGCTCGCTGGCCCGGGTGCTGGACGGCCGCACGGTGGTCGCGATCGCCCACCGGCTGCACACCGCCCACGACGCCGATGTGATCGCCGTCGTGGAGAACGGCCGGATCAGCGAGCTGGGCAGCCATGCGGAGCTGGTCGCCGCGGACGGGGCGTACGCGGCGCTGTGGCGGTCGTGGCACGGGTGAGCGTGCAGCGCTGAGGCCGGGCGCCCGGCCCATCGGTGGCCCGGGCGAGCCTGCGGCGACGGGCTCGCGTGTCCAGCCGCGCGGGCTCGCGTGTCCAGCCGCGCAGGGCCACGCGGCTGGGCCGGGCAGTCCGGCCTGGCACCGTCCCGGCTCACGGACGCGGCCGGGGTCACGGGGGCGGCCGGCATCGCGGGCGCAGCCGAGGTCGCGGGCGGGGCCGGCATCGCGGGCGCAGCCGAGGCGCGGGCGGGGCCGGACAAGCGGGCCGGGTGGTGGCCGGGGGTGCGGTCGCGTCCCGGCGGGCGTACGAAGGCGGGGCGGACGGCGGTTCCGTACGGCCCGGCCGGGGTACGCGAGCCCAGGCCACCACCCGTGCCGTTGCGCGGGAGCGAACAGGGGTGGAAGGCTGGATAGCGGCACCGGCTCGGGGGACGGCCGGGAACCCGTCGGGTCCCGGCGTACGCAATCGGTGCCGGGCGTGCCGACGGCGCACTGCCCCTCCTGGGGGCACAAGGCCGTCCTCACCACATGGAGGTACCCGTGGACAGCGCCGACGGATGGGGGGATGACGTCTACCAGCCCGATCCCTCGGAGATCCGGGAGGACTCGGGTGTCCTCGACGCCGAGGACACCTTGGACTTCGACGGTGTCGACGATCCTCTCGACCGGGGCTGGTCCCCTCCCGAGCGGCCGTGGGCCGTGGAGCACACCGGAGTGACGGCGGGCGAACGCCTGACCGGGGAGACCCTGGACCAGCGGCTCTCCGAGGAGCTGCCCGAATCCACCGCCCCCGACGGCGACGGCATCGGTGACTGCGACGGCACCGACGGGGAACTCCTCGACAACGAGGTCGGCGCCTCCCGCTCCGGCCGCCTGGTCGCCCCGGACGAGGGGGCGCACGAGGACGAGGAGAGCGCGCTCGTCGCCACCGATGTCGGCATCGACGGCGCCGCCGCCTCCGCCGAGGAGGCCGCGATGCACATCGTCGACGAGGACACCCTCTCCGGCTGACCCGGACGCACCCTGCCCGACCGCCCCGCGCGAGGAGCCGCCATGCAGCAGGACAAGCACCCCGACTACCACTCCGTGGTCTTCCGGGACCGCGCCGCCGGCTACGCCTTCCTCACCCGGTCCACCGCGAACAGCGAGCAGACCATCGAATGGGACGACGGTGAGACCTACCCGGTGATCGACGTGGAGATCTCCTCCGAGAGCCACCCCTTCTACACGGGCAAGGCCCGCACGGTGGACACCGAGGGCCGCGTCGCCCGGTTCGAACGCCGCTACGGCGCGGGCGAGGCCGGCGGAGAGGCCTGAGGGGCCGCGGCGCGTCAGATCACATTGAGCGCCGCCGCGCAGCCCGCTCCGCCCAGCAGCATGAACGCGGGCATCAGGACCCTCAGCTCGACCCAGCTGCCGGCCCGGAAGCGCAGCGCCTTCGGCGGCCCCAGCGGATACCAGCGCTTGCGGCCCACCGGGATCGGCCACAGGATCGGGCAGCCGGACACCGTCAGCGCGTCCCCGATGTCGTGGACCAGGGCGCCCAGCACGATCGGCAGACCCAGCCACAGGTACTCCTGCCCGGGCGCGGTGAACAGCCAGTCGGCGCCGTTGCCCGGCTTGTCCAGTATTCCCGCGAGGATCCACGCGCTGGTCGCCGCGAGCAGCCAGACCAGGACGTCGCTGCTGGATCCGCGGGCCGCGCGCCACAGCAGGCCCTCGATCGCCAGCACCATGTGCACGAAGAGGATCGCCAGCACCGCCCAGCGGCCGCCGGCGATCGCCGCGCCGGAGCTGCCCGCACCGATCAGGACCGCCCAAAGCCAGGTGTGCGTGAGCGTGCGGTGGCCGCCCGAGCGGCGGGCGTCGCCCTTCTTCCTGGTCGCCTTGTAGACGGCGGAGGAGAGCTTGTCCACGATCTCGCAGATCCATCGGGAGATCGGCCCGAAGGCCCGCGAGATGGTGGCCGCCTTGTGGTCGAGGTCCGGGGCGAGCGCGGCACCGGCGCAGATCAGCGCTCCGACGAGAAGGACGGGCCAGGGCATCGGGTGTCCGGCGGCGGCGGCGGCCGCTCCGACGCCGAGCCAGGCCGCGGCCCCCGACAGTGAGTGTGCTGGTCCCATCATGGCCGCTCCCCGCCCCATTCCTCGTGTGCCGCTGTCCAGTTGACCTGGGGCGCTGACGCGCCGTCGGCGACACAGCGTAGCCGCAGTGATCTTCGTAGCCGCAGCCGATTCCCCCCTCGGGCGCGAGGCCAGGCAAGATGGGGGCGTGACCCTCATCGATCAGCTCCCGCCGACCGCCGACCCCGACGCCCTGTACGAAGCCTTCGAGTCGTGGGCGCAGGAGCGCGGCCTCACCCTGTACCCCCACCAGGAGGAGGCGCTGATCGAGGTGGTGTCCGGGGCGAACGTGATCGTCTCGACACCCACCGGCTCCGGCAAGAGCATGATCGCGGCGGGCGCCCACTTCGCCGCGCTGGCCAGGGACGAGGTCACCTTCTACACCGCCCCGATCAAGGCGCTGGTGTCCGAGAAGTTCTTCGAGCTGTGCAAGATGTTCGGCACCGAGAACGTCGGCATGCTGACCGGTGACGCCTCCGTGAACGCCGACGCGCCGGTGATCTGCTGCACCGCCGAGGTGCTGGCCTCCATCGCGCTGCGCGACGGCAGGAACGCCGATGTCGGCCAGGTGGTCATGGACGAGTTCCACTTCTACGCGGAGGGCGACCGCGGCTGGGCGTGGCAGATTCCGCTGCTGGAGCTCCCGCAGGCGCAGTTCATCCTGATGTCCGCCACTTTGGGTGACGTGTCCTTCTTCGAGAAGGACCTCACCCGCCGCACCGGCCGCCCGACCTCGGTGGTCCGCTCGGCCACCCGCCCGGTGCCCCTCTCCTACGAGTACGAGCTCACCCCGCTCACCGAGACGCTCACCGATCTGCTGGCGAGCAAGCAGGCGCCGGTGTACATCGTGCACTTCACCCAGGCGCAGGCCGTGGAGCGGGCGCAGGCGCTGATGAGCATCAACATGTGCACGCGCGAGGAGAAGGACCGGATCGCCGAGCTGATCGGCAACTTCCGCTTCACCACCAAGTTCGGCCGCAACCTCTCCCGCTACGTCCGGCACGGCATCGGCGTCCACCACGCCGGCATGCTGCCCAAGTACCGGCGCCTGGTGGAGAAGCTCGCGCAGGCCGGCCTGCTGAAGGTCATCTGCGGTACGGACACGCTCGGCGTGGGTGTCAACGTGCCCATCCGCACCGTCCTGTTCACGGCCCTCACCAAGTACGACGGCACCCGGGTGCGTACGCTGCGCGCCCGTGAGTTCCACCAGATCGCGGGCCGCGCCGGCCGGGCCGGTTTCGACACCGCCGGACTCGTCGTGGCACAGGCGCCCGAGCATGTCATCGAGAACGAGAAGGCCCTCGCCAAGGCGGGCGACGATCCCAAGAAGCGCCGCAAGGTGGTGCGCAAGAAGGCACCGGAGGGCTTCGTCGGTTGGACGGACAACACCTTCGAGAAGCTGATCATCTCCGAGCCCGAGCCGCTGACCTCGCGTTTCCGGGTGACGCACACGATGCTGCTCTCGGTGATCGCTCGGCCCGGCAACGCCTTCGAGGCGATGCGCCATCTCCTCGAGGACAACCACGAGCCTCGCCGGCAGCAGCTCAGGCACATCCGGCGGGCCATCGCGATCTACCGTTCGCTGCTTGACGGCGGGATCGTGGAGAAGCTCGACAAGCCGGACGCCGAGGGCCGCATCGTCCGGCTCACGGTCGACCTGCAGCAGGACTTCGCCCTGAACCAGCCGCTGTCGACGTTCGCGCTCGCCGCGTTCGAGCTGCTCGACCCCGAGTCGCCCTCCTACGCCCTCGACATGGTGTCCGTCGTCGAGTCCACGCTGGACGACCCCCGGCAGATCCTCGTCGCCCAGCAGAACAAGGCCCGCGGTGAGGCGGTCGCCGCGATGAAGGCCGACGGTGTCGAGTACGAGGAGCGCATGGAGCGCCTCCAGGACGTCACCTACCCGAAGCCGCTGGAGGAGCTGCTCTTCCACGCGTACAACACCTACCGCAAGAGCCACCCGTGGGTCGGCGACCATCCGCTGTCGCCGAAGTCCGTGATCCGCGACATGTACGAACGCGCGCTGTCCTTCACGGAGCTGGTGTCCTTCTACGAGCTGGCCCGCACCGAGGGCATCGTGCTGCGCTACCTCGCCAGTGCCTACAAGACCCTGGACCACACGATCCCGGACGACCTGAAGTCCGAGGACCTGCAGGACTTGATCGAGTGGCTCGGCGAGATGGTGCGCCAGGTGGACTCCAGCCTGCTGGACGAATGGGAGCAGCTGGCCAACCCCGAGGAGATGACCGCCGAGGAGGCCCAGGAGAAGGCCGACGAGGTCAAGCCGGTCACCGCCAACGCGCGCGCCTTCCGGGTCCTGGTCCGCAACGCCATGTTCCGGCGGGTGGAGCTCGCCGCTCTCGACCAGGTCGGGGACCTCGGCGAGCTGGACGCCGAGTCCGGCTGGGACGCCGAGGCGTGGGGCGAGGCGATGGACAAGTACTGGGACGAGTACGAGGATCTCGGCACCGGTCCGGACGCCCGCGGCCCCAAGCTGCTGGTGATCAAGGAGGAGCCGGAGAACGGCCTGTGGCGGGTCCGGCAGATCTTCGACGATCCCAACGGCGACCACGACTGGGGCATCAGCGCGGAGATCGACCTCACCGCCTCCGACGCCGAGGGCCGTGCGGTCGTCCGCGTCACCGATGTCGGCCAGCTGTGAGCACAGGAGAACTTCACCGATGACGACGAGTCCCGCCGAGAGGCTGGTCGACCTGCTCGACCTGGAACAGGTCGAGGTCAACATCTTCCGCGGCCGAAGCCCGCAGGAGTCCCTGCAGCGGGTCTTCGGCGGCCAGGTGGCCGGCCAGGCGCTGGTCGCAGCCGGGCGCACCACGACCGGGGAGCGCCCGGTGCACTCGCTGCACGCGTACTTCCTGCGCCCGGGCCGGCCGGGTGTGCCCATCGTGTACCAGGTGGAACGGGTGCGCGACGGCCGGTCGTTCACCACCCGGCGGGTCACGGCCGTGCAGCAGGGCCGCACGATCTTCAATCTCACCGCCTCCTTTCACAAGCCTGAGGAAGGATCCTTCGAGCACCAGCTGCCGCCCGCCCGCGAGGTGCCGGACCCGGAGTCCCTGCCGACGGTGTCCGAGGAGATCCGCAAGCATCTGGGCGCGCTGCCCGAGCAGTTGGAGCGCATGGCGCGCCGCCAGCCGTTCGACATCCGCTACGTGGACCGGCTGCGCTGGAACACCGAGGAGATCCAGGGGGCCGAGCCGCGCAGTGCCGTGTGGATGCGCGCGGTCGGTCCGCTCGGGGACGACCCGCTGGTGCACACCTGCGCACTGACCTACGCCAGTGACATGACTCTGCTGGACGCGGTCCGCATTCCGGTGGAGCCGCTGTGGGGTCCTCGGAACTTCGACATGGCCTCGCTGGACCACGCCATGTGGTTCCACCGGCCGTTCCGCGCGGACGAGTGGTTCCTGTACGACCAGGAGTCCCCGGTCGCCACCGCCGGGCGTGGGCTGGCCCGCGGGCGCATCTACGACGTGCGGGGCCGGCTGCTGGTCTCCGTCGTGCAGGAAGGTCTGTTCCGGGCCCTGTAGCGCGGTGCGGCCTCCGCGGGCCGGGAGTTCGCGCGGAGCAGCCATGTCCGAAGGCCTCGGGTGGGCCGGTGCACCTCTGACCGGGTCTCCTGGGCCTGGCGCGGTGCCGTCGGAGCCGGCGGTGCCGTGCCCACGGTGTGTGCCACCGCCCGGTGGCCCCGGGCGGTCCTGCCGTCCGCGCCCCCGCCGGGCCTGGCCGGCGCACGGCGCCCGGTCCCGCCGTACCCCGCAGGAGGGTGCTCCATCGCCTCCGGAGGCCCAACCGGCGGGCGTGGGGCGGGTGACTGGGTGCGCGCTTCCTCCATCGCCCGCCCCAGGTCGCTGCGCAGCCAGCCGACCTCGTCGGGGTCCTGTGCGGTCATGAGGTGCTCGGCGAGATGGGCGAAGGAGGAGCCCGGTGCTCCATGGGCGGGCGGAGCGGGCCGTAGTCGCTCCAGCAGAGTCCGCTCGTGAGGGTCCTGGACGACGTCCGCGACCTCTGCCGGCGCCAGGAACGCGGCCACCGCCGCCGCCCGAGCCCAGGGATCCCCGGCCTGCCGCAGCAGGAACCCGAAGTGCCGGCCCCGCCAGTTGCGGGCCCGTAGATCGGCCCCGGTCGCCAGCTGCCCTCTGAGGGTCTCGGGCGTACGCCCCTTGAGCAGGCGCTCGTTCCCCGCGCCGGTCGCGAACTGCTCCAGTTCCTCGGCCAGATACAGCCAGACCACGGCCCGATAGCGGTTGAGATAGAAGCGGACCGGCACCAGCAGGCCCAGACGGGCGAGCCGGGTGAACCTGCCCGCGGGAATTTTCATGAGCGCGGCGCCCTCCGCCGTACCCACCACCCGTACATGCTCACGGAGCGTGCTGGGAAAGCCGTACCGGGCGCGGAGCCGGTCGAGCTCGGCCTGCTCCACCCTGCGGCCTCCGCCTTCGTCAGGCACCGTCCGGATCCGGCCGAGATGGACGGCGAGGTCGAACTCCGCCCGCTTGAGACCCAGTTCGCGAGCGGATCGGCTCGGCGAGCAGGTGGCGGGGACGGCGGGGACAAGGGTGCTGTCCGGCATGGTGGTACTCCCCCGTGGAGTGGGTGGCTCACGCCCTGTGCGTTGCCCGTGCACACACCGTAGCCAGAAGCGCGCGAGGCGAGGTGAGCCTGTGGATAACTCCGGGGTTCAGGAGAACACGCAGGTCAGAGGTCCGTCACGGGGCGGTCGGGCTGCCGGGCGTCCACGCCGAGGTGTTCGCCGACGCGGTTGACGAGCAGGGTCATCTCGTAGGCGATCTGACCGATGTCGACCTCAGCGCCGCTGAGCACACACAGGCAGCTGCCGGTACCGGCCGCGGTCACGAACAGCACGGCGTCGTCGTACTCGATCATCGTCTGGCGGACCGTGCCCGCGCCGAAATGACGCCCGGAACCCTTCGCCAGGCTGTGCAGCCCGGAGGCGACGGCGGCCAGATGCTCGGCGTCCTCCCGACGCAGACCGGTACTCGCTCCGGTGACCAGCCCGTCGTTGGACAGGACCAGCGCATGCCGCACGTGGTCCACTCGCTGGGTCAGATCGTCCAGGAGCCAGCCGAGTCCCTGGTTCTGGGCCATGTTCCGTCTCCCCGTGTGACGTCTCCTCCTGGCCGGAGGATCTGCCCGCCAGCCTTCCCCACGACCGGCGTCCGGGCAAGCAGGATGGGCGTATGGCACAGAAGATGACCGATGAGGAATGGCGGGCGTTCGTCTCGAACGGCACCCGAACCGGCAAGTTGTCCACTGTCAGCGCCGATGGGAGCCCGCATGTGGCCCCGATCTGGTTTCTGCTGGACGGGGACGAGCTGGTGTTCAACACAGGCAAGGAAACCGTGAAAGGGCGCAATCTCGCCCGTGACGGACGGATCGCCCTGTGCGTGGACGACGACCGGCCGCCCTTTCACTTCGTGGTGCTGAGCGGCCGGGCCCGGCTGTCGGAGGATCTGGACGACATGCGGCTGTGGGCCACCCGCATCGCCGCCCGGTACATGGGTGAGGAGCGCGCCGAGGAGTACGGTGCCCGCAACGGCGTCCCGGGCGAGTTGCTGGTCAGGGTCACCGTCGACAAGGTGGTGGCGGTCAAGGACCTGGCCGCCTGAGCGGACGCGCTCAGCTCACGGAGTCGAGGAGCCGGGCGGTGTGCATCCGCCCGGCGTACTCGACGAGCCGGATCAGTACTTCCTTGCCGGAGTCCCGCTCGCGCGCGTCGCACAGGACGACCGGTGTTCCCTGGTCCAGGTCGAGGGCCCGGGAGACGTCGTGGGCGCCGTAGCCGCGTGCGCCGGGGAAGCAGTTCACGGCCACCACGAAGGGGATGCGCCGGTGCTCGAAGTAGTCGACCGCCGGGAAGCAGTCCTCCAGGCGCCGGGTGTCGGCGAGGACCACGGCGCCGAGCGCTCCCTGGGAGAGTTCGTCCCACAGGAACCAGAAGCGGTCCTGCCCCGGCGTCCCGAACAGGTACAGGGAAAGGCCCGAACGTATGGTGATGCGGCCGAAGTCCATGGCCACGGTCGTGGTGACCTTGTGGTCCACGCCGTCGGTGTCGTCCACCGACTGACCAACTTCACTGAGCAGTTCCTCGGTGCGCAGCGGACGGATCTCGCTGACGGCGCCGACGAGGGTCGTCTTGCCGACCCCGAAGCCGCCGGCGACCAGGATCTTCAGCGCCAGGGCGGACGTGTCGGCTGCTGCGTCGGAGTGCTCGGAGACCATGATCACTTCTCTCGGCGTGAGTTGGGTTCCACAGGGTTCATCTACAGCGCCCGCAGCCCTTCGATGACTTCGCGCAGAACGCGTTCGTCCGGCAGGTGGGCAGGGGGCACCGGACGGCGGACGGTGACCCGGCCCAGTTCGAGCAGGTCGCCGAGGAGCACTCTGACCACGCCCACCGGCAGGTCGGCACCGGCCGCGAGTTCGGCGACGGACTGCGTCTCGGGACGGCACAGACCGATCAGCGACCGGTGTTCGGGGCCGAGCACGGTGTCGTCGTCCATCGCCGGTGCGGCTGGGTCGAGGGTGACGAGGGCGATCAGGTCGAAGCTCACTCCGGAGGGGCCCGGCTGGGTGCGTCCGCCGGTCATGGCGTAGGGGCGGACCAGGGGTCCGGCCTCGCCGTCGTACCACTGGATGCCCGGTTCGCGCGGGCCCCCGGTCGGGGTGTCGGTCATCGCTGCCGCCCTTCCGGCTCATCCGGCGGCGGGCGGCCGGGCGGTGATGCGCGGCGCGGTGTGGAGGTGCTCGCCGACGCGCCTGACCAGTCGTGCCATCTCGTAGGCGACCAGGCCGATGTCCGCGGTGACGGCGGTGAGCACGGTGAGGCAGGAACCTTCTCCGGCGGCCGCGACGAAGAGGAAGGCGTCATCCATCTCCACCATGGTCTGGCGTACTCCGCCCGCTCCGAAGTGGCGTCCGGCGCCTTTGGCGAGGCTGTTGAAACCGGAGGCCACGGCGGCCAGATGCTCCGCGTCGTCCCGCGCGAGGCCGGTGGAGGCGCCCACGGCGAGGCCGTCGTTGGACAGCACGACGGCGTGCCGTACCTCGCTCACCCGCATCACCAGGTCGTCCAGCAGCCAGTCGAGTTCGCCGGATCGCTGGGCGGCCCTCATGTTCGGGTCCTGGATCATGCCGGGTCTCCTTCGCTGCTCTCACTGCCTGTTCGGGTTCCGGTGACGGCGCCGCGGCCCGCTTGTCCGCCGCCGCCCCGGACCCAGCCGTCGCGGTAGGCCGCCATGCGGTCCCGTACGAGTTCGGGGGTGCGTCCGTCGTCACCCCGCGGGGCGGGTTCCGGTGCCGGCTCCTCAGGGCGCTGCCTGCGGAGTTGAGGGGCCAGGTTCGCCTGGCGCACGCGGCGTGGGAGGACGTCGGAGGGTTCGGAGTCGTGCGGTGGGCGGTGCGGCCTCAAGGCGGTGACCCCGGGGGGCGGCGGTTCGTGTGCGGAGGCCGGGGACGGGGGTGCGGGAGCCGAGGTCTGGTGCGAGGGGGGCGACGGCCCGCGTTCAGGGGCCGAGGGCTGGTGTGCGGGGGCGGTGGCCGCGAGGGCCGGCCGGCCGGTCCGGGCGGTGACCTCGGCAGGAGCCGGAGGCTCCTCCGGCACGCGCGCGTACTCTCGCCTGCGCTGCGGGGCCGCCGTCGTCTCCTCCTGCGCGGGGTGTTGCGGGGACCCGGTGTGCAGAAGCGCGGTGGGTACCAGGACGACCGCGGTGGTGCCTCCGTAGGGGGAGGTGCGCAGGTGCACCTTGATGCCGTGCCGGGAGGCGAGTCTGCTGACCACGAAGAGTCCGAGGCGGTCGCTGTCGAACAGATCGAGGGCCTCGGACTGCTCGATCCGCTGGTTCGCCTCCGCGAGGACCTCGGGCCCCATGCCTAGGCCCCGGTCCTCGACCTCCAGGACGTAACCGTTGCCGACGGGCTCACCGGTGACCCGCACGCGCGTGTGCGGTGGCGAGAACTGGGCGGCGTTCTCGACGAGTTCGGCCAGCAGATGGGTGAGGTCGGCGACCGCCGTTCCGACGACGGACGCAGCCGGGAGCCCGCGCACCTCCACGCGCGCGTAGTCCTCGACCTCGGACACCGCCGCGCGTACGACGTTCGTGAGGGACACCGGCGTGCGCCAGGCCCGGCCGGGTGCCGCTCCGGAGAGGATGATCAGGCTCTCGGCGTGCCGCCGCATCCGGGTGGTGAGGTGGTCGAGCCGGAACAGGTCGCTCAGCTCGTCGGGGTCGTCGGAGCGCCGCTCCATGCTGTCCAGGAGGCTGAGCTGACGGTGGACCAGCACCTGGCTGCGCCGGGCCAGGTTGACGAAGACCCCGGAGATGCCGCCGGCGAGTTCGGCGCGCTCCGCCGCCGCGCGCAGGGCGGCGCGGTGCACGACGGTCAGTGCCTCGGCGACCTGGCCGGTCTCGTCCTCCGCCGGCGGCCCTGCGGGCGCCTCGGCCTCGACGTCGATCTCCTCGCCCGTTCGCAGTTTCCGCATCGCCGCGGGGAGTTTGCGGCGGGCGATCTCCAGGGCGTCGTTGCGCAACCTGACCAGTTCGATCACGAGGGCCCGGCCGATGCGGACGGAGATGGCGAGCGAGGTGCCGACGGCGACGAGACCGAACAGCACGGCGGCGCCCGCCGGACTCAGCAGTCCGCGCTTGTAGGGATCGGATCGGCCCGCCACGGCGCGGCCGGTGTCCGCCGCCAGGGTCCGCATGTCGTCCCGTACGCGCGCGTGGGCGCTGTTCCAGCCTGTCTCCGGTGCCGTGCGGACCGCCCCGGCTCCGGGTTCGGCGGCGAGGATCCTGTCCTCGATGGCAATGAGGGTGGTGTGGGCGCCGCCACCGGCGAGGTCGTGCCAGGCGGCGCGCTGGGTGCCGGGCAGGTCGGCGACGGCGGCGGTGGTGAGCGCGCGGCGCGTGGCGACGGCGGCGGCGAACAGCCGGAGCCGTTCGCCCTGCGGTCGGGCGTCCGGGCGCGTGCCGCCGAGGACGGCGTCCTCCTGGGCCAGTGCCTCGGCGGCCCGGGAGAATTCGAGCAGCACGCGCGCGTCCGAGCCGACGTCGGCCTGCTGGATGCCGGTGAGTGCACCGTCCACCGTGAAGGCCGCACCGATGGTCTTCGTGTACTGGCCGTAGGCCTGGCTCCAGCCGGTTCTGCGGTCGAGAACGGCTGTCCGCAGCGCGCGCAGGCGCTCGGCGCCGGTCACGAACGTCTCGAGCCGCTCGGCGACCGGGCCCGGGAGTTCCTGGCTGTCGGCGACGGTGCTGTCGCCGCCGAGCCGCAGCCCGGTCAGCGCGCGGTCGGTGCGGGCTGCCATGGTCCGCAGGTCGTCGCCGCGTGCCGCGCCGGGCTCGGCGGCGTAGCGAACGGCCGCCGCCCGCTCGTTCTGGAGCGCCGTGACAGCGGCGGCCACGGGGGCGCGCAGTTCGGTGTCGACGCGCTGGGACTGGCGCAGCCGGGCGATGTCCTGCGCGGTGCTGACGGTGGCGTAGGCCCACAGGGCGAGCAGGGAGACGACGGGCACCATCAGCAGGCAGATCACCTTGGCGCGCACGGTACGAGGGCGCAGGCGCCGGCGTCCTGCGCGCGCGGGCGGGTCGAACGGAGGAAGGTCCAGCGGCTGGTCCGTGCCCTCGTCGGCGGGTGGTCCGGCATGCGCGCGGCGACCGCGCGGCGGGGCCGGACTCTGTCCGGGTGAGCCGGCACACAGGGTGTCTCGGGGTGGGCGCATGGCCTCCTCGCTCGGGATGTGGGACGGGGGTCCGGGGACGGGATCCCGCTAGCCCGCGGCGCTCTGGACGGGCCGCTGGGCGGAGGCGGACGCCTCGCGTTCGCCGGCCGTGGGCGAGAGGGCGACGAAGGCCGAGGTGAGGAACAGGTAGGACCCGAGGCCGACGGCGAGGGGGAAGATGAACTGCATCGCCGTGGCCCCGGGCAGGACTTCGCCGGAGGGGGTGACCCGCACCCTCACCGCGAACATTCCGGTGTAGTGCATGCTGCTGACTGCCGCTCCCATGACGAGGGAGGCGAGGGTGACCGCGAGGGGCGACTTGATGTTGAGCCCCGCCCACAGCGCCGCGGTCGCCGCCACGACGGCGATCAGCACCGAGAGGCCGACGAGGACGGGCCGGTAGATCACGTCGCCGTGCAGCCGGACGGCCGCCATGCCCAGGTAGTGCATGCTGGCGACGCCCAGCCCGGTGGTGAGACCGCCGAGCAGGAGGGCGCGGTTGCGGTCGCGGCTGTAGCCGACGGCGAAGACGCCGGCACAGACGACGGCCATGGCGACGACCAGGCTGAGGATGGTCAGCGGTACGTCGTAGCGGATGCCGGTGCCGCTGACGCGGAAGCCGAGCATGGCCACGAAGTGCATGGTCCAGATGCCCGTGCCGATAGCGGAGGCCGCGGTGAGGAGCCAGTTGCGGCGCGACCGGCCGGTGGCGGCGAGTGCGCGGACGGTGCAGCGCAGACCCAGTGCGGCGCCCGTGCAGGCCATCAGATACGACAGCACGGGGGTCAGCCAGCCGAAGGCGGCGTGGTCCAGGTGTCCCATGGCCCCGGGACGCTAGCCGGGGCAGAGGCGCACGAAGGGGGCGCATTTCGAAAGGTGTTGGAATATGACGCAGAGAGGCGGCAGAACGATCGGCTCGCGCTCGAACGTGCGCGCAGGAGTGTCCCTCGTGTCGGTGAGGAATCATGCCGAACATGAGCGACGACCACACACACGTCCAGGAGTTCTTCACCCCCCGTGCGGCCGGGTGGGACAGCAGGTTTCCCGACGACGGCCCCGCCTACGCGGCCGCCGTGGCGGAGATGGGACTGCGCCCGGGCGACCGCGTGCTCGACGCCGGCTGCGGCACGGGCCGCGCTCTGCCGCCGCTGCGTGCCGCGGTCGGGCCTGCCGGGGTGGTGGCCGGCGTCGATCTGACCCCGGCGATGCTGCACGCGGCCGTACGCGCCGGCAGGGACCAGGAGGGCCAGCTGCTGCTCGCGGACGTCGCCGCGCTGCCGCTGCGCCGGGGCGCCCTGGACGGGGTCTTCGCGGCCGGCCTGATCGCGCACCTGCCGTGGCCCGTCGAGAACCTGCGGGAACTGGCCCGGGTGGTGCGTCCGGGCGGCAGGCTGGCCCTCTTCCATCCCATCGGCCGGGCGGCCCTGGCGGCGCGGCAGGGGCGGCGGATCACGCCGGACGACCTCCGCGCCGAGGCCAATCTCCGCCCGCTGCTGGACCGTGCGGGGTGGCGCATGACCTCGTATGTCGACGAGGACGCCCGCTTCCTCGCGCTGGCGACGCGCGAGGACTGACCACGAGTGCGTGTCAGCCCCGTCCGGCCACGGCCGCCACGAAGGCGTCGGGGTTGTCGAACATGACGTTGTGCCCGGCGCCCGGCACCGTGAGAACGTGGACTCCCGCGGCCTCCAGATCCTTCCGGCCCGGGAGTTCGCCGCTGTGTTCGCCCTGGAGGTAGACACGGTCGACGTCCAGGCCCTCGAGAATCGTGCGCATGACGGGGTCCGAGCCGCGGCGGAGGCCGACGGCGCTGCGGTGCAGCGCCCTGGGATCGGCCAGCCGCATCGTGGCCGCCCACAGCGGGCCGACGGCGTCGAGCACGCGCGCGTACCGCCTCTCCACGAACTCGTCCTCCCCATAGGCGGCGATCGAGCTGCTGCCGGCCTTGGGCGGCGGGAAGGCGTCGAGGTTGGCCTCGGTGAGAACGAGCCGTGACACCAGGTCGGGCCGCCGGTGGGCGAGCACGATGGCGACGGCTCCGCCCATGCTGTGCGCGATCAGCTCGGCACCGGTGACGCCCGCCTGGTCCATCGCGGCCGCCAGGGCGTCGGCGTTCTCCTCCAGTGTGTAACCGAAGTGCTCGGGCCGGTCGCTGATGCCGTGCCCGGGCAGGTCCACGAACAGACTGCGCCTGCCGACCAGCTCGGGACGGGCCGCTACATGCGCGTGGTACACGGAGGAGATCGATCCCAGTCCGTGCAGATACACGCGCGCAGGCTCCGCACCGGACACCTCCGTCCACCGGATCCGGCTTCCCCTGTCGTCGAATACGGCCTGCTCCACGTCGCCCCTCCTGCGTCACTACGGCTCGACTGCACTGAGCACAACATACTTCGACACCGATGTATAGCGCCACAGGAATATGAGCACCTTGATGTACCACGCCCATGCGAGAGAATGCGGCCATGCTGGAACTCGCCATCCTCGGCTTCCTCTACGACGTCCCGCTGCACGGCTACGTCCTGCGCAGGCACATCGCCGCACTCACCGGGCACGTGCGGCCCGTGGCCGAGAGCACGCTGTACCCCGCGATCAAGCGGCTGGAGAAGGCAGGGCTGCTCGCGCGGACCACTGAGCCAGGCGCCGTGGCAGCGCCGCGTCACGTCCTGACGCTCACCGAGCAGGGCAGGCAGGAACTGCTGCGCCGCCTGGCCGAGCCAGGACAGCGTGAGATCACCGACGAGAACCACTGGTTCACCGTGCTCGCGTTCCTGCGGCACCTCGACGATCCGGCCGCCCAGGCGACCGTGCTACGGCGCCGGCTGGCCTTTCTGGAGGAACCGGCGAGCTTCTTCTACGACGGCGACCGGCCGCTGCGCGCCGAGGAACTGGAGGATCCGTTCCGGCGCGGCGTCCTCACCATCGCGCGTGCCACGAGCCGGGCCGAACTCACCTGGCTGCGCGACACCCTGACCTCACTCGGGGACGTCGCCCGCTGAGGCGTCCAGGCGGCGTACCGGACAGCCGCCCATCCCCGGGACCGGACGGGTGCCCAGGTCGGCCGGACGGTAGCCGTTCGGGTAGCTCTTGATCTCCCGGTTCTGCCGCGCGAAGTGCGGTGCGCGGCGGGGCGGGAGCAGGCGGACCAGCCGACCGCGCGCCCGGACCGCGTGGCGCACGAGTGCCGAGGAGACGGGACCCGGAGGCTCGTAGCGGAAGGCGCACAGCAGGGGTTCGTCGAGCAGGGCGAGCGTGACCGTGCGCAACAGGGGGGCCAGCGGGCGCGGATACCAGGACGCCATCAGGTCGAGCGTGGCGTCGGAGACCCGCCGGGCCTGCTCGTCCCAGGCGAAGTGGGCCCGCTCGTACGCGTCGAGCAGCGCCTCGAACTCCTCGTAGGTCTCCGGGACACCGGGGATGCCCATGTGCCGGCCGAGGGTGCGGTAGTACTCGGTGGCCGCGACGATCTCGTGCCGGGACAGGCGGCGCCAGCCGTAGGTGTCGATCCAGCGCCGGGGCACCACCACGAACGTGGACAGCACGTACCGCATGTCGTCGTCGCTGATGTCGTAGCTGCGGTGCATCTGGTTGATGCGGCGGATCGCGGTGCGGCCTTCGGGGGCGGCGAAGCCGTGCTCCACCACGGTGTCCAGGAGCAGTGCGGTGTCGTCGTACCGCCTCTGGGCGCGGTCGACCAGCTCTCCCGTCCGCGCGAGGAGCCGCCCGATGGAGGGGACGGCGTAGGTGCGGTACAGAGCCAGCTCCAGGGCCCGTGTGTAGTCCCACGGGAATTCGAACGCCGTGCTGAGCCGGTAGATCTCGTGAGCGTCCGCCACCGGGTCCATCCGCTGGATCCGCCTGAGCCGGTCGAAGCGCACCGTCGCTGCCCCCTTTTGCCGCCGGAGCTTCAACTCTACGTTGAGCAGTGCCGGGTGAGGGGTCGGTGACGACCCCGTTCAGAGGAAGGCGGGTCAGGTGTTCGACGCGATGCGCAAGTACACCGCCAGGTTCCGTACCTCCCCGCGCGCGGAGGCGACGAGCGGGCGGGAACGACGTCCACACAACTTGTTCGAGGCCGCGGCGGCCTACGTGGCGGCCCGCACGGAGGACGATCAGGACGGCATCGACGAGGCGTCGGCGTGGGTGTCGCCGGAGGCGCTGTCCTTCGGGGTGAGCGAACTGGCGTGCCGGGCGGTCATCGCGCTGGCCCGGGAACGGAACGAGTCGCCCCAGACGGTCGCCCGCGACCTCCTCGGCCTGCCGGCCGCCTGAGCCGCACCGGACCGGCCCCGGATCACGGCCTTCCGTCAGGCGGCCGTTTCGCCCCCGTCCAGGTGGAAACCTGCAGCTCCGCGTGGTGTGTGGAGTCGTGACAAGCACCTTCCACTCGCACTAGGGTGCGCGCCGATGGACGAACCACTGGGAGGGCTGTGATGGCCGGGACGGACGAGCAGGCCGTCGCCGCCGCGGACGAGGCGCTGTATGTGCTCACGGCGGTGCTGCTGACGCCCGCACAGTTCCCGAGCGTGCTGGGCGACGACTATCCGGAGGCCTGCGCCGCGCTGGGTCTGGCGCCGCACGCCGACGGGTACGGCCTGGTGCTGGGGCAGGACGGTGACGGCGCCCGCTGGACGGTCGCCATCGACGACGTGTCCCTGGTCGCCGTGGCGATCGCGTCCTGGGACTGCGGCATGGAGTACGAACTGTCGCCGGACGAGAGCACGGTGGTGGCCGCCCTGCCGGGCTGGCCGCTGGCGGTGGCCGTGGCCGCACCGGGGGTGCCCGCACCCCACGATCCCACCCCGGACGCCGCGGACGGGCCCGCGCTGACCCCGCCGGACACCAGTTCCTGGGGTCCGGCCCAGCGCCGCCTGGGCGCCGACGAGATCGCGCTGCAGTGGGCGGTCTGGCGGGAGCAGATCGGCGACGACTACTCGCCCTCCCCCGACACTCGGCCCGAGGCGGTGGAGCCCCCGGCGGACGACGCCGAGGGCGAACCCAGGTCCGGGCACCAGGGCGTCCGGCGCGTTCTGGCGGAGGCGCGCGCCTACGTCGACTCGCCGCCGCCGCTCGGCCGGGTCCGCTCCTCGTTCGCCCCGGGCGACGCCCGTACGCTGCGGGCCGACGGCCCCGGCTGGTCGATCGTGGCGCGCACCGACGACATCGCCTTCGTCCTGCTGGACGAGGAGCCGGGTGAGGTACTGCCGGTGGGCAGGGGCCCCGAACTGCCCGGCCTGCTGGAGGCGCTCGACAAGCTGGCCGTACGACCTCTGTGAGTCGGCGGAGCCGTGCCGCGCCCGTAGCGGCACGGCTCCCCGTCGACCGCCTCCGGCTCGCCGGTGAGCCCCGTCCTCGCCCGACCGGGCCGGTCAACGGCCCCGGCAGCCCTTCAGCGGCCCAGTTCCTTGCGCGAGACACGACGCAGCCTGCGCCGCTGCGAGGGGTCCAGAGCCAGGTAGGCGGCGACCGGGACTCCCACCACGATGAGGAGCGCCACCCACCAGGGCAGCCAGATCAGCAGCAGCAGACCGACCGCCACGCCCCCTACGGCGATCTTCGCGTTGTTGGACATGAGCGTCGCCTCCTTCGCGGCAGCCCTTGCCGCTCTCTGATCTGAGAACGGCCGCACGCTTCCCGCGGTTCCGCAGCGCGACCCTGAGACTTCCCCGATACCCGCCCCCAGGGTCTTTCGTTTGGATCAGGCCGGATCAGGGAGCGGGGTCCGGTGCCGTGCGTCGCAAGGCGGAGGAGGGCGCCATGGCTGAGCCATGGCAACCGACGACAACGCGGCGAGGCGCGGTGCCAGGGTCCGCGAGCCCGGCATGATCCACACGAGAGGCCCTGGTGGCCCGCATCACAGGCCGAGCGCTCCGAGCTTCCCTCCGGCGTGCTGTACCCTCGGCGACCTCGTATCAGTAGTCAAATTTGAGGAGCGCGGGCAGAGTCGTGCAGAGGATCTCCACCGCACCGCCCACCGAACCGTCCGAGCACCCCGAGCCGGCCCTTGCGGCCGAACCGTCCGAGCCATCGGGCCTCCCCGACCCGTCCGACACGTGCGCCCCGTCCGACACGTCCGAGCTGAACCGCTGCTGCGCCGTCTTCGTCCCGTCCGACCCGCCCCGCACCGGCACGATGGCCTTCTGGCGGCCGGGCGGCGAAGCTCTCCCCGCCATCACCCAGGGCTCCGCCGCGGAGCTGGACCTGGTGCTGCCCGCGCCGGACGGTGATGTGCGGCGGGTACGGCTGCCCGCAGTGCTGCTGCCCGTCCGGGCCGCCCTCCCGCTGCTCACCCGGTCGGGGCAGGACGGGCGACACCGAGCGGTCGAGTTCTGGGGCGCGGCCGGCCTGCTCGCCCTGCGGTTCCTGGCGCGCGGTCTGCTCCTGCCCGGCCTGTCGCCGACCGATCACGACGCGTGGAGAATGGGACCGCTGTCCGCGCGCGATGCCGAACTGGTCCGTGAACTCGCCGCCGCCATGCCCCCTGAGGCGTACGCCACGCCTCTCACCAGGGACGGCCGGCCACGCCTGCCGGACCCGGAACGGCTGTTGCGCTCCTTCCTGGACGCGGTCGCCGACGCCCTCCCCCGCTCCCCCGCCGCCGCACTCGTGACGGGCGGCGCCGCGTTCGCCGCACCGGAGCCCCAGCACATGCCCGGCCTCCGCGGGTGGGCCGACGACATCGCCGCCGGCCACGACACGGGCGTTCGGCTGTCGTTGCGGGTGGAGGCACCCGGCCTCCCCGAGGCCACCGGCGAGGGTGAGGATCACGTCCCCGTGCGGTTCCGTGCCGTGCTCCAGGTGCACGGCACGAGCGGGACGATGGGCGTCGCGGATGCCGCCGAGCTCTGGTCCGGCCCGGCGGCCGCACGCGAGACGTTCGGACCGCGCGCGCGGGCGGACACGCTGCTGGCGCTGCGCCGCGCGGTCCGGGCATGGCCACCGCTGACTCCGCTGCTCACCGCCGCCGTTCCCGACGTGGTGCACCTCGCCGACGACGAGATCGCCGGCCTCCTGGGCGAGGGCGCCCCGGCTCTGGCCGCCGCCGGCGTCGAGGTGCACTGGCCGAAGGAGCTGTCGCGCGGGCTGACCGCGCACGCGTACGTCGGCCCGCCGGACGGGCAGGCCGGGGCGCCGGCGTCGTTCCTCTCCGCCGGTGCCCGGCCGGCCTTCCAGTGGTCGTTCGCGCTGGGCGGGCGCGAACTGTCGCGGGAGGAACTGGGCCTGCTGGCGGAGGCCAGGCGTCCCCTGGTCCGGCTGCGCGACCGATGGGTGCTCGTCGACCCCCGCGAGGCGGACCGCGCGCGGGGTCGCGAGAATCGCTCCCTCACCCCGGTCGAGGCCCTGGCGGCCGCCCTGACCGGCTCCGCCGAGGCCGACGGCCTCAGGGTCGACGTACGGCCCACGGGGTGGCCGGCGCAGCTCCGGGAGCGGCTCGCGGACCCTGAGGCCGCCGAGCCCGTGGGCCCGCCGCCGGGGCTCGCCGCCACCCTGCGCGACTACCAGCTGCGCGGCCTGGGCTGGCTCGCCCGGACGACGGCCCTCGGACTGGGCTGCTCTCTGGCCGACGACATGGGCCTGGGGAAGACGGTCACACTGATCGCCCTCCATCTGCACCGGCAGGCGGACCCCTCGTCCGCCGGGCCCACGCTGGTGGTCTGCCCGGCGTCCTTGCTGGGCAACTGGCAGCGCGAGATCCAGAGATTCGCGCCCGGTGTCCCGGTGCGCCGGTTCCACGGCCCCGGGCGCGGCCTCGGATCCCTGGCGGACGGCGAGTTCGTGCTCACCACCTACGGCACGATGCGCCTGGACGCCGCACGCCTCGCCGAGGTGCCGTGGGGGATGGTCGTCGCCGACGAGGCACAGCATGTGAAGAACCCCTATGCGGCGACCGCGCGCGCACTGCGCTCCATCGGTGCACGCGCGCGCGTGGCGCTCACAGGCACACCGGTGGAGAACGACCTCACAGAGCTGTGGGCGATCCTCGACTGGACCACCCCGGGGCTGCTCGGCCGCCTCGGTGCCTTCCGCGCGCGATACGCGCGGCCGGTCGAGGGCGGTGGGGACCCCGCCGCGGCGGAGCGTCTGGCACGGCTCGTGCGGCCGTTCCTGCTGCGGCGCCGCAAGTCGGACCCGGGCATCGCGCCGGAACTGCCGCCGAAGACCGAGACCGACCGCCCCGTGGCACTGACGCACGAGCAGGCCGGTCTCTACGAGGCGCTGGTCCGGGAGACCCTCGACCTCATCGCGGACGCCGACGACATGGCCCGCCGGGGTCTCATCGTGAAGCTGCTGACCGGGCTGAAGCAGATCTGCAACCACCCGGCGCAGTTCCTCAAGGAGGACGATCCGGGACTCGCGGGGCGCTCCGGCAAGCTGGAGCTGCTGGACGAACTCCTCGACACCATCCTGGCGGAGCGCTCGGGGGTTCTCGTCTTCACGCAGTACGTGCGCATGGCCCGGCTGCTCGAACGGCACCTGACGGCCCATGGAATCCCCTCGCAGCTACTGCACGGCGGCACCCCGGTCGCCGAACGCGAGACGCTGGTGCGCCGCTTCCAGGACGGCGAGGTGCCGGTCTTCCTCCTGTCGCTGAAGGCTGCGGGGACGGGCCTGAACCTCACCCGCGCCGATCATGTGGTGCACTACGACCGCTGGTGGAACCCGGCGGTCGAGGCCCAGGCCACCGACCGGGCGTACCGGATCGGGCAGACCCGCCCGGTGCAGGTGCACCGGCTGATCGCCGAGGGAACCGTCGAGGACCGCATCGCGGAGATGCTCGGTCGCAAGCGCGCGCTCGCGGACGCCGTGCTCGGCACCGGCGGGGCCGCGCCGGCGGAACCGACGGAGCTGACGGAGCTGACGGACGCGGAACTCGCCGCGCTGGTGGAACTGCGCGGGGAGGCGCGATGAGCCGTGACGAGCACGCACACGAAGGCGGAGCGGAGCGCACGTTCGCCGCGTTGCCGCCCGCGCGCGGGCGGGGATTCGCGCGGACCTGGTGGGGCCGCGCCTGGCTGGCCGCGCTGGAGGACACGGCGCTGGAGGCCACCGCGGTGAAGGCGGGGCGCCGGCTCGCGCGCGCGGGCGAGGTGGGGGCGGTGACCGTGCGGCCGGGCCGGGTGACCGCCGTCGTCCGGGAGCCGAACGGCACGGCGCACCGGGCCGACGTCCTGCTGCCCGAGCTGTCCGAGCGGGAGTGGACCCGGTTCATGGACCTGGCCGTGGAGCAGGCAGGGCACCTGGCCGCACTCCTGGACGGGGACCTGCCGTCGCACCTGGTCGAGGACGCGGCGATCAGGGGGATCGAGCTGCTGCCCGGTCTCGGCGAGCTTGAACCCGAGTGCGACTGCGGAGCATGGGACCACTGCGGGCACACCGCCGCCCTGTGCCATCAGGTCGCCCGGCTGCTGGACGAGGATCCGTTCGTGCTGCTGCTGATGCGCGGCCGCGGAGAGGGCACGTTCCTGCGGGAAGTGCACCGGCGGAGCACCGCGCCCCCGGACGAGCCGGCGGAACCGGGCGAGCCGTACGAGGCCGAGGGCGTGGATGCCGCGGAGGCGTGGGCGGCCGCGGACATCCTGCCCGCTCTCCCCGCGCTGCCCGCCGTCCCGGAGGCTCCCGGCGGACCACCGTCCTACGACGCCACGACGGCACCGGCGCCGGCGGTGGATCCCGTGGCACTGCGGTACCTGGCCGGGAGGACGGCCCAGGAGGCCCACCGGCTGCTTGGGGAGGACCTCGGCAGTGGTGGTCCGGGGGAGCGGGACGACCGGGCGCTGACGGCGGCCGAGGACGTCATACGGCTCGCCGACGGTGCGGTTCCCGACGCCGTGGCCGAGCGGCTCGCCGAGGGATCGGGACGGGGCCGCGAGGGGCTGGCGACGGCCGTTCGCGCCTGGCGCCTGGGAGGGCTCACGGCCCTGGCCGTGCTCGACGAGGAGGGGCGGGTCGAGGACGCGGCGCTCGTACGCGCGCGTGCGGCCCTGGACGCGGCCTGGGAGGCCGACGAACGGCCCGTGTTCCGGCGGGGCGGCAACCGCTGGACGGTCCGGGACGAAGGGGTACAGCTGCGCCTCGGGCCGGACGGCCGCTGGTGGCCCTACCGGGCGGAAGGAGGCCACTGGGTTCCGGCGGGCGCCCCGGACCGGAACCCGGCGACGGCGCTGGCGACGGCTCGACCGACCGCGGAGGCTCAGACGCCCCGAGGCACCTGACGGCCGCCACGACCGGCGGGACGGCTTTCGACACCGCTCCGAGGCCTACCCGGACGGTTGTCCACCGGCAGGGCCGCCCAGGGGGCGTTCCGAAGTCGCCCGGCGACCTCGGAACGCCCCCCTGCTGCATCCGGGTCAGCCCCGGGCGCCCAGCAGGTGGTCCATGGCCAGCTGGTCGAGCCGCTCGAAGGCCATGCCGCGCGCGGCGGCCGCCTCCACGTCGAAGTCCTCGAAAGCCGCACGGTCGTCGAGCAGGCCCTGCAGGCCGTCCGCCGCGGTCGGCTGGGCGAGCTCGTCCAGCCGCGAGGTGCGCAGCGCGTCCTGCACCTCCGGGTCGGCGCGGAACGCGGCGGCCCGCTCCTTCAGGATGAGGTAGTTGCGCATGCAGCCGGCCGCAGACGCCCACACGCCGTCGAGGTCCTCGGTCCGCGGCGGCTTGAAGTCGAAGTGGCGGGGCCCTTCGTAGCCCGCGCTCTCCAGCAGGTCGACGAGCCAGAAGGCGGCCCGCAGGTCGCCGGCGCCGAACCGCAGGTCCTGGTCGTACTTGATGCCGGACTGGCCGTTGAGGTCGATGTGGAAGAGCTTGCCCGCCCACAGGGCCTGCGCGATGCCGTGCGGGAAGTTCAGGCCGGCCATCTGCTCGTGCCCCACCTCGGGGTTGACGCCGTACAGCTCGGGGCGCTCCAGGCGCTCGATGAAGGCCAGCGCGTGGCCGACCGTGGGCAGCAGGATGTCGCCGCGCGGCTCGTTGGGCTTGGGCTCGATGGCGAACCGCAGGTCGTACCCCTGCGAGGTGACGTACTCGCCGAGGAGGTCGAAGGCCTCCTTCATACGGTCGAGGGCGGCCCGTACGTCCTTGGCGGCGCCGGACTCGGCGCCCTCGCGGCCGCCCCAGGCGACGTACGTCTTCGCGCCCAGTTCGGCGGCGAGGTCGATGTTGCGGATCGTCTTGCGCAGCGCGTACCGGCGGACGTCGCGGTCGTTGGCGGTGAACGCGCCGTCCTTGAAGACGGGGTGGGTGAAGAGGTTGGTGGTGGCCATCGGCACGGTCATGCCGGTGGCGTCCAGGGCCTGGCGGAAGCGCTTGACGTGGGACTCGCGCTCGGTGTCCGAGGACCCGAAGGGGATCAGGTCGTCGTCGTGGAAGGTCACTCCGTGGGCGCCGAGCTCCGCGAGGCGCCGCACCGTCTCGACCGGGTCGAGGGCGCGGCGGGTGGCGTCGCCGAACGGGTCCCTGCCCTGCCAGCCGACGGTCCACAGTCCGAAGGTGAACCTGTCCTCGGGGGTGGGCTGGTAGCTCATGCCGCGGCTCCTTGCTTGGGTACGACTATTTCGTCATGGCCGTTTACAAATTAGTATGCGCACACACCACTGGGAAGAGACAAGGTGTGTCCTCGACGGCGAGGGATCCGTTCCACCGTCGCCGCGGACCGATGTCCTGCCAGGTCACAGCACATCCCGCGGAGCCGCGGAAAGAGGGAGAGCCCGATGTCAGCAGCCGAGGGTCCGCTCGTCGTGGGCGTGGACACCTCCACCCAGTCCACGAAGGCACTGGTCGTCGACTCGGCCACCGGTGAGGTGGTCGCGAGCGGCCAGGCGCCGCACACCGTGTCCTCGGGGGCGGGCCGGGAGAGTGATCCGCGCCAGTGGTGGGACGCGCTGTGCGAGGCGCTGCGCCAGTGCGGCGAGCCGGCGCACGAGGCCGCCGCGGTGTCCATCGGCGGTCAGCAGCACGGCCTGGTCACGCTGGACGAACGGGGCGAACCGGTGCGCCCCGCACTGCTGTGGAACGACGTCCGCTCGGCGCCGCAGGCCCGCCGGCTCGTCGAGGAGCTGGGCGGCCCGAAGGCGTGGGCGGAGCGGACCGGCAGTGTGCCCGGGGCGTCGTTCACGGTGGCGAAGTGGGCCTGGCTGGCCGAGCACGAGCCGGAGGCCGTCCGTGCCACCAGAGCCGTACGGCTCCCCCACGACTACCTCACCGAGCGGCTGACCGGACAGGGCACCACCGACCGCGGCGACGCGTCCGGCACGGGCTGGTGGGCCGCCGGAACGGAGGCGTACGACGAGGAGACGCTCGCCCATGTGGGGCTCGACCCGGCGCTGCTACCCCGGGTGGTGCGGCCCGGCGAGGTGGCCGGGACCGTGCGCGACGGCCACGACCTGCCGTTCTCCAGGGGCACTCTGGTGGCACCGGGCACCGGTGACAACGCCGCCGCCGCACTGGGGCTCGGGCTCAGGCCGGGCACCCCGGTACTGAGCCTCGGCACGTCGGGCACCGTGTACACGGTCGCCAGGCGCCGCCCCGCCGATCCGACGGGAACGGTGGCCGGCTTCGCTGACGCGCACGGGGACTGGCTGCCACTCGCGTGCACACTGAACTGCACCCTCGCCGTGGACCGGGTCGCGGCGCTCCTGGGCCGGGACCGTGAGGCCGTGGAGGCCGGCACCTCCGTCACCCTGCTGCCGTACCTGGACGGCGAGCGCACCCCGAACCTCCCCCACGCCTCGGGCCTGCTGCACGGGCTGCGTCATGACACGACCGCCGGCCAGTTGCTGCAGGCGGCCTACGACGGCGCGGTGCACGCCCTGCTCGGGGCGCTCGAGCTGGTCCTGGACGAGGACGCGGACCGCAGCACGCCGTTGCTGCTGATCGGCGGCGGGGCCCGGGGCACCGCCTGGCAGCAGACGGTACGGCGGCTGTCGGGGCGGCCGGTCCAGATTCCCCGGGCGGGGGAACTGGTCGCCCTCGGGGCCGCCGCACAGGCCGCCGGCCTGCTGACCGGTGAGGATCCGGGCGCTGTGGCACGCCGTTGGAACACGGCCGCCGGCCCGGTGCTGGAGGCCATGGAGCGGGACGAGACGACGCTGGCGCGGATCAGCGGGGTACTCTCCGACGCGGCCCCGCTGCTGGAGCGGGGGACGGAATCGCACTGAGCCCGGGCCCGGAGCCGGGGCCGGGTGCCGGACCGGGTCCGGGCTCAGACACCGAGGGTTGACGAAGGGCATGACCGCACCACTGCACGAGGGCCGCCCGCGCGGTACCGGAGGCTCCCTGCCGGACACCCAGCAGGGCATGCGCAGGCGCAACCTCGCCCGGGTGATGCACGCCGTCAGCGCGGCGGGCCCGCTGTCCCGGGCGGCGGTCGCCTCGCACATCGGGCTGACCCGGGCCGCGGTGTCGACCCTCGTGGACGAGCTGATCCGCTGGGGGCTGCTGGAGGAACTGGGCCCGGAGCGGCCGGGCCGGGTCGGCCGCCCAGGATCGGCTCTCGCGGTGAGCGGACGCGGCCCGTCCGGCATCGGGGCGGAGATCGGGATCGACCACCTCGCGGTGTGCGCGGTCGACCTGCGCGGCACCGTCCGCGCGCGTGCCGTGCGCTACGGCGCGAACCGGGGCCGGACCCCGGAGCCCGTGCTGGAGGAGCTGACGGAACTGATCGGCCGGGTCGTCGTGGAGGCCGAACGCGAAGGCCTGTGGCCCGCCGGACTCGCGGTCGCCGTGCCGGGACTCGTGGCGCGTGACGCCCGCACCGTCGTGCGCGCCCCGAACCTCGACTGGCACGATGTGGACCTCGGTGCCCTGTTGCCCGGCGGGCCGCCGCTGACCGTGGACAACGAGGCCAACTTCGGTGCTCTGGCGGAGCTGTGGCTCGGCGCCGCCACACCGCGTGACTTCCTGCATGTGTCGGCCGAGATCGGTATCGGCGCCGCGGTGGTCGTGGACGGGCAGTTGCTGCGCGGCACCCGCGGTTTCGCGGGCGAGCTGGGCCATGTGCCCGTCCGGCCCGACGGCCCCTCCTGCCCGTGCGGCGGGCGCGGCTGCCTGGAGCAGTACGCCGGCGTGGAGGCGGTGCTGCGCGCGGCCGGCCTGGAGCCGCGCGAGGACCTGGCCGGACTGCTCGGGGAGCGCGCCGAAAAGGGCGACGAGGCCGTACGCCGGGCCCTGCGGGACGCGGGCACGGCCCTGGGCATCGCGCTGACCGGGGCCGTCAACCTGCTCGACCCCGAGACGGTTGTCCTGGGCGGGGCGCTGGCGGGCCTCTCCCCTTGGCTGCTGCCCTCGCTGGAGGCGGAGCTGACGGGCCGTACGGCAGGACCGGCCTGCCCGGTGGCCGTGTCCACGCTGGGCCCCGAGGGCCCGCTGCTGGGCGCCGCCCACTATGTCGTCCGCGCGGTGCTGGACGATCCGGCGACGGTCGCGGAACGGCCGGTGGCGAAACGGGGCTGACGGACCGAGGCGGGGGGCTCGAGGACGGCGACCCGTAGTCGGCTGCCCGAGGCCGGCGACCCGGAGCCGGCGGCCCGAAGCTGGCTGCCCGGCCTCACCCGATCGGGTGGCCGAGTTGTTCACACAGCGCGCTCTGTCCACTGATCCACGGCGCACTCTTCTGCCCAACTCCCCCACGCCGTACCGTGATTCGCACGAGACACAACCGCCGGGCCATCCCGCCGGCGCCCTCGCGGCAGTGCCTCGCGACAAGGAACGCACACGCATCGAGTGAGGCCGGCCGGCACCCATCGCGGCAGACGCCGGCATACAGGGGGGAGGGGTGGCCGTGGCGTGCGCACCGAACACCGTGGTGACCGTCGGCCGACTCACGGATGCCACCACCTGGCCCCGGTTGGAGTCAGACACGCAGCCGAACCCGACCGGCTCGGCGCGTCCGCTGGAGGACGCCTTCCGGATATCGCAGCTTGACCTGGTGCGGTGGCTGGTGCGCGGCGGCGCACACGCGGCCGCGCGAGGCCACACGGCCTCTCTCCACCTCTGACGTCGCGTCAGCCACCCACGGCACGGCCCCGTCCCCCCACCCGCTCCCGAAAGGCAGCCGACGATGGACACGAACCGGCCCGGACTCCAACTCAGCAGGCGACGGATCCTGATGGGCGCGGCACTCGCCGCGGTCCCCTACGCCCTGCTCCCCGACGCCCGCGCGGGCGCGCAGGCAGCCGTGGACTACCCCTCGGCCGAGTGGCAGCCGGCGATCTCCACCAACTACACGGCGTCGAACCGCCCCGGCAGCTACTCCGTCGACCGCGTGATCATCCACATCACTCAGGAGACGTACGGCGACACGCTGGCCATCTTCCGCAACCCCGACAAGAGGGTGTCCGCCCACTACGTGGTCCGTTCGGCGGACGGTCATGTGGCGCAGTGCGTGCGCGAGGCGGACGTCGCCTGGCACGCGGGCAACTGGGACTACAACACGCGCAGCGTCGGCATCGAGCACGAGGGCTGGGTGGACCAGCCGGCCTACTTCACCAACGCCCTCTACGAGCAGTCCGCCAAGCTGACGGCGGCGATCTGCGCCCACTACGGCATCCCCAAGGACAGACAGCACATCATCGGCCACTACGAGGTACCGGGCAGCGACCACTCCGATCCCGGACCGCTCTGGGACTGGGTGCGCTACATCAGACTGGTCAATTTCGCCTAGGCGGCTGTCGAACCGGTTGTCCCCACCAACACGGCGAGTGACGATGGTGCCAGCCGTTTCACCGTCCGGGAGGGCCAGTTGACCGATCCCTGGGTGGCCCTGGAACCGGGGGCCGATCCCGCCGAGCGTGTCCGGGCGCTGCGCCGGGCGCACGAGACGTTCACCACGGCGGGCACGGTGCCCCGCCCGGTGCGCTCGGTGGTGGCCGAGTCCTGGCGGCGCAGCGCACGGGCCGGTGTGGGGCCGGACGGCACGGCGAACGTGGAGCTGACCGACGGCGATCTCGGCGCCCACCGGGCCGAGCACCCGCTGGCCCGGGTGATGCCGCTGTTCCGTGAGCTGATGGGCTCGTTCGCCGCCGACGGCGAGCATCTGCTCGCGGTGTGCGACGCGCACGGCAGACTGCTGTGGGTCGAGGGGCACCCGGCGACCCGGCGCCTGGCGGACCGGATGAACTTCGTGCCGGGCGCGCTCTGGTCGGAGGCGGCGGTCGGCACCAACGCGCCGGGGACGGCCGTCGCGCTGGACCGGCCGGTGCAGGTGTTCGCGGCGGAGCACTTCATACGGCGGGTTCAGCCGTGGACCTGCGCGGCCGCGCCGGTCCACGACCCGCGCACCGGGCGCGTCCTGGGCGCCGTCGACATCACCGGCGGCGACGGGCTGGCGCACCCGCACAGCCTGGGCTTCGTGCAGGCGGTGGCCCGGGCCGCCGAGTCGCAGCTCGCGCTGCTGGCGCCGCCCCGGCACGCCGAGGACACGGCGCTGCTCGGCGCGCTGGGCCGGGACGAGGCCGAACTCCGCCTGGCCGGACGGCGGGTCCGGCTCGGCCGCCGGCACAGCGAGATCCTCGTGCTGCTGGCCCGCCATCCCGAGGGGCTGACCGGAGACGAACTGCTCTGCGCGCTGTACGAGGACGAGGCGGTGCCCCCGGTGACGCTCCGCGCCGAGCTGGCGCGGCTGCGCCGCCTGATCGGACCGGGACTGCTCGCCTCGCGGCCGTACCGGCTGACGGTGCCGGTGGAGGCCGACGTCACCGTGGTGGAGCGGCGGCTGGAGGCGGGCGCGCTGACCGGGGCGGTGACGGCGTACACCGGTCCGCTGCTGCCGGGATCGCAGGCGCCGGCGGTCGTGCGGCTCAGGCGACGCCTCGCCGAGGAGATGCGGTCGGCGCTGATCGCCCACCGCGACCCCGATCTGCTCGCCGGCTGGGCGCGCGCCCCGTGGGGGGAGGACGACCTGGAGGTGTGGCGGGCCCTGGCGGCGGTGCGGCCGTCGGCATCGGTACGGGCGCGGCTCGCGGCGCTGGAGGGCGAGCTCGCCCTGCCGGCACCACCACCCCGGCGGGCGCCCGCGCCGCCGCCGGGCCGCGGCGCAACGTACGCGCAACGTCCGCGCGCCTAGCCTCGCGCCGAGAGCTGCCCAACGGCGGGCAGCGCTTCACCGGGAGGCAGACCAGCATGACCCGTTACGCGGCGCCCGGCTCCGAGGGCGCGATCGTCTCCTACCAGGCGCGCTACGACCACTTCATCGGCGGCGAGTACGTGCCGCCGGTACGCGGGCAGTACTTCGAGAATCCGTCACCGGTCAACGGGCAGCCGTTCACCGAGATCGCGCGCGGCACCGCGGAGGACGTCGAGCGGGCGCTGGACGCGGCGCACGAGGCCGCGCCCGGATGGGGCCGCACGGCGGTGGCGGAACGTTCCGACGTCCTGCTGCGGATCGCGGACCGCATGCAGGCGAACCTCGAGGCTCTCGCGGTGGCCGAGAGCTGGGAGAACGGCAAGCCGGTGCGGGAGACGCTCGCGGCGGACATCCCGCTCGCCATCGACCACTTCCGCTACTTCGCGGGCGCCATCCGCGCGCAGGAGGGCTCGCTGAGCGAGATCGACGACGACACGGTGGCGTACCACTTCCACGAGCCGCTGGGCGTGGTCGCGCAGATCATCCCGTGGAACTTCCCGATCCTGATGGCCACCTGGAAGCTCGCGCCGGCGCTCGCCGCGGGCAACGCGGTCGTCCTCAAGCCGGCCGAGCAGACCCCGGCGTCCATCCACTACTGGGTGAGCCTGATCGCCGACCTGCTGCCGCCGGGCGTGCTGAACATCGTCAACGGCTTCGGCGCGGAGGCGGGCAAGCCGCTGGCCTCCAGCCCGCGGGTGGCGAAGGTGGCGTTCACCGGGGAGACCACGACCGGGCGGCTGATCATGCAGTACGCCTCGGAGAACATCAAGCCCGTCACCCTGGAACTCGGCGGCAAGTCCCCGAACATCTTCTTCGACGACGTCTGGGCGCACGACGACGACTTCCGGGACAAGGCGCTCGAGGGCTTCACGATGTTCGCGCTCAACCAGGGAGAGGTGTGCACCTGCCCCTCCCGGGCGCTCGTCCAGCGTGGCCACTACGCCGACTTCCTGGAGGCTGCCGTGGCCCGCACCCGGCTGATCAAGCCGGGGCACCCGCTCGACACCGACACGATGATCGGCGCACAGGCCTCCAACGACCAACTGGAGAAGATCCTCTCCTACCTGGACATCGGACGGCAGGAGGGCGCCAAAGTCCTCACCGGTGGCGAACGCATCGAGTACGACGGGGAGCTGAAGGGCGGCTACTACGTCCAGCCGACCATCTTCGAGGGCGACAACCGTATGCGGGTCTTCCAGGAGGAGATCTTCGGACCCGTCGTCTCGGTGGCCTCGTTCGACGACTTCGACGACGCCATCAAGATCGCGAACGACACCCTGTACGGCCTCGGCGCTGGCGTGTGGACCCGAGACGTCAACACCGCTTATCGCGCGGGCCGCGCGATCCAGGCGGGCCGCGTCTGGACGAACTGCTACCACGCCTACCCGGCGCATGCCGCGTTCGGCGGCTACAAGCAGTCCGGGATCGGCCGCGAGACGCACAGGATGATGCTCGACCACTACCAGCAGACGAAGAACCTTCTTTGTTCCTACAGCCCGAAGAAACTTGGGTTCTTCTAGAACCTGAAGTCGGTTGCCTGGAGGCATCGTCGCGCTCCAGGCAACCCGACAGGGCAACCACACTCCGCAACTGCCCCGACGGCTCGCGTCAATGAACGGACTCCGAGTGAATCCGCCCCGGGCCACCCGCGGGCCGAACGGCGCCCCTGTCGAAGCACTGCCGAGGGCCGCGCCGCTGCAGTCACTCAGGATGGCGCCGGTGGACCTCCTCCACCGGCGGAACGCTGAACGCCGCGTACGCCCGTCGCCGAATACTTCGGCCGGTCGATGACGGACGCCTGAGAGACGGGCGTGGAAGTGCGGCACGGATGGGGCGGCTTCGCACCGAATCCACCAAGAAAAGGCACCCTTGACGCCTTTACGGAAAGCGGTAGCCGGCGAACCGCACGCGCGCTTGACGGACGGGCACCGGCCGACGAATCGATGAAGCCCTGAGTGTGCGTTGATGCACCCGAAGAGGCGCCGCCATCGCGCCAACTCCCAAGGTTTGCACCGTCCGACGACCTGCGCATGATTCAGTTGATGTTACTATGTCGGCGCGCGAACATAACCCCCTGTCATTTTCTCTGAATCGCCAGACGGGTTCCGATGGCGCTCAGTTCGGGGGATTCCTGTAATAGCTTCGACCGGTCGCGCGCCGACGTCGTGACGCATGGCCAGTCGGAACAGCGTCACCCACTCGTGGTCAACCGCGGGGGGATTTAATCATGGAGGGTGCATGCGGAAACGAACCATTGCTTCCGGACTTGTTGTGGCCATGGCGACCGTGGGGGCCACTTTGATCGCCGCGCCGGCGGCGAGTGCCGCAGGATACGGCTGCTCAGGGTCTGTTATCAGCACGTATCCGGTGAAGGACAACGGTGGGGTGTCGAGAGGCAATGTCTACCTCTACTACGACTCCTCCACCGGTTACAACTGCGCGGCGACGGTCAAGAACTCGTCCGGCGCGTACGGTACGCCGACCCTGACGAATGTCACCCTTGACCGATGCAAGGCCGGCACTTCCGGTTCGGGCTGTTACTCGGAGAAGAAGGTGACCGACGAGGGGCTCTACGCGTATTACGCCGGACCCGTCTCATTGTCCGCTACGGATCGGTGCATATCGATCTACGGGGAAATCCTTGGCTCGTGGGGCACGGCCCAGGTTTCCCACGACGGCGTCCACTGCGGGTAGTCGGTAGCCTTCTCTGCGGGCCGGTTCGTGCAGGTAGTGCGCGGATGGGCCCGGCCGGACATGGATGGGCGTCGTGTCGGCTCGGCCCTCTGGACCTCGCGTCCGGGGGGCCGCATGGCAAGCTCGTCCAAGGTGTGCGCCGGCGCGCCCTTCGAACCGTCTCCGCCGGTCCCGGCGCCTCCTTGTCAGGGAGCGGAGGGCGGCTCCTCGTCCGACGCGAGAATCGAGTCCTCCAGCTTGCCCAGCAGCCGTGCGAGTTGGCGACGCTCGGGAGGCGAGAGATCGGCGAGCATCCGACGTTCGTTGTCCAGATGCTCGGCGAACACCTCATCCACCGTGGCGAGGCCCTTTTCGGTGAGCCGCGAATAGACCACCCTGCGGTCTTCGGCGTCCCGCTCGCGCACGATCAGGCCGTCCTTCTCCAGGCGGTCTATCCGCAAGGTGACCCCCGCGGACGACACCAGCCCCGAGTCGGCGAGCTGGCCCGCGGTCAGCCGGTACGGCGCCCCGGAACGCCGCAGCGCGGTCAGCACGTCGAAGCCGGCGACGGACAGCCCGTGCCGCTCTATCGAGGTGGTGAGTTTGGTGCTGTAGCGCAGGAACGAGCGGTGCAGCCGGGCGAGAACCTCCAGGGGGCTCGTGTCCAGCTCGGGCCGTTCCCGCGCCCAGTCGTCGATCACCATCGCCACGGCATCCCGACGCGCCGCCTTGCGTGCTGCCATGTTCGTCCCCTCGTGCGCCCGCGGCCCGGGCGCTGGCGCGGTACATATCATGCCCCTGAGAATCTTAGCTCTGAGGTGATCGTGGGACGCGAGCGAGGCGGCCGCCGGCTTCGGCTCGGCGGTCGGAGCGGCGCACGGAGGCTCTGATGGCCACAAGGGCCGGCAGCACCGCCGCTGCGGGAACCGCGGCCGGCATCGAGCCATCCGACCGGGCCACTGCGATGGGGGCGGCCCTGGAGGGGGAGCTGCTCGCGAGGCTGGGTCCCTCGGATCGGCACCGGCCGGCGGTGCTGCTCGGGCCCCGGGGACGGACACTCAAGACAGGTGCACCGGCGCGGTGGTTCCGCTCCCGTCCACCTGCCGCTCCGGCCCGCTCTCAGGAGTTCAGCTCCTCCAGCGTCCTGCCCTTGGTCTCCACGGCGAACAGGGCGACCGCCGTGCCCACCGCCGCCACCCCGGCGAGCTGTGCGAAAACGGTCGTCAGGCTGCCGCCGGCGCCGAGGATCGCACCGACGGTGATCGGTCCGAGGATGACACCGAGCCGATTCCACAGGCCGCCGAACGCGGCACCCTTGGCCCGGTTGTGCGTCGGGTACAGCTCGGGCGAGTAGAGGTACAGGCCCGCGTTGACCGCGTACAGAAAGAAGGTCGCGCATGAGGCGAAGACGGCGACCTGGAAGCCGGAGGTCACGCCCACGAGTGCGAGCGCGCCGAGGGTGACCGCGGTCCCGCCGAGCGCGGCCGCCAGGGCGGCCCTGCGGCCCATGCGGTCGATCAACAGGGCGACGACCAGCGTGCCGAGCAGTCCGGTGACATTGCTGAGCAGGGTGCAGACGAGGGCGGCGGTCAGGTCGAGGCCGAAGTACTTGGTGTAGAGCGACGGCAGCCAGGTGGAGATGCCGTGGTTGACGTAGTACGCGGCGAACCAGAGCGCCGAGACGACCGCGGTACGGCGCAGGTATCGCCCGGTGAACAGCTCCCGCAGACGGCCCTGTTCCCGGTCCTCGGCCGCGGTGGACGGGGAGGGCGCGGGGAGCGGCCCGCCCGTCGAGCGCACTACCTCGGCCTCGATCCGGGCGATGACCTCCTCGGCCTCCTCGGTGCGCCCGCGGGCCAGTAGCCAGCGCGGGGACTCGGCGACCTGGCGCCGCAGCGTCGCGGCGAGCAGGACCGGCAGTGCTCCGAGGACGAACATGGCCCGCCAGCCGAGGTGGGGGACGACCCAGACGGCGACCAGACTCGCGGCCGCCAGACCGGCCGGGAAGATCATCTCGTATAGCAGGACGAACCGGCCGCGCCGGTCGGAGCGGGCGATCTCGTTGATGTAGGTGGCGGCGACGGGGACCACTCCGCCGATGCCGAGCCCCTGCACGAAGCGGAACAGCGAGAAGACCTCGATGCCGTTCGAGAGGGCGACGGCGAGCGAGCCCAGAGCGGTGACGGCGACACCGAGGGCGACCGTCCGCACCCGGCCGATCCGGTCGCCCATCCAGCCGGCGGCCAGCGCACCCAGGAGCATGCCGATGGAACCGGCGGTCACGACGAATGTGGCCTGCCCCGTGGTCAGATGCCATTGCTTCGTCAGGACGGGGAGCGCGGAGGCGGTCAGCAGCTGGTCGAACGCCTCGAAGAACGTGACGGCGCCGATCAGGAACCGGACCTTCACGTGCCAGCGGGAGTGGGGCAGTCGCTCGAGTCTGGCAGCTATCGCTCCCAGGGCGGGCCGGCCGGCCACAGTCGTCATGAGGGTTCCTTCCGCGAACAGAGAGGTTGCCGAGACAGTAGGGCGCGTTACCTAAGCGGTCAATGGTTAATGGCCTAACTATCTCTGGCGCTCCTCGAGAAATCCGCAACCGAGCTGCCCGTCTACCCAAGGGGCTTGTCAGGAGATAGTTAAGCGCTTAGATTTCTAGTGCTTGATCGAGACGATCGACCGAGAGCCCGGCCCGGGCTCCGGGTGATCCCCCGTCCCGCTGCCCGGAGGTAGTGCCGTGTCTCGCATCCCCACCGACATCCTGATCGCGGGCCAGTGGCGTCGCGGCGCGGGCGAACCCCTCGAGTCCGTCGATCCGGCCACGGGCCAGGTGCTCACCACGCTGACCGGCGCCTCGCCCGAAGAGGTGGCGGAGGCCGCCGAGGCCGCTGCCCAGGCCGCCGCCGACCCGGCCTGGCGGGACCTGCTCCCCCATCGGCGGGCCCGGCTGCTGCACCGCATCGCGGAGTTGACCGAGGAGGCGGCCGGCGAACTGTCCGCCCTGCAGACCGCGGACACCGGCAAGACGCTCGCCGAGACCAGGGCCCTCACGCTCAGCGCGGCCGGCACGTTCCGCTTCATCGCGGCCGCCCTGGAGACGGCGGAGGAGACCATCACACCCTCCCGGGGCGAGTACGTCACGATGAGCGTGCACGAGCCCCTCGGCGTGGTCGGTGCGATCAACCCGTGGAACTCCCCCGTCGCCAGCGACGCCCAGAAGATCGCCCCCGCGCTCGCGGCCGGCAACGCCGTCCTCCTCAAGCCCGCCGCCTGGACCCCTCTGGTCTCCCTGGCCCTCGGCCGCCTGATCACACAGGCGCTGGAGGAGTTCGGCCTGCCCACCGCGCTGCTCTCGGTGCTGCCCGGCAGCGGCCGGGTGGTCGGCGACGCCTTGGTCAGGCATCCCCTGGTGGCCCGGATCGGATTCACCGGCGGCACGGCCACCGGCCGGTCCATCGCCGCCGTCGCCGCGGACCGGCTGATTCCCGCGTCGCTGGAGCTGGGCGGCAAGTCACCGACGATCGTCCGCGCGGACGCCGACATCGAACAGGCGCTGGCCGGAGTGATGTTCGGGATCTTCTCCTCCAGCGGCCAGTCCTGCATCGCCGGTTCACGGCTCTTCGTCGCCCGCGACATCTACGACGCTTTCCTGACCGAACTCGTCGAGCGTGTATCGAAGTTGCGTGTCGGCCCCGGCACCGATCCCGGCACCCAGGTGGGACCGCTCGTGCACCGTCTGCACCGGGACTCCGTCGCCGCCTACGTGGACCTGGCACGCTCCGAGGGCGCCCGGGTGCTGTGCGGCGGGGCCGTACCGGAGGGCGCGGAGTACCAGGACGGCTCGTACTACCTGCCGACCGTCCTCGACGGTCTGCCGAACACCTCGCGCACCTGCCAGGAGGAGATCTTCGGCCCGGTACTCGTCGCCCTGCCCTACGACGACGAGGACGATCTGGTCCGCCAGGCGAACGACACCGTGTACGGACTCGCGTGCGGCATCTGGACCCGCGACCACCGGGCCGCCTGGCGCCTGGCGCGCCGGATCGACGCGGGCACGGTGTGGATCAACACCTACAAGCAGTTCAGCGCGTCCACCCCGTTCAGCGGCTGGAAGGCCAGCGGCCTCGGCACCGAGAAGGGCCGCGAGGCGATCCGCGCCTACCAGCGCCAGAAGTCCCTGTACTGGGGCACCTCCGACGCCCCGCTCCCCTGGGCCAACTGACCCGGCACCCCCTTCCGCCCGGCGGCGCGCCCGTCTGTCCGTCTGTCTGGAGACACCCATGCACCCACCACCGCCCGGTCCGATCGCCCGGCTGCGCTCGCTGCGCTACGTCGAGCTCCACACGCCCGCCTTCACCGAGGCCGCCGACTTCTACGAACAGGTCTGGGGTCTGGAGACGGTCGCGTGCGACACCGGGGCCCGCTGGCTGCGCGGCACCGGGGACGAGCACCACGTCCTGCACCTCACACGGCGGGACCGGGTGGGCCTCGGCCGGATCGCCTTCGCCGTCGCGACCCCGGCCGAGGTCGACGAGGCCGCCCGGCGGCTGGAGGCACGCGGCATCGTCCCGGTCTTCGGCCCCGGCCCGCTGGACCAGGCGGGCGGCGGCTACGGGCTGCGGTTCACCGATCCCGAGCACCGGCTCATCGAGATCAGCGCCCACGTCGAGGCGGTCACCGCGCGCGGCCGTGACGGCGCGGTGCCCGTGGGGGTCACCCACGCCGTGCTCAACACGACGGACATCGACGCCTCGGTCGCCTTCTACCGCGATGTCCTGGGACTACGCGTCTCGGACTGGTCCGAACACCAGATGGCGTTCCTGCGCTGCAACGCCGACCACCACTGCATCGCCTTCAACCAGGCGGAGTGGGCGTCGCTGAACCATGTGGCGTACGAGATGACCTCGGTCGACCACTTCATGCGGGGTCTGGGCCGGCTGCGCCACCACGGCATCACCCCGCAGTGGGGCCCCGGCCGGCACGGACCGGGCGACAACACCTTCTCCTACTTCACCGACCCGTCCGGGCTGGTCTGCGAGTACACCTCGGAGGTCGCCCAGATCGTCGAGGACGCCTGGATCGCCCGGGTGTGGCGACGCGTTCCCGAGCTCTCCGACCTGTGGGGAACGGCGGGCCCGCCGTCGAAGGAGATCCGCTGCCACATGGCGGGCTCCCCCGACCCCGGCCCGCTCGCCACCACGGCCACCGTCGCCACCGCATCCGCGTCGGCATCGGGATCCGTGTCCGAGGGAGTCCGCGCATGATGACACGCAAGGTCGGCATCGTCGGCTGGGGTGCGATCGGCCGGGTCGTCGGGACGGCACTCGCCGAAGGCGGGGTGCCCGGCGCCGAGTTGGTGTGCGTCGTCGACAACCGCCCGCTGGGCGAGGCCGCGCCCGCCGCCCAGGTCACGTTCGCCGAGGCACTGGAGCTCTGCGATCTGATCGTGGAGGCGGCGGGCCAGGGCGTCGTACGGGAGTGGGGCGAGCGCGTACTGGCCTCCGGCACCGACCTGCTGATCGCCTCGACCGGCGCGCTGACCGACGACGACCTCGCCGAACGACTGCTCGCCGGGGGGCCCGGCCGGGTGTACTTCACGGGCGGCGCGGTCGGCGGCCTCGACCTGCTGCAGGCGGTGCGCTCGCTCGGCCCGCTGGACGAGGTGAGCCTGGTGACGACCAAGCTGCCGGCCACGCTCGAACAGCCGTGGATGGACGAAGAGCTGCTGTCCCGGATGCGTACCGCGACCGGTCCGGTCGATGTCATGTCCGGCACCGCACGCGACGTACCGGTGAAGTTCCCGAAGTCGACGAACGTGGCCGCGTCGGTCGCGCTGGCCGTCGGTGACCTGGACGCTGTGCGGGTCCGGGTCGTCGCCGATCCGGGCGCCCACCGCACCACGCACGTCGTCGAGGCGTCCGGGCCGCACGGCGCGTACCGCTTCGAGGTGGCCCACCTGCCGGACCCGGGCAACCCCGCGACCAGCCAGGTCGTTCCGCACGCGGTACTGCGCAGCCTGGCGGCGCTGGCCGGGCGTACGGGGCAGATCCTGTGACCGGCGCCCCGACGGTCCGCAGCCGCACCACGGCCGGCGTCCACGTCGAGGAGGCCGGCGAGCACGGACCGCTGCTGCTGTGCCTGCACGGCATCGGCTCCTCGTCCGCGGCCTTCGCGCCCCAGCTGGCCGAACTGTCCGCGTACGCACGGGTGGTGGCCTGGGACGCCCCCGGGTACGCCAGGTCCGCGGACGCCGAGGGCCCCCTCACCCTCGACGACTTCGCTGACACGGCGGCCGCCCTCATCCGCGAGCGCGGCGCGAACGCCCATGTTCTCGGCGTCTCCTGGGGCGGCGTCATCGCGCTCAGGCTCGCCGTCCGTCACCCGGAGCTCGTCGCCTCGCTGATCGTCGCGGACTCCAGCCCCGGGTCGGGCACCGAGGCGGCGAAGGCCACCGGCATGCGGCAGCGGGCCTCCGAACTGGCCGAACTCGGACCCCGGGCGTTCGCCGAGGGCCGCGGGCCCCGGCTCGTGTCGGCGGGCGCGCCCCCGGAGCTGGTGCGCAAGGTCGTGGACACGATGGCCACGTCCGTACGGCTGCCCGGCTACGCACACGCCGCCGAGTCCATGGCGACGGCGGATCTGCGCGGCGAACTCGCCACGATCGCCGCGCCCACGCTCGTCCTGTGCGGCGACCAGGACCACGTCACCGGCGTCGAGGCCAGTCAGGCCATTGCCGGCGCCGTCCGCAGGACCGCCTACGTGATCGTCAAGGACGCCGGTCACCTGGCCAACCAGGAGCAGCCCGGGGCCTTCAACGCCTGGGTCCTCGCCCACCTCCGCATCACCGACCGCATCCCGGAACGCCCGGAAGCGGCGTCCACCCCCGAAAAGGAGCTGTGACCATGCCTGTGACCACCACCGAGTACGACAACGGCGGCGACCTCGCCCGGTACACCGACTCGCTCATCGCGACGAAGGACTCCCGCGAGCCCGACTGGAACACCCTCGCCTTCCAGGCGAAGGCCGGCGACCAGTACCGCCGTGCCCAGATCCGCTACGTCGGCTCCGGCGCCACCGGGAACCACGAGGGCGACAACCGGATCCTGCCGTCCGGCGGCTTCACCTTCTCCAACATGCTGCTCCCGCCCGGCGCGGAGGGCCCAGAGCACACCCACCACGACGTCGAGGAGGCCTTCTTCGTCCTCGAAGGACAGGTCCGGGTCGGCATCCACCGCGGCAAGGACGAGGTGGAGTACCGCACCCTCGGCTACCGGGACATGATCGTCGTCCCGGCGGGTGTGGCCCGCTCACTCAAGAACGAGGGCGACACCGACGCCCTGTTCTGTGTGGTGATCGGTACGCGGAAGCCGCAGGTGCCGACGTACCCCGAGCACTCGCCGATGCACGGTGTCACCCGTGACTGAGCGGCGCACCGTCGTCGTCACCGGCGCGGGCCGTGGCCTGGGACTGGCCATGGCCCGCCGGGCCGGCGCGGACGGCTTCCGCGTCGTCGTCGCCGAGCTGGACCGGGACCGGGGTGAGGACGCCGCCGCGCGGCTGCGCGACGAGGGCTCCCACGCCCATTTCGTCCGCTGTGATGTCGCGGACCCGTCATCCGTCGAGAAACTCGCGGCATCTGTCGCAAAGTTGGGGCCGTTGCACGGAGTCGTCAACAACGCCGCACTCGCCAATGGCGTCGGCGGCAAGGAGTTCCAGGACATCGACGTCGACGTGTGGGACCGGATCATGACGGTCAACGCCCGCAGCCCCTGGCTGGTGTCGAAAGCCCTGCTGCCCCAGCTGCTCGCCCACGGCGCGGGCGGCCGGATCGTGAACCTCGCCTCCGACGCCGCCCTGTACGGGTCGCCGCGGCTCGCCCACTACATCGCCTCCAAGGGAGCGGTGATCACGCTGACCCGGGCCATGGCCCGCGAACTGGGCGACAGGGGCGTCACCGTGAACGCCGTCGCGCCAGGCCTCACCGAGTGCGAGGCGACCGAGACCGTGCCCGCGGAGCGGCACGACCTCTACCGCGCGGGCCGTGCCATCTCCCGCCCCCAGCAACCCGACGACATCACCGGGATCGTCGCCTTCCTGCTCGGCCCGGAGTCCCGCTACCTCACCGGACAGGTCATCGCCGTCAACGGCGGCTTCACGATGCACTGACCTGGCCGGCCCCCCTCATCCCCTCGACCGCACCCGCCCCACAGGAGACAACTGCCATGGATCTGGGCCTCGCCGACCGCACCATCGTGGTCACCGGCGGCAGCTCGGGCGTCGGCCTGGCCACGGTCCGCGCCCTGCTCGACGAGGGCGCCAACGTCGCCATGTGCGGCCGCGACACCGACCGGCTGGTGAAGGCCGCCGCCCGGCTCGGCGACGAGCGGCTGCTGACCGGCGTCTGCGACGTACGGGACGCCACCGCCGTCGAGGAGTTCGTACGGCGCACGGCCGGGACGTTCGGCGGCGTCGACGGACTGGTCAACAACGCCGGCCAGTCCCGGATGAAGAACCTCGACCAGTCCACCGCCGACGACTGGCGCGACGAGCTGGAGCTGAAGTTCTCCGGGGTCCTCAACCCGCTCCACGCGGCCCGCCCCCATCTCGCCGCCTCGGACGCGGCGAGCGTCGTGAACATCAACGCGGTTCTCGCCAAGCAGCCCGAGACCCGGCTCATCACGACGAGCGCCGCCCGCGCCGGCATCCTCAACCTCGCCAAGTCCCTGTCGGTGGAGCTGGCGCCCGAGGGCATCCGGGTCAACTCCGTCTGCCTGGGGCTCATCGACACGGGTCAGTGGACCCGCCGCCACGCGGCCGCCGACCCGGGCACGAGCTACGAGGACTGGCAGGCGGAGCTCGCCGCCGACCGCGGCATCGCGCTCGGCCGGCTCGGCCGGGCCGAGGAGGTCGCGTACGCCGTCGTCGCGCTGCTCTCGCCCCGGGCCTCGTACATCACCGGCACCAGCATCGACGTCTGTGGCGGCGTCGGCCGCTCCATCCTCTGAGGAGACCCATCATGCGTTACGACAACGGAGGCGATCTCCTCGTCGCGGTCCTGCGCGACCTGGGCGTCGACACCGTCTTCGGCATCGTCAGCGTGCACAACCTGCCGCTGGTGGAGGCCGTCGACCGTGAACTGAGGTTCGTGCCGGTACGGCACGAGGCGTCCGCCGTGAACGCCGCCGACGCCTACGGGCGGGCCCGTGGCTCCATCGGCTGCGCCCTGACCTCGACGGGCACCGGAGCGGGCAACGCGGCCGGATCCCTGATCGAGTCGCTCAGCTCGGGCACGTCCGTACTGCACGTCACCGGTCAGGTGGAGAGCCGGTTCCTCGGCAGCGGGCGTGGCTTCATCCACGAGACCAAGGACCAGCTCGGCATGCTGACGGCGGTGTCCAAGTACGCCGCCACGGTGCCGTCCGCCGACGACGCGGGCCGGATCCTGCGCGAGGCGGCCCGGGCCGCGCTCACCGCGCCGGGCGGACCGGCGAGCGTGGAATGGCCGATCGACCTGCAGTACGCGGCCCAGACGGACATCGCCGAGCCGGCCCCGGCCAGCACCGTCCCGGCACCCTCCGACGGTGAACTCACCGCCGCCGGGGCACTGCTGGCCTCCGCTCGACGGCCCCTGATCTGGGCGGGCGGCGGCGCCACCCGGGCCCGTACCGAACTGGGCGCGCTGCTGTCCGCGACCGGCGCCGGTCTGCTCACCTCCAACTCCGGGCGCGGATCGGTGCCCGAGGACCACCCGCAGGTCATCGGGAACTTCGCCACCACCCCGGCCGGGCGGGCGCTGCTCGCCGACGCCGACGTGCTGCTGACCGTGGGCACCCACTTCCGCTCCAACGAGACCGCCGACTACGGGCTGAAGCTGCCCGAGGCACACATCCAGACCGACATCGACGCCGCGGCCCTCGGCCGCGTCCACCCGGCCCGGCACGCGCTGCACGGCGACGCGGCCACGGTCCTGGCGGGCATGCTGCCGCACGCGCGGCTCGCCGACAGCGACTGGACGGAGCGTGTGACGAAGGTCCGGAGCGAGGTGCGGTCCGTCCTTCACGACGACATCGGCCCCCAGGCCGCCATCTGCGACGCCCTCCGAGCCGCACTCCCCCGCGAGGCGGTCGTCGCCCGCGACGTCACCATCGCGTCGAGCAGCTGGGGCAACCGGCTCCTGGAGATCTACGACCCACGCGACAACGTCTTCCCGCGCGGCGGCGGCATCGGGCAGGGACTCGGCATGGGCATCGGCGCCGCGCTGGCCCGCCCCGACGCGCCCACCGTGGTGCTGGCGGGCGACGGCGGGCTCGCGGTGCACCTCGGTGAGCTGCTCACTCTCGCCCAGGAGAGGCCCCGGCTGACCCTGATCGTCTTCAACGACGGCGGCTACGGCGTACTGCGCAACATGCAGGACCGCTACGGCGAGCGCCGTTCCGGCGTCGACCTCGCCCCCCCGCACTTCGATCTCCTCGCACGGGCCTGCGGGCTGCCGTATCTGCGGATCGGCGCCGAAGAGCACGCCGCGCCCGTGATCGGTCAGGCCGTCGCGTCCGGCGGGCCGGCGCTCGTCGAGGTCGACCTGGCGGCGCTGGGCCCCATGAAGAACCCGTTCACCCCGCCCGTGAAGATCCCGGGCCAGTAAGCCAGGAAGGAGGCGGCAGGCATGAGCGAGAACTCCCTGCGGCTGATCGTCCACCGGATGACATGGGAGGCCGAGGGCGTCCTGTCCGTCGAACTCGTCCACCCGGAGGGCAAGCCACTGCCCGGGTGGACGCCCGGGGCGCATCTCGACGTCCACGTCGGCGGGCAGATCAGGCAGTACAGCCTGTGCGGCGACCCACGCACCACCGACAGCTACCGGATCGGTGTGCTCAACGAGCCCGCCTCACGCGGCGGTTCCCGCTATGTGCACAGCACGCTGCGCCCCGGCCGGCCGGTCACCGTCGGCGAGCCGCGCAACCACTTCACGCTGGAGGACGCGGCCGGGTACGTGTTCATCGCCGGCGGCATCGGTATCACCCCCCTGCTGGCGATGGCACGGGAGGCCGCCCGGCGCGGCGCCACGTGGCGCATGGTCTACGGCGGGCGCACCCGTGCTTCCATGGCGTTCACCGCGGAACTGACGGCCCTGGCCGTGCACGGCGGCCAGGTGACCCTCGTCCCGCAGGACGAGCACGGGCACATCGACCTGGACGCGGCGCTCGCCGACCTGCCCGGAGGCACGCTCGTGTACTCCTGCGGCCCGGAACCGTTGCTCGCCGCCGTCGAGGCGCGCTGCCCCGGCGATCGACTGCGCCTGGAACGGTTCGCGGCGCCCGTCGTGGAGCGCTCCGGCGACGACGAGGCGTTCGAGGTCGAGTGCCGCACCTCGGGCGTCACGCTGTCCGTGGCCGCCGGCACCTCGATCCTCCAGGCCGCCGAGGACGCCGGGCTGAGCGTGCGCAGCTCCTGCCGGGACGGTATCTGCGGCTCCTGCGAGACACGGGTGCTCGACGGCACCCCGGACCATCGCGACCTGCTGCTCAGCGAGGCCGAACAGGCGGCGGGCGCGACGATGATGATCTGCGTCTCGCGCTGTGCCTCCGGCCGACTCGTCCTCGACCTGTGACCCCCTCCTCCCCCGCTCTCAGGAGACGCACCGTGACCAACTCCGCGACCGGCACATGGCCGTACCTCGAGATCCACCAGAGCCGTACGCACGAGCCGACCCCCTACGAGTACAAGCTGGCCGCCACCCTCGAAGAGGTGTTCACGCGGGAAGGCCACGAGCCGGCCGACGTGGTACGCGGGCTCAACGCCCGCAAGGTCCACGCGCCCGACGGCGCCCCGTGGACCGAACAGTCCTTCCGCGCCGAGATGCACCGACTGGGAGCCTGACCATGACGCTGTCGACCTCCGCCACCGCCGAGCACATCTACGCCAACGGCCTGCGCAACCAGTGGCACGCCGTCGTCCCCTCGCACTTCGTCGCCCCGGGGGCCATGCGCAAGGTCACCGCGCTCGGCGAGCAGTGGCTGCTCTTCCGCCGCTCCGACGGCCGCCTGTCGATGCTCGCCGACCGCTGTCCGCACCGCGGCGCTCCCCTGTCCCTCGGCAAGCACCTGGGCGACCGGGTGGCCTGCTGGTACCACGGCGTCGAGGTGGAGACCGACGGCACCGTCTCGTCCGTTCCCGGCCTGCCCGGCTGCAACCTCGAGGGCAAGAAGCTCGTCACCTCGCTGCCGGTGCGCGAGGTCGGCGGCGCGATCCTCGCGTACTTCGGGGACGAGGAGCACCCCGACCCGGTCGCGCTGACCCTCCCCGGCCCCCTCACCGACCCGGACACGGAGGCCATCCTCTGCTACGCCGAGTGGAACGTACCGTGGCGCTACGCGGTGGAGAATCTGCTCGACCCCATGCACGGCGCCTTCCTCCATCACGAGTCGCACACGATGTTCGAGGGGGACACGACGGCGAAGTTCCGCATCCGGGAGACCGACCGCGGCTACTTCTTCGAGAAGACCGACCAGCGGGGCGTCAACTTCGACTGGGTCGAGTTGTGCCGCACCGGTATCGACTGGGTCGACCTGTCCATCCCGTACCCGCGGTCCGCCGGCCCGGGGGGCGCGTTCGGCATCGTCGGCATGGTGTGCCCGGTCGACGAGGATCGCTGCGGGGTCTTCTTCTGGCGCTACCGGCGCGTGCAGGGCTGGCAGCGCGACACCTGGCGCTTCCTATACAAGACGCTCATCGAGAAGCGCCACTGGGAGGTCCTGGAGCAGGACCGGGTGATGCTGGAGTCCATGCCGGCCGACGCCGACCAGCGGGAGAACCTCTACCAGCACGACCTGGGCGTGGTGCGGCTGCGCCGCCTGTACCGGGCACAGGCCGAGGACCAGGCGGCCTCCGGAGACCGGCGCCGTCCGGGGCGGTAGCGCTTCACTCCCCCGGGGACAGAACCGCGTAGGTGACCTGGGTGCCGTCGTCCAGTCTCGTGCGGATGAACTGCTCGTTCAGCGTGGGCGTCGAGGTCAGGAGCGAGATGAGCACTCCGACCGGTGCCGCCAGGAATCTGATGACGCCTCCGGCCGCGGTCTCGGCGAACAGTTGCTCCAGGCGCGCCAGCGATGCCTCGGTGAGCAGTTCGGCGATGAAGTCGTCCAGCTCCCCCGAGCTCTCGGGCGGACCGTTGTAGATCGTCACGTAGTAGCCGCTGCCCTGGAGCGGGCTGACACTGATCGTGGCGTCGTCGCGGATCGGATGCCCGGCCGGTGCTTCCCTCGGTATCGGGATCAGGGTCCCGTCCGGGTCGGGGGCCGCCTCGAACCGGTCGGTGGCGTCGGTCTGCGGACTGGGCAAGGTGTCCTGCAGTGTTTCGTCAGGCATGAGGATCTCCCTTCGGGAGTCAGCGGTGGCGGAAGTCGCCGCCTCGGCCGCGCCGGCCGCGACCGTCCTGGTCGTCGTCCGGACGGTCATGTCTGTCGCGCCGGTCATCGTCGTCATGGTCGTCACGATCGCCGTCAGGACCGTCGTTCAAGGGTGGGAGGTCGACGGTGTCGCAGTAGATCACCGGGCCGGCGGGCGTGGGCGGGGTGGGGCCGTCGGCCGGGACGCCCTCGGTCTCCATCACCAGCAGGCGCAGGGGGACCCCGCGCCGTACGGGCGGTACCTCGATGTGGCCCGAGTAGGTCGGCCTGTCGGACGACTCCGCCTCGGCCGAGACGAGGGTGGTGGCGGTCTCGTCCAGGGTCACCCACCCGAGATCCTTGTCGCTGATGACGTCGTGCCGACGCTGCAGCGTGGCGGTGATCTGCGGCGGCGGGGAATCGGTCGGGTTCCAGGAAGGGCCGGTGAGGCTGACGGTGAGCGACCGGCCGGGCCGGACCGTCAGTTCCCGGTCGGGCAGGGTGCGGACCAGGTCGGCGAGGACGACCGGGGAGATCTCGGCTCCGTCGATCGAGTGGGGCTGGTAGCGGACCAGGGCGAGGCGGACGAAGGGCAGACAGGTGTCGCCGGTGTCCAGGTCCAGGTCGAAGAACCAGCGGCCGTTCTCCTCGTCCTCCTCGTTTTTGTCGTCCTTGTCGTCCGCGTCGAACTGCGGGGGGAAGCTCACGACGGTCACGGGGAGGTTCCCGGGGAGCAGGCCCATGGCGAGTCGCCTGGGCTCCCCCACCGCGTTGGTGAACATCTCCGGGGTCGGGGCCACGACCGGGGCGGAACGGTGGAGAGGGTCCCTGCCCATCAGGGTGACCTTGGCGTCGCGCAGGGACTCCGGGTCGCCGCCGGGCGGCTCGCCGAGGACCACGCCGAGCAGTTCACCGTCTCCGGAGGACCACCAGCGGCGGCCTACGTACACCCGTATGCCTCCGCCGCGCCGTCGCCGGACTATGACGTCGGACGTCCCGTGGTCCTGCTCCAGGGAGAGCGTGGGTACGCAGTACAGGACCCGCGGAGCCATGGGGGCCGCGCTGCTGAGCACCGGGTGCTCCTGCGCGGTGCCCGGTACGGTCAGCTCGCCGGCGCCGGGCCCGGCGAAATCCGGCGGGAAGCAGTCGCCGAACCGGCTTCCCGCCAGCGGGTGATAGCGCACCATGCGGTATTTGGTGTCACCGAACTCGTGTTTCCCGATGAGGGGCGGGGTGTCCTTCGCGGCCTCCTGCTCGGCCGTCTCGGTGCTGAAGGTGAGGACGCCGTTCCGGAGGACGGCGGATTTCTTCTCAGGGCTGCCTTCCGGGCCGGCCCTCGCCGTCAGAAGCCCGAACACCGGCGCGGTCATCTCCTGGGTGGCACGTCCGTCGGGGCCCGCGTCCGTCACCTCGGTCCACTCCGCGACCAGATCGACCCGGCCCGTACTGCTCTCGTCCAGCGCGATGGTCCCGGCCAGATGCTCCGCCGTCGCCTTCTCGGGGCGTCGGGTCCCCGTCGGGAACAGGTCGAGGACGGGGGTCCTCAGGGGCTTCTCGACCGCGTGGACGAGAGTCAGCTCGTGCCAGGGAGTGAACATCCAGTGACGACCTGCCGCGGCAAGCTCCAGCGCGCGGTCCGCCTTCCGCGACTCCATCGCACTCGACGCCGCGGCCTGCTCCTCCGACTGCGGCGCGAGTCCCGCCGGTGTCGTCACCTCACGGCACCAGGAAGCCATGCCCATGAGGTTCTCGTCGAAGTCGATGCTGGAGCACACGCGGACGGTGGCCACGGCCCCCTTGGGCAGAGACACGGTCAGCACCCGGGTCGCCTCGTCGAAGCCGGGCGGCGCGGTTCCTTCGGTCAGCCGCAGCCGGAAGGATCTCGGACGGTGCCAGACGTCGCCGCCCCAGGGGATGAGGAACGGCCGGCCGGCGGGCATTCCCGGCAGGTCGAACAGGGCGGCCGCCCGGGCCAGGGGGTCGGGCAGACCGCGCATGTCGACCTGTTCACCCGTGTGCAGCGCGATCACCGCCGGGTGCTCGGGGTCCGCCGCCGGTGAGTCGACGGGCTCCAGACGGACGTCCGGGCCGGGGTCGTCCAGGGAATCGCTCTCGCGTACGGCCAGTTCGTAGACCGCGTTCTGCACGGTGGGATCGGTGGAGCCGATGGCCTCGTCCAGCAGCCCGTGCCATTCCACGCACTGCAGCGCCACTTTCGGCGCCACCACGTGCCGTTCGTCGACACCCCGGTAGGGGCGGTGCCCCTTTTCGGCGACCAGCGGCGACCGATTGAACGCCGCGGCGTACTGCTCCGCCGTGCTGCCGCCGTCGGGGGCCGGCCCCGAGCTCGGAGGGCAGTCGACGACGGTGAAGCCACTCTTGAGGCCCAGGCTGGTGAGGGACGCGCAGCCGGGGACGCCGTCCGCGCCGCTCCCGGAGAAGCCCTGCTTGCGTTGCTCCGCGGCGTAGGCGTCTCTCGTCAGCCTCCCGAAGTGACCGTCCGCGCCTCCCGGGATGTCGTGGCCCAAGGCGAGGAGTGCCCTCTGGACGACGGCGACGTCGGCGTTCCTCAGTTCGGGCTTGACATTGGCCAGCGAGATACTCGTCCCGCTCCGCGCCGGGCCGGGCGGAGCGGCCGGTGGCGGCCGGTCCCCCGGGCTGCTGCGGATGACCATCCGGAAGGTGGAGGCGCCCTCGGTGAACGGCAGTCGCGGTACCACCGCCGGCGCCGACACCGTCTCGAACCGCTGGAAGACCAGCGGCCGGTCGGGGACCGTCACGCCGGGCAGGTGCGTCAGGGCATCGGCCTGCTCCAGGTCGAGGCCATGGCCGGCCAGGTCGACGGTACGCAGGCGCACCCGGTACGCGTGGCGGTACCGCAGTGCCGGCAGTGCGGCGTGCCCCGCCTTGACCGTGATCTCCAACGGCACTCCCGGCGGTGCCTCGTTCCGGAGTGGCACGGGGGAGTTGGGCGGCCTGTGGCCGGAGGGGTCCCCCTCGTCGGTGTCCAGCACGAGGCCCGGGAATGGAGCGGACAGGGACCAGCCACGCCAGACGGCCAGCGGTTCGGGTACGTGCAGCGCGGAACCGTCCGGCGGTGAGACCGCGTGGGTCTGGAAGAAGCCTTCGTCGGAGGCGGTCAGCAGGAGCGGCCCGCCGTGGGCCTTCCGGTACTCCACGTCGCGCGCGTGCAGCGAGAACCAGGCGTTCCGCTGCTCGTCCCATATGTCCATCCGGTGGCCGCGGACCAGGTCCCGGGCGGTGAGCACGGGCGGCGGCGGCTGATCTTGGGGGGGCTGGGGGTTCCCGAGGTTCCGGGGGGCCTGGCCGTCCTGCTGCTTCTGATGATCGACCAGCGCGTCGAACCTGTCGTTGTGAGTCCGCGCCCGGTCCAACTCCGGCTCCAGACTGGCCATGCGTCCGTTCCGGACCAGCGAGATACCGGGGTTGCGCAGGGGGGTCAGTCCCATGGCGTCCTCGGACACCCCCACCATATTGAGCGCGGCACCGTCGACGTCCGCCTGCTCGACGGAGAAGTCCGCCGAGAACTCCTCCAGGCCACGGGAAGGAGCCGCCAGGGCCGTAGACGGGTCATCGGCAGGCGGGGGCTCGGCGGGAGGGGGCTGCGCGGCGAGAAAGACGCGACGGCCCGGGGTGGACGGATCCGGGGAGAGGGGGTCCACGCCGAAGTAGTAACGGGTGAGGCAGGCGACGTCGTACGACAGGACGCCCGGTGCCGGGTCCCAGTGGGGGACGACGGTCAGGAACCGCTCGCCCCTGGACGGAGGGAGCCCGGACGGAGCAAGCCCCGGTACTTCGAAGGTCAGCACCAGTCCGAGGTGCTGGAGCAGCACGGGGTGGTCGCCGAGTGAGCCGAGCATCGTGTGGAAGTCGGGATGCGGCGGGGACGGTGGTGGCGGGGGTTGCTCGTCCTGGCCGGCCGCGGGCGGCTCACCGGGCGCAGGCTCCGCGGCGACCGCTGTCCCCAATCCGGTCGGCGACCCGCCGGCCGTGGGCCCGGCAGCCTTCGAGGGGAGGTAGAACGCATGCAGAGCCTCCAGTTCCGGAGGAACCGCGTCGGCGTCGGTGACGCCACCTCGGTGGAGCCTCGTCTGGGAGCCGGCGGGCACCGTGGACTGTGAGCGCAGCAGTTCCCTTGTCGGGGGCGGCGCCTCCGCGTGGTCCTTCGCCGCCGCCGCATAGACGGCCTTCGTGTAGGTGCGGACCCCTTGAGCGGAGTAGGTGGTCAAGTGCTGCTCGGGCGGGTCGGGGTAGGGCTCCAGCCGGGTGCCGCCATCGAAAAGGCTCGTCCACAGGCTCGTGTTCGGTTCCGGGACCTGCGGCCGGAGCGGATCGGTGAAGGGCACGGGCGGCGACTCGGGGCCACTGGTCGTGGCGAACGCGAAGGTGGCCGCCATGACCGTCCGCGGCCAGTCGTGGAAGTCGGTGAAACCGAGCAGCGTCGGGTTCGCCTCGTCGGACGGGTAGAGCCGAGGCGTCACGAACACCGACACCCGTGCCCGGGTGCCGTCCTCTGAGAGCCCGGCCGGGAGGACCGTCCAGTTGATGCGCTGTTCGAGGGGCATGGACATCACCCGTGGGGTTGGGGAGCGTACGCCTCGCAGAACTCGCGCCAGTGCGGTTCCAGCGGGACGCAGTCGGCGAAGGACGGGTCGCACGGGGCTCCGGAGAAACTGCGTTCGAGTTCGAGCGTCACGGACTTGCTGAAGAAGGCGATCCGCACACTGACCGTGAGGGTGCCCCTGCCACGGACCACGGACTGATCTCCGTGTGCCTCGTAGCGGAGTTCGAGGTAGAACTCGACGGACACCGTGATGATGCCCAGCACGCACAGGAAGCCGCTGCAGCGCAGATAGCCGGTGAGCGAGACGCTGTCCGGCGTTGCCGGCTTGCCACCCTCTTGCGCTGTGCCTCTCTGGAGCGTGAAGCGGATACCCGCCATGATCGAGACCCCGCCGCTCGCGACCCCGAGGTCCAGTGCGGCGGCGCCGCCGAACTCCATCGCCCCCTCTATCCGCCGTGGACCGGTGGTGTCGACCTCCATGAAGAAATAGCCGCCGCCACCGAGCAGGGACACGGTGAGGTGGAAAGGATGCTGCGGCTCGGCGACGGAGAAGCTGAACGAGACGGGCCGGTCGTCGAAGGGGATTTTCACCTCGGCGGCCAGCGAGAGGTTGGACAGCATGAAGACGCCGATCGGGAGGCTCGGGACCGCGAGCCTGTAGCCCGTCCGGACACCGCTCGCATCGATGTCCACGTAGGCGCCGGACCCGAAGGCGTCGGCGGGCAGTGCGCTGCGCAGGGTGTTGATGAACTCCAGGTCGTTCCGGAACGTCAGCTTCACGCCGTCGGCCGTGACGTCGGGCTTCTTCCCCGGGCCGGACCTGAACGTCAGCTTGTCGAAATGCACTTGGGCGATGTGCAGGAAATCCAGCGCGAAGTCGGTCAGCGTGCCCTGCACGGCCGAATTGTCGACGTTGCCCTGCGAGCGGACGGTCCGGGCGTCCAGCGTCAGCATGGAGTTCTCCACGATGACCGGCAGCGGCAGCGGTTCATCGGGCTTCGGAGTCGGTCTCTGGCCCAGCTTGGTCTTCCACACGTAGCGCAATTCCTTGCCCTGGCCGTTCTGCAGGTCGCGGACACGCAGAACCGGCGCCGGCAGCACACCGTCCGGGGCGCTCAGGATGTTCTTGATCTGCTCGTCGTCCAGGTTCTGCACCGTGCCCGCGTGGGGAATGTCCTGCAGGAACACCTCCAGGGGGATTCTGCCGAGCAGTCTGGCTCCCGTGAACAGCTTCCTGATGTCCTCGATGCTCTTGTCCGCTCCGTAGACGTCCGGTACGACACCCGCCTGGGCCGTGATCAACTGGAGCTCGGATCTGGGGCTGGCCACCCCACCGGCCTGCTCGGTACCGAGTGCGACCGTGACCGGGGAATCAAGATTGAGGTAGGCACCCGCCGGATGCCTCTCCATGGACTGATCGAGGTAGGTGCCGTTGAACTTGACCCCCCGGTATCCGGCGTTGCCGGTGAACTGCTCGACGGCGGGGACGCGTACGTTCGCCTTCGTCACGTAGGGCGTGCCGACCGTGTAGAGCCCGAAGGTCAGGTCATCGACCGCATGGCTGGTGCTGCCGGACGCACCCGCCGGTGGTGGCGCCATGGCCATCACCTGGCCGTTCAGCCTGCCCGTCATGCGATCGGGCTTTTCGTTGAGCACCTTCTGCACCAGTTGTTCGGTACCGATGGCCGCGAACTGACCGCCCGCCAGCGGTGCGGCCGGATCGACGAGTTGTCCGTCGGGCACATAGATCAGCGGCATCCGGAAGCTGACCTTCCTGCCCTCGTGGTCCGTGCCGATCAGAGTGAACTGGTAGTCCTGTCCGTCGTCGGCGCGCCTCACCCAGAAGGCGACGTTGTCGATGAACGGCGCGTCAGGATCACGCCGCGTCGAAGCCGGGACCGGAGGCATGATCAGCGGTGTGACACGGTCGGTGATGCGCAGACTGGTGAAGGGCATCTCCCGCCCCCCGTGGGTGTAGCCGCCCGCCCCGTACTCAACCTCCGGCTCCTTGACGATGATGCGGTCCTCCCGTCGCAGGTAGGCGACGATTCCGCCGTGCGGGTCCGTGACGAAGACCCGCCGGTACTCCTCCACGTGTGACGCCCGGTGCTTGGTGCACAGGCGGCCACGGGTGACGACGCGTACGTACTGGTCGCGTCCCAGACCCGTGATGTGGTCGTACATCTCCAGGTTGGGGAAGGTCCGCCCGGCCGCCTCGTACCGGTCCTCGTCGCCGGCGAGCGGTGCCTCCCATGCGCCGTGCAGATGGGCCGACGCGCCGAGCGGCGTGACGATGAACTGTTCCGAGTGCAACGACGCGCTCGGGACCTGGATGGGCGGGCCGCCCGGTGGCACGAGTTCGGCGCGGCTGGTGAGGGTGACGATGTCATCCCGGTTCCTGTCACTGAGGGAGCTGTTACCGAGATGCGGACTGCGGTCCCGCACCGCCGCGAAGGCCCGCAGCTCCACGTCGCCGCCCCGTGTCGAGTGCAGCCGCGCGTGCCACAAGGCGGTGCGCCCGTCGGCCCGGTGGGGTTCCGGTCTGCTCAGCCAGTCCACCGGCCCGTCATAGGTGATCAGCAACCGGGTGGGAAATTCCAGGACGCTTCCGGGGACTTGCTGGAAGCCCGTCGGCCCGGCGGCGTTCGCGCGCAGGCCGGACAGGTCCGCCAACGGCACGAGTCGCCTCCAGTCGAGCAGCGCCTCCAGTGAGAGGTCCAGACCGTTCAGATCGACCGGCACCGAGAAGGACAGCGTCGTCGGGCCGGCGGTGAAGGCTCTGACCGGTGCGGACGGTGCCGCGGTGCCCACCGGGAAGGCCTGCTCCATGATGTGCTGCGGTGGCAGCACGGCCAGGACGAACGCCGGTGCACCCGGGGTCCGCGGTACCAGACGAGAGCCGTCCCGGCGCAGATTGACCAGGCTGATGTCGACGACGAGCATGTCCGCCGGCCGCACCACCCGGAACGGACCCTCGGCGACGTCCTCGGTGTCTGCCGGACCGGGGTCCGGGGGCCTGTCCGGGCCTGGTCCGCGCGGGCCGCGGGGCCTGTCCCCGTCGGAGTGGCGGCCGTCGTCGGAGCGCCGGCCCCCGCCGGAGCGCCGGCCCCCGCCGAAGCCTCCGCCGCCACCGCCGCCGCCGTGACGGCCCTCGGCGGGATGGTCGCGCAGGTCGTGGTAGAGCCTCAGGACCACAGGACGCGTCGTGGGGAGAGCCATGGGTGAACGCCTCGTTCGAGTTCGAGGGCGTGAAGATCTTCGAGGGCGTGAGAACCGAGGGCGGCGCGCGACGGCGCCGCTCACCTCTCCCCCGATTCTCACCCCGGCGGCGTTTCCCTGCCACTGGAGCCGGGGCACCGCGCCAGGCGGTTTCACGGTCAACCAGTGACGCTTCAAATAAACATGACGTGGCATCAGTCGCGGCGATCAATGCGCCGTTCCCGGAGTTGCGGCGCCCGTCCGCACCGGCCGAGACTGAGGACGAGAGGCGCAAGGTGATTTCTCCGTTCGAACTGCGGTTGCTCGGCCGCTTCCGGCTGGAGTGCGATGCCGAGGCCGTCGAGTTGTGCCGCAACGGTCAGCGCCTGCTGGCCTTCGTGGCGCTGCGCGGAAGCGTCACCCGCACGGTCCTCGCCGGAACGCTGTGGCCCGAGGTCACCGAGGAGCACGCCCGGGGCAGCCTGCGCACCACCCTGTGGAAACTCCCGCACGGTGATCAGCCGCTGATCCGGTGCTCCGGAGACTCGCTCGTCACCACCGAGACCCTGAACGTCGACGTGCACGCCCTCACCGAGACGGCCCTGAACGTGGTCCAGGGCTGCGGCCCGCCACTCGCCGGCCGGCTCCCTCAGGGGCTGCTGGGGGGAGAGGACCTGCTGCCCGGCTGGGACGAGGAGTGGGTACTGCTGGAGCGCGAACGACTGCGCCAGCTGCGGCTGCACGCCCTCGACGCGCTCGCCGAGGCGCTGGTGCACGAGGGGCGGCCGGCGCTCGCCCTGGAGGCGGCGTGGGAGAGCGTGCGCACGGAACCGCTTCGGGAGAGCGCGCACCGGGCCGCCGTCGCCGCGCACCTCGCGGAAGGCAATCTCACCGAAGCGGTGCGTCACTACCGGTCCTTCCGGCGGCGGCTGTGGGACGAGCTGAGGGTCGAGCCGTCACCCCGCTTCACGCGGATGCTGGTCCGCCACGGTTGCTGTCCCCGGGGCCGGTGACGTCGGGCTGACGTCCGGCTGACGGCCCGTCCGTAGCCTCGATGGTGTGCCTTCGAGGCAGCCGATCCCTCTGGACCGCCTGGAGGACGCATGACACCGACCCCGAAACTGCCGATCGTCTATGTCCGGGGATACGCCGGCGGCACCGCCGCGATCGACAAGGCGGTGACCGACCCGTTCTACGGGTTCAACGAGGGCTCCACGCACATCCGTATCGGACCGGACGACGCGCCCTGCTTCCACGAGTTCGAGAGCCCCCTGCTCCGTCTGCACCTGGACGAGGGCTACCGGATCCTCGTGGACGGCGGGCAGGCCCTCTATCTCGCCGGTCACGACACGATCCCGCCGGACACCATCTGGATCCACCGGTTCTACGACCCGTACGCGAGCACCTGGGGCGCTCGCCCCCATGAGTTCCGGCTGGAGACGGCCGCCACGGACCTGCTGCGGCTGATCGACACGATCCGGGCCAAGTCGGGAGCGGAGCGGGTGCATCTGGTCGCCCATTCCATGGGCGGGCTGGTGTGCCGCTGCCTGATCCAGAAGATCCTCCCGGACCTCGGCCGCGATCCGGACGACTGCGTGGACAAGCTCTTCACCTACGGCACCCCGCACGGCGGCATAGCGTTCGACGTCGGCTTCGGCCTGCTGGAGAGGCTGCGTGACGTCACCGGCGTCAACGGCGCGGAGATCTTCGGGCGCGAGCGGATGTACGAGTACCTGACGCCGAAGTCCGAGACGGACCCGGACGGGCCGCCGCCGGCGTGGGACGCCCGCGCGATGCCCGGGGAAGGACGGTTCTCCCGGGAGCGGGTCTTCTGCCTGATCGGCACCGACCCGACCGACTACGACGTGGCGCTCGGCCTGTCCGCGGCCTCGGTCGGGCCGCGCAGCGACGGTCTGGTGCAGATCGACAACGCGTACGTCCCCGGCGCGCACCAGGCGTATGTGCACCGCAGTCACAGCGGGCGCTACGGACTGGTCAACTCCGAGGAGGGCTACCAGAACCTGCGGCGCTTCCTGTTCGGGGACTGCCGGGCCGAGGCCGAGCTCGTCGGCGTCCGGCTGCCGCGGCGGGCCGACACGGTGTGGCAGGCCGAGGTCCGGTTGTCGGTCCGCGGCCTGCGGATCGTCACCCACGAGCGCACGAGCGCCCACTGGTGCCCCGTCCAGCTGCCCGACGGCGGCACGGACGGCACATCGGACGACGGGGCGACGGTCTCCCTGGTGACGACGTTCCTGTGCAGCGGCCTGCGGCCGGACGAAACCGGCACCATGCGGTACGCGCTGCATCTGCGCGTCCTGTCGCTGCGGCGCCGTGACGGGCTGCTGAGCTTCGACGACCATCTGGAACAGACCGCCGACTTCGACGACATCCTCGTCATCGACGTCCGTGCCGACCCCGCCGCCCCCGTGCCCGCGCTCACGGCCCTCTGGAACTCGGAGATCACCGGCCCGATCAGCGCCTACCGGCCCGACGGCCACGCCCTCGGCGACGAGGACCCCGCCCCCGGCGCCTGGGTCTGCCGTATCCCGCTGCCCGCCACCGCGGCACCGATCCTCGGGGACGACGCGCGGATCCGGCTCACCGTGACCCCCTGGCGCTGACGACCCGAAAGGAACGAACCGTCATGGTCGCACTGTCCAACGTCCGCTTCGGCGCGAGCAACGACGACGTCCGCACCGTACAGCGGGCCCTGATCGCCCAGGGCCACCGGATCCCCGACGGCCCCACGGGATTCTTCGGCGAACAGACCCGGGCCGCCTACCGTGCCGAGCAGCTCGCCCAGGGCTTCACCGGGACCGACGCCGACGGCATCCCCGGCTACACCTCCCTCGCCGCGCTCGGCCGGCGCGCCGGCTTCACCGTCGAACGCCCGGACACCGTGTCCGTGGCGGGGAACGGGCGGCTCACCCTCAGCCAGGTCACCTACGGCGATCCGGACGACGAAGCCGGGCTGGAGGCGATGCAGCGCTACGCGCGGAAGGCGTGCGAACTGACCGGCATGGACCCCCTCTACGGCGTCCCGGCACTGGTGACCATCACCAAGCGTGAGTCCGCCTACAACGACCCGCGCTGGCGGGTGAACCTCAACGACGTCAACGCCCGGGGCCGGAGAGCGCCCGACGGGCACCCGCAGAACTGCTCGCGGGGCGCCACCCAGTGCATTCCCACCACGTTCGCCGCCTACCACCAGGCGGGGACCGCGACCACCCCGTACGACGTGGTCGCCGACATGTGCGCAACGATCAACTACGTCCGGGACCGCTATCACGTCGACCCGTCCGGCTCCAACTTCGCCGCCCGGGTGCAGCAGGCGGACCCGCACCGTCGTCCTCACGGCTACTAGGAGCCGGTCATGGTCTCACTGTCAAACGTCCGTTTCGGAGCGAGCAACGACGACGTCCGCACCGTGCAGAAGGCCCTGATCGCCCAGGGCCACCGGATCCCCGACGGCCCCACGGGATTCTTCGGCGAACAGACCCGGGCCGCCTACCGTGCCGAGCAGCTCGCCCAGGGCTTCACCGGAGCCGACGCCGACGGCATCCCCGGCTACACCTCCCTCGCCGCGCTCGGCCGGCGCGCCGGCTTCACCGTCGAACGCCCGGGCACCACCGGTGGCGGGCGGGTCCCGTCTCCGGTGCCGGGCCACAAGGTCACCTTTCCCTTCTACGCACGCGGCCCCTACGCCTGGAAGCCGGACGGCCTCAGCCGCCATACGGGTGAGGACTTCGCCGCACCGACGGGCACCCCCGTGGTCGCCGTACGGAGCGGCACCATCGCCTGGTCGAACGGCAAGGGCGGGGCGTACGGCCAGTGGATCGGTCTGAGCGCCGACAACGGGCACATCTACACGTACTGCCACCTGTCACAGCGGCAGGTGCGCGACGGCCAGAAGGTCACCGCCGGGCAGCGACTCGGCGAGGTCGGGGCCACGGGCAACGCCACAGGACCGCATCTGCACTTCGAGATGTCCAAGGGCTCCCGCTGGTCCTACGGCCTGGTCGGGGAACCCGACTGGTGAACCGTGGAAGCGCCGGGAGGTCCCACAGCCTGGGGCGCCGGACGGCGGCCCGGTGGCTCACCACCGACGAGGACGATGACGACGAACCCTCGGCACGGCGGCGGGTCGACCGCTGCCGTGCCGCACACCTGTGTCTCCGCACGGCACATGTGTGTCTTCGGGCACGCGACCCACGCTCTCGGGAGGTGATCGACGTGCGGACTCCCCCCAAGCCGCGCAACGGCTTGCGACCCAAAGCGCGACGGCCCTCGCTGAACACCCGGCAGGCCCGACTGAGCATGGCAATGATCTTGCTGATCCTCCTCGCGACGACGCTGCTGCTGGGCTGGTTCGGCCTGGGCAATTTCATCCATGCGCTGACCTTCCCCGGCCGCCTCACCGGTGCCGTCCTCATCGCGGTCGCCTTCACCACACTCCTGGCCGCGGGGGCGGTTCTGGACCACTGGATCCGCCACAACTTCCAGTACTCCGGCCTGGTCGTGCTGATCGGCGTGTTCGCGGCGCTGCTGGCCAACGCCATGCTCCTGCTCAGGACGCTGCTGAGCGGCGATTCGGTGACCTTCAAGGTGCTGTTCGCCGCACTTGTGGCGGGGTCGGCATGGGCCGTATTCGCCGTGTGGCGGACGTCGGTCACGATCCCCGCCCCGAAGCGGGTGGCCGCGGCGCTGGTCGTCTCCTCGGTCCTCGCCGTCGCCAACTTCGGCTACCAGAACCTCTACCTGCCGAACCGGCAGCAGGCCAGGCCTCTGATCACGTTGTCGGTGGGGAAGGCTGTGCCGAGCAAGGACCGCAAAGCGTTCGCCGTACCGGTCGACATCACGATCCAGAACCGCGCCGATGTGGGCTTCTACGTGCTCGGCACCGAATTTCACGCCATGGGGGAACGAGTACGGCTGAGCCCCAGGGACCGGGACCGTCTCCGCGAGCATTGGCGAACGGATGCCGAGCAGTGGGCGAAGTCCTCAGGGGAGATCAACCCGCTCTCCCGCAGGGAGATTCGACAGCCTGGCCAGATGATAGAGGCGAAACCCTGGATGTCGCCCGGAGACTGGATCGAGCCGGGTGACGCCTTCACCACACGTGCGGTGGTGCAAGTACCCAGGGACACGCCCTACGACCAGGTGGCCTTCTACGCGACCGCGAAACTCGCACGCAAGGACCAGATCGTGCTGGACCCACCGCTCAACGTCATGGCGACCTCCTGGGGTGGTGGTGATGTCGCGTCATGGGTGAAGGACCAGCAGAAGAGCGGCCTCGACTCCCTCGTCTACCGTGCCCGGGTGCACGAGAACAACGCGATCGACGAGAACACCAGGGACGCTCGCTTCGTCTTCATCTACTGGACGTTCGGCCCCCAGGGTGCAGGCGTGCAGACGAGCGTCACGCGCGAGGGAGCGGACAGAAACAGCAAGTTCTCCGGGCAGGAACAGCGGGAATTGGTGAGCCGGTACGGTCTCACCGATATCGCCGCCGGCCCTGTCGAGCGGTCCCTGTGGGACATCAAGAGCCAGCGGTGAGCCGCTCCAGCCAGGCCACCAGGGCGAGGGAGCTGTTCACCCGGTCCCAGGAGTACGAGTCCCCCGTGCCGAGCCGGGCCTCCCGGACCGCCCGGCACAGCGTCTCCACGTCGAACATCTCCGGAACCAGCGGATGCCGTGCGCGGCGGCACAGGGCGATGAGTTCGTCGCCGTGTGCGCGCAGGCCGCGGGCATAGAGGTCGTCGAAGGGGACCTTGAGCGCCCTGCCGGCGATCGGAGCGGGGAGCAGGTCCGCCATGGCCGCGCGCAGAACGGCCTTGGGACGGCCCGGCTCGAACGTGACCGAGGCGGGCAGGCCGCTCATCGTGGCGATGACGTCCGGGTCGAGGAAGGGGTGCGAGAGGAGGAACCCGTCCCGTGGCGCGCGCTGCCAGGACAGCGGGTCGGGAGCGGCCGCGTAGTTGGCGGCGTCGTACAGCGACTGTTCCGGTCTGCTTCCGAACACGAAGCGGCTCTCCGCGATACCGGCGTCCCGGTAGCCGTGGGCCCGCGCGAACCCGGGCCGGAGCCATCCGGGGCGGTTGAAGGTGCCGAGTCCGCCGAGCACCGTGCCGCCGCGGGCCAGGGCGGTGACCCGCTCGGCCGCGAGCGGAAGAGCCGGCTGGACCACGTAGGCGTGGACGACGTCCCGCAGACCCCGCTCGCTGCCCGCGGCCCAGGCTCGTGCCTGCCGGTTCAGCTGCCGGAGCCGGCCCGTGCGGGCCAGCCTGTGCAGGAGGTACGGGTTGGCGTCGGCCACCGGGTCGGCTCCGCAGCCGGTCAGGAGGGTGTCACAGCCCAGTTCGGCGGCCGCGGCGTGGAGCCGGCTCCAGAACGGAGCGCGGAAGGCGTGCGGATGCGGCTCGTCCGCGTCTCCCGCGTGGTGCTCGAAGTCGTCGAAGTCGGCCACGTCGTCGGTGTCGACGATCAGCGGGCGGGCCGAGGGCGCGTGGCGGCGGATCTCCTCCAACGCCATGTCCAGGTAGGGCCGTTCGGCGGCCAGCTCGCCATGGGCGAAGCGCCCGGCGAGCAGGACCAGTTCCCCCCGGCCACCGCGCTCCCCGGCCAGCAGGCGTGCGGCGAGCAGCGCGACGCTGGTGGAGTCGGTGCCGCCCGAGACATGGCATGCCGTCGCGCTGCCCATACGGCTCCGGACGGCTTTCTCCAGCGCCAGCCGGAGCTCCCGCGCGGCCTGGGCGCGGGTGAGTCCGTTGGCTGCCGCCTCGGGCGGGCCGGTCACCCGGTGGACGCGTCGCGGCGTACGGCCGCGTATCCGGCCGGTGCGGGAGAGCTCGACGACCTCTCCGCCCAGGACGCGGTGGACCCCGGTGAAGGGGGTGAGGTCCGTGTGCGGCTGCGCCAGGTTTCCGGTGAGGTACCGGCAGAAGTAGCGCCGGTCCAGCTCGGTGGCGCTCCCGAGACTGCTCGCCGAGGTGCTCGCGGCGGTCACCCGGCCCGCGGACTCGCTGAAGAACAGCGGGACGCGTGCCTGCGCGTCGCGCAGCAGAAGGACGCGGTCGCGGTACACGAGAACGGCCGCGTAGTCGCCTGGCGGCAACGCCGGGGCGGCCCCCGGCCGGCCGAGGGCGTCGAGGAGGCCGCGCGCGCCCGCCTCCCGGTCGCGGGCCGAGCCGGCCCAGCCGACGACGGCCGCGGTACCGGACGGCGAGCAGACCGTCGTCACGAGTCCCTGACGCCTCATGGTGCCGGCTGTCCGGAGTCTCGGTACGCCACCGGCCCATTCGAGGCGAAGCGCGTCCATGTCACCGTCCCCAGCAGCCGATCGCGAGCACCGATGTGAAGGCGTGCCCGCGCGGATCCGCGTCGGGGATGCACAGGCCCGCCGACTCCGTCCAGGCATGCATGGCGAACGGGTGCTCACGCACACCGACGTGCAGGACGGCCTCGAGGCCGCGGCGCCGCAGCAGGACGAAGGCCGCCACCGCCTCGGACTTGCAGTCGCCGTTGACGAGCCAGCTGCCGCGGCTGTGTGTCCGCACGGCTCGTTTCAGCCGTGCGACCTCGTCGGCGGAGGGGGCGTCCGCACGGGCGTAGCCCGGCGCGGCCAGAGCCAGCAGCCTGAGGACGCGCCCGAATCCGGCGGTCCGGATCAGCAGGTGCACTCCACGCAGCCAGACCCCGACGACCGAGTCCGCCGGTGGCGTCCGGCGGTCCGTGGCGCACCCGGCGCTTCTCAGGGCATCGAGGAGCTCGGCACGTTCCTCGGGGCTGCCTTCGGCCAGCTTCCGGACGTCCGCCGCCGCCATGCCGAGAAAGCGTGTCCGTTTCCAGTCCGCGACGAGCGCTCCGTCGGACATCCCGGTGACACGGCAGTGCGGTGACAGAAGCCTTGCCATGGCTGCCAGGGCGAGGGTGTCCTCTGTCACCGCACTTCCTCCAGGATTCAACCGCGAACGGTGTCAGGGCTGGTAACCGTGACCGTCGTACATTCCGCCGCTGAAGCCCCGGATCAGACGGCCGTTGCCGAGAAGGACCAGCCGGTGCGGCCTACGACGCCGCAGCAATCGGAGAAACATCGCCCACCTCCAGAATCAGGCAGGACCGATCAAGTTCCACGCTACTCCGCCCACAACGCCCCGCAACCGGACCACGGACCGGCACACGGCCGCGCGGGAGGAAAGGCGACGCGTCGTCAACAGGGCTGGGACGGGGCTCTGTTGAGTCCCGCGTGTGGATGGAGGTCGCTGGGGTCGCGACCTGCCGGTCAGCGGAGCACGATGGAGATCAGGAGGAGATCAGGGGGGACGAATCAGGGGGGACTCCGCCCCGCGAGCCGGGGAGCCGGCCCGTGCGGCCGAGCCAAGGAGATCAGCGATGGGCCAGCCCGAAATCCGGCTGGGCGGCATCGAATCGGAGAACCATCCGTGGAAGATCCGCCTCGTCGAGCATCCGAAGCGCTTTGAATCGTCACACTTCCGGGCCGCAAAAGCGACGGCCCGGAAGATCCTCCACCTCATGGACGACGCAGACCTGCCGTACGGACCCCGGCCCCTGGAGGCGAAAGAGGGGCCGCCCAACTCCGAGCGGTGGGAGATGCACCACGGCGGCAGCCTGTGGGTCAAGGGAGCCCGCGGCTGGCTCATGTTCCGCGCGCGGGTGGGCATCGAGTGGAGCATGCAGTTCTGCGCCGACCCGGCGAAGGTGGACCGGCTGCGGCTGGACGCCGCCGAACTGGTCGACGCCTTCCCGCTCACCCTGCCCGCCCTGGCGGAGCTGGGCTACGAGCGGGCCGAGGACCTGCTGCGCACGCCCATCGAGGACGCCGACGCCGTCGAGGCGTGGACCGACTCCCTGTTCAACGCCTGCGTGCCCCTGAGCCACGGCAACCACCAGGGCATCCTGCCCAGCGTGCCCGGCGAGCACCACTACCCCTGGCCGGTGAAGGGCGCGGACTTCGTCCGGTACGACGACTTCCAGTTGTGGGTCACGCTGCCGGACGGTACCCACGGCGCGGTCTCTCCGGTGGACCGGCGTGGCTCCGGGGACGGGCACGTCCGGCTGGCCTTCGTCCCCGAGGGCAGCGTCGCCGCCCCCGCGGTCGCGGAGGCCCAGGACCGCGGGCTGATGGCCGTCCTGCCGGCCAACAGCGATGTGGCCATGCAGGCGTTCGCCCAGCAGGTCGCTCCCGGCCGGCGTACGGCCTCCGGTCCGCTGTCGCCTCGCGCCCGACGGGGCGGACGTCACGTCTCCGGCTGACCGGCTGTTCCTGAGTCCGATCGGCGGTCGGGTCGAGAGGCCTGACCGGCGCTCACTCGGACCGGTCGGTCACACTTGCATCGATTGTGCGCGACCCGCGTTGGCGATGCCCTCGTCCTCCAGGCAGTGGCGGAGGCGGTCGAGTCCGCGACGGGTGTGGCTCTTGACGGTGCCGAGCGGCCAGCCGGTGACGCGGGCGATCTGTGTCTGGGTCAGGTCCTCGTAGTAGGCCAGGTGCAGCACCTGCCGCTGCGGGGTGCTGAGCCGCCGCAGGGCCCGGCCCACGACCATCCGGTCCAGCGCGGCCTCGGGCTGGCCGGTGTCGTCGCGGCTCTGGGTCGGGGGCTGTTCGGCGGCCGCCGCCACGAGTCGCGCGCGGCGTGCGCGGGCGGCGAGCGCGTCGGCCACCTTGCGCCGGGTGATGCCCACGAGCCAGGCGGCCGGTGTCCCGCGCTCCGGCGCGTATCCGTGCCGGCCGCGCCAGGCGTCGGCGAACACCTGCTGGGCCACGTCCTCGGCGTCGCGCGCGTCGCCGAGCGCCTGCTGGGCCAGCCCGTGGACCAGCCCGCCCCAGCGCCGGTGGATCTCGGACCAGGACGCGTCGTCCGCGGCCGGCGTGAGGCCTTCCGCGGTGGCCGTCGAAGGGTCGGCGGTGCGGGGGGCGGCAGTGACGACAGAGCCCGATACAGCCGCGATACGGTCCATGACCACGTCTCTCCTCGTGAGCCCGGTGTGCGTCGCCGGTGTCCCGCGGCGCCCCTCCGGTCAGCGACCCGGACCCGGTTCTCCGCCGCGTCCGCGTCCTCCGCTGCCCGTGCGTCCAGCCTGCGTCGAGTCTTCATGGCTCGACAACTCGCATCGATATCGCATCGAGTAGTCTGTGGACGTGCGGCGGGAAGCGGAAGAACGGGCCCTCGGGCCCCGGCGGCGACGGGGCGGACGGTCATGAGTGATGTGGACGTGACGCAGGCGGCCGGGCTGACCACGGGCGCGGTGGCCCGCCGCCTGGGCGTCTCCCCCACGACGCTGCGCTCCTGGGACCGCCGCTACGGGCTGGGGCCCGCGTCGCGGTCGCAGGGGCGGCACCGGCGCTGGAGTCCGCGGGACGTGGCGATGGTCGAGGAGATGTGCCGGCTGGCGGCGGCGGGCGTCGCCCCCGCCGAGGCGGCACGTGTGGCCCGCTCCACGCACGGCGAGGGGGCTGCGCCCGCGAGGGTTCCGGCCGCCTCTGCCGGCGGCCTGCCGCCGGTCCAGCCGCCCACGACGGCCGTCAGCCGTGGCGGTGCCGGCGGCGGACTCCCGCTCGGTGACGTACGTCAGGAGTGCCGGGGGCTGGCCCGGGCCGCGGTGCGGCTGGACGCGCCGGAGCTGGAGAACCGGCTACTGGACGCGGTCAGGCAGCACGGGCTGACCACGGCGTGGGAGGAGGTGATGGTGCCGACGCTGCGGGCGGTGGGGCGCAAGTGGGAGTCGTCCGGCGACCGTTACGTGGAGGTGGAGCACCTGCTGTCCTGGCAGATCTCCACGGCGCTGCGCCGCGCGCCCCTGGTGCTGCCGCGCCCGGCGGACGCGACCGGCACCGAGCCGGTGGTGCTGGCCTGCGCGCCCGGCGAGCAGCACTCACTGCCGCTGGAGGCCCTGGACGCGGCGCTGGCCGAGCAGGGGGTGCCGACGCGCATGCTGGGTGCCGCCGTGCCGGTGGAGGCGCTGCTGGCCTGTGTGCGGCGCACCGGCCCGGTCGCCGTCGTGCTCTGGGCGCAGACCCGGTCGACGGCGTCCGGACCGCTGGCCCGGCACGTGGCGGGTCTTCAGTGGGGGCCGGCGGGTGCCCGCAGACGGCCCCTCGTCCTGCCGGCGGGACCGGGCTGGGACCGCAGGGCGGCCGGAGACTTCCCGCGGTGCGCCGGCCTGAGGGACGCGGTGCGGACGCTGGGCGGCCTGTACGGCGCGGAGGGCGTTCTCCGTTCCGCTGTGCGGGCGTGAGCGACGCGGACCGGTCGCGGGCCGTCGGCCCCGGGTTCACCCCCGTGTCCGACGCGGCCCGGTAGGCACGGTTCGGGGCCCGCGCACGCTCACCTGCCCCTGCGTCCCGGGCCTCGCCCCACGGGCCGGCGGCCCGCTCCCCCGGCCCGGTACACCGCCGTGCGGAAGAGGGGCGCGCGGAACGCCTCCCGCGTGGCGGAGCGGATCCGGAGCCGTGGGGCCGCCGGTTCACGGGCCGTCGGCAGGTGATCACCCGGGAAAGCGCCCCGTGGAACGCAACTCCCAGCGCCGTTCGGCGTAGGCCAGGTCGTCGCGCCAGAGGCGGGCCGCCGCGAAGCGCATGACGGGGCGGAGCAGGGGGGCGGTCCTGCGGGCGACGGCGAACCCGGGGCGTCCGGAGGTGGCCACGACCGCCTCCACCACAGCGGTGCCCGGCCGGCCCCGGCTGTCCGGGCCGAGCGGTGTCGCGTGCGTCTCCACGACGGAACCCTCCCCTTCGCCGCCGGTGATCCGCATGACGACCGTGCGCGGGCCGGGGGCCGTGAACACCGCGCGGACCGGGACGACGAGCCGGCCGGCGACCTTGAAGGACACGTCGACCGTGAACGCGTCCTCGCCGTCGTCCCGGCCCGGGGAGTCCACGACGGTGAGGTCGACGAAGGAGTACGGGTGGAACCAGGCCCCGTGCCAGGGATCGAGGCGGTTGGCGACCACGTCGGCCGGCTCGCAGACGCCCTGCCCGGTGTATACGGCGGTCAGCGCGCCGGCCACGGCGGGACGGTCCGGTACCGGCGGCCGGGGGGTGGGTTCCTCACCTCCGACGCCGTCCAGCCGCACCCACAGCAGTACCCCGTCGTCGTACGCGGGCCAGGGCTCCCAGCCGGCGAACGGCACGCCGTCCAGGGCGAGTCCGTGCCAGTGGCAGACCAGGGTGCCGCACCGCACCGGGCTGTCCCGCAGCGGCGCGCCCAGGTGCGGGCAGATGTCGGGGCCGGCGACGAGACGGTTCCGTCCGTCGCGCCAGAGCACGACCTCCTGGCCGGCGACGGTCCGGGCCAACGGGCGGTCCCGGGGCAGGTCGCGGGTGGCCCCGACGACGTACCAGTTGCCGCTGGGCCGCTGCTGCGCCCGCTTGAGCGCGTCGGCGATGAGCGCGGGCCTGGCCTCGCGCCACGTCGGCCGCTGGCGTTCCCACGCGACGGGATCGCGGCGCAGGCGCAGGGGCAGACGGGCTCGGCGGAACGGACGATCGGACGTCACGCGGCCTCCTCGCAGGGTGCGGACGGGTACAGGGCGCGGGCGGACCCGCGACGGGCGGTCAGGCGGGCGGCCGCCACCCGCAGCAGGCCGTCCGCGGCGACCAGCGCGCGGCGCCTGCGCGGGACCGCCGCGCGGCGGTTCAGTACCGCCCAGCCGTCGTCGGCGACGGCGTCCAGGATGCCGCCGTAGAGCACGAATGCCGTGCGGATGCAGGGCCGGGCGACGGGGTCGAGCATCGGTACGCCGGGCGCGGCGCGCCGGTAGGCGGCGCGGGTGAGGTCGGCGAAGGCGCGCAGCGCCGCGGTGACCCGGCGGTCGGTGCGGCCCTCTTCCCGGCAGCGGTGGAGCAGTTCGCGGTCGACGCCGTGTGCGGCGAGCAGGTCCTGCGGAAGGTAGACACGGCCGCGGTCGAGGTCCTCGCCGACGTCCCGCAGGAAGTTGGTGAGCTGGAAGGCGACGCCCAGTTCGGCCGCGTAGGGGGCGGCCTCCTCGCGCGGCACGACGGTGCCGAGGACGGGCAGCATCTGCAGGCCGATCACCGCCGCCGAGCCGTGCATGTAGCCGCGCAGCGCCGCGTAGTCGGCGTACTCGGTGACCGTCAGGTCGCTGCGCATGGAGGCCAGGAAGTCCGTGAAGTGGCGCGGGTCGATGGCGTAGCGGGCGCTGGTGTCGGCGAGGGCGGTGACCACCGGCTCGGCGCCGCGTCCGCCCGCCAGGCCCAGGGTCAGGTCGTCGCTCAGGCGGTCCAGGGCCGCGGCCCGCCGTGCCGCCTCGTCGCCGGTGGGGGCGCCGGTGCCGTCCTCGAGCGAGTCGACGATGTCGTCGGCCCAACGGGCGAAGCCGTACAGGGCGTGCACGGCGGGCCGCCGGTCGGGGGGCAGCAGGCGGGTGGCGAGGAAGTAGGTGCGGCCGTGCCGGGCGTTCAGGTCCCGGCAGTGGGTGTAGGCGGCGCGCAGTCCCGGGTCGGTGATGCGAGCGGCGTCCAGCTCGCGGGTGGTCATGGCCGTACTCCTTCGGCGGTCTGCCGGGCGGCCCGGCGGGAGGTGGTGCGGATGCGGGTGCCGCCGGTGACGCGGGCCGCGGCCAGCTTCCCGGACAGCAGTACGGGCGGCACGCCCACGCCGGGGGTGGTGCCGCAGCCGGCGAGGACGGCGTTGGCGGTGCCACGCACCAGGTTGCGCGGGCGGAAGGGGCCGGTCTGGGCGAAGGTGTGCGCGGCGGAGAACGGTGTCCCGGCGGCATGTCCCTGCGCGCTCCAGTCGGCGGGGGTCACCAGGCACTCCTCCTCGATGGCGGACGCGATGCCCGCGAGGCCCCGGCGGTCGAGTTCGCGCAGCAGGCCGTCGCGGTAGCGCGCGCCGAGCCCGTGCCAGTCGGCGCTGTCCGGCCCGATGTCGGTGTTGGGGCACGGGGCGAGGACGTAGTGCAGATGGCGGCCGGGCGGGGCCAGGCCGGGGTCGGTCGCGGTGGGCCGGGTGATCAGCAGGGAGGGGTCGCTCATCAGCTCACCGGTGTGCGTGAGTTCGCGGAAGGTGCGCCGCCAGGCCTGGCCGAAGGACAGGGTGTGGTGGGCCAGTTCCGGCCAGGTGCGGTCGCAGCCGGCGTGCAGGACCACGGCCGACGGGGCGTGCCTGAGCCGTGCGGGGCGGCGCGGCGTGCGGCCCAGCAGGCGGTAGGTCACCGGCAGGTCGGGGGTGAGGACGACGGCGTCGCAGGGGATGCGCTGGTCGTCGGTCACCACGGCGGTGACGCGCTCACCGGAGCGTTCCAGGCGGGTCACCCGCTGCCCGTAGTGGAACCGTGCCCCGGCCTCGGCCGCCGCGTCGGCCATGGCCCGGGGCAGGGCGTGCATGCCGCCGCGCGGGAAGTACACCCCGGCGACGGTGTCCATGTAGGCGATCACGGCGTAGGCGGCCATCGCCCGCTCGGGCGGGACACCGGCGTACAGGGCCTGGAAGGAGAAGACGCGGCGCAGCCGCTCGTCGCGCACGTGGCGGGCGACCCGCGCCTCCCAGCGGCCGAAGCCGCCGAGCGCGGCGAGCCGGACCAGGTCGGGGCCGAGCAGTTGCAGCGGTGAGTCGAAGTCGGCGTCGAGGAAGCGGCCGCGCTCGGCCTGGTAGAGCTGCCCCAGCCAGTGGCGCAGCCGGCGGTAGCCCGCCGCTTCGGCGCCGCCGGCGAACCGCTCGATCTCCGCCTCCATCGCCTCGACGTCGGTGTGCACGTCGAGGGTGCTGCCGTCGGCGAAGCGCGCCCGGTAGGCGGGGTGGAGTTGGATCAGGTCGACGCGGTCGCGCAGCGAGGTGCCGACCGCGGCGAACGCCTCGTCGGCGATCTCGGGCATGGTGAGCACGGTGGGCCCGGTGTCGATCAGATAGCCGCCGAGTTCCATACGGCCGGCGCGACCGCCGGGCCGGGGGTCGCGTTCGACGACGGTGACGCGGCGGCCGGCGCCGAGCAGGTGCAGGGCGGCGGACAGACCGGCCAGTCCGGCGCCGACCACGACCACGTGGTCGGTGGGTCCCGCGATGGTCCGGGTCACCGGCCGGCCTCCGTTCCGGTGGCGGCCAGGGCGGCGGCGCGCGGAGCCGCGGCCGGCTCGGGCACCTGGCCGGCCGCGCCGGTGATCTCCGCCAGCAGGCCGCGCAACCGGGCGGCCGCGCCGGGCTCCAGGGAGGCCTCGCCGAGGTGGCGCAGGCAGCGCCGGACGAGCCGGGCGATCCGCGCCTCGACGTGGTCGCGGGCCCCGGTGGCGACGAGTACCTCCCGCGCTCCGGCCAGTTCGGCGTCGGTGAGTCCGGCGCGGCCCATCGCGTGCTCGAGCACGCCGAGGGCCTGGTGGTCGCCGGCGGCGGTGGCGAGGGCCCGGGCCACGGCCAGCGGATAGGTCGGGGTGCCCTCGCGCACGTCGCCGCCGGACGGCTTGCCGGTGACCCGGGGGTCGGCGAAGAGGTCGTCGAGGTCGTCCCGCAACTGGAAGGCGAGGCCCGCGCAGCGTCCCGCGCGGCGCAGCGTCCTGGTGGTGAGTTCGTCGGCTCCGGCGAGTACCGCGCCCAGTTGCAGGGGCCGTTCCACCGTGTACAGCGCGCTCTTGAGGCACGCGGCCCGGATCGACCGGGCCGGGGTGCCGGAGGACACCGCCTGACCGCGCACGTCCAGGTACTGGCCCGCCACCATCTCCGTGCGCAGCACCCGCCACACCTCGTGCAGCCGGTGCGCGGTGTCGCGCGGCAGCCCGGGGTCGAGCAGCAGTCCGCACAGGGCGTCGTCCGCCCAGGCCAGGGCGAGGTCACCGGCGAGCACTGCGGTGGACGCGCCGAGCCGCTGGGCGCCGGGGCCCGCTGCGTCACCGGCGTACTGCTCGGCCACGTCGGCGTGCAGCGCCGGCTCGCCGCGTCGGGTGGACGCCTGGTCCATCAGGTCGTCGTGGACCAGGGCGCAGGTCTGGAGCAGTTCCAGTGCCGCCGCCGTCCGCAGCGCCCCGCGCACCTGGGCCGGGTCGCCGCCGCCGCAGGCGCGCAGCGACCACCACAGCAGCCGGGGGCGGATGCGGCGGCCGCCGCGCCGGGTGAAGCGGGCGGTCCGCTCGGCGACGTCCCGCGCGAACAACGGGTCGAGTCCGTGGCAGCCCGCGAGACGGTCGGCGAGCAGTTCGCGCAGTTCGCGGCCGACGGCGCCCGGCACGTCCTCGTCGACGGCGCGAGCGCCGTCGGGGGCTGCCGGTTCCCCGGTGTCGTGGGGGCCGGCCACGGCGGGCGGCCTGCGCGGCGGGTCTGCCGTGATACGGCCGATCGCCTGGGTGGAACGCATCGCGGATCCTCTCGCGGGTCGGTGAGCCGGACCACCTGCCGGTGGGCCGGGCGAGTCGCACTGTCGGTGAGCCGGCTCCGGTCGCGGCCGGTGCCGGCACCGTCGCGACCGGTTCGTCGTCGTGACACATTCCGCGCGGGTCGCCCCGCCGGATGCGCCGTTCGGTGGACATGCCGGCGCCATGGGGACCCGCCCGCACGACACGCGCTCCGCTGCATCCGCCGGGGCAGGTGCGCGGGAAGACTGGCCGGATCCGCCGGTCCGCAGAGAGAGCCGCCGTGGAGGGAGCCGCCGTGGAGGTGGAGTCGGACGTCGCCGTCGTGGGCGCCGGGGCCGCCGGGCTGTCGCTGGCGCTGCGGCTGGCCCGCCCGCCGGCCGACGGGCGCCGGGTGACGGCGGTGCTGCTGGCGGCACCGCCGGGACCGTTCCGCGCGGCCCGGCGCACCTGGTGCTTCTGGGAGGCGGGCGCGGGGCCCTACGACGAGGCGCTGACGGCCTCCTGGCCGCGGCTGAGGGTGCGTTCCGGCGACGGACGGACGGTGGACGCGGCCATCGAACCCCTGCGCTACAAGATGCTGCGCTCCGACGCGCTGGAGGACCTGGCCGGCCAAGTGCTCGCGGGGAGCCCGTGGGTGACGACCGTGGAAGCCGTCGCCGAGCGGGTCGAGTCGGGGCCCGGCGGCGCGGTGGTGCACGCCCGCCGGGCCGACGGCGGCCGGGTGACGGTGCGCGCCCGCTGGGTGTTCGACTCACGTCCGCCCGACCGGCTGCCACCGGCCCGCACGACGCTGCTGCAGCACTTCCGCGGCTGGTTCGTGCGCACCCGCCGCCCGGTGTTCGATCCCGGTGTCGTGGAGCTGATGGACTTCCGCACACCGCAGCCCGCGCACGGTCTGTCCTTCGGCTACGTCCTGCCGACCGGCCCGCGGGATGCGCTCGTCGAGTACACCGAGTTCTCCCGCAGCCCGCTCGGCCGGGACGCCTACGACCGCGCGCTGCGGCACTACGTCACCGGCGTGCTGGGCGCGGGCGACCACGAGGTGCTGGACTGCGAACAGGGGGTGATCCCGATGACGGACGCGGACTTCCCCCGGCGGGCCGGCGCGTCGGTGTTCCGCATCGGGGCGGCGGCCGGGGCCACCCGTCCCGCGACCGGCTACACCTTCAGCGCCGTGCAGCGCCAGACCGGCGCGGTGGCCGCCGCCCTGCACGCCGGGCGGCGGCCCGTCCCGCCGCGCGCCCACTCGGCCCGCTCCCGGCTCATGGACGCGGTGCTGCTGCACGCCCTCGACCACGGCCGGGTGGACGGGCCGGCCTTCTTCACCCGCCTGTTCACCCATGTGCCCGCGCCCCGCCTGCTGCGTTTCCTGGACGGGCGCACGGGCCTCGCGGAGGACCTGTCCATCGGGCTGCACGTGCCCGTCCCCGCGATGCTCGGCTCGGCGCTCGCCCTGCCGTTCGCCCCGCGCCGAAGCGCCCAGGCCACCTGACCCCCGTCACCACCTGATCCCCGACCCCGTATCCGACGACCCCGTACCCGACGACTCTCACGGAGATGGCATGCCCGTGCTGCGCGACGCCGAGCTGGCGACCGCGTTCGACCACGCCGCCCGGAGCTACGACACGCTCGTGGCGGCGAATCCCGGTTACCACGCCCACCTGCGCCGCTCCGCCCGGCGTCTCGGCCTTTCCGGCGCCGGTCCGGGCCCGAGGGTGCTGGACCTCGGCTGCGGTACCGGCGCCTCGACCGCGGCTCTGGCCGCCGCGCTGCCCGGCGCGGACATCACCGCCGTCGACGCGTCGGCCGGGATGCTGCGGCGGGCGGCCCGGCGCCCCTGGCCGAGGCCGGTGCGCTTCGTGCAGGCGCCGGTGGAGCGGCTCGCGGCGGCCGGGGTGCGCGGCCCGTTCGACGCGGTCTTCGCCGCCTACCTGCTGCGCAACACCGCCGACCCGGACACGGTGCTCGCCGAGGCGTACCGGCTGCTGGCGCCGGGCGGCCGACTGGCGGTGCACGAGTACGCGCTGAGCGGTCGGGCGGCGCACCGGGCGGTGTGGAACGCGGTGTGCGGCGGGGTCGTCCTGCCGGTCGCCACGCTGCTCGGCGACGGACCGCTCTACCGGCATCTGTGGCGCAGTGTCGTCTGCTTCGACACCGCCGGGCAGCTCGCGCGGCGGGTGCAGCGGGCGGGGTTCGAACGGGTGCGGGTGCTGCCGCTGCCCGGCTGGCAGACCGGCATCACCCACACCGTCGTCGCCCGCCGCCCGTTCGCCGACGGCGGGGAGGCGGGCCGATGACCGTACCGCGCCGTCCTTCCGCGTCCGGTGTCCGCACGCCCCGCCCCGGCCGGGACCGGCTGGCCCGGCTGCTGCCCGCACCGCCCGGCGCCGGTCGTGCCGGGGAGTCCACCGCGCCGCGGGTGGCGGTCGTGGGCGGCGGCATCGCCGGGCTGACGGCGGCCACCGCGCTGGCCGAGCGCGGGGTGCGGGTCACCGTGTACGAGCGTGACGCGCAGCTCGGCGGCAGGCTGGCCGGATGGTCCACGCGACTGGCCGACGGTACGACGGTGACGATGAGCCGTGGCTTCCACGCGTTCTTCCGGCAGTACTACAACCTGCGCGCGCTGCTGCGCCGGACCGATCCGGCCCTGGACCGCCTGACCGGTCTGCCCGACTACCCGCTGCGGCACGGAAGCGGCCGGCAGGACAGCTTCCGGCACGTGCCGCGCACCCCGCCGCTGAGCGCGCTCGGATTCGTGGCGCTGAGCGAGTCGTTCTCCGTGCGCGACCTGGCCCGGATGCGCCCGCGCGCGGCCCTGCCGCTGCTCGACGTGCGGGTGCCCGAGGTGTACGAACGGCTCGACGAGGTGAGCGCGTACGACTTCCTGGAGAGCATCCGGTTCCCGCCGGCGGCGCGGCACCTGGCCTTCGAGGTGTTCTCCCGCAGCTTCTTCGCCGATCCCCGGAAGCTGTCGGCGGCGGAGATGGCGCTGATGTTCCACGTCTACTTCCTCGGCTCGGCCGAGGGCCTGCTGTTCGACGTGCCCAGGGAACCGTTCCCGCAGGCTCTGTGGGACCCGATCGCCGCACGTCTGGAGCGGATCCGCGCGCACGTGCGCACGAGCACCGCGGTGGAGGGCGTCTCCGTCCTGCCGTCGGGCGGGTTCGCCGTGACCGCCACGAGCGGCGAGGAGCCGTACGACGCCGTGGTGCTCGCCCTGGATCCGGCGGGCCTGCGCTCCCTGGTGGGCCGCTGCCGCGATCTCGGGGACGCCGGGTGGCGCGAGCGCGTGGCGCGGCTGCGCACCGCCCCGCCCTTCCTGGTGTCCCGCCTGTGGCTGGACCGGCCCGTGCGCGCGGACCGGCCCGGCTTTCTCGGCACCAGCGGCTTCGGGGCCCTGGACAACGTCAGTGTGCTCAGCGGCTGGGAGGGCGAGGCGGCCCGGTGGGCGGCCCGCACCGGCGGCTCGGTCGTCGAACTGCACGCCTACGCCGTGCCCGAGGGCGCCGGCCGGGAGACCACGCAGAAGGAGTTGCTCGGCGAACTGCACCGTCTCTACCCGGAGACGGCCCGGGCGCGGGTGGTGGACGCCCGGCACGAGTGGCGGGCCGACTGCCCGCTGTTCCCGGTGGGCGGCTACCCGGACCGGCCCACGGTCACCACTCCCACGCCGGGCCTGGTCGTCGCGGGCGACACGGTACGCACCGGCCTGCCGGTGGCCCTGATGGAACGGGCCGCCACCAGCGGCTTCCTCGCCGCCAACACGCTGCTGCGGCGCTGGGGCCTGCGCGGGCACGCGTTGTGGACCGTGCCCGGCCAGGGCCGACTCGCCGCCCTGCGCTGGGCGACGGCTCGGGCGGGGGGCGGTGGGTGAGAGGGACGGGGGCGGGGCGGGGGTGAGCCGTCGGGGCAGGCCTCCCGTCGTGCGGGGCGGCACCGCGAGTGGCGGTGCCGCCCCTGTCGTACGGGGAGGCTGTCGTGCCGGAAGGACTGCCGGGAGACTTTCGTGCCGGGAACGCCGTCGTGCCGGCACACGGGTTCAGCCTTGAGAAGCGGGTGGCCGGGAACCGGGACGGGGCGTCCCCCGCCGGGGCCAGGGCGGCGCGGGCCCGCTCCCGGCGCCGTGCCGAAGGGGCTGAGTTCGTCGGCGAAGCCGAGACAGCCGAACAGCAGCAGGACGCCGCCGCAGAGGCCGGCGCCGTACCGGTAGACCTTCGCCAGCCTGTGGTCCACCGGCCATTCGTCGCGAAGCCTCGAGACACATCCTTTCCGATGCGTGCCAGGCCCCCCGGAGGCGGAGCGGGCTCGGACCGCCCTCCCACCCACGTCGGTGTCTCTTCCGGCGGCCGGTGCGGAACGGTTGCACCCCGGTGGTTCCGGGAACCCCCCTGCGCCCCGCGGTGCCCGCCGCCCGCCCGCATCCGCCTCCGGCCCCCGCCCGGAAGTGTGGAGTGCGGGGCTCCGCGCAGGGCGGACCCCACGATCCAGCTCATCCGGGAGGCGTCATGAACTCCGCCGACCCCCACCGGACCAGGCGTCTCCACACCGACCTGGACATCGGCCTGGTCCTCAGCGAAGCGGAAGCCCTCCAGGTCGAGGTCCGCTTCAGCTACGACCCGGCCGATCCGTTCGCCGTGCGCATGGACTTCCGCGACGGCCCCGAGACCATCGCGCCCTGGCTGTTCTCACGCGACCTGCTCGACGCCGGCCTGCGTGTTCCGTCCGGCGAGGGCTCCGTTCGCGTCTGGCCGCCCTGCCGCTGCCACGGATCCACCACGGTGCGGATCCTGCTGCGCGGCCCGGGCGGGGCAGCCGTGCTGTACATACCGGCCGACCCGTTCGAGGGCTGGCTGACCGAGACGTTCGAGGCCGTACCCGCGGGCACGGAGAGCTCCCACCTGCCCTGGAACGACATCCTGACGGAACTGCTGCGCCGCCGCGACTGACCGGTGGCTTCGGACGGCGCCCGGGAAGACGTGAGGACATGATTAGCGAACGCGGAAGCACCCGACGGCCCGGCCCCTGGCCGCGGTACGGCGCGGCCACGGCGGCGGTGGCCGTCACCGCCGCCGTGGGCGCCACCGCGACCGATCCGGACAGCATTTGGTACGCCTCGCTGCGCAAACCGTCCTGGCAGCCACCGGCCTGGGCGTTCGGCGTGGTGTGGACCCCGCTGTACGCGTCGATCGCCTACGCGGCGGGGCACGCGCCCGGGCGCGCCCCGGATCCGCGCCGGCGGGCCGCGATCATGCGCGACCTTGCCGCGAACCTGGCGCTGAACGCGGCGTGGAGCCGACTGTTCTTCGCCCACCGCGCTCCGAAGGCGGCGCTCGCCGGCAATGTGCTGCTGAGCCTCGGCAACGCGCAGCTCATCAGGCAGGTCGCCCGCACCGACCGGACCGCGGCCGGGGCCCTGATGCCCTACGCCGCCTGGTGCGCCTTCGCGGCCGCCCTGAACGCCTCCATCGTCCGGCTCAACCGCTGACGGCCTTCGTTCCCTCCTGTCGCGACTGCGTACAGTGGCGCGTATGCGACGTCGGCGAGGAAACCCAGCGAACCGCACATGAGGGATTTCTCCACCGAGCCGGACGACGGCGCGCTGTTCGGGCTCGACGCCCTGCCCGGCGTCGCGCCTCCCGGCGACGAGCCGGAACGGACGCCGCCCACCGGTCCGCCGTTCCGCGACTCCGACGCCGCCCGGCGGCTGCTGCCCGTGCGGACGATCTACTGCGAGCCCGCTGCCGCCGCCTCGCCCCGCGGCCGCCAGATCCTCGCCCGCCATCCGGCCGCGCGAGTCGTCGAGGTGGACTCCCACTGGCGCATTCCCGAGCTGCACGGCAACGAGGGGAACGTCGGGCGCTGGGTGCGGGTGAAGGGCGAGACGCTGGTGCTGGGCGAACGCAAGACGCTCACCACGCGGCCCAACGGCCGGTCCGCCGACTGGATCGCTCCCGGTCCGTCCAACGGCTGCGCGATGGCCTGCGTGTACTGCTACGTGCCGCGCCGCAAGGGGTACGCCAACCCCGTCACCGTCTTCACCAACATCGAGCGGATCATCGCCCACCTGGGGCACCACATCGCGCGAGAGGGGCCCAAGCGGGAACCCAACCAGTGCGACGACCAGGCGTGGGTCTACGACATCGGCGAGAACGGCGACTGCTCGGTGGACGCGCTGATCTGCGACAACACCGCCGACCTCGTGCACGCCTTCCGGCAGTGGCCCACCGCCAAGGCGTCCTTCGCCACCAAGTTCGTGAACCCGGATCTGCTGGCGCTGGATCCGCGGGGCCGCACCCGCGTCCGGTTCTCGGTCATGCCCGGCGAGGACTCCCGGCTGCTGGACATCCGGACGTCACCGGTGGCCGAGCGCGTCGCCGCCGCGGCCGACTTCCTGGACGCGGGGTACGAGGTGCACTTCAACCTCTCCCCCGTGGTGCTGCGCCCCGGGTGGCAGGAGGCGTGGACCGAGCTGCTCCGGCAGCTCGACGACGTGCTCCCGGACCGGGTCAAACGGCAGGCGGCCGCCGAGGTGATCATGCTGACCCACAACCGGGAACTGCACGAGGTCAACCTCGGCTGGCATCCGCGTGCCGAGGACGTGCTCTGGCGGCCCGGCATCCAGCAGGGCAAACGCTCCGAGAACGGGGCGCTGAACGTGCGCTACGACCACCTGGTCAAAGCCAGGGCCGTGGACGACCTGCGCGGGCTGGTCGCGGCGCACGCTCCCTGGCTGCGCATCCGGTACGCCTTCTGAACCGGGCCCCGCGGACCGCTTCTGACGACGGCCGCGGGTCCGCGGCGAACACGCGACGCACCGGCCCGCGAACGCGCGAGGCACCGGCCCGCGGGCGGGCCGGTGCCTCGCGCCGTAGCGCCGCTTGCCTCAGTGGTGCGCGGCCGGGGCGCGCAGCCCGGCCGCCTGCCGCTCGCCTGCCCGGCGCTCCGCGGTGAGCACGCGTTCCGCGAGGACCCCGAAGACCAGCCCGAACGCCGTCCACAGCGTCGCCTGGACGGCCAGCGCCGCCAGACGGAACTGCCACAGCAGACTCGGGGAGAAGTCCTTGGGGACCTCGTCGACGGCCGGCAGGAACGCGTAGGCGAGCCCTGCGATCAGGAGGAAGAACGCGCCCGCGGCCACCGTCGCGTTCCAGTTGCCCAGACGGGGGGCGAGCCGCTTGCCGAGGATCACCGTGGCGACCGCCAGCAGCACGCTCAGGACCATCATCAGGAAGTACAGCGCCGTGCGCTTGCCGATCGTGTCGGGGTCGCCGACGGACGGCGGGTTGGCCGGGTACTTCAGGAACGGCACGACGTAGACGGCGACGAGGCCGGCCACCGCCAGGAGCAGCGCGCTCGCACGCGGCCCGAAGCGGCCGACGCGGCCCAGCGCGAAGCAGTAGGCGAGGGCGGCGATGCCGCCGAACGCGATGCCGTAGACGAGCACGCCGGTGGACAGGCCGGCGGTCGACTGAATCGTGCGGGAGACCGCCTCCATGCCGTGTTCGTGGGAGTGCGCCTCTTCGTAGGCGATGGCCGAGTCGACACGCGGCTCACCGAGGAAGTAGGCGACGACGAGGGCGAGCAGGCCCGCGGCGAGTCCCGCGAGCATGCCACGCACCAACAGGTTACGGACCGTTGCCGAGTTCATGAGCTCGTACGTTTCCTCGCCCCGGTCAGTGGCAGGGGAAGCCGAGCAGATGACGGGCGTCGTGCACCCACTCGTGCACGTTCTCGCCGGACATCACGGAGGTCGCGCCCTGTTCGGCGCCGACGAAGTAGAGCAGGACCAGCATCAGGACGCCGAAGAAGACCGCCCACGGGGCGATGGCGCCGATCGGCAGTTTGGCGGGGATGGCGGTGGGGTTGGTGGTGGGCTGTACGGCGGACTGCGCCATGGCAGGACCTCCTGGGGAACTCGCGTCCCTGCTCGGTGGTGCACGGGACGACGGGCGGGTCTGACTTGCCCGGCCCGCACCAGGAGTGGTGTGAACGGGGCTTACAGTGGCGCGACCGTGCCGGATTCCCACCGGCTTCCGCATTCCGTCGTCGATATCGCCGAGAAGGTACCGCGAAGCGCGGGTGCGGCCAAGGGCGCACGGGTGCGGGGCGGTGCGCCCCACAGCCGCCGTACGCTGTGAAACCCCTGCGCCGAAAGGGCTGTTGACCATGCAGGCGACCTCATGACGACCCGAGTGATGTTGATCTCACCGGCGATGAACCCGGCCGTGCGGGAGGCCCGCTTCGACGACGGGTGCTCACTCGAGGCTGCCGGAGCCGCGCGTGCCCGGTCGGCCGCGGGCGAACTGCGGCCCGCCGCCACGGCCCTGGTCTCCCCCACGGTGCGCTGCCGGGAGACGGCGGCCGCGCTGGGTCTCGACGCATGTGCCGAACCCGCCCTGGCCGGGCTCGACATGGGCCGCTGGCGGGGCCGGACGCTCGAGGAGGTGGGCGTAGGGGAGCCGGAGGCGCTGGCCCGGTGGCTGGCCGACCCCGCGGCGAGCCCGCACGGCGGAGAGTCGGTGCGCCTTCTGTGCGCCCGGGTCGGGGGCTGGCTGGAGAAGGCCGCCCGGTCCGCCGGCCGGACGGTGGCGGTGGTCGAGCCGGAGGTCGTGCGGGCCGTGACCGTGCGGGTGCTCGGCGCTCCGGAGGCCGCCTTCTGGCGGATGGACGTACCGCCCCTGACCGCCACCGAGTTCAGCGGCCGGGCGGGGCGCTGGAACGTGGCACTGGGAACGCCGCTGGGCCAGAGCGGGACCTGAGGCGCCTCGGGGCATTCGTGCGATCATTCACTCAGCTCCGAGGCACGAAGCGCTCCCGTGAGGAAAGAGGCCGCATTGAGCAGCGCAGTCGAGGCGTGGTCCCGTATCGCCCGCTGGATCTCCGTGAACGCCCCTGCGCACGCCGACGCCCTGAACCCTCCGGCGACGGAGGAGGAGATCGTGCGGGCCGAGTCGCGGATGGGGGTGGGCCTGCCGGCCGACCTGCGGCAGGTCCTGATGGTGAACAACGGCAGCACGGCCGAGCACCGGGCCCCGGCCGCCCGCACCTTCCACGACGTTCCGGGCGGCGACGCCCCGTTCCCTTCCGGCCTGGTGTTCAACGACGTCGGGCTCATCTGCTCGCTGTACACGGGCAACAGGCAGGCCAGCGAATCCATGCGGGAGCCGGGTTCCCGCTACGAGTACTGGAAGGAAGGCTGGATTCCGGCCTTCCGGCAGAAGGACGCGCACTCCGGGCTGTTCCTCGACGTGTCCGGCGGGCAGGACCCGGCACCCCTGTGCAGGTACGAGGAGGAGAGCTTCCCCGAGCCGGCCTTTCCGTCGCTGGCCGACTACCTGGGCACGGTGGCGGACGCGCTGGAGGGGGTCCGCCCGTTCACGGTGATGGGCCGCCGGGCCCCGCACCTGCCGACGGTGCGCGAGGGTCTCATCGCCTGGTAGCCGGCCCCTGTACAGGGCTGTGGCCCGGGAGCGGAAGGCTTCCGGGCCACAGTGCTGTTCAGCGGTTCACGGTCACGGTGTGAACCCGTCGAGGTCGAGCCAGTACTGGTCCTTGTCCGTCAGCCTGTTGCGGACGATGAACTGTCCGAAGGGCCGCATGGACTGGGTGTTCTGGTTGTTGGAGATGGTGGCGCGTCCGCACTTCTCGTTCCACTCGGGCAGCGGGTAGCGGGGATCGGACAGCAGGTGCCAGATGCCGTCGCTGCCCTTCTTGGCGTAGGTCTGCAGGCACTCGTCGCCGGAGGCGACCGGGTTGTATCCGTTTGCCATGCCCGCGCTGTCGTAGCTGGCGGCGAAGGCGAACTCGTCACAGGACGGTCTGTCGTCCTTGGGCGGGTCCCCCTCGTTCAGCTCCGGCGAGAGGGTGACGTCCGGGTTGCGCGGCCAACTGCTGGGGCAGATGACCTCGCGGTTGGCGGTGCTCTGCTTCTTGGTGGGATCGCTCGCCGACATCACGTTGCTGCCGAGGTAGGTGAGCGGCGTGCCGAGGGTCTTGCTGCCGAAGTGCCCGGGGAGCTTGTTCTGGACGAGCCAGGCGTGGGCGGCCGCTGCGGGGAACTTCTTCGAGTTCATCACGTAGGTCGGCTTGTACCGGTCGAACACGCAGCCCGGGTAGGCCTGCGGGACGGTGGAGTCGCAGCGGATCTGCGCCTCGGCGCCGCTGGTGACGTCCGTGTCGTTGCCGGACATGACGCCGCCGATCTCGCCCCTCATCGACCACTTGAGGAAGGCCAGGTCGGACGGCCTGGACTCACCCCAGTTCCAGATCTGCGACATGGAGTACACGTGCTTGTCGCCCAGGCCGTACTCCCACCACAGGTTGCCGGAATCCGAGCGCGGGCCGTTCTTCTTGCAGTCCAGGCTGCACGTGTCGTCGACGGTGACGTAGATGGGCTCGGTCATCGCCTCGCCGGTCGCGTCGACGATCCGGAACTTGAACGCGGTGTTCCAGCCGGTCTCGTCGGGGTACAGCTTCATCTCGGCCTGGAACTCGAAGGTCGCGGTGCCGGTGACCTCCCCGTTGACCGACTTTACGAACCCGAAGCGGCCCTTGATGCAACCTTCGGTGCGGTTGGTCCAGATCTTGCGGCTGGTCCCCCAGCCGAAGGGCTTGGCCGCGCACCACGGGACGTAGGTGTGCCTGGGGTCGGAGTACTGCTGCTGGATGGAGTCCAGCGGATCTCCGATGACCACCCCGTCGGGGGTCATGTCCTGCGGGGTGGTGATGTCCCCGGGCTGGGCCGAGTTGACGTCCGGGTCGGAGAAGGCGATGTTCGGCATGCCGTCGTAGTTGCCGGGCACGAACGCGACGGCGTCGTAGGCGATGTCCTTGTCGCCGGTGCCACCGCTGTTGAAGTTCGACAGGCTGACTTCCGGGATGCTGTCGTTGAAGCGGTAGGCGCCGAGGTCGACCCACTTGTTGGACTGGTTGGCGGACTGGGAGATCGTCCTGGTCTTCACGCCGAACGGCGTCTTGATGCGGTAGACGGCCTCACCGGTCTGCGCCCCGTGGTCGGGGATGTGCGCGTACACCCTGGCCTGGCCGCCGGGGACCGCCTTGCCCAGCTTCCAGGTGCCGGTGACCTCCATCCGGTCGGCCTTGTCGCCGGACTCGGGCTGCCGGGTGTGGGCGAACCAGAAGTGGTTGCCGTAACCGGCGCCGATCTGGTGCGTGTCCATCTTGCCGGGGTAGGTGCCGTTCCACGCGTTGTAGCTCAGGGTGAACGTCCCGTCCGACTTGACGGCACCGCAACTGCGGCCGGCGGATCCGGCGGGGGTGACACCGTCGGGGACGTCGTCGACGATCAGGGTGTCGGAGGCCAGACCGCTGCTGCAGCGCGGCGGGTAGGAGTTGGCGTCGGGCTGCTCGGGGTAGCTGGTGTTGAAGCGGTGGACCTGGTTGCCGCACTGCGCGCCGGTGGTGCAGTTCTTCCACTGGACGGACTTGTTCCACCAGCAGTGCAGCCAGTGCGGGTTGGTGTCACTGGTGCCGGAGTCGAGCGTGCAGGCGCCCTGGCCGGGGTCGTTGGAGTCGTTGTCGCCGATCTTCGACGGCTCGCAACTGTTGGAGGAGTCGCAGAACAGGTCGACGGGCGGCTTGGCGTTACTGCGGTCACCGATGGTGTTCCACCAGGCGGGGCGGTAACCGGCCTGCATGTCGCCCGGGGCGAACATGGCGGAGATGGGACGGGCGGCCCAGCCGATCACCTTCTCCTCGTACGGCCAGTCCTGCGGGTGCGCGGCGTGGCTGTAGTCGTCGCCGCCGACCGCGCTCTCCAGGAAGGGCAGCCGGTTGGCCTTCCACAGCGGGTTGGCCGGGTTGTTGGTCCAGCCCACCCCCTGGTGCCCGGCGGAGTCCGCGTCGGCGTAGAAGCCGGAGTTGTACGCCCACAGGGCGAAGAACCAGTTCTCGATCCACTGCGGGTGGCCGTCGTTGACCTTCAGTCCGGCCTTGCGCGTCTCGTTCCACTTCTGGGAGAGGATCTGCGCGCCGGCCGCGATGTTCGCGGTGTAGTCGAGAGCGATGGCCTCCTGCTGGAGGACGGACTTGGTGGGCTGGTCGTGACCGGGCAGACGCATGCCGTCCGTGGCCTGGGTGATGCCGTAGCCGCAGTCGGCCTTGGACCAGTCGATCTTCCAGGGGTCGTTCTGGGTGCCGTCGGCGGAGTACTTGATGCCGTAGAAGTTGCCGATGAGGCTGTTGGCGGTCACGCCGGGCACGGCGTAGCGGCCCGCCTGCCACATGTTGGATTCCTGGGCGGTGACCCCGAGGAGGATCTGCGCGGGGATGTGCCAGCGGTCGTTGGTGCCGTCCTCGGTGTCGAGCCGGCCGTTGGGGTCACCCTCCAGGACCACCGCCGGGAACAGGCCCTGCGGCTGGTAGCCGCCCATCCCGGTGCCCTTCCAGTTGGGCGAGCGGTAGAAGTCGAGCTTGCCGACGACGGCCTGGTCCACGGCCCACTCCACCTGGCGGGGGGTGGGCTGGAACGCCATCTTGTGCACGTCGTTGCGCGCCACACCGCAGGTGCGCTCCGTCTCGTCCTCGCTGGGCCCGGTGGGCGACGCCGACAGCGGCTGGATGCGCACGGTCTGCGTGGAGGGGCCCTCGGAGGCCTTCCCGGCCCGCGGCAGCGCGGGCGAGAAGGCCGCTCCCTGCCGGGCGGCCTTCCGCCCGCCGATCCGGTTCGTACCGGGGCGCGAGTCCAGGGTGACCGTCGTGCCGCTGTGCAGCAGGCGCATCGTCATACGGGCGGTGCGGGCGGTGGCCGCCTCGTCGCCACGCAGGGGTGCGGCCTCCCCGTCCGCCCATGCGGTGGTGACGGCGGCGTGGCCGTGACTGGAGATCAGGGCGCCCTTGGCTATGTGGCCGGGGTTCTTCACCGTTCCGGGCAGGGCACCGGTGGTCTTCGCCTTGCCGGTGACGAACACGGTTCCGTCGGCCGAGGAGGCCAGGTCCCAGTCGGTCAGCCTGCCCTGGGCGATCGTGGTGGCCCTGGCGTGCTTCCGGCCGAGCCGGCCCGCGTCCAGGTGGAGCGCGTAGCTGGTGGAGGTCTTCCGCGTGCCGCTGGTCTTCGTGCGGTCGATGTAGGTCACACCGCCCGCGCTGTCCACGGTGAGCTGGAACGGGACCGTCCGCGTGGCGGCGATCTCGGTGAGCCTGCCCTTGGAGCCCGCGAACACCAGCCGGTTGCCGTGCGCGGCGACGATGCCGTTCCGGGTGGGGACGGCCGAGGTGACCTCGCCCGGATAGGTGAGCGGCGTGTCCTGCCTGCCGGTGGCCGCGTCCACCTGGATCAGGCGGGAGCGCTGGCTCTTGTCGCCGTCGTCGGAGAGCTGGGTGAACACGGCGCGCTCACCGGTGCCGCAGCCCGGGGAGAAGTAGGCGAGCGACGCGGTGAAGGGCAGCTTGGTGACCTTGCCCGTGGTGAGGTCCACGAGGGCCGTGAACGCCCCCCGGGCCATCAGTTCGGGCTTGTTGGTGAACGTGCGGGGCGCGTAGGCGACGGCCGCGCGCCTGCCCGAGGCGGTCAGGCAGGCGTTGCCGACCCAGCTGTCCGTGTCGAAGCCCGGCTCACTCAGCGTGGCGGCGGTCTTCCACGCGTAGCCGTCCTTCTCGCCCGCCACGAACAGGTGGAAGCCGGTGGCGTCACCGGAGGTGGTGAACGCGCGGTCGGAGGACTTCCGGTAGTGCTCGGCGAGCACCTTGTCCCGGTCCCCGGCGGGTACCGAGGCGGGCTTGTCGACGTCCTTGGTGTGAGGAGCCCGCCATTGGGTGGCGCCCTTGGGCGGTGCGGGTTCGGCCGCTTGCGCGGGCAGGGTGAGCGGCAGCGTGAGCGCGGTGGCCACCAGGGTGACGACCGGCACCGACAGCCGCTGTCTTATCGGCTTCAACGGTTTCCTTCGAGTGGTCGGAGTTCGCCGTGCCCGTGGCTGCGGTCGCCGCGCGCACCGGCGCCCACGTCCGGACGCGGCGCCCTCGACCCGAGGTCATGATTGCCATGAACATGCCAATAGCATGCGGAATCGTGCACACCGCCCCCCTCGCCACGTGCACCCTCTCGGGTTACATGATCAATTCAGGGCGGATCCTATACAGCGCCGGAAACGGAAGTCGAACACTCGTCCAAGGCTCCTGCCGGCGTACTCACCGGGGCGGCGAACGTCCTCAACTCCCCCCGACGTCACCGGACGTGGCCCCCGCATGCTGGACGCGCCGCCGAGGACACGTGAGACTCGACGAGATCCCAGCTCCCGGTACTCCAGGACGGTGACCATGCAAGAGGAACTGCCCCGCGTCGAACTCACCCCCCGGGCCGCGGAGCTGGTGCGCCGACTACGGGCCGAGCACGGTCCGCTGATGTTCCATCAGTCCGGCGGCTGCTGCGACGGCAGCGCACCCATGTGTTACCCGGACGGCGAGTTCCGCACCGGCGGTTCGGACATACTGCTGGCCGAACTGGCGGTGGACGGCGTCGAGGAGCCCGTGACCTTCTGGATGTCGCGGAGCCAGTACGAGGCCTGGAGCCACACCCGGCTGATCGTGGACGTCGTACCCGGACGAGGGAGCGGTTTCTCGCTCGAGGCACCCGAGGGAGTGCGTTTTCTCACCCGTTCTCGCGTAGTCGACGCCTAGCCGTCCCGTACGTCACCGTCGTCTGGTGCACTTCCCCTGAGCGCTGACGACAGTTGACGAGGCATCAGGGGGCTCGATGACGCGGAACAGGCGGCAACCGGCGGCAGGCAGATCGTTTCTCACGGCACTCACGGTGTTCGGCGTACTGGCCGGCGTGGCCCTGACGGGGGCGGCGCCGGCCAGTGCCGTACCGGCCGAAAGACCCGGCAAGCGGATCGCTCCGGGGGTCACGTACCGGGAGTTCGACATCGCGGCGGCGGGCGGGCGGACCCACGCCCATCTGCTCACCGTGGACCTGGCCAACCCTCACGTCCGGATGGACCTGCTGTATCCCGGCGAGGTGGCCGCCCGGGCGACCGTGTCCCGGCTGGCCGACACGGCCGGCGCGGTCGCGGGTGTCAACGGCGACTTCTTCGACATCACCGAGACCCAGCATCCGGGCGTCGAGGCCACCGGCGCGACCGTGGGGCCGGCGGTGGCGGGCGGCCGGGTGCTCAAGGCGGCGGTGCCGAACGGCCAGCGGTTCGGGCCGGCCCTGCCGCCCGGGACCACGACGCGGGAGGTGCTCGGGGTGGGCACCGACCGGCGGGCCCGCCTGGACCGCCTCTCCCTCACCGGCTCCGTGACCACACCTGAGGGGAGGCTCCCGCTGGGCGGCCTCAACCAGTACGCGCTGCCGCAGAACTCCGTGGGCGCGTTCACCGCCCGGTGGGGCGGCGCCTCCCGGGTGCGCGCCGTCTGCGGCACGGACACCGACCGGGCGGCGGCCTGCAGTACGGACACCTACGAGGTGAAGGTGCGCGGCGGCCGGGTGGTCGGCGCCGCCGGCACTCCGGGCAGCGGTTCGATCCCCTCGGACACCACCGTGCTGGTGGGCCGCGAGCAGGGAGCCCGGGAGCTGCGGGAGCTGGCCGTGGGCGACGCGGTGACCGTCACCCACGGCCTGGTGGCGGCCACCACCAAGATCCCCTACGCGTTCGCGATCGGCGGCTACCCGGTGCTCCGCGACGGCACACCGCTGTCCGGGCTCGACGACACCGCCTCCGCCGTACGCACCGTCGCGGGTTTCAAGGGCGGCGGACGGCGGATGCTGCTGCTGGCGCTGGACGGCGCCGACGACTCCCGCACCGGCCTGACGATCGCCGAGGAGGCGGCCACCATGCGCGACCTGGGCGCCTCCGACGCGTTCAACCTCGACGGCGGCGGGTCGAGCGAGATGGTCACCCGCGACGAGGGCGCGAGCGGGGTGACGGTCCGCAACCACCCGAGCGGCGGCGCCGAACGCCCGGTGCCGAACGGCATCGGAGTCTTCTCCGGCTGACCCGGGGCCTCACGGCCGCAGGCTGCTCACCAGGTCGGCCGTCGCGGTGAGCCCGCTGTGGATGGTGGGCGCCATGCTGGTGCTGGCCAGGTAGAACCCGAGCAGCATGCAGACCAGGGCGTGCGACATCTTCAGCGCGCCGTTGCGGATGAACACCACCGCCAGGATCAGGAGCAGCAGCACCACAGAGATGGAAATGGCCATCGTCAACCTCCTCCGCCACGCCCCTTGAGCGGCGTTCGGCCGTAAGTGTGGCGTAGCGGAGGGTTTGTCCGGGTGGCTGACGTGTCCTCCGATCGTGTGGTGTCAGGCGGACGGGTGTGCGTCGAGGAATGTCTCCAGGCCGGCGAGGTCGTCGGTGTTGAGGTGGTCGACGCCGGCCGCGAGGAGTTCGGACCACAGGGCGTCGCGCGCCGGTCCCGCCGTGTCCGGGGTGGCCCAGAACCTGATCCGCTGCCCGCGTGCGTGCGCGGCACCGGTGATGCCGCGCAGCTTGTCCCGCTCGGCGTCCGGGAAGGGGCCCTCGCCCAGCCATGTGAAGTTCAGCGTCCAGTTGTCGCTGATCAGCGGGATGAGGGAGGCGGGGGCCGCGGTGCCGAGGTCGGTGAGCCGGCCGTCGTAGAAGGCGCGGCGCTCGGTCTGGGCCGCCATGGGGGTTCGGGCCGCGCGGTCGCCGGAGATCACGGCGGTGACCGGCCCGGGGTGCACGCGCCCGTGCGCGCAGGTGGTGAACAGGTGCGGGTACCGGCGCAGATGGCGGTCGAGTTCGAGGTACGTCGAGGAGCCCTCGGTCTTGATGTCGACGAGGAGCTGCAGCGGCCGCCGCCGACCCCGGTACACGGAGCCGTGGTTGGCCCTGACGCGGGCGGCGAGCGGGTCGAGATAGAGGGATTCGAGGGTGCGGGAGGGGTCCAGTTCGGAGGCGTCGTGGCCGACGAGGAGCTGGTCGCCGACGAGGAAGATGTCGGCCTCGATGCTGCCGAAGCGGTGGTCGAGGGCGTCGAGGAGCGGCCGCGGGTGGGCGTAGTCGTTGTGGGCGTGCGCGCGCCGCAGCGGGCGCGGGCCGTGCCGGCCGCTCGCCCGGGCCTGGACGGCGGGCAGGGCGACCGTGCCCGCGAGGGCGGCGCCCAGGGTGGTGAGGGCTCTGCGACGGGTGGTGAGGGCCATGCGCTGCCTCCCTTGGGGGCCGGACGGGACCGGGGAGAGTATGCGTGCCCCCGGCGTCCGACGGGACTGTCCCTGCCGGGAATTGGCCGGACCGCCGCCCCCTGTTCACTTGGCCGCGCGGGGCGCGCACACGAAGAAGCCCGCCCCGGGTGGGGCGGGCTTCACGCGCCGGGCGTCAGGGCGCCTGGAGGTCGACCAGTGCGGCCAGCGCCTCCCGGTGGGCGCCCGCGGTGCCGTAGGCGATCGAGTCGGCCTTGGCCCGCTTGAGGTGCAGGTGCGCGGGGTGTTCCCAGGTCATCCCGATCCCGCCGTGGAGCTGCACCGCCTCCTCGGTGGCGCGTACGGCCACCGGACCGGCGTAGGCCTGGGCGACGGTCACCGTGACGTCGGTGTCCGCGCCGGTCGCGAGGGCGTCGGCGGCGGCACGGGCCGCGGCCCGGAGGCTGACGACCTCCAGCCAGAGCTGGGCGAGCCGGTGCTTGAGCGCCTGGAAGCCGCCGACCGGCCGGTTGAACTGCTTGCGTTCCTTCAGGTAACGCACGGTCTCGGTCAACGCCCAGTCGGCCACTCCCAGTTGTTCGGAGGCGAGCAGTCCGGCGCCGGCCCGCAGCGCCCGCCGTACGGCCGGCTCCGCGTCGCCGACGCGGCGTCCGGGCGCTCCGCCGAGCGTGACTGTGGCGACCGGGCGGGTCAGGTCGAGCGAGACCTGCGGGGTGACGGTCGCCGCCTCGGCGGCCACGGCGTACAGCCCACCGTCGTCGGCCGGGAGGAGCAGGACGTCGGCCGCGGCGGCGTCCGCCACGCCGGTCAGCTCGCCGTACAGCGAGCCGTTCTCCAGCCGTGCGGTCCGCAGACCGGCGCCCGGGGCCGTGTGCAGTCCCACGGCGAGGACGCCCACGGTCCGGCCGGACGCCAGACGGCCCAGCAACTCCTCGTCCCCGCAGGCCAGCAGGGCCTCGGTGGCGACGACAGCGCTGCTGAGATAGGGCACCGGGGCGACGGCACGCCCCAGCTCCTCCAGGACGACGGCGGCCTCGCGATGGGTGGCGCCCTGGCCGCCCAGCGCCTCCGGCACCAGCAGCCCGGCCAGGCCCATGCCGTCGGCGAGCAACTTCCACAGCGCGAGGTCGTGCGGGGCGTCCGACTCGGTACGGGCGATCACGCCGGCCGCGTCGCAGTGGTCCGTGAGCAGATCGCGGACGGCGGCGCGCAGCGCCTCTTCCTCCTCGGAGTAGAGGAGATCCGGCTGGGTGCTCATCGGGCCAGGTCCTTCCATGCGACGTCCTTGTCGGTGCGCGGCTCGGCCGGCAGGCCCAGGACGCGCTCGGCGACGATGTTCAGCAGGACCTCGCTGGTCCCGCCCTCGATGCTGTTGCCCTTGGAGCGCAGATAGCGGTATCCGGCGTCGCGGCCGGTGAAGTCCACCAATTCGGGGCGGCGCATGGTCCAGTCGTCGTACAACAGCCCCTCCTCCCCGCGGAGTTCGACCTCCAGGCCGCTGATCTCCTGGTTGAGGCGGGCGAAGGCGAGCTTCATGCCGGCGCCCTCGGGACCGGGCTGGCCGGCGACGAGCTGCTGGCGCAGGCGTTCGCCGGTGAGACGGGTGACCTCGGCCTCGACCCAGAGCTTCAGCAGCCGCTGGTGCAGGTCGTGGGTGCGCAGCTCCGGCCGCTCGCGCCAGGTCTTCGACACCGGGCCGATCATGCCGCCCTCGCGGGGCAGCCGCATGCCGCCGATGGCGACGCGCTCGTTGTTCAGCGTGGTCTGCGCGACCCGCCAGCCGTCGCCGACCTCGCCGAGGCGCCGGTTGTCGGGGATGCGGACGTCCGTCAGGAAGACCTCGTTGAACTCGGCCTCACCGGTGATCTGGCGCAGCGGCCGCACCTCGACACCCGGGTCGGTCATGTCGCAGAGGAAGTAGGTGATGCCCCGGTGCTTGGGCAGGTCCGGGTCGGTGCGGGCGATGAGGATGGCCCAGCGGGCGACGTGGGCGCTGGACGTCCACACCTTCTGCCCGTTGACCACCCAGTCTCCCCCGTCCTGCCGGACCGCCCGGGTACCGAGCGCGGCCAGGTCGGAGCCGGCGCCCGGCTCGCTGAAGAGCTGGCACCAGACCTCCTCCCCGGTCCACAGGGGCCGCAGGAAGCGCCGCTTCTGCTCCTCCGTGCCGTACTTGAGGATCGTCGGCGCGGCCATGCCAAGGCCGATGCCGATGCGCCGGGGGTCGTTGTCCGGGGCGCCGGCGGACTCGAGTTCGGCGTCCACGACGGCCTGCAGGGAGCGCGGGGCGTCCAGTCCGCCGAGGCCCGCCGGGAAGTGCACCCAGGCCAGGCCCGCGTCGAACCGGGCCCGCAGGAACTCCAGGCGGCCGGTCCCGGCCGGCGGGTGTGCGGCCAGCAACTCCTGTGTACGGCGGCGCAGTTCCGCTGCGTCAATCATACGGCGGCTCCCTTGTCCAGGACCACGGCCACCCGGCCGGTGGTCACCCCGTCGGCGACCCGCTGCACGGCGTCGGCGGCGCCGTCCAGCGGCACCCGCTCGCTCACCAGCGGCCGGATCTCGCCGCGCGCGGCCAGCTCGGTGAGCCGCTCGTGGCAGTCCAGGACCAGGCCGGGATTCTTGGTGTTGTACAGGCCCCAGTGCAGGCCGAGGATCGCGTAGTTCTTCACCAGGGCGTGGTTGAGGGCGGGGCTCGGGATGGTGCCGCTCGCGAACCCGACGACCACGATCCGTCCCTCGAAGGCGACGAGCTTGGCGGACTGGGCGTAGGCCTCGCCGCCGACGGGGTCGTAGATCACGTCGGCGCCCCGGCCTCCGGTGGCCTCCTTCACGGCCGCGACGACGTCCTCGGCGCGCCGGTCGACGACCACGTCACAGCCCAGTTCCCGGGCGACGGCGGCCTTCTCCGCGCCGCCGACCACGCCGATCACGGTGGCCCCGGCGGCCTTGCCGAGCTGCACGGCCGCGCTGCCGACGCCACCGGCGGCGGCGTGCACCAGCAGGGTCTCCCCCGCCTCCAGGCGGGCCCGGCGGTGCAGGCCGAACCAGCCCGTCTGGTAGCCGATGTGCAGCGCGGCGGCCTCGGCGTCGTCCAGGGAGTCGGGCGCGGGCAGCAGCGTGCGGGCGTCGGCGACGGCGTACTCGGCGAAACCGCCGTACGGCAGCGCGGGGTTGGCGATCACCCGGCGGCCGTCCTCGGTCTCGGCGCAGATCTCCACGCCGGGCGTGAACGGCAGCGGGGGCCGCACCTGGTACTGGCCCCGGCAGAGCAGGGCGTCAGGGAAGTTGATGTTGGCGGCTCGCACGCGCAGCAGCACCTGGCCGTCACCCGGCGTGGGCCGCTCCACCTCCGCCAGGCGCATCACCTCGCGCGGCTCGCCGTTCTCGTGCACTTGCCATGCCTGCATGCGGGGCCTCCACGGGACTGCTTCGTCTGACCGGGTTCCGACGGCATACTAAGCGGTCGCTTGCCGATCAGGGAACAGTAGTCCGCGTCACTTGCGCGTGGGCCGCGCCCGTACGTGCATCCGCTCCCCCTGCGGCCCGAACAGGCTGAGGAACTCCACCGGCCCCTCCCCCGTCGATCCGAACCAGTGCGGCACCCGGGTGTCGAACTCCGCCGCCTCGCCCGCCGAGAGCACCACGTCGTGCTCGCCGAGCACCAGCCGCAGCCGCCCCGAGAGCACGTACAGCCACTCGTAGCCCTCATGGGTGCGCTGGTCCGGCTCCTGTCCGCGCTGCGGTTCGAGGATCTTGAAGGCCTGCAGGCCGCCGGGCTGGCGGGTCAGCGGCCAGAAGACGCGGCCGCCCCGCTCGACCGGCTTCGCCCGCACCACGGGGTCGCCGACCGGCGGTGCGCCGACCAGTTCGTCCAGCGCCACCTGGTGGGCCCGCGCGATGGGCAGCAGCAGCTCCAGACTGGGCCGGCGCAGGCCGGACTCCAGCCGGGACAGGGTGCTGACGGAGATGCCGGTGGCCTCGGACAGCGCCGCCAGGGTCACCTCCCGCTCCTTGCGGATCCGCCGCAGCCTCGGCCCGACACCCGCCAGGACGCCGTCGGTGTCCTCGGCGCCCTGGCCGCTCTCCGCACTCCCGGTTCGTTCGCCGCTCATGACCTCATTGCAGAATCGGCAAAGAGGTTTGTCAACACGGCATCCTCCGCGCGACCGTCGGCGACGGAGGTGGTCACATGACCGAGAGCTACGAAGCCGTCGTGGTCGGCGGCGGAGCGGCCGGACTGTCCGCCGCGCTGGTGCTGGGCCGGGCCAGGCGGCGCACGCTGGTCGTCGACTCGGGCGAGCCGCGCAACGCGCCGTCCGCGCACATGCAGGGCTATCTGTCCCGGGACGGGATATCCCCCGCGGATTTCCTCGCGACCGGACGCGAGGAGATCGCCCGGTACGGCGTCGAGCTGGTCCGGGACCGGGTGGTGGACGCGGCACGGGACGGGGACTTCAGTGTCACGCTGGCGGGCGGCGGCGGCGTCCGGGCCCGGCACCTGGTCGTCGCGACCGGGCTCGGGGACGAGCTCCCGCCGATCCCGGGCCTCGCCGAACGGTTCGGCCGGGACGTGGTCCACTGCCCCTACTGCCACGGCTGGGAGGTCCGCGACCTGGCGACCGGCGTGGTCGCGAGCAGTCCGCTGAGCGTGCACCAGGCGCTGATGGTCACCCAGTGGTCCAAGGACGTGCGGCTCTTCCTGCACCAGGTGCGGGAGGCGGAACTGACGGACGCCGACCGGCGCAGGCTGGCCACCGCCGGGGTCGAGGTCGTACCCGGCGAGGTGGCCGAGGTGCTGGTCGAGGGCGACCGGCTCACCGGCGTCCGGCTCACCGGGGACGGCTCCTGCGGGGGAGGCACGGTCCACGAGCGCGAGGTGCTCTACGTCGCCCCGCGCGCCGTCCCGCGGAACGAGCTGTTCGTGCGGCTGGGCGCGGAGCTCCGGGAGACGCCGTTCGGCAGCTACCCGGTGATCGACGAACGGGGCCTGACGAGCGTGCCCGGGCTGTGGGCGGCGGGCAACGCCGGCGGCTTCGCCGAGCAGGTGGTGAACGCGGCCAGCCGCGGCTACCGGGCCGGTGCGGCGATCAACGGGGAGCTGGTCTTCGCCGACCTCGACGCCGGTGCGCAGGTGTAGACCCCGCCCGTGCGGTGCACCATGACTGCATGCTGCTGACCCGGCTGGCCGAGGTGTCCGGGGAGGTCGCCGCGACGGCGGCCAGATCCCGCAAGACCGCGCTGCTCGCGGAGCTGTTCCGGGAGGCGGAGGCGGACGACGTGCCGATCGTCATCCCCTACCTGGCCGGACGGCTCCCCCAGGGCCGGCTCGGCGTCGGCTGGAAGGTGCTGAGCCGACCGGTACCGCCGGCCGACGGACCGACCCTCACGGTGCGGGAGGTCGACGCCCGGCTCAGCGAGCTGGGCAAGGTGTCCGGGCCCGGCTCCCAGGCGGAACGGGTCCGGCTCGTCGGGGAGCTGATGGGCGCGGCCACCGAGGCCGAACAGCGCTTCCTGCGCGGCCTGCTGACCGGCGAGGTCCGGCAGGGCGCCCTGGACGCGGTGGCGGTGGAGGGGCTCGCCCGGGCGACCGGCGCGGACCCGGCGGACGTCCGGCGGGCGGTGATGCTCGCCGGATCGCTGCAGACGGTGGCGCAGGCGCTGCTGGCCGAGGGACCCGGGTCGCTGGAGCGGTTCCGGCTGACCGTCGGCCGTCCGGTGCACCCGATGCTCGCGCACAGCGCCTCCTCGGTCGCCGAGGCGGTGGAGAAGCTCGGTTCGTGCGCGGTGGAGGAGAAGCTCGACGGCATCCGCGTCCAGGTCCACCGGGACGGCGCCACCGTCCGGATCCACACCCGCACCCTGGACGACATCACCGACCGGCTGCCCGAGGTGAGCGCCGCCGCGCTCGGTCTCGCGGGCGACAGGTTCATCCTGGACGGAGAGGTGATCTCCTTCGACGCGGACGGCCGGCCCCGCTCCTTCCAGGAGACGGCCGGCCGGGTCGGCTCCCGGACGGACGTGACACGGGCGGCCGGCGAGGTCCCCGTCTCCCCCGTGTTCTTCGACGTCCTGTCGGTCGACGGGCGCGACCTGCTGGACCTGCCGTTCGCCGAGCGGCACGCGGAACTGGCCCGGCTGGTGCCCGAGCCCATGCGGGTGCGCAGGACGGTGGTGTCCGGGCCGGCAGAGGCCGGCGCGGCGGAACGGTTCCTCGAGGACACGCTCGCCCGCGGCCACGAGGGCGTGGTGGTCAAGGCGCTGGACGCCGCCTACAGCGCGGGCCGGCGCGGCGCCTCCTGGCTGAAGGTCAAACCGGTGCACACCCTCGACCTGGTGGTGCTCGCCGCCGAGTGGGGACACGGCCGCCGCACCGGCAGGCTCTCCAACCTCCACCTCGGCGCCCGGACGCCGGACGGCGGCTTCGCGATGCTCGGCAAGACCTTCAAGGGCATGACCGACGCGATGCTCGCCTGGCAGACGGAGAGACTGCGGGAACTGGCCGTCGAGGACGGCGGCTGGGGCGTCAGGGTGCGCCCCGAACTCGTCGTGGAGATCGCGTACGACGGTCTGCAGCGCTCCTCCCGCTACCCGGCCGGCGTCACCCTGCGCTTCGCCCGTGTGATCCGCTACCGCGAGGACAAGCGGCCCGAGGATGCCGACACCGTCGAGGCGCTGCTGGCCGCCCACCCGGAGGTGAGGCCGTGACGGCCGGGGCAACGAGGCGCAGCGCGGGCCTGCTGCTGTTCCGGCGCGCCGACGACGGACTCCAGGTGCTGCTCGGCCACATGGGCGGCCCGTTCTTCGCGAAGAAGGACGCCGGCGCGTGGACCGTGGTCAAGGGCGAGTACGACGCCGGCGAGCCCGCCTGGGAGGCGGCCCGGCGGGAGTTCCGGGAGGAGCTGGGGCTGGCGCCGCCCGACGGGGAGGCCGTGCCGCTGGGCGCGGTAGTGCAGCGGGGCGGCAAGGTCGTCACGGCGTGGGCGGTGGAGGCGGACTTGGACCCGGAGACCATCGAGCCGGGCACCTTCACCATGGAGTGGCCGCCGAGGTCCGGCCGCACCCAGGAGTTCCCGGAGCTGGACCGGGTCGCGTGGTTCGGTCTCGACCGGGCCCGCGCGCTGATCATCCCGGCGCAGACGGCGTTTCTCGACCGGCTGGCGGAGCACTCGGTCTGAACAGCGGCGTACGCGTTGCGACGGGCGGTGTCGCGCGCGAAGGTCGAAGCAAGCCCGCTCCCAGGGAGGTCAGCCATGCCCATCGCGACGGTGAACCCGGCGAACGGCGAGACGCTCAAGACGTACGAGGCCATGGGCGAGGAGGAGCTGGAGCGCAGGCTCCAGCTCGCCGAGGCCACGTTCCGCACGTACCGGACGACCACGTTCGCCGAACGCGCACGGATGATGAACAGGGCCGCCGACCTGCTGGAGGAGGACCAGCGGGAGATCGGCCGGGTGATGACCACCGAGATGGGCAAGCCGGTCGAGCAGGCCCGCGCGGAGGCCGCCAAGTGCGCCAAGGCGATGCGCTGGTACGCCGAACGCGCGGAGGGGCTGCTGGCCGACGAGGAGCCGCCCGAGCAGGACGTGCGGGACTCCGGCGCCTCCCGGGTCCGGGTCCGCTACCGGCCGCTCGGTCCGGTGCTCGCCGTGATGCCCTGGAACTTCCCGCTGTGGCAGGTGATCCGGTTCGCCGCGCCCGCGCTGATGGCCGGCAACGTGGGCCTGCTCAAGCACGCCTCGAACGTGCCGCAGACGGCGCTGTACCTGGAGGACCTGTTCCACCGGGCGGGCTTCACGGAGGGCTGCTTCCAGACACTGCTGATCGGCTCGGCCGCGGTGGACGAGATCCTGCGCGACGAGCGGGTGAAGGCCGCGACGCTGACCGGCAGCGAACCGGCCGGGCGGGCCGTGGCCTCCACCGCCGGCGAGATGATCAAGAAGACGGTGCTGGAGCTCGGCGGCAGCGACCCGTACGTCGTCATGCCCTCCGCCGACCTCGACCGCGCGGCCGCCGTCGCCGTGACCGCCCGCGTCCAGAACAACGGGCAGTCCTGCATCGCGGCCAAGCGGTTCATCGTGCACGCCGACGTGTACGACGCCTTCGCGGAGAGGTTCGTCGCGGGCATGAAGGCGCTGCGGACGGGCGACCCTCTGGAGGAGGACACGGAGGTCGGGCCGCTCGCCAGCGAGCAGGGCCGCGGGGATCTCGAGGAGCTGGTCGACGACGCGAAGCGCGCCGGGGCCGAGGTGCTCTGCGGCGGCGAGCGCCCCGACGGCCCCGGCTGGTACTACCCGCCGACCGTACTGGCGGGCATCACCCGGGAGATGCGCATCCACCGCGAGGAGGCCTTCGGGCCGGTCGCCACGCTGTACCGGGCCGGTGACCTGGACGAGGCGGTGCTCATCGCCAACGACTCGCCGTTCGGCCTGAGTTCGAACGTCTGGACCCGGGACGAGCGCGAGGTGGAGCGGTTCGCCCGGGACCTGGAGGCGGGAGCCGTGTACGTGAACGGGATGACGGCCTCCCATCCGGCGTTCCCCTTCGGCGGGGTGAAGCGCTCCGGCTACGGGCGTGAGCTGTCCGGGCACGGAATCCGGGAGTTCTGCAACATCACCACGGTTTGGCAGGGTGCGTGAGGACCGCGCGGCTACCATCCCGATTGTGAACCGCGAAGTGACCCTGCCCCTGATCGTCGACGACCGCGGTACCTTGCAGGTGGCAGCGGCCGACGTGAGCAAGTTGTTGCGGACCGTGGGCGGGCGGTGGCTGCATCTCGTCGAGGCCGGGGAGCAGCTCGACGAGGACACGGTGGCCGCGTTGACCATCGAACTGGCGAAGCTCGCGGACCGCATCGACGTGGCGTGCATCGCCCACAGCAGCGGGGCGCCGTAGCCTTTCCGGGGGGTTTCGCAGCGTGGTCGTCCCTCACCCCTTGTCACCGGTTCGGAGTAGTCCGGCGCGAGATCGTCGCCCCGTCGGGTGAACCTGGGTGGACCACCTTCTGACCGGCGGGCGAAGGCCTGCCGGACGGCGAAAGCAGGGACGGCTCATGGCGACTTTGTGCAGACCCTCGGTGTCCGTACCAGAGCATGTGATCACGATGGAGGAGACGCTGGAGCTGGCGCGCCTGCACCACGCGGACCACCCCCAGCTCCCGCTGGCCCTCCGGCTGATCGAGAACACGGGCGTCCGCACCCGGCACATCGTGCAGCCCATCGAGGAAACCCTGAAGCATCCGGGCTTCGAGGACCGCAACAAGCTCTACGAGGCGGAGGCCAAGGCTCGCGTCCCCGCGGTGATCCAGCGGGCGCTCGACGACGCCGAGCTCCTGACCACCGACATCGATGTCATCATCTACGTGTCGTGCACGGGCTTCATGATGCCCTCGCTCACCGCGTGGCTGATCAACGAGATGGACTTCTCGAGCACCACCCGGCAGCTCCCCATCGCGCAGCTCGGCTGTGCGGCCGGCGGTGCGGCCATCAACCGGGCGCACGACTTCTGTTCGGCCTACCCCGAGGGCAACGCCCTCATCGTGGCCTGCGAGTTCTGCTCGCTGTGCTACCAGCCCACCGACCTGGGCGTCGGCTCGCTGCTGTCCAACGGCCTGTTCGGCGACGGCATCGCCGCCGCCGTGGTGCGCGGGCGCGGCGGCACGGGCGTCCAACTGGAGCGCAACGGCTCGTACCTGATCCCGAAGACCGAGGACTGGATCGCGTACGACGTCCGGGCGACCGGCTTCCACTTCCTGCTGGACAAGCGGGTGCCGACCACCATGGAGCCGCTCGCCCCGGCGCTCCAGGAGCTCGCGGGCAACCACGGCTGGGACGCCTCCGACCTGGACTTCTACATCATCCACGCGGGCGGGCCCCGAATACTCGACGACCTCAGCAAGTTCCTGCGGGTCGAACCGCACGCGTTCCGGTTCAGCCGGTCGACGCTCACCGAGTACGGCAACATCGCCAGCGCCGTCGTCCTGGACGCGCTGCGCCGCCTCTTCGACGAGGGCGGTGCCGAGCACCGGGCACGCGGGCTGCTGGCCGGGTTCGGACCGGGCATCACCGCCGAGATGACCGTGGGCCGCTGGGTCCAGGACGGCGAGATGACACGATGACCGAAGAGACCCTCACCGAGACCCTGCCCCCGGTCCGGCACTGGCCGGCGGCCGACCTGACCGGGACGGAGTTCGACCCGGTGCTGGCCGACCTGATGAACGAGGGCCCGGTCACCCGCATCCAGCTCCCCAACGGCGAGGGCTGGGCCTGGCTGGTCACCCGGTACGACGACGTGCGCATGGTGACCAACGACCCGCGTTTCGGCCGCGAGGCCGTCATGGACAAGCAGGTCACCAGGCTCGCCCCGCACTTCATCCCGGACCGGGGCGCGGTCGGCTTCCTCGACCCGCCCGACCACACCCGGCTGCGCCGCTCGGTCGCCGCCGCGTTCACCGCGAGGGGCGTGGAGCGGATCCGCGACAGGGCGCGCGCCATGCTGGACGAGCTGGTGGACGAGCTGCTCCAGGACGGGCCGCCCGCCGACCTCACCAGTGCGGTGCTCGGCCCCTTCCCCATCGCGGTGATCTGCGAGCTGATGGGCGTGCCGGCCGCCGACCGGCACAGCATGCACACGTGGACCCAGCTCATCCTGTCCTCCGCGCACGGCAAGGAGCTCAGCGAGAAGGCCAAGCGCGAGATGAGCGCCTACTTCTCCGATCTCATCGCCCTGCGCGAGAACGGCACGGGCGAGGACGTGGCCTCGCTGCTCGGCGCCGCCGTGGGCCGCCAGGAGGTCACCCTGGAGGAGGCCGTCGGCCTCGCGGTCCTGCTCCAGATCGGCGGCGAGGCGGTCACCAACAACAGCGGGCAGATGTTCTACCTGCTGCTGACCCGTCCCGAACTGGCCGCGCGGCTGCGCTCCGACCCGGGGATCCGGCCGAAGGCCATCGACGAGCTGCTGCGCTACATCCCGCACCGCAACGCCGTCGGGCTGTCCCGGATCGCCCTGGAGGACGTGGAGATCCACGGTGTCCGGGTCCGGGCCGGGGACGCGGTCTACGTCTCCTACCTGGCCGCCAACCGCGACCCGGAGGTCTTCCCCGACCCGGAGACGATCGACGTCTCCCGCAGCCCCAATCCGCACGTGGCGTTCGGCTTCGGCCCGCACTACTGCCCCGGCGGCATGCTGGCGAGGCTGGAGTCGGAGCTGCTGGTGGACGTCCTGCTGGACCGGGTTCCGGGTCTCAGGCTGGCCGTGGCGCCGGCCCAGGTGCCCTTCAGGAAGGGCGCGTTGATCCGCGGACCCGCGGCCCTGCCGGTGACGTGGTGAGCCGCCGATGACCACGACGGAGGGGCTGGCGGTACCCGAAGGGCCCGCGGCGCGGGGAGCCACGCCGGCCCAGGCGGATCCGCCGGTCCAGGAGGCGGCGCCGGCCGAAGGCCTGCTGGTGCCGCCGGGCGACGGCCGGGTCGTCGAGACACCGGCCCAGCGGGTGACGTTCAAGGTCACCGGCACGCACTCGCGGACGGCCTCCACCTTCGAGGTGGAGGTCCCGCCGGGGTTCGACGTCGGCGCCCATGTGCACACGCGCAGCGAGGAGTTGTTCTACGTCCTCGAGGGTGAACTGGACGTGCTCGCCTTCGAGCCGCGCATCCGCACCCCCGACAACTGGCAGCGCTGGGAGTCGAGTTCGGGCAACCGGGTGGTCCGGGCGACACCGGGCACGGTCATCGTCGTACCGCCGGGCTGTCCGCACGCGTTCGCCAATCCGACGGACACGCCGGCGCGGATGTTCTTCCAGGCGTCCCCGCCGCCGGACCACGAGCGCTACTTCGAGGAGCTGCTGGAGATCCTGGACAACGGCGGACCGCCGGACCACGAGGCGATCGAGCGGCTCCGCCGGCGCTACGACATCGAGCAGCTCACACCGCTGCGGCACAGATGACGGCGGACGACCGCCGAGGGGCGCGGGGCCGTTTCGGCACCCGCGCCCTTGCGCGCTACCGGATCGGCATCCCGGCGAGGGTACGGGCGATGACCAGGCGCTGGATCTCGCTCGTGCCCTCGAAGATGGTGTAGATCGCGCTGTCGCGGTGCATGCGCTCCACCGGGTACTCGCGGGTGTAGCCGTTGCCGCCCAGGATCTGGATGGCCTGCGCGGTCACCTTCTTCGCCGTCTCGCTGGCGAAGAGCTTGGACATGGAGCCCTCGGCCGCCGTGAACGGCTTGCCGTTGACCGCCATCCAGGACGCCCGCCACACCAGCAGCCGCGCGGCGTCGATCTGCGTCCGCATGTCCGCGAGCTGGAAGGCCACGCCCTGGTTGTCGATGATGGGCCGGCCGAACTGCTCGCGGGTCTTCGCGTAGTCGAGGGCGACCTCGTACGCGGCCCGGGCGGTGCCGACCGCCATCGCGCCCACGGCGGGCCGCGAGGCCTCGAACGTGGCCATGGCCGCGTTCTTCACCCGCTCGCCGCCCGCCCTGGCCCGCTCCCGGGCCCGGGCGAGCCGGTCGTCCAGCTTCTCCTTGCCGCCGAGCAGGCAGGAGCCGGGGACCCGGACGTTGTCGAGGATGACCTCGGCGGTGTGCGAGGCACGGATGCCGTGCTTCTTGAACTTCTGGCCCTGGGCGAGCCCCGGCGTGCCGGCCGGGACGATGAAGGACGCGTGTCCCTTGGAACCCAGCTCCGGGTCGACGACGGCGACGACGACGTGGACGTTGGCGATGCCGCCGTTGGTCGCCCAGGTCTTGGTGCCGTTGATCACCCACTCGTCCTTGGCCTCGTCGTAGACCGCGCGCGTGCGCATGGAGGCCACGTCGGAGCCCGCGTCCGGCTCGGAGGAGCAGAAGGCGGCGACCTTCACGTCGTTCTGGTCGCCGTACATCTGCGGGATCCAGGTGCCGATCTGCTCCTCGGTCCCGTTGGCGAGAACGCCCACGGCGGCCAGACCCGTGCCCACAATGGAGAGGGCGATGCCCGCGTCGCCCCAGAACAGCTCCTCCATGGCCATCGGGATGCCGAGGCCGGTGGGGTCGAAGTACTGCTGCGCGTAGAAGTCGAGGGAGTAGATGCCCACCTTCGCGGCCTCCTGGATGACCGGCCAAGGAGTCTCCTCACGCTCGTCCCATTCGGCGGCCGCGGGGCGGATGACGTCGGCCGCGAAGCCGTGCAGCCACTCCCGGACCTCCTTCTGTTCGTCGTTGAGCTCCATGGTGAACTCGGCCATGTCCCCTCCAGCGGCGGTACGTGCGGTCCTACCAGCGATGTTACTAGCGGTAACGTGAGTGTGTTACCGACCAGTAGTAAAAGTCAACTCCTGATGACGCCTCGGCATCCCGTTCGATGTCAGAGACGCGGAGAGTGTTAGTTTGCGCAGGCGTCACCGAATCAGCACGGGTGGGGAGAGCACATGGACACCACGCAGCGGACCGATCAGCAGCGGTCCGCCGACCGCCGACGGCGCGAGCTGCTGGAGGCCGCCGACCGGGTGGTGCTGCGCGACGGCCCGCAGGCGTCGATGAACGCGATCGCCGCGGAGGCCGGCATCACGAAGCCGATCCTGTACCGCCACTTCGGCGACAAGGGCGGCCTCTACGCGGCCCTGGCCAAGCGGCACACGGACGCACTGCTCGACTCGCTGCGCGCCGCGCTGGACGCGCCGGCCGAGCGGCGCGAGCGGGTGGAGTCCACCCTGGACACCTACCTCGCGGCGATCGAGGCCCGGCCCCAGGTGTACCGGTTCCTCATGCACCCGGCGGAGGGCAGCACCGGCGGCGACCAGGGGTTCGACGTCGGCAAGCACAGCGCCCCGCTGCTTCGCCGGATGGGTGAGGAACTGGCCCAGGTCATCGAGGACCGGCTGGACCTCGGGCCGGGCAGTCAGCAGCTCGCCCGGGTCTGGGGACACGGGATCGTCGGGATGATGCACGCGGCCGGCGACTGGTGGCTCGGCGAACGGCCGTGTTCGCGGGCCGAGTTGGTCCGCTCGCTCGCCGACCTGCTGTGGGGCCGGCTCGCCGCCGCCGGGGACCGGATCGGCGGCCCCGGCTTCTGACGGCGGGACCTACGCCCCGGTGCGGCCGTCCGCCCGGTGCCAGGCGGCCCGGTCGATCCGCCGCCGCAGCCGGCGCCGGCGCAGACCCGTCAGGCGGTCGGAGTACACCGTGCCCGCCAGGTGGTCGCACTCGTGCTGGAGGCACCTGGCGAAGAATCCCGTGCCGTGGACGGTGACCGGTTCCCCGGCCGCCGTGAAGCCCTCGACCACCGCGTGGTCGTACCGTTCCGTCCCCGCTTCCAGGCCCGGCAGGGACAGACAGCCCTCCGGCCCCCGGATCACCACGCCGTCCGTCTCCACCAGGCGCGGATTGACCACGTGGCCGAGGTGACGGACGTCCTCGTCGTCGGGACAGTCGTAGACGAACACCCGCAAAGGCACCCCGATCTGGTTCGCGGCCAGGCCCACCCCCTGGGCCGCGTACATGGTCGCGAACAAGTCCTCCACGAGTGCGGCGAGTTCGGGGCCGAATTCGGTGACGTCCGCGCAGGGCCCGTGCAGAACGGGGTCCCCGAGCAGGGAAAGGGGCCGGACGCGCCCGTGGGCGCCCGGGATCGGGCGGTGTCGCATGGCGGCAAGGGTACGGTTCGTTCGGCCCATGCCCGCCGCGAGGCGTGGGCCGCGATTCGGGTGTGCGAATGGATCTCGATAGGCTGAGGTCCACACCACGCTGCCGGATGGCCCCCAGGCGCGGCGCGTACGCAAGGAGGATCGAGAACTGATGGCAGGCAACTCGGACCCGCTCTCGCCGCGGGCCAAGCTGGCCGTGACCGCGGGCAAGGCGGTCGCCGCGGCATCGCGCGCCGCGGGACGCGGCAGCGGGTCGGTGATCGGTGGCCGGGTCGCGCTGAAACTCGACCCCGACCTCCTCGGACGGCTGGCCCAGAACCTGGACGTCATCCTGGTGTCCGCCACCAACGGCAAGACCACGACCACCCGGCTGATCGCCGAGGCGCTGCGCGCCGCCGGTCCGGTGGTGTCGAACGCGCTCGGCGCCAACATGCCCGCCGGCATCACCTCGGCGCTGGCCGGCGGCTCGGACGCGAAGTTCGGCGTCATCGAGGTCGACGAGAAGTACCTGGCCGGGGTGGCCCGGGACACCGGCCCGAAGTGCATCGCCCTGCTGAACCTCTCCCGGGACCAGCTCGACCGCGCCGCCGAGACCCGGATGCTCGCCGAGAACTGGCGCGAGGGCCTGGCCGGCTCCAAGGCCGTCATCGTCGCCAACTGCGACGACCCGCTGGTGGTGTGGGCCGCGTCCTCCTCCCCCAATGTGATCTGGGTCGCGGCCGGTCAGATGTGGAAGGACGACGCCTGGTCCTGCCCGTCCTGCGGTGGCGTGATGCAGCGCCCGGGCGACGACTGGTTCTGCGGCGAGTGCGGCTTCCGCCGGCCCACGCCGAGCTGGGCGCTGTCCGGGGACCACGTCCTCGACCCGCACGGCTCCGCCTGGCCGATCCACCTGCAGCTGCCGGGCCGGGCCAACAAGGCGAACGCGGCCAGCTCCGCGGCCGTCGCCGCCGTCTTCGGGGTACCCCCGCAGGTCGCCCTGGAGCGGATGTACCAGGTGCAGGCCGTGGCCGGCCGGTACGACGTCGTGCAGTTCATGAACCGCGACCTCCGGCTGCTGCTGGCCAAGAACCCGGCCGGCTGGCTGGAGACGTTCTCCCTGATCGACCCGCCGCCCACCCCGGTGATCCTCTCCGTGAACGCGCGCGGAGCCGACGGCACCGACACCTCCTGGCTGTGGGACGTCGACTACACGCGGCTGACGGGCCACCCGATCTTCGTGATCGGCGACCGCAAGCTGGACCTCGCCGTCCGCCTGGAGGTCGCGAACCAGCAGTTCCAGGTGTGCGACAACCTCGACCAGGCCGTCCAGGCGGCCCCGCCGGGACGCATCGAGGTCATCGCGAACTACACCGCGTTCCAGGACCTGCGCCGCCGCGTCGGCAACTGATCTTCGAAGGGCGATCACCTCATGAGCGACAACCAACTGCGGCTGGTGTGGATCTACCCCGACCTGCTGAGCACCTACGGCGACCAGGGCAACGCGCTCGTCGTGGAACGCCGGGCGCGCCAGCGCGGCCTGGACGTGGCCCGGCTGGACGTGCGCAGCGACCAGCCGATCCCGACCTCCGGTGACATCTACCTGATCGGCGGCGGCGAGGACCGGCCGCAGCGGCTCGCGGCCGAGCGGCTGCGGCGCGACGGCCATCTGCACCGGGCCGTGGAGAACGGCGCGATCGTGTTCTCGGTCTGCGCCGGCTACCAGATCCTCGGCCACGAGTTCATCAACGACCTCGGCCAGCGGGAGCCGGGGCTCGGCCTGCTCGACGTGACGTCGGTACGCGGCGAGGGCGAGCGGTGCGTCGGCGACGTCCTCGCGGACATCGACCCGCAGCTCGGCCTGCCCCCGCTGACGGGCTTCGAGAACCACCAGGGCGTCACCCACGTCGGTCCCAGCGCCCGCCCCTTCGCCCGCACCCGGCTCGGCAAGGGCAACGGCACGGGGGACGGCACCGAGGGCGCGTACAACGGGACCGTCTTCGGCACGTACATGCACGGCCCGGTCCTCGCCCGCAACCCGCAGATCGCCGACCTGCTGCTGAAGCTGGCGCTCGACGTCAACGCGCTGCCGCCGGTCGACGACCGCTGGTACGAGGCGCTACGCAGCGAGCGCATCGCGTCCGCGCAGCAGCCCGCGTGAGACTCGCGTAAGGCTCGCGTCAGGGGCCTCTCAGCGCTTTCCGGCAGGCTCGTGACGGGCCCGCCTGACGGCCCGTCCGCTCACATGTGCGGGCGCGTCCAGCAGGCGGACGCCCGCTACGGAGCCACCCCCTCACGCCGGTAGGGTGACCGGGAATCCGCCGGACGACGTGGTCCGGTTTCCCGGCCCACGTTGAGAAGGTATTTCGGGCTATGCGCATTGGTGTCCTCACGTCCGGAGGCGACTGCCCCGGCCTGAACGCCGTCATCCGGTCCGTCGTGCACCGTGCCGTGGCCGACCACGGTGACGAGGTCATCGGTTTCCGGGACGGCTGGAAGGGCCTCCTGGAATGCGACTACATGAAGCTCGACCTCGATGCCGTGGGCGGCATCCTGGCGCGCGGCGGCACCATCCTCGGCTCCTCCAGGGTCCGCCCCGAGCATCTGCGCGACGGTGTCGAGCGGGCCCGGGGCCATGTCGCGGAGCTCGGCCTGGACGCGATCATCCCGATCGGCGGTGAGGGCACGCTGAAGGCGGCCCGGCTGCTGTCGGACAACGGGCTGCCCATTGTGGGCGTGCCGAAGACCATCGACAACGACATCGCTGTCACGGACGTCACCTTCGGCTTCGACACGGCGGTCGGGGTCGCCACCGAGGCGCTGGACCGGCTGAAGACCACCGCCGAGTCCCACCAGCGGGTGCTGATCGTGGAGGTCATGGGCCGCCACACCGGATGGATCGCCCTGCACTCGGGCATGGCGGCCGGCGCCCACGCCATCGTCGTCCCGGAACGGCCATTCGACATCGACGAGCTGACGCGGAAGGTGGGCGCGCGGTTCGAGGCGGGCAAGCGGTTCGCCATCGTGGTCGCCGCTGAAGGGGCCAAGCCGCGGCCCGGCGCCATGGACTTCGACGAGGGCGGCAAGGACATCTACGGCCACGAACGCTTCGCGGGCATCGCGCGGCAGCTCTCGGTCGAGCTGGAGCACCGGCTCGGCAAGGAGGCGCGGCCGGTCATCCTCGGGCACGTGCAGCGGGGCGGCACGCCGACGGCGTACGACCGGGTGCTGGCCACGCGTTTCGGATGGCACGCGGTGGAGGCCGTGCACCGGGGCGAGTTCGGGCGGATGACCGCGCTGCGCGGCACCGACATCGTGATGGTGTCGCTGGCGGAGGCCGTGGAGACCCTGAAGACGGTGCCCGCCGAGCGGTACGACGAGGCGGAGTGCGTCCTGTAGTGGTCCGCTTCGGAACCACCTGCCCCCGGTCACGGCGCTGACCGGGGGCGGTTCTACTCTTGTGGGCGGACAGACGCGTACAACCCCCACGAATCAGGAGCCGGCGGATGGATCACAGCGGCCACGGCATGACGATGGACCTGCCGCCGTTCACGCTGGCGCGGGGGTTGCACTGGTCGGCCGACCCGTTCTTCCTCGTGGCCTGTCTGGCCGGGCTGGCCCTGTACGGATGGGGTGTCGTGCGGCTGCGGCGGCGCGGGGACTCCTGGCCGGCCGCCCGGACCGTGTCGTACGCCGTCGGCGTCCTCACCATCGCCCTGATGATGTGCACCCGGCTGAACGACTACGGCATGGTCATGTTCAGCGTGCACATGGTGCAGCACATGGTGATCAGCATGCTGTCGCCGATCCTGATCCTGCTCGGCGCCCCGGTGACCCTGGCACTGCGCGCGCTGCCGACCGCGGGCCGGGGCCGCAAGGGCCCGCGTGAGCTGCTGCTGGCCCTGCTGCACAGCCGCTACATGCGCGTGACCACGCACCCGGTGTTCACCATCCCGCTGTTCGTCGCGAGCCTGTACGCCCTGTACTTCACCCCGCTGTTCGACTTCCTCATGGGCTCCAGGACCGGGCACGCCGCAATGATGGTGCACTTCCTCGCCGTGGGCGTCGTGTTCTTCTGGCCGATCATCGGCGTGGACCCCGGGCCGCACCGGCCGGGGTACCTCATGCGGATGCTGGAGCTGTTCGCGGGCATGCCGTTCCACGCGTTCTTCGGCATCGCGCTGATGATGGGGTCCACGCCGATGGTGGCGACGTTCCGGAACCCGCCCGCCTCGCTCGGCATCGACGCGCTCTCGGACCAGAACGCGGCCGGCGGCATCGCCTGGGCGTTCAGCGAGATCCCGTCCGTGCTGGTGCTGATCGCGCTGCTGTTCCAGTGGTACGGCTCCGAGCAGCGGCAGGCCAGGCGCCAGGACCGGGCCGCGGACCGGGACGGCGACAAGGAGCTGGAGGCGTACAACGCCTATCTGGCCTCCCTCAGCGCGCGCGAGGGCTGAGGACGCGGTATGCCCTCCGGGCGGAAACCGGGGCACCATGGTGGTGGACGGACCATGAGGAGGGTGTCGCGATGCCCGGTTCCACGAACGGTTCCACCAAGGTGATGGGGGCGATGACCGTCGGCGGGCTCGTCGTCGTGACGGCCTACACCGTCGCGCTCGGCAGCAACGGCTGGCTGTGGTTCGGCTGGGTGGTCCTCGGGCTGCTGACACTCGCGATGGTCGTCACCCAGTCGTAGGCCCGGTCGCGGGCACGGCTGATTACAGTGCCCGCATGAACAGCAGGGCCGCGTCGTTCGACGACCTCGACCGGAAGATCATCACCGCGCTGATGGCGAACGCCAGGACCAGCTTCGCCGAGATCGGCGCGGCGATCGGGCTGTCGTCCACGGCGGTCAAGCGGCGCGTGGACCGGCTGCGGGAGACCGGGGTGATCACCGGGTTCACGGCGACCGTGCGGCCCTCCGCGCTGGGCTGGCGCACGGAGGCGTACGTCGAGGTGTACTGCGAGGGCGCGGCCCCGCCGCGGCGCCTGGCGGAGGTCGTCCGCAACCATCCGGAGATCGCGGCGGCCATGACGGTGACCGGCGGGGCGGACGCGCTGCTGCACGTACGGGCGCGGGACGTGGAGCACTTCGAGGAGGTGCTGGAGCGGATCCGCGCCGAGCCCTTCATCCGGAAGACGATCAGCGTGATGGTGCTCTCCCATCTGCTCCCCGAGAGCCCGGAGGCGGGCGCGACCCAGGTGGCGCCGGAATGAGCGCTCGGCAAACCCCGTTCCGCGCAGCATCACTGCGTTCGCGCCGACGCCAACGCAGTGATGCTGCACCAGCACGCAGCCTTTGTTTCTTGTCGTCCGCCTCCGCCGCTTTCTACCGTGGTGTCATCCTTCAGTGACACACAGGAAAGCGGAGGGAACCCTCTGTGCCCGAGAGCCGTGTGCCGCGCCATCGGCGCTTCCTCGTCTGCGAACCCAGACACTTCGCCGTGCAGTACGCGATCAATCCGTGGATGCATCCCGACAAGCCGGTCGACGTGGACCTGGCCCGGGAGCAGTGGCAGGCCCTGATCGGCGCCTACCGCGGCCACGGCCACACCGTGGACGCGGTCGATCCGGTCCCGGGCCTGCCCGACATGGTCTTCGCCGCCAACGCCGCGTTCGTGGTCGGCGGCCGGGTCTTCGGGTCCCTGTTCCACGCGCCGGAGCGGCGCCCCGAGTCGGTCCACTACGACACCTGGTTCAAGGCGGCCGGGTTCGACGTCCACCGCCCCGAGTCGGTCACCGAGGGTGAGGGCGACCTGGTGTGGACGGGCCGGTACGTGCTGGCCGGCACCGGCTTCCGCACCACCCGCGAGGCCCACCGCGAGGCCCAGGAGTTCCTCGGTCACCCGGTGATCGGCCTGACGCTGGTGGACCCGTACTTCTACCACCTGGACACGGCCCTGTTCGTCCTGGACGACGACAACATCGTCTACTACCCGGAGGCGTTCTCCCCGGGCAGCCGGGAGGTGCTGCGGCGCCTGTACCCGGACGCCGTGCTCGCCACGCGCGACGACGCGATGGCGTTCGGCCTGAACTCCGTGTCCGACGGCCGGCACGTCTTCATCGCCCCGAAGGCCGAGGCGCTGGCCGAGCGCCTGGCCGGCCACGGCTACGTTCCCGTCCCCGTCGACCTGTCGGAGTTCCACAAGGCCGGCGGTGGCATCAAGTGCTGCACCCAGGAGATCCGCTGATGACCGCACCCGCGCGCACCCGTATGTCCGAGGACCTGATCCGTGCGGAGGAGCCGGTCCTCGCGCACAACTACCACCCCCTGCCCGTGGTCGTCGCCCGGGCCGAGGGCACCTGGGTGGAGGACGTCGAGGGCCGCCGCTACCTCGACATGCTGGCCGGCTACTCGGCCCTCAACTTCGGCCACCGGCACCCGGAGCTGATCGAGGCCGCGCACCAGCAGCTCGACCGGCTGACCCTGACCTCCCGCGCCTTCCACAACGACCGGCTGGCCGAGTTCGCGGAGCGGCTCGCCGCGCTGACCGGGCTCGACATGGTGCTGCCCATGAACACCGGCGCCGAGGCGGTGGAGAGCGGCATCAAGGTGGCCCGCAAGTGGGCGTACGACGTGAAGGGCGTCCCCGCCGACCGGGCGACGATCGTGGTGGCGGCCGAGAACTTCCACGGCCGTACGACGACGATCGTCAGCTTCTCGACGGACGAGTCGGCCCGGGCTGGCTTCGGCCCCTTCACGCCCGGCTTCAAGATCGTGCCGTACAACGACCTGGCCGCGCTGGAGGCGGCGGTCGACGAGACGACGGCCGCGGTGCTGATCGAGCCGATCCAGGGCGAGGCCGGGGTCGTCATCCCGGACGAGGGCTATCTGACCGGTGTCCGGGAGCTGACCCGCCGCAAGGGCTGCCTGTTCATCGCGGACGAGATCCAGTCGGGCCTCGGCCGCACCGGCCGCACCCTCGCCGTCGAGCACGAGGGCGTCGTCCCGGACGTGCTGCTGCTGGGCAAGGCGCTGGGCGGCGGCATCGTGCCGGTGTCGGCGGTGGTGGCCCGGCGCGAGGTGCTGGGCGTGCTGCGCCCGGGTGAGCACGGCTCCACGTTCGGCGGCAATCCGCTGGCCGCGGCGGTCGGCTCGGCGGTGCTCGGGTTGCTGGAGACGGGCGAGTACCAGCGTCGGGCGGCCGAGCTGGGCCTGGTCCTGCGCGGCGGCCTGACCGAGCTGGTCGGCAGGGGCGTCACCGGGTTCCGGGCGCGCGGGCTGTGGGCGGGCGTCGACGTCGACCCGGCCATCGGCACCGGCCGTGAGATCAGCGAGCGGCTCATGCGGGAGGGCGTCCTGGTCAAGGACACCCATGGCTCCACGATCCGGCTGGCGCCGCCGCTGACCATCACGGCCGAGGAGCTGCGCTCGGCGCTGGGCTCCCTGGAGAAGGTGCTGGGCTGACGGAACCGGGGGCGGGGGGCCGGACCGGTGCCGGCCCCCCGCTTCGCGTCAGCTCCTGCCGGAGATCCGCTCCATCTCCTGGATCTCGGCGTTCTGCGCGCGGACGATGTCACCGGCCATGGTCCTGGCCGGGCCGTAGGCGCCCTTGGCCTTCTCGGTGCCGGCCATCTCGACGGCGCCCCGGTGGTGCTCGGCCATCAGGGACAGGAACCTCCTGTCGAAGTCCGCGCCGGTGGCCTTCTTCAGGGCCGCCATGTCGTCGTCGCCCATCATGCCGGTCATGCCGGCGTGTCCCGAGTGGTCCATGCCGGCCGTGGGCACCTGCTCGCCCCAGGCGGTCAGCCAGCCGGTCATGGTGCGGATCTCCGGGTCCTGTGCCTTCTCGATCCGGGCGGCGAGGTCCTTCACCCGGGCCGAGAGGGCCCGGCCGCCGGCGAGCTCCGCCATCTCCAGGGCCTGCCGGTGGTGCGGAATCATGCCCTGGGCGAAGGCGACGTCCTGGGCGTTGTGGGTGCCGGCGGTGGCGGACGCGGCCCTCGACGCCGGGCCGCCGTGTGCCGCGTGGGCCGCGCCGTCGTCGCTGCCGCCGCAGGCGGCGAGGGCCAGCGAGGCGGTCGCGGTGACCGCGAGGAGGGCGGCGCGGCGCGTCAGGGTACGGATGGTCATGCTGGGACTCCTGCTGTCGGAATGTGTTTCGGGCACGAGTGGGTGGACGGCCGCCGTGCCGGCGGTCGTCGGTGCCTCTAGATCCGCAGGAGTTGCAGTTCGGCCAGGGTGGGCGGTGCGCGGGCCCCGTCCGGCGCGGCCACGGCGCGGGAACGGCACGCGTCGGCCGGCTCCGGGGCGGTCACCGGGCCGGGGACCAGGACGGGTGACCGGGGGCCGTCCTTGACGGCGGCGGACGCACAGGACGGGTCGGCGTGGTGCAGGTGGCCGCCACCGCAGTGGCCGTCCGGACAGGCGTCCGGGGCCATGACGGCGACCGTGCGGTGCCCGGCATGGACCCGTTCCGGGTGCCCCGCGCCGCCGCCGGGTGCCAGGGCGTGCATGCCCAGCAGGCCGGCCAGTACCGCCAGCACGAGCAGCGCGCGACGGGGCGGTCGCGGGGCGCGCTGCTGGGTGCTGGGCATCGCGGACATCGTACGGGGCCGGGCGGCGCGGGCGGCGACGGGACTCGCGCGAGGGCCGCGGCGGCGGCCGGGGTGAGGGCGCCGCTACGGGCGCGTGGAGGCGTAGTCGGCTCCGTCCACCCTGGGGTACCGCAGGGGGTCGGCCCAGGTCCCGGCGGACGGAACGAAAGCCTGAGCGGCCTCCCGGCCGGCGTGCCGGTGCGGGTTCCGGTGGATCACGGTGAACCGCCGCGTCGCCTCGAAGGCGGCGGAGCCGACACTGACGTCCCAGTGACCGCGTTGCCAGGTGAGGGACACCGGAGACAGGGGCGGCACGTCGAGGCGCCAGAACGCTCTGGCCGGCGCGGCCAGGGCGTGCACGAGCGCGGCTCTGACGACGGCCGGTTCGGTGACGGCCAGCACGTGGCCCGGCTCGTCGGCGACGGCGCCGAGCCAGTTCGCGGTGCGCCGGCACAACCGGCGTACCGACTCACCTCCGTGCGGTGCCGCGTCCGGGTCGGTCAGCCAGGCGGTGAAGGCGTGCGGGTCCGCCGCGGCGACCTCGTCGACCGTACGGCCGTGCCATGCGCCGAGGTCGAGGTCGCGCAGCGCGGGCTCGCTCCCCGCCGCCAGGCCCAGTGCCTCGGCGGTCCGCAGGCAACGCAGGGACGGTGCGCGCACGGCCCGGGTGTGGGAAGGGAGGTCCGCTCGCGCGGCGCGCGCCTCACCCAGTTCGCGTTCGGTCGGTGGAGCGTCACCGAAACGGGTGCCGGGGGTGGGCTCCCCGCCGCTCGTGCTCAGGAACGTGAGGCGGATCGTCATGCGACTGACCTCCTTCGTGCACCGCCACGGCTCTCGATGAGAGAAGTCCGTACGCGGTTCATCTGATCAGTTGGGCCGGTGTGGTGGCGGCGTGCAGGGCGTGCTCCAGCGGTCCGCGCCGGAAGGCGCGGGTCCAGGCCAGGGCCGACAGCATGGCCACCACGGCGAAGCCGAGCAGGACCGCCGGGGCGGCGGAGTCCGCGAGGTCATCGGTGTGCAGGGCCTTGATGGCGAGGATGTGACCGACGTAGACGGTCAGCGGGACGGAGCCGACCGCGGTGACCGGAGCGGCCGCCCACCGCAGGCGCGGCGATCGGCCGGTGACGGCGAGACAGGCGGCCAGGACGACCAGGGCGACACCGGTGTTGCCCAGGATCGACCACGTCGTCTGGCTGTGCGGCGCGGCGACCAGCAGCCACGCGGGGACGCCCGCCGTGGGGTCGTCACCCACGGCGTCGGACCACCAGGCGGACCCGGCCGGGCCGCCCCCGGTGGCCGCGCTGACGGCGGCCTGCGCGCCCGGGACCAGGTGCAGGGCCAGCCAGGATCCTCCGTAGCCGGCCACGCCCAGCAGGGTGCCGGACAGTGCCAGCCGGGTCCGTGCCCCGGGCCGGTCGAGGTCGAGCCTGGCCACCGCCATGCCGGCGACGATGAACGGAAGCCAGGTCAGTACGGGATAGGCGCTGGTGACGAGCAGATCGGCCAGCCCGTCGGTGCCGGTGACCCGGGCCAGCGGGTCGTGTGCGACGACCGCGTCGCCCCAGCCCCCGTTCTCCAGGGCGGCCCGCAGCACGTAGAGGACCTGGGGCAGCACGAGCGCGGTCGCGGCCGCGACGACGGCCAGGGTGGCGGCCCGCAGCCGGTGCAGCGGGAGGGCGAGGAGGAACAGCAGCCCGTAGCAGGAGAGGATCACCTCGACGTCGGTGCCGAGTGCGGTCAGGGCGTACCCGAGGACGACCAGCACGGCCGCGCGGATCAGTACCCTGCCCACCGCCTGCCGCCCGGCCCGGCCGGTCCGCGGCTGCGGACGGCCGGTCAGCAGGACGAGCGAGAACCCGGCCAGCACGGCGAACAGGGCGGCGGAGCGGCCCCGGGCCACCTCCATCGACCAGCCCAGCGGGCCGCCGGCCGACGGATCGGGGCCGACGTGGACCGCGAACATGCCCAGGACCGCCAGACCGCGGGCCAGGTCGACGCCGGCCAGCCGCCCCGGGGACGGTGGGTCCGGTGGGCGGCGGTCTGTCCCGGCGGGTGACACCCGGGCGCGCGACACGGTGGGTGACGCGGCCGAGGGCACGTCCTGGCTCATGCGTACCAGGGTCCGTGGCCGCCACCGGCCGCGACCATCCGGCGGATGTCCGGAACCGCCCCGCCGACCGGCTGGGACGGGCCCGCCGCCCGGCTGAACCCGCCGCCGGGCGGCCACGGCGCGCCGCTCGGCGCGGTACGGATCAGACTGGAAACCGGCAGCGAGTGGAGCACACGTGATCCGGGTACTGGTGGTCGACGACGAGGCCCTCATCCGTACGGGCTTCCAGCACATCCTCGACGCGGCGGACGACATCGAGGTCGTGGCGGCGGTGCCGGGCGGCCAGGCGCTTGTCGTGGTGCGGGAGATGGAGCCGGACGTCGTACTGCTCGACATCCGCATGCCGGACGTGGACGGCCTGACCGTCCTTGCGGAGATCCGCCGGCTGCCGCGGCCCCCGGTCGTGGCCATGCTCACCACGTTCGACATGGACGAGTACGTGGAGACGGCCCTGCGCTCGGGCGCGGCGGGGTTCCTGCTCAAGGACACCGACCCCGAGGAGCTGCCCTTCCTGGTGCGGGCCCTGGCCGACGGCGGCACCGTCCTGTCGTACAAGGTGACCCGGACGGTCGTGGACGGCTTCCTCGGCGCCGGTTCCCAGGAGGCCGCCGCCCGCACCATCGAACGGCTGACCGAGCGTGAGCGCCATGTGCTGCTCCTGGTCGCGGAGGGGCTGTCCAACGGTGACATCGCCACCCGGATGCACCTGAGCACCGGGACGGTCAAGGACCATGTGAGCGCCATCCTGACCAAACTGGAGGTGGGCGGCCGTGTCCAGGCCGCCCTGCTCGCCCAACGGGCCGGGCTCCTCGAGAAGGGGGAGGGATGACACTCCGTCGGCCACCCCCGCTGCTGCTGGACGCCGCCGTCGTCGCCTGTTCGCTGTTCGACGTCTGGGTGCACTTCGACAGCGACGAGCCGCTGCGCATGACCCTGGCCCTGATCGCCGCCTTCGCACTGCTGCTGCGCCGCCGCCTGCCGCTGCTGACGTTCCTGCTCACCCTGCCCTCCGTGCTGGTCTCCGACGCCGTCTTCGCCGCGCTGGCCGCGCTGTACACCCTGGCCTCGCTCACCCGCCACCGCCTGATGCTGGCCCTGTGCGCCCTGGCGTTCACGTTCAGCGACGTCACCCGATGGCCGTCGCCCGCGATAGACCTGCTGGGCACGTCGACCCTGATCACCCTGACCTACACCGCGGCGATGGCCGCCGCTCCCGTGTTCCTCGGCCAGCTCGTCCAGACCCGGCGTGATCTGTCGCTGCGGCTCACCGAGATCTCCGAGGCCCGCGACCACGAACAGCTGCTGACCGCCCAGGCCGCGCTGTCCAAGGAACGCGCGCAGCTCGCCCGCGAGATGCACGACGTGGTCTCCCACCAGGTGAGCCTGATCGCGGTGCGGGCGGGCGCACTGCAGGTGGGCAGCCGGGACCCGGAGGCCAAGGACGCGGCGGCCACGATCCGGCGGCTGAGCGTCCAGACCCTGGACGAGCTGCGGCACATGGTCAACGTCCTGCGGGCCTCCGGCGGCCGCCCGACCGAGCTGACCCCCCAGCCGTCCCTGGCCGACCTCCAGCAGCTCGTCGCGGGCAGCGGCATCGAGACCAAGCTGCGGATGGATCTGCCGGAGGACCTGCCGCCGACCGTGCAGCGAGCCGTCTACCGCACCGTCCAGGAGGCCCTGACCAACATCCGTAAGCACGCCCCGGGCGCCGCCGCGGCCGTCTGCCTCGGCCACCAGGACGGCACCGTGCGCGTCACGGTGACGAACTCCGCGCCGACCCGCCCCGGGCTCCCTCTGCCCAGCTCGCACTACGGCCTCGTCAGCCTGGGCCAGCGCGCCTCGCTCCTCGGCGGCACCATCACCTCGGGACCGACGGCGGACGGCGGCTACGAACTGCGTCTGGAGCTGCCCGCGACGGGCGCGCCCTGAGCGCCGAGCGAGTCCAGCCAGCGCCGCAGCCGGGCGCCCTCACGGGTCATGACGTCCGGGTCGCGCAGGGCGTTGGCCATGAGCGACATGCCCTGGCAGCCGGAGACGAGGGTGAGGGCGAGGTCCTCCGGGCCGGACAGGACCAGCTCGCGGAACTGGCCGGCGGCCCAGTCAAGCAGCCGGCGCAACACCGCCCCGGCCTCCGCGCCCAGGGCTCCGTCGGCGCGCTTGCCGAGTTCGGTGGCCAGCGAGCCGGTGGGGCAGCCGTGGCGGGCGATGACGTCCCGCTGCCCGACCCAGGCCTGGACCAGGGCCTTCAGGCGGTCGCGCGGGTCGGCCGTCCGCTCAAGACGGCCGGTGAGCTCGTCCAGCCGCGCGCCGTGCTCGGCCAGCGCGGCCCGGATCAGCTCGTCCTTGGTCTTGAAGTAGTAGTAGACGTTGCCGACGGGGACGTCGGCCGCGCCCGCGATGTCGGCGAGGGTGGTGCGTTCGACTCCCTGTTCGTGCAGCACCCGGGCCGCCGCAGCGGTGAGCCGCTGCCGCTTGCGCGACGCCTGTGCCCGACGGTCCACTGAATTGGTCATCCGACTGACTATAGGCAGCCCCGCGCCCGCCGGGGGCGGTCGGCTCCTGGCGCTTCGTGCCGGAGCGATCGTGCCGCGAGGGGGACGCCCGCGGCCCTCCGGCGTTCGGGCAGCACCCGTTCGGGGCAGCCGGTCAGGGCCGGATCCGACACGGTCCGCACCGGTGCCGGACGGCCGCGCCTGCACCTACACTGACATCCCACGACAGCCCGAATGACGTGCAAGAACGCGGTGGTTGAGCCAGTCCGCCAGGAGTGAGGAGCGACCCGTTGTTCTACTACCTACTCAAGTACGTCCTCCTGGGCCCCGTGCTCAGGCTGGTCTTCCGGCCCCGGATCGAGGGGCTGGAGCATGTGCCGGCGTCGGGTCCGGCGATCGTCGCGGGGAACCATCTGTCCTTCTCGGACCACTTCCTGATGCCGGCGATCCTGAAGCGGCGCATCACCTTCCTCGCCAAGGCCGAGTACTTCACCGGGCCGGGCGTCAAGGGCCGGCTCACCGCGTTCTTCTTCCGCAGCGCCGGGCAGATCCCGGTGGACCGCACGGGCAAGGAGGCGGGGCAGGCCGCGATCCGCGAGGGGCTCGGGGTGCTCGGCAAGGGCGAGCTGCTCGGCATCTACCCGGAGGGGACCCGGTCGCACGACGGCCGGCTGTACAAGGGCAAGGTCGGGGTCGCGGTCATGGCACTGAGGGCCGGAGTGCCGGTCGTGCCCTGCGCGATGATCGGCACCTTCGAGGCGCAGCCGCCGGGCAAGGTCGTGCCCCGTATCCGCCCCGTCAAGATCCGCTTCGGCGAGCCGCTCGACTTCTCGCGCTACGCCGGCATGGAGAAGGAGAAGGCCGTGCTGCGGGCCGTCACCGACGAGATCATGTACGCGATCCTCTCGCTCTCCGAGCAGGAGTACGTCGACCGGTACGCGGCGGTGGTCAAGGCGGAGCAGACGGACGCGAAGAAGGAACGCAAGTTCCCCCGGACGCCGTTCGGCTGACCTCTGCCCTCGGCAGAACAGTACGGACCCGGGCCTGACCCGCGCTTAGGCTCGCCGCATGAAGAGGGCAGTGGTGATCGGGGCGAGCGGGCAGATCGGCCGTCCGGTGGTGACGGCGCTGGCACGGGACGGCTGGGAGGTGACGGCCGCCTCCCGGGGCGGCGGCCGGGACGAGGCGTGGGACTCCGGCGTGCGGGTGGTACGGCTGGACCGGTCCGACGACGCCGCGCTCGCCGCCGTGGTGGGCGGCGGGTGCGACCTCGTGGTCGACATGGTGGCGTACGACGCCTCGCACGCACGGCAGTTGACCTCCCTCGCCGACCGGATCGGCGCCGTGGTCGTCGTCTCCAGTGTGGCGGTGTACGAGGACGGCGCTGGGCGGGGCTTCGACACCACCGGCGAGCCGGACGGCTTCCCGGTGTATCCGGTGCCGGTGCCCGAGTCCCAGCCGGTGGTGGCGCCGGGCACGGCGACCTACGCCACCCGCAAGGCGGCAATGGAACACGAACTGCGCTTTTCTGAGGCGGAGTTGCCGACGACCGTGCTGCGGGCGGGCGCGGTGCACGGTCCGTTCAGCCCGCTCCCCCGCGAGCTGTACTTCGTGAAGCGGAACCTGGACGGCAGGCGCCGTCGGGTGCTCGCGTACCGCGGGGAGAGCCGCTTCCATCCGGCGAGCGCCCGGAACATCGCCGAGCTGGTGCGGCTGGCGGCGGCCCGGCCGGGGTCCCGGGTGCTCAACGCCTGTGACGGCGAGGCGCCCACGGCGGCGGAGATCGGGGCGGCGATCGACACGGTCATGGGCGTGGAGACGGAGACGACGCTGCTGGACGGCCCGCCGCCCGGCGGGACCGTGGGCGGGAGCCCGTGGTCGGTGCCGTTGCCGGTGGTCTTCGACATGTCCGCCGCCGAACGGGAGTTGGGCTACCGGCCGGTGGTGTCCTACCCGGACAGCCTGCCGGAGACGGTCGAGTGGCTGACGGGTGCGCTGCGTGACGGCGACTGGCGGGAGCGCTTCCCGGTCATGGCGCGGGCGTACCCCGGTCCCTTCGACTACGCGGCCGAGGACGCCTGGCTGGCGGAGGCATGACGAAGGGGCGGCCGGGAGACCCGGCCGCCCCTGTTGTCCGAACCGCCGGCTACGGCTTGGGCGTCGCGTGCGGCGCGCAGGTGACGTCGGCGGCGTCCAGCTTGCCGCCGAGGAGATAGGCGTCGACGCGCTCGTTGATGCACGGGTTGACCAGGCCGGTCACACCGTGGGAGCCCGCGTCCCGCTCGGTGATGAGGCGGGAGCCCTTGAACCGCTTGTGCAGTTCGACGGCGCCCTCGTAGGGGGTGGCGGCGTCATGCGTCGACTGGACGATCAGCACCTGCGGAAGGCCGCGGTGGGTGCCCACCTCGACGGGCGTGCGCTGCTTGGCCGGCCAGGTGGCGCAGGGCAGGTTCATCCAGGCGTTGGCCCAGGTCATGAACGGGTGGTCCCGGTGGAGCCGGGTGTTGTCCCGGTCCCACTTGCTCCAGCTGGTGGGCCACTTGGCGTCGGCGCACTCGACGGCGGTGTAGACGGCGTTGCTGTTCTCCGAGGCGGCGTTGCCGGCCGTGTCCGCCATGTCCGGGGCGGCGGCGTCGACGAGGGCCTGGGTGTCACCGGCGACGTACTTGCTGAACACCGAGGCGACCGGCACCCACGAGGAGTCGTAGTACGGGGCGCTCTGGAAGAACGAGATCAGCTCGGCCGGGCCGACGACCCCGCCGAGGGGGCTCTTCTTGGCGGTCGCGCGCAGTTCGAGCCACTTGGCCTGGACGGCGGCGCGGGTGGTGCCCAGGTGGAAGGCGGCGTCGTTGGCGGCGACCCAGTCCTCCCAGTCCTCCCAGCGGCCCTCGAAGGCGACGTCCTGGTCCAGGTTGGCCTGGTACCAGATGCTCCGCTTCGACGGGTTCACCACGCTGTCCACGACCATGCGGCGCAGGTGGCCCGGGAAGAGGGTGCCGTAGACGGCGCCGAGGTAGGTGCCGTAGGAGACGCCGAGGTAGTTGAGCTTGCGCTCACCGAGCGCGGCGCGGATGACGTCCAGGTCGCGGGCGGTGTTCGGCGTGGTCATGTGCGGCAGCATGGTGCCGCTGTGCTCGGCGCAGCCCTGCGCGTACGCACGGGCGAGCTTGCGCTGGGCGGTCTTGTCGGCCTCGGTGTCCGGCACCGGGTCGGCCTTGGGCGCCTTGACGAACTCCTGCGGGTCCACGCAGGAGATGGGCGCCGAGTGGCCGACGCCGCGCGGGTCGAAGCCCACGAAGTCGTAGGCCTTCGCCGCGTTCGCCCAGACGGCGTTCTTGGTGGTGACCCGGCGCGGGAAGCGCAGGCCGGAGCCACCGGGACCGCCGGGGTTGTAGACGAGCGCGCCCTGGCGCTCCTTCTCGGTTCCCGTGTTGCCGATGCGGTCGACGGCGAGCTCGATCTGCTTGCCGTTGGGCTTGCTGTAGTCGAGCGGCACGGAGACCCAGCCGCACTGGATGGGCTTCTCCAGCCCCCAGTCGGCGGGGCAGTCCCGCCAGTCGATGCCGGCCTTGGCGGCGCGGGCGGCGGCGATCTCGGCGCCGACGGCCTCGCGGTCCCGTCCGTGGCGGCTGTCGGCGCTGGCCGCGGGCGCCGACACCGCGCCGGCTATCAGGGTCGCCGTAACGAGCGCTCCGGCCGAACTGAGCGCCAGCAGGCGGCTCTTCGGTCTGTTGTCCCTCAAGTGGGCTCCCATTGCACATCGCTGCGAGTGGTCAGACGGGGATCCTCGCGGCTGTGAGCCACCTGAGAACAGAGGAGGCGGATCTTCTTTACCAATCCGATAAACGGATCAGTGCGTCTCCTGAGCGGAACAACTAGGCGAACAGGGCGAGTGCCTCGTCGAGGAGCCGCCGCAACTTCAGCGCGTCGGGGGCGACGGCACCGACGAGCACCGCCGGTCCGGCGAGCGGCATCAGCGCGGCGTGCTCCCCCAGTACCCGCGCGCCGGGCGGCTGCTCCGCGAACTCGGGTCGCACCACGACCAGTTGTCCCACTGCCCGGTGGCCGCCGAGTACGGCCGGGCCGTCCCAGCCGCCCGGCGCTCCGGGCCCGCAGCTCAGCTCCTGGTCCAGCAGGGTCCGGCCGGCGAGCCGCACGGTGAGCCGGCTGGTCAGCCGTCCGGGTTCCTCACCGGCCCGCCCGAGCACCTGCTCCTCGCGCAGCACGAGCCGTGCCCCGACGACGAGTTCGGCCCGGGTGGTGACGTGCAGGTCGCTGCCGCCGGCCGAGATGAGCTGCTCCGGGCACCAGCTGAGCTCGGCGCCCGCGGCGACGTCGAGCCGTACGTCGTAGCGTGCCTCGCCCTTGTGCTGGCCCGGCAGCGCGATGGTGGCGGCGGCCGAGCCGACGTGCAGCCGGGCGCCCTCGGCCACCCGCGCCCGCAACCGGAAGTCGTCGCCGCCGAGCGGGCCGCTCATCGCGCCGACGACCATCACCCGCGCCTCGTCGCCTCTCGCCCGGACGCGGCGCAGCGCGAGCGGACCCTCGCCGTCCAGCACGGGCAGGGCGGTGCCGCCCCGTCCGTCGCTCCGGGCGACGATCCGCGCCTCCGCCCGGACCCCGGCCGCCGTCACGCCGTCCACGCGGCCAGCCGCCCCCGCACCCACGCCGCCACCTCCGAGACTCCCGCTTCGTCCCGCAACGACTGCAGGATCACCGGGAGTTCGGCCCGCTGCGCCTTGGCGTCGGCGGCCATCCGGGCGAGGTCGGAGCCGACGTACGGCGCCAGGTCGGTCTTGTTGACGACGAGCAGGTCGGCGGTGGTGACGCCGGGCCCGCCCTTGCGCGGGATGTCGTCGCCGCCGGCCACGTCGATCACGAAGATCTGCGCGTCGACGAGTCCCCTGGAGAAGGTCGCGGTGAGGTTGTCCCCGCCGGACTCCAGGAGGATCAGGTCCAGCGGCCCTGCCGCCTCCTCCAGGTCCTCCACCGCCTCGAGGTTCGCGGAGATGTCGTCGCGGATCGCGGTGTGCGGGCAGGCGCCGGTCTCCACGGCCGCGATCCGCTCGGGCGGCAGCACGGCTTCCCGGAGCAGGAACTCGGCGTCCTCACGGGTGTAGATGTCGTTGGTGACGACGGCCAGTGACAGTTCCTCGCGCAGGGCACGGCAGAGCGCGGCGACGGTAGCGGTCTTCCCGGACCCGACCGGACCGCCGAGCCCGATGCGCAGGGCTCGCCGGGTCCCGTCGGGCTTGTGGGCGTCGGCGCTCACGGCGGAGGGGCCCTGGTGGGTGTGGTCGAGGTGCATGTACGGCTCCTGTCCGAGACGCCCTGACCGAGGGGCAGTGCCCCCGGCGGGCGGCGAGTGGTAGCGGGGATGACGGTTCCTCAGGACGCGAACAGCCGCACGGGCCAGGCCGCATGCCACTCGGCACCGGCCTCCAGCAGCGGTCCCGACCCGGCCGGCAACTCGTCCGTGCCCTCGTCGGGGACCCTCCGCGCGGCCGCCACCGCCCGGTCCACGACCCGGTCCAGTTCCGGGGCCAGCCGCGCCAGCACACCGGTCGCGTCGAACGGATCGAGGCTCAGCAGCCGCACCGTCGCCGTGGCCGGCCCGCTGACGCTCTCGTATGCCGCGCAGTACGCCGCGTCCCCGGGTTCGAGACCGGCCGCGCGGGCGGCGAGGCCGAGCACGACCGGCTGGTGGGCGCCCTTGGGGAACTCCCTTGCCAGCGCGTCGAGTTCCTCGCAGGGCCAGCAGGCCCGGGCGGCCCGCAGCAACTGCCGCCCGAGCCGGCGCGCGGCCGCGCGCAGCGCGGGCGAGGGCGTGCGGGCGTCCGCGGCCGCGTCCAGCTCCCACGGGTCGACGCACAGGACGGCCGCCGCCGCGAGCGCGCCCGCGACCAGCCCGGCGGTGTGCAGCCGGCCGCGGCAGAAGTCCTCCAGGCTCGCGGCGGAGGTGATCCGGCCCGCCTTGACGGCGGCCTCCGCCCCGCCGGAGTGCGCGTGCCCTCCGGCGGGAAACCGGCCGTCTGCCAGGACGAGCAGTGCAGCCCTGGACATCAGAAGAGGAAGTAGCGCTGGGCCATGGGCAGTTCGGCGGCCGGAGTCGCCTCGACCAGCTCACCGTCGATGTGCACGGCGAAGCTGTCCGGGTCGACCCGCACCCGCGGTCGCGCGTCGTTCTCCCGCATGTCGGCCTTGGTGACCTGCCGCGTCGAGTCGATGGCGACGAACCGCTTGCCGAGCCCGAGCCGCTCCGGCAGCCCGTCCTCGACGGCGAGCGGTGCCACGAAGTTGAACGAGTTCCCGGCCGGCGCCCGTCCGGTCGCCCCGTACATCGGGCGGGGCAGGACGGGTTGCGGGGTGGGGATGGAGGCGTTGGCGTCGCCCATCTGCGCGTACGCGATCTGGCCGCCCTTGATGACGAGGAGGGGCTTGACGCCGAAGAACGCCGGTTCCCACAGCACCAGGTCGGCGAGCTTGCCGGTCTCCACCGAGCCGATCTCCCGGGCGAGGCCCTGGGCGAGCGCCGGGTTGATCGTGTACTTGGCGACGTAGCGCCGCACCCGGTGGTTGTCCGCCCGGCCGTCGCCGGGCAGCGCGCCGCGCCGCCGCTTCATGACGTGGGCGGTCTGCCAGGTGCGCAGCACGACCTCGCCGACCCGGCCCATGGCCTGCGAGTCCGAGGAGATGATGGAGATCGCCCCCAGGTCGTGCAGGACGTCCTCGGCGCCGATGGTGGAGGGCCGGATGCGGGACTCGGCGAAGGCCAGGTCCTCCGGGACCGCCGGGTTCAGGTGGTGGCAGACCATCAGCATGTCGAGGTGTTCCTCGGCGGTGTTGACGGTGAAGGGCCGGGTCGGGTTCGTCGAACTCGGCAGCACGTGCGGCTCGGAGACGACCGTCATGATGTCCGGCGCGTGTCCGCCGCCCGCGCCCTCGGTGTGGTAGGCGTGTATGCCCCGCCCGGCGATCGCGGCGAGCGTGTCGCCGACGAATCCGGCCTCGTTCAGGGTGTCGGTGTGGATGGCGACCTGGACGCCGGTCCGGTCGGCCACGGTCAGCGAGGCGTCGATGACGGCCGGGGTGGAACCCCAGTCCTCGTGCAGTTTGAGCCCGAGGGCGCCGCCGCGGATCTGGGAGAGCATCGCCTCGTGCGAGACCGTGTTGCCCTTGCCCAGCAGGCCGATGTTGAGCGGGTACTGCTCCAGCGCGGCGAGCATCCGGGCCAGGTGCCAGGGGCCGGGCGTCACGGTGGTCGCCTTGGAGCCCTCGGCGGGGCCGGTGCCGCCGCCGACCAGGGTGGTGATGCCCGCGGCCAGCGCCTCGTCGGCGATCTGCGGGCAGATGAAGTGCACATGGGCGTCGATCGCACCCGCGGTGAGGATCCGCCCGTTGCCGGCGATGACCTCGGTCTCCGGGCCGATCACCAGGTCGGGGTGGACGCCGTCCATGGTGTCCGGGTTGCCGGCCTTGCCGATGCCGGTGATCCGGCCGTCGCGGATGCCGACGTCGGCCTTGACGATGCCCCAGTGGTCGAGGACGACCACTCCGGTGATGACGGTGTCGGGGGTCCCCTCGGCGCGGGTGGCCCGGGACTGGCCCATGGACTCTCGGATGACCTTGCCACCGCCGAAGACCGCCTCGTCCCCGGCGAGTCCGGGCCCGCCGGAGCGGTCCTCCTCGATCTCGATCAGCAGATCGGTGTCGGCAAGCCGGATGCGGTCGCCGGTGGTGGGGCCGAACAGGTCGGCGTACGCGGCGCGGGAGATCTCAGGCATCCAGGGCACCTCCGGTCGCGCCGCGCAGTCCGGGCACGATCCGGGCGCCGGCCAGGGGCACGAGTTCCACGTCGACGGGGATACCGGGTTCGAAGCGCACGGCGGTGCCGGCGGCGACGTTCAGCCGCTTGCCGTGCGCGGCGGCGCGGTCGAACTCCAGGCCGGGGTTGGCCTCGGCGAAATGGTAGTGGGAGCCGATCTGGACCGGCCGGTCGGCGGCGTTGAGAACGGTGAGGCGGGTGACCTCGCGGCCCTCGTTGCAGACGACGGGGCCGTCCGCGAACAGGACTTCTCCGGGAATCATCGCGGGCCCCCTCAGACGATCGGCTCGTGCACGGTGACGAGCTTGGTGCCGTCCGGGAAAGTGGCCTCGACCTGTACGTCGTGGATCATCTCCGGGATGCCGTCCATGACGTCGTCACGGGTGAGGAGCCCCCGGCCGGAGGACATCAGCTCGGCGACGGTACGGCCGTCCCGTGCGCCCTCGAGGATGTGCGAGGTGATGAGGGCGACCGCCTCGGGGTGGTTGAGCCGCAGTCCGCGGGCCCGGCGCCTCTCGGCGACGTCGGCCGCCACATGGATCAGCAGCCGCTCTTGCTCGTGCGGGGTCAGTTGCACGTCCCACCTCACAGTCCTCGCTCCGGACCGTGCGGGGTCCGGTTGCCGCAGCCACCGCGACGGGGACAGATGTAACACGCGGACAAATTGCCCCGATGGTGATCAACGCGGGCAGAAAAACCCCTGGTGGCGTGGATCGGCAGGCTAGTTCGCCGGAGTTTCAACGACGTTAACCAGCCTTTGATCGGCCCATGACCACTCGATGGACTGCTCCGTACGCGCGCGTTGACGAGCCGTCCGCGCGCGAGGGGCTAGGAGACGCCGGGCCCCCGGTGCTCGGCGGCGATACCGAACCGGTGCCGCTCCCGGGCCGCGGGCGCGGGCTCGCCCACCTTGGACACGGAGCTGACGATCTCCTCCTCGGCCGGCTCCTCGAGAGCGTCCAGGTGCTCCAGATCGGCGGCCGAGACCAGTGCGACGAGCGGCTTGCCGTGCCGCGTCACGACGACGCGCTCACCGCCGTACACCACCCGGTTGATCAGATCGGCGAACTCAGCCCTGGCTTGCGTCACCGGAATCTCGTAGGCCATGGCCCCATCATAACGTCACGTACTTCCTGTACATTTTGTACAGACGCGGGGCCGTCGGAGGTCCCGTCGCGAGGAGGGGTACGCCCATGGCACGACCGTCCGCCCGCCACGTCCTGCCCGAGTTCACCGAACGCACGAGTACGGGCGGGCACCGCACGCTCGATCCGTACTCGAAGCTGTTCGAGAGCCGGGTGATCTTCCTCGGGACACCCCTCGACGACACCGCGGCGACCGACGTGATCACCCAGTTCATGCACCTCGAACACGCCGCGCCGGACCGCGACATCACGCTGTACCTCAACTGCCCCGGCGGCTCGTTCGGCGCCATGACGGCCGTCTACGACACGATGCGCTACGTCCACTGCGACGTGGAGACCTACTGCCTGGGCCAGGCCGCCTCCACCGCCGCCGTCCTGCTCGCGGCCGGCACCCCGGGCAAACGCTTCATCCTGCCGGGAGCGCGCGTGGTGCTCGAGCAGCCCGCGCTGCCCGAGCCGGCCCAGGGGCAGCCGAGCGACCTCCTCATCCAGGCCGGGGAGCTGACCCGGGCGCGGGCGCTGATGGAGGGGATGCTGGTCCGGCACACCGGGCGCACTCCGGAGCAGATCGGCCAGGACCTGGAGCGGGACCTGGTGCTGGACGCGCCGGGCGCGCTGGCGTACGGCCTGGTGGACGGTGTCGTCCCGAGCCGCAAGGCCGGTCCCGGCGCCGAGCGGGCGGAGTGACCCGCCGATGCTGCCACCGGAGCTGCCGCCGCTGCCCGCGCTGACCAGGGCCGAGGGCGAGCTGATCGACCGTTACCTGGAGGCGGCCGACCTGCTCGGCCGGATCAACCCGGCGCGGCCGGGAGACACCTACAGCGGGCTGCGCGCGGCGCAGGCCCTGGTACGCAAGGCGGCCGAGCTGCGCGACGCGCTCGCGCTGATGCACCGGCGGGGCGAGACGGAGCTGCACGGGGAGACGCTGGCACGGGCCCTGCGGGTGCTCGACGGTGAGCGCCGTACCGCGCGCGTCGTGCTCCCGCCCGACTGTGTGGGCTGACCCGGACGCCGATTCCCGCGCCGGGTGGACCTCGTCGTCGACGGTCCGCCCGGCGCGGAGTTGAAACGGCCCGAACGACGTACCCCCGGCCGGAGTATCTCCGGGCTTTTTTTCTGACTCCCCGACTTGCGCGATCGGCGGGTACCGGATGTGCGCCGAGGTGCTCCGCCCCAGGTCCGGGGCTACGCACGATAGTTGACGGCAACTCGAACGGAGCACTGTCCACCCGAACGGATGAGTGGTGAGTAACGCCACAAATCCCCGGTTCCGTTGGGATTTTCGGACACCTGTGAGTGAAGATCCCTGTCTGACGACAAGCCCCCGCCACCGCGGCGGGGCGATCCGTGCGGACGCCGAGTCCTGCCGCCGCCCGGATGACCGGTCGACAGGAGTGGATCGGCAGGAGTGGAGGACCCAGGCAAGACGGGTCGCCGGGACGGACGTTCGTCGCAGACGGACGGTCGTGCCGAGCAGCCCTTGGGGTGAAGCCGCGGCAACGCGGCCGGGCAACTTCGCCAGCCCGAATCCGACAGGTCATCCTTCACAGGCGGCTGACGAAGGGTTGCGCATGACTGCGCTGAATCGTGTCCCGTCGATGATGGCCAGGGCCGGTACGGCCTCGGCTCTTACGCTTGCCGCGGTGGGCGGCTCCATCGCTGTGCCCGGCCTGGCCGGCGAGGCCTCGGCCGCCACCATGGCGACCAAGGCCCTGCACATCGCCGCCTCCAAGAAGGGCTCCCCTTACCAGTACGGGGCAACCGGTCCGCGCCGGTTCGACTGCTCGGGTCTGACGCTCTACTCGTTCAAGAAGGCGGGCAAGAAGCTGCCGCGCACGGCGGCCCAGCAGTACAACCGGACCCGTCATATCTCCGCCGGCCACCGCAGGGCCGGTGACCTGGTCTTCTTCCACTATGGATCCAGCGTTTACCACGTCGGCATCTACGCCGGGAAGGGCAAGATCTGGCACGCCCCGAAGACCGGCGCCGTGGTGCGGCTCGAGAAGATCTGGACCCGGAGCGTCTGGTACGGCCGGGTCAGCTGACCCGCCCAGCCCCGGAGCGGCTCCAGCAGCCGGGCCGCTCCCCCTGACCGTCGGCGCCGTCCCGGTGCCCGCCTGAAGCACGCGGGCGGCCCGGGGCGGCGCAGCCGCGTCCGGCGGCTTGCCGGGCCGCGGGGGCCGGCCACGGGGCCGCGCACCGTGCCCTGGTTCCCCGGCTTCCGGGGCTCCCCTTCCAGGGTTTCCAGGTGCCGGTTCTAGGGCTCCTGCTGCCCGGCCGTCGTGAGCTGCTCCCCCTGGAGGGTCCACGGCAGTTCGATCGACACCGTCTTGCCGCCTTCGCGGGTGGGACGTACGCGGAGTCTGCCGCCGCACTCGGCGGTGAGCCAGCGGATGATGACCATGCCGCGCCCGTTGTCCTGCTGCACGGCGGCGGGCAGTCTCTTGGGAAAGCGCGGATGACTGTCCGTGACGCCGATGCGCAGGTGTTCGTCACGGTCCAGCGCGATGTCGACCGTGAAAGTGGGTGACTGACCGAAGGTGTGCTGCACGGCGTTGGTGGCGAGTTCGGAGACGATGAGCCGCACGGTGTCGGCCACGTCGGTGTCCGACGGCAGGCCCCACTCCGCGAGGGTGCCCACCACGTAGGAACGGGCCGCGGAGACCGAGGCGGGATCGCTCGGCAGAGTGACGGATGCTTCCAGGTGGTCTGCCATGGCGACGTCGTCCCTTTCCCACGGGACCGCAGTCCGACGAGGAGCGGATGGTTCGAGTACGGTCCCGGACTGGTGCTTCTTCGCCAGACTGCCACCACCGGGCCGGTCAGGGGAGCGATCCACCAAGATATGCATATATCTGTCGCCCGAAGCGGTGAACTCTGCGACGCGAGACCGTATCCGGGCGGCCCGGAAGGAGTAAGGAGTTTCCATGCAGAACGGTCCCGCGGTGCGGCGCCGCAAGCTGGGCGCCGAACTGCGCGCGCTGCGCACCGGGGCCGGGCTCACCAGTGGCGAGGCGGCTCTTCTGGTGGGCTGGCACCAGTCGAAGGTGAGCCGCATCGAGACCGGCGCCAGCGGGGTGAGACCGGCCGACGTGCGGTTACTCCTCGACGCCTACGAGGTCCGGGACCGGCAACTGCGCGACATGCTGCTGATGTTGACGGGCTCGGAGGACGCGGGCGGCCGCAACCGCTGGTGGCACGCCTACCGGGGGGTCCTGCCGCCAACCTACCGCGACTTCATCAGCCTGGAGTCGCAGGCGAGCGGGATGCGCACCCTGGAGACCACGGTGGTTCCCGGCCTTCTGCAGACGCCCGAATACGCTCGCGCGGTGACCCGGGCGGCGGTGGAGGGAGTGGACGAGGAACGGCTGGACGCCCTGGTGGAGGTGCGGCTGGCGAGGCAGGACGTGCTCCGCTCCGAGCCGCCGCTGGAGCTGACCGCGGTACTGGACGAGGCGGTGCTCCGGCGCGAGGTCGGCGGCCCCGAGGTGATGGCGCGGCAGCTGGAACGGCTGGTGGAGGCGGCGCGGCTGCCCCAAGTACGGCTCCAGGTACTGCCGTTCGCGTCGGGGGCGCATGTCGGCCTCACCGGGCCTTTCGTTATTTTCTCATTTCCGAGCACTTCTGATCTGGACGTGGTTGTTCTCGACCAGTTGACGAGTAGCCTCTACCTGGAACGGAAAGAAGACCTCATGGCCTACGCCGAGGCCTTCGACACCCTTCAGTTCCACGCCCTTTCACCCGAGGAATCGTTGGACTACATCGCCGGGATAGGTGACGGCGCGTAAGGAGGCACCATGACAGCACTGCCTCGGAACGTCCCAGCCAGTACCGATCTGCCCGAGGCGCGGTGGCTGCGCAGCAGCTACAGCACGGGAGCGAACAACTGCGTGGAGACGGCCCGGCCGCGCTCCGGCCCGTGGGCCGGACTGCTCGCCGTGCGCGACTCCAAGGCCCCCGCAGGACCCGCGCTGCTCTTCTCCCCCGAGAGCTGGGCGGGTTTCGTGGGCACACTCCGGTGAGCTGGTCGAACCCGACCTGACCACCGATCAGCGGACCGACCCCTACTGATCAGATCCGATCACTTTCGCAAGATGTGCGGCCGTGTCACGCCGACTCATGGTCGCGCCTCGCGAATCACACGTACAGCGCGTTCGATCTCGGCCCCGGAGAGGTCCGCGCGGGCGGTCAGCCGCAGCCTCGAGATGCCGTCGGGCACGGAAGGAGGACGGAAACAGCCCACGGCCAGGCCTGCCGTACGGCAGTCGGCCGCCCAGCGCACGGCCTGCTCCGGGGACGGGGCCCGCACGGAGACCACCGCGGCGTCCGGTCGCACCGCCTCCAGACCCGCGGCGGTCAGACGTGCGTGCAGTTCGGCGGCGACCGCGCGGGCCCGCTCCGCCCGCGACGGCTCGCGCCGCAGCAGCCGCAGCGCCGCGAGCGCGGCGCCCACGGCCGCGGGGGCGAGACCCGTGTCGAAGATGAACGTGCGGGCCGCGTTGACCAGATGGGCGATGACCCGGGCCGGTCCGAGCACCACACCGCCCTGGCTGCCCAGCGACTTCGACAGTGTGGCCGTGACGACCACGTCGCCGGCGCCCGCCAGCCCGGCGGCGGCCGGGGCGCCCCGGCCGCCGTCGCCCAGCACCCCGAGGCCGTGCGCGTCGTCCACGACGAGGCCCGCGCCCTGCTCGCGGCACGCCTCGGCCAGGGCGGCCAGCGGTGCCGCGTCGCCGTCGACGGAGAACACCGTGTCGGAGACGACGATCGCCGGTCCGGGGTGCGTGCCGAGAGCCTTGCCGACGGCCTCCGGGTCGGCGTGCCCGACCACCTGGGTGGCGCCCCGGGCGAGCCGGCAGCCGTCGATGAGCGAGGCGTGGTTGCCCGCGTCGGACACGATCAGGGACCCGTGCGGGCCCAGCGCGGTGACCGCGGCCAGGTTGGCGGCGTAGCCGGAGGAGAAGACCAGGGCCGCCTCGAAGCCGCAGAAGTCCGCGAGTTCCCGCTCCAGCTCGGTGTGCAGCTCGGTGGTTCCGGTGACCAGCCGGGAACCGGTGGACCCGCCGCCCCAGGTCCGGGCGGCCCCGGCGGCCCCCTCGGCGACCTCGGGATGGTGGGCGAGACCCAGGTAGTCGTTGCTCGCCAGGTCCAGCAGCGGCGAGTCGGCGGGGCGGGGGCGCAGAGTCCGTACCAGTCCGGCGCGACGGCGCGCCTCGGCCTGCTCGTCGATCCAGCCGAACGCCATGGGTCCTCCGGGGCTTTTGTAGGTAGCGGACAGACACTAGCCGCACGGCCGCCCGCCCAGGGTGTGGCAATACCCACACGGTGAACCGTCTCCGTTGTGCAAACTCTCCTTGGCCCGAGGCGGTCCCGTAGGACAGGATCGTGCCTCATGGACCTGCTGAACACGCTGGTGGACAAGGGGCTTCGGCGCGAGTCGCCGACCCGCGACGAGGCTCTCGCCGTGCTCGCCACCTCCGACGACGACCTGCTCGATGTGGTGGCCGCGGCCGGCAAGGTGCGCCGGCACTGGTTCGGCCGGCGCGTGAAACTCAACTATCTGGTCAACCTCAAGTCCGGCCTGTGCCCGGAGGACTGTTCCTACTGCTCCCAGCGGCTGGGCTCCACCGCCGGCATCCTCAAGTACACCTGGCTCAAGCCCGGCGAGGCCTCCGAGGCCGCCGCCGCCGGCCTGGCCGGCGGCGCCAAGCGGGTGTGCCTGGTGGCGTCCGGGCGCGGCCCCACGGACCGGGACGTGGACCGGGTCTCCGAGACCATCCGGACCATCAAGGACCAGCACGAGAACGTCGAGGTGTGCGCCTGTCTCGGCCTGCTCTCCGACGGCCAGGCCGAACGGCTGCGCGAGGCGGGCGCGGACGCCTACAACCACAACCTGAACACCTCCGAGGCCACGTACGGGGACATCACCACCACCCACACGTACGCCGACCGGGTGGACACGGTGAACAAGGCGCACGCCGCCGGACTGTCCGCCTGCTCCGGGCTGATCGCCGGCATGGGCGAGAGCGACGAGGACCTGGTGGACGTCGTCTTCTCGCTGCGCGAGCTCGACCCGGACTCCGTTCCGGTGAACTTCCTGATCCCGTTCGAGGGAACCCCGCTCGCCAAGGAGTGGAACCTCACCCCGCAGCGCTGTCTGCGCATTCTCGCGATGGTCCGCTTCGTCTGCCCGGACGCCGAGGTGCGCATCGCGGGCGGCCGCGAGGTCCACCTGCGCACCATGCAGCCCCTGGCCCTGAACCTGGCCAACTCCATCTTCCTGGGCGACTACCTGACCAGTGAGGGTCAGGCGGGCAAGGCCGACCTGGAGATGATCGCGGACGCCGGGTTCGAGGTGGAGGGCGCCGAGCAGGTGACCCTGCCGGAGCACCGGGCGGCGGCCGCGGGCGGCTGCGGCTCCCACGCCGGCGCCGGGTGCGGGTCACAGGCGGAGGCGGGCTGCGGATCGCACGAGGGCGGCGGCTGCGGATCGCACGAGGGCGGCGGGGTCTGCGGTACCCCGTCCGCGCCGGAGCCCGTGGAGAACGAGGCGCGCACCGACCTGGTCGCGGTGCGCCGCCGGGGCGCCGGAACGGATCTCGCGCCCAATGCCTGACCTGCCCGGCCTCAGCGTGCCCGAGCTGCTGGAACTCGACCGGCGGCATGTGTGGCATCCGTACGGCCCGATGCCCGGGCGCGGCGAACCACTCGTCGTGGAGTCGGCGAGCGGGGTCCGGCTGCGCCCGGCCGACGGCTCGGGCGAGCTGGTCGACGGGATGTCCTCGTGGTGGTCGGCGATCCACGGCTACAACCACCCCGTCCTCAACGAGGCGGCCCGTGAGCAGCTCGGGCGGATGAGCCACGTCATGTTCGGCGGGCTCACGCACGAGCCCGCCGTCCGGCTGGCGAAGCTCCTTGTCGACATGTCGCCAGAGGGACTCGAGCATGTGTTCCTCGCCGACTCCGGCTCGGTGTCGGTCGAGGTCGCGGTGAAGATGTGCCTGCAGTACTGGCGCTCGCTCGGCCGCCCGGCCAAGCAGCGGCTGCTGACCTGGCGCGGCGGCTATCACGGCGACACCTGGAACCCGATGTCGGTGTGCGACCCCGACGGCGGGATGCACGACCTGTGGACCGGTGTGCTGCCCCGTCAGGTGTTCGCGGACACGCCGCCGGCCGAGTACGAGGAGCCGTACGCGCTGCGGTTGCGCGAGCTGGTCGGGCGGCACGCCGAAGAACTGGCCGCGGTGATCGTGGAGCCGGTGGTGCAGGGAGCCGGCGGGATGCGGTTCCACTCCCCCGCGTATCTGCGGGTGCTGCGCGAGGCCTGCGACGAGCACGGCGTGCTGCTGGTGTTCGACGAGATCGCCACCGGATTCGGGCGCACCGGCGCGCTGTTCGCCGCGGACCACGCGGGCGTCACCCCGGACGTGATGTGCGTGGGGAAGGCGCTGACCGGCGGCTACCTCACCATGGCGGCCACGCTGTGCACCGCGCGGGTGGCGGACGGCATCTCGCAGGGTGAGGTGCCGGTGCTCGCCCACGGCCCGACGTTCATGGGCAACCCGCTGGCGGCGGCCGTGGCCTGCGCCTCGATCGGCCTGCTGCTCGGGCAGGACTGGCGGTCGGAGGTCCGGCGGATCGAGGCGGGTCTCCGGGCGGGCCTGGCACCCGCCGCCACGCTGCCGGGGGTGAAGGACGTCCGCGTCCTGGGCGCCATCGGCGTGGTGCAGCTCGACCACGAGGTCGACATGACCGCGGCCACCCGGGCCGCCGTGCGGGAGGGCGTGTGGCTGCGCCCGTTCCGCGACCTGGTCTACACGATGCCGCCGTACGTCACCTCGGACGAGGACGTGGCGCGGATCGCGCGCGCGGTGTGCGCCGCGGCGCGGGAGGGATGAGATGCCGGTACTGGTGATCACGGGGACGGGCACGGAGGTCGGCAAGACCGTCACGACCGCTGCCGTCGCCGCCGCGGCACTCGCGGCCGGGCGTTCGGTGGCGGTGCTGAAGGCCGCGCAGACGGGCGTACGGCCGGACGAGCGCGGCGACGCGGACGAGGTGGCCCGGCTGGCCGGACCGGTCACGGCCGGCGAACTGGCGCGCTTTCCGGAGCCGTTGGCGCCGGGCACGGCGGCCCGGCGGGCCGGGATGTCTCCGGTGCATCCGCACGAGGTGGCCGAGGCCGCGGCCAAGCTGGCCACCGAGCACGACCTGGTGCTGGTCGAGGGGGCGGGCGGGCTGCTCGTCCGGTTCGACGCGGCGGGTGGAACCCTGGCCGACACGGCCCGGCTGCTGAACGCGCCGGTGCTGGTCGTCGCCTCGGCCGGCCTCGGCACGCTCAACACCACCGAGCTGACGGCACGTGAACTGCGGGCCCGTGAGCTGGATCTCGCCGGGATCGTGATCGGGAGCTGGCCCGACGACCCGGACCTGGCCTCGCGCTGCAATGTCGCGGACCTGCCGGAGGTCGCGGACGCCCCGCTGCTCGGCGCGCTGCCCGCAGGGGCGGGCGCGCTCCCGCCCGCCGCCTTCCGGGCCGCCGCGCCGGGCTGGCTGGCCGCTCGGCTCGACGGGACCTGGGACGCGGAGGCGTTCCGGATCCGGCAGACGCCCTGAGCGGCGGCCCCGCACACCTCCCGCCCGCCGCTCATGACCATGGACGCGGCGGGGGTGTGCCGGGGCTCCCCGGGGGACAATATCCGTAGGCCCTGTCCGGGAGGTTGCCATGCGGTTGTCGTCGGCCGGTTCCGGCACGGTGGCGCGGAGTCCCGTCCACCACCCGCTCTTCGCCCGTTACTACGCCCGGCTCAGCGTGGGCGCCGAGACCCGGCTCGGGATGGCCGGGATACGCGAGCGGCTGCTCGCCGGGCTGTCCGGGCGGGTGATCGAGATCGGTGCCGGGAACGGGCTGAACTTCGGGCACTATCCGGGGGCGGTCGCGGAGGTCGTAGCGATCGAACCCGAGCCGCTGCTGCGGAAGCTGGCCCTGGAGTCGGCCCTGCGCGTCCAGGTGCCCGTCGACGTGGTGCCCGGGGTCGCGGAGGCGCTGCCCGTGAAGAGCGAGGCCTTCGACGCGGCCGTGCTGTCGCTCGTGCTGTGCAGCGTGCGGGACGTGGCACGGACGCTGGGCGAGGTGCGGCGGGTGCTCAAACCGGGTGGCGAGGTGCGGTTCTTCGAGCACGGCCGGGGCGGCGGCCGGATGATGGTGCTGACCCAGCGCACCCTGGACCGCACGCTCTGGCCGGCACTGAGCGGCGGCTGCCACCTGGCCCGTGACCCGGTCGCAGGACTGCGTGACGCCGGCTTCGAACTCGGGCCGCAGCGGCGGGTGCTGCTGCCGGAGCGGGGACCGAGGCTGCCCACGTCGTACTGCGCCCTGGGCACGGCCTGGCGGCCCGCGGAACCGGCCGAGCGCTGACCGCCGGCACCGTACACGGCGGCCGCCCCGGCCTGGGGCGGCCGGCACCCGTGACGGCGATCCGATGGGCCGTCCCGGGGACGGTGCCCCTTACACGGTGTGCGTGTCGTCGGCCCCAGGAGGGATACCGGCTGTGGGCCCGGTCACACTAGGCTCGGTCGGAACGAGGGAGTCGACGACCGGGAGGCGGTCTTGTCCACACCTGCTGCTGAGCACGCACCGGGCCTGACGCCGGACGGCGGGATCGCTGCCCGCGCGCGCGGGCTGACCAAGGCGTACGGCTCGGGTGAGACCGCGGTGCTCGCCCTCGACTCGGTGGACGTGGACATCGCCCGCGGCCGCTTCACCGCCGTGATGGGTCCCTCGGGCTCGGGGAAGTCCACGCTGATGCACTGCCTGGCGGGACTGGACAACGTGTCCGCCGGTCAGGTCTGGCTCGGCGACACCGAGATCACCGGCATGAAGGACCGGGAGCTGACCCGGCTGCGGCGGGACCGGATCGGCTTCATGTTCCAGTCGTTCAACCTGATCCCGACGCTGACCGCGGCCGAGAACATCACGCTGCCGATGGACATCGCCGGCCGCGGACCCCAAGCGGCCTGGCTGGACCAGGTCATCGACACCCTCGGGCTGCGCGGACGCCTGTCCCACCGGCCCGCGCAGCTCTCGGGCGGTCAGCAGCAGCGGGTGGCGTGCGCGCGGGCGCTGGCGTCCCGGCCCGAGCTGATCTTCGCCGACGAGCCGACGGGCAACCTGGACTCGCGCGCCGGACTCGAGGTGCTGGGCTTCCTGCGCAGCGCCGTGGACGATCTCGGGCAGACGGTCGTCATGGTCACCCACGACCCGGGCGCGGCCGCCCACTCCGACCTGGTGCTCTTCCTCGCCGACGGGCGGATCGTGGACGAGATGGCGCGGCCGACGGCGGACGCAGTGCTGGAGCGGATGAAGGCGTTCGACGTGGTGCGCGGGCGGCTCGGCGGCGACGTCGCCGCCCACGAGGGCTGACCCGGTGCTCAGAGCGACCCTGCGCAGTTTCCTCGCCCACAAGGGCCGTCTGGCGCTGTCCGCGCTGGCCGTCGTGCTGTCCGTGGCGTTCGTCGCGGGCAGTCTGATCTTCTCCGACACCGTGGGCCGTACCTTCGACCGGCTCTTCGCCTCCACCGCCGCCGATGTGACCGTGGAGCCGAAGGAGGACCTGAAGTCCGCCGTGCCCGGCGGCGTGGTCCAGACCGTCCCCGCGAACCTGACGGACCGGATCGCGAAGGTGGACGGGGTCGCCGCCGCGTACGCGGACGTCTCGGTGCGGAACGTGGTGGTCGTCGACAGCCGCGACCGGTCCGTCGGGCCGACGACCGGCGCCCCGACCGTCGCCGGCTCCTGGTACGCCACCCGCCGCAGCCCGGTGAAGCTGACCTCCGGTCACGCCCCGCACGGCGCGGGCCAGGCGATGCTCGACGCGGACACCGCCGGCAAGAAGCACGTGCGGATCGGCGACACGCTGACGGTGCAGGCGCAGCCGGGTTCGTTCCGGGTCCGGGTCGTCGGCATCGCCACGTTCACCACCACCAACCCGGGTGCCGCCCGGGTGTTCCTCGACCCCGCGGTGGCCGGCCGCGCACTGCTCGGTTCCGCCGGCCGGGCCACCGGCGTCTCGGTGGACGCGGCGAAGGGCGTGACCGACACGGAGCTAAAGCACCGGGTCGGCGCGGCGATCGGCACCGGGACGTACGACCTGAGGACCGCGGACGAGCAGGCCAAGTCCGCAGCGGCCGACCTCGGCGGCTTCCTCGACGTGATCAAGTACATGATGCTGGGCTTCGCCGGCATCGCCGTGCTCGTCGGCGTCTTCCTGATCGTCAACACCTTCTCCATGCTGATCGCCCAGCGCACCCGCGAACTGGGCCTGCTACGGGCGCTGGGCGCGGACCGGCGGCAGGTGCGGCGGTCGGTGCTCACGGAGGCGGTGCTGCTCGGAGTGGCCGGCTCCACGCTCGGCCTCGCCGCGGGGATCGGCCTCGCGTTCGGTCTCATCCGGCTGATGGCCGCGTTCGGGATGAACCTGAAGGCCACCGAGATGGTCATCGGCTGGGGCACCCCGGTCGCCGCGTACGCGGTCGGCGTCGGCGTCACCTTCGTCGCCGCGTATCCGCCCGCGCGCCGGGCGGCCGCCGTCTCCCCGATGGCGGCGCTGGCGGACGCCGAGGTCGCCGGTGTGGGCAAACCGTTGCGGACCCGGGCGATCGTCGGGTCCGTGGTCGGGGCGGCCGGTGCGACCGCGCTGGCCGGCTGCGCGGCGGCCGACCGGACCGCCCCGGCCTCCTCGTTGCTGGGCCTCGGCGTGGTGCTGACGCTGATCGCCACCGTGATCGCGGGCCCGCTGCTGGTGCGGCCGGTGATCCGGGTCCTCGGCGGGGCCTTCCCCGCGCTGTTCGGGCCGGTCGGCCGGATGAGCCAGCGCAACGCGCTGCGCAATCCGCGCCGCACCGGCGCGACCGCCGCCGCGCTGATGGTGGGTCTGGCGCTGGTCGCCGGCATGTCGGTGGCGAGCGCGTCGATGTCGGCGTCGTTCGACCGGCAGATCGACAGGACGCTCGGTGCCGACTTCATCGTGCAGGGCACCGAGTTCAGGCCGTTCAACAAGGATGTCACGGACGCCGTGTCCGGTACCCCGGGCGCCGGGCTCGTCGTGCGCCAGCGGATCGCCCCGATCGCCCTGCGGCTGCCCGACGGCAGGCGCGTCCGGACCACGGCCGCCGGGTACGACCCCCGGCTCGACGACGTCGCCCACCTCACCTACGCCCGGGGCGGCTCGGCGACGGCGCTGGCGGACGGGCACCTCGCCATGGACGCCGGCTTCGCCCAGGACCACCGGGTGCGGATCGGCACCGTGCTCCCGGTCGAGTTCCAGGGCGGCCGCCGGGCGGACCTGACGGTGGGAGCCCTCACCGACCAGGAGGGATCGCAGGCCTTCGGTTCACAGGGCGGCGTCTTCCTCGGCCTCACGACGCTCCGGAAGCAGGTGCCGGACGGCCAGGACTCCGCGCTCTACGTCAACGGGGCCCCCGGCACCGGCGCCCAGGAGCTGCGCTCGGGTCTGGAGCGGTCCCTCAAGCCGTTCCCGCAGGTCCAGGTGCGCGACCAGGCCGACTACAAGAAGCTCGTGCACGACCAGATCGCGGTGCTGCTGTACCTCGTGTACGCGCTGCTCGGGCTGGCGATCGTCATCGCGGTGCTCGGCGTGGTCAACACCCTCGCCCTGTCGGTGGTGGAGCGCACCCGGGAGATCGGGCTGCTGCGCGCGATCGGGCTGGGCCGGCGGCAGCTGCGCCGGATGATCCGGCTGGAGTCGGTGGTGATCGCGGTGTTCGGGGCGGTCCTCGGACTGGGGCTCGGTCTGGTGTGGGGTGTCTGCATGCAGCGGGTGCTCGTCCTGCAGGGCATGACCGTGCTCGCCATCCCGTGGGGCACCGTCGTCGCGGTCGTGATCGGCGCTGCGGGGGTCGGCATCGTGGCGGCCCTGTTGCCGGCGCTGCGGGCGTCCCGGATGAACGTGCTGGCGGCGATCGCGCACGAGTGACGCCACTCGCCTTCGCGGGGCGCCACGGGGCTTCCACGCGGCGCGCGGCGGGCGTCCCGCGGGGCGCGGCGCGGGCTCCGCGTAGAGCGGCGCGGGGTCCGCGTAGAGCGGCGCGGCGCGGGGTCCGCGTAGAGCGGCGCGGCGCGGGGTCCGCGTAGAGCGGCGCGGCGCGGGGTCCGCGCCGCGCGTCAGCGGCCCTCGCACGGCGCGGCTCGGCCTTCGCGTGGCACGCCGCGGACTTGGCGCGGCGCGTGGCCGGCGTCCCCGGGCCGCGGCGCGGGCTTCGCGTGGTGGGACGCCGGCCGCGTGCGGCTCGGGGGCCACCGTGGCCTTCCGCGAGGCGCGGCGCGGGCTTCTTCGCGGCGCGGCGGAGGCGTGATGGAATCGTGGCGCCAGGCTCAAGTCACCCGCTGCCGAGGAGAGTTCATGCCGCTCCCGTTCCGTTTCGGGGTCAATCTGCTCACGCCCTCACCCGCCGCCGAGTGGCGGGCCTCGTGCCGCCGTGCCGAGGAACTGGGGTACGACGTGATCCTGGTCCCCGACCACCTCGGCATGGTCGCGCCGTTCCCGGCGCTGGTGGCGGCCGCCGAGGCGACCGAGCGGCCGCGCCTCGGCACCTTCGTGCTCAACGCGGGCTTCTGGAACCCCGCGCTGCTGGCCCGCGAGGTCGCGACCACCGACGCGCTGACCGGCGGCCGGCTCGAACTCGGCCTCGGCACCGGCTACGTCGAGGCCGAGCACGAGACGGCCGGACTGCCGTACGGCTCCCCGCGCGAGCGGGTGGACCACCTGCGGCGCACGGTCCGGGAGCTGGACCGGCTGCTCGGCTCGCAGGAGCACCTGCCGAGGCCCGAACAGCGCCGAGTGCCCCTGCTGATCGGCGCCAACGGGGACCGGATGCTGCGGCTGACCGCCGAGCACGCGGACATCGCGGCGTTCACCGGAGCCCGGCCGGGACGCACCTCGGGGACGCTGGAACCGCTGACGGCCGAGGAGATGGACGAGCGGGTGGCCCGGTACCGGGAGCACGCGGCGGGCCGGGCCGAGGAGGCGGAGCTGAACCTGCTCATCCAGATCGTCGCCGTCACCGACGACCCCGAGCCCGTCCTCAAACCCCTCCTGGAGCGTCAGCCGCAGCTCACCCTGGAGGAGGCGCTGGCCCTGCCCATCGTGCTGGTCGGCCCGCTCGATGACCTCGTGGAGCGGGTGCGGGCACAGCGGGAGCGGTTCGGCTTCTCGTACCTGACGGTCCTGGAGCCCTCGATGGAGGCGTTCGCCCCGGTGCTGGCCCGGTTGCGCGAGGAGTCCGCATGATGGAATTCCCGGGCGGAAGTGCTGTCGCGTGATGGGGTCTTCACATGATCGGACTCCGCCTGCGCCCCGCCCTGCCCGCCGACCTGGACGCCGTCCTCGCGTTCTGGAGGACGGCCGCCGAGGGCACCAGCATCAGTGACGACCGTGAGGGGGTGGAGCGGCTGGTGGCCCGCGACCCCGAGGCGCTGATCCTCGCCGAGCTTGAGGGCGAGCTGGTCGGCACGGTGATCGCGGGGTTCGACGGCTGGCGCTGCCATCTGTACCGGCTCGCGGTGTCCCCCGGGCGACGGCGGCAGGGCATCGGCTCGGCGCTGCTGGCCGCCGCCGAAGAACGGTTCGCGGCGCTCGGCGGGCGGCGCGCGGACGCGATGGTGCTGGTCCGCAACGAGCGCGCACACCACGCGTGGCAGGCCGCCGGGTACGGGCCCGAGGAGCGGTGGCGGCGCTGGGTGAAGCCGCTCGCGCACTGACCGCCGGGATCGCGGATCGGATTCCGCCCCCGCCCGGACCGGCGTCCCGCCGCCCATGGAGAGCGCACACCTTGGACTCTTTGCCCATCCTTTACCATTGAGGGAGCACTCGGTCCCCCATGAAAGGTTGTGAGAGTCCGCCCATGGGCGATCCTCCCAGTCCGCGACACCGCGCGTTCCGCCCCGCCCTGCCCGATCATGGGACGGGGGTGACCCGATGACCGAAGTGCTGCTCCTCCTGCTGGCGATCCTGCTCGCCGTGGCCTGCGGCGCCTTCGTGGCGGCGGAGTTCTCGCTGACGACCGTCGAGCGCGGGGCGCTGGAACGGGCCGCCGAACGCGGCGAGCGGGGCGCCGCGGGTGCCCTGAAGGCCGTGAGAAGCCTGACCTTCCAGCTCTCCGGCGCACAGCTCGGCATCACCGTCACCAACCTGGTGGTCGGCATGCTCGCCGAGCCGTCCATCGCCACGCTGCTGGCCAGGCCCTTCGAAGCGCTGGGCCTGTCCGCCACCACGGCGAGTTCCGTCGCGCTGGTGGTGGGCACGGCCCTGTCCACGGTGTTCCTGATGGTGGTCGGCGAACTGGTGCCGAAGAACTGGGCGATCTCCTCGCCGCTGGCCGTGGCCAAACGGGTGGGCAACGCGCAGCGCTGGTTCAGCGCCGCCTTCCGCCCCTTCATCACGCACCTGAACAACATGGCCAACCGGGTGGTGCGCCGGATCGGTGTCGAGCCCGCGGAGGAGCTGGCCTCCGCACGCGGGCCGCAGGAGCTGGCGGCCCTCGCCCGGCACTCCGCGAAGGAGGGCGCACTGGCGGCGGACACCGCCGAGCTGTTCGTCCGGACGCTGAACCTGGCCGATCTGACCGCGGAGAACGTGATGACCCCGCGCGTCCAGGTCGTCGCCCTCGACGCCCAGGCGACCTGCGAGGACGTCGCGAACGCGACCCGGGCGACGGGCCTGTCCCGGTTCCCGGTCTACCGGGGCAGCCTCGACTCGGTGGTGGGCGTCGCCCACATCAAGGACGTCCTGGCCATGCCCGCCGACCAGCGCACCCGCCGCTCCGTCGGCCAGGTGATGCGCGAGCCGCTGATGGTGCCGGAGTCCCTCACCGTGGACCGGCTGCTGGACCGGCTGTCCGGCAGGCGGACCATGGCCGTCGTCATCGACGAGTACGGCGGTACGGCCGGTGTGGTCACGCTCGAGGACATCGTCGAGGAGGTCGTCGGCGAGGTACGGGACGAGCACGACCCGCACGAGACGCCCGATCTGGCCCCCGCCGGCGCCGACGCCGAGGGCCGGGCGCTGTACTCCGCCGACGGTGCCGCCCGCACCGACCAGCTCGCCCGGGTGGGCCTGCGGGCGCCCGACGGGCCGTACGAGACGCTGGCCGGACTCGTCGCCACCGAGCTGGGCCGCATACCCAGTGTCGGGGACACCGTCGAGGTGGCCGGCTGGCGGATGGACGTGGTGGACGCCTCGGGGCGCCGCGCAGCCCGGGTGCTGCTGCACGCGCCGCTGGCCGACGAGGAGCACGACCGCCGGACGGAGGGGGCGCGATGACCGCCGTACAACTGCTCATCGGCCTGGCGACGCTGGTCGTCAACGCCTTCTTCGTGGGCGCCGAGTTCGCGCTGATCTCGGTGCGTCGCTCGCAGATCGAGCCGCTCGCCCAGGAGGGCGACCGGCGGGCGAAGAGCGTGCTGTGGGGCCTGGAGCACGTCTCCGCGCTGCTGGCGGCCGCCCAGCTCGGCATCACGCTGTGCACGCTGGTCCTCGGCGTGGTCGCCGAGCCGGCGATCGCCCATCTCCTGGAGCCGGTGTTCCACGCGGTCGGCGTGTCCGCGGGCGTGGGCCACGCGGTGTCCTTCGTGATCGCGCTGACCCTGGCCACGTATCTGCACATGCTGCTGGGCGAGATGGTGCCCAAGAACATCTCGCTCGCCGAACCCGTGCGCAGCGCCCTGCTGCTCGGCCCGCCGCTGGTCGCGCTCTCCCGGGCACTGCGCCCGGTGATCTTCGCGATCAACGCCTTCGCGAACGGGCTGCTGAAGCTGCTCAGGGTGGAGGCCAAGGGCGAGGTGTCGGCGACCTTCACGGACACCGAACTCGCCGAGATCGTCAAGGACGCCAGCGAGGCGGGGCTGATCGACGACCGGGCGCAGGAGCGGCTGCACGACGCCCTGGAGCTGGGCCGCCGCCCGGTGCGGGACGTCGTCGTCCCGCTCCGGCGCGTGGTCTACGCGCGCGTGGGCATCACGCCCGAGCAGTTGGAACGGCTGTCGGCCGAGTCCGGCTTCTCCCGCTTCCCCGTGGTCGACGAAGGCCGCCGGATCGTCGGCTACCTGCACGTCAAGGACGCGCTGGACGCCCTGCCCAGGGACCTGCCGTTCCGGCTGCGGGACATGCGGCCCATCGCCCGCGTACGGGAGAGCACACCGCTGGACGACGTGCTCACCGCGATGCGCCGCAGCCGTACGCATGTGGCGGGCGTGCTCGGCGACGACGGCCGGCTGGCGGGCCTCGTGACCATGGAGGACGTCCTGCGGGAGCTGTTCGGGCAGCCCGCCTGAGCCGGTGCCGGGCGGGCCGCCCGGCACCGGCCCGGTCGGTCGCCCTCGGCCCTCCCGGGCGGGCCGAGGGCGACCGACCGACGGGTATGGAGCCGGGTTACCATCGCTGACGCCATGCACACGAATTCCATACCTCCCGCGCACTCCAGCCTGGTCGCCCTCGGCGACTCCTTCACCGAAGGCATGTCGGACCTGCTGCCCGACGGCTCCTACCGGGGCTGGGCCGATCTGCTCGCCGCGCGGATGGCCGCCCGCACCCCCGGGTTCCGGTACGCCAACCTCGCGGTGCGCGGCAAGCTGATCAAGCAGATCGTCGACGAGCAGGTCGACGTGGCGGCCGCGATGGGCGCCGATGTGATCACCCTCGTCGGCGGGCTCAACGACACGCTGCGGCCCAAGTGCGACATGGGCCGGGTGCGGGGTCTGCTGACGGAGGCCGTGGAGCGGCTGGCGCCCAACTGCCGGCAGCTCGTGCTGATGCGCAGCCCCGGCCGGCAGGGCCCGGTGCTGGAGCGGTTCCGGCCGCGCATGGAGGAGCTGTACGCCTGCATCGACGAGCTGGCCGCCAAACACGGCGCGCTGGTGGTCGACCTGTACGGGGCGCCGTCGCTGGCGGATCCCCGGCTGTGGGACGTGGACCGGCTGCACCTGACGGGCGAGGGACACCGCAGGGTCGCCGAGGCGGTGTGGCAGGCGCTCGGCCACGAGCCCGAGGACACCGAGTGGCACGTGCCGGTACCGGCCACGCTGCCGCCCGGCTGGATGCACCGGCGGATCGCCGACGCACGGTTCGCCCAGCAGCACCTGCTGCCGTGGATAGGCCGCCGGCTGACCGGCCGCTCCTCCGGCGACGGCCGCCCGGCGAAGCGCCCCGAGCTGCTGCCGTACGAGGGGCGCGCCTAGCGCTCCGCCACGGGGCCGGCAGGGTCCCGGCGACGGACCTCCCGGCCCCTCCACGTGACGTGGCTCTCGTAGCTTCCGCCGAACGGGACCGTGGCGCCGGCCTGCACGAACCGCCAGTAGAATCTGGACACGTGACTTCCGCTCCCGCCAAGCCCCGCATCCCGAACGTCCTCGCCGGACGCTACGCCTCCGCCGAGCTCGCCACGCTCTGGTCCCCCGAGCAGAAGGTGAGGCTGGAGCGGCAGCTCTGGCTCGCCGTGCTGCGGGCCCAGAAGGACCTCGGCATCGAGGTGCCGGACGAGGCGATCGCCGACTACGAGCGCGTCCTCGACACCGTCGACCTGGCCTCGATCGCCGAGCGCGAGAAGGTCACCCGGCACGACGTGAAGGCGCGGATCGAGGAGTTCAACGACCTCGCCGGGCACGAGCACGTGCACAAGGGCATGACCTCCCGTGACCTCACCGAGAACGTCGAGCAGCTCCAGATCCGGCTCTCCCTGGAGCTGATGCGCGACCGCACGGTGGCCGTCCTGGCCCGGCTCGGCAAACTGGCGGGCGAGTACGCCGAGCTGGTCATGGCGGGCCGCTCGCACAACGTGGCCGCCCAGGCCACCACTCTCGGCAAGCGGTTCGCCACCGCCGCCGACGAGCTGCTGGTCGCCCACGGCCGCGTCGAGGAGCTGCTGGGCCGCTACCCGCTGCGCGGCATCAAGGGCCCGGTGGGCACCGCCCAGGACATGCTGGACCTGCTCGGCGGCGACGCGGCCAAGCTCGCCGAGCTGGAGGACCGCATCGCGCGGCACCTGGGTTTCTCGCAGGCGTTCACCTCGGTCGGCCAGGTGTACCCGCGTTCGCTGGACTACGAGGTCGTGACCGCGCTGGTGCAGCTTGCCGCGGCGCCGTCCTCGCTGGCGAAGACGATCCGGCTGATGGCCGGGCACGAGCTGGTCACCGAGGGCTTCAAGCCGGGCCAGGTGGGCTCCTCGGCGATGCCGCACAAGATGAACACCCGCTCCTGCGAGCGTGTCAACGGCCTGATGGTGATCCTGCGCGGCTACGCCTCGATGACCGGGGAGCTGGCCGGCGACCAGTGGAACGAGGGCGACGTCTCCTGCTCGGTGGTGCGCCGGGTGGCCCTCCCCGACGCGTTCTTCGCCCTGGACGGCCTGCTGGAGACCTTCCTGACCGTGCTCGACGAGTTCGGCGCCTTCCCGGCCGTCGTCGCCCGCGAGCTGGACCGGTACCTGCCGTTCCTCGCCACCACCAAGGTGCTCATGGGCGCCGTGCGGGCGGGCGTGGGCCGCGAGGTCGGGCACGAGGCCATCAAGGAGAACGCCGTGGCCACCGCGCTCGCGATGCGTGAGCAGGGTGCCGAGCGCAACGACCTGCTCGACAAGCTCGCCGCCGACGAGCGGCTGCCGCTCGACCGCGAGGAGCTGGCCGCGCTGATGGCCGACAAGCTGTCCTTCACCGGTGCGGCCGCCGCCCAGGTCGGTGTGGTCGTCGGCCGGATCGAGGAGATCGTCAAGCAGCACCCCGAGGCGGCCGGTTACACCCCGGGAGCGATCCTCTGACCCGCTTCACCCCGGCGGAACTGGAGGCCGCCCGCGACCGTCTCGTCCCGGACGTGGTCGCGGACGGCCTTCGGGTGCTCTTCTGCGGAATCAACCCCGGTCTGATGTCCGCGGCGACGGGCCATCACTTCGCCCGCCCGGGCAACCGGTTCTGGCCGGTGCTGCATCTGTCCGGTTTCACGCCGAGGCTGCTGAAGCCCGCGGAGCAGCGGGAACTGCTGGCGTACGGGCTCGGCATCACCAATGTCGTGGCGCGGGCGACCGCTCGCGCCGACGAGCTGACCGCCGAGGAGTACGTGGCGGGCGGGCAGTCGCTGACGGCCAAGGTGACGCGGCTGAGGCCGAGGTGGCTGGCCGTGGTCGGCGTGACCGCCTACCGGTCCGCCTTCGGCGACCGCAGGGCCGGCGTGGGTCCGCAGGAGGGGGCCATCGGTGACACCCGGGTGTGGGTGCTGCCCAACCCCAGCGGGCTGAACGCGCACTGGACCGCGGCGACGATGGCGGAGGAGTTCGCGCGGCTGCGTGAGGCGGCGGAGGCCTGACGGGGTCAGGGCGGGTCCGTCTCCGTGACCACCGCCAGCAGCTGGAACGGCGGTTCGCCGTCCCAGTGGGACACCCCGAGGGCGACCCAGCGGCCCGGCTCCACCCGCCACAGGTGCAGATCCGGCACGTGCGCGGCCAGCGTGCCCCACGGCTCCGCCGCCTCCTCCCCCTCCGCGCTCCGCAGGAGCACGCCGGCCAGACCGAACACGTCCGCCGGCCCCCACCGCTCGGCGAGCCGCTCGCCGAGCGCGTCCCGTTCGGCCTCGTACTGCGCCTCCGCCGCCTCCCGGTCGGTGCCGTCGTCCGCGAGGAAGTCGCCGCTGGTCTGTAAGGCGGCTATCAGGTAACCGGGCCCGCCCGTGCCGACGTCCGTCCTGCCGTGCTCCGCCGGGAACTCCCGTGCGCACAGCCGCTCGATCAGAGCAAGACAGTTCGCGATGTCCATGTGATCCAGTAAAACGGGCCCCACTGACAATTGGCGTGCCGTCAGGCGTCCCTGCGCCGCACACTCCACGCTCCCGCGGCCAGGGCCGCCGCCGCCCAGAGCGCGGCCACGGCGAGCCCGGTCCAGGGACCGAGGGCCCCGTCATGGGTGCTGTGCAGGGCGACTTGGCCGGCCCGGTCGGGCAGCAGGTCGGCCACGCCGGAGGACATGTCGCCGATGACGAAGGACACGATCAGCAGGAACGGGATCAGCACGGAGAGCGTGGCGACGCCGCTGCGCAGCACCGCCGTGAGTCCGGCGGCGAACAGTGCCATCAGTGTGAGGTGCAGACCGCAGCCGACGGCGCCGCGCAGCCCCTCGGTCCAGGTCGGCCCGGAGTCGCCGAGAACGGCCTTGCCCACCAGCAGTGTCACGATGCCGGTGAGCAGCCCCGTCGCCAGCACCGGCAGGGCGATCGCCGTCACCTTCGCGGCGAACCACCGTCGCCGGTCCGGTACGGCCGCCAGCGTCAGCCGCAGCGCGCCGCCCCGGAACTCGGAGGAGACGGCCGTCGTACCGAAGGCGATCGCGGCGATCTGCCCGAAGTTGATGCCGAAGAACACCGAGAACAGCGGGTCCGTGTCGTCGGCGTCGGCGGAGGAGAGCGCGGAGAACGCGACGGTGGCGGCGAGGACCGCGGCCAGGCCGCCGACGAGCGAGCGCAGGGTGCGGATCTTGATCCACTCCGCGTGCAGGACCGGGGTGAACGCCATGGTCAGACCTCCTGGGGCTGGGTGGTGTACTCGGCCTCGCCGGCCGTCAGATCGAGGTAGGCCTCTTCGAGCGTGGCCTCCTGGGCGGTCAGTTCCAGCACGGGCACGCCCGCCTCCGACATCAGGCGCCCGATGTCGTCCACACGCGCGTGCCGCACGGTCCAGGTGCCGTCCGCGTCCTGGGAGGCGTCGTGGCCGTGGCGGGCGAGCAGGCCGCCGAGCGCGGAGGCGTCGGTGGTGCGGATCCTGACCCGGGGCCGCACACGCGCGTGGATGAACTCCTGGACCGGTGTGTCCGCGAGGAGGCGGCCCCGGCCGAGGATCACCAGGTGGTCGGCGAAGGCGGCGGTCTCGTTCATCAGATGGCTGGAGACGAGGACCGTACGGCCCTCCGCGGCGAGGTCGCGCAGCAGGGCGCGGATCCAGATGATGCCCTCCGGGTCGAGGCCGTTGGCGGGCTCGTCCAGCAGGATCACCTCCGGGTCACCGAGGAGGGCGGTGGCGATGCCGAGCCGCTGGCGCATGCCCAGGGAGTACGTCCGCACCCGGCGGCGGGCCACCGCGGCGAGCCCGGTCCGCTCGAGGACGGTGTCCACCCGGTGGGCCGGGATGCGGTTGCTCACCGCCAGCGCCCGCAGATGGTCGTGCGCGGTACGGGAGCCGTGCGCGGCCCCGGCGTCCGGCAGGGCGCCCACCCGGCGCAGCGGGTCCTGGAGTTCGGCGTAGGCACGGCCGCCGATCGTGGCGGTCCCAGAGGTCGGCCGGTCGAGGCCGAGGACGAGCCGCATGGTGGTGGACTTGCCCGCTCCGTTGGGGCCGAGGAACCCGGTGACGCGGCCGGGGCGGACCCCGAAGGTGAGCCGGTCCACGGCGCGCCGGCCGCCGTACTCCTTGGTGAGGTCTCGTACGTCGATGCTGGTCATGGCAACAGCGTTGCGGGGAACGGGCGTCGGCTCCTCCCCCGCCGGTGGAGAGCGCCTCCCCCGCGCGGGGGAGGTCCGCCGCCGGGGCCCCTGCGAGGATGGTTCCATGGTCCGCTTCCTGCGCCCGCTGTCGCGCGGGACGACGTACACACGTCTGCTGCATCTGTGGGTTCCCATGCTGCTGCAGAGCGTGTGGCTGCTGGTCGACGAGTCGAAGCCCTGGGTGCCCGCGCTCGTGCTCGTCCCGGTCGGCCTCGTGCCCGCCGTGCGCGTGGGCGAGGGCGTCCAGGGCCGGCTGCTGCTGACACCCGGCGCGGAGGATCCCGGTATCTCGACCACCGCGTCGGCGAGTTGGCGGGACCGTGGCCGCACGGTGCTGTGGCTGGAGCTGCGGATGCTCCTCGGCTGGGTGACCGCGTTCTTCTCCGTGTGGATGCCGATCGCGGCGTACGAACTGGCGAAGTGCGCCTGGGAGGTCGCTCCTTCCGGGGTGCCCCTGCTGGACCTGCTGCCGCCGGCAAGGGCGTGGGCCCTGCTGGCGCCCGTGCCCCTGCTCGCCCTGTACGGGGCCGTCGTCGGACTCGGCGAGCTGATCACGGCGTGGGCCCGCCGGTTCCTCGGGCCGTCCGCCGCCGAGCGGCTGACCGCGCTGGAGGAGCGCACCGAACGGCTGCTGGAACGCACCCGGATCGCACGGGAGTTGCACGACTCCATCGGGCACGCCCTGACGGTGGCGGTGGTGCAGGCGGGCGCGGCCCGGGAGGCGGGCGATCCGGAGTTCACCGAACGGGCCCTGGAGGCCATCGAGGAGACGGGCCGGGCCGCACTCGGCGATCTGGAGCGGGTGCTCGGCGTGTTGCGCGAGTCGGAGCGGCCGGCGAGCGCCCGGCCCACCCTGGCCGACGCCGACCGCCTGCTGGAGTCGGCACGCGCCTCCGGTGCCAAGGTCGAGGCCGAGGTGACCGGCCCGGTGGCAGCCGTACCGGGGCCGGTTTCGCGCGAGGGGTACCGGATCCTGCAGGAGGCGCTCACCAATGTGCTGCGGCACGCCGGAGCCGTCCCGGTGCGGGTCCGGGTGTCCGTGCGCGAGGGCGCGCTCACCCTGGACGTCCGCAATCCGCTGCCGGCCGGGCCGCCCGGCACCGGGCGGGGCAGCGGGCTGCGCGGGATCCGGGAGCGGGCCGCGCTGCTCGGGGGCACCGCCCGCACCGGCCCCGACGACGGGGACTGGCAGGTGCGTGCGGAGCTTCCGCTCGGTTGATCTACGCTGGCCGGATGCCGGTCACCGTACTCCTGGTCGACGACGAGCCCCTGGTGCGCGCGGGGCTGCGCGCCGTGCTGGAGGCGCAGCCCGACATCCGGGTGGTGGGTGAGGCCGCCGACGGGGCGGCGGTCATCCCGCTCGTGCGCCGGCTGCGGCCGGACGTGGTCGCGATGGACGTCCGGATGCCGCTGATGGACGGGATCGAGGCCACGCGCGCGGTGCTGCGCACGGTGGACGCACCGCCCAAGATCATCGTGGTGACCACCTTCGAGGACGACGAGTTCGTGTACGAGGCGCTGCGCGCCGGCGCCGACGGGTTCCTGCTGAAGCGGTCCCGGCCGGCCGAGATCGTCCACGCGGTGCGGCTGGTGGCGGACGGCGAGTCGCTGCTGTTCCCGGCGTCCGTGCGGCGCCTCGCCGCACGGTTCGGGGAGCGGCGCGCGGCCGGCGCCCCGCTGACCGCGGCCGGGCTGACGGAGCGGGAGGCGGAGGTGCTGCGGCTGATGGCACGGGGGCTGTCGAACGCGGAGATCGCCACCCGGCTGGTCGTCGGGACGGAGACGGTGAAGTCGCACGTGAGCGCCGTGCTGGCCAAGCTGGGGGCGCGTGACCGCACCCAGGCGGTGATCGCCGCCTACGAATCCGGGTTCGTCGCCCCAGGCTGACCCGGGCGGTGCGGCGGGGTCGGCGGGGCCCGGCACTCGCAGGGGTGGGCCGGGCCGAGTACGATCCGCCCAACACGCCCGCGAGCTGGGAGGACGGACGGTGGGGCAGCTTACCGGCGGCGATCCCTCGCTGCTGCGAAGGATCAACTCCGCGGTGGTGCTGCACGCGTTGCGGGCCACGGACTGCGCGACGCTCACCGAGGTCACCCGGGTCACCGGTCTGTCCCGGCCGACCGTGGAAGGCGTCGTCGAGGGGCTCATCGAGGCGGGTCTCGTGGTTGAGAAGGCCGCCGACGAGGGCACCGCGCGGCGTCAGGGGCGGCCCGCCCGCCGGTTCCGGTTCCGGGCCGAGGCCGGACATCTGCTGGGCCTGGAGATCGGCCCCCACCGGGTCGCCGCTCTCCTGTCCGACCTGGACGGACGGGTGCTGGGCACGCAGGCCAAGGAGGTGGCCGAGACGGCGCCGGCGGACGAGCGTCTCGACCGGCTGCGCGGCGCGGTCGCCGAACTGCTGCGCCGGGCCGGGGTGCCACGCGACTCGCTGCGGGCGGTGGGCGTGGCCTCACCGGGCATCGTGGAGGCGGACGGGACGGTACGGCTGGGCACGGCGCTGCCGGGGTGGACGGGCCTGCGGCTCGGCGAACGGCTCGGTCGCTCCTTCAAGTGCCCGGTGCTGGTGGAGAACGACGCCAACGCGGCGGCCGTCGCCGAGCACTGGAAGGGTGCGGCGACGGAGACCGACGACCTGGTGTTCGTCCTGGCCGGGCTCAGCCCGGGCGCGGGCGCGCTGATCGGCGGCCGGCTGCACCGGGGGTACGGCGGGGCGGCCGGGGAGATCGGCGCGCTGCATCTGCTGGGTCGGGAGGTGACCCCGGAGAAGTTGCTGTCCACCACCGACCAGCCGCTGCACCCGCTGGACGAGCAGGCGGTCGCCGAGGTGTTCGCGCTCGCCCGGGAGGGCGACCAGCGGGCGGGAGCGGCGGTCGAACGGTTCATCCAGCGGCTCGTCCACGACGTGGCCGCGCTGGTGCTGGCCCTCGACCCCGAGCTGGTGGTGATCGGCGGCTGGGCGGCCGGCCTGGACGGTGTGCTCGATCCGCTGCGCCGCGAACTCGCGCGCTACTGCCTGCGGCCGCCCAGGGTGGCGCTCTCCGCGCTCGGCGGGGCGGCCGTGGCCACGGGTGCGCTGCGGCTGGCCCTCGACCACGTCGAGGCGGAGCTGTTCGCGGTGGAGGGAACGGTCACCGCGCGGCGCTGAGACCGGGGCAGGTGAGCGTCGGGGGCACGGCGACGGCCACGGCACGGCCGATGCGGAGGACACCGGGCCGCGCCCCGGTGGAGTTCTGGGGCGCGGGTGGGAGTGCGTCGCTCAGGAGGCCCGCTGCTCGGGGTCGTGGTGTATCTCCACGTCGGGCGAGTCGCCGAAGGTCAGCCGGCAGGTGTCCGCGCGGTAGGTCGCCACGGAGAGCGCGGCGGTGCGGCCCTCGGCGAAGAACCGCGTGGTGACGACGAGGACGGGTGCGCCGGGCAGCCGGTCGAGGTCCTTGGCGTCGTCCGCGCGGGCCGAGCCCAGCTCGACGGCACGGTCCTGGCCCTCGAGCTCGAGGCGCTGCAGCTCGCGCAGCACCGCACGCGCGCGTGCCGCGCCGGACGGGGCGTCGATCGCGGTCAGGTCGGGCACCGCCGCGTCGGGGACGTGGAGCAGTTCGGTGGCGACGCGCTGGCCGCCCGACATCCGTGAGCGGCGCACGATGTGCACCGGCTCCCCGGAGCCGGTCTCCAGGGCGGCGGCCACCGCCGCGGGCGGCGCGGAGCGGACGCAGTCCACGGGCTGCCAGGCGTCGTCGTCGGAGCCGGGCCAGGTGTGCCGCCGGCTGCCCACGGCCACGCCCACGCGCGGGGGCGCGACGGTCGTGCCGACGCCGCGCCGGCGCTGCAGCCGGCCTTCCAGCTCCAGTTGTTCGAGCGCCTGGCGGAGCGTGGCGCGGGCGACGCCGAAGCGGGCGGCCAGGTCACGCTCGTTGGGCAGGATCTCGCCGACCGAGAACTCCGAGTCGAGTGCCTCGCTGAGCACGGTCTTGAGATGCCAGTACTTCGGTTCCGGCACCGATTCGAGCTGCGTGGTCCCCACCCTGTCCTCCGCAAGTGCCGTGGTCCGGCGGTTTTTAGCGCCCTTGTTTATTAAAGGTTGTTGCACTTATCTGCGACCATAAGGCGGCCCACACCCTTGGTCAAGACCAATCCTCGCTCCCTGGGGCAACGCACAGGGGCGGCGCCGCGCAGCGTTCACGCGGCGTTCGCACAGGTGGGCGGTGTGACATTCCGGAGGGGCCCGTCGCGCGGCGGCCCTCGTGGCGAACAGCCGCGCGGGCTCCAGGGGCGCGCAAGGGGCTACCCGTGGGTAGCAATTGCTGACAAGCTGTCTACGGCGTCCGTCAGCAGCCCAGACGAGGAGCACTCCATGTCCGCCACCGCCACCTTCCCGGTCCCCACTCCGCACGGCCCGAGGGACGTGACCGTCTCCTACGCGCGCGTGGGACGCGGTGCGCCACTGGTCCTGCTGCACGGCATCGGCCACCACCGGCAGGCATGGGACCCGGTCGTCGACATCCTCGCCACCGAGCGCGAGGTGATCGCGGTCGACCTGCCGGGTTTCGGCGCGTCCCCCGGCCTGCCGGGCGGCCTGCCCTACGACCTGCCCACGACGAACGCCGTGCTCGCCTCCCTGTTCGAGGCGCTGGAACTGGACCGCCCGCACGTGGCCGGCAACTCGCTGGGCGGCCTGCTGGCCCTGGAACTGGGCCGTGAGAAGCTCGTACGGTCCGTCACCGCCCTCTCTCCCGCCGGGTTCTGGACGCAGGCCGAACGCCGCTACGCCTTCGCGATGCTGCAAGCCATGCGGGGCATCGCCCAGCGGCTGCCGCTGCCCCTGGTGGAGCGGCTGTCGCGCTCCGCGGCCGGGCGCACCGCGCTGACCAGCACCATCTACCGCCGCCCCGGCCGCCGTTCGCCCGACGCCGTGGTCGCCGAGACGCTCGCGCTGGCCGGCGCCACCGGCTTCGACGCGACCCTGCGCGCCGGTACCACCGTCCAGTTCACCGACGATCTGACGGGGTTGCCGGTCACCGTCGCCTGGGGCACCCAGGACCGGCTCCTGGTGCGCCGCCAGGGCGTCCGTGCCAAGACGATCATCCCGCACGCCCGGCTGGTGCGGCTCCCCGGCTGCGGGCACGTCCCGATGAACGACGACCCGGCGCTGGTCGCCCGCGTCATCCTCGACGGCAGCCGCTGACCGGCTGAACGCCCCTGGGACGCCCCATTGTTCACCTGCGGTTCGCGCGCGCGCCGCGGCGCACCAGTAGGTGTGGCTCTGCACACTGGCCGGATCCCGTCCTTGGAGGCACAGCCATGTCCCACCGTCCGTTCCCCGGCCGACGCGGCGTGCTGCGCGGCTCCCTCGCCGCGTCGGCGGCCCTGACCCTGCCCGTGGGCCTCGGCGCGGCCCCCGCCTTCGCCCGCTCCGGGCGCCCCTCGGCGGACTGGGGCGTGCAGACCGGTGACGTGACCACCGACTCCGGTCTGGTCTGGGTGCGTTCGGACCGGCCGGCCCGGATGGTCGTGGAGACCTCGGCCACCGAGTCGTTCCGGAACCCGCGCCGATGGCACGGCCCGCTGCTGGGCGCCGGCACGGACTTCACCGGTACCACCCGGCTGCACGGCCTGCCCTCCGGCGAGCGGATCCACTACCGGGTGCTGCTCACCGACCCCGACGACCCGCGCCGCGCCGGCGAGCCGGTGACCGGCACCTTCCGCACCGTCTCCCGGCACCGCCGGGACGGCGTGCGGTTCCTGTGGTCGGGCGACCTGGCCGGACAGGGCTGGGGCATCAACCCCGACCTGGGCGGCTACCGGATCTACGACGCGATGGCGCGGCTCGACCCGGACTTCTTCCTGTGCAGCGGCGACAACATCTACGCCGACGGCCCCATCGCCGCCACCCAGGCCCTGCCCGACGGCGGCACCTGGCGGAACGTCACCACCGAGGAGAAGGCGAAGGTCGCCGAGACGCTCGCCGAGTACCGGGGCAACTTCCGCTACAACCTGCTGGACGACAACCTCAGGCGGTTCAACGCCCGGGTGCCGTCCATCGTGCAGTGGGACGACCACGAGGTGCGTAACAACTGGTACCCGGGCGAGGTGATCGCCGCCTCGGACACCCGGTACACCGAGAAGAGCATCGACGTGCTGGCGGCACGCGCGCGGCGGGCGTTCGGGGAGTACTTCCCGATCTCCACGCTGCGGCCGGGCACGAAGGAGGGCCGGGTGCACCGCGTGCTGCGCCAGGGTCCGCTGCTGGACGTGTTCGTGCTGGACATGCGCACCTACCGCAACGCCAACTCGCCCGACGACCGGACCACGGACCCGCAGGGCATCCTCGGCCGTGAGCAGCTCGAGTGGTTGAAGCGGGAGCTGGCACGGTCTCGTGCGGTGTGGAAGGTGATCGCCGCGGACATGCCGATCGGTCTCGTGGTTCCCGACACCACGGAGAACCGGCCCAACTTCGAGGCGGTGGCGCAGGGCGACCCGGGGGCCCCGCTGGGCCGGGAGCTGCAGATCGCCGAGCTGCTGCGCTTCGTCAAGCACCGCCGGATCACCGGCACGGTGTGGCTGACGGCGGACGTGCACCACACCTCGGCGCAGCACTACCAGCCGTCGCGGGCGGCGTTCACGGACTTCGAGCCGTTCTGGGAGTTCGTCTCGGGCCCGCTGAACGCCGGTGCGTTCCCGGCCAGCGCGCTGGACGGCACCTTCGGCCCGGAGCGGGTGTTCGTGAAGGCACCGACCGCGTCGAACGTCTCGCCCGCCGGCGGTTACCAGTTCTTCGGCGAGGTCGACATCGACGGCGGCAGCGGCGAACTGACGGTACGGCTGCGCGAGCAGGACGGCACCGTGCTGTTCACGCGGGCGTTGCAGCCGGGGCGGGTCGGCCAGTAGGCCCGCCGGGGCCGCCCGGTCCCGTAACCTCGGTGCCGTGCCGCGCACCGGCGTCATCCCCCGGAGCGCGGCACGGTCACGAGCCCACGCCGACTCCCCGCCGCGGGGGCGCAGCTCGCCGAGGCGTCCGAGGGACTGCTGTTTCCGCGGTGAGAAGAAGCTGGTCCGGGCCCAGCTCGTGCTGCTCGGCGGGGGCGCCGCTCGCCTCCGGCGGTGGTCCGGGGCACGCGGGGAGGTGCCGCAGCCGGCGGAGATTGCCGCGCGGCGGCTCCTCCCGCCTCGTCCACCCAGGCGCGGCGGCTGCGGGACTCCCTGGCCCCGGAAGCGGCCGCCTGAGCCGGACTCCGTACTGGAAAATCCAACAAAAAGGACGGAAGCATGCTTTACCCATCGGTCACACATCGTTCGTGATCACGCAACACCGTTCCTTCACAGTGGCTGCATGACTTCAGACATGTCTCGAGTGACCCGGACGAAGCACGGTCGGCCCGTGCACCACTGGCGGCGGGACCTCGTCGAACTCGCCGCCCTGTTCACCGCGGTGGCGGTGGCGGACGGCGTGGCCAACCTGATCGGACACGGCCCCGACGGCCCCGCGCTGCTGGTGATCTCGGCGGTCGTGCTGGCCGCGACGGCGGGCTTCCACACCTGGTGGGCACGTCGTCACGGGCACGCGCCGCCGGCCGAGCATACCGGTGCCCGGCCGACCGCCGAGGTGCGGCCGGCCGGGCCCGCGCAGGACCCGGACGCGTCGGCACCGGACACGGCCGGGGCGAGCGCGCTGTGGCGGATGCGCACCACGGTGCGGGACGAGCCCGGCTCGCTGGCCTCGCTGTGCACGGCGCTGGCCGGACAGCGGGTCGACATCCTGAGCCTGCAGACGCACCCGCTGGCCGAGGGCACCGTGGACGAGTTCCTGCTGCGGGCGCCCGAGGCGCTCACGGCCACCGAGCTCACCCGGACGGTGTCGCTGGCCGGTGGCGCGTCCACGTGGATCGAGCGGGCCGACGCCCATGACCTGGTGGACGCCCCGACCCGGGTCCTGGCCCTCGCGGCGCGCACCGCGCTGGACACGGCGGAACTGCCGCTGGCACTGCGGCAGTTGCTCGGCCGGTGCACGATCCGCTCGTTGCCCGCCACGCCCTTCGGCGGGGGCCGCGGACCGGAGCCGGTGCCCGCGGAGGGGGTGCTCGAGGACACCGTCATGCGGCTGCGGGCGCCGGAGGGCGGCGTACTCACCGTGGAGCGGGCGTATCTGCCGTTCACCCCGGCCGAGTTCGCGCGGGCCAGGGCGCTGGTGGAGCTGGACAGCCGGCTCGGTCCGCGGATCCCGGGCGGTCACGACGTGCTGACGCTGCCCGAGGGCGCCGACATCACCGTGCGCCGGGTGGACACCGGCGATCTCGCGGCGGCCAGGGCCATGCACGAGCGGTGCTCGCGGCGAACCCTCGGCCTGCGCTACCACGGGCCGGCCGGGGACGCCGACCGCTATCTGAACCACCTGCTCAGCCCCCGCTTCGGCCGGACGCTGGCCGCGCAGACCGCCTCCGGGCGCATCGTCGGCCTCGGCCATCTGCTGTGGGACGGCGACGAGACCGAGGTCGCGCTGCTGATCGAGGACGCCTGGCAGCGGCGCGGCATCGGCGCCGAACTGCTCGGCCGCCTGGTGACGATGGCGGTGGAGGCCGGCTGCGAGAGCGTGTACGCCGTGACGCAGGCCTCCAACACCGGGATGGTCGCTGCGATGCGCGGCCTCGGGCTGCCCCTGGACTACCAGATCGAGGAGGGCACCCTGGTCGTCACCGCACGTCTGGACACGGCTGCCGTCGCCGCCCGGGCATCGCGCGAGGGCCGCGGGGAGCGACTCGGTGAGGCCGCCCGCCGCGACTGAGACCGCCCGCCGCGACCGCGGCGGGCACGGCGGCCCGGCCCCCCGTACCGGGCCGCCGTCGTCAGTGCGAGGCCGTTCAGCCCACGGTCTCCCGGAGGGGCGCGGCGTCCCGGAGGGGCGCGGCGTCCCGGAGGGGCGCGGCGTCCCGCAGCGGGACCGGCGTCCGGGCCCGCTCCCCCAGCGCCTGGTCGAGGTCCGCCCACACGTCGTCGACGTCCTCCAGGCCCACGGACATCCGCAGCAGCCGGTCGCTCACCCCGGCGCCGCGCCGGTCGTCGGCGTCGACGATGCGGTGGCTGATGGACGCGGGATGCTGGATGAGGGTGTCGACGCTGCCCAGGCTTACCGCCGGGGTGATCAGGCCGACCCGGGCGATCACCTCGTGCGGGTCGCCGTGCGTCTCGAAGGCGACCATCGCGCCGCCCAGCTTCGGGTAGTGGACGCGGGCCACCCGCGGGTCGGCGGCGAGCCGGCCGGCCAGTTCGGCGGCGCTCGCGGAGGCGGCCCGTACTCGCACCGGCAGCGTGGACAGGCCCCTGAGCAGCAGGTAACCGGCCAGCGGATGCAGCACACCGCCCGTGGCGAAACGTATCTGCCGGAGCCGCCCGGCGAACTCCTCGTCGCAGGCCACCACACCGGCGAGGACGTCGCCGTGGCCGCCGAGGTACTTGGTGGCGCTGTGCAGCACCAGCCGTGCGCCGTGTTCGGCGGGACGCTGCAGCACCGGCGTGGCGAAGGTGTTGTCGGCGAGCAGCGGGACCGAGCCGCAGGAGTGGGCGACGGCCCGCAGGTCGACCTCGGCGAGGGTCGGGTTGGCCGGTGACTCGACCATCACCAGACCGGTGTCGGGACGCAGCGCGTCGGCGATCCCGGCCGGGTCGGTCCAGGTGACCTCGGTGCCGAGGAGCCCGGCGGTGAGCAGGTGGTCGCTGCAGCCGTACAGCGGGCGCACCGCGACCACATGGCGCAGCCCCGTCGCGGACCGCGCCAGCAGGACCGCGCTGAGCGCGGCCATGCCGCTGGCGAAGGCGACGGCGGACTCGGTGCCCTCCAGCCGGGCGAGGGCTGTCTCGAAGCGGGCCACGGTCGGGTTGCCGAGGCGGCCGTAGATCGGCGGCCCGTCGGGGTCGGCGCCGTCGGTGGCGAAGGCGTCGATGCGGGCGGCCTCGCCGCGGCTGTCGAAGGAGGGATAGGTGGTGGACAGGTCGATCGGCGGGGCGTGCAGCCCCTGGCGGGCGAGGTCGTCGCGGCCGGCGTGCACGGCCTCGGTGGCCAGTGCTCTCGATGCGGTGCGTACGGCGTCGTAGGCACCCGTGCTCGCTGTGTCCATGGGCGGAAGGGTGAACACCGGACGGGCTGCGGGGATCAAGCACCGTGCTACGTTCGGCGCATGGCCGAATCTGTCGCACTGGATCCGGTGGATCTTCATCTGCTGCGGCTGCTGCAGAACGACGCCCGGACCACCTACCGCGATCTCGCCGCCCAGGTGGGGGTGGCGCCGTCGACGTGCCTGGACCGGGTGACCCGGCTGCGCCGCGCGGGCGTGATCCTCGGCCACCAACTGCGGCTCGACCCGGCCAAGCTGGGGCGCGGCCTGGAAGCGCTGCTGCTGGTGCAGGTGCGGCCGCACCGCCGCGAACTGGTGGGGCCGTTCGTGGAGCGGATCCGCGCACTGCCGGAGTCGCGGACGGTGTTCCATCTGACCGGTCCCGACGACTACCTGGTGCATGTGGCCGTGGCGGACATGGCCGATCTGCAGCGGCTTGTGCTGGACGGGTTCACCGCGCGGCGGGAGGTGGCCCGGGTGGAGACCCGGCTGATCTTCCAGCAGTGGGACTGCGGGCCGCTTCTGCCCCCGGCTGAATCCGGGATGCATGGGTGACGCAGGCACTGTCCGCGTATGAGGATGGGCGCCATGTCTGAGATCCAGATCCCGCTGCCCCGTCAGGTCGCCGACGCATACGTGGACGACCTCATCGCCCTCGACCCGGTCACCGGCACCTACCTCGGTGTGAAGGAGAGTTCGACCAGGCTGCCCGACTACTCCCCGGCCGGCCAGGAGGCCCTGGCGGAGCTGACGCGGACGACGCTCGCGAGGCTCGACGAGGCAGAGCGGCAGCCCGGTGCGGACAGTGACGTGGAACGTCGCTGCGGCCGGCTGCTGCGGGAGCGGCTCACCGCCGAACTGGCCGTGCACGAGGCCGACGAGCACCTGCGCGCGGTCGGCAACATGAGCACGCCGGGGCACTCGGTGCGGGAGGTGTTCACCGTGATGCCGGCGCAGACCGAGGAGGACTGGGCGGCGATCGCGGAGCGGCTGCGCGCGGTGCCGGCCGCGGTCGCGGGATACCGGGAGTCCCTGGAGCTGGGCCTGGAGCGCAAGCTGTACGCGGCGCCCCGGCCGACCGCGACGTACATCGGGCAGCTCTCCGAGTGGACGGACACCGACGGCAAGGGCCGAGGCTGGTACGAGGACTTCGCCGCGGCCGGTCCGGACGCGCTGCGCGCGGAACTGGACGAGGCGGCCCGCACGGCGACGGCCGCGCTGGCCGGGCTGCGGGACTGGATGCGGGACGTGTACGCGCCGGCCGTCGAGGGCGCGCCGAACACGGTGGGCCGCGAGCGGTACGCCCGCTGGGCCCGCTACTTCAACGGCACCGACCTGGACCTGGACGAGGCGTACGCGTACGGCTGGTCGGAGTTCCACCGCATCCTCGGCGAGATGAAGCTGGAGGCGGAGAAGATCCTGCCCGGCGCCGGGACGCCGTGGGTGGCGCTGGCGCACCTGGACGAGCACGGCCGGCACATCGAGGGTGTCGACGAGGTCCGCGAGTGGCTGCAGGGCCTGATGGACCGGGCCATCGCGGACCTGGACGGCACGCACTTCGACCTGGCCGAGCGGGTGCGGAAGGTGGAGTCGCACATCGCCCCGCCCGGCGGTGCCGCCGCCCCGTACTACACCGCTCCGTCGGAGGACTTCTCACGTCCGGGCCGGACCTGGCTGCCGACCATGGGCCTGACCCGGTTCCCGGTGTACGACCTGGTGTCCACCTGGTACCACGAGGGCGTGCCCGGCCACCATCTTCAGCTCGCGCAGTGGGCGCACGTGGCGAAGGACCTCTCCCGCTACCAGGCCACGGTCGGCGGGGTCAGCGCCAACGCGGAGGGCTGGGCGCTGTACGCGGAGCGGCTGATGGACGAACTGGGCTATCTGACGGACCCGGAGGAGCGGCTCGGTTACCTGGACGCGCAGATGATGCGCGCGGCCCGGGTGATCGTCGACATCGGCATGCACCTGGAGCTGGAGATCCCGGCGGACTCGCCGTTCCACCCCGGTGAGCGCTGGACGCCGGAGCTGGCGCAGGAGTTCTTCGGCTCCCACAGCAGCCGTCCGGCGGACTTCGTGGAGAGCGAGCTGACCCGGTACCTGACGATCCCGGGCCAGGCGATCGGCTACAAGCTCGGCGAGCGTGCCTGGCTGCTGGGCCGCGAGAACGCCCGTGCGCGGCACGGGGACGCCTTCGACCTGAAGGCCTGGCACATGGCCGCCCTCTCCCAGGGTTCCCTGGGCCTGGACGACCTGCTGGACGAGCTCTCCCGGCTCTGACCCGCGCCCGCCTCCCGTCCGGGACCCGCTCCGGGTCCCCTGGGCCCCCCGGCCCGCGGGCACCGGTCACGTCCGTGCGGCCGCTCGGCCGTCCGGACCTCCCCGGTGGCGTGCGCCGGGGCGAGGCCGCTTGCTGGTGCCCGGACTGTGCGACGGGAGGCGGCCGGCATGCGGGACATGGGACCCGGGCAGAAGGCGCTGGAGACACCGCGGGCCGCCGGGCTGGCGGGAGTGGTGTTCGCGGTGCTGCTGGCGGCGGCGATCGTGCTGGTCAGGCTGGGCGTTCCCGAAGGGGCCGACACGGTCACCGCGCAGGCGTTCTCCGATTCCGGGCGGCGGGACGCGGTGCGGTGGGCGCTCGACCTGGTCCCGTTCGCCGGGATCTTCTTCCTGTGGTTCCTCGGTGCCGTACGGGCTCATGTGGGTGAGGTCGAGGACAGGTTCCTCGCCACGGTCCTGCTCGGCAGCGGGCTGGTCTTCACCGCCACGATGTTCGGCGGCGCGGCGGCGGCCACCGGCGTGCTGGCGGTCGGCCGGTCCTCCGGGGGCACGCCCGACCTGGCCACGTGGGACTTCGGCCGCCATCTCGCGTACACACTGCTGACCGGGTACGCGATGCGGATGGCGGCCGTCTTCGTGTCCTCCCTGTCGGTGATCGGGCACCGGCTCGGCGTCCTGCCGCGCTGGCTCATGGTCCTCGGTGTCCTCACCTCCCTGACGCTGCTGTTCGTCTCGTCGAACGTCCCCTGGGCGGAACTGGTCTTCCCCGCCTGGTCGCTGGTGCTGAGCCTGCACATCCTCGTGAGCCGGCGCGCGAGGCCCGGTACTCCCGCGTCCGCGTGACACGACGACGCCGAACCGCCGTGCGCCGTACCGCGCGGAGTCCGCTCACCCGAACGGCTCGCCCGGCGCGCGGCTCCCCCGCCCGGCTTTCATGCTGGCCAGCGGGACATGACCGCCGTCCGGGGTGCCCGCACTGGGCGGGTCGTGAGCACCGGACCTGGCCACCGGAAGGGCGGAGCGTCGATGCGGCTCGTCGTCGATCTCAACAAGTGCCAGGGGTACGCGCAGTGCGCGTTCCTGGCACCGGACGTCTTCGCCATGCACGGCGAGGAGTCGCTGGTCTACAACCCCCGGGCGGACGAGGAACAGCGCGAGCGGCTGGCCCGGGCGGTCGCCGCCTGCCCGGTCCAGGCGATCACCGCCGACGGTCTGGACGGCCCGGCCGGCGGTGCGGCCGGATCCGTCGGGGAGGCGTCCGATGGCCGCTGACCACGTGGACTGGCTCCGGCGCGAGGGCCGGATCGTGATCGTCGGCGCCTCGCTGGCCGGACTGCGGGCCGCCGAGACGCTGCGCGCCGAGGGGTTCACCGGTTCGCTCACGATGATCGGTGACGAGCCGTACGAGCCGTACGACCGGCCGCCGCTGTCCAAGGCCGTGCTGCTGGGAAAGGCGTCCCCGCACCGCACCGAGCTGCCCCACCGCCGGGAGATCGACGCCAAGTGGCGGCTCGGCGTGGCGGCCACCGGCCTCGACCTGTCCGCCAAGCGGGTGCGGCTGGCCGACGGGGACGAGGTGGAGTACGACCGGCTGCTGATCGCGACCGGAGTGCGGGCCCGGCCCTGGTTCAACGAGGAGGAGGGCCGCCTGGACGGCGTCTTCCTGCTGCGCACCCGCGACGACGCGGCCCGGCTGCTGCAGCGGCTGAGGTCGGCGCGCCGGGTGTTCATCATCGGCGCCGGGTTCGCCGGTTGCGAGGTCGCCTCGGCGTGCCGGGAGATGGGCCTCGACGTCACCCTGGCGGAGCGGGCCGGAGCCCCGCTGGTGGGCGCGCTCGGCGGGGTGATCGGCGCTGTCGCCACCGAGCTGCAGACCGAGAACGGCGTGGACCTGCGCACCGGTGTCACGGTCACCGCGCTGGAGGGCGACCCGGCCGGCCGGGTGCGCGCCGTCCATCTGTCCGACGGGGGCAAGGTCGACACGGATGTCGTGGTGGTCTCGCTCGGTTCGCTGCGCAACACCGAGTGGCTGACCGGGTCGGGACTCGGCGCGGGACCGAGGGGCATCGCCTGCGACGCCGGCTGCCGGGCCTTCGACTTCCGGGGCATCGTCACCGACGACGTGTTCGTCGCGGGTGACGTCGCACGGTCGCCGCACGCGCTGTTCGGCTACCAGTTCCTCTCCCTCGAGCACTGGGGCAACGCCGTCGCCCAGGCGGAGACCGCCGCGCACAACATGATCTGCCGGGGCGCCGACCGGCGCCCGCACCTGTGGATGCCGGCCTTCTGGTCCTCGCAGTTCAGGGTGAACATCAAGTCCGTCGGCGTGCCGCCCATGGGCGACCAGATCATGATCACGCAAGGGTCGCTGGCCGAGCGCCGGTTCGTCGGTGTCTACGGGTACAAGGGCCGGGTGGTCGCCGCCGTCAGCTTCGACAACACCCGCTGGCTGGAGTTCTACCAGCGGCAGATCGAGCGGGGCGCACCGTTCCCGGTGGAGTACCCGACGGTGGACCGGCGCCCCGAGGGCCGGCAGCCGGTCGACGCAGACTTCCCCGACCCGTCCCTGCCGACCCACGGCCCCACCGTGACCCTGAGCGGCTACTCACCGGCCGACCAGCAACTGGTGTTCACCCCGGCCCACCACTGAACGCCGCCGTGGCCCCGACGCCCCAAGGACTTGTCATGACGCAGGCCTCACTGTTCCGCCGGATCACCGACTTCGCCAACCGCGCCGACCCGTATCCGCTGTACGAGGAGCTCCGCAGGACTCCGGTGCTGCACGAGGAGGACGACGGCCCGTACGTCATCAGCTCGTACTGGGACATCGAGGGCCTGCTCCACGATCCGCGGATCAGCTCCGACGCCGCCAACCTGGCCGCTGCCGGGGACGAGCTGGCCGAGGCGCAGAGCACCGGACTCCCCCCGTCCTTCCTCAGGCTGGACCCGCCCGAGCACGACCGGCTGCGGCGGATCGCCAACAGCGCCTTCGGGCCGCCCCACAAGCCGCGCCGGATCGAGTCCATGCGGGGCGAGCTGCACGAGATCGTCGGCGGGCTGATCGACGGCTTCGGCGAGGCACGCGAGATCGACCTGGTGGACCAGTTCGCGTACCCGTTCCCGGTCACGGTCATCTGCCGGCTGCTGGGGGTGCCCCGCGAGGACGAGCCGCGCTTCCGCTCCTGGGTCGATCCGCTCGTCGCCAGCCTGGACCCCGAGACGCGTGAGAGCGCGGACGAGGAGTTCGTCAAGGCGGCGCAGGAGGCGCGGATGCAGCTCGGCATGTACCTGGCCGGGCTGGTCGAACAGCGCACCAAGGATCCGCAGGACGACATGCTGTCCGACCTCGCCGACAGCCGCGGCCCGGAAGGCGCCATGACGATGATGGAGGTGATGAGCACCGCGGTGCTGCTGCTGATCGCCGGTCACGAGACGACGGTCAACCTCATCACCAACGGCATGCTCACCCTGCTGCGCCACCCGGACGTCCTGCGGCGGCTGCGGGAGGACCCGGGCCTCGCGGCCAACATCGTCGAGGAACTGCTGCGGTACGAGCCGCCGGTGCAGATCGTGCCGCAGCGCACCTGCATCGCCGACATCGAGGTGCGCGGGGTGACCATCCCCAAGGGCTCGCGCATCTGGCTCATGCTCGCCGCGGGCAACCGGGATCCGGAGCGGTTCAAGGACCCCGAGCGGTTCGACCCGGACCGCGGTGACATCCAGCACCTCGGCTTCGGCAGCGGCATCCACAGCTGCTTCGGTGCTCCGCTGGCCCGTCTGGAGACGCAGATCGCGCTGTCCGAACTGGCCCGGCGGCTGGACAACCCCCGTCTGGTCGAGGACCCGCCGCCCTACCGGCAGAACGCGGTGCTGCGCGGCCCGCGCCACCTGCGGATCGCCTTCGACGACCTGCGCTGACCCACGGCTCCCGGGGTCAGGAGGCGAGCCGTCTGAGCCGGACCAGGCCCAGCCAGATCTCCGGGCCCGGCTGGGCGTAGGCGGCGGTGACCGCGTACGGGCCCGGTGCCAGCGGGACGCGCAGGTGTCCCGCCCGGTCCGCCGCCCCGCCAGGCCGGGCGGCGTCGAACAGCACCACCGGGCCGGGCACCCGCCAGCGGACCTCGGGTTCCCACACGGCCGCGTCGAGCGCGGCGGGGACGTGGGCGAGCAGTTCGCGCTCGGAGTGCGCGGCGGACCAGCGTACGAAGACGCCCTGGTCGGGCAGGTAGGCGGTGGCGGCGGGTTCGTCACCGAGGACGAGGGCCGCGCTGTCGCCGACCGGGAGCAGGCCGGCGTACCCGTCCACCTCGCACGCGCGGTCGTAATCGGTGGCGAACTCCTCGCTGTCGGCGCCCGCCCAGAACGGCAGGACCGTCTCCGGCACGGCGATCAGGGGCCCTCCGCCCGACTCCACCCATTGCAGTGTGCCTGGATCCGCGTATCGAGACATGGGCAGAACCTACACGCACGGCGATCACCCGACGGGGTCAGCAGCCGCATGCGCCTTCGGCGGGCGCGGTCAGCGGGTCGGTCTCGCGCCGGTCTCCGCCCTGCCAGGTCTCGTAGGCGAAGCCCTCCCGCGCCCAGTACTCGAAACCGCCGAGCATCTCCTTGACCCGGTAGCCGAGTTCGGCGAGTGCGAGGGCGGCGCGGGCGGCGCCGTTGCAGCCTGGGCCCCAGCAGTACGTCACCACGGGCACGGCCTTGTCCAGGAGTCGCTCCGCCTGCTCGGGGATGAGCGCGGTGGGCAGGTGGACGGCGCCGGGGACGTGCCCCTGGTCCCAGGACTCGGTCGAGCGGGAGTCGACCACCACGAAGCCGGGATCGCCGCCGGCCGCGAGCGCGGCGGCGACGTCGGAGACGTCGGCGTGGAAGGCAAGCGAGGCCCGGAAGTGGGCGGCGGCCTCGGCCGGGGCGGCGGGGGCGACGCGCAGGACGGGGTTCACGTTGTCGGTGATCATGACGGGAAATCTATGGCCGCGGGCCCGTCCGGCGAAGGGGCGATCCCCGGGGTTCCGCTTGATCGGCCGGTGTTTTCCCTGCTATCCATCCGGCATGACCGTGTATTCCCCGGACGCCACCGACTGGCGCATCCTGGACGTCCTGCAGCGCGAGGGCCGGGCCAGCTACGCGGAGCTGGCGCGGGCCGTCTCGATGTCACCGAGCGCCGTCACCGAGCGGGTGCGCCGGCTGGAGGAGGCCGGCGTGATCCAGGGGTACGCGGCGGTCGTGGACCCCGAGCGGCTCGGCCTGCCGATCCTCGCCTTCGTCCGGCTCCGCTACCCGCACGGCAACTACAAGCCGTTCCACGACCTGGTGGCGGCGACGCCGGAGATCCTGGAGGCCCATCACGTGACCGGTGACGACTGCTTCGTCATCAAGGTCGCCGCGCGGTCGATGCCGCATCTGGAGGAGCTCTCCGGACGGATCGGCGGGCTGGGCTCGGTGACCACGAGCGTGGTGTACTCCTCGCCGCTCCCCCGGCGTCCGCTCGGCCACTGACCGGGTCAGCCGCCGCGCTGCCGCAGCGAGGATCCCGACCTGCCCTTGACCACCTCGAGCTGGGCGTGGACGCGGCGGCGCAGGTCGGCGACGTGACTGACGATGCCCACGCTGCGGTCGCGTTCGCGCAGCGTGTCGAGGACGTCCAGGACCTCGTCGAGGGTCTGGTCGTCCAGGCTGCCGAAGCCCTCGTCGATGAAGAGGGTGTCGAGGCGGACGCCGCCCGCCTCCTCGGTGACGACGTCGGCGAGGCCGAGGGCGAGGGCGAGGGAGGCGAAGAAGGTCTCACCGCCGGACAGGGTGGCGGTGTCCCGCTCACGGCCGGTCCACGCGTCGACGACGTGCAGGCCGAGGCCGCTGCGGCCGCGTCCGGTGCGGTCGTCGGAGTGGACGAGGGTGTAGCGGCCGGAGGACATGCGGTGCAGGCGAACGGTCGCGGCGGCGGCGACCTGCTCCAGGCGGGCCGCGAGCACGTAGGACTCCAGGCGCATCCGGCGTTCGTTGTCGGCGGAGGTGCCCGCGGTGAGCGCGGCCAGGCGGGCCACCCGGTCGTACTCCTCGCGCAGGGGCGCGAGCCGGCGCACCGCCTCGGCGGCGCGGGCGGAGAGCCGGTCCAGTTCGGTGCTGCGACGGTCCGCCGCGTCCCGTGCGGAGGCCGCCTCGCGCAGCCGTCGTGCCGCCTCGGCCGCCGTCCGTTCCGCGGCGTCCGGGTCGGCGGGGGGTTGCTGGGCGGCGGCAGCGGTGGCGGACTCCGCGAGCACGGCGCGTACCGCCGCTTCCTCGTTCTGCCGGGCGTCCAGGCGGTGCTGGAGCTCGCGGTGGGCCGCGTCGTCGAGGAGGGCGGCGGCCGCGGCCCGCGGGGTGTCGAAGCCGGCGCGGTAGGCGGCGTCGGCGAGGCGGGCGTCGGCGTCCTTGAGCCGCTGGGCGGCGTCCTCGGCGGCGCGGGCGGCGTCGGCTGCCTCGGTGAGCCGGGCCGTCCGCCGCTCCAGTTCCGCGGCCCGGGCGGCCACGCTGGGAGCGGACCCGCGCGCCTGGACCAACTCCTGCTCCAGTGAGGCCTGTTCGCGATCCAGGGTCTCGCGCCGGGTCAGGCGTGCGGCGGTGCGTACGGCGGCGCGCTGGCGCTCGTCGAGGCGCCGCTCGCGCTCCTGCTCGGCCCAGCGCAGCTCCTCGTGGGCGGCGTGCAGGGCGGAGGCCTCCCGGCGGGCGCTCGTGTACTCCCGCTCCAGCTCACCGGCCTCGGCGACGAGCCGCTCCGTCGGTGTGTCGCCGGCCTCGGCGGTGGCGGCGGCCAGCGCCTCGCGGACGACGCCGAGGCGCCGCTCGTCCTCGGCCTGCCGTTCCTCGGCCCGCCGGCAGTCGGTGAGGGCGCGCTCCTCGGTCTCCCGGTCGACGTGCCCGGCGGCCTTGCCGGCGGGCGCGGGGTGCTCGGTGGCTCCGCAGACGGCGCAGGGCTCGCCGTCGGCGAGCTGCGCGGCCAGCTCGGCGGCGATGCCGTCGAGTCGCTGTTCCTTGAGGTCGAGCCAGTGGGCGCGGGCGTCCACGGCCTGCTGCCGCGAGGCCAGCGCCCGGTCCCGGGCCCGCTCCAGGTCGGAGGCGAGCTCGTCCCGGGTGCGTGCCGCGGCGAGGCGCCGCTGCGCGGGTTCGCGCCGGACGGCGAGCTGTTCGGCGCGGGTGGCCGCCTCCTGGGTGGACTCGACGCGGGACCGCAGTGCGGCGCGGGTGGTGTCCCAGTCGGCGAGCCAGGCGTCGGCCTCGCGCAGCACGTCCTCGTCGGCGCGCTCCTGCTGGTCGAGACCGGCTCGCTCCTCGGCGGCCTCGGTGAGCCGCCGTTCGGCGCGCCGGGCCGATTCGAGGCCGCCGAGTTCCTCTGCGGCCCGGCGGGCGGCGGCCGCGAGGCCCGCGGGGCCGTCTCCGGCGTGGGGGCCGGGCAGGTCGACACGGGCGCGTGCCTCGGCCCTGGCGGCCTCGCGGTGCTCGTGCTCGGCCGCGTTCCGCAGGTCCAGCGCGGGCGAGACCGTCTCGGCCTTGCGCGCACGCGCCATCCGCGCCTGTGCCTCGTGGTGCGCGTCGGCCCCCTCCCGGAGGCGTTCGGCCCGCTGTCGTGCCTCGGCGAACCGGCTCTGCAGCCGGGCGAGTTCGCGTGCCTCGTCGAGGGCGTGCCGGGCCGCGTCATGGGCGGACTCGGCGGCGAGGAGGCGGCACCGGGCGACGGTGAGGTGCTCGCGCGCGGTGCTGCGGGCCAGGGCGGCGGCCTCGAGCACGGCCTCGGCGAGACCCGGCTCCCCGGGGCTCAGCTCGGGCAGCTCCATCGCGTCGCCCGCCTCCTGCTGCATGCGGTGGGCGTCGGCGAGCAGCGCGGCGTCGCCTTCGCGCACCCGGGCCTCGCTCGCGCGCCGGCGCTCCGCGAGCCGCTTCTCCACGTCGGCGAAGCGCTGGGTGTCGAAGAGGCGGCCGAGCAGCCGGCCCCGGGCCTCGGCGTCGGCGCGCAGGAAGCGTGCGAAGTCGCCCTGGGGCAGCAGGACCACCTGGCAGAACTGCTCGCGGCTCATGCCGAGGAGCTGGGTGATCTCCTCGCCGATCTCCTGGTGGGAGCGGCTGAGGTCCTTCCAGGTGCCGGCCGGGGCGTCGTACTCGCGCAGCCAGGTCTGCGCCTTGTCGACGGTCGTGCCGGTGCCGCGCAGCTTGCGCCGCTCCCAGGGCGGCTGCCGGGTGATCTCCAGGCGCCGTCCGGCGACGGTGAGTTCGAGGCGGATCTCGGTGCGCGTGCCCGGTTCGGCGTGGTCGCTGCGCAGGTTCATGCCCTGGCCGGTCTGCCGGCCGCCGGGCACGGTGCCGTAGAGGGCGTAGCAGACGGCGTCCAGGACGGAGGTCTTGCCCGCGCCGGTGGGGCCGTGCAGCAGGAAGAGACCGGCGCTGGAGAGCGCGTCGAAGTCGACGCGCTGGGAGCCGCCGAAGGGCCCGAAGGCGGTGATGTCGAGCCGGTGCAGCCTCACCGGGCCACCTCCCGCACCGCGTCGTGGGCGCGCACCGCGTCGAAGGCGTCGCGGAGCACGGCCGCCTCCCGCTCGTCGGGGCCGGCGCCGCGCACATGGGCGACGAAGTCCTCGGCGATCTCCTGGTCGCCGCGGCCGGCGAGCCGCCGGGCGTACGACACCCGCGGGTCGTCGGGCTCCCGGTCCGGGGCGAAGACCAGGCTGAGGGTGTGCGGGAAGCGCTCGGCGAGGCGGGCCATGGGGTCGGCCGGGCGGACCGGGTCGGTGAGGGTGGCCTCGATCCAGGCGTCCTCGTGGCGGGCGAGACCGGGGTCGGCGAGCAGCTCCTCCAGGGTGCCCCGGAGGCGGGCCAGCGGGCGCGGCACCGGGCAGTCGAGGCGCTCGGCGGTGACGGAGCCGTCGGCGGCCAGGTCGACGAGCCACATGCTCTTGCGGTGCTCGGCCTCGGAGAAGGAGTAGGCGAGCGGGGAGCCCGAGTAGCGCACCCGCTCGGTGAGGGTCTGGCAGCCGTGCAGATGTCCGAGCGCCACGTAGTCGACGCCGTCGAAGACACCGGCCGGTACGGCGGCCACCCCGCCGACCGTGATGTCCCGTTCGCTGTCGCTGGCCCGGCCGCCGGTGACGAAGGCGTGGGCGAGGACGACGGAACGCGTGCCCCGCGCGCGGCCGGCGAGGTCGGCGCGGACCCGCTGCATGGCGGCGGCCAGCACGGCCTCGTGGCCCGCCCTCTCCACCGCGAACTCCTCCTTCACCAGGGCGGGTTCGAGGTACGGCAGACCGTAGAAGGCGACGTCCCCGTGGGCGTCGCGCAGCACGACCGGTGTGCCGACGGCGGAGGGCTCGGTGCGCAGATGGATGCCCGCGCGGTCGATGAGACCGGCGCCGACACCGAGACGGCGGGCCGAGTCGTGGTTGCCGGAGATCATCACCGTGGGCACCCCGAGCTCCGCGAGGCGGTGCAGGGCGTCGTCGAAGAGCTCGACCGCGGCGAGCGGGGGCACCGCGCGGTCGTACACGTCACCGGACACGACCACCGCGTCGACCGCGTGCTCACGCACGGTGGCGACGAGGTGCCCGACGAACCCGGCCTGGGCGCCGAGCATGTTCACCCGGTGGAAGGCCCGGCCCAGGTGCCAGTCGGACGTGTGCAGGAGTCTCATGATCCCCGAGACTAACGGCCAGGTCCGACATCACGGGCGGTTACTCCCGTATCAGCCCGTCATGACCCGCCCCACATGCGGGGGTCATGCCCGATTCGGGCTGAACTTCCGTTATGGGAGCGGTGAACGTCACGCGTCCCCGTAGGCCTCCCCGCCCAGTTCGAGGGCGGCCGTGCCCGCCGTCGCGTCGGCCAGCCAGGCGCGGAACGCGTCGACGTCGGCGTCCGGCAGACCGATCTCGATGGTGACGGCCTCGCCGTAGCGGACGTCCCGGACCTCGCGTCCGGTGGCGCGCAGGTCGTTCTGGACCTTGCCCGCGCGCTGGTGGTCGACGGTCAACGTGGCGAGCCGGAACCGGCGCCGGGTGATCGTGCCGAGCGCGTCCAGGGCCTCGCCGACGGAGCCGCCGTAGGCCCGGATGAGACCGCCGGCGCCGAGCTTGACGCCGCCGTAGTAGCGGGTGACGACGGCGACCACGTACCGCATGTCGCGGCGCAGCAGCATCTGCAGCATCGGGACGCCGGCCGTGCCGCCCGGCTCGCCGTCGTCACTCGCCTTCTGGACGGCCGCGTCGGCGCCGATGACGTACGCCCAGCAGTTGTGCGAGGCGTCGGCGTGCTCCTTGCGGACGGCCGCGAGGAACTCCTGGGCCTCCCGCTCGGTGGCCGCCGGGGCGAGGGCGCACAGGAAGCGGGAGCGGTTGATCTCGGTCTCGTGCACGCCCGCGCGGGCGACTGTGCGGTACTCGTCCTGCATCCCGCCAGCCTATGCGAGCACCGCTCCGACCCTCTCCGCGGTGCGGGCCGCGCGCTCCGGCTACCCCTTCTTCTTCCCCTCCTTCTTCCCGCGCGGCACGGTGAACAACGTCAGCAGGGCGGCGCCCGGGACGAGGGCCGGCCAGCCGGTGCCGCGCCAGGCCAGCACGGCCAGCGCGGAGGTCGGGAACTTCGCGCGCAGCCGCTCGAGGCTGTCGTCGAGACCGTCCCCGGCCAGTGCCAGTACCAGTTCCTCGAGACCCGGGTTGTGCCCGACCAGCAGGAGGGTCTCCACCTCGCGCGGCGTCTCGCGCACGGCCGCCATCAGGTCCGGCACGGCGGACGCGTACAGCCTAGGGTCGTAGCGGACCGGGGGCGGGGTGCCCCACTGGGCGGAGGCCAGCTCCCAGGTGCGGCGGGCGCGTACGGCGGTGGAGCACAGGGCGAGGTCGGGCAGACAGTCGGCCTCGGCGAGCGCGCGGCCCGCGGCCGGGGCGTCCCGCAGTCCGCGCGGCGCCAGTGGACGCCGGTGGTCCGCGACCCCCTCCGGCCAGGCGGACTTGGCGTGCCGCAGCACGACGAGCCGCCGCAGCGGGCCCGCGCCCGCCCGCTCGATCACCCGAGGCTCCCGAGGTCCCGCGGAAGGTCCAGGGCGAGCAGGCGGTCGGCGTACGCGTACGTCTCGAACCGGGCCCCGTCCGGGATGTCGGGGGCGCGCTCCACATCGCGCAGCACGTCCAGCACACCGGGCAGATCGAGATCGTCCTCCCAGGCGGCCCGCAACCGCGTCCGCACCTCCTCCGGGACCGGGCGCGAGGGCTGCCGCGCCCAGACGGCCACGGCACGCCGCCACCGGGCGAGCGTCCGCGCCGCATCACCCAGCCGTTCGGTGTCCAGCGTCGCGGGTGTGCCGCGCGGGACGGAGAGGAGGGCAAGGCGCAGGGCGCCGGTGTCCGCGTCGGCGCAGAGCAGGGCACGCAGCGCCGCGTCGGAGGCGGAGGCGTCGCACGGCGCTGTCGTGGCCGGCCCCGGCGGCTCCCCGCTCCAGGTCACCGGAGCGACGGCCAGCACCGTCCCCCCGCCCGTCGCCGCGTCCCGCTCCGCCATGACATGCAGGACCTGGGCCTCCCCCAGGCCCGACGCGAGGTCGCGGCCGTCCTCGAAGGGGCGGATGGACAGGGTGGTGGCGGCCGCGCGGAGTTCGGCGAGCCGGTGGGGCGCGGTGAGGATGGTCCAGACGGGGGTGCCGCCGAGTTCCAGGGCGCGGACGAGGACATCGGCGGTGAGCAGGACCCGCAGGGCCGTCAGGTCGAGGCCTGAGGCGTAGGCCTCGATCCGGGTCAGGCCGCGGCGGGCGGGCGCGGCGGAGACGGACTCACCGGTTCGGGCGTCGAGGATGCGCAGCACGGCCCGAGCGTAGGCGCGGCGGCGGCCTTACGCGGGCACCTTGCGCCGATTCCGGACACCGTGGCGGGGAACCGGGGGGAATCAGCACCCGGTGGGTGCTGTTGCCCCGACGACAGTTCCCCCGCAGCCCGAGGAGGCGGCCGTGCACGGCGACGAGGCGACGATCCGCAGGATCCTGACCGAACTGGGAGACACCTGGGCCGTGGTCGGCCTGTCCGCGAACCAGCGGCGGGCGGCCTACGGGGTGGCGCGGGTGCTGCAGCGGTTCGGCAAGCGGATCGTGCCGGTGCACCCGAAGGCGGAGACGGTGCACGGCGAGCGGGGTTACGCCTCCCTCGCGGAGATCCCCTTCGAGGTCGACGTCGTGGACGTGTTCGTCAACAGCGAGCTGGCCGGCGCGGTCGCCGACGAGGCGGTGAAGAAGGGCGCGAAGGCGGTGTGGTTCCAGCTCGGGGTCGTGGACGAGGACGCCGGGGAGCGGGTCCGGGCCGGGGGGCTGGACATGGTGATGGACCGCTGTCCGGCGATCGAAATTCCCCGCCTGCAATGAGCTGTCTCACCTTCTTCTCACAATTCACCGCTGAATATTGACATTCCACCTGGGCCTTGACCTGTGGGAAGACTGTTGCCAAGACAGTCAAGATCCCGGGTCAAGTTTTGGGAAACAGTCTTTTGCGGCGGCGGAACGCGTTCCTAGCCTGTGGCCTCCATGCTCGTTTTTTCCACGTTCACGATCTGAGAGGCCACCAGACATGGTGAAAGTCGACCATGCCGTGCCACAGGCCACGACGGAGTCCGGCGGTCTGCGCCGGGACGTCGGGCTGATCGGACTGATGTGGGCCTCGGTGGGCTCCATCATCGGCTCCGGCTGGCTGTACGGAGCCGAGAAGGCGGTGGTCGTGGCCGGCCCCGCGGCGATCATCTCGTGGGTGATCGGCGCGGTCGCCATCGTCCTGCTGGCGCTCGTGCACGCCGAACTCGGCGGCATGTTCCCGGTCGCCGGCGGCACCGCCCGCTATCCGCACTACGCCTTCGGCGGCCTGGCCGGCATGTCGTTCGGCTGGTTCGCCTGGCTGCAGGCGGCCACCGTGGCCCCGATCGAGGTCGAGGCCATGATCGGTTACGCCGGTCACTGGGGCTGGGCCCAGGGCCTGCAGCACGCCGACGGCACGCTGACGGCCGGCGGTCTCGTCACCGCCGTCGTCCTCATGGCCGTCTTCGTCGGCGTCAACTTCTTCGGCGTCCGGGCCCTGGCCCACACCAACAGCGCCGCGACCTGGTGGAAGATCGCGGTCCCGCTCGGGGCGATCTTCATCATCGCCGTGGGCAACTTCCACCCCGGCAACTTCACCTCGGAGGGCTTCGCGCCCTTCGGCGCCAAGGGCGTGCTCGGCGCGATCAGCTCCAGCGGCATCATCTTCGCGCTGCTCGGCTTCGAGCAGGCGATCCAGCTCGCGGGCGAGAGCCGCAACCCCAAGCGCGACCTGCCGCGGGCGACCCTCGGGTCGGTGGCGATCGGCGCCGTGATCTACATCCTGCTGCAGGTCGTGTTCATCGGCGCGCTGCCGCACACCTCCTTCGCGCACGGCTGGGCCAAGCTGGACTTCGCCGGCATCAGCGGCCCGTGGGCGGGTCTGGCGACCCTGGTGGGCCTGGGCTGGCTGGGCTGGGTGCTCTACGTCGACGCGATCATCTCCCCCGGCGGCACCGGCCTGATCTACACGACCGCCACCTCGCGCGTCTCCTACGGCCTGGCCAAGAACGGCTACGCGCCCAAGGCGTTCGCGAAGACCGACGCGCGCGGCGTGCCGTGGTTCGGCCTCATCATGTCCTTCGTGACCGGCGTGGTCTGCTTCCTGCCGTTCCCGAGCTGGCAGGAACTGGTCGGCTTCATCACCTCGGCGAGTGTGCTGATGTACGCGGGCGCGCCCCTGGCGTACGGCGTCTTCGCCGACCGGCTGCCGCACCACGAGCGCCCCTACCGGCTGCCCTTCGGCAAGGTGATCTCGCCGCTGTCGTTCGTGGTCGCCAACCTCATCATCTACTGGGCCGGCTGGGACACCCTGTGGCGGCTGGGCTTCGCCATCCTGCTCGGCTACGTCCTGCTCGGCTCCTACGCCTGGTACGCCATCCGCAGGAACCTGCCCGACGCGCCCCGGCTGGACTTCAGGGCCGCGCAGTGGCTGCCCGGCTACCTGCTGGGCCTCGGCGTGATCTCCTGGCTGGGCGGCTTCGGCGGCCGTGGCTACATCGGCCTGTGGTGGGACATCGTGGTCGTCGCGGCCTTCTCGCTCGGCGTCTACTACTGGGCCAAGGCCACCGCGTCGAAGACCGAGGCGATCGAGCGCAGCATCGAGGAGGTCGTGGTCACGGACGCCCCGGCGCACTGACCCGCTCCCGGACACCGGTGTCCCGCCGGCCGCGGCTGCCCACGCCGCGGCTGACGGGACACCGTCATAATGCGGAGGTGACAGACCCTTCCCCCCACTTCAACTCCGCGCCCGGCGACGGCCGTACGGAAGACCGTACGGTCGTCGTCGTGGGCGCCGGGCCCGCCGGGCTCACCATCGCCGCCCTGCTGCGGGCCGCCTCCGTCGACTGCGTGGTCCTGGAGACCGAGAGCAGGGAGTTCATCGAGACCCGGCCCCGGGCGGGCATCCTCGAGGAATGGGCGGTCCGCGAACTCGAGCGGCGGGGCCTGGCGAAGCGCCTGCTCGAGCGCGCCGAGTCGCACGACGCCTGCGAGTTCCGCTTCGACGGCGAGCGGTACCGCTTCCCCTACGGAGACCTGACGGGCCATCACCACTACGTGTACCCGCAGCCGCTGCTGGTGACGGACCTGGTGCGGGAGTACGCCGACGCCCGCGGCGGCGACATCCGCTTCGGCGTGCGCGACGTACAACTGCACGATCTGGACTCGGACCGTCCCGCGGTGTCGTACCGGTGCCCGCGGACCGGTGAACGGCTGGTGCTGCGCTGCGACTTCGTCGCCGGCTGCGACGGTGCGCGGGGGGTGACGCGGGACGCGGTACCGCCGGAGCGGACCCGGATCGCCCGGCAGGACGACGGCATCGGCTGGCTGGCGCTGCTCGCCGAGACCCCGCCCTCCTCCGACTGCGTCGTGTTCGGCGTCCATCCGCGCGGTTTCGCCGGGCACATGCCCCGCAGCCCCGAGGTCACCCGCTACTACCTGCAGTGCCCGCCCGGCGACGATCCGGAGAACTGGCCGCACGACCGGGTCTGGGCCGAGCTGCGGACCCGGCTCGGGGCGGCCGGGGCACCACCGCTCACCGAGGGGCGGCTGATCGAGAAGCGGGTGCTGGACATGCACCACTACGTCGTCGAACCCCTGACCCACGGGCGGCTGTTGCTGGCCGGTGACGCCGGTCATCTCACGGCGCCGATCGCGGCCAAGGGCATGAACCTGGCCCTGCACGACGCGTTCCTGCTGGGCGACGCGCTCGCCGGGTACGTCACCCGGGGCGACGGGAGCGGTCTGGCGGGCTACTCGGCGGCGGCGCTGCGCCGGGTCTGGGACTACCAGGAGTTCTCGCAGTGGCTGTCGGACATCTACCACGGGGTGGCGTCCGGCGATCCGTTCCGGGCCGGCACCACACTGGCCCGGCTGCGCCGGCTGTTCAGCTCGCCCGCCGCCGCCACGGCGTTCGCCGAGCAGTACCTGGGCTCGGCCGGCACGTTCTGAGCGCGGGGACGGGCGGTGCCGGGCCCGCGTCCGGCGCCGGTCCGTCCTCGTTCCGGTGTCAGGCGGTGCCGAGTCCTTCGAGCACCACCGCTCCGGGCAGTTCCGCGAGCGCCTTGCCCGGCACCAGCAGCTTGCCGCGCCGGCGCCCGCTGCCCACCAGGACGTACGGCAGGTCGGCCACGGCCGCGTCGACCAGGACCGGCCAGCCGGCGGGCAGTCCGATCGGGGTGATGCCGCCGTACTCCATGCCGGTCTCGCCGGTCGCGGTGTCCATCGAGGCGAAGGAGGCCTTGCGGGCGCCGAGTTGGCGGCGCACCACGCCGTTGACGTCGACCCGGGTGGTGGAGAGCACCAGACAGGCGGCAAGGGTGGTCTCCCCGCCCCGCTTGCCCGCGACCACCACACAGTTCGCCGACCGCTCCAGCAGGTCGCGGCCGTAGTGCTCCACGAAGACGGCCGTGTCGGCCCAGCGCGGGTCGGTGTCCACCCAGACGATCCGGTCGGCGGGGACGCTGCCCCGCCAGTGGCGCACGGCGTCGGCGACCGGCGCCGTCAGCTCGTCCAGGCAGTCGGGGGCGGGAACGGCGGTCTCGAAGTCTCCGATGGGTGCGCGCATGGCCGCACGCTAACAAGACGCCCCCGGCCGGTGTACCGATGTCTCAGTGAACGGGCGGCACCGAGACGGCCATCATCATCTCCATCGGCACGTCGCCCCGGTTGCCGTACAGATGCGGCACGTTGGCCTCGAAGGAGGCGCTGGCGCCGGCCGGGACGCGGTACTCCTCGCCGTCCACGGTGAGCGTCAGCTCGCCCGCGGTGACGTGGACCAGTTCCACGGTTCCGGCGGGGTGCGGTTCGGAGGGGCTGCTCTCGCCCGGCATCAGCCGCCAGTCCCAGATCTCCAGCGGCCCGGGCGCCTCGGTCCCGGCGAGCAGCCGGTTGTAGCTGCCGGCCTCGGTGTGCCACAGCCGCACGGCGCGCTCGGCGGGGACGATGCGGACCTTCGGGCCCCGCTCGTAGTCGAGGAGGGTGGTGACACTCACCCCGAGCGCGTCGCCGATCTTGACGACGGTGCCGATGCTCGGGTTGGTGCGGGCCTGCTCGATCTGGATGAGCATGCCGCGGCTGACTCCGGCCCGGGCGGCGAGGACGTCCAGTGTGAAGCCGCGCACGGCACGCCAGTGCCGCACGTTGCGGGCCAGGGACTGGGTCAGGAGTTCGAGGTCCGACACGATCCGTCCAATGTCCGGGGTTCAGCAAACTGTACTGAGCAGTATCCCCCGGCGACCGGTCGCGTCAGCCCTCGGCCTCCAGCCGCGCCAGCTCCTCGACCCCCTCCTCGTCCAGGTCGGCGAGCGCGCGCAGCTGCTGCGGGGTGATCCCCTCCGGCGGCGGCACCGGGGCCGGGGTCCGCAGCGGCGGCTGCCAGCCGCCGTCGGGCGTCCAGCGCCGTACGACCCGGGCGGGCGCCCCCGCCACCACGGCGTGGTCGGGCACCGTGCCGCGCACCACCGCACCGGCCGCCACCACCACGTTCCGGCCGATCCGCGCACCGGGCAGGATCACCGCGCCGGTGCCGATCCAGCAGCCGGGGCCGATCTCCACCGGCTCCATGCGCGGCCACTGCCTGCCGATGGGCTCGTGCGGGTCGTCGTAGGAGTGGTTGGTGGAGGTGACGTAGACGTACGGCCCGAAGTAGCAGTCGCTGCCGATGGTGACCGTCGTGTCGGCGATGACGTGGCTGCCGCGGCCGAGGACGACCCCGTCGCCGATGCGCAGGATCGGGTCGGGACCGAGGTCGAGGTCCGGCATCAGGCCGGCGGTCAGCGTGACCTGCTCGGCGATGATGCAGTGCGAGCCGATGTGGATCCAGGGCTCGCCGAAGACCGTGCCCAGCGGGAAGGCCAGCCTGGTGACCGGTCCCAGCGAGCCGAAGCGGAACCTCCCGGGGTGCTCCGCACTGACGGAACCCGCGCGCTGCGCCCACGCCCAGGCCGCGTGGACGGCGCGCTGGGCGAGGCCCCGCCGCCGGGATGAGAACGTGTTCTTGCGCTTCGGCACGGGCTCACGTTACTCAGCGGGCGCCCCGGGCGAGGGCGTGGGCCGCTGTGATCTTTGCCCCAGTCCTGACGTACCGTGCGCAGTACTACGGCGGACGAGGAGACGGTGATGACGCACAAGGCGCTGATCGTGGGCATCGCAGGGAAGGAACCGCGGGTCGACGCGGAGGCGTTCGTGGCGCCGACGGCCTCGGTGATCGGGGACGTCACGCTGCGCGCGGGGGCCAGTGTCTGGTACGGCGCCGTGGTGCGCGGGGACGTCGAGCGGATCACCGTGGGCGCCGACGCGAACGTGCAGGACAACGTCACGCTGCACGCCGACCCCGGCTTCCCGGTGACCGTCGGGGAGCGGGTCTCCATCGGGCACAACGCGGTGGTGCACGGGGCGACCGTGGAGGACGACTGCCTGATCGGAATGGGGGCGACCGTGCTGAACGGGGCGGTGATCGGGGCGGGCTCGCTGGTCGCGGCCCAGGCACTGGTCCCGCAGGGGATGGTCGTGCCGCCGGGATCACTGGTGGCGGGGGTGCCCGCCAAGGTGCGGCGGGAGCTGTCCGAGGAGGAGCGGCAGGGGGTCACCCTCAACGGCACGCTGTACGCGGAGCTGGCGAAGACCCATCGCGGGGTGCACGAGTAGGTCCCGGGCGGCTCACTCCCCGGCGGGCACCGGCTCCGGCTCCCTTGCCTGCGCCTGGGCCTTCTTGGCGCGGCGCTTGATGACCAGCATCGACGCCAGCCCGATCAGGACCGCCGCGGCCAGGCCAAGGTAGGAGAAGCGCTTCAGCCAGTCCTCGGCGACGACGCCCACGTAGTAGATGACGGCGGTGGTGCCGCCGGCCCAGCAGATGCCGCCGAGGACGTTGGCGATCAGGAACTTCCAGTACGGCATGTGGAGCACGCCCGCGAGCGGTCCGGCGAAGATGCGCAGCAGGGCGACGAAACGGCCGAAGAACACGGCCCACATGCCCCACTTCTCGAAGGACCGCTCGGCGGTGGCGACGTGGCCCTCGCCGAAGTGCCTCGGGAACTTTCTCCCCAGCCAGGCCAGCAGCGGGCGTCCGCCCTTGCGGCCGATCGCGTAGCCGATGGAGTCGCCGATGACGGCACCGGCGGTCGCGCAGGTGCCGAGCACGACGGGGTTGATGCCCGTGTGCTGGGAGGACATCAGCGCCGCCGAGACCAGGACGATCTCGCCCGGCAGCGGGATGCCCAGGCTCTCCAGGCCGATCACCAGGGCCACCACGGCGTAGACGGCGGCCGCGGGCACCGTGTCGAGCCATTCCTGGACGTGCACCGGCGGTTCCTCCCGAGTCGCTGTCCCTGTCGTCACGCGGGGCGTGGCTTGCGCAGCGCGCCCCAGGGGAAGGCTACCTGGTCGGCACAGAACGGCGGCCTGCGCGCACGGGCCGCACGGCACCACCGCGCCCTCGCCCCGTCGCTTCCCGGCCACCCCGGTGTCACGCGGGAGGGAAAGGCTCCCCCAGGTTCCGCCGGTCCGCCTCCCCCCTTGGCCCCCGCCGCTCCCCCGCCGGGCCCGATGCGGAAGGACGTCGTCCCCGTGTCCTCTCTGTCCCCGCTCCCGCCGCTCTCCCCGCCCTCGTGTCCGCCGCCGCGCCCTCCCTCGCGCCGCGCCTCCCTGCTGGCCGCCCGGCCCGTCCGGCTCGCCCTGTGCCTGTCCCCCGTGCTGCTCGCCGGGTGCTGGGCGCTGGCCAACCGGCCGGTGGCGTCCGAGGGGGCGGCCCGGCTGGCCGCGGCCGACCCGGGATGGCTGCTGGCCGGGGCCGGTCTCACCTGTCTCACCTGGGTGGCGGCCTCCTGCGTACGGCAGGGCGCGCTGCCGGACCGGTTGCCACCGGGGCTCCTGCTGGCCTCGCAGTTCGCCGCCGGCGCGGCGAACCATGTGCTGCCCGGCGGCCTCGGCGCGCACGCCGTGACCCTGCGCTTCCTGCGCACCCGGGGCGTGCCCCTGGACCGGGCGACCGCGTCGATCGGCCTGTACTCGCTGGCGCGGTCCGTGGCGAGGACGCTGGTGCTGCTGGCCTTCCTGGCGGCCTGCCCGGGCCACCGCCGGCTCGGTGAGCTGGTCCCGGACGGGCCGGTGCCGGTGCCCGCCGCCGCGGCCGCGGGCGGCGCGCTCGCCGTCGCCGGGGTGCTGCTGGCGGTCGTACGGCCGGTGCGGCGGCCGGTGACGGGCCTGGTGCGCGCCGCCCTCGCCGATGTCCGGGCGGTGCACGGCCGGCCCTGCCGGGTGCTCGCCCTGTGGGGCGGGGCGGCGGCGATGCCGCTGATCCAGGCGGGCACGCTGGTCTGCGTCGGGACCTCGCTGGGGCTGGGGCTGCCCTGGGAGCAGGTGGTGCTCGCCCATCTCGCGGCGGGCACCGCCGTGGGGGCCGTGCCGGCGCCGGGGGGTCTGGCGGTGGACGCGGCCCTGGTCTGGACACTGGTGTCGTTCGGCGCCGTGCCGGCGGTGGCCGCCGCGACCGTGATCGGTCACCGGGTGCTGAACGACTGGCTGCCGCTGCTGCCGGGCGCCCTGACGCTGTCGGCGCTGATCCGCGCGAAGGCGCTGTGAGCGCGGCAACTCGCGAGCACGACGGTTGCGTCCGGTTCCCCTACGCCTGCGCCTGCCTGGACTTCCGTGGTCCCGAGCGCCTGCGGGCAGGACCCGTAGGGACGGTCGCGCAGCCTGACGTGGGCGATCCGGACCGGCTGCTCGCCGGCCGGGGCGGCGGCCGGGGACCCGTTCGAGGGCCTGGCGTGTGACCGTGTGCCGGGAGCGGCGGGGCCCTCCGGGCGGCCGGCGGGGGCGCCCAGGGTGGTCGCGGGGTGCGGGACACCGTTGTCATCGGGCCGGCCCATGGCGACGAGGACGCCGGCGAGCAGACCCAGGGAGGCGAGGCCGACGCCGACCGCGAGGGTGGTGCGGCGTCCGCTTTCCGGTGCGGTGGCCGGCCGGCCGGCCGTTGCCGCCGGGCGCCGCGCCTTGGCCTCGGGCTCCTCGCGGACGGCTCGGCCGGGGCGGGAGTCGAGGTAGCGCCGGGCGCCCCAGCCGAGCACGCTCTCGGCGATCAGGACGCCGGGTCCGGCATCGAACCGGCTCAGTTGCTCGGCGGTGTGCCGGCAGTGGGAGCAGGCGGTGAGATGCCGTCGCACGTCCGGGAGCGGGGCTGCTCCCCCGCCAATGGAACCGTCCAGCACGCGGTTGTGGAATCGGCATTCCGCGGAGGGCGCGAGTTCCCGGTGGGCGCGCAGGCAGCCCGCCCGGAATTCCGCCCGGGCGCGCCGCAGTGCGATCACGGCGGTGGCCGTGTCCACACCCAGCAGACCAGCGGGTATGTTTATGGATTCCGCCTCGACCTCGGTATGCCACAGAAGGCATTGGGAAGCGGCGGGAAGAGCGTGGAAAGCGCGTTCGGCGAGCCGCAGCCTTTCGGGCGTGCGGGGTGCCGTCGCGCGCAGACCCCGGCCGCCGGCGGGCTTGCGCAGTTCCGGCAGGACCACGCACGCCGCCTCGTCGGCGGCCCAGGCGCGGACGGTGTCCCGGACGGCCGCCAGCAGCCGCGGGCGCAGGGCGCCGCCGGCCGCTCCGCTCACGGGCCGGCCGAGGACCTGCTGGAAGGCGGCGGAGGTCACCAGCCGCGCCGACGCGCCGGCGGCGGCCAGGCAGACGGCGGCGTAGTCGAAGGTGGCCTGCCAGTGCCGCGCCAGCAGCAGGGCGACGGCATCGTGACGGCCGGCCGGGGGGCCGCCCAGCCGGGCGGCGAGGGTGTGGTCGGACTCCCCGGACGGGGAGCCGGGGCGGGACGTGAACGGCGGGTGCGGGGGGTGGGGGGACTGCACGGAACCCATTCCTCTCCAGCCGCGGGACGGCGGCATACGGATTGGCGTCCTGTCGTAAAGCGGCACCGTATCGGTGCGTACGTGGAGGGTGGTCCGGCCGCGCGTCCGGCTCCGGCCTTTACCCCTCGGGGGAGGGCTCACCCTGGCACAATCGCGTCACAGGAAACAAGCAGTCCGAATGGACCCGGCGGCAACATCCGGGAAATGGACAATAGTTACCGACGGTATCCACAGACAGGGGTGAAGTCCGGGTCGCACAACGGTCGACTTCCGTGCGTGAAAGGCCTCATGGCACACGGAATCTCCAACTTCCCTGCGGCCGGCGGACGGCCACCCACAGCCGGTTCCGAGGTTTCTCCGGGCCCGCTCTCATCCTCGTACCGCAGCATGGCCCGCATGATCACCCCCCACCCCCCAGCCGCCTCCGCCTCCCCCCGTCCGGTGCGCAAGGCGGTCGTCCCGGCCGCCGGGCTCGGCACCCGGTTCCTGCCCGCGACCAAGGCGACGCCGAAGGAGATGCTGCCGGTGGTCGACAAGCCGGCCATCCAGTACGTCGTCGAGGAGGCCGCCGCGGCCGGGCTCGACGACATCCTGATGGTCACCGGCCGGCACAAGCGGGCCATCGAGGACCACTTCGACCACGCCTTCGAACTGGAACAGGCCCTGGCCGCAAAGGGCGACACCGTGCGCCTGGACGCCGTCCGCGACCCCGCGCGGCTCGCCGACATCCACCACATCAGGCAGGGCGACCCGCTCGGCCTCGACCACGCGGTGCTGTGCGCCCGCCACCACGTCGGCGACCAGCCCTTCGCCGTCCTGCTCGGGGACGATCTGATCGACCCGCGCGAGACCCTGCTCAGCCGGATGCTGGACGTCCGCGACCGGTACGCGGGCAGTGTGGTGGCGCTGATGGAGGTCGACCCGGCGCAGATGCACCTCTACGGCTGCGCGGCGGTCGAGGAATCCGGCGAGGACGGTGTCGTGCGCGTCACCGGTCTGATCGAGAAGCCGTCGCGCGAGGAGGCGCCGAGCCGCTACGCGGTCATCGGCCGCTACGTCCTCGACCCGGCCGTCTTCGGTGTCCTGGAGCGCACCCCGCCCGGCCGCGGCGGCGAGATCCAGCTCACCGACGCCCTGCGGGAGCTCGCCGCGGCCGGCACGGTGCGCGGAGTCGTCTTCGACGGCGCGCGCTACGACACCGGCGACAGGGCCGACTATCTGCGTTCGGTGGTCCGCCTGGCCTGCGCCCGCGCGGACCTCGGTCCCGAATTCCGTTCCTGGCTCAGGGAGTTCGTGGCGGCGATGGAGGACGACGCGGAGCACGGGACCGCCCGGGCGGGCGGCCGGGAGCGGCGCCGGGCGGCCTGAGACGACACGGGAGGAGAGGGGTTCGGACGGACCGGGCCACGGCCGGCGCCCAGGGCCCCTCCCCCGAGCGCCGGGTCAGTCCTGCTGGTTGGGGCGCAGGGTCCACACGACCTGCATCTCGCCGGTCACGGCCCCGTCCGCGCGCCGGATCTCGATCGTCACCGGGAACTCGGGCCGCTTGCCCGCGTCCAGTTCGGCCACCACCTCGGCGGCCGGGCGGCCCAGGGTGGCGGTCGCAGTGACGGCGCCCATCGCCAGCTTCTTGTAGGCGATCTCGGCCCGGACGGCCAGCGGCACGGCGCGCGAGAGCTGGTCGCCGAACGCGGCCAGCACGATGGCGCCGCTGGCCGACTCCCCGAGCGTGAACATCGCGCCGGCGTGCGGCCCGCCCACGTGGTTGTGGTAGTCGCCCTGGTCCGGCAGGAACACCACGGCTCGTTCCGGAGACGTCTCCTGGAACTCCAGGTTCAGCGTCCGGGCCATGGGCACGGTGGCGGCGAGCATCTCGCCGATCGACATCTGGTCTGCGCTCATGCGGGCATGTTACTCACGAGTAGCAGGGCTGGCCAGTGCCGTGGTGATCACCGCTGTATCGTTGCGGCCCATGTGGCCAGGGGAACAGCCGCCAGGAAGCGGCCAGCAGCACAACCCGTACCACCAGCCGGGATACCAGCAGTACCCGCAGGCGAACCCCTACGGGCAGCAGCCGCAGTGGGGACAGCCCGGACCCGCCGGGACACCGCAGCCGCAGCCCCCGCAGGGCGGTGGCGGTGGCGGCCGGACGAAACTGATCGCGATCGTCGCGGCCACCGCGGTCGTCGTCGCGGCCGGCGTGACCGGATACCTGCTGCTCGGCGGCGGGAAGGACGACGAGGCCCGCCCCGGCCCGACCGCGTCCTCGGCCCCTCCCTCCGCCTCCGCCTCGCCCTCCGGGGAGGACGACACGCGCTCGGCCGGCAGCGCCGAGAAGCCGACCGTCGCCGGCTGGAAGGTCGTGGTGAACCCGGACACCGGCATCGCCTTCGACGTTCCCCCCGAGTGGCAGGTGCGGGCCAAGACCTGGGTCACCTACGTCACCGACGACTCCGACCCCGACGAGAAGGTGCTGGCCGGCATGAAGGCCCCCGCCGTGCTCAAGGAGAAGTGGTGCGCTTCGGACGACGACAAGGACGGCCGGACCGACTACGACCAACTGGCCAACGTCGGCACGCGCGGCGACAAGAACGCCACGGACACCGCGAAGATGGCCCGCCAGGAGTCCGCGAACTGGGTCTACGGCTGGTACACCCAGCCGGACCACAAGACGGTGAGGACCGGGCCGGTCACCTCGTACACCACCGCGTCCGGCGTCACGGGCAGCGTCGCCACCTCACGCTCGTCCGGGGTGCCCAAGCACGACAAGTGCGACTACGACGGCAAGGCGACCACGTTCGCCTTCAAGGACGCGGACGGCGCGTTCCTGGCGTGGTCCTTCGTCGGTGCCGCCGGTGTCTCGGAGGAGGTCCCGGACACGACCGTCCGCAAGATCATGGCGACGGTCCGGCTCTACAAGGAGTAGGGGCGCCGCGGTTTCGGTACGTCCCTGACAAGGGCCGGTGACCGAATCGTTTCCGTGGGCCCATTAGGGTTGCTGGCCATGTGGCCAGGAGAGCAGCCGCCCGGGGGCGCGCAGAACCCGCAGAACAACCCGTATCAGCAGCCGGGTTACCAGCAGCCGAATCCGTACCAGCAGCCCGGCTACCAGCAGTACCCGCAGGCGAACCCTTACGGGCAGCAGCCGCAGTGGGGACAGCCCGGGCCCGCCGGAGCACCGCAGCCGCAGCCCCCGCAGGGCGGTGGCGGTGGCGGCCGGACGAAGCTGATCGCGATCGTCGCGGCCACGGCCGTCGTCGTCGCGGCCGGCGTGACCGGGTACCTGGTCCTCGGCGGCTCGAAGGACGACGAGGCCGGCAACGGCAAGGGCAAGCAGAAGACCAGCCAGTCACCGACCCCGGAGCCGTCTGTGTCCTCGTCCGCGCCGGAGGACGATCCGCGCGGCGACGCGACCGAGAAGCCCACGGTCGCGGGATGGAAGGTCGTCGTCAATCCGAAGTTCGGCACGGCGTTCGACGTCCCGGCGGACTGGGAGCTCGAGTCCACGGACGTCTCCATCTTCATGGAGGACCACGCCGACGACGACAAGCTGATCACCTCCGTGTCCGCTCCGGCCTCGTACAAGTCGAAGTGGTGCACGACCGACAGCGACAAGGACGGCAGGACCGAGGACTCCGCGCTGGCCGTGGCCGGTACCCGCGGCGAGAGCGGCGCGAAGAGCCCGGACCAGGCCGCGGTCACCCGGGTGCCCTGGTACGTCTACGGCGGCTACACCCAGCCGGACAAGAAGAGCATCACCTTCGACAAGAAGGCCACGCCGTACAAGACCGCCTCGGGGGTCGAGGGCGCCTACGCGTGGGCCCGCTCCAGCAACAGCCCGCAGAAGGGCAAGTGCGCCGGCGACGGCAAGGCCCTGTCGTTCGCCTTCAAGAACTCGGCCGACGACATCGTCTCGTTCGACTTCTACGGCGCCAAGGGCGTGAACGGCGAGGTCGACACCAAGACGATCATGAAGATCCTCAGCACGGTGCGGCTGCACGGCGACCCGACGGAGAGCTGAGCGGACGGCCCGCCGCGGCGGCGGTGGGGGGCGGGGAATCCGTTTGGCAGGCCGGGTGGTGAGCGGCGATAGTCACCCGGTGAACTCCACCGCCGGCGACTCCACCACCCGCCCCCGCAGACCCGCCTGGGCGGGCCGCAACTACTCGCTGCTGACCACCGCGGCCGTCGTGACCGGCCTCGGCGCGAACGGGTCGCTGATCGCGGCCGCGTTCGCGGTGCTGGACTCGGGCGGGGACGGGGGCGACGTCGGTCTGGTGGCCGCGTCGCGGACCCTGCCGCTGGTGGTGTTCCTGCTCATCGGCGGCGCGGTCGCCGACCGGCTCCCCCGGCACCGGGTGATGGTCGCCGCCAACTCGCTCAACTGCCTCTCCCAGGCGGCCTTCGCGGTGCTGGTGCTGACCGGTGAGCCCCGGCTGTGGCAGATGATGCTGCTCACCGCGCTCGGCGGCACCGGGCAGGCGTTCTTCGGTCCGGCGGCCGAGGGCATGCTGATGTCCTCCGTGGAGCGGGAGCAGGCGGGCCGTGCCTTCGCCCTGTTCCGCATGGCCACCCAGGGTGCGGCGCTGGGCGGGGCGGCCCTCGGCGGCGCCCTGGTCGCGGCCGTCGGTCCCGGCTGGGTCCTCGCAGTCGACGCGGCGGCCTTCGCCGTCGCCGGAGCGCTGCGCGCCTTCCTCGACGTCGGTCACATCCCGCCGCGCACGCCGGGCGAGGGCATGCTGGCCGATCTCCGGGAGGGCTGGCGGGAGTTCATCGGGCGGCCCTGGCTGTGGGGCATCGTCGTGCAGTTCTCGATCGCCAACGCGGTCGTCGCCGCCGCCGACGCCGTCTACGGCCCGCTGGTCGCCCGCGACAGCCTTGGCGGGGCGGGACCCTGGGGTCTCGCGCTGGCCGCGTTCGGCGCCGGAACGGTGGTCGGCGCCCTGCTGATGACCCGCTGGAGACCGCGCCGTCTGCTGCTGGCCGGCACACTGTGCGTGTTCCCGCTGGCCCTGCCCTCGGCCGCGCTGGCCGTACCGGTGCCGGTGGGCGTCCTGGACGCGGTCATGTTCGTGGCGGGCGCGACCGTGGAGGTGTTCGGCGTCTCCTGGATGACCGCGCTGCACCAGGAGATCCCCGAGGACAAGCTCTCCCGGGTCTCGGCGTACGACTGGTTCGGCTCGGTGTCGCTGGTGCCGCTGGCCACCGCGCTGGCCGGCCCGGCGGAGGCCGCCTTCGGCCGGACGGCCTCGCTGTGGGGCTGCGCGGGTCTGGTCGTCGTGGTCACCGCCCTGGTCCTGCTGGTCCCGGACGTGCGCACGCTGACCCGGCGCACCGCGCGGACGACCACGCCCCTGCTTCCCTCAGCCGATGCCGAAAGCCCCGTCGGGGGGCTCGGGTGAGGCGACGGCCTCGGCGTCCTGGACCGGCCGCGCGCCACCGGTGAAGTCCCGCAGCGCCGCGCCGTGTTCGACGCGGGCCGGGAACACGTCGGCGGCGGCCCGCCGGGCCAGGCCGGCCGTGTCGACGGGCCGGTGGGAGGCCACGAGGACCGCGTTGCCGAACCGCCGCCCGCGCAGCACACCCGGCTCGGCGATCAGCGCGAGTTCCTCGAACACGGCCGCGAACGTGGCCAGTTGGGACCGCAGGAAACCGAACGGCGCCCCGTCGGCCAGGTTGGCCAGATAGACCCCGCCGGCCCGCAGCACCCGCTCGGTCTCGCGCGCGTAGGCGAGCGAGGTGAGGTGGGCCGGGACCCGGGAGCCGCCGAAGACGTCGGCGACGATCACATCGGCCGAGTCGTCCGGCGCGGCCTCGAGCCAGGCCCGCGCGTCGGCGGCGTGCAGCGCCACCCCCGAACCCTCGGGCAGCGGCAACCGCTCCACGACCAGCTCCAGCAGCGCCCGGTCGGCCTCGACGACATGCTGCCGGGAGCCGGGCCGGGTGGCCGCCAGGTAGCGGGGCAGCGTGAGCGCGCCCCCGCCGAGGTGCACCGCGTCCAGCGGGCGCCCCGGTCCGTCCACCAGGTCGAGGGCGAACCCGAGCCGCCGCGCGTACTCGAACTCCAGGTGGCCGGGTTCGTCGAGATCGACGTACGACTGCGGCGCTCCGTCCACGGTCAACAGCCAGGCCCGCTCCCGGTCGACGTCGGGCATCAGCTTGGCGGTGCCGTGATCGACGGTCCGGGTCACGGGTATGGCTTCACTCACGCCACCATTGTCACCGGTACGGGGCACCCCGGAGCGCGAGGGGCCGCGGGGCGCCGCGCGACCGGCCACGACCGGCCCGCGGGCCCCGCGCCCCGGCTTCTACGAGCCGACGGATAGGACCGTCCCGGCGCCCACCGTCCGGCCACCCTCACGGATGGCGAACCCGAGCCCGGGCTCGAGCGGCACCTCCCGCCCCAGCTCCACGGTCATCTCGACCGTCTCGCCGGGCCGGGCGACCGCCGCCTCCCCGAGGTCGACGTCCCCGACCACGTCCGCGGTGCGGATGTAGAACTGCGGCCGGTACCCCGTCGACAGCGCGGTCGTACGGCCGCCCTCCCGCGCCGACAGCACGTACACCCGCGCCACGAAGCCGCGCGCCGGCACAACGCTTCCCGGCTCCGCCACCACATGTCCCCGCCGCACCGCGTCCCGGGGCACACCCCGCAGCAGCAGGGCCACGTTGTCCCCGGCCTGCGCCTCGTCCATCGGCTTGCCGAAGGTCTCCAGCCCGGTGACCACGCTCTCCACGTCCGCGCCCAGCACCGCCACCCGGTCCCCCAGGCGGACGGTCCCACGCTCCACGGCTCCCGTGACGACCGTGCCCCGGCCGGTGATGGTGAGCACGTTCTCCACCGGCAGCAGGAACGGCGCGTCGAGATAGCGCTCGGGCATGGGCACATAGGTGTCCACCGCGTCGAGCAGCGCCTCGACGGACGCCGTCCAGCGCGGGTCGCCCTCCAGCGCCCGCAGTCCCGAGACCCGTACGACGGGTACCGCGTCGCCCGGGTACCCCTGCGCGCTGAGCAGCTCGCGGACCTCCAGCTCGACCAGGTCGGTGAGCTCCTCGTCGCCTGCGTCGGCCTTGTTGAGGGCGACGACGATGTGGTCGACGCCCACCTGCCGGGCCAGCAGCACGTGTTCGGCGGTCTGCGGCATGATCCCGTCGAGCGCGGAGACGACGAGGATCGCCCCGTCGAGCTGCGCGGCGCCGGTGACCATGTTCTTGACGTAGTCGGCATGGCCCGGCATGTCGACGTGGGCGTAGTGCCGGGTGTCGGTCTCGTACTCGACGTGCGCGATGTTGATGGTGATGCCGCGGGCGGCCTCCTCCGGGGCGCGGTCGATGCGCTCGAAGGGGACGAACGTGCCGGTGCCGCGCCCGGCCAGGACCTTGGTGATGGCGGCGGTCAGGGTGGTCTTGCCGTGGTCGACGTGCCCCATCGTGCCGATGTTCAGGTGCGGCTTGGTGCGCACGTATGCCGTCTTGGACATGGCTGTACCTCGAAGCCTCTCAGCGGTAAGGGAGTTCGGGACCCCGAGGAGTTCACCGACCCTCCCCCTGCGGGGTCCGCCGGTCGATCCGGAGAGGGTCAGCTTCGGGCGCCGTCGGCAGCGGCCACGAGGAAGGGGACGGCAGCCTTCGGCGCATCCGCGACTGCGGATGCTGCGAGGAGGAAGGCGTACCGGAACATGACGCGATCATTGCCGACGGTTTGTCCGGCGTCGAATGGTTTTTCGTGCCGGGCGAGCCGCGGCGCCGTCGAGGACCGAGGACCTCAGGGCCCGATGTTCTTCAGTGCCTCACGGACCGTCAGCGGGGCGAACCGGCCCCGCTCCCGGGCCAGGAAGTCCCGTACGGCCTCGGGGTCGGTCTTGGCGTACTCGCGCAGCGCCCAGCCGATGGCCTTGCGGACGAAGAAGTCGGGGTGCCCGGACTGCAGCAGGCAGTGGGCGAACAGCCGGCCGGCGTCGGTGCGTTCCTTGTAGCGGAGCTGGTGCAGCAGGGCCGTGCGCGCCACCCAGAGGTCGGTGTCGGTGATCCAGGCGTCCATGTCGGCGGTGAGCGCGGGGTCGGCCGCGACCAGGGCGCCGACGAGGTGCGCGGCGAGCGCGTCGACGGTGTCCCACCACGGGACGGTGGTGACCAGGTGCCGGGCCACCGGCAGGAAGGCGGAGGAGCAGCGGGCCGCGTGCCGGCGCAGGTAGTCCACCGCGAAGTAGTGGTACTCGCGCTCGGGCAGCCCCCAGCAGCGCAGGGCGATCGCGGCGCAGTCGGACTCGTCGGGGCGTGGGGTACCGGCCAGGACGGTGCGGGACAGCGCGCGGCGGTCCGGGGTGGGGATACCGAGGAAGGGCGCCACGTCCTTCATGTACGCCCGCATCGCCGTCGCACGCTCCGGGTCGGCCGCGGCGGCGTAGGTGGCGGTCAGCCGGTCAAGCACGGCATCGGCCAGGGCGCTGCGCGGCACGCGCGGCGGGGCGGGCGGGACGGCGGTCATGGACCGAACGATACGGCGGTCGCCGCGCCCGGGGCGCGATGGTGGTGACGGCGGGCGGGGGCGCGGCCCGTCGCGCGTGGACGGGGCGCGCCACGCGGCTGTCCCGCCGCCGGTGAGGCGGACCATACGGCGATCACATGTGTCCGTCGGTTAGTGTCGCCGGATGCTCGATGCCACCAACCGCTCTGGGGGCACCGCCACGGTCTCTCCCCGGGCCGCCGCCACGGAGCCCGCCGTCCCCGCGGTCGCAGCCGGACCGTCCCTGTCCCGCACGGGATTCGCCGTCCGTTGCACACGCGCGGCGCTGTCGCCGTACGCCCGTCTGTCCCTGCTGCTCGTGCTGCTCGCGGGCGCCGCGGCGGGGGTGCTGGCGTTCGAGCCGCAGCGGCTGCTGACGCACGGCTGGCCGCCGCAGCTCGGCGGGGCCGCGGCGGCGGTGGTGTTCGCGGCGGCCTACGGGCTGTGCACGGTGGCGTTCGTGCCGCGCCCGCTGCTGAACCTGGCGGCGGGTGCGCTGTTCGGCTCCGGGCTGGGGGTGACGACGGCACTCGCGGGCACGGTGCTCGGGGCCGGGCTGGCCTTCGCGCTCGGCCGGGTGCTCGGGCAGGAGGCGCTGCGCCCGCTGCTGCGGGGGCGCTGGCTGAGGGCCGCCGACGGACAGCTCAGCCGGCACGGCTTCCGGTCCATGATGGTGGCGCGGCTCTTCCCGGGCGTGCCGTTCTGGGCGGCGAACTACTGTGCCGCCGTCTCCCGTATGGGCTGGCTGCCGTTCCTGCTGGCGACGGCGCTCGGCTCGATCCCGAACACCGCCGCCTACGCGGTGGCCGGCGCCCGTGCCTCGGCGCCGACCTCCCCGGCCTTCCTGATCGCGATGGCCTGCATCGCCGCCCCCGCGCTGGTGGGCGTGGTGGTGGCCTGGCGCAAGCGCCACCAGCTGCGCGCCGGCTGACCCACCCGGGGGACCGTCAGACGCCTTCCAGGATCATGGCGTTGGCGAGTCCGCCCGCCTCGCACATGGTCTGCAGGGCGTAGCGGGCGCCGCGCTCGCGCATGGCGTGGACCAGTGTCGTGGTGAGCCGGGTGCCGCTCGCGCCGAGCGGGTGGCCTAGGGCGATGGCGCCGCCGTGCACGTTGACCCTGGCGAGATCGGCGCCCGTCTCCTGCTGCCAGGCCAGGACCACGCTGGAGAAGGCCTCGTTGACCTCGAAGAGGTCGATGTCGTCCAGACCGAGCCCCGCGCGGCGCAGCACCTTCTCGGTCGCCGGGACGACTCCGGTGAGCATCAGCAGCGGGTCGGAGCCGGTGACGGCGAAGCTGTGGAGCCGGGCCAGCGGGCGCAGGCCGAGGCGGGCGGCTGTCTCGCTGGAGGTGATCAGCACGGCCGAGGCGCCGTCGTTGACGGGGCTCGCGTTGCCCGCGGTGACATTCCACTCGATCTGCGGGAAGCGCTCGGCGAAGCCGGCGTCGTAGTAGGCGGGCTTGAGACCGGCGAGGATCTCGGGGGTGCTGCCGGGCCGTACGCACTCGTCGCGGGCGACGCCGTCCAGGGGCGCCACCTCGGCGTCGAACAGGCCGGCCTGCCACGCGGCGGCGGCCTTCCGGTGCGAGGAGACCGCGAACTCGTCCATCCGCGCGCGCGTGAGGGACCACTTGGCGGCGATGAGCTCGGCGCTGATGCCCTGCGGGACCAGGCCGTCCGGGTAACGCTCGGCGACGCCCGGGCCGAACGGGTCCTTGCCGGCCGGCACGTTGGACCACATCGGCACCCGGCTCATCGACTCCACGCCGCAGGCGACGGCGAGGTCGTAGGCGCCCGAGATGACGCCCTGCGCGGCGAAGTGCACGGCCTGCTGGGAGGAGCCGCACTGGCGGTCCACCGTGGTCGCGGGGACGGTCTCGGGCAGGCCGGCGGCGAGGACGGCGTACCGCGTGGTGTTCATGGCCTGCTCGCCGACCTGGTCGACGGTGCCGCCGATGACGTCGTCGATCAGGGCCGGGTCGACGCCGGAACGCTCGACCAGGGTGCGCAGGGTGTGGGCGAGGAGCTGGACCGGGTGGACGTGGGCGAGGGAGCCGTTCGGCCTGCCCTTGCCGATGGGGGTGCGTACGGCTTCGACGATCACTGCGTCGCGCATGGTGCGGGCCTCCCGCGATGGCTGAGCGTTCGCACGCTCGACTACTGGTGAGTAGGAATTTCCAACTCACCATAGCCCGGAGAGTTGGAAAATCAAACCCTTGCCTAGACTGGGCCGCATGGCCGCCATGAAGGACCCGCGCCCCTGCTCCATCGCCGACGCTCTCGCACTCGTCGGCGAGAAGTACTCGCTGCTCGTACTGCGAGAGGTGTGCCTGGGCAACGGCCGCTTCGACCAGCTGGTGCGCAACACCGGGGCGCCGCGCGACATCCTCGCCACCCGGCTGCGCCGGCTCGTGGACGCCGGGATCCTCACCAAACGCGTCTACAGCGAGCGCCCGCAGCGCTTCGAGTACCGGCCTACCGAGGCGGGGCTGGAGCTGGAGCCGGTCCTGATGACCCTCAAGGAGTGGGGCGACCGCCATCTGCGCGACGGCGTCGACCTGCCCATGGTCGTCGAGCACAGCTGCGGCAGCGAACTGGTCCCCCAGGTGACGTGCCGGGCCTGCGGCGCCCCGGTCAGGCACGAGGACCTGACGGCCCACCCGCAGTCCCCCGGCTGGACGGTAGCCGGACCGGCCACGGCCTGAGACGCGACGGAGGGCGGCGTTCGCGCCGGGCGCCCACCGCCCCTGCCGAACCCCTGTGCCCTGCCTGTCACCCGTGCCCGCTACGCTGCCCTCGTCACATGATCACCACTTAATCCCCCTCAGCACTTGGACGCCTCACCTCCATGTCTTGGTTTGAATCCCTCGTCCTCGGACTCGTCCAGGGGCTCACCGAGTTCCTCCCCGTCTCCTCCAGCGCGCACCTGCGGCTGACCGCGGCCTTCGCGGGCTGGGAGGACCCGGGGGCGGCCTTCACGGCGATCACCCAGATCGGCACGGAGGCGGCGGTACTGATCTACTTCCGCAAGGACATCGGCCGGATCGTCTCCGCCTGGTTCCGGTCGCTGTTCGACAAGACGAAGCGGCACGACCACGACGCCCAGATGGGCTGGCTGGTGATCGTCGGCTCGATCCCGATCGGGCTCCTCGGTGTGACGCTGAAGGACCAGATCGAGGGGCCGTTCCGCGACCTGCGGATCACCGCGACGATGCTGATCGTCGTCGGCGTGGTCATAGGCATAGCCGACCGGCTGGCGGCCCGCGACGAGCAGGGCGGCCGCCACCGGGCACCCAAGCAGCGCAAGTCCCTGGAGAACCTCGGCGTCAGGGACGGCCTGATCTTCGGCCTCTGCCAGGCCTGCGCCCTCATCCCCGGCGTCTCCCGCTCCGGAGCCACCATCAGCGGCGGCCTGTTCATGGGCTACCGGCGTGAGGCCGCGGCCCGTTACTCCTTCCTGCTGGCCATCCCGGCGGTGCTGGCGTCCGGCGTGTTCGAGGTGAAGGACTCGGTGGGCGGCGGCGAAGTGGCGTGGGGCCCCACCCTGTTCGCGACGGTGATCGCCTTCGCGTCGGGATACGCGGTGATCGCCTGGTTCATGAAGTGGATTTCCAGCAAGAGCTTCATGCCGTTCGTCTGGTACCGGATCGCCCTCGGCATCGTCATCATCGCGCTGGTGACGGCGGGTGTACTGAGCCCGCACGCGGCCGAATCCGCGAGCTGATCACACCGGGCACCGGCCAACCTCGGCGACTTGAGTAGCCGATCGGTAGCGCAGCGTCAGTGTTTGCCCCTAGGCTGAGCCGCATGTCCCCCGATTTCATGCCCCGTGGTTCCGTGCGCTCCGCCGCCGAGCTGAACGAGCGGATCCGGGCGCTCTGGCTGCGCGCGGGCGGCACCCTGTCGCCCCAGGAACGCGCGGAGTACGAGCTGTTGGTGGTCGAGTGGGCCCAGGCCGTCCGCGGCCGCGTCATCGAGGCTGCCTGAGACGGGAGTTCGGGACCGGGAGGGGTGCCGGCGCCCGGCCCGGTATGTTCGGCCGATGCGAAGACTCGCGGAGATCGAGGACCTGCCGGGGCTGGTGCGTGAGGCGCTGGGCCGGGGCTGCCGCGTGGTCGCGGTGGAGCGGTTGCGGGGCGGCAGCAAGAAGGGGGTGTACCGGGTCCGGATCGACGGAGGCCGGCTGACGCGCGTGATCGTCTACAACTGGGACGAGACGGAGAACTTCTGGCCCGGACGGCACGGTGCCGACGCGGGCGACCCGTTCGCACCGGCCTCGGGTCTGACCCCGTTCCTCGCCGCCCGGCGGACTCTGGACGGCCTGGGCGTGCGGGTTCCGCGGGTGCTGCTGGCGGACGGCGGACGGCGCCGGTACCCGGCGGACGTGGCCGTGGTCGAGGACGTCCCCGAGGACACCCTCGAAGCGCTCTTCGAGGCCGACCCGGCCCGCGCGGCCGCCGCCCTCGACGACCTGGCCGCGGCGACGGGCACCATGCACCGGCACCACGCCCCGCGCTACGGCCGGGTGGACCCGCCGCGGGAGGGCGGCACCGCGAGCGGGATCTCCTGCGAGCGGCTGGTCCTCGACCGCGCCCTGGCCGATCTCGCGGAGGCCGCGGGCCGCGACGGCCGGATCGCGGCGGTGGAGGACCGCCTGCGCGACCGTCTCCACCACCTGGCCGCACGGGTGGCCCCGCGCGCCGAGTACGGGCTGATCCACGGAGAACTGGGACCCGACCACGTCCTGGTCGACGCCGACGGCCGCGCGGTGCTGATCGACATCGAGGGCGTCATGCACTTCGACATCGAGTGGGAGCACGTCTTCCTCCGGCTCCGCTTCGGCGAGCGCTACCGGGTGCTGCACCACCCCGGTCTCGATCCCCGGCGGATGGACCTCTACGCCCTCGCGATGCGCCTCTCCCTGGTCGCCGGCCCGCTGCGGCTGCTCGACGGCGACTTCCCGGACCGGGCCGCCATGGCGGCGATCGCCGAGCACAACCTCACCGAGGCCCTGGCGCTCCTGCCCTGAGCGCCCCGTCCGTCGGGCCCCTGCCCGGCGCGCCTCCTCGGCCGTATGTGCGCACCCCCAATATCGTCCGCGCCCTTGGCACCCGGCCTCCCTTGGCCAACACTGTGCCGATGACGCAGCGTGTGGAGCTCGCGACCGTGATGGACCGGCTGGCCGTGGACGAGACGGTCACCGAGTACGCGGAGGCGGTGGACGACGGGGACTGGACCGCCTACCGGGCGCTGTTCACCGCGGACGGGCGGGCCGACTACCGATCCGCCGGCGGCATCGAGGGCGAGGCCGGCCGGGTGGCCGGATGGCTCGCCGAGAGCCTGGAGTCATTCGGGACGCGCCAGCATCTGATCGTCAACCGCCGGGTGCGGTTCGGTGTCCACGAGCACGACACCGGGGACACGGCCCGGGTACGGGCCGACTACGTCAACCCGATGCGCCTCGCCGGCGACGGCGGCCCCGGCGGCCCCGACCTGGTGTGCGGCGGCCGGTACGAGTTCGGGCTGCTGCGCACGCCGGACGGCTGGCGGCTGAGCCGGGTCGTCGTGCACGAGAAGTGGCGCCGGACGCCCGAGCCCGGTCCGGCGGCCGTTCCCGGGTGAGTCGCGGCGTGCCCCGGCCGCCCTGTCGGAGATCGCTTCCGACGCGCACACTGGAGGCAGTGCTGGGTAGGGAGACTCCTTATGAGGACGATCGACCACTGGCTCACCTCCCCCTGGCGGCGCTCCGGCGTCGCCGCCCTGGCGGGCGCCGTGCCCGTGTTCGCGTTCCCGGCGCCCGCGCTGTGGTGGTTCGCGTACGTCGCCCTGGTGCCCTGGATCCTGCTCGCGCGCTCCGCGCCGACCGCGCGTCGGGCGGCGTACGACGGATGGTGCGGCGGCTTCGGGTTCATGGTGGCCGTGCACCACTGGCTGCTGCCGAGCCTGCACGTGTTCATCTTCCTGATAGCCGCGCTGCTGGGCGTGCTCTGGGCGCCCTGGGGCTGGCTGATACGCCGGTTCCTCGGCGGCGCCGCGTCACCGGGTCGGGGCGCGGCCGCGCTGCTGGTGCTGCCCTCGGCGTGGCTGGCGGTGGAGCTGATCCGCTCCTGGCAGGGCCTCGGCGGCCCCTGGGGGATGCTCGGCTCCAGCCAGTGGCAGGTGGGGCCGGCGCTGCGGCTGGCCTCGGTGGGCGGGGTGTGGCTGCTCAGTTTCCTGGTGGTGGCCGTCAACGTGGCCCTGGCGGTTCTGCTGTCGGTGCGCGAGTCGCGGATGCCGGCGGTGGCCTCACTGGTCGCCACCGCCGCCGCCACCTCGGCCGCCTGGGCGTGGGCGCCCCGCCCGGACGTCGACGGCGGGGTGCGGATCGCCGTCGTCCAGCCGGGCGTCGTCGGCGGGACGGGCAGCGCCGATCGGCGCTTCGACCGCGAGGAACAACTGACTAGGCAACTCGCCGGGCAGGGCGTCGACCTGGTCGTGTGGGGCGAGAGCAGCGTCGGCTTCGATCTGGACGACCGGCCCGACCTGGCCCGGCGGATCGCCGCGTTGTCCCGGCAGACCGGCGCCGACCTCCTGGTCAACGTGGACGCCCGCCGCTCCGACCGGCCCGGCATCTACAAGAGCTCGGTCCTCGTCGGCGCGCGCGGCCCGACGGGCGAGCGCTACGACAAGATGCGGCTCATCCCCTTCGGCGAGTACATACCGGCCCGCTCCGTGCTGGGCTGGGCCACCTCGGTGGGCAGGGCGGCCGGTGAGGACCGGCGGCGCGGCACCGAGCAGGTCGTGATGGACGTCGGGCACGGGCTGCGGATCGGCCCGCTGGTGTGCTTCGAGACGGCGTTCCCCGACATGAGCCGCCGACTGGCCGGGGACGGCGCGGACGTGCTGCTCGGCCAGTCCTCCACCTCGTCCTTCCAGGGCAGCTGGGCCCCGGAGCAGCACGCCTCGCTGGCCGCGCTGCGGGCCGCCGAGACCGGCCGCCCGATGGTGCACTCGACCCTGACCGGTGTCTCCGCCGTCTACGGGCCGGCCGGGCAGCGTCTCGGCCCGTGGCTCGGCACCGACGCGCGCACCGCCCACGTGTACGAGGTACCGCTGGCCCACGGGGTCACCCCCTACGTGCGCTACGGCGACTGGCCGGTGCACGGTGCGCTGCTGGTGCTGGCGGCGCTGTGCGTGGGCGAGGGCGTTCGGGCGCTCAGGCTGCGGCGGACCGGTCCGGAACCGCTCGTACCACCCGCTCGCACAGCTCATGGGTCGCCAGTGCGTCCCGGGCGCTGAGCACCTTCCGGGCGCGCACCGCGTCGAGGAAGGCGAGCACCGCCTGCTCGATGCCGCGCTGCCGGGCCACCGGCACCCAGTCGCCGCGCCGGCGCACCGTCGGCTGCCCCTTGTGGTCGATGACCTCGGACAGGTTGAGCACCTGGCGCTTGGTGTCCTGCCCGGAGACCTCGAGGATCTCCTCGGCCGAGCCGCTGAGCCGGTTCATCACGCCGAGCGCGGTGAAGCCGTCGCCGGAGAGCTGGAGCACCACGTGGTGGAGCAGCCCGCCCTCGACGCGGGCACGCACGGTCACGTCGTCGATCACGCCCGGCACCAGGAAGCGCAGGGTGTCGACGACGTGGATGAAGTCGTCGAGGATCAGGGAGCGCGGTTCCTCGGGCAGCCCGATCCGGTTCTTCTGCATGAGGATCAGCTCGCGCGGATGGTCCAGGCACTGCGCGTACGCCGGGGCGTGGCGGCGGTTGAAGCCGACGCAGAGCGAGACGTTCCGGCGCTCGGCGAGCGCCACCAGCCGCTCGGAGTCGGCGAGTTCGTAGGCGAGCGGCTTGTCAACGTAGGTGGGCACGTCCGCCTCCAACAGCCGGGTGACGATGTCCGGGTGGACGTCGGTCGGCGCGTGCACGAAGGCCGCGTCCAGGCCGGCCGCGAGCAGGGAGTCCAACGTGGTGTGCCGCTGCCCGTCCGGCAGGTGCAGCGAGTCGGCGACGCGGGTGAGGGTGGCGACGGTCCGGGTCTGCAGGTGCAGTTCGACGCCCGGCTGGGTGCCCAGCACCGGCAGGTACGCCTTCCGCGCGATGTCCCCGAGTCCGATGCAGCCGACCTTCACGTGTTCTCCCCTGCGGTTGCCCCTGCGGATGCCCTGCCGGAAGCATACGGTGGCGGCCGGCCGGCGCCCTCGGGCCCGCGTGCTCCGGGGCCGGAATTCCCTGGTGGTAAAGGCCGTGTTGGGCGAGGATGCGGGAATGACCGATGACCGCCGGGAACCCGCGACCGACGCCGACGAACGCACCATGCTGGAGGGCTGGCTCGACTACCACCGGCAGACCCTGGCGTGGAAGTGCGAGGGCCTGACCGACGCCCAGCTGCGGACGGCTTCCGTGCCGCCGTCCGCGCTGTCCCTGATGGGGCTGGTGCGGCACATGGCGGAGGTGGAGCGGTCCTGGTTCCGCCGGGTCCTCGCGGACGAGGACGCGAAGCCGATCCACTACAGCGACGCGGACCCGGACGGCGAGTTCCGGCTCACCGAGGCGGACACCTGGGCCGAGGCGTACGCCACCTGGCAGGCCGAGATCGACTCGGCCCGGCGCCACGCTGCCGGATTCGCCCTGGACGACCCGTCCCGGGGCAGGCACCGGCACACCGGTGAACGGCACAGCCTCCGCTGGATCTACACCCACATGATCGAGGAGTACGCCCGGCACAACGGCCACGCCGACCTGGTCCGCGAGCGGATCGACGGCACCACCGGCGACTGAGCGTCACCCTGGAGGCGCCGGGGCCCTCCTTACGGGGCACGAGATCACCCGTGCGGGGCATCAACCCCCGGTGCACGGTGTCAACTCGGCCGCCGAGCCAGCAGAGTTGCCCGGGTGCATCGAACGACGACCACCGCAGCGCTTCTGGTCACCGTGGCCGTCTCGGCCCTCTCCGGCTGTGTCACGGTACAGCGCCCGGCGACCCCGGGTCCCCCGCCGGACACCGTGTCCTCGCCGCGCACGGCGCCCCGTCCGGACGGCAGCGCCGTGCCACGGGTGGTGCAGGCACCGGCGCGCGAGGCGCTGGAGATGGTCGGCCCGTCCCAGCGGCCGCGGCACGGCGAGCCGGCCGCTCCGCCCCGGACGCCCACGGCGCCGCCGGTCACCCACCACCCGGCCGCTCCGCCCGCACCCGCCCCTCCGCACCACGACCGCCCACGGCAGCGGGGCGGCGGCCTGCCGGACGCGGCGCAGCCGGTGCCGCAGGCCCCGGACGTGTGCGCCCTCGGCAGGCAGTACGGCGGCTGGCGCGGCGGCAGCCCCGAGTCGGAGATCTGCGAGCAGACCTACGGTCACTGATCCCCGCGGTCACCGGCCCGGCTAGCCGGTGGGCCGCTGCCGCGGCGGTCCCCAGGAGTCGCCCGGGGTGTCCTCGTCCCCCAGCCGCAGCTCCAGGCGGCTGATCGCCGCCCGCACCCCGTCGCCGTAGCCGTCGTCGGACAGCGAGCCGGCGGTGCGGCGGGCCCGGCCCAGATGGCTGCGGGCGGCCTCGGCACGGCCCAGCTTGGCGTAGTCGGCGGCCAGGTTGAGGTGCAGCGAGGGGATGAAGGCGCGGACGCCGGCCGGGTCACCGGCGCCGCGTCCGTCCGTCAGCTCCTCGGCCGCGGACAACGCCCGCAGGTCCCAGGCCAGTTCGTCGGCCGGGTCGTCCTGGGTGTCGGCCAGGTAGTGGGCCAGGGTGCAGCGGTGCAGCGGGGCGCCGTCCTCGCCGATCTCCGCCCACAGCAGGAGGAGGCGGCGGCGGGCCTCCTCACGGTCGCCGCCGTGATGCAGCATCACGACCTGCCCGATCCGCGTCAGCACGGCGTCCGGCGCCGTCTGCTCCTGTCGCTCCGCCACCAGGTCCTCCGGCCGTCGTCGGCTGTCGGGTCACCGTCTGCCCCGACGCTAGCCGCAGGCACCGGCGATCCGGGGCGACACGGGGCCGCGCGGGGCCGATCGGGTCAGCCCAGGTCGGGGATCCGCCAGTCGATGGGCTCGTGCCCCTGGCCGGCCACGGCCTCGTTGATCCGGGTGAAGGGCTGGGAGCCGAAGAACTTCTTGGCGGACAGCGGCGAGGGGTGGGCGCCCTTCACCACCACGTGCCGGGTCTCGTCGATCAGCGGGAGCTTCTTCTGTGCGTAGTTGCCCCACAGCACGAAGACCGCCGGGTCGGGGCGGGAGGCCACGGCGCGGATCACCGCGTCCGTGAACTTCTCCCAGCCCTTGCCCTTGTGCGAGTTCGCCTCTCCGGCCCGGACCGTGAGCACCGCGTTGAGCAGCAGCACGCCTTGTTCGGCCCACGGCATCAGATAGCCGTTGTCCGGGACGGGCAGGCCCAGCTCCTCCTTCATCTCCTTGTAGATGTTCCGCAGGGAGGGCGGGGTCTTCACGCCCGGGCGGACCGAGAAGCACAGCCCGTGGCCCTGGCCCTCGCCGTGGTACGGGTCCTGGCCGAGGATCAGCACCTTGACCTTGTGGTACGGCGTCGCGGCCAGCGCGGCGAAGACCTCCTCGCGCGGGGGGTAGACGGGACCCCTCGCCCGCTCGTCCTCGACGAACTCGGTCAGCTCCTTGAAGTAGGGCTGCTGCAGTTCGTCGCCCAGAACCCCGCGCCAGGACTCGGGCAGCATGGCGATGTCGGTCACGTCAACGTCCTCACGATGTGCGGTCACTTCAGGTTCCAGAACCTACAGGCGACCACTGACAGCCGGGGGCGGAAGGACCGTCACCAGCTCGTCTTGCGGTGCAGCTCCCACATCATCATGATCGTCGAGGGGTCGAGGGCGCGCTCGCCGCCCGAGATGTCCTCGTTCGCCGCCACGTACTGCCGGCCCTGCCACAGCGGGATCAGCCGGGCGTCGTTCACCATGATCTGCTGTGCGGCCTCCAGGTCCTTGACCACCTTGCCGCGATCGCCCTCGGCACGCGAGCGGGGCAGCAGCACGTTGGTGATCTGCTTGGCCGGGTACGGCGTGCCCAGGGCGTTGTGCTCGCCGACGAACGGGGCGATGAAGTTGTCCGCGTCGGGGAAGTCCGGGAACCAGCCACGGCCGAACACCGGGTACTCGCCCTTCTGGTAGCCGACCACATAGGTCTTCCAGGGCCGGCTCTTGAGGGTGACGCTGAACAGTCCGGAGGCGTCGAGCTGCCGCTTCAGCTCCTGGAACATCACGGCCGTCTCGGAGCCGTAGCGGTCGGTGGTGTACCAGAGGGTGAGCGGGACGCGCTGGGTGATGCCCGCGTCGGTGAGGATCTTGCGGGCCTTGGACACGCTCGGGTCGCCGAAGTCGTCGAAGTAGCTGGTGGCGTGGCCGGTCAGGCCGGCCGGAACCATCGAGTACAGCGGGACCACGGTGTCCTTGTAGACCTTGTGCGCGATCGCGCCCCGGTCGACGACCTGGGCGACGGCCTTGCGCACGGCGGGCTGCTTGGCCCAGGAGTCCTTGGGGTTGAACACCAGGTAGCTGATGTCCGTGCCGGTGCCGTCCACCAGTTGCAGGTCGGAGGCGCCGGACCGCTGCAGGGTGAGGATGTCGTCGGCGGCCAGACCTCGGTAGGTGACGTCGATCTGCTTGTCGCGCAGCGCCTTCACCATGGTGGCCGAGTCCTGGTAGTACCGGATGGTCACCGCGTTGTTCTGCCGCTCGGCGAAGCCCCGGTACTGGTCGTTGCGCACCAGGACGGCCTGCTTGCCCTCCTCGTAGGACTGCAGCGTGTACGGCCCGGAGCCGAAGACCTTGTTGTCCTTGCGCAGGGAGCCGGCCGGGTAGTCGTCGGGGTCGACGATGGACATGGCCGGGGTGGCGAGGACGAACGGGAAGGTGGCGTCGGACTGGTTGAGGTGGAAGACCACCTCGTTGTCGCCGACCGCCTCCACGCTGTCCAGGCTGCCGAGCAGCCCGGCGGGGCCGCCCGGGGCGTTGATGGTGCGGATGCGGTTGATGGAGTGCTGGACGGCCTGCGCGTTCAGCGCGTCGCCGTCGGCGAACTTCGCGCCCGGGCGCAGCTTGCAGCGGTAGGTGCGGCTGGCGGTGTCGGTGAAGGAACAGCTCTGCGCGGCGTCCGGCTGCGGGGTGGTGGCGCCGTTCGGGTAGGCGAGGAGGGTCTGGTAGATGTTCCGGTAGAGCTCCCAGGAGCCGTCCCAGGCGCCGGCCGGGTCCAGGGTGCTGGGCGCGCTGGTGGTTCCGACGACGATCGGGCCCTCGCTGTCGGGATCCCCGTCCGAGAAGAGACCGCAGCCGGCCACCAGGGATATGGACGCGATCGCCGCGACTCTCCGCAGGAATCGGTTCCGGTTGAACACGCGCACGCTCCTCGATCTGCCATACCAAGGGTCGGCAGACCATACCGCAGCGTCCTGCCCCGTGAACCTCCCCTGAGCAAGGCCTTCTTGATCGATTGCGCGATGACTACGTTGTCATTCCGCTGTGCGTGTTTTGTGCGGCGTTTCGGGCGCCGTTCCGCTGGGAAACGACGCCCGAAAAAGACGACCGGACGGTACCGGTCAGCCCACGCCGGCGTTCAGGAAGATGCCACCGTCCACGACGAGGGTCTGACCGGTGACCCAGTCGGACTGCCCGGAGGTGAGGAACGCGGCGGCCCCGCCGATGTCCGAGGGCACGCCGAGCCGGCCGAGCGGGTAGGAGGCGGCCGCCTCGGCCTCGCGGCCCTCGTAGAGGGCCTGGGCGAACTTGGTCTTCACGACGGCCGGGGCGATCGCGTTGACCCGCACGCGGGGCGCGAACTCGTGCGCCAGCTGCTGGGTCAGGTTGATCATCGCGGCCTTGCTGACGCCGTAGGCACCGATGAACGGCGAGGGCGCGAGACCCGCGACCGAGGCGATGTTGACGATCGCGCCGCCGTTGTCCTTCTGCCAGGCGTGCCAGGTCCTCTGGGCGAAGCCGAGGGCCGAGATCACGTTCGTCTCGAACACCTTGCGGGCGACGTCCAGGTCGAGGTCGGCGATGGGCCCGAAGACGGGGTTGGTGCCGGCGTTGTTGACCAGGAAGTCGACGCGGCCGAAGGCTTCCATGGTCCGCTCGACGGCCTCGGCCTGGTGGCCGAGGTCGTGGGCCTTGCCGGCGACGCCGATGACCCGGTCGGCGCCGAGCCGTTCGACGGCCTCCTTCAGGGCGTCCTCGTTGCGCCCGGTGATGCACACGCGGTCGCCGCGGGCGACGAGCGCCTCGGCCACGCCGTAACCGATGCCGCGGCTGGCCCCGGTGACGATGGCCGCCTTGCCGGAGAGCTCCGGGAGTTCAGTCATGTCCGTGATTCCCCAGACTTTCTAGTCGAGCGGTCCGCCGGCGACGTACAGCACCTGGCCGGAGACGAAGCCGGCGGCCTCGCCGGTGAAGAAGGCGATGGCGTTGGCGATGTCCTCGGGCTCGCCCACGCGCTGGACCGGGATCTGGGTGGCGGCGGCGCTCTTGAAGTCGTCGAAACCCATGCCGACCCGGTCGGCGGTGGCCTTGGTCATCTCGGTGGCGATGAAACCGGGGGCGACGGCGTTGGCGGTGATGCCGAACTTGCCCAGTTCGATGGCGAGGGTCTTGGTGAAGCCCTGCAGGCCCGCCTTGGCGGCCGAGTAGTTGGCCTGGCCGCGGTTGCCGAGCGCGGAGGACGAGGACAGGTTGACGACCCGGCCGAAGCCCGCGTCGACCATGTGCTTCTGGACCGCCTTGGTCATCAGGAACGAGCCGCGCAGGTGCACGTTCAGGACGGTGTCCCAGTCGGAGACGCTCATCTTGAACAGCAGGTTGTCGCGCAGCACGCCGGCGTTGTTGACCAGGATGGTCGGGGCGCCCAGTTCCTCGACGATCCGGGCGACGGCGGCCTCTACCTGCGCCTCGTCGGAGACGTCCGCGCCGACCGCGATCGCCCGGCCGCCGGCCGCGGTGATCTTCTCGACGGTGTCCTTGCAGGCGGCCTCGTCGAGGTCGATCACGGCGACCGCGCGACCCTCGGCGGCCAGTCGTACGGCGGTGGCGGCGCCGATCCCGCGCGCCGCGCCGGTGACTACCGCGACCCGCTGTTCAGTGGTGGACATTGCTGCTTCTCCTCGCCCTTGAGAGAACCTGTGCGGCTCCTGGCTGAGCCGGCCCAGTGCGGTGAGCGACCGCTTAGTACCTTCAGCACACGCGACGCTAGAAGCCCTGGCACCCGGTGTCAACGGGACACCGGGCCGGTGTGATCCATTACCTCACCAGGAGGTCCAGCAGACGCTCGGTCTCGGCCGCCGGATCGGTGGTGAGCCCGGTGTGCACGGGCCCCGGCTGCACGACGGTGGAGCGGGGCGCGATCAGCCAGCGGAAGCGCCGTCCGGCGTCGTCGCCGGCCGCCTGCCCGGCCTCCTCTCCGCCGACGCAGACCCGTTCGACGGCTCCGAGCGCGGCCCGCACTCCCGCCACGTCCGCCCGGGGGTCCAGGGCGAGCAGCCGGGCCTCGTCCAGGTGGATGCGGGCGCCGACGTAGGCCCGGGCACGGCAGTAGACCACCACGCCGGCGTTGACGCACTCACCGCGCTCGACGCGCGGGACCACCCGCAGCAGGGCGTACTCGAACACGTCCCGGTCACCGCCCTGGCGGGTCCGGGTGATGTGGCGCTCGGTCACATGACCGGCCATGTGGATGTGACGGTCGCTCACTTGCCCTCCTCGATGCCGGTGATGCGCTCGGCGATGACGGCCGCCCGGGCGAGCAGCGGCCGCGCGTAGGCGTCCCTGAGTTCGTCCGGGGTGGCGAAGCCCGGCTCGTCGGCCAGCCAGACGTCGGGGATCTCGGCGGTGACCTCGGCGAGGAGGTCCCCGGTGACCCTGGGTGCCAGCTCGGCCGCGGCGGCCCTGACGTCCGGCGCGAAGCGGGCGAGGGCGTGGTCGGCGGCGTCGTAGGGGCGGGCCGCCGATGCCTCGGCGGAGGGCCAGTTGTGGTGCCAGATCATCGTGGCGCCGTGGTCGATGAGCCACAGCTCGCCGCGGTGCATCAGGAGGTTGGGGTTGCGCCAGGAGCGGTCGACGTTGTTGATCAGCGCGTCGAACCAGACGATCCGCCCGGCCTCGGCGGGGCTCACCGGGAAGGCCAGCGGGTCGTAACCGAGGGCGCCGGAGAGGAAGTCCATGCCGAGGTTGGTGCCGCCGCTGGACCTGAGCAGGTCCTGCACCTGCTGCTCGGGTTCGCCGAGGCCCAGTACGGGGTCCAGCCGGACCGTCACCAGCCGGGGCATCCGGAAGCCGAGCCGGCGGGCGAGTTCGCCGCACACCACCTCGGCGACCAGGGCCTTGCGGCCCTGCCCGGCGCCGGTGAACTTGATGACGTACGTGCCGAAGTCGTCGGCCTCGACGAGTCCCGGCAGTGAGCCGCCCTCACGCAAAGGGGTGATGTAGCGGGTCGCGGTGACTTCCTTGAGCATCGCCCCAGGCTACTGGGGCGGTGGCCGGTCAGGCCGACGGGCGGCCGGACGGGGCGCGGCCGTGGTCCGGCCCTCCGGCCGGCGGCCGTGGTTTCATGCCCGCCGGACCTCCTGAGGGCGAGGGTCCGGGCGCCCGTCTGAACAGCCGGCGCCCCGGGACCGTACCCCTGGACGGATCACGAGAAGCTCCGCGGAAGGAAACCAGTCATGACCAGCGCATCGTTCAAGCCCGAAACGGGACCGGCCCGCCGTACCGTCGTGGCGGCGGCCGGAGCGGCCGGGCTCGCCGCCGCGCTGACCGCCTGCGGTTCGGGCGACGACTCCTCGGACACCGTGGACACCGGGTCCGGGACCGCGGGCACGACCGGGGCCACCGGCTCGACGCAGGACGGAGGTTCCGCGGGCTCCGGCGACTCGGCCGGTGGCAAGGCCCTGGCCCGGACCTCGGACATCCCGGAGGGCGGCGGCAAGATCTTCAAGGACCAGGGCGTGGTGGTCACCCAGCCGACGGCGGGCACCTACAAGGCGTTCTCCGCCAAGTGCACCCACCAGGGCTGCGCCGTGTCCAGCATCTCGGGCGGCGCGATCGTCTGCCCGTGTCACAACAGCCACTTCTCCGTCGAGGACGGCAGTGTCAAGCAGGGGCCCGCGACCCGGCCGCTGGCCGCCGAGAAGATCACCGTGTCGGGTGACGAGATCAAGCTGGCCTGAGGCGCGCCGGCGAGGCCGGCGAACTCGTCCCGTTCCCTTTCCCGGCGTGGTCTCGGAGGATCACGCCAGGGGCGGGTTCCGCCGGTTCGACGTGGGAGAAGAGGGGGCCGTATGACCGTGACGCAGCAGCGCCGGGGCCGGAAGATCATGATGACGCCCGGGGAGCTGGACGACTTCCTGACCAGCCGGCGCACCTGCCGGGTCGCGACCGTCTCGGCGGACGGCGCGCCGCACGTCAGCGCCCTGTGGTTCGCCTGGGACGGCACCTCGCTGTGGCTGTACTCCGTGGTGCGCAGCCGGCGCTGGGCGCAGTTGTGCCGCGATCCCCGGGTGGCGGTCGTGGTCGACTCGGGCGAGCAGTACGACCAGTTGCGCGGGGCCGAGCTGTCCGGACGGGTGGAGTTCGTGGGCGAGGTGCCCCGGACCGGGGAACTGCGCGCCGAACTCGACACACCGGAGACGGTGTTCGCGCGCAAGTACTTCGGCCTGGACGAGATGCCGCACGACGGCCGGCACGCCTGGGCCCGGCTGACCCCGGACAAGATCGTGTCCTGGGACTTCCGCAAGCTCGGGGCGGGTCGGTGAGGCCCGGATTCCGGCGACACAGAGGGCGCCGGAATGGCTCTGGGGTCTTCCGTCCGGAGCAGGCCGGATCAGGGAGCGGGAGCCCCTAGACCTCGCTCACCCGCTCGGCCGCCGCCCGCAGCGCCTCGACCGCGGCGCGGATCGAGGGGCGGCGGTCGGCGTCCGCCCGCCACACGACGTAGACGTGCCGCCGCACCCGCTGACGGAGCGGGATCATGACGATGCCCGGGGGCACCGGGTGCCGGCCCAGCAGCGGCGCGATGCACACGCCGAGTCCGGCGGCGACCAGCCCGAGCTGGGTGTGGGTCTCGCCGGCCCGGTGCCCGACGATCGGCTCGATGCCCTTGGAGCGCAGGGTGAACATCAGCCACTCGTGGCAGAACTCGCCCTCGCCCCAGGTGATCCACTCGTCCTCCGCGAACTCCGCGAGGTCCACCTCGTCCCGGTCCGCGAGCGGGTGCCCGGCCGGCATGGCGACGTCGGCCGGATCGTCCAGCAGGGGCGCCTTGACCAGGCCGTCGGGCACGGGCATCGGCTTGTTGTACCAGTCGAGGACCACGGCCAGGTCGAGGTCGCCGCGCACGACGGCGGCGATGCCGCGCTCGGGCTCCAGTTCGCTGGAGCGCACCCGCAGGCCCGGGTGCCGGCCGCGCAGGTCGGCGAGCGCGGTGGGGAACAGGCCGCGGGCCGCGGTCGGGAACGCCGAGACGCGCAGCTCGCCTGCGACCTGGCCGCGGTGCGCCTCGAGATCGGCCTGGGCGAGTTCGACCTGGGACAGGATGCGGGCCGCGTGCTCCGACAGCAGCCGCCCGGCGTCCGTGAGCCGTACTCCCCGGCCGTTCTTCGCCAGCAGCCGCTGCCCGGCCTCGCGCTCCAGCTTGCCGAGTTGCTGGGAGACCGCGGACGTCGTGACGTGCAGGGCGTCGGCGGCGGCGCTGACCGAGCCGTGCCGGGCGAGGGCGTCCAGGGTCCGCAGGCGCTCCAGGTTCAACATGTAAGTGATTCTAAGAGGTATCCGGTGAGAATTCTCGATTGTGCTACGAGGTTGGGTCCCGCATCGTTGACGTCATGAGCACGGTCACCGCACCCCGGACCCAGTCCCCCGCACCCGCCCGGCCCCGCGGCCGCCTCGACTGGCGGCTGCGCTTCGGCGCCCTCTCGCTGATCTGGGGCTTCAGCTTCCTGCTGATCAAGGTGGGCACGGAGGGCTACGCGCCGTTCCAGGTCACCCTCGGCCGGTTGGTGTTCGGCACGGCGGTGCTGGCGGCGGCGATGGCCGTCAAGCGGGAGCGGCTGCCGCGCGGGGCCCGGTTGTGGGGACACATGGCGGTCGCCGCGTTCTTCCTGAACGCCCTGCCGTTCTCCCTCTTCGCGTACTCCGAACTGACCATCCCCTCCACACTGGCCGGCATCTGCAACGCCACCTCGCCGCTGTGGGGCATGGCCCTGTCGATGGTCGCGCTCTCCGAGGACCGGCCCACGCGGGTGCGCGTCGCGGGGCTCGGCCTCGGCTTCCTCGGTGTGCTCACGGTGCTCGGCGCCTGGCAGGGCTTCAACGGGCTGGACGCCACGGGCACGGCGATGGCGCTGCTCGCCTCGCTGAGCTACCCGATCGGCTGGATCTACGTCCGCCGGACCCTGGCCGGAACCGGCAACTCGCATCTGTCCATGACGGGGGCCCAGCTCCTGCTGGCGACGGTGCAACTGGCCGTCGTGACGCCGCTGTTCACCCCGTTCCCGGACCGCTTCCCGGTCGTCCCGCTGCTGGCCGTGGCCGCGTTGGGCGCTCTGGGCACGGGTCTCGCGGTGCTCATCCAGTACGGTCTCGTCGCCGAGGTCGGGCCCACCACGGCGCAGATGGTCACGTACTTCATCCCGGTCATCGCCACGGCGGCGGGCGTGGCGATCCTCGGGGAGTCGCTGCGCTGGACCACTCCGGTCGGCGCGGTGATCGTTCTCGCCGGGGCCGCGCTCACCCAGGTCAGGCCCAGGACCTGAGCCGCCGCCGCGCGGGGTCCCCCGGCTCGGTCCTCAGCCGTAGGAGCGGGCCGGGGACGGGCGTACCGCCGCCGCCACCGCCTCCGCGAGGGGGACGACGTCCCGCGGGCCGAGGGCCGAGACCGTGACGCGGATGCCCGGCGGCGAGCCCAGCCGGAACCGGGCGCCCGGGGCGACCGCCCAGCCCGCGTGCAGCAGGCGGGCCACCACGCCCGTCTCGTCGGGCACCGGCACCCAGACATTCATGCCGCTGCGGCCGCGGGCCACCACCCCGCGCGCGGCCAGCGCCTCGATGAGGGCCTCCCGGCGGCCGCCGTAGGAGGCCGCCACCTCCCGGGGGTCCACGGCGCCGCCGCGCCACAGTTCCACCACGGCCCGCTGCACGATCCGGCTCACCCATCCGGGGCCCAGCCGCTGCCGCCCGCGCACCCGGTCGACGGTGACGGCGTCCCCGGTGAACACCGCGAGGCGCAGGTCCGGCCCCCAGGCCTTCGCGACGGAGCGGACGAAGGCCCAGTGGCGGGTGACACCGGCCAGCGGACGCAGCGGCACGTCCACGATGCCGTGGCCGTGGTCGTCCTCGATCAGCAGTGTCCCGGGGTGGTCCCGGAGGACCGAACGCAGCGCACGCGCGCGCGTGGCGGTCAGCGCGGCGCCGGTCGGGTTCTGCGCCCGGTCGGTGACGATCAGCGCCCGCGCGCCGGCCGTCAGCGCGTCGCGGACGTCGCCGGGAAGGGGCCCCTCGTCGTCGACGCCGACGGGGACGGGGCGCAGGCCGAGCGCCGGGACCAGGTCCAGCACGCTGCCCCAGCCGGGATCCTCCACCGCCACCCGGTCGCCCGGCTTGAGGTGGGCCGCGAGGACCCGTTCGATGACGTCCAGGGAACCGGAGGCCACGGCCACCGGGCCGTCCGGCACCCCGTCGGCGTCCAGCGCGGCGCGGGCCAGCCGGGCCAGCTCCGGCTCCACCGGGTCGTGCCCGTAGAGCACCGGATCCCGGTCGCCGTGCGCGGCGGCCGCCGCGAAGGCGTCCGCCAGGCGGGGCAGCAGCACGGGGTCCGGGTTGCCGGCGGCCGCGTCCCGCACGCCCGCCGGCACCTCCACCCGGATCTGCTCGCGGCCCGTCGTGGCCGGCTTGGGCCGGACCCGGCTGCCCCGCCGCCCGGCGGTCTCGATCACCCCGCGTTCGCGCAGGGTGCGGTAGGCGGCCGCGACCGTGTTCGGGTTCACCCCGAGCCGGGCCGCCAGATCCCGCATGGGGGGCAGATGCCGGCCGGGCTCCAGCTCCCCGGCACCGACCGCCCGCTCGACACTGGCCGCGATCTCAGCTGCGCCCCGGCCCTCGATCCGATACTCTCCTAGCACAAAGACAATTATGCACTAGTACAATGGAGACCGCCATGCAGGGGACCCGGGAAGCCTCGTCGCCGTCCGTCGCGTACACGCCGACCGAGCGCACCGTGCCCACGCGTTCCGCGGACCGGGCGTCGTACGACCGGGACGTGGTGCACGCGATACTCGACGAGGGTTACGTCTGCCACCTCGGCTTCGTCCGCGACGGCGCGCCGGTGGTGCTGCCGACGCTGTACGGCCGGGTCGGCGAGCGGCTGTACGTTCACGGGTCCACCGGTTCGCGCCCGCTGCGGATGACCGGCGAGGCGGACCCCGGCCTCGAGGTGTGCCTTACGGTCACCCATGTCGACGGGCTGGTGCTGGCCCGCTCCGCCTTCCACCACTCGATGAACTACCGCTCGGTGGTGGTGCACGGCACCGCCCACGAGGTCACCGACCCCGAGGAGCGGCGGCTGGCCCTGGACGCGCTGGTGGACCAGGTCGTACCGGGCCGGTCCGCCGACTCCCGGCCCGCGAACAAGAAGGAGCTGGCCGCCACCGCGGTCATCCGCCTCGACCTCGACGAGGTCTCCGCGAAGATCCGCACCGGCGGCGCCAACGACGAGCCCGAGGACCTGTCCCTGCCGCACTGGGCCGGGGTGGTGCCACTCCGCAAGGGCTACGAGGCCCCCGTCCCCAACCCCGACCTGGCGCCCGGCATCGGACTCCCGGACTACCTGGCTCCGTGAGCTAGGAGGTCAAAGGGACCGGCTGGCGGCGTCCGGCATGGCGGGCCTCGCCCAGTGCCAGGCCCGCGACGGCGCCGAGCATCAGCAGCGTGCCGGCCAGGGTGGCCGCCGTCAGGTGCTCGCCGAGCAGCGCCACGGCGAGCACGGCCGCGGTCACCGGCTCCAGCAGCATGATCACGGAGACGGTGGCGGACCGGACGACGGCGGCGCCCGCGAAGTACAGGGCGTAGGCGAGGGCGGTGGGCACGGACGCGATGTACGCGATCAGGACCAACAGCCGCACCGGGTGCCCGGTGTGCGGGAACAGCCCCTCCCCCAGGGCGAACGGCAGCAGGCACAGGGTGGTGACGGCGAAGGCGCCGATGGTGGTGCCGGAGGCGTCGGCGGCGCCGTCGCGCCCCCAGCGGCGCGTCAGCAGCGTCATGCCGCTGTAGCCGGCCGCCGACGCCAGCGCGTACAGCACACCGAGCGGCCGGACGGTCGTGGCGGAACCGCCGAGGGTGAGCACGGCCAGCCCGGTGAGGGCTCCGGCGACCGCGAGGGCGCCGCCCGCGCCGAGCCGCTCCCCCAGGGTGAGCCGGGCGCCCAGCGCGATCAGCACGGGCCCCGCGCCCAGTGTGACCACGGTGGCCACGGCGAGCCCGGTCGACCCCACGGCGGCGAAGTAGGCGGTCTGGAACACGGCCAGCCCGATGCCGGTGGCGGCGGCCTTCCCGGCCCTGCGGCGCAGCGGTTCGGGCGCGGCCGTCCGGATGCGGCCACGGCCCTGCAAGCGCCGGCCGGCCAGCAGCAGAAGCAGCCCGACGGCGCAGCGCCAGAAGGAGAGGGTGAAGGCACCCATCTCGCTGGTCCGGTAGACCAGCGAGGCGACGGCGCCCGCGGTGCCCCAGGTGGCACCGGTGACGATCAGATAGAGCAGGCCGCGCCCGACGGGCAGGCCCGAGACAGCGTTCGACACGAGATTTCTCCGCAGAAGCGCACCGGAGTGCGGAAGTTCGGAAGGCGACCCCGCTCGGCGGGGTGCGCGGACTTCGTCTGCGGGCAGCACCGTCCCGCCCGGCGCTGCGCGCGCCAGGCGTTCATCCAGGAGGCCCGCCTCAGGCGGCGGGCGGCGAAAGGACGAGCGCGTCGGACGTCATGACCAGCACCTTAGGCAGCCGTTCCACGTGCCGACAATTCCCGTTCCGCGCCACCGCCCGCGGCCACCGGCTCCGCCGCGCCCTTGGCGGGCGCCGAGGACTGGGCGATGTACGCGCCGAGCAGGACCACGGCTCCCCCGACGATCTGCGGCGCGGACAGGTGCTCGCCGAGGAGCACCCAGGCCAGTACGGTCGCGATGACCGCTTCGAGGCAGGCGACGACACCGGCGACCTGCGGGGACAGCCGGCGCACGGAGAGCACGCCGGTGATGTACGCGACGACCGTGGCGACGAGGACGATCCAGGCCAGCAGGGCGACGGCCGGGACGGTGGTGCCGTTCATCCGCGCGGAGCCGGTCAGCACCGACCAGTCCATGGTCCACGGGCGGGCCACGGCGGTCAGCACGAGAGCGCCGACGAGCAGGCCGTAGGCGATGACGCCGAGCGGGTCCGGCGCCCGCTCGCCCGCTTCACTGCCCTGGTCGGACAGGACGAAGTAGCCGACCTGGCAGCAGGCGGCGCCGAGCGCGAGCAGCAGGCCGAACGCGTCGAAGCTCAGCCCCGCCCACACCTCCACCACACAGGCGAGACCGCCGGCCGCGAGGACCACGCCGAGTGCGGCGGCGCGGGTCACCGGCCGCCGCTGCACGAACCGCACCCAGCCGAGCACGAGCGCGGGGGCAAGGTACTCGACGAGCAGCGCCACACCGACCGGGATGCGGGAGAGCGCGGCGAAGTAGCAGGCCTGGACGCCGGCCACGGCCAGCAGCCCGAACCCGGCGAGCAGCGCGGGGCGGTGGAGCGGCAGCGCGCGGTGCCGCACGGCGAGCGGCAGCATGACCACGGCGGCGCCCGCCACCCGTAGCCACACCACGTGGAGCGGGTCGAGTCCCGCCTCGATCAGCGGCTTCGCCGCGACTCCGGACCCGCCGAAGGCCAGCGCGGACAGGAGCGCGAGACCGAGCCCGACGCCCTTGCCGTGGCCGCCCGGGCTGCTTGCAGATATAGGCACCGGCACATGATGACAGGCGTTGACATGAGCGTCACCCCCGTTGACACCTGTCTCAGGGGATGGACGGCGTCACGGCCGCACGTCCGCCGCGGGGGCGTCGAGCCGGGCGCCCAGTTCGCGGGTCCGGATGCCGGCGCGCTCGAGGACCTCGACCGCCCGGGACCGCGGGTCCGCGACGAGTGCGGCGAGCAGGTCGGTGCCGCCGGTCCGGGCCGCGCCGCGCCGCCGGGCGCGGCAGCGTGCCTCCTCCAGGGCGACGGCCGCGACGGGCGACCAGTGACCGGTGTCGCCGTGGGCATCCCCGCCCGCCCGCTCGGAGCGGTAGGGGGCGGAACCCGGTACGACGGCGAGCGCACCGGAGCCCTCCACGGTGTGCTGCCAGCGCAGCCCGTATCCGATGCTGCGCTGCACGAGATAGCCGAGCAGCCGGGTGAGCCGCGGGGCTCCGCCCACGGCGGCCCGGGCCTCGGGGTCGTGTTCCAGGAGCGAGTGGAGCAGATGCGCGGTGTCGATGTGGCGATCCCCGTCGCGCACCGCCCGGCGGCGGGCACCGGCGACCACCGCCGCCAGCTCGGCACCGAGCCCGGCATCGTCGTCCGTGTGCGGGAGTCCCTGCTCAGGGATGCTCCAGCGGGCTGTACGGGGATGCACACCGCTACCTCATCAGTCCCGGGCGGCCCGGTCATCCACGAGGGGAACCATCTTCGCGTCCCGCACGGAGTGGACATCGCCCTCCGGGATCTCATCCTCAGGGAGGAGATCAGGCCGTCGACGCGCGGGCGCCCCGCGGCGGTTCCACGGGGCGCCCGGCTGCCGTACGGCTCAGTCCTCGTCGGCGAGGATGAGGTACAGCTTCTTGCGGGCGTCGGTGATGACGGCCAGCGCCTTGTCGCGCTGTTCCTTGGTCCCGGTGTTCCAGACCTGCCCGAAGGCCTGCATCAGTCCCATGCCGGCCTGCCGGATCTCACCGAGGGCCTCCCAGTCGACCCCGCGCGAGGCCTCCTCCCACGGAGCCTCCGGGCCGTCCTCGGCGGCCGTGCGGCCGCTGTCGGTCAGGGCGAACAGCTTCTTGCCGCCCTCGCTCTCGCTGGCGATCAGACCCTCGTCCTCCAGCAGTTGGAGGGTGGGGTAGACCGAGCCGGGGCTGGGCTTCCAGGCGCCGCCGCTGCGCTCGGCGATCTCCTGGATCATCTCGTAGCCGTGCATGGGCCGTTCCTTGAGCAGGGCGAGGATCGAGGCGCGCACATCACCGCGCCGCGCCCGTCCCCTCGGTCCGCCGCGTCCTCGCGGCCCCCACGGCCCCGGCCCGAAGCCGGGCCCCCCGGGTCCCCAGCCGGGGCCTCCCGGGCCGAAGGGCCCGAAGGCGGCCCGCCGCCCCTCGAATCCGCCGAATCCGCCCCGGTCGTGCCGGCCCGGGCCGTCCTGACGATGTCCACGCTCGAATCCGTGGCTGCGCATCGGGATCACTCCATTCCATCGCTGATCTGTCACGTTCGCATCGCGTTCTTACGCGATGCCTCAACGATATATCGGAACCGATCGTGCGACAAGGACCTGCCGCACCCGTCCGAGGAGTTCCGGGAAGTGAGCTCACCCGCGGGCCCGCCCAGCGCGCCGTCACGCCGAAATCGGTCCAGGACTCGCCGATTGGCCTTGGTGACCGGCCTGCCACGGCCCTAGCGTCTGCGCCATGCGCATCCGAATCGTCGACGCCTTCACCGACCGCCCCTTCGCCGGCAACCCCGCCGGCGTCCTGCTCCTGGACGACGTCTTCCCGGACGACGACTGGCTCCAGAACGTCGCCATGGAGGTGAACCATGCCGAGACGGCGTTCGCGCACCGGCTTCCCGCGGGCGGCGAAGCGGACTGGGCGCTGCGCTGGTTCACGCCCGTCGCCGAGGTCGCGATGTGCGGGCACGCCACGCTCGCCACCGCGCACGTCCTGCACACCACCGGTGCCCACGAGGGGCCGGTGCGGTTCGCCACCCGCAGCGGTGTCCTCGTCGCCACGCCGGGCCCGGACGGCTGGATCACCATGGACTTCCCCACCGCCCCGCTCACCGCGGTGGAGATCCCGGACGGCGTCGCGAAGGCGCTGGGCGCCGACCCGCTCGCCGTCTACGACACCGGGCCCGACGTCGGCGACCTGCTGGTGGAGCTGGCCGACGAGCGGACGGTCCTCGGGCTCGCCCCCGACCACAAGGCCCTGATGGCGCACTCCTCGCGGGGCGTCATCGCCACCGCCCGCGCCGACGACCCGTCCCTCGGCCACGACTTCGTCTCGCGCTGCTTCTTCCCGAACGTCGGCATCGACGAGGACCCGGTCACCGGCAGCGCCCACACCGCGCTGGCCCCGCACTGGTCCGCCCGCCTGGGCCGGGACGATCTCACGGGGCTGCAGGCCTCCCGCCGCTCCGGACTGGTCCGCACCGGCCTGCGGGGCGACCGCACGCTGCTGACCGGCCGCGCGGTCACCGTCATCGAGGGCGAACTGCTCGCCTGACCGGCCGGGGCCGGTCCGCCCTCAGGCGGTCGGCAGCCAGTCGACCTTGCCCGCGAGCAGGGCGTATCCGACGAACGCGCCGATGTCGAGCAGGGAGTGGGCGACGACCAGCGGTCCGACCCGCCCCCAGCGGCGGTAGAGCCAGACGAAGACCACGCCCATCACCATGTTTCCGATGAAGCCGCCGATGCCCTGGTAGAGGTGGTACGAGCCGCGCAGGACCGCGCTGGCCACCAACGCCGACCCCGCCGTCCAGCCCAGTTGCCCCAGCCTGCGCAGCAGATAGCCGACGACGATGACTTCCTCGAGGATCGCGTTCTGCACCGCGGACAGGATGAGCACGGGGTACTTCCACCACACCTCGGGCAGGGCCTCCGGCACCACGGTGAGGTTGAAGCCGAGGCCGCGGGCGGCCAGGTAGAAGGCGATCCCGGTGCTGCCGATGACCGCCGCGACGCCCGCGCCCCGGCCGAGGTCGGGCCAGGGGCGGGTGCGGTCGAAGCCGAGCGTGCGCAGGCTCTCGCCCTCGCGCATCAGCAGGTGGGCGACCAGGGCCACCGGCACCAGCGCGGAGGCGATGCCGAAGAGCTGCCAGGCCAGGTCGAGCCAGGGGCGCCCGGGCGCGGCGGACGCGTTGAGGGTGGCCGCCTGGTCCTTGAGCCCGCCGGGTTTGGTGACCGACCCGACGAAGCTGATCAGCGCGGACACCCCGCTCGCGCCGAGCGAGAGCGCCAGCACGAGCAGTGTCTCGTCCCGGAAGATCCGCCGCGGGAACCGCCCCCGCGAAGGGCCGTCGGCCGCCGGGTCCGCCTCCACGTGCACTCCTGTCGTCGCTCCGGCCGTGCGAGCTCACAGCATGCCGGATCGCCTTCCGGAGCGCTTACCCGGGCCGGGGTTGCCGCGGAAGCGGACCGCCGTGCCCCTCACCTCAGCCGAGCGGGGCCGGCTCCGGAAGCCCCACCGGCCAGGTGTGCACCGGCTCGCCCGCGTGCATCAGCTCGGCGTAGCGACGTGTCGTCGCCGCCAGCGCGGCCCCGCGGCCCAGGCCCTGCTCCAGGGCCCGGTGGAAGGTGGCCGCCTGCCAGGCCGCCCCGTTCACCCGGCGCCGGCAACGCTCCTCGATGACACCCAGGTAGAGGTCGCGGTCGGCGGCCTCCACGCCCCACGCGTCGAGTCCGGCGGAGGCGAGCGGCAGCAGCTCGTCCCGGACCAGGGTGACGGCGTCGACCTCGCCCGTGCCGCCGTAGCGGCCCCGGCGCGGCCAGACGAAGCGGGCGTCGATGCCGTCCCGGCAGGCCGCGTCGAAGTTGGCCTCGGCCGCCTCGAACGGCAGCCGGGTCCACACCGGGCGCGACTCCTCGGCGAGCGCCCGCACCAGGCCGTAGTAGAAGGCCGCGTTGGCGATCACGTCGGTGATGGTCGGTCCGGCCGGCAGCACCCGGTTCTCCACCCGCAGGTGCGGCACGCCGTCCGCGATGTCGTAGACGGGCCGGTTCCAGCGGTACACCGTGCCGTTGTGCAGCACGAGTTCGGCGAGCTTCGGTATGCCCCCGGCGTCCAGCACCTCCAGCGGGTCCTCGTCGTCGCAGATCGGCAGCAGCGCCGGGAAGTAGCGCAGGTTCTCCTCGAACAGGTCGTGGGCGGAGGAGATCCACCGTTCGCCGAACCAGGTGCGCGGCCGTACGCCCTGCGCCTGGAGTTCCGGCGGTCGGGTGTCCGTGGCCTGCAGGAACAGCGGCGGCCTGGACTCGCGCCACAGCTCGCGCCCGAACAGGAACGGCGAGTTGGCGCCGACGGCGATCTGCGCCGCGGACGCCACCTGCGCGGCGTTCCACACATCGGCGAAGCGGGCCGGGGTGACCTGGAGGTGCAGCTGCACGGAGGTGCAGGCGGCCTCGGGGGCGATCGACTTCGAGCTGCAGTGCAGGTGCTCCACACCGTCGATGTCGAGCTGGAAGTCCTCGCCGCGCGCCGCCACGATCTGGTCGTTGAGCAGGGTGTAGCGGTCCACCTCGGAAAGGTTGGAGGAGACGAGGTCGTCGCGGTCGAGCGTGGGAAGAATGCCGATCATCACGATGCCGGCGTCCACCTCGCCGGCCTTTCGGTCGGCGTACGCCAGTGAGGTGCGCAGTTCCTCGGCGAGCCGGTCGAATACCCGGCCACCCAGCCGGTGCGGGGCGATGTTCACCTCGAGGTTGAACATCGCGAGTTCCGTTTGGAAATCGCGGCTCGCGATGCGCTCCAGTACCTGCCCGTTCAACATTTTCGGCATACCGTCGCGGCCGGCGAGATTCAATTCGATCTCGACGCCCATGAGGTTCTTCGCGCGGTCGAACCGCTTCTCGTCCAGCAGCCGCTCCAGTCCCGTCAGGCACTTCTGAAGCTTTTCGCGGTAGCGCTGGCGATCGGACAGGTCGAACTGCCCTGCCACGACCTTCTCCCCCATCTGGGTTTCCCTCCTCGGATGGGCGGGCCGCAGACCGGCCGCCGGGGTCCCGGGTCTGGATGATGCCCAGCGGAAGCGATCGATAACGTCCCGCGTGAGCCCGGTGCCCGCTACTCTGTCGGAATGTTCCCGGCGGCACATTCACGAGGCATGCCGCATCGTGCACGTTCGTGTGCCCCGATCGCCTCGTGAAAAACGCCGACGACAATCGGCCGACCGCGGTGTCGGCGTATTGCGAGGTCAGCGGGTCCCTCCCGGCACGGAAAGCGGGATGTATGCGTGCGAATCAGCGGCTGAATGACGCCTTGCCGGGACGGTCTGAATGCGGTAGACGAAACATCGTCTGAACACGCGTCGTATAAACTTCGCGAACAAGGCCTGAGGTTGGTGCCCGCGGTCCCGGTTTCTGTCGTGTTCCTGCCGTCGATTCAGCGGCAGGCCACAGCCGCACCCTCGTTCATCGAACCGGGCCCCACCTCTCAGGCCACCCGTGAGCTGACAGCGCCGTCCGCCCCACCCTCCTCGCGCCGTCGCGCCTGTCGAACGAGAGGCGACCCACCATGCCCCTGCACGCGCCCGCCGCACCCGCGCCCGCACTGCGTTCCGTCCTCACCGCCCTCGGTTCCCCCACCGCGGTCCGCGAGGCCCGAACTCCCTCCCTGCGCGCCGCACAGGGACCCACGACGCCCGAACTCCCGCTTCCGGTGCACGTGTTGGACCGGATCACCGCCCAGGGTCTGTCCGCGACGAGGCTGGCCGGCTGGCGCTTCGTGATCCGCTGCGGCGATCGCGCGGTGGCCGCCGCCGACACCATGCTGACCCCGGACGGCTGGGCCTTCTCGCACTTCTTCGAGGGCCCCTGGGTCGCCTCCACCGAGCGCGCCCTGCAGCAGGCCGAGGGCCTGACACAGCCGTACCAGCCGCGCCTGCTCTCCGTGCCCGGCCTGTACATGCTCACCCTGTGGCTGCACGGCGACGTCACCGCCGACGCCTCCGGGGGGCATCCGGCCGCCACCGACCTGCTCGTCCCCCTGGCCCCGGCGCCGCCCGGCATCTCGGCCCACCGGCCGCACCGCGTCGCCGAGTTGCTTCCGGTGCTGACCCATCGGGCGACTCCCGTACCGCTGCTCGGTTCCATCCCTGCCTGAACGACGCGCGTACCCCGTTCCCCGGAAGGGAAGCGGGGTACGACTGTTTTTCCGGCAACCGCTCGCTCGTACGAGCAATTAACCGCTCCTACGAGCCGGGAAAAGGATCTCCGCCGCCCGGACTAGCCCTATCCGGCCCCCCAGAACCACCCGAAGTGACAGTGCAGTTGGAATGAACCGTCCGCACGGGTGACGCGTCATGAACCTGTGAGAAGCGCTGCTGCGAAATCCCTGCGGATCGACGCCCAGAGGGCAACACTGGGTTCCGACCGACTTATTCATCACGGGGGACGGACATGACCACGACAGAGCGAGAGATCCCATCCATGTGCCAGCACCAGCCACCGTGTCCGCAAGCCGAGTCCGCCGACCGGGAATCCGCCCGCCTCGTGGCGCACCACCCGGAACAGGGGTGGAGTCTGCTGTGCAACGGCGTCCTGCTCTTCGAGGACACCGGTGAGCTTCTGCCCGACGGCCGCGTCATCGCCCCGCACCGCCCGCTCGGTGCGGACCAGGTGATGACCGCCGCCTAGGCGAGCGCTCCGGGCGGTTCCGCCGCACCGCCCGGCGACCCGAGGGGCCGGCCGCACACACACGGTGCGCACCGGCCCCGACCCGTGTCCGGGGCCGGCTACGTCAGGTGACCGCCCGCTGCCGCAGCGCTTCCAGCAGCGAGGTGTAGGCGGGCTTGGGTTCCAGCCGCTCGTCCCAGGGCAGGGCCGCGCCCTCACCGGGGAAGAAGGCCGGGATCCAGGAGTACTTGTCGGTGTAGTCCCAGATCGTCACCCCCACGCAGCGGCGGACGGCCAGGCAGGCCTCGGTCAGGTCCCGGTACCAGGTGGCCTGTTCGGCCAGTGTCCCCTCGGTCGCGGGCAGTTGCATGCGTACGTCGACCTCGGTGAGGGCGGTGTCGAGGCCGAGGCGCGAGAAGCGGCGGAGGTTGTCCTCCAGGGTGGCGGGATAGCCGTACTGCAGGGCCAGGTGGGCCTGCAGTCCGATGCCGTCGAGCGGGACGCCCCGCGCCTTCAGTTCCTCGGCCAGCCGGAGGTAGGCGTCGCTCTTCGGGCCGACGGCCTCGATGTTGTAGTCGTTGAGGTAGAGCCTGGCGTGCGGGTCGGCCTGGTGGGCCCAGCGCAGCGCGTCGGCGATGTAACCGGGGCCGAGGGTCTTGTACCAGATGGTCTCGCGGTAGCTGCCGTCCTCGTTGAACGCCTCGTTGACGACGTCCCAGGAGTAGACCTGGCCGCGGTAGTGCCGCACCTCGGTGATGATGTGCTTCTTCAGCACGGCGCGCAGCTCGCCGGCCGTCCATGCCTTCGAGGTCAGCCAGTCGGGGAGCTGGCTGTGCCAGACGAGGGTGTGGGCGCGGACCCGCTGGTGGTGCCGGCGCGCCAGATCCACGATCCGGTCGCCGTCGGTCCAGTCGAAGACGCCCTGCTCCGGCTCCGTGGCGTACCATTTCATCCCGTTGCCCGGGGTGATCATGTCGAACTCGCTGCCGAGGATCTTCGTGTAGGCGCTGTCGGTGAGTTCGGGGTTGTCGGTGGCACTGCCGAAGTAGCGGCCATGCCGCTCCGCGAGCCCGGCGAGGGTGGGCTGCCGCTCGTGGGCCTGGGCGGCGGGTCCGACGGCGAGGCCGGCGGCCACCAGTGCGGCCGCGAGGGCGCCGGCGAGTCCGAGGCGCGTCTTGGGCATGGTGCGACTCCTGTCTGTGGAAGGGGTACGGCTCAGCCCTTGGTGGCGCCCGCGGTCAGACCGCCGACGAGCTGGCGTTCGGCGACCGAGTAGAAGGCGAGGGCGGGGACCATGGCGAGCACGAGGTACGCGAAGACACGGGCGTACTCCGCCGAGTACTGACCCTGGAACTGCTGGACGCCGACGGGGAGCGTCCACCAGGTGCTGTCGGTGAACACCAGCAGCGGCAGGAGGAAGTTGTTCCAGCTCGTGACCACCGCGAGGACCGAGACGGTGCCGAGCGCGGGCCGGGCCATGGGCAGCAGCACCCGCCAGAAGAACCCGAAGGCGCTGCAGCCGTCCAGCGTGGCCGCCTCCTCCAGCTCGCCGGGTATCTGCCGGAAGAAGCCGCGCAGGATGATGATCGTCATCGGCAGTCCGAAGGCGGCCTGCGGGAGGATCACGCCCAGCGGGTTGTCCAGGAGGTCGAGGGAGCGCAGCAGCAGGAACAGCGGCAGGGCGGCGACCGCGAAGGGGAACATCAGCCCCATCGTGAACAAGGTGAAGAGCGCCTCCCGCCCCCGGAAGGCGAACCGGGCGAAGGAGAAGGCCGCGAGCGCGGACACCGCCACCACCAGCACGGCCGTCGCCACGGCGATCAGCGTGCTGTTGCCCAGGAGCCGCCAGAAGTCGCCGGAGCGCAGGATGCCCGTGTAGTTGCCGGTCAGCCACCGGTCGGGCAGCCCGAACGGGTTGCGGGACAGCTCGTCGGTGGACTTGAAGCCCGAGAGGATCGCGTACAGCAGGGGTACGACCATCCCCGCGCCGACCACGAGGAGGATCACGTGCAGCGGAAGCGTGGTCACGGTCCGGCGTCTCATGTGCCGGCTCCCCTCATCGTCGTGGTGGCGCCCTGGAGGTCGCGGCGGAGCACGAACCGCTGGTAGGCCAGGGCGAAGACGAGGCAGATGCCGAACATGACCACGCTGATCGCGCTGGCGTAGCCGACCTGGTAGCGCTTGAAGCCGTACTGGAACATGGTCACGGCCATCGTCTCGGAGTGGTGGTCGGGGCCGCCCTGGGTGACGACCCACACCAGGTCGAACAGCTGGATCGACCCGATGACGGACAGGAAGACGCTGATGCGCAGGGTGGGTGCGAGCAGCGGCAGGGTGACATTGCGGAAGCGCTGCCAGGGTCCGGCGCCGTCGATCAGCGCCGCCTCGTTCAACTCGGCCGGGACCGACTGGAGTCCGGCCAGGTACAGCATCATGTGGAAGCCGAAGTACTTCCAGGTCATGACGAGGAAGAGCGCGGCCATGACGTAGGAGGGATCGGCGAACCACTCACCGCCCAGGCCGTTCAGGCCGATGGCGCCGAGGACGCGGTCGGCGAGCCCGTCGTCGGGGGCGAAGATCATGCTGAACAGCACGCCGGTGATGGCCTCCGACAGGACGTACGGCGCGAAGAACAGCATCCGGTACACCGCCCGGCCGCGCAGCCGCTGGTTGAGCAGCACCGCCATGGCGAGGGCGAACGGCAGTTGCAGGGCGAGCGAGAGCACGACCAGGACCAGGCAGCGCCACAGGTCGCCCAGGAACACCGGGTCCTGGAAGAGGCGGCTGAAGTTGTCCACGCCCGTGTAGTCGGTGGGCATGCCGAAGCCGCCCCAGCGGAAGAACGCGGCGTACAGCGCGAACAGCATCGGCAGCAGCACCAGACCGATGAACAGCACCAGTGCGGGCAACTGGAAGCCGACCGCGGTGAGCCAGTGCAGCGCGCGCCGCCGTGCCCGCCCGCGGACCGCGCTCGCGGCCGGGGGCGGACGGTCGACGGCCGGGCCGCTCCGCCGGTCGGGGAGGTAGGTGGAGGTCATCGGCGGCTACTGCTCTTCCTTGGCCGTCTTGGTGATGGACTGGGCGACCTGCTCGGGCGACTTGGACCCGGCGACGAGTGCGGCCACGCTGTCGTTGACCTCCTGCCCGACGGCGGGCGCGTAGGCCTGGTCGAGGTAGAGCTGGAAGCCGGTGGCGGACTTCAACTGGGCCTGTACGGCCTTGAGGTTGGCGTCGGTGAGCACACTCTCGGCGGCCGGGACGACCGGCAGCACCCCGGTCTTCTTGACCAGTTCGCGGTCGGTGGTCTCGCTCGCGAAGAACTTCAGGAAGTCCACGGCGGCCTGCGGGGCGCCCTTGCGCAGCGCGTGCCCACCGCCTCCGCCGAACACCTCGGTGATCTTGCCCTTGCCGCCCTCGACCTCGGGGAACGGGAAGAATCCGAGGTCCGCGCCGAGTCCCTTGCCCGCGTCGGCCTCCACGACCGGGGCCCACTGCCCCATGAGCTCCATCGCGGCCTTGCCGTTGCCGACGGTGGCCGCCTGACCGGTGGGTGTGGAGTAGGCGGCTCCGAGGAAGCCCTTCTGGAACGGCTGGAGAGCCACCAGCTCCTTCAGGTGCCGCCCCGCTTCGACGAATTCGGCGCCGGTGAAGTCCTTGCCGTCGCCGGCCTTCTGCAGTGCCCCGGCACCGGCGGTCCGCATCGACAGGTACGCCCAGTAGTACATCCCGGGCCACTTCTCCTTGCCCGCGAGGGCGATCGGGGTGACGCCTGCGGACTTCAGCTTCCGCACGGTGTCGAGGAAGCCGCTCCAGGTGCTGGGGGGCGTGGTGATCCCGGCCTTCCTGAAGAGCGCCTTGTTGTACCAGAACCCGATCATGCCGATGTCGAACGGGATGCCGTAGACCTTGTCGTCCAGCAGGTACGGCTGCTTGGCCACCGGCAGCAGTCCCTCGGCCCAGGCCCCGGTGCTGTCGGTGAGGTCCTCGACCAGACCGGCTTCGACCTGCTGCTTGAGCACACCGCCGCCCCAGGTGTGGAAGATGTCCGGCAGCTTCCCGGAGGCGATCAGCGCGGTCATCTTCGACTTGTAGGCGTCGTTCTCGAGCTGGACGATCTTCACCTTGACCTTGGGGTTCTGGGCCTCGAACTTCTTGGCGAGGCCGGCCCAGACGGTCTTGGTCGGCTCGGTGGTCGAGATGTTCCACCACTCGATCGTGGTCGTCCCCGAGGACGACCCTCCGTCCGAGTCGCCGCCGCAGCCGCTGAGTGCGGTCGCCCCGAGGCCGGCGGCGACGGAGGCCGCCAGGAAGCCGCGGCGGGACAGTGCAGGGTCGCCCATCATGCGCTCCTTCGAAACTTTCGGAAGTGCTTCGGAGAGGTTCCAAACGCGAAAAAGCAGGGCCACCGCAGGCGCTGACTACGTGCGACACACCTCGGTGGACCGAAACATTCGGTCAGATTCCCGAACGTTCCGAACCGCGACTCTAGAAAGGCACGTGAAGAGCGTCAAGGTGTTGCGCACTAGCTGACGGGCTCGTAGGAGAACCAGTCGAAGGCCGCCCGCCCCTCGGTGACGTACATGCCGAGGACACGACCGGTGAACCCGCCGGCCACTTCGGTGGACAGATAGCGGCCGTCGAGTTCGGCCGGCCGGACGAGCCCTTCGGAAGTTTCGACGGAGAAGGCGATGGTGTCGGGACCGCTCAGGGGCCGCCCGTTCCGGGTCGCCCGGATGTCGACGGCCAGGGTGACCGGGCCCGCCGGCACCGGATGCCCGGCGACGCGCTGCCGCACCGGGCCGATCCGCGCGATCACGGACGCCACTCCCCCGGCCAGCTCCAGGTCGTAGTGATGGGCGTCGTCCAGCCGGACGGACAGCCCTGCCCGCGCCGACGGCCCGGCGTCCAGCAGGACCGCGGCCCGGCAGTCGTGGTGCTGCTGACGGCGGCCGACGAAGGTGCGCCCGGGCAGGCCGGTGCTGTCGCCGGCGGCCGTGGGGGCCGCGAGCGTCAGCCAGCCGGGCCGCTCGGTCAGCGACCAGCAGCCGTCCGGCCGGCGGCGCGGCGAGATCCAGTGCGGCGCCAACTCCGTGCCCGTGAAGTCGTCCGGCGCCGGGGGCTGTTGGACGGGCGCCCAGGCGGCCGGCGCCGGGTGCCGCTCCCGCACCGGTCCGAGCCGGGGCCAGCCGTCCACCCACGCCACGGGCACCAGGAAGGTCTCACGGCCGAGTACGTGGAACTCCGGGAAGGAGCCACGCGGCCGCGTGCCCAGCAGCACCATCCACCAGCTGCCGTCGGCCGCCCGGACCAGATCGCCGTGGCCGGTGCACTGGACCGGCAGCCCGGTGCCGCGATGGGACAGCAGCGGGTTGCCGGGCGCCGGTTCCCAGGGGCCGCGCGGCGAGCGGGCACGGGCGGCCGAGACGCCGTGGCCGAGCGCGGTGCCGCCCTCGGCGATCAGCAGGTACCACCAGTCGCCCACCCGGTACAGGTGCGGCGCCTCGGGGTCCCTGAGACCGGTGCCGGACCACATCGGCAGCGGCCCCTCGAGCACTTCGCCGGTGCGGGGGTCGATGCGCGCGACCGTCACACCGGCCATGGCGCACCAGCAGCCGCCGTCCTCGTCCCAGACCAGGTCGGGGTCGATGCCGGGCAGGTCGATCCACACCGGGTCCGACCACGGCCCCTCCGGGCGCTCGGCGGTGACGAGGAAGGTGCCTCCGGCGCCGACGGCTGTCGTGATGACGTGGAAGAGCCCGTCGTGGTGCCGGATGGTCGGCGCGTAGACGCCACCGGAGGCGGGCACGTCGTCGGGCAGCGCCAACTGCCCCGGGCGGTCGAGGACGTTGCCGATCTGACGCCAGTGCACCAGGTCCCGGCTGTGGAACAGCGGTATCCCGGGGAAGTACTCGAAGCTGGAGCACACCAGGTAGAAGTCGTCACCCGCCCGGCAGACGCTCGGGTCCGGGTGGAAGCCGGGGATGACCGGGTTGCCGTACGTCCGCATGCGCGCCTCACAGGGTCACGGGATGTTCGCCGCCGAAAGTTTCGAACCTGGCGGCGAATTTTACTGAGGCGTGCTGACCGGAGGGTCCGTACGGCTGGTCTCGTCGTCCGCTCGGGAGTGGGATGGAAGGGAGGCCCTGCACGCGGACCCGGCCGGGGAGCCGGAACCCGCGGCGATCCGTGAGGAACGGTGGAGTCATGTCCGGTTACGACACCTCGGCGGCGGCCCGTGTGGTGGTCGGCGTGAGCGGCTCCCTGGGCAGCGTCACGGCCCTGCGCCGCGCGACCGCGCTGGCCCGGAGGCTGGGAGCCGAACTATGGCCGGTGCTCGCCTGGGAACCGCCCGGGGGCGACGCCACCGCGCGCCGGTCCCCCGCCGCCGCCCTGCTCGTCGAGGAGTGGCAGCGGCTGGCCAAGCAGCGACTGGCCTCGGTGCTCGGCGAGATCTTCGGCGAGGAGGGGCCGGGGGTGCCGATGCGCGCGGTCATCGTGCGCGGCACCCCGGGCAGGGCGCTGGTGGCGACCGCCGACCGCGAGAGCGACCTGCTGGTCGTGGGCGCCGGCCGGCGGGGCCTGCAGCGGGCCTTCTCGGGCCGCGTCTGCCGGCACTGCCTCACCCACGCCTGCTGCCCGGTGCTGGCGGTACCACCGTCGCCGCTCGCGTCGGACCTGGTGGCCGTCCACCGGCGCAACGCGTGGCACCGGCGCATGGACACCAGGGACCTGTGAGGCAGGGTCACCCCGCACTGCGGCTGCGGATCCCGTTGCGCGGGAGCAGCATGGAGGGGCGTACGAGATGACGCTCGGTGCCCGCCGCCCTGTGGTCCGCGGCCGCTCCTCCCCCTACCGCCCATGCCCCTCCATCGGCCTTGGCCTCGGCATCCCGACGCTTCGCCCCCTGCCGCCGGGCCAGTCTTAACGCAAGATTGACGCCCCCCGGCCCTCGATGCCGGGGCCACGACGTCACTCTCTGCTTACGCTGGTGCCGCCGTCCGCGTGATGGCCGGAAACCACTGAGCCGCACACCTGGAGCACGCCGATGGCCACGACCGAGCACCCCCCTCCCAGTCGCCTGCGCGCCTGGATGCTGGAGGGGCTGTCCGACATGGGCAAGCACGGCGGCCATACCGGGCCCCACGCCGTGCCGGAGGCTCCGCACCGGGGTCAGCGCTGGTGGCGGGTGATGTGCCTGACGGGTGTCGACTACTTCTCCACCCTCGGCTACCAGCCGGGTATCGCCGCCCTCGCGGCCGGCCTGCTGTCACCGATCGCGACGATCGTCCTGGTGATCGTGACCCTGGCCGGTGCCCTTCCGGTCTATCGCCGGGTGGCCGAGGAGAGCCCGCGCGGCGAGGGTTCCATCGCCATGCTGGAACGGTTGCTGTCGTTCTGGAAGGGCAAGCTGTTCGTACTGACCCTGCTGGGCTTCGCGGCCACCGACTTCCTGATCACCATCACCCTGTCGGCCGCCGACGCCTCCACGCACCTGGTCGAGAACCCGCACCTGAACAGCGCGCTCCAGGGCCACCAGATGCTGATCACGCTGTTCCTGGTCGCCCTGCTCGGCGCGGTCTTCCTCAAGGGCTTCCTCGAGGCCATCGGCGTCGCCGTCGCCCTGGTCGGCATCTACCTCGCGCTCAACCTGGTCGTCGTGGTCGACGGCCTCTGGCACGTCCTCACCGCCGATCACGTGGTGGCCGACTGGAGCAGTGCCCTGACCGCGGAGCACGGCAACGTGTTCGTGATGATCGGCGTCGCCCTGATCGTCTTCCCCAAGCTCGCGCTCGGCCTGTCCGGCTTCGAGACCGGCGTGGCCGTCATGCCGCACGTCCAGGGCGAGGAGGGCGACACCGAGGAACGGCCGGCCGGCCGGATCCGGGACACCAAGAAGCTGCTGACGACCGCGGCCCTGATCATGAGCTGCTTCCTGATCGCCACCAGTTTCATCACCACGCTGCTGATCCCGGAGAACGAGTTCAAGCCCGGCGGGCAGGCCAACGGCCGCGCCCTCGCCTACCTGGCGCACGAGTACCTGGGCGGAGCCTTCGGCACGGTCTACGACATCTCGACGATCGCGATCCTTTGGTTCGCGGGCGCGTCCGCGATGGCCGGACTGTTGAACCTGATGCCGCGCTATCTGCCCCGGTACGGCATGGCCCCGCACTGGGCCCGGGCGGTGCGCCCGATGGTCATCGTCTTCACCCTGGTCGCCTTCCTGGTCACCTGGATCTTCGACGCCAACGTGGACAAGCAGGGCGGCGCCTACGCCACCGGCGTGCTGGTGCTGATCAGCTCCGCGGCGATCGCGGTGACCATCGCCGCGCGCAGGGCCGGGCAGCACCGCTGGAGCATCGCCTTCGCGGTCATCTCGGTGGTGTTCCTCTACACGACCGTCGTGAACGTCATCGAACGCCCGGACGGCGTGAAGATCGGCGCCTGCTTCATCGCCGGCATCATCCTCGTCTCCTTCCTGTCCCGGCTGGCCCGCGCCTTCGAACTGCGCGTGACCAGCGTGGCCATGGACCCGATGGCGGAGCGCTTCGTCAGGGACATGGCCAGCCGCAAGATGCGGTTCATCGCGAACCAGCCCGACGGGCGGGACAAGGCCGAGTACCGCGACAAGGTCGAGCAGATCCGGGCCGACAACGACATGCCGGAGCAGGAGGACTTCGTCTTCGTCGAGGTGACCGTCACCGACCCCTCCGAGTTCGAGGCGGGGCTGACGGTGCGCGGCGAGGTCCTGCACAACCGCTACCGCGTACTGACCGTGGAGTCCTCCTCCATCCCCAACGCCCTCGCCGCGCTCCTGCTGCACATACGCGACGTGACCGGCTGCACCCCGCACATCTACTTCGAGTGGACCGAAGGCAACCCGTTCGCCAACTTCCTGCGGTTCTTCCTCTTCGGACAGGGCGAGGTCGCCCCTGTGACCCGTGAGGTTCTGCGCGAGGCGGAGCCGGACCGCACCCGCCGCCCGCGCGTGCACACGGGCTGAGGGACTCGCACCGCCAGGGCCCGCCCGGCAGGCAGGCCCTGGCGTCAGGCCGTCGCCGGCCTGACGCCGAACAGCCGGCGCCGGGGGCGCGCCTCCAGCGAGCCCATGCTCAGCCGCCCGTGTATCTCCACCCGCAGCAGCACAGGCGTCCCGGTGTCCCCGGCCGGGCGCACCTTGGTCCTGCCGCAGCCGATCACCAGGGAGTCGCTGTCGACGACCACGCCGGGCCGGGTGATCAGCCGCAGCGTGCCGCCGCACAGGTCCAGGTCGATGCGGAGGGTGTCATGGGTGATCCTCGCCCGGGTGAAGTCGAGCGTCACGTTGCCCCACGCCGAAAGGATCTCCATCCGGCGCGGCACGGACCACTCCTCCGCGCGCGTGACGGAGGCGTACTGCTGCTCGATCCGGACGACGTCCTTCACCGGCGCCGTCCCGGCCTCCCGCGGCAGGTCGGCCGTCAGCACCTCCAGGTCGCCTAGGGTGCGCGCGGACAGCGCGGCCGCCACCCGCTCCTCGTGCTCCTCGGGAGTGAGCCTGCCGTCCCCCGCGGCAGCGGTCAGCACGTCCACCACGCGGTCCCGGTCCGCGTGCGAGGCCCGCAGCCCGGACGGCATGTCCGTGCGCACCAGTTCGGCCGCCATACCCTTCACCCCCGATTCAGACGCCCCTTCCAGGGCCACCGTCACACTGAAGCTATATCGCGTTATACCCAACGGCCAACCCCGTGTCCATGGTTCCCGGCTGATGGCCCTATCGTGACCGGCATGCAGTCCTACACCATCGGCCAGGCCGCGCGGCTGCTCGGCGTGAGCCCGGACACCGCCCGTCGCTGGGCGGACGCGGGCCGGGTGGCGACCCATCGCGACGAGGCCGGGCGACGGCTCATCGACGGCAAGGACCTGGCGGCGTTCTCGGTCGAACTGGCCGGAACGGGCGGCGGCGAGGAAGACGCGCCCTACACCTCCGTCCGCAACGCCTTCCCCGGCATCGTCACCGCCATCAAGCTCGGCGACGTCGCCGCCCAGGTGGAGATCCAGGCGGGCCCGCACCGGCTGGTGTCACTGCTGACCCGCGAGGCCGTGGAGGATCTGGGCCTGGAGGTCGGCGTGGAGGCCACCGCGCGCGTGAAGTCCACCAATGTGCACATCGACCGGGTCTGACCGGCTCAGACCGCGAGCGTAACGGCCCCTGACGTTCACCCGGCGTGCGCGCGATCGGCCGGGGCCGGCCTCGGCATGCCGAAGCCGTAGCCCCCGTCGACCCGGATCGCCGTGATGCCGCTGACGTGCCGGGCCCCGCAGCGGTCCTGCGGCAGCACCAGCTGGGGGCCGGCCGCGTCCAGCGGCGTGCCGTCGACCGTGACGGCGAGCAGCACGGCTGCACCGGCGAAGTCGGGGTCGACCTCGGCTCAGGACAGAACGGCGTGGTGGCCGTCCTTCCCGGTGACGGCGATCAGGAAGCGCAGCCGGCCCTTGCGCCGGGCCGGGTCGAACGAGGGGCCCGCGTCGGCCAGGACGTCGTAGAGACGCGGGCCGCTGAACCGGTGGCGCCGCACGCCGCTGGTGGCGCACTCGAAGCTGACCGCCGCCCGGTGCTGCGGCCGGCCCAGCAGATCCGGCACGGTAAGCCTGGCGGGGCGCAACAGATCGCCGGTCAGGGCGAGTTCCGCGAGCGTCACCTGCGACCACCTCCCGGATGACCGTACCCAGCCGGCACCCCCGTACAAACGCACATGCCAACCCGTCGGCGAATCAGTCTTGCTCATGCGAAGAGACAGCAGACCTGCACCTGGCAGATGCGGCAGTATCATCTGCGCACGGCCGGTACGCGGCCGTGGCAGGGCGCGACAGCTCGTTCAAGAACTCGAGGAGTACATCCGTGATGACCCGTTCCGTGGGCCGGACCCGGCGGATGCTGCAGCTGGCGGGTGCGGGAGCCGCTGCCCTGATATCGCTCAGCGCCTGCTCCTCCTCCGACGACTCAACCGCCGGTGCTTCGGACACCTCGCGCTCCGCGTCCCCGAAGCTGTCCGGCTCGGTCACCGTGTTCGCCGCGGCCTCCCTGAAGGAGAGCTTCACGACCCTCGGCAAGGAGTTCGAGAAGCAGCATCCCGGCACCAGGGTCAGCTTCAACTTCGGCGGCAGCGACACGCTCGCCGCGAGCATCACCAGCGGTGCCCCGGCCGATGTGTTCGCCGCCGCCAGCCCCAAGACCATGGCGATCGTGACGGACAAGAAGGAAGCGGTGGGCACCCCCGCGACCTTCGTCCGCAACCAGCTCGAGATCGCCACGCTGCCCGGCAACCCCGGCAAGGTGTCCTCCCTCAAGGACCTCACCAAGCCCGGCCTCAAGGTCGTGCTGTGCGACAGGACGGTGCCGTGCGGCGCCGCCGCCCAGAAGGCCCTCGACGCCGGCAAGCTCAAGCTGACCCCGGTCTCCTACGAGCAGGACGTCAAGAGCGCCCTGACCAAGGTGGAGCTGAAGGAGGCCGACGCCGCCGTGGTCTACAAGACCGATGTGAAGGCGGCGGGTGACAAGGTGGAGGGCGTGGAGTTCCCCGAGTCGGCCAAGGCCGTCAACGACTATCCGATCGCGCTGCTGAAGAACGCGGGCCACGCCCCGGCGGCCAAGGCGTTCATCGCGCTGGTGCGGTCCGCCGAGGGCCGGCGGGTCCTGGGCGGGGCCGGATTCCTCGAGCCGTGACCTCGCTCGGCAGGCCCGGCACCGCGGCCGGCCCCCGCACGGGCGGGCCGCGGCGCCGACGGGCGCGCGGGGTGCCGCTGCCCTTGCTGGTGCCCGGTGTCGTGGCCCTGGCGTTCCTGCTCCTGCCCCTGCTCGCACTGCTCGTCCGCGCACCCTGGGGCAGCCTGCCCGATCAGCTGACCAGCGCCGAGGTGTGGCAGGCCCTCCAGTTGTCCCTCGTCACCGCCACGGCGGCGACCGGGGTCAGTCTGGTGCTGGGCGTGCCGCTGGCCTGGCTGCTGGCGCGCACCGACTTTCCCGGCCGCCGTCTCGTGCGGGCACTGGTCACCCTGCCGCTGGTGCTGCCCCCGGTGGTGGGCGGCGTGGCCCTGCTGCTCGCCCTCGGCCGCAACGGGGTGGTCGGCAAGTGGCTGGACGCGTGGTTCGGGATCACCCTGCCCTTCACCACCGCAGGGGTGGTGATCGCGGAGGCCTTCGTCGCGATGCCGTTCCTGGTCATCAGCGTCGAGGGCACCCTGCGCGCCGCCGACCCGCGGTACGAGGAGGCGGCGACCACGCTCGGCGCCTCGCGGTTCACCGCGTTCCGCCGGGTCACCCTGCCGCTGATCGCCCCCGGTGTCGCCGCGGGCGCGGTCCTGGCGTGGGCCCGCGCGCTCGGCGAGTTCGGCGCGACGATCACCTTCGCGGGCAACTTCCCCGGCCGTACCCAGACCATGCCGCTGGCCGTCTACCTCGCCCTGCAGAGCGACCCGGAGGCGGCCATCGCCCTGAGCCTGGTCCTGCTGGCCGTGTCGATCGCGGTGCTGGCGGGACTGCGGGACCGGTGGATGGCGGGGGCATGAGGACACGATGGGGATGGAGGACCAGGTGAGGAAGGGAGCCGAGGCGGGCATGGAGGGCGAGGTGAGCACGGAAGCCGGCCCCTCGCGGGTGCCGGCGTCGGACCCGGCCCCCATGACCGGGACCGGTGCCCCCGTCGAAAACGGCCCGAGAACCGTCGGTGAGCCGGGGCTCGACGCCCGGCTCGTGGTGGACCGCGGGGACTTCCGGCTCGACGTGGCGCTGGCCGCGGCCCCCGGCGACGTCATCGCGCTGCTGGGCCCGAACGGCGCCGGCAAGACCACCGCCCTGCGTGCCCTCGCCGGGTTGCTCCCGCTCACCGGCGGCCACCTGCGACTCGACGGCACCTCGCTGGAGCGCACCCCGCCCGAGTCCCGCCCGGTCGGTGTCGTCTTCCAGGACTATCTGCTCTTCCCGCACCTGTCCGCCCTGGACAACGTGGCGTTCGGGCCGCGCTGTCACGGCGCGGGCAAGGCCGAGGCGCGCGCGCAGGCGGCCGCCTGGCTGGACCGCATGGGCCTCGCCGGGCACGCCGGAGCCAAGCCCCGGCGTCTGTCCGGCGGCCAGGCCCAGCGCGTCGCGCTCGCCCGCGCCCTGGCCACCCGGCCCCGGCTGCTGCTCCTGGACGAACCGCTCGCCGCACTGGACGCCCGCACCCGGCTGGAGGTCCGCGCCCAGCTCCGCCGCCACCTCGCCGAGTTCGAGGCCGTCGCCGTGCTGGTCACGCACGATCCGCTGGACGCCATGGTGCTAGCGGACCGGCTGGTGGTCGTCGAACACGGCCACGTCGTGCAGCAGGGCACTCCCGCGGAGATCGCCCGCCGGCCGCGCACCGACTACATCGCCCGGCTCGTCGGCCTCAACCTCTACCGCGGACAGGCGGCGGGGCACACCGTACGGCTGGACGCGGGCCCTTCGGTGACGACCACGGAGGACCTGTCCGGTCCCGTCTTCGTGGCCTTCCCCCCGGCCGCCGTCACCCTCTTCCGGGACCGGCCCACCGGCGCCAGCGCCCGCAACCTGTGGGCTTGCGAGGTCGCGGGGCTGGAGACCCACGGCGACCAGATCCGCGCCGACCTCACCGGTGAACTCCCCCTCGCCGCCGACCTCACCACGGTGGCCGCCGCCGAGCTGGACCTGCATCCGGGTGCGTCGGTCTGGGCGACAGTGAAGGCGACGCAGACCCACGCATACCCGGCCTGACCCGGCGGGAGCTCTACGGTGGGTGCTCATGACACTGAGCATCCGCAACCAGCTCCCCGGCAACGTGACCGAGGTCCGACCGGGCGAGGTCATGGCGATCGTCAAGGTGCGGCTGGACGGCGGCCAGGACCTGACGGCCGCCATCACCCTGGAGGCGGCCGGGCAACTCGGTCTCGCCCCCGGCACCGCCGTTCGCGCCCTGGTGAAGTCGACCGAGGTCTCCCTCTCGACCGGCAGGATCGAGGGCCTGTCGATCCGCAACCAGCTTCCCGGCGCGATCACCCGTCTCACCAGGGGCGAGGTCATGGCCTCCGTGAAGATCGCCGTGGCCGGCGGCGAGCTGACCGCCGCGATCACCAGGGACGCGGCCGAGGACCTCGGCCTCTTCGTGGGCTCCGACGTGGTCGCCCTGATCAAGGCGACCGAGGTGTCGCTGGCCACGGCCTGAGCGGCGCGCGAACGCGTGAGCCCCGCCCGGTCCACGGGCGGGGCTCACGAGTACGGCTCGCTCAGTCCTCGTAGGCGTCCAGCGGCGGGCAGGAGCACACCAGGTTGCGGTCGCCGAAGGCCTGGTCGATACGGCGCACCGGCGGCCAGTACTTGTCCGCGACCGCGACACCGCCCGGGAAGACGGCCTCCTCACGGCTGTAGGCGTGGTCCCAGTCCGCGCCGAGCGCTCGCGCGGTGTGCGGCGCGTTGCGCAGCGGGTTGTCCTCCGCGGGCCACACTCCGGAGCCGACCTTCTCGATCTCCGCGCGGATGGCGATCATCGCGTCGCAGAACCGGTCCAGCTCCGCCAGGTCCTCGGACTCGGTCGGCTCGATCATCAGCGTGCCGGCCACCGGGAAGGACATGGTCGGGGCGTGGAAGCCGTAGTCGATGAGCCGCTTGGCGACGTCGTCCACGCTCACGCCGGTCGCCTTGGTCAGCGGGCGCAGGTCGATGATGCACTCGTGCGCCACCAGGCCGCCGGGGCCGTTGTAGAGCACCGGGTAGTGCGGCTCGAGGCGCTTGGCGACGTAGTTGGCGGAGAGCACGGCGACCTGGGTGGCGCGCTTGAGCCCCTCGCCGCCCATCAGGCGGACGTACGCCCACGAGATCGGCAGGATGCCCGCGCTGCCCCACGGAGCGGCGGAGATCGGGCCCACGCCGGTCTCCGGGCCGGCCGCCGGCTGCAGCGGGTGGTTCGGCAGGTACGGCGCCAGGTGCGAGCGGACGGCCACCGGGCCGACGCCGGGACCGCCGCCGCCGTGCGGGATGCAGAAGGTCTTGTGCAGGTTCAGGTGCGAGACGTCGCCGCCGAAGTGGCCCGGCTTGGCGAGGCCGACCAGGGCGTTGAGGTTGGCACCGTCGACGTACACCTGGCCGCCGGCGTCGTGCACCTGGGCGCAGATGTCGGCGACGTGCTCCTCGAACACACCGTGCGTCGAAGGGTAGGTGATCATCAGCACGGCCAGCTCGTCGCGGTGCTGCTCGATCTTCGCCCGCAGGTCGGCGACGTCGATCTCACCGTCCTCGGCGGTCTTGACGACGACGACCTTCATGCCGGCCATCACGGCGCTGGCCGCGTTGGTGCCGTGCGCGGAGGAGGGGATGAGGCAGACGGTGCGCTGCTCGTCACCGTTGGCGCGGTGGTAGCCGCGTACGGCCAGCAGACCGGCCAGCTCGCCCTGCGAACCGGCGTTCGGCTGCAGCGAGACCTTGTCGTACCCGGTGACCTCGGCGAGACGGTCCTCCAGCTCGTGGATGAGCGTGAGGTAGCCCTCGGCCTGCTCGGCGGGCGCGAAGGGGTGCACCTGGCCGAACTCGGGCCAGGTGACCGGCTCCATCTCGGTGGTCGCGTTGAGCTTCATGGTGCAGGAGCCCAGCGGGATCATGCCGCGGTCGAGCGCGTAGTCGCGGTCGGCGAGCCGGCGCAGGTAGCGCAGCATCGCGGTCTCGGAGCGGTGCTCGTGGAAGACCGGGTGGGTGAGGTAGTCGTCGGTGCGCAGCAGGGCCTCGGGGAGGGCCTCGCCGGCCGCCGCGTCCAGCGCCTCGATGTCGCCGTCGACGCCGAAGGCGGCGAAGACGGTCTCCAGCTGAGCCCGGTTGGTGGTCTCGTCGCAGGCCAGGGAGACCAGGTCGGCGTCGACGAGACGCAGGTTGACGCCGCCCGCCCGGGCGGCGGCCGTGACCTCGGCGGCCCTGCCGGGCACGCGCGCGGTGAGGGTGTCGAAGTAGGCACCGTGCACGATCTCGACGCCGCCCGCCTTCAGGCCCTCGGCGAGGATCGTGGCGTAGCGGTGGGTGCGGCGGGCGATGGTCCGCAGTCCCTCGGGGCCGTGGTAGACGGCGTACATGCCGGCCATCACGGCGAGCAGCACCTGGGCGGTGCAGATGTTGCTGGTGGCCTTCTCGCGGCGGATGTGCTGCTCGCGGGTCTGCAGCGCCAGGCGGTAGGCCTTGTGCCCGTCGGCGTCGACGGACACGCCGACGAGACGGCCGGGCAGGCTGCGCGCGAACTTCTCGTGCACCGCCATGTAGCCCGCGTGCGGCCCGCCGAAGCCCATCGGCACGCCGAAGCGCTGGGTGGTGCCGACGGCGATGTCCGCGCCCAGCTCGCCCGGCGAGGTCAGCAGGGTGAGCGCGAGCAGGTCGGCCGCGACGGTGACGAGGGCGCCCAGCTCGTGCGCCTGGTCGATGAGCGGCTTGATGTCGCGGACGGCACCGGAGGCGCCCGGGTACTGGACCAGCACGCCGTTGATCTCGCGCTCGGCGATCTCCGCCGGGATGCCCTCGGAGAGGTCTGCGACGACGACCTCGACGCCGGTCGGCTCGGCTCGCGTCTCGATGACGGCGACGGTCTGCGGCAGGGCGTCCGCGTCGATCAGGAACAGGCCCTTCTTGTTCCGGCCCATGCGCCGGGACAGCGCCATGGCCTCGGCGGCGGCCGTGCCCTCGTCGAGCAGGGAGGCGCCGGACGTCGGCAGCCCGGTGAGCTCGGCGACCATCGTCTGGAAGTTCAGCAGGGCCTCGAGCCGGCCCTGGGAGATCTCCGGCTGGTACGGCGTGTAGGCCGTGTACCAGGCCGGGTTCTCCATGACGTTGCGCAGGACGACCGGCGGGGTGAAGGTGCCGTAGTAGCCGAGGCCGATCATGGAGCCGAGGACCTGGTTGCGGTCGGCGAGCGAACGCAGCTCGGCGAGCACCTCGGCCTCGGTGCGGGCGCCCGGCAGGTCCAGGGCGTCGGCGTTCTTGATCACATCCGGGACGGCGGCGGCGGTCAGCTCGTCGAGCGAGCCGTAGCCGACGTGCGCGAGCATCTTGGCCCGCGCCTCGTGGTCGGGCCCGATGTGGCGCTGTTCGAAGGGGATGCCCGCTTCGAGCTCGGAGAGCGGGGTGCGATGGGCGGTCATTGCGGAGGCCTCCTGGTCTGACGCGACCTTCGAGGGGCACCCCGGTACGGATACCCCGACGGCCTCCCCCTCTGTCATCTCGACCTGAGAGCTTCACCGGCGGCCCGGGGGCGCCGGCTTTCACCGTCGGTGAGGGCGGACGCCGTCGACATCCGCCCTGCTTTCCAGAGTGACCTCGTCCGTGCGGTACGTGAGCCTGAGAGATTCCGGGGAGGATTTGCTCCTTCGGCGCCTCCGAGGTGATCGGAGGACTCTCCCGCACGGGGTCAGCAGCCGCTGTCAGCGTACCAGCGAGGTCAACGCCCGGGCCTTCGAGTGGCCGCCTCCCTGATTGTGCTCTTTCGTAGTGCTTACGGATGAGTTGCGACCAAGTGGAGGGAGAGGGACCGTGCAGACCGACATCGATCCGCGCAACCTGATCGGCCGCAAGGCGTTCGACCGCACCGGCACCAAGATCGGCACCATCGACGAGGTGTACCTCGACGACGCCACCGGCGTACCGGAGTGGGCGGCCATACGCACCGGTCTGTTCTCCCGGGACGCCTTCGTCCCCCTGGAACCCAGCGAGATCGTCGAGGGCGCCCTGCGGGTTCCCTTCGACCGTGCGCTCATCAAGGACGCACCCGACTTCGGCGTGGGCCGCCACCTCTCCCCCGAACAGGAACTCCAGCTCTACCACCACTACGGCCTGGACGTGGCGGCGCCCTCCCCGCTCGCGGACCACGACTTCGGCAAGCTGGCGGGCACCGAGGAACCCTGAGCCCACGCCGCCGGCGGCCCCACCGGGGGCGGGGGGCCACGCCGGTGACCACGGCGGAGCCCGCACCTCACGGGCCGCAGCCGCCCTACAGATCGGCGTCGAGAGCACCCGACAGGCGCGGCGGCGGATCCGCGTCCGACATCCGTGGCTGCGGATCCGTGCCCAGCACCAGCGGGAGCGGATCCGCCGGCACCAGCGCGGGATCCTCGACGCCGAACGTCCGCACCCGCCCCGGCTCCGACTGAGGCGTCTCGAAGCGCACGGTCACCCGGCCCAGACCACTGCCCTGCACCCAGCCGTGGCCCAGCTCGGAGTGCCGCACGTCCTGCCCGGCACGCCACCGCCGCTCGACGGGCTCCGGCCGCTCCGGCACGGTCTCGGCCACGGCCTCCTCCGGCGCCTGTGCCGCCGGCGAGGGCTGCGCCGCCTGGGCGAACAGGTCCTCCTGGGTGTAGTCGGCGAGCCCGGTGACGCCCACACCGAGCAGCCGCACCCCGCCCGTGGTGTCCACGGAGTCCAGCAGCCGCTCGGCCGCCTCCCGGATCACCGAGGGGTCGTCCGTGGGCCCTCTGAGCGTCTCGGACCGGGTCAGTGTCGAGAAGTCGTACCGGCGGACCTTCAGTACGATCGTCCGCCCCGACAGCCCGGCCCCGCGCAGCCGGCCCACGCACCGGTCGGCGAGCCGCCGCACCTCGAGACCGACCCGCAGCCGGTCGTGGATGTCCACGTCGTAGGTGTCCTCGACCGACACCGACTTGGCCTCCCGCTCGGCGACCACGGGCCGGTCGTCGCGGGCCAGCGCCATCGCGTACAGCGCGTGCCCGTGCGCCTTGCCGAGCAGCCGTACGAGCTCGTCCTCGCCCGCCTCGGCCAGCTCCTCGACCGTGGTGATCCCGGCCCGCCGCAGATGGTCCCCGGTCGCCGGCCCCACCCCGGGCAGGGTCCGCACCGGCATCGGCCCGAGCAGCGCCCGCTCGGTGCCGGGTTCGACGAGGACCAGTCCGTCGGGTTTGGCCTCCTCCGAGGCGATCTTCGCGAGCATCTTGGAGGCGGCGAGTCCCACCGACCCCGTGAGCCCGGTGACCGCCCGTATGTCGGTGCGCAGCTTCGTTGCCACCCGGCGCGCGGAGTCCGCGTCCCAGGCCGCCTGCCGGGCCTCGAGGTCGACGAACGCCTCGTCCAGGCTCAGCGGCTCCACCAGCGGCGACAGCTCCCGCAGCAGCGCCATCACCTGCTCGCTCACGGACCGGTAGAGACTGAAGCGGGGCACCAGGTACGCGGCGTTCGGCGCCAGCCGGCGCGCCTGGGCCATCGGCATCGCCGAGTGCACCCCGAACACCCGCGCCTCGTACGACGCGGTGGCCACCACACCCCGCGGTCCGAGTCCGCCCACGATCACGGCCTTGCCCCGCAGGCTCGGCTTGGATGCCTGCTCCACCGAGGCGTAGAAGGCATCCATGTCGAGATGCAGGATCGTGGGCGCGTTTCTCACACCTCCGATGCTGCACCACACCACTGACAACGCGGGCGCACGGCCCGTGGGGTGCGGTGGGGCTCGGTGGGACGTCCTCAGACGGCCCGGTTGCGCCGCCGCGCCAGTTCGTCCGCCGGGTTGTGCCCGACCAGGGTCTCCCCCGTGTCGACACGCTCGCCGTGCAGTTGGGAGAGCGCGCTCTCCACATCCCGCCAGACCACGCCGACGGCGATCCCGAAGACGCCCTGGCCGCCCTGGAGCAGGGCGTGCACCTCGTCCGGCGAGGTGCACTCGTACACCGTGGCACCGTCGCTCATGAGGGTCATGCGCTCCAGGTCCCGGAAACCGCGTTCCCGGAGGTGCTGCACGGCCGTGCGGATGTTCTGCAGCGAGACCCCGGTGTCCAGGAACCGCTTGACGATCTTGAGGACGACCACGTCCCGGAAGCTGTAGAGGCGCTGGGTGCCCGATCCGTGGGCGGGCCGCACACTCGGCTCGACCAGTCCCGTACGGGCCCAGTAGTCCAGTTGCCGGTAGGTGATGCCGGCGGCCGCGCAGGCCGTGGGACCCCGGTAGCCGATCTCCTCGGACGCCATGGACGCCACCCCTCCGCCGTTCGGCACCGCCGTCGGCCGCTGTGGGGCGTGGTCGACCGCGCCGCCGGGATATGCGTACTGCCCGCTGGAACGTGGCTGGGAACTCGGGGGAGGGCACGGACCGCTCTCCCCGAAACCGCGTCCGGGGGCACCCCCAGCCGTACCGTCGCCGCTCGTTCTCACGCCGACCTCCGTCCTTGAACTGCCTTCTCGACGGTAGGCAGTCACCAGGGGTGCGTCAACGATCGCCACACTCGCCACGCCGGGTGATAATCACCCTAAGAGTGGTTTCTCGTGCCCCACCGCGGGGAAAGGCTAGCCGAATGCTCTCGCGGAAGACCGCATGACGCTCTGGATGGCCGGAGGCAATTGCCACGCCACACGGCAACGGGCCCGCAGGTCACCGCCCCCGGGCCGTCGGGGCGCCATACCTCACTGGCTGCTGGTGCCGAAGTCCTCCGGCGAGATCTGGTCGAGGAACTCGCGGAACTTCTCCACCTCGTCCTCCTGCTCGTCCGGGATCGCGATGCCGGCGTCGTCCAGCACCGTGTCACTGCCGTAGATCGGCGTCCCGGTACGCAGGGCCAGCGCTATGGCGTCGGAGGGACGCGCGCTCACCTCGACCCCACTGGCGAAGACCAGCTCCGCGTAGAAGACGCCCTCACGTAGATCCGTGATGCGCACTTCGGTCAGCTCCTGGCCGACGGCCTCCAGCACGTCCTTGAACAGGTCGTGGGTCAGCGGTCGCGCGGGGGCCATGCCCTGCTGGGCGAAGGCGATGGCCGTCGCCTCCCCCGGCCCGATCCAGATGGGGAGGTAGCGGTCGCCCCCCACTTCGCGCAGGAGCACGATCGGTTGGTTGGAGGGCATTTCGACCCGGACACCTACGACATCGAGCTCGTTCACACAGCAACCCTAGGCCGTGCTCGGGACCTTTGGGTAGTCGGGCCGGGAACAGGTGCCCGATCCGGCCGCCCGGGACACCCCGCCGTTCAGGGCAGGCGTACGCCCAGAGCGGTCTGCACCAGTGCCGCGTGCAGCCGTGTCGTGAGCGCCGCCAGCTCCTTGGCCCGGGCCTCGGCGTGGGCCCTGGTCTGCGGGTTGCGGTGGCGCTTCAGGGGGGCCACGACCTGGTCCACCAGGCCCGCCTCCCGATCGGCGGCGGCCTTCATCACGCGCAGATGGCGCGGCTCGATCCCGAACCGGCCCAGCTCGGCGATGAGCGAGGCCACGGTGACGGCCGCCGCGTCGTACACACCGTCCTCCAGTGGAGCGATGAGCCCGTACGACTGCCATTCCGCGAGTTCGTCCGCGCCGATGTCCGCCGCCGCCAGCAGCTCGGCCCGCCCGATCCGGGCCACCGTGGGCCGCTCGGGCGGCTCCGGCGGCTCGTCCCCGGTGCGCTGGCGCCCCACCAAGGGCAACTGCACGGCCTCACCGCGCTCCATGGCGTCCAGGTGCTCGCGGATCACCTTGAGCGGCAGGTAGTGGTCCCGCTGCATCCTCAGGACGTGCGCGAGGCGGTCGACGTCCCCGGGGCCGAACTTGCGGTAGCCCGACGGAGTCCGCTGCGGCTCGATGAGCCCCTCGGACTCCAGGAAGCGGATCTTGGAGATGGTCACTTCGGGGAACTCGTCACGCAGCGCGTTCAGCACCGTGCCGATGCTCATCAGTCCGCCCGCGGCGGCGGTACCGCTTCGGGCACCGCCGCTCGGTGTGTGCAGCATGGACCTTCCCTGGGGTTCCCCCCGGACGGAGTCCAGGGGGGTCAGATGCCCTGCCGGCTCGCGTAGAAGACCAGCCGGTACTTGCCGATCTGCACCTCGTCACCGTTCGACAGAGGCACCTGGTCGATCCGCTCGCGGTTGACGTACGTGCCGTTCAGACTGCCCACGTCGGCCACCGTGAACGAGCCGTCCGGGGAGCGCCGGAACTCCACGTGCCGGCGGGAGACCGTGACGTCGTCCAGGAAGATGTCGCTCTGCGGGTGCCGGCCGGCCGTGGTCAGGTCGCTGTCCAGCAGGAAGCGGCTGCCCGAGTTCGGGCCCCGGCGCACCACCAGCAGCGCCGACCCCAGCGGCAGCGCGTCGACCGCGGCCTGCGCCTCGGGCGAGAGCATCGGCACCTGCGTCTGCCCGGTCACCTCGGCGTCGTAGGCCTCGATGCCGGAGATGGAGATCGTGGACGTGGTCTCCGAGGCACGCTCCGGCGCCACACCGGACCGCAGCGGCGCACCGCAGTTGGAGCAGAAGCGGGCGCTCTCCGCGTTGCGGTTACCGCACCTCGTACAAATCAGGACGGACATGGAAGGATCCTCCTGCCGCGGTTGCCCCGCGGGGGCGTTGGACGCATAGGGGTCGGAGGCAAACCCTCCACCCGCACTTGAGGTTGACGGTTGCCCGAAACCTATGCCGCCGGACTGGGCAGGGTCAACAGACGCCGCGCCCTGGCCTCCGGAAATGTCACCGCCCGGACCAGCGACCTGGTCACGGAACAGCGGGCGCCGGCCCTCTGCGTCAGGCTGTGCGCGATGACGAGCGGTCGCGTTGTCGCTGTCCTCTCGCGCGCTCTTGCCGAACAACTTCGCAAACAACTTCACGGGCGATTCCCCTTGACCGAAACAGACCCGCCCGTGGGGCAGGACGAACCCTGATTGCCTACACCGGTCGACCCGGACATCCTCACAACGTCCGTATCCACCAGACAGTTTCCACCACGCGCCACTTCTTCGGTGCGCCGACCCCCCGCAACCTCATGCCCCTGCCGGACGCCCCCCATGCACCGCCGGTTCACTGGGAGGACGACCGAGCGTAGTCAGGCTGCTTCACCTGTCGCAAGGCATCCACGACGATCTTGCCCGACCGCTCGACGGTCACCGTGGCCTGCTCCTTCTCCAGAGTCTGCACCACGCCTCCGGGAATGTTCAGAGCCGGTTCGAGATCCTGCGACTTGCCGATGACCTTGAAACGATACGGTGCGTTGATCTTGTTCCCGTCGACACTCACGCTCTTGCCGGAGTCGGTGAAGTAGGTGCTCGCGACCACGCGTACGCCGTTGACCTGGATCGCCTCCGCGCCGGCCGCGCGCAGCTCCTGGATCGCGTCGAGCAGCATGTCCGCCTTGACCGTCCCCTTCGTGTCCTCGATGGTCATGGTGATGCCGGGACCCTCCGCCGCCACGGTGCCCGCCAGAATGCCGAGTTGCCTCTCCTTCTCGGCCGTCTGCCTGCGCGCCTCAGCGGCCTGGTCGGAGCTGCTCTGCAGCTCCTGGCGCTGTTTGTCGAGTCCCTGCTTCTCGTCCTCAAGACGCTGAGTACGGTCGTCCAGTTCATCGAGGATGCGAACGAGATCTTCCTGACGTGCCCCGCGCAGCGCGCTGTCGCTGTCGCTGTTCGACGCCACCTGCACCGCCAGCCCGAAGCCGAGGCCGAACAGCAGGACCGCGACGATGAGTTGGGCCCGGGTGACGCGCGGCGGCCACACGCCCTTGATCAGCCGCTGCCGGCCGGTGAGCGGGGGCTCGGCGCCCTCGGCTCCTTCGGCTCCCTCGGCGGGAGTCCGCCGCGGCTCCTCGGGCGTCCGCTCCGGACCGGCGGGGGTCCGCTCCGGCTCGGCGGCCGGGGCCGGGGCCGGGACCTCTTCGGGCAGTTCCTTGCGCAGCCTGTTCTCCGGCCGCTCGTCCTGGTTGCTCATCGCTCTCAAGCCCGGAAGACGTGTCGCCGGATCGCCGCGGCGTTGGAGAAGATTCGGATACCGAGGACGACCACGACACCGGTGGACAACTGCGCCCCCACGCCCAACTTGTCGCCCAGGAAGACGATCAGCGCGGCCACGACCACGTTGGACAGGAACGACACCACGAAGACCTTGTCGTCGAAGATGCCGTCGAGCATGGCCCGCAGGCCGCCGAACACCGCGTCCAGCGCGGCCACGACGGCGATCGGCAGATAAGGCTCGACGACCGCCGGAACCTCCGGCCGGACCAACAGGCCGGCCACGACTCCCACGATGAGGCCCAGTACGGCGATCACGATGTGCCCTTCTCAGTCTTCTCTGCGTTCGGCTGTGCTGTGCGTACGATCACACTCGGGGCGGAGGGCAGGCGGACGTCCCCCTCGGTGGAGATGGTGGCCCGGATGCCGAAGTTCTCCTCCAGGGCATGCAGATACAGCCCGTCGGCGCTGTCCTGGAACCTGGTGCTCAGCCTCTGCCCGTCCCCCACCGCCAGCACCGTGTACGGCGGCACCAGCGGCCTGTTGTCGACCAGTATCGCGTCACCCGCGGCCCGGATCGCGGACAGGGCCGTCAGCCGCTGCCCGTTGATGGAGACGGCCTCGGCCCCGGAGGCCCACAACCCGTTCACCACCCGCTGCATGTCCCGGTCCCGCACCCGTCCGGTGTCGGAGAAGCCCGAGGTCTCGCGCGGATTGGAGCCGTCGCCGCCGGCGCTGGCCTCCTTGGCGTCGTTCACCACGAGTTTGACGCCGGGGCCGTGCACCGCGGTCGCGCCCGACAGCACGCCCACCAGATCGGCCTCTGAGCCGCCGCCGCTGCGGCGCAGTGCCGCCCGCCGGCGCGTGTCGACATCGTCGCGCAGTTCGTCGACATCGCTCTCGAGCCGGTCCGCGTCCGCGGTCTCCCGGTCGATGCGGTCGATCAGCTCCTGGCGTTCCTTGGCCACCACGGGGGCCGCGATCCTCGCCTGTGCCGCTCCCACGGTGACCACCAGCGCCGCGAGGACCAGACCCCCGGCCAGGCCCAGCTTCGCCCGGAGCGTCTTCGGCAGTCCGCCGGCCTCGCCCTGCGCCTCCCGCCGGGCGGCGGCCTCCGCGTAGCCGTCGTCGAGGCTGTGGTCCATGACGTTTGTGATCAACGACATTGACGCGTCCGGGCGCGACGACCGCGGGGGGCTGCTCCGAACGGGGGATTGCTGCGGCATGCCGCACATCGTCGCATGTCGCGAGCAGTACCTCCGAATGGCCCCACCGGCGTGCCGGACAGGCCCCCTTGGGGGCACTTGTCCGGCACGCGCGCGTGCAGCGGCTTTCGCCGTCCCGCCGTCCGGAGCGGCCGGTCCTACCGCCCGGCGCTGTCCACCACGGCCGCCCACTCGTCCAGCAGGGCCTGCGCGGAGGCGTCGTCCGGCCCCTCGGCCCACAGATGGGTGACGGCCTCGGCCGGGTCGGGCAGCACCATCACCCAGCGCCCGTCGGTCTCCACGACCCGCACACCGTCGGTCGTGTCGACGGACCGGTCCCCGGCCGCCTCGACGACCCGGCGCATGACGAGACCCTTGACGGCCCACGGGGTCGCCAGGTCCCGCTTGAGGACGTGGGCCCGCGGAATCCGCGCGTCGATCTGGCTCAGCGTGAGCTGCGTACGGGCCACCAGACCGATCAGCCGTACGAAGGCGGCCGTGCCGTCGTAGACGCTGCTGAACTCGGGGACGATGAACCCGCCCCTGCCGTCACCACCGAAGATGGTGCCCTCCTCGCGCCCCACGCGCGTGAGGTCGTCGGGAGAGGTGGTGGTCCACTCGACCTGCGTGCCGTGGTACGCGGCCACCTGCTCGGCGATCCTGGTCGTGGTCACCGGCAGCGCCACCCGGCCGCTGCGCCGCTCCGCGGCCACCAGGTCCAGCATGACGAGCAGCGCCCGGTCGTCCTCGATGATCCGGCCCTTCTCGTCCACGAGCGACAGCCGCTCGCCGACGGGGTCGAACCGCACACCGAACGCGGCCCTGGAGGACGCCACGATCTCACCGAGGCGCACCAGACCCTTGCGCCGAATCTCCTCGGTCTCCGTGGGCCGGGACTCGTCGAGACCGGGGTTGATCGTCAGCGAGTCCACGCCGAGCTTGCCGAGGAGGCTGGGCAGCACGAGACCGGCGCTGCCGTTGGACGCGTCCACGACGACCTTGAGGCCCGATTCCGCTATGCCGGTGATGTCGACGTTCCGCAGCAGCGACCCGGTGTACGAGTCGAAGACGCTCGCCGGGAAGTACAGGTCGCCGATCTCACCGGGGAATGCCCGGCGGTACTCCTGCCGGGCGAACACGCGGTCCAGCTTGCGCTGGCCGCCCTGCGACAGGTCCGCGCCCTGCCCGTCGAAGAACATGATGTCGACGGAGTCCGGCACACCCGGCGAGGTCCGGATCATGATGCCGCCTGCGCTGCCGCGCGCGGTCTGCTGCCGGGCCACGGGCAGCGGGACGTTCTCCAGGTCCCTCACGTCGATGGCGCTGGCCTGCAGCGCGGAGATCACCGCTCGCTTGAGTGCGCGGGCGCCCCGGGAGTGGTCACGGGCCGTGGTGACCGTGGAGCCCTTCTTCAGCGTGGTCGCATAGGCACCGGCGAGCCGCACGGCCAGCTCGGGCGTGATCTCCACGTTGAGGATGCCCGAGACACCACGGGCGCCGAACAGGTTGGCCTGTCCTCTGGACTCCCAGATCACCGAGGTGTTGACGAAGGCACCGGCTTCGATGGTCTTGAACGGGTAGACCCGCACATTGCCCTGGACGATCGATTCTTCACCGATCAGGCACTCGTCGCCGATGACCGCGCCGTCCTCGATCCGGGCGGCCCGCATGATGTCGGTGTTCTTGCCGACGACACAGCCGCGCAGATTGCTGTGCTGACCGACGTACACGTTGTCGTGCACGACGGCCCGGTGCAGGAACGCACCGCTCTTGACGACGACGTTGGAGCCGACGACGGTGTGCTCGCGGATTTCCGCGCCGGCCTCCACCTTGGCGTAGTCGCCGATGTAGAGCGGCCCGCGGAGCACCGCGTCGGGATGCACCTCGGCTCCCTCGGCCACCCAGACGCCCGGCGAGATCTCGAACCCGTCGATGTCGACGTTGACCTTGCCCTCGAGGACGTCGGCCTGCGCCTTGACGTAGCTTTCGTGGGTGCCGACGTCCTCCCAGTAGCCCTCGGCGACATAGCCGTAGATCGGCTTGCCCTCCTTCATGAGCTGCGGGAAGACATCGCCGGACCAGTCGACGGAGACATCGGCCTCGACGTAGTCGAAGACCTCGGGCTCCATGACGTAGATGCCGGTGTTCACCGTGTCGGAGAAGACCTGCCCCCAGGTCGGCTTCTCGAGGAAACGCTCGACCTTGCCTTCCTCGTCGACGATGGTGATGCCGAACTCCAGCGGATTGGGCACCCGGGTCAGACAAACGGTGACCAGTGCGCCCTTCTCCTTGTGGAAAGCGATCAGGTCGGTGAGGTCGAAGTCCGTCAGGGCGTCACCGGAGATGACGAGGAAGGCGTCGTCCTTCAACGCCTCTTCGGCGTTCTTGACGCTTCCCGCGGTACCGAGCGGCTTCTCCTCGTTGGCATATGTGAGCTCCATTCCGAGCTCTTCGCCGTCGCCGAAGTAGTTCTTGACGAGCGATGCCAGGAACTGCACGGTGACAACGGTCTCGTTGAGCCCATGCCTTTTGAGCAGCCTCAGCACATGCTCCATGATCGGGCGGTTCACCACGGGCAGGAGCGGCTTGGGCATGCTGGAGGTCATAGGGCGAAGGCGAGTGCCTTCGCCACCGGCCATCACGACGGCCTTCATGTCGGAAGCGTCCTCCTAAAGAGACGACGGTCTAGCCGACTTCACCCGTCCAGATTGTCCCGCACTTCGGCGCGGCGGGCCATCGGACCACTATGTCCGGACAATCAGTGGGCTCAATCGGCCGTGGCGTCCGCGCGAACGAGACGGCGGACTTGTACCACGTAGAGCACTCCTGCCCACCAATAGAGGGTTGTACCCCAACCTGCGAACGCCCATCCGAAAACAGCGGCCAGTGACGCGATCCATCCGTTTCCGTCGCTGAGCAGCAGGAGCGGGAAGGCGTACATCAGGTTGAAGGTGGCGGCCTTGCCCAGGAAGTTCACCTGGGGCGGCGGATAGCCGTGGCGCCGCAGGATGCCGACCATCACCAGCAGAACGAGCTCTCGTGCGAGCAGAAGGCCGGTCAGCCAGAGCGGCAGGATCTCGCGCCAGGTGAGGCCCAGCAGCGTCGTGAGAACGTACAGCCGGTCGGCCGCGGGGTCGAGCAGCCGGCCGAGGCTGCTGATCTGGTTCCAGCGCCTGGCGAGCTTTCCGTCCAGGTAGTCGCTGATCCCGCTCAGTGCAAGCACAAGAAGGGCCCAGCCGTCGCTCTTGGGACCGCCGAACTCCGGCCTGAGGATGAGCCACAGGAAGAGCGGGACGCCGGCGAGCCGAGCCATGCTGAGGATGTTGGGGATGGTGAGCACCCGGTCCGTCTGGACACGGGTCTCCTGGACCTCCACCCGGGGGCCTCCTGTGCTGTAAGGAGCGAAACGATGCTCCCCGACCCTACCCCAACGCAAAAAAGCTCCGGCCCCTGGGCAGTGCCCAAGAGCCGGAGCTGTAAAAGGAGTTCGGCGGCGTCCTACTCTCCCACAGGGTCCCCCCTGCAGTACCATCGGCGCTGTGAGGCTTAGCTTCCGGGTTCGGAATGTAACCGGGCGTTT
>NZ_JBVIYV010000002.1:690605-984833 GCF_055592265.1 Streptomyces sp. NPDC041129 | reverse complement strand
AAGAAGTACCAGGACATCTACCCCGTCGCGTTCGACGCGGACATGGACGGCCTGGTCGCCGAGACGGTGCGGATCCTGCGGCACTGGATGGACCACGGGGTGCGGATCTTCCGCGTCGACAACCCGCACACCAAACCGGTGGTGTTCTGGGAGCGGGTCATCGGCGAGATCAACCGCGCCGACCCCGACGTCGTCTTCCTCGCCGAGGCCTTCACCCGGCCCGCGATGATGCACACCCTGGCCCAGATCGGCTTCCAGCAGTCGTACACCTACTTCACCTGGCGCAACACCAAGCAGGAGCTCACGGAGTACCTGACCGAGCTGTCGGGCGAGGCGGCCGCCTGGATGCGGCCGAACTTCTTCGCCAACACCCCCGACATCCTGCACGGCTACCTCCAGCACGGCGGCCGCCCCGCCTTCGAGGTCCGCGCCGTGCTCGCCGCGACCCTCTCCCCCGCCTGGGGCATCTACAGCGGCTACGAACTCTGCGAGAACACCCCGTTCAGGGAGGGCAGCGAGGAATACCTCGACTCGGAGAAGTACCAGCTCAAACCCCGCGACTGGGCGGCCGCCGCACGCGAGGGCCGCACCATCGCCCCCCTCATCACCCGGCTCAACACCATCAGGCGCGCGAACCCGGCTCTGCGGCAGTTGCGCGACCTCCACTTCCACCACGCCGACAAGGACGCGGTGATCGCCTACTCGAAGCGGAGCGGATCGAACACGGTTCTGGTGGTCGCCAACCTCGACCCCCACCACACCCAGGAAGGCACGGTCTCGTTGGACATGCCGCAACTCGGCCTGGAATGGCACGAGTCGACGCCGGTGCGCGACCTGCTCACCGGCGACACCTATCACTGGGGCAGGGCCAGTTACGTGCGCCTCGGTCCGGGCGGCGCGCATGTGCTGGCCGTCGGCCGGGAGTCCGGGGAACGTCCACCGGGTGAGCACAGCCAGGTTCTGCGACCGTCCACCCCGCCGACCGGAGGGTCACCGGCCATATGATCGTCAACGAGCCCGTCCCGGACACCTTCGAGGACACCCCCGCCAAGGACCGGCATCCGGATTGGTTCAAGAGCGCCGTCTTCTACGAGGTCCTGGTCCGCTCCTTCCAGGACAGCAACGGCGACGGCATCGGCGACCTCAAGGGCCTGACCGCCAAACTCGACTACCTCCAGTGGCTCGGCGTCGACTGCCTCTGGCTGCCGCCCTTCTTCAAGTCCCCCTTGCGGGACGGCGGTTACGACGTCGCCGATTACACCGCGGTGCTCCCCGAGTTCGGTGACCTCGCCGATTTCGTGGAGTTCGTGGACGCGGCGCACCAGCGCGGCATGCGCGTCATCATCGACTTCGTCATGAACCACACCAGCGACCAGCACCCGTGGTTCCAGGAGTCGAGGAGGGACCCGGACGGTCCGTACGGGGACTACTACGTCTGGGCCGACGACGACAAGCAGTACCAGGACGCCCGGATCATCTTCGTCGACACCGAGGCCTCCAACTGGACGTACGACCCCGTACGCAAGCAGTACTACTGGCACCGCTTCTTCTCGCACCAGCCGGACCTCAACTACGAGAACCCGGCCGTGCAGGAGGAGATGATCTCCGCGCTGAAGTTCTGGCTGGACCTCGGCATCGACGGGTTCCGCCTGGACGCCGTGCCGTACCTGTACCAGCAGGAGGGCACCAACTGCGAGAACCTGCCGGCGACGCACCAGTTCCTGAAGCGGGTCCGCAAGGAGATCGACGCCCAGTACCCGGACACCGTGCTGCTGGCGGAGGCCAACCAGTGGCCCGAGGACGTGGTCGACTACTTCGGCGACTACACCTCCGGCGGCGACGAGTGCCACATGGCGTTCCACTTCCCCGTCATGCCGCGCATCTTCATGGCCGTACGCCGCGAGTCCCGCTACCCGGTATCGGAGATCCTCGCCAAGACCCCGGCGATCCCGTCGAACTGCCAGTGGGGCATCTTCCTGCGCAACCACGACGAGCTGACCCTGGAGATGGTCACCGACGAGGAACGCGACTACATGTGGGCCGAGTACGCCAAGGACCCGCGGATGCGCGCCAACATCGGTATCCGCCGCCGGCTCGCGCCCCTGCTCGACAACGACCGCAACCAGATCGAGCTGTTCACCGCCCTGCTGCTGTCGCTGCCCGGTTCGCCGATCCTGTACTACGGCGACGAGATCGGCATGGGCGACAACATCTGGCTCGGCGACCGCGACGCCGTCCGCACCCCCATGCAGTGGACCCCCGACCGCAACGCCGGCTTCTCGTCGTCCGATCCCGGGCGCCTGTTCCTGCCCACCATCATGGACCCGGTCTACGGCTACCAGGTCACCAACGTCGAGGCGTCCATGTCCTCCCCGTCCAGCCTGCTCCACTGGACGCGCCGCATGATCGAGATCCGCAAGCAGAACCCCGCCTTCGGGCTCGGGTCCTACACCGAACTGCAGTCCTCGAACCCGGCGGTGATCGCCTTCCTGCGCGAGTACGAGGACGACCTGGTGCTGTGCGTGCACAACTTCTCGCGGTTCGCACAGCCCACGGAACTGGACCTGCGGCGGTTCACCGGACGCCATCCGGTCGAGCTGTTCGGCGGGGTGCGGTTCCCGGCCATCGGTGAGCTGCCGTACTTGCTGACCCTCGCGGGCCACGGCTTCTACTGGTTCCGGCTGCGCCGGGACGCGGCGTAGTCCCACCGGGTGGGGCGGCAGGCGGTTTCCACCGCCCCACCCTGGGCACGCAACACTCACACCCCGACGATCCGGGGAAAGGAACGTGACGCCCATGGCGGAAACGGTCACCCCCTTCGGCACCGACCGCACGACCGGCCATCTCCTCACATCGCTCGATCCGCTGCTGCGCGAGTGGCTGCCCAGGCAGCGCTGGTTCGCGGGCAAGGGACGTCCGGTCACCGGGTTCACCCAGGTGGCCGTCACCGAACTGCTGCCTCCGGAAGGCCGGCTGGGCCTCTACCACCTGCTGCTGCGTGTTCACCAGCCCTCCGTACTGGGCGCGCCACCGCACCCCGGCGACTGTTACCAACTGCTGATAGGCGTGCGCGAGGCGCTGCCGCCCAGGCTGGCGCCCGCGCTCATCGGGCATGTGGAGCAGGGGCCGCTCGCCGGACGCACCGTGTACGAGGCCCTGTACGACCCCCGGCCCGCCGAGGTGCTCCTGGAGGCCCTGCGCACCCGGGCGCGCATCGGCGGGCTGCGGTTCGAGCGGGACCCGGACCAGGAGATCCGGGACGGCCTCGTACCCCGGCTGATGACCGCGGAGCAGTCCAACTCCTCGATCGTGTACGGAGATACGTTCATCCTGAAGCTGCTGCGCCGGGTGGTCCCGGGGGTCAACCCCGACCTGGAGATACCGCTCGCCCTGGCCCGTGAGGGCTGCGACCGGGTGCCCGCGCCGACGGCATGGCTGCTCGCCGGGCCGGACCCGGAGCCGTACGTCCTGGCCGTGCTCCAGCCGTTCCTCAACGGCGCGGACGACGGCTGGGAGCTGGCGCTGCGCGAACTGGCCAAGGGCGAGGACTTCGTCGCCGAGGCCCGGGCCCTCGGCCGGGCGACCGCCGAGGTGCACACCGCGCTGGCCCGCGCCCTGCCGACGGTCACCCTGGGCCAGGCCCAGCTCCGGCTGCTGGTGGACGGCATGACCGAGCGGCTGGAGGCGGCGGTGCGGGCGGTGCCGGCGCTGCTGCCGTACGAGCGCGGGCTGCGTTCCGCCTTCGAGGCGCTGGCGGAGCTGGCCGCCGAGGGGCACACCTGGACCGCCCAGCGCGTCCACGGCGATCTACACCTCGGCCAGTGCCTGCGCTCGCCGTCCGGGGGGACCGCCGACGCGTCGAGCGGTGGAGGGGCCTGGACGCTGATCGACTTCGAGGGCGAGCCCGCCCGGCCCCTGGCCGAGCGGCGCATGCCGCAGCCGCCGGTGCGGGACATCGCGGGGATGCTGCGCTCCTTCGACTACGCCGCCCACTCGGCGAGCCCGCCCGCGCCGGACTGGGCGCGACACTGCCGGGCCGCCTACTGCTCCGGGTACGCGGAGGTGGCGGGCCGCGACCCGCGCACCGACCCGGTGCTGCTGCGGGCCTACGAGACCGACAAGGCCGTCTACGAAGTCGTCTACGAGGCCCGTCACCGCCCCGAGTGGCTGCCCGTGCCCCTCGCGGCGGTCCGCCGCCTCGCCACGTCCGACCCGACCCTCGCCCGGGAGAACCGTCCGTGACGTCCAAGAAGTCAGCCACCTCGAAGAACAAGTCAGGCAAGAGCAAGACGGACAGGAGCAAGCCGGACAGGGCCAGGAGCGACCGGGCCGCGATCCCGGCCGCCCGCCGGCCCGAACCGCCGGACCGGCCGGGTCCGGCGGAGGTGGCGGTCTCCCCCGCGATCGACGCCGGTGACCGCGAGCGGCTGCTGCACGGCACGCACCACGCCCCGCACTCCGTGCTCGGCGCCCATCCCGTCCCAGGCGGTGTCGCCTTCCGGGCCTTCCGCCCCCACGCCCAGGCGGTCACCGTGGTCTCCGGGGACCTGCGGGCGGAGCTGCACGACGACGGCGACGGTTTCTTCTCCGGGCTGCTCCCGCTCACCGACGTCCCCGCCTACCGGCTGCTCGTCACGTACGACGGCGCCGTCCACGAGACGGAGGACGCCTACCGGTTCCTGCCCACGCTGGGCGAACTGGACCTGCACCTGATCGGCGAGGGCCGGCACGAGCAGCTCTGGCGGGCGCTCGGCGCGCACATCACGACGCACCAGGGGGTGACGGGCACCCGGTTCTCGGTCTGGGCCCCGAACGCGCGGGGCGTCCGGGTCGCCGGGACCTTCAACTTCTGGGACGCCGGGGCCTTCCCGATGCGCTCACTCGGCTCCTCGGGCGTCTGGGAACTGTTCGTGCCGGGCGTCGGCGAGGGCGAGCTGTACAAGTTCGAGATCACCCGCCCGGACGGCTCGCGCACCCTGCGGGCCGACCCGCTGGCCCGCCGCACCGAGGTCCCGCCCGCGACCTCCTCCATCGTGCACGCCTCGCACCACGAGTGGGGTGACTCCCAGTGGCTGGCACGGCGTGCCGACACCCCCGTCCACGAGGCGCCGTTCTCCGTGTACGAGGTCCATCTGCCCTCCTGGCGACCGGGGCTGACCTACCGGCAGCTCGCCGAGCAGCTCCCCGCCTACGTGACGGAGATGGGCTTCACCCATGTGGAGCTGATGCCGGTCGCCGAGCACCCGTTCGGCGGCTCCTGGGGCTACCAGGTCACCGGTTTCTACGCGCCCACGGCGCGCCTCGGCACCCCGGACGACTTCAAGTACCTGGTGGACCGCCTGCACCAGGCGGGCATCGGCGTGCTGATGGACTGGGTCCCGGCGCACTTCCCGCGCGACGCCTGGGCGCTGGCGGAGTTCGACGGACGGCCCCTGTACGAGCACCACGACCCGCTGCGCGCCGCCCACCCCGACTGGGGCACGCTGGAGTTCGACTTCGGCCGGCGCGAGGTGCGCAACTTCCTGGTGGCCAACGCGGTGTACTGGTGCGAGGAGTTCCACATCGACGGGCTGCGGGTGGACGCCGTCGCCTCGATGCTCTACCTGGACTACTCGCGCGAGCCCGGCCAGTGGACGCCGAACGAGCACGGCGGCCGGGAGAACCTGGACGCGGTCGCCTTCCTCCAGGAGATGAACGCCACGGTCTACCGGCGCTGCCCCGGGGTGGTGACCATCGCGGAGGAGTCGACGGCCTGGGACGGCGTCACCCGCCCCACCCACCACCAGGGCCCGAGCGGCTTCGGCGGCCTGGGCTTCGGGCTGAAGTGGAACATGGGCTGGATGCACGACTCGCTGGAGTACATGAGCCATGAGCCGGTGCACCGCAGCTACCACCACCCCGAGATGACCTTCTCGATGGTGTACGCGTACAGCGAGAACTACGTGCTGCCGATCTCCCACGACGAGGTCGTGCACGGCAAGCGGTCGCTGGTGTCGAAGATGCCGGGCGACTGGTGGCAGCAGCGCGCCAACCTGCGGGCCTACCTGGGCTTCATGTGGGCCCACCCGGGCAAGCAACTGCTCTTCATGGGGCAGGAGTTCGCCCAGGGAGCCGAGTGGTCCGAGGCACACGGTCCCGACTGGTGGCTGCTCGACCCGTCGTACGGCGCCGAGGGCGACCACCGGGGCGTGCGGGACCTGGTGCGGGACCTGAACGCCGGCTACCGGACCACACCGGCGCTGTGGCAGCGGGACACCGATCCGGCCGGCTTCCAGTGGGTCACCGGTGACGCGGTGGACGACAATGTCTTCGCGTTCCTGCGTCTGGACGCCGAGGGGAATCCGCTGCTCGCGGTGTCCCATCTGGCGCCGGTGGTGCGGCACGACTACCGGATCGGCGTGCCGGACGATGTTCCCGCGTGGGTGGAGGTGCTGAACAGTGACGCGGGGCGGTACGGCGGGAGTGACGTCGTCAATCCGGACGCGGTCAAGCCGGAGCCGCAGGGCGCGCACGGGCGTCCCGCAAGCATCCGGCTGACCCTGCCTCCGCTGGCCACGGTGTGGCTGCGGCCGGCGTGAACCTTCACCCCCGCCGCCTCTCACACACCGGCGGGGGGCTGATCACTCCTCCAGTCCGGCCGGCAGGTCGCCGGTGTGGAGTACGCCGAGGTGCTGGGTGGCGCGGGTGAGGGCCACGTAGAGGTCGCTCGTGCCGTAGCGGGCCGGTTCCACGACCAGCACCGAGTCGAACTCCAGGCCCTTCGACTGGCGGGGGTCGAGGAGGACGACGGTGTGGGTGAGGTCGGGTTCCGCGCCCGCCGTCACCCCGTCGAGCCGGGCGGCCAGCGTCCGGTGCAGGTCGCGCGGGGCGATGACCGCGAGCCTGCCTTCGGTGGGGGTGAGTTCGGCGACCGCCTTGGCGACCGCGCCGGGCAGGTCGCCGCCCGCGTCCCGCACCCAGGGCCGTGCCCCCGTCGAGCGCACCGAGCTCGGCGGCTCGAAGTCCGGGTTCTCGGCGCGGACCACGGCCGCGGCCAGGTCCATGATCTCGGCCGGGGTGCGGTAGTTGACGCCGAGCCGGGTGTGCTCCCAGCGGTCCTCGACGTAGGGGGCGAGGATGTCGGCCCAGGAGCCGACACCGGCCGCCTCGGCGGTCTGGGCCGGGTCGCCGACCAGGGTCATCGAACGGGTCGGGCTGCGCCGCATCAGCAGCCGCCAGGCCATCGGCGACAGCTCCTGGGCCTCGTCCACGATGATGTGGCCGAAGGCCCAGGTCCGGTCGGCCGCGGCCCGCTCCGCGGCGCTGCGGTGGTCGGCCTCCTCGTGCCGCTCGGCGAACCGTTCGGCGTCGATGATGTCGTGCGCGGACAGGACCTCGCTGTCCTCGTCCTCCTTGTCCTCGAACTCGTAGGTGCGGGAGGCGTAGGAGACGTCGAGCACGCCCTGGGCGTAGGCGACCTGCGTCTCCCGCTCGCGTTCGGCGCGGGCCCTGGCGATCCGGTCGTCCTCGCCGAGGAGCTCGGCCGCCTCGTCGAGGAGGGGTACGTCGGCGACGGTCCAGGCCCGGGTCACCGGGCGGCGGATCGCGTCGGCGTCGGCCCGGGGCAGGTAACCGTCCGGCTCGGCGAGGAAGTCGGCGACCAGCCGCCGCGGGGTGATCCGGGGCCACAGCAGGTCGATGGCGGACCAGACCTCGGGGTTCTCGGCGAGTTCGTCGCGGATCTGGGTGACGTCGGCGGGGTCCAGCAGGCTCCCGCCGTCGTACGGGTCGGTGCCCACGCGCTCGGCGTACAGCTCGGTGAGCGTGTTGAGGATGTGGCCCTCGAAGTACTCGCGGGCCGCGTTGTGCGGCAGCTTGGCGGCGCGGGTGCGCTCACGGGCGACGCTCACGAGTCCGTCGTCCAGCATCAGCACCTCGCGGTCGTGTTCGACGGTGACGACCGGGTCGGGCAGGGCCTGCCGGTCGCGTACGACGGCGGCGAGCACGTCGGCCATGTCGGCGCGGCCCTTCACGGCGGCCGCCTCGGGCGTGTCGGCGGCGGTGGCCCGTACGCCGGGGAACAGCTCGCCGACGGTGGCCAGCAGCACGCCGGTCTCGCCGAGGGAGGGCAGCACCTCGCCGATGTAGCCGAGGAAGGCGGGGTTGGGCCCGACGATGAGCACGGCGCGGCGGGCCAGCAGCTCCCGGTGCTCGTAGAGCAGGTAGGCCGCCCGGTGCAGCGCCACGGCGGTCTTGCCGGTGCCGGGGCCGCCCTCGACCACCAGCACCCCGCGGTGCGGGGCCCGGATGATCTCGTCCTGCTCGGCCTGGATGGTCTGCACGATGTCGCTCATCCGGCCGGTGCGCGCCGAGTTCAGCGCGGCCAGCAGGACGGCGTCGCCGCTCGGGTCCTCGTGGCCGGTGCGGGTGGCGTCACCGAGGTCGAGGATCTCGTCGTGCAGCGAGGTCACGGTCCGGCCCTCGGTGGTGAGGTGCCGGCGGCGGCGCAGTCCCATCGGGGTGTGGCCGGTGGCCAGGTAGAAGGGACGGGCGACGTCGGCCCGCCAGTCGATGAGGACCGGGGTGCGCTCGGCGTCGTCCTCGCGCAGCCCGATCCGGCCGATGTGATGGCTGACACCGGAGGTCAGGTCGATCCGGCCGAAGCAGAGCGAACCGTCCACCGCGTTCAGCGCGGCGAGCAGCCCGGAGCGCTCGGCGACCAGGATGTCCCGCTCCAGCCGGGCCTGCATGGGCTTGTCGCCCTGCGCGAGGGCGTCCGTGACCGAGTCCTCGGCCTCGCCGCGCAGTTCGTCGACGCGCGCGTACAGTCCGTCGATGAATTCCTGCTCGCGCCGCAATTCACCGTCTGGAAAATCGGTGTTTGACAATTCCGCTCCCGCCCGGATATACTCTGCTCAGTGAACTTCTCCGCGCCTTCGTGCAATTGAAGTCGCGAATCACTCAATATACGCAGAGAAATCCCCCGAGCGCAATTGCTCAGGGGATTTTTTGGTGCGCGGGGACCGCTCTCAGAGCACGTCCGCCAGTTCCTCCAGCAGCCGCCGCTTGGGCCGTGCCCCCACCATCGCCTTCACCGGCTCACCGTCCCGGAACACCATGAACGTCGGCATCGACAGCACTTTGTACGCGTTGGTGGTCTCGGGGTTGGTGTCCACGTCGAGCTGCACCACCTTCAGCCGGCCGTCCTGCTCGGACGCCAGGTCGCTGAGCACCGGCCCCATCTGGCGGCACGGCGGGCACCAGTCGGCGGTGAACTCCACCAGCACCGGCAGATCCGCCCGGAGCACCTCCGTCCCGAAGTCCGCGTCCCGCACCTCGGCCACACCCGCAGCCTTGATCATTTCTCTCGCCCTCCCAGTTCGCACAGCGGTTCCGGACCGCCCGGAACCAGCGACTCGGCGGCCAGCGCCTCCCGGGCCAGCTCGGCCCGCCCGAGCTGCCCCGCGACCGTCTCCCGCACCGCCGTGAGCTGGCCGATGAGCGCGTCCAGCTCGTCCAGCTTGCGCCGGTAGACCATCAGGGAAGCCGGGCAGGAGTCGCCCTCCGGATGCCCGGCACGCAGGCACTCCACGAACGGCCGCGTCTCCTCCAAGTCGAACCCGCAGTCCTGCAGGGTCCGGATCTGGCGCACCAGCCTGAGGTCGCCCTCGTCGTAGGTGCGGTGGCCCTTGTCGTCGCGCCGGGCGGGCAGCAGCCCCCGCGTCTCGTAGTAGCGCAGGGCGCGGGTGGTGGTCCCGGCCCGTGCGGCCAGCTCGCCGATTCGCATGGGTACGACGGTAGGCGTTGACGTCGGCGTCAAGGCAAGGGCCGGCTGTGGGCGGCCATCCCGGCCGACTCCTCCACCTCCAGCAGCGAGGCGCTGTGCCGCTCCTCCTCGAACTTCCGGCGCCCGCCGCGCAGGCCGAACAGACGCTTGGTCAGCGCGATGTAGAGGACCGCGAGGATGTTGAGGACGAGAGTGGCGATCTTCAGCCAGCTGATGTGCTCGGTGAGTTCGTAGATCTCCAGCGGGAGGAAGGCGGCCGTGGCGACCACCGTCAGGTACTCCGCCCAGCGCTTGGCGTACCAGAGGCCCACCGCCTCGACCAGCTCGATCAGCGCGTAGGCCAGCAGCAGTGCCGCCACCAGCAGCAGCGTGGAGTGCCGGTAGCCGAAGGCCTTCTGCAGCGAGCCCACCACCGGGGAGTGGTCGAGGTCGTAGTGGAAGTGCCGGAACACCGGACGGAAGACGTTCAGGTACTCCTCGAAGAGCCGGCGCACCGCGTTCCGGCTGTTGCTGAACTTCCACACCGCGATCGCGACCAGCACGATGAACACCCCGCGCACGGCCCGCTCGACCGCCAGGAAGCGCAGGACGAACAGATCCCTCAGCACCTTCCCGCGCGGCACCAGCGGTGCGTCCTCGGCCGGCCCCGAGGCGTGCGGCTCGCCGAGCACGAAGTCGCCGCAGCGCAGGCAGCGCCAGACGTCCCCGAGTTCCGTCCGGGCGTGCAGCCGCACCCGCAGCGCTGGGTCGTCCGGCGCGTAGGTGACATGGCCCTTGCGCGCGCAGGTCCGCCGGTCCCAGTCGATGTTCATCCCCCGTGCCCTGCCTTTCGTACCGCGTTCGGGAACGAGCACTGACGTGCCGTTCCGGTCGACCGGAACGGCACGTTAGTGGATGGGAGCCGGGCGGCCGAGTCACGGGGGGAGACCCGGCCGCCCGGTGGTGCGACCGGACGCCCGGCCCGGGTTCAGGCGGGGCCGGGCGTCCGGAGTCTTCGGATCAGGCCTTGGCCAGTTCCTTCTCGTCGCCCTCGCGGGGCTCGGGCAGCCCGGTGGCGGCGGACTGCTGCTCGTCCAGCAGCGTCGTCTCGTCGAAGGGGAGGTCACCGGCGAGCACCTGCCGCACCCGGCCGTTGTCGATCTCCTTGGTCCAGGTGCCGATCAGCACGGTGGCCACGGCGTTGCCGGCGAAGTTGGTCAGGGCGCGGGCCTCGCTCATGAACCGGTCGATGCCGACGATCAGGCCGACGCCGTCGACCAGCGCGGGCTTGTGCGACTGCAGGCCGCCGGCCAGCGTGGCCAGGCCGGCGCCGCTGACGCCCGCGGCGCCCTTGGAGGCCAGCAGCAGGAAGAGCAGCAGCGGGATCTGCTCGCCGACGGACATCGGGGTGCCGAGGGCGTCGGCGATGTACAGCGACGCCATGGTCATGTAGATCATCGTGCCGTCGAGGTTGAAGGAGTAGCCGGTCGGCACGGTGATGCCGACGACCGGCTTGCTGACGCCCAGGTGCTCCATCTTCGCGATGAGCCGCGGCAGCGCGGACTCGGAGGAGGAGGTGGAAAGGATCAGCAGGAACTCGCGGGCGAGGTACTTGAACAGGGCGAAGACGTTCACACCGGCGACGATCCGCAGCAGGGCGCCGAGCACGATGAAGACGAACAGGAAGCAGGTCACGTAGAAGCCGAGCATCAGCACGGCGAGGCTCTTCAGCGCGTCCAGGCCGGCCGAGCCGACGACGGCCGCGATGGCGCCGAAGGCGCCGACGGGGGCGGCCCACATGACCATGGACAGGATGCGGAAGACCAGCCGCTGGATGTGCTCGACACCGCGCAGCACCGGCTGCCCCGCCGAGCCCATGGCCTGCAGCGCGAACCCGGTGAGCAGGGCGATCAGCAGGGTCTGCAGGACCTGGCCCTCGGTGAAGGCGGACACGAACGTGACCGGGATGATCGACAGCACGAAGTCGACCGGCGGCAGCGCGTCGGCGGAGACCTGGGCGTGCCCGGTCTGCTTGAGCGCGTCGGTCAGGTGCAGCCCGTCCCCGGGGTGCAGCACGTTACCGACGACGAGTCCGATGGCGAGCGCGACCAGCGACATCACCAGGAAGTAGCCGAGCGCGATACCGCCGACGGCGCCGACCTTCGCGGCCTTGCGCACCGAGCCGATGCCCAGCACGATCGTGCAGAAGATGATCGGCGAGATCATCATCTTGATCAGGTTGACGAAGCCGGTGCCCAGGGGCTTCAGCTCGACGGCGGCATCGGGCCAGATCAGTCCCACGGCGATACCGAGCGCGACCGCCACGATGACGGCGATGTACAGGTAATGGGTCCGGTCCCGCTTGGCGCGGGGTGCGGCAGGTGCCGTATCTGGGGTGCTGGCGGCCACGGCTGCCCTCCTTGACGTCTTCGTCGGCATCACCGGCGTGCGGCTCACGTCCGGGGTCGGGGATGCCGTGACTATCTCCCGCCCTGTGAGGGCGGTCACCCTTCCGTTCATTTAGTTCATGCCTGAATGGAGAGGCACACTGCTGGCATGCGCTTCCCGTCCCTGCCCCGGCCCCGCAGCCTGGCGACCCAGCTGTTCGCCGTGCAGGCGGTACTGATCGCGGTGGTGGTGGCCGGGTACGCGCTGTTCACCTACCTCAGCGACGGCCGGCAGGCGGAGGACGCCGCGGCCCGGCACGCGACCGCCGTGGCCCGCTCGATTGCGGACTCCCCCTCGGTCCGCTCGGCGATCCACACCCCCGACCCGACCAGGGAGCTGCAGCCGTACGCGGTGCGGGTGATGCGGGACACGAACGTCGACTTCGTGACGATCATGAACCCGTCCGGCATCCGCTGGACCCATCCGGACGAGAAGCAGATCGGCCGGCACTTCCTGGGCCGTATCGAGCCCGCGCGGCACGGCCGTACCTTCACCGAGACCTACACCGGCACCCTCGGCGCGTCCGTCCGCGCGGTGACCCCGGTGGAGGAGAACGGCCGGGTCATCGGGCTGGTGAGCGCCGGCATCAAGGTGGAGGCGATCAGCGCCCGGGTCCAGGAACAGGTCACCGCGCTGCTGGGGGTGGCCGGCGGGACCCTGCTGCTGGGCGCGGTCGGCACCTACGTGGTCAACGCCCGGCTGCGCCGCCACACGCACGGCATGAACGCGACCGAGCTGAGCCGGATGCACGACTACCACCAGGCGGCGCTGCACGCGGTGCGCGAGGGGCTGCTGATGCTGGACGGGCAGTACCGGTTGGCGCTGATCAACGACGGCGGCCGGGAACTGCTGGGGGTGGGCGACGCCGGTGACGCGGACCTGATCGGGCGCTCGGTGGCGGACCTGGGTCTGCCGGCCCCGCTGACCGGGGCGCTGCTGTCCTCGGAGCCGCGAGTGGACGAGGTGCATCTGACGGCGTCCCGGGTGCTGGTGGTGAACACCTCGCCGGTGTCGGGCGGAGAGCGCCGGGGCACGGTGGTGACGCTGCGCGACGTGACCGAACTCCAGTCCCTGATGGGTGAGCTGGACTCGGAGCGGGGCTTCACCCAGGCCCTGCGCTCGCAGGCGCACGAGGCGGCGAACCGCCTGCACACGGTCGTCTCGCTGATCGAGCTGGGCCGGGCCGAGGAGGCGGTGGAGTTCGCGACGGCGGAGCTGGAGCTGGCCCAGGCGCTGACCGACCAGGTGGTGGCGGCGGTGAGCGAGCCGGTGCTGGCCGCGCTGCTGCTGGGCAAGACGGCGCAGGCGAACGAGCGGGGCGTGGAGCTGGTGGTGTCGGCGGACAGCCGGCTGGACGACGGGCTGCTCGAGGGTCTGTCCGCGCGCGACCTGGTGACGATCCTCGGCAACCTCATCGACAACGCGGTGGACGCGGCGCAGGGCAGCGCCGGGGCTCGGGTCACGGTGACGGCGTACGCGCGAGACGCCGAGCTGGTGCTGCGGGTCTCGGACACGGGGGCCGGGGTCGACCCGGCCCACGCGGACCTGGTATTCCAGCGGGGGTACTCGACGAAGCCGGCGGGGCCCGGCGGACGGGGCCTTGGCCTGGCCCTCGTACGGCAGGCGGTCACGCGTCACGAGGGCGCGCTGACGGTGGCGGAGGCCCAGGAGGGCGGCGCGGTGTTCGAGGTGCGGTTGCCGTTGCGCACGGCGGTGGGTGGCGGCAGATGACCGGGGAGCGGCAGGCGATCCGGGTCCTCGTGGTGGAGGACGATCCAGTCGCCGCCGACGCGCATGTGCTGTACGTCGGGCGGGTGCCGGGGTTCGTCGCGGTCGGGAAGGCGCACACGGGGGCGGAGGCGCGCCGGTTCCTGGACCGTACGGCGGTGGACCTGCTGCTGCTCGACCTGCACCTGCCGGATGTGCACGGACTCCAGCTCGCCCGGTCGCTGCGGGCGGCGGGGCATCACACGGACGTCATAGCGGTGACGTCGGCGCGGGATCTGGCGGTGGTCCGGGAGGGTGTCTCGCTGGGCGTGGTGCAGTACGTCCTGAAGCCGTTCACCTTCGCCACGCTGCGCGACCGGCTGGTGCGGTACGCCGAGTTCCACGCGGCGGTGGGCGAGGCCAGCGGGCAGGACGAGGTGGACCGGGCACTGGCCGTGCTGCGCGCGCCGTCCCCCGCCTCGCTCCCCAAGGGTCTCAGCGGCCCGACGCTGGAGCGGGTGACCGGCGCCCTCCGGGACGCCCGGGAGGGTCTGGCGGCGACCGGGGTCGCGGAGGCCGTGGGCATCTCCCGGATCACCGCCCGGCGCTACCTGGAGCACCTGGTCGACGCCGGTAGGGCCGAGCGGCGCCCGGTGTACGGCCAGGTGGGCCGGCCGGAGCTCGTCTACCGCTGGGTCCCGGAGGCACCGGCACCGGGCCGGTGACCGCCCGGGCCCGGTCTGCGCGGCCGCTCACCCCGCGTCGCCTCCGGCACCGTCACCTCCGGCACCGTCGCCTCCCACCCCGAACGGCACGGCGTACTGGACGATGTACACCCCCAGCCCGGCCACCGAGGCCGCCTCCAGGACGGACAGGACCGCCAGCCCCGGCGACACGTCGTCCCCCACCCAGTAGACGATCAGCGCGCTGAGCGGCACGACGCAGAAGGCCAGCAGGTCCACCACGCACTGGGCGATCTTCCGCGACGCCCGCCGCGCGTCGCCGCGGTGGGCGACCTCCCACCGGAAGATCTCGGAACCCCGCATCCGCACCGTCTCGGCGAGCCGGGGCCCCAGGTCCTCGCGGACATAGGCCCCGATGGCCGAGATCTTCTGGTCGTTGACCAGGTACGTCCATCCGAGCACCACGCACACCGGCGGCAGCGCCAGCAGCATCGCGGTCTGCCTGGCCTGCGCGGCGGCGGCGATCACCGCGGCCACGACGGTCAGCGTGACGTACAGCAGATTGTCCCGGAACCCGATCCGCGTCTTCTGCTCGTCCTTGATCGTCTGGTACTCGGTGAGCAGCAACTGCCCGACGCTGACGTCCCGTTCGGCCACGTGTGTCCCTTCCCCCCGGCAGCACCTCAAGAGTGTGCCGCAGTACCTCAAGAGTGTGCCGCAGCCGAAGCCCACCGTTCCACGGCCCGGTCATCGGCAGACAGGCGAGGAACCGCCGGCCCATCCGCCGAACGTCCAAAACCGGGGCCGCCCACCAGCGGTGATCCTGGTCGAACCGACCGTAGTCACCCCGCCCGTCGCAGCCCTAGCTTGTGCCGGGTGCACCCACCTCCGCCTCGTCCCGGTCCCGCCGGCCACCCGTTCGACGCCCCGGCCGCCCGCAGGCTCCGGGCCGCCCTGGGCATGGGCCCCGAGCATGTCGCCCACGGGATGCGGGTCTCGTACGGTCTGCCGTATGTGACGCCCGGCCTCGTCGTCGCCTGGGAGCGCGGCGCCGCCGCCCCGGGCAGCACGGAACTCACCGCACTCGCCGGGGTGTTGTGGTGCTCCCCGGGAGAACTCATCAGCCGTCCCCGCACCCTGCGGGAGCACCGCGTCGCCCGCGGGGTCGCGCCCGAGGACGTCGCCCGCGCCGTCGGGGTGGAGCTGCGCGGGTATCTGCGGATGGAGGAGAGCGGGCAGTGGCGCGGCAATGAGCGCCAGTCGGCCGCCCTCGCGCGGGTGCTGGAGCTGGCCCCGCCCGACTTCGTGGCCGTCACGGGCCGGGAGGCGGCGCTCGCCGGCCTGCTGCGCGGGGCGGTGACGACCCGCTGGCAGGCCCATGTGCGGCCGGTGACGAGGCTGGTGCCCCTGGATCAGGGGACCGTGGAGGGGGTGCTGCGGGAGCTGCACCAGGACTACCAGGGGCGCATGGCCGCCACCCTCGGCTGGGGCGGCGGCGGCAGCGGTGCCGGCGATTCCGGCAGGGAGTTCCTCGACCGGATCGTGGACAACTTCTGGGCGGCGGTGGAGAGCAGGAGTCCGTAGCGGAGGCCGCGGCCCCTAGAAGACCGACTCCGCTTCGTCCATGCGGTCCTTCGGGACCGTCTTCAGCTCGGTGACGGCCTCCGCGAGCGGCACCATCACGATGTCGGTGCCGCGCAGCGCGGTCATCCGGCCGAACTCGCCGCGGTGCGCGGCCTCGACGGCGTGCCAGCCGAAGCGGGTGGCGAGGACGCGGTCGTACGCGGTCGGGCTGCCGCCGCGCTGGACGTGGCCGAGGATGACCGGCTTGGCCTCCTTGCCGAGGCGCCGCTCCAGTTCGTAGGCCAGCGCGGTGCCGATGCCCTGGAAGCGCTCGTGGCCGTACTGGTCGATATCGCCCTTGCCGTAGTCCATGCTGCCCTCGGCGGGGTGGGCACCCTCGGCGACGCAGATGACCGCGAACTTCTTGCCGCGGGCGAAGCGTTCCTCGACCATCTTGACCAGGTCGGCCGGGTCGAAGGAGCGTTCCGGCAGGCAGATGCCGTGGGCGCCGGCGGCCATGCCGGACTCCAGGGCGATCCAGCCGGCGTGCCGGCCCATGACCTCGACGACCATCACGCGCTGGTGGGACTCGGCCGTGGTCTTCAGGCGGTCCATGGCCTCCGTGGCCACGCCGACGGCGGTGTCGAAGCCGAAGGTGCGGTCGGTGGAGGAGATGTCGTTGTCGATGGTCTTCGGGACACCGACGACCGGCAGACCGGCGTCGGACAGCATGCGGGCCGCCGTCAGGGTGCCCTCGCCGCCGATCGGGATCAGCGCGTCGATGCCGAACTCCTCGACCATGTCGGCGGCGCCCTCGCAGGCCTCGCGCAGCCGGTCGCGCTCGAGCCGGGAGGAGCCGAGGATGGTGCCGCCGCGGGCCAGGATGCCGCTGACCGCGTCCAGGTCGAGCGAGCGGTAGTGGCGGTCGAGCAGACCCCGGTAGCCGTCCTCGAAGCCGATGACCTCGTCGCCGTACTGCGCCACCGCCCGGTGCACGACCGAACGGATCACGGCGTTCAGGCCGGGGCAGTCGCCGCCTGCGGTGAGAACTCCGATGCGCATCGTGCTGTGTCTCCTGCTCGCTGTCGGTACCTGTGAGCCACTGCCGATTGTTTCACGTCCGCCGGCCGGGTGATGTCCTGACGGGCGCCTTAACCCTCACCGGGGGTATTGTCAAGAGGGTTCCGCTCACCTGGGCGGGCGATTTTTGTGCCACGGACTTTGTGCCACGGAAGACACCGGCGAGACGGCGAGACACAGGAACGGAGTGCACACGTGACGCGCAGCGTGTACGTGACCGGCATCGACCGCGGCGACGGCCGCCAGGTGGTGGAGCTGGGGGTCATGGAGCTGCTGACCCGGCAGGTGGATCGGGTGGGTGTGTTCCGGCCGCTCGTCCACGACGGACCCGACCGGATGTTCGAGTTGCTGCGGACGCGGTACCGGCTCTCGCAGGACCCGGCCACCGTCTACGGCATGGACTACGTCGAGGCGTCCGCGCTCCAGGCCGAACAGGGCACCGACGAACTGGTCTCCACCCTGGTCGACCGCTTCCACCTGGTGGCCCGTGACTACGACGTCGTCCTCGTCCTCGGCACCGACTTCGCCGGCACCCAGCTCCCCGACGAACTCTCCCTGAACGCCCGCCTGGCCAACGAGTTCGGCGCGTCCGTGATCCCGGTGGTGGGCGGCCGCTCACAGCCCGCCGACTCGGTGCGCGCGGAGATCCGCAACGCGTTCCGGGCGTACGACGGGCTCGGCTGCGACGTGCTCGCCATGGTCGCCAACCGGGTGGAGCGCGAGGACCGGGACGAGATCGCCCGGCGGCTGGCGGACCGGCTGCCGGTGCCCGTGTACGTGCTGCCCGACGAGCCCGCGCTGTCCGCGCCCACGGTCGCGCAGATCGCCCAGACCCTCGGTGCCCGGGTGCTGCTCGGCGACGACTCCGGGCTCGCCCGGGACGCGCTGGACTTCGTGTTCGGCGGCGCGATGCTGCCCAACTTCCTGACCGCGCTGACCCCGGGCTGTCTGGTGGTGACCCCGGGCGACCGGGCCGACCTGGTCGTCGGTTCGCTGGCCGCGCACAGCGCCGGGACCCCGCCGATAGCCGGCGTGCTGCTCACCCTGGACGAGGTGCCGAGCGAGGAGATCCTCACCCTGGCCGCCCGCCTCGCCCCGGGCACCCCGGTGGTCTCCGTGGCCGGCAACAGCTTCCCCACCGCCGAGCGGCTCTTCTCCATGGAGGGGAAGATGACCGCGGCCACCCCACGCAAGGCGGAGACCGCGCTCGGCCTGTTCGAGCGGTATGCCGACAGCGCGGACCTCGCGCGCCGCGTCTCGGCCCCGAGCAGCGACCGGGTGACCCCGATGATGTTCGAGCACAAGCTGCTGGAGCAGGCCCGCTCGGACCGGCGCCGGGTCGTCCTGCCGGAGGGTTCCGAGGAGCGGGTGCTGCACGCCGCCGAGGTGCTGCTGCGCCGGGGCGTGTGCGACCTGACCCTGCTCGGCCCGGCCGACCAGATCCGCAAGAAGGCGGCAGACCTGGGCATCGACCTCGGCGACAGCCAGGTGATCGACCCCGCCACCTCCGAGCTGCGCGACGCCTTCGCCGAGCGGTACGCCCAGTTGCGCGCCCACCGCGGCGTGAACGTGGAGCTGGCCTACGACGTCGTGTCGGACGTGAACTACTTCGGCACCCTGATGGTGCAGGAGGGCCTGGCCGACGGCATGGTGTCCGGCTCGGTGCACTCCACGGCGGCCACCATCCGGCCGGCGTTCGAGATCATCAAGACCACGCCCGACTCCTCGATCGTCTCCTCGGTCTTCTTCATGTGCCTGGCCGACAAGGTGCTGGTCTACGGCGACTGCGCGGTCAACCCGGACCCGAACGCCGAGCAACTGGCGGACATCGCCATCCAGTCGGCGGCCACGGCCGCGCAATTCGGTGTGGAGCCGCGGATCGCGATGCTGTCGTACTCCACGGGTACGTCCGGCTCGGGTGTCGACGTGGACAAGGTGCGCCAGGCCACCGAGCTGGCGCGCTCGCGGCGGCCGGACCTGAAGATCGAGGGGCCGATCCAGTACGACGCGGCCGTGGAGCCCTCCGTGGCCGCCACCAAGCTGCCCGGCTCGGAGGTCGCCGGCCAGGCCACCGTGCTGATCTTCCCCGACCTCAACACCGGCAACAACACCTACAAGGCCGTGCAGCGCTCGGCCGGTGCCGTCGCCGTCGGCCCGGTGCTCCAGGGCCTGCGCAAGCCGGTCAACGACCTGTCCCGGGGCGCGCTCGTCCAGGACATCGTCAACACCGTCGCCATCACGGCGATCCAGGCCCAGACCCCCAGCGAGAAGGCGGCCGAGCTGTGACCTCCCCCACCCGAGTCCTCGTTCTCAACTCCGGCTCCTCGTCGGTGAAGTACCAGCTGCTGGACATGCGGGACAGCAGCCGGCTGGCGGTGGGGCTGGTCGAGCGGATCGGCGAGCAGACCTCGCGGCTGGAGCACACCTGTGTGTCGACCGGCGAGACCCGGGAGCAGAACGGGCCGATCGCCGGTCATGACGCGGCGCTGAAGGCCGTCGCCGAGGAGCTGTCCCGGGACGGCGTGGGCCTGGACTCGCCGGATCTGGCCGCGATCGGGCACCGGGTGGTGCACGGCGGCATGTTCTTCACCGAGCCGACCGTGATCGACGAGGCGGTGCTCACCGAGATCGAGCGGCTGATCCCGGTCGCGCCGCTGCACAACCCGGCCAACCTCACCGGCATCCGCACCGCGACGGCGCTGCGCCCGGACCTGCCCCAGGTGGCCGTCTTCGACACGGCCTTCCACACGACGATGCCGGAGTCCGCGGCGCGCTACGCGATCGACCCGAAGGTCGCGGACCGGCACCGCATCCGCCGCTACGGCTTCCACGGCACCTCGCACGCCTACGTCTCCCGCCGGACCGCGCGGCTGCTCGGCAGGGACCCCTCGGAGGTGAACGTCATCGTGCTGCACCTCGGCAACGGCGCCTCGGCGTCCGCCGTCGAGAGGGGACGGTGCGTGGACACCTCGATGGGGCTGACGCCTTTGGAGGGGCTGGTGATGGGTACGCGATCCGGTGATCTGGACCCGGCCGTCATCTTCCATTTGGCTCGTGTCGGTGGAATGTCCATGGACGAGATCGACAGTCTTCTCAACAAGAGGAGCGGTCTGTTCGGACTGTGCGGGGACAATGACATGCGGGAGATCCGCCGCCGGATCGACGAGGGCGACGAAGAGGCCGCCCTCGCCTTCGACATTTACATTCACCGGCTCAAGAAGTACATCGGCGCCTATTTCGCGGTGCTCGGCCGGGTGGACGCGGTCGCGTTCACGGCCGGGGTCGGCGAGAACGCGGCGCCGGTGCGCGAGGCGGCGATCGCCGGCCTGGAGCCGCTGGGCCTGGCGGTCGACGGCGAGCTGAACGCGGTGCGCGGCGGTGAACCGCGGCTGATCTCGCCCGCGTCCGCCCGGGTGGCGGTCGCGGTGGTGCCGACCGACGAGGAACTGGAGATCGCGACACAGACCTACGAGCTGGTCGGAAAGAAGAGCTGAGCAATACACCGGAGTAACACGCCTGAGCGCATGTCCGCCCATTTGTATCTTCCGCCAGACGGAATATTCCGCAGCGAAACAAACCGATAGGATCGCCCCATGCGCCGTTCGAAAATCGTCTGTACTCTCGGCCCCGCGGTCGACTCCCACGAGATGCTCGTCGCCATGATCGAGGCGGGTATGAATGTGGCCCGCTTCAACTTCAGCCACGGCTCCCAGGCCGAGCACCAGGCGCGGTACGACCGCGTCCGGGCCGCGTCCAAGGAGACCGGCCGGGCCATCGGTGTCCTCGCCGACCTCCAGGGCCCGAAGATCCGCCTGGAGACCTTCGCCGAGGGTCCGGTCGAACTCGAGCGGGGTGACGAGTTCGTCATCACCACCGAGGACGTCCCGGGCGACAAGCAGATCTGCGGGACGACCTACAAGGGCCTGCCGGGCGACGTCTCGCCGGGCGACCAGATCCTGATCAACGACGGCAACGTCGAGCTGAAGGTCCTGGACGTCGAGGGTCCCCGGGTGCGGACGGTCGTCATCGAGGGCGGTGTGGTCTCCGACCACAAGGGCATCAACCTGCCCGGCACGGCCGTGAACGTGCCCGCCCTGTCCGAGAAGGACGTCGAGGACCTGCGCTTCGCCCTCCGCATGGGCTGCGACATGGTCGCGCTCTCCTTCGTCCGGGACGCCAAGGACGTCAACGACGTGCACCGGGTGATGGACGAGGAGGGCCGCCGGGTCCCGGTGATCGCCAAGGTGGAGAAGCCGCAGGCGGTCGAGAACATGGCGGACGTCGTGATGGCGTTCGACGGTGTGATGGTGGCCCGTGGTGACCTGGCCGTCGAGTACCCGCTCGAGAAGGTCCCCATGGTGCAGAAGCGCCTGATCGAGCTGTGCCGGCGCAACGCCAAGCCGGTGATCGTGGCGACCCAGATGATGGAGTCGATGATCACCAACTCCCGCCCGACCCGCGCCGAGGCCTCCGACGTGGCCAACGCGATCCTGGACGGCGCGGACGCGGTCATGCTGTCGGCGGAGTCCTCGGTGGGCGCCTACCCGGTCGAGACCGTCAAGACGATGTCGAAGATCGTCAGCGCGGCCGAGGAGGAGCTGCTCTCCAAGGGCCTGCAGCCCCTCGTCCCCGGCAAGAAGCCGCGCACGCAGGGCGGTTCGGTGGCCCGGGCCGCCGCCGAGATCGCCGACTTCCTCGGCGGCAAGGGCCTGATCGCCTTCACCAAGTCCGGTGACACCGCCCGCCGGCTGTCCCGCTACCGCGCGTCCCAGCCGATCCTGGCGTTCACCACCGACGAGGGGACCCGCAACCAGCTCACGCTGAGCTGGGGCGTGGAGTCGCACATCGTCCCCTTCGTCAACAGCACCGACGAGATGGTCGACATGGTGGACCAGGAGCTGGCCAAGCTGGCCCGCTTCAGCCCCGGCGACACGATGATCATCACCGCCGGCTCGCCCCCCGGCGTCCCCGGCACCACCAACATGGTCCGGGTGCACCACCTGGGCGGCCAGAACGACTGACGGGCCCGCCGAGGGTCTCGGCACGCACTGAGGGCGCCCCCTGTGACAGGGGGCGCCCTCAGCTCTGTGCGCGGCTCCCGAACGGGCTTGTACGCAGGCTCAGTCGGTGCTGTACACGTGCATGCCGGGCACGTGCAGGTTGCCGCCGAACTGGGCCGCCTGGACCACGTGGACCTTGGTGAAGTAGATCAGCGGGATGTTCAGCGGCGGCGGGCTGTCCGGGCTGAACGTGACCGGGATCAGCCCCAGCAGGTTGCCGGAGATGCTCTCGGTGTACATCACCGTGTCACCGCCGGTGATGGTGGACTTCGAGCCCTTGGCCGCCTGCACGTGGTACGTCTTGCCGGCCTGCTTGTCCTTCACCGTCTGGTGCAGGTCACCGATGTCCGTGCCACCCGAGATGACGTACTTCAGCACCTTCTTGGTGGTGCCGTTGGCGGTCCTGACCTCGACTATGCCCTTGTAGTCGGCGCCCTTCAGCGTCAGCGAGCTGGCGTCCAGGTACCAGGGGTCGTCCGCCACCGGCACCTTGTTGTCGACGCCGCCCTCGGCGTCGGTGGCCGCCGGGCAGTCGTCGGGGGACGTCGTGGAGCTCGCGGACGGGCTGGGCGTGGCCGACTCGGCCGCGTCCTCGACCGTCTGCGTGGTGTCCTCGGCCGTCTTGGAGACCTTGTCGGTGGTGTCCTTGACGGTGTCCGTGACGGTCTTGGTGGTCTTCTCGACCGTGTCCTTGACCGTGTCCTTGACCGTGCCGGTCGTGCTGTCCTTGGCGGTGGAACCGGACGTGGACGAGCCGGCCGACGGGGACGCGGACGGCTCCGGGCTCGCGGACGTGCCCGAGTCCGTCTTGCCGCCGGTGAGGATGTCACCGAGCGCGTCGCCGAGGCCGCCCAGCACACCACCGCTGCTGTCGGTCGCCGACGGAGACGGCGTCGCCGTGTCGCCACCGGAGCCGGAGCCCGAACCCGAGTCGGAGGAGCCGGACGTCGCCGTGGGCTCGGGCGTGGCCTTCTCGTCGGAACCTGAATCCGACGACGAGGTCTTGCCCGAGTCCTGCTTGTCCGTGGCCCCGGTGGACGCCGTGGGGGTCGGCGTCGCCGTGTCCGTGGACTCGCTCGCGGACGGCGAGGGTGAGTCCGAGGGCTTCCCGGAGTCCTTGAGCGCGTCCACGCAGTCCTTGTACTCCGCGGCCTTCTGGCTGTTCGACGTCGTCCCGCCGTTGTCGGCGAGGGCGAGCGTCGAAGTGAAGCCCATGCCCACGATGACGGCGGTGGGCATCGCCACGGAGGCGATCGCCTTGCCGGCGGGCATGTGGAACCTGGTGAACAGCGGCCGCCTGGGTGCCGCGTGGCGGGGACCGGTTCTCGCACGGGACCCGTCCACATCGGCCCCGTGGGTCACCTCGTCAGCCGGCACTGTGCCTCCCGTTCGCCCCGTTGGCCGGGCTCGTTCCTGACAGGTCGTTCGAGTCGCTCACGGTGCCCGCGTCCGAGGCCTTGTCGAGCCAGGATCCGGAAGCGGCCGCCTGCCCCGCGCCGGTCACCTCCGCGCCCTCCGGCGCGGCCGGCACGCCCGGTGCCCACGACACGGCCATCGCACCGCCGACGAGGGCGAGCAGGAAGCCGACGATGAAGCCGCCGAAGTTGGACACGGGCAGGGACACCAGCCCGAGCAGGATCGCGGCGACGCCCGCGAAGGTCCGTACGTGCTTCTGGAACCAGAGGCTGACGCCGAGCACGACGAGCAGTACGCCGATGATCAGCGATCCGGCTCCCGCGGTCGTCGACATCGCCAGGGTCAGATGACCGACCTGGAGATGCGCGTACGGGAAGTACATGATCGGAAAGCCGCTGAGCAAGACGAGGAGGCCGGCCCAGAACGGCCGGGTGCCCCGCCAGGCGCGGAACTGCAGCCTCCGGCGGGTGAACTGGCCGGGGTCGGCGGCAGGGGTCTCGGCGCTCATGGAAAACAGCTCCCTGGTGCGGCGTTGCTGTGGTGGTGATGTGTGCCGCGTGTGAAAGCGCGGCCGGAGTGTGGACGGGCGGGGGCGCCATCGGCTCCCCCGCCCGTCAGTGAGTGCCTAGTAGCACTCGATCCCTGCACCCTTGCCCTTGTGCAGCGACATGTGCAGACCGCTGAGCTTGAAGGTTCCGGCGGTGGTCGCCCACGCCGTCTGCTTCACGTCGGTCAGGTCCGCCGAGTCCGCCTGCTGGGCGAAGCCGAACGGGTTGGCCTGCTCGCCGTTGCCCTTCATGCCCGGACCCTTGCCGGCGTCCTTGGCCGCAACACCGATGTCGATGTTGTGGAAGACGGCGTCGGCCTGCAGGTCCTCGACGTCGATGTACAGGCGGTCGGCCTCGACCTGCTTGTCCTTGTCGGTGCTGTCACCCGCCTCCAGGCGGAGCGTCACGTCACCGATGACCGGGAGGTCCGGGGTGACGACCGACTGACACATCTTCTGGATCGTGGCCGACTTGAAGGCCGAGACCGCGACGGGGTGAAGCGCCTTCTGGCCGGTCAGGGTGTAGCCCTGGTCGAGCGCTCCGTACTGCGCGAAGCCCTCACCGTGGAGCGACTTCGCCGTCACCTTGAACGACTGCCCCGAAACGCTGAACGAAGCAGCGAGAGCACCCTGTGCCAGGGCGACACCTATCGCTGCCGTGGCGGCGACGCTGGGCACCATGACCACAGCGAACCGCTTCCATCTGGTCCCGCCACGCACCTGGGACTCCATATTTCCTCCTTCTCGGACGTACATCTCCTGGCCCGACTCGCCCCAATCGGCGGCTCAGCCAGGCAGGGATGGGAGAAGTGCTACGTCCTCGGAAAGGAGAGCGCCCGTACTCATCAGGCACGAACCGCGCCCGAACCACCGGCGATCACCCCCGAGCGACAACCACTGGTCGCGCCTGACACGCATCACGCACAACCTTCTGGACAGGCTTCGCCGTGCGGCGAAGACCCCCCTGCCCCAGAGCCGGCGCCACTGCCGCCGGCTCTGCTCGGTGGGGACCCAGAGTCTCCCTCGACCCGACCGGCTGCCGGGGGTGCGGGAATGGACCGAGCGTCGCCGATCGTGGTGCATTCTCGGCCCGGACACAAGGGGGTTCGTTACTGGCTAGTAACGGCCGGATAACCGAACAACGACCCAGCGGTCTCGAAGGGCGACGCTGGGTGTCGGTCAGGGGCAGAGCAAAGCCGTTGATCCTTGGACGAATCCAGACAGATCAACGGCATCGATTTACTCCGAGTAACAGCGGCCGCAATTGCCAAGTTTTGGCAAAGTGCGGCCGCCCTGACGCCTCGTAGGCGAATTTTTCACTCCGGCATCACATGCCGTGGTGTTTAGCGACTGGTCAGAACAGAGCCCGGGCGAGGGCCCGTCGGGCCCCGACCACTCGGGGGTCCTCCGGCCCCACGACCTCGAACAGCTCCAGCAGTCGGCGCCGTACCGCGTCCCGGTCGTCACCCGCCGTGCGCCGCACGGTGTCGATGAGCCGTCCGAAGGCGTCGTCGACATGACCGCCCACCAGGTCCAGGTCGGCGGCCGCGATCTGCGCGTCCACGTCGCCCGGCTTGCCGGCGGCCTCGTCGCGCACCCGCTGCGGGTCCATACCCTGCACCCGCTGCAGCAACTCCGCCTGTGCGAGGCCCAGCTTGGCCTCCGTGTTGCCCGGGTCGTCGCTCAGCACGTTCCTGTACGCCTGGACGGCACCGCCCAGGTCCCCCGCGTCCAGCGCCCTCACGGCGGCCTCGAGGAGGGCGTCGTACGGCCCCGCCGGCATCTCCTGCGGCGCGGCGCCGCCCGGATCGGCGTCCGGGTCGACGGTCAGGCCGGTCAGCCCGAAGCGCTGCTCGGCGACCTGCACGAGCTGGTCCAGGGTCTCCCGGATCTGCTGTTCGCCGGCCGCGCCCTGGAAGAGGGGCAGCGCCTGCCCCGCGACGACGGCGAAGACGGCCGGAATCCCCTGGACCCCGAACTGCTGCATCAGCATCTGGTTGGCGTCGACGTCGATCTTGGCGAGCACGACGCGCCCGTTGTACTCGACGGCCAGTCGCTCGAGGACCGGGCTCAGCTGCTTGCAGGGCTGACACCACTCGGCCCAGAAGTCGATGACGACCGGTACTTCGGCGGACCGTTGCAGGACATCCCGCTCGAATCCCGCTTCATCGACGTCGATGACGAGGTCGGCCGGGGAGACGGCCCCCGCGCCGCCCTGCCGGGCGGCTTCGGCGCGCGTCTGCTCGGCCTTGGCCTTGGCCTCCTGGGCCGCCTTCACCGCGGCGAGGTCGACGACGCCGCTCATGGACATGTTCCGTGGCTGCATGCGTCTATCCTCCCCCGTCTCGGCGCATGAAAGAAAAAGCGATGTGATTGGCGCCGGGTCCCCACCCCACGCCGGTGGTCGTCGCCCGTGTACGTCCCGCACGAGCTTTCGCTACGACCCGTAGCGTAATGCCATCCGGGGTCACCGCGACACCACTGCCCGGTGATCTCCCTCACGACCGCACAGATTCCGCCGGTTATGGTCGACGCATGCAGAGCCGCCACCCCGCCAGCCGTACCGGACGCCCGCGCAGCGCCGCCGCGGACGCCGCGATCCTGGCCGCCACACGGGACGCTCTGGTGGAACTCGGCTGGTCGGGGCTGACCCTGAGCGACGTGGCCACGCGGGCCGGGGTCGCGAAGACGACGCTCTACCGCCGCTGGGCGGGCAAGCACGAACTGGTGGTGGACGCGGTCGCGGAGCTGTTCGACGAGCTCGAACTGCCCGACCGCGGCAGTCTGGCCGCCGACATCGAGGGCGTGGTGCTGCAGTTCGCGGCGATCCTGGCCCGGCCGGAGGCCAGAAGTGGCCTGATGGCGGTGGTCGCGGAGGCGACCCGCGACGACGCCCTGCGCGAACGGATCCGCGCCTCGATCGTGGACCGGCAGATGCGCCTGGTCCTGGAGGGCCGCGCCCGGGCCCAGCGCCGCGGCGAACTCCCGCCGGAGCCGGACCCGGCGGAGTCGTCCCGCACGGTGGACCTGATCTTCGACATGGTGGCGGGCGCGGTGGTCCACCGCACCCTGGTGAGCGGCAAGCCGGCCGACGAGGCCTGGGTGCACAGCTTCACCCGGGTACTGCTCCTCGGCCTGACCGCCCAGCCGGGCGGCGGGGCGGCCTAGGCTCTGGCTCCAGGGGACGTCCGCCGCCCCCTGGAGACGCCCGTGGCGGGCAACGGGGTCAGAAGCCCGCCGGTTCCGTGTAGACCCCCCACTCGTCCCGCAGCACCCCGCAGATCTCGCCCAGGGTCGCCTCGGCCCGTACGGCGTCGAGCATCGGCTCGATCATGTTCGCCCCGGACCGGGCGGCACTCAGCATGTCCGCGAGGGCGGCGCGCACCGCGGCCTCGTCCCGCGCCGTCTTCCGCTCGCCCAGAACGCGGACCTGCTCCCGCTCCACCTCGTGGCTGACCCGCAGGATCTCGAGGTCCCCGGTCACCGACCCGGTGGCGACGTTGACGCCCACGACCCGCTTCTCGCCCTTCTCCAGGGCCCGCTGGTAGCGGAAGGCGGACTCGGCGATCTCACCGGTGAACCAGCCGTCCTCTATCCCGCGCAGGATCCCGGAGGTGATCGGCCCGATGGGGTGCTGCCCGTCCGGGTGCGCCCTGAGCCCCCGCTCCTTGATCTGCTCGAAGATCTTCTCCGCGTCCGCCTCGATCCGATCCGTGAGCTGCTCGATGTACCAGGAACCGCCCAGCGGGTCCGCCACGTTGGCGACGCCGGTCTCCTCCATCAGCACCTGCTGGGTGCGCAGCGCGATCTCGGCGGCCTGCTCGCTGGGCAGCGCCAGCGTCTCGTCCAGCGCGTTGGTGTGCAGCGAGTTGGTGCCGCCGAGCACGGCGGCCAGCGCCTCCACGGCCGTGCGCACCACGTTGTTGTACGGCTGCTGGGCGGTCAGCGAGACGCCCGCCGTCTGCGTGTGGAAGCGCAGCCACTGCGCCTTCTCGCTCTTCGCGCCGTACACGTCGCGCATCCAGCGGGCCCAGATCCGCCGGGCCGCGCGGAATTTGGCGATCTCCTCGAAGAAGTCGACGTGCGCGTCGAAGAAGAAGGAGAGGCCGGGCGCGAAGACGTCCACGTCGAGCCCGCGGCTCAGACCCAGCTCGACGTAGCCGAAGCCGTCCGCGAGCGTGTAGGCCAGCTCCTGCGCGGCCGTGGCCCCCGCCTCGCGGATGTGGTAGCCGGAGACGGACAGCGGCTTGTAGGCGGGGATGCCGGCCGCGCAGTACTCCATCAGGTCGCCGATCAGCCGGAGATGGGGCTCCGGCTGGAAGAGCCACTCCTTCTGGGCGATGTACTCCTTGAAGATGTCGGTCTGCAGCGTGCCGTTGAGGACCGACGGGGCCACGCCCTGCCGCTCGGCGGCGACCAGGTACATGCAGAAGACGGGCACCGCGGGCCCGCTGATCGTCATGGAGGTGGTCACGTCGCCGAGCGGGATGTCCTTGAACAGGACCTCCATGTCGGCGGCCGAGTCGATGGCCACGCCGCAGTGCCCGACCTCACCGAGCGAGCGCGGGTCGTCGGAGTCGCGCCCCATGAGCGTCGGCATGTCGAAGGCCACGGACAGACCGCCGCCGCCCGCGGCGAGGATCATCTTGTACCGCTCGTTGGTCTGCTCGGCGTTGCCGAACCCGGCGAACTGCCGGATCGTCCAGGTGCGGCCGCGGTAGCCGGTCGGGTGGAGCCCGCGCGTGAAGGGGTACTCCCCGGGCCACCCGATCCGCTCGAATCCCTCGTACGCGTCCCCGGGCCGGGGTCCGTACACCGGCTCCACGGGGTCGCCGGAGAGCGTGGTGAAGTCTGCGTCGCGCTTGCGCGCGGCGTCGTAGCGGGCCTGCCAGCGCCGGCGGCCTTCCTCGATGGCGTGAGCGTCCATACCATCGAATTTACTTGGACGTCCTAGTAAATGTCGATGCCAACTGGGTCACGACCACGAGAACACCGCCGTACGGGTGCCGTACGGCGGTGCTGCGAGGCCTGCGGTCAGACCTTGGCGACGGCCGGGGCCCGGTCCGCGGCCCCGCCGTCCAGCTCGCGGCTGATCCTGCGCTCGACGAAGAAGGCGGCCGTCGGGATCGTGCCCGCGATCAGCACCCAGAGCTGCTTGCCGACCGGCCACTTCGCCTTGGAGCCCAGGTCGAAGGCGAAGACCAGGTAGACGACGTACAGCCACCCGTGCGCGATGGCGACGACCCGGGTGACGTCGGCGGCACCGTCCATGTCCAGCCCGTACTTCGCGATCATGCTCAGGCACAGCAGGACCAGCAGCACACCGGTGACGTAGGCCAGGACGCGGTAGCGGGTCAGCACGCTCTTCTTCATGCCGACGAGCGTAACCGCCCGTTCCGGGAGATCTTGCCCCGGGTCAGCCCTCGCCGGTCACCCCTCGTCGAAGTCGTGCGCCGCGATCCGCAGCGGGCGCAGCATGGCGAAGATCTCCGCGCACTCCTCGGCGTCGTAGGCCCCGAGGCCGAAGTCCATCGCCATCAGTTCGCGGGTGGCCGCGTCGACCACCTCGCGGCCCTTGGCGGTGATGACGGCGAGCGTGCCGCGGCCGTCGTTGGGGTTGGGGCGCTTGGCCACCAGACCCGACCTGACCAGCCGGTCCACCGTGTTCGTCACCGACGTGGGGTGCACCATGAGCCGCTCGCCGATCTTGGACATCGGCAGCTCGCCGGCCTTGGAGAAGGTGAGCAGCACCAGCGCCTCGTAGCGGGCGAAGGTCAGTCCGTACGGCTTGACCACCGCGTCGACCTCGGCCAGCAGGATCTGCTGCGCCCGCATGATCGAGGTGATCGCGGCCATCGCGGGCACGTTTCCCCAGCGCTGCTTCCAGAGCTCGTCGGCGCGTGCGATGGGGTCGAAGGGGAGGCTGAGAGGCTTGGGCACGTCAGCAGACCCTACCGGCCGGTCATATGCCGGTCAGCCCTGTCTCGGCTTTCGGGCACCCGGGGACCGCGGACGCGGCACGGGTCAGCCCGCGAGGTGCCGTTCCACGGTCTCGACCTTGGAGGTCAGGCCGTCGGTCACGCCGGGCCGGATGTCCGCCTTGAGGACGAGCGAGACGCGCGGTGCCCGCGCCTCCACTGCGGCGACGGCCCGCCGGACGACGTCCATGACCTCGTCCCACTCCCCCTCGACGGAGGTGAACATGGCGTCGGTGCGGTTGGGCAGCCCCGACTCGCGGACCACGCGGACGGCGTCGGCGACGTACTCCCCCACGTCCTCGCCGACACCCAGGGGCGTCACGGAGAAGGCGACGATCATGCCTTCACGACCTCTTCCTTGCGGGCGCGGGCGGCGATGACGGCGCTCTCGGCCTCGCGGCGCAGCCTGCGCTCCGCGAAGAAACCGCCGGTGGGCAGGACCGAGAGGACGAAGTAGAGGGCAGCGGTGCCGAAGCTCCACTTGGCACGGTTCCAGGCGTCCGCCCAGAAGAGGACGTACAGGACGAACAGCACGCCGTGGACCGCGCCCATCACGGGCACGGCGTTGAAGTCCGTGGTCCGCTTCAGCACCGAGCAGAGCAGCAGGACGAGGAAGGACACGGCCTCCGGGGCGGAGACCAGGCGGAGACGGCGGAGGGCGGAGGCGGTCTTGATGTCCACGGATCACCTTCGGTGGAAGTTGCGACGACGGGCCGGCTGCTTTGTGAACAGACGCACAAGCTGAACCCCATTCTGGCAAACCGCACCCCTCGGGGTGCGCTCAGGGTCGTTCTCCACCCACGGGCCCTGTTCCCTCCACCCGGCTCACCGCTACTTTCCCTGCGTGGCGATGTTCCGACTCCAGGGAAGCAAGGTGCTCGCCGTCGACGTGACCGGGGACGCCGTCAAGGCGAAGAACGGCTCGATGGTCGCGTACGACGGGCAGATGACCTTCAAGAAGCTGAGCGGCGGCGGCGAGGGGCTGCGCGGGATGGTGACCCGGCGGCTCACCGGCGAGCAGATGACGGTGATGGAGGTGAGGGGGCAGGGGACCTGCTGGTTCGCGGACCGGGCAGCGGAGATCAACCTGGTCGCCCTGCGGGGGGACAAGCTCCACGTCGAGTCGAGCAACCTGCTCGCGACCGACGCGGGGCTGCGCACGGGCACGACGTTCACCGGGCTGCGCGGCGCCTCGCAGGGCAACGGGCTGTTCACGACGACCGTCGAGGGCCACGGGCAGGCGGCCATCATGTCGGACGGGCCGGCGGTGGTGCTCCGGGTCAGCCCGCAGTACCCGCTGATCGTCGACCCGGGCGCCTATATCGCCCACCAGGGCGACGTGCGGCAGACCTTCCAGTCCGGTGTGACGTTCCGCACCCTCTTCGGGGAGGGCGGCGGCGAGGCCTTCCAGATCCGCTTCGAGGGCGACGGGCTGGTGTACGTCCAGCCGAGCGAGCGCAACACGATCGCGGGGGACCTGTGAGATGACCTTCCGGGAGATCAACACCAAGATGGTCGAGGCGACCGTGCTGCCCGGACAGCGGCTGTACAGCCAGCGCGGGGCGATGCTCGCCTACCGGGGGGAGGTGTCCTTCACCCCCAACGTCCAGGGCGGCCAGGGCGGACTGATGTCCATGATCGGGCGCCGGGTGGCCGGCGAGGCGGCCCCGCTGATGTCCGTCGAGGGCAGCGGCACGGTCTTCTTCGGGCACGGCGGCCACCACGTCCACGTCATCGGGCTGACCGGCGACACCCTCTACGTCGAGGCCGACCGGCTGCTCGCCTTCGAGGGCACGCTGCGGCAGGGCACGATGTTCATGGGTTCCCAGGGCGGCGTGATGGGCCTGGTGCGCGGCCAGGTCACCGGGCAGGGCCTGTTCACCACCACTCTCCAGGGGCAGGGCTCGGTGGCCGTGATGGCGCACGGCGGGGTCTTCGAGATCCCGATCACCCCGCAGCGCCCGGTGCACGTGGACCCGCAGGCCTACGTCGCCCACCACGGCGACGTGCGCAACAAGCTGTCCACCGCGCTCGGCTGGCGGGACATGGTGGGCCGCGGCTCCGGGGAGGCGTTCCAGCTGGAGCTGAGCGGCAGCGGCACGGTGTACGTCCAGGCCTCGGAGGAAAAGCTGTGAGCGCGTACGGAACCCCCGGCGGCCCCGTGGTGTACGACCCGGTGACCCTGCCCGCCGACGACAACGTGAACAAGTACACGTTCTGCGTCGAGCTCAAGGGCGGGGAGTGGTTCCTGCAGAAGGGGAAGATGATCGCCTACTACGGGGCGATCGAGTTCAACGGCATCGGACACGGCCGACTCGACCGACTTGTCCGCACGTCGTTCCATTCGCCACTGCACGCGAGCGACTGGGTCGTGGCGGCCGGCTCGGGGAAGATGCTGCTGGCCGACCGGGCCTTCAACGTCAACTCCTATGACCTGGACGACGGGAACTTGACCATTCGCGCGGGCAATCTGCTCGCTTTTCAGCCAAGTCTCGCGCTCAAGCAGTCGATCGTGCCGGGTTTTCTGACACTCATCGGAACCGGAAAGTTCGTGGCCGCATCTAACGGTCCGGTGGTGTTCCTGGAACCCCCGATCCGGGTGGACCCCCAGGCGCTGGTCGGATGGGCCGACTGCCCGTCACCGTGTCATCACTACGACCACGGGTATCTGACGGGTGTCATGGGCGGTCTACGTGCGATGACGGGCCTGGGCGGGGCTTCCGGCGAGGAGCATCAGTTCGAGTTCGTCGGCGCCGGGACGGTCCTGCTCCAGTCGAGTGAGACGCTGATGGCGGAGCAGGCGACTGGGGCGGTTCCGCCCGAACCGGGGGTTCCCGGCGGTGGCGGAGCGGGACCGGTTGGACACGGTCCGCAATCGTCGGGCGCACCGCGCCTTCCCGGACAGCTCGGGGACCTCCAGCGTCGCTTCGGGCTGTGAGCGGTAGTCTGCGGAGTGTGACGGCTCGAACGCGTGCGCACCGTCACATCATCCGAAGTAGTTCGTCATTCAACTTCTTAGGTAGACTTCATTCATGGAGACCGAGACGGCCACGCGCTGGCTGACCGATGCGGAGCAGTGCGCCTGGCGCACCCACCTGGAGGTCAACAGGCTGTTGACGTACCAGCTCGAAAAAGATCTGCAGCCGTTCGGCCTGACGATGAACGACTACGAGATTCTCGTGAATCTGTCCGAGTCGGACGACGTGCGGATGCGCATGAGCGACCTGGCGTCCGCCACGCTGCAGTCGAAGAGCCGGCTCTCGCACCAGATCACGCGGATGGAGAACGCGAACCTGGTACGGCGCGAGAACTGCGAGTCCGACCGGCGGGGGCTGTACGCCGTGCTGACGGAGCACGGCATGGAGACGATGCGGAAGGTCGCGCCCCATCACGTGGCGTCGGTGCGCAGGCACTTCATAGACCTGCTGTCGCCCGACGCGCTGACCGAGCTGGACAAGGCGCTCAAGCCGATCGCCGAGCACCTGAGGGGGCATCGGGGGCGTCCCTGACAGCGGCTGTCCCCCCGGGGTGCGGGAGCGACCCGCGCCCCCGGGGGTCCGCATCCGGACAGCGGCCGGTCAGCCCTCCGTCAGACCCGCCACCAGTTCGTCCGCCGCGCGGTAGGGGTCGAGACCGCCCGCCACGATGCGCTCGGCGAGGGCGCTGAGCCGGCGGTCGCCGTGGAGGTCTCCGATCCGCTCGCGCAGGGCCGTGACCGCGATGGTCTCCACCTCGCGGGCCGCGCGGGCCCTGCGGCGCTCGGCCAGGACGCCGTGCTCCTCCATCCAGGCCCGGTGCTTCTCCAGGGCCTCCACCACCTCGTCCACGCCCTCGGCGCGGGCCGCGACCGTCTTGACGATGGGCGGGCGCCAGTCACCGGGGCCGCGGGCCTCGCCCAGGCCCAGCATGTGGTTCAGCTCGCGGGCCGTGGCGTCGGCGCCGTCCCGGTCGGCCTTGTTGACGACGTAGACGTCGCCGATCTCCAGGATTCCGGCCTTGGCCGCCTGGATGCCGTCACCCATGCCCGGGGCCAGCAGCACCACGGATGTGTCCGCCTGGGAGGCGATCTCCACCTCGGACTGGCCGACGCCGACCGTCTCCACCAGGATCACGTCGCAGCCCGCCGCGTCCAGCACGCGGATCGCCTGGGGCGCCGCCCAGGCCAGACCGCCCAGGTGACCGCGGGTGGCCATCGAGCGGATGTAGACACCGGGGTCGGAGGAGTGGTCCGACATGCGGACCCGGTCACCCAGAAGGGCGCCCCCGGAGAAGGGCGACGACGGGTCGACGGCGAGGACGCCGACCCGCCTGCCCTGCTTGCGGTACGCCGTGACGAGAGCGGAGGTGGAGGTCGACTTGCCGACACCGGGCGAGCCGGTCAGGCCCACCACGTAGGCGTTCCCGGTCAGCGGGGCGAGCGCCGCCATGACCTCCCTGAGTTGCGGGGACGCCCCCTCCACCAAGGAGATCAGCCGGGCCACGGCCCGCGGCCGGCCTTCCCTGGCCTGGGCCACCAGAGAGGAGACGTCCTGCATCAAACAGCTCCGTTCACTTCACCGAGGTAACTGGGAACTCAGGCCTTCGGTACCCGCACGATCAGGGCGTCACCCTGACCGCCGCCACCGCACAGCGCGGCCGCGCCGACCCCGCCGCCGCGGCGCTTGAGCTCCAGCGCCAAGTGCAGCACGAGCCGGGCGCCGGACATGCCGATCGGGTGACCCAGCGCGATGGCGCCGCCGTTGACGTTCACCTTTTCCGTGGAAACGCCGAGGTCCTTCATTGACTGGACCGCGACCGCCGCGAAGGCCTCGTTGATCTCGACGAGGTCGAGGTCGGAGACCTCCAGGCCCTCCTTCTTCAGGGCGTGCTGGATGGCGTTGGACGGCTGGGACTGCAGGGAGTTGTCCGGGCCGGCCACATTGCCGTGCGCGCCGATCTCGGCGAGCCACTCCAGGCCCAGCTCCTGCGCCTTGGCCTTGCTCATCACGACCACGGCCGCCGCGCCGTCCGAGATCTGCGAGGAGGACCCGGCGGTGATCGTGCCGTCCTTGGCGAAGGCGGGCCGCAGCTTGCCCAGCGACTCCGCGGTGGTGTCGCCGCGGATGCCCTCGTCCTTGCTGAAGAGGACCGGCTCGCCCTTGCGCTGCGGGATCTCGACCGGGGTGATCTCGGCCTCGAAGATGCCGTTCTTCTGCGCGGCGGCGGCCCGCTGGTGGGACAGCGCGGCGATCTCGTCCTGCTCGGGGCGCTTGATGCCGAGGCGCGTGTTGTGCTTCTCCGTCGACTCGCCCATGGCGATGTTCTCGAAGGAGTCGGTCAGGCCGTCGTGGGCCATGGCGTCGAGCAGCTCGACGGCACCGTACTTGTAGCCCTCGCGGGACTTCGGCAGCAGGTGCGGGGCGTTGGTCATGGACTCCTGGCCGCCGGCCACCACGATGTCGAACTCACCGGCGCGGATCAGCTGGTCGGCCAGCGCGATGGCGTCCAGGCCCGAGAGGCACACCTTGTTGATGGTGAGCGCCGGGACGTTCATGGGGATGCCGGCCTTGACGGCGGCCTGGCGGGCCGGGATCTGCCCCGCCCCGGCCTGCAGCACCTGCCCCATGATCACGTACTGCACCTGATCGCCACCGATCCCCGCACGGTCGAGGGCGGCCTTGATCGCGAAGCCGCCGAGGTCGGCTCCCGAGAAGGACTTCAGCGAGCCCAGCAGCCGCCCCATGGGCGTGCGCGCGCCCGCGACGATCACCGAGCTGGTCGTACCGGGTGTTCCAGAAGACATGAGCTGCGATCCCCTTACCGGCCTGCACAGCCGAGGAGTGAACGAGGGTTTACTTCGAATGTACTGAGCGGCACTCCGTGCCGTCATCGGCCCGTCGGTGTGATCGCGCGCACGTTGCGTAACCACGGCGGTGGCGCTGCACTGAATCCATGCTGACGCGAATCGACCACATCGGGATCGCCTGCCACGACCTCGACGCCACTGTCGAGTTCTACCGGGCCACGTACGGCTTCGAGGTGTTCCACACCGAGGTCAACGAGGAACAGGGCGTGCGCGAGGCCATGCTCAAGATCAACGAGACGTCCGACGGCGGCGCCTCCTACCTCCAGCTCCTCGAACCGACCCGCGAGGACTCCGCGGTCGGCAAGTGGCTGGCGAAGAACGGCGAGGGCGTCCACCACATCGCCTTCGGTACGGCGGACGTCGACGCGGACGCCGACTCCATCAGGGGCAAGGGCGTACGCGTTCTGTACGACGAGCCACGACGCGGCTCCATGGGGTCGCGGATCACCTTCCTGCACCCGAAGGATTGCCACGGTGTCCTGACAGAACTGGTCACTTCGGCCCCAGTTGAGTCACCTGAGCACTGACCCTCGTACATATGGGCCGGTAGGGTTGGGGGCGGTCGTCCTCAGAACCGGGGCGACCGCATGCCGGGGTCCGGGTTTCGGGGGACGAGCGTCGGGGCAGCAGCCCGTGCTCCGCCGTTGATCTGACACCATTCCCCGGGGGCCCCGTCCGGCGGATGGACGGTGCTCGTTGGAGAAGCTCACCAGGGGACGGATGGGACCGCGCAGTGCGGGGCTACGAGAGCCAGGAGCGAGAGCCGGCGGCTGACGTCGACCACCTCTCTCGGTTCGAGGCCGAGATGAAGCGGCTGAAGACCGAGCGGGAAAAGGCGATCCAGCACGCCGAGGACCTCGGCTACCAGGTCGAGGTGCTGCGCGCCAAGCTGCACGAGGCGCGCCGCACCCTGATGACCCGGCCCGCCTATGACGGCGGTGACATCGGCTATCAGGCCGAGCAGTTGCTCCGCAATGCCCAGATGCAGGCCGACCAGCTGCGCCAGGACGCCGAGCGGGAGCTGAGCCAGGCCCGCGCGCAGACCCAGCGCATCCTGCAGGAGCACGCCGAGCAGGCCGCCCGGCTCCAGACCGAGCTGCACCAGGAGGCGGTCACCCGCCGCCAGCAGCTCGACCAGGAGCTGGCCGAGCGACGGCAGACCGTCGAGTCGCACGTCAACGAGAACGTGGCATGGGCGGAGCAGCTTCGCGCCCGCACCGAGTCGCAGGCCCGCCGGCTGCTGGACGAGTCCCGCGCCGAGGCCGAGCAGGCCATGGCCACCGCCCGCGCGGAGGCCGAGCGGCTGACCCGGGAGGCCCGCGAGCGGCTGCAGAGCGACGCGGAGGCCGCGCGCGCCGAGGCCGAGCAGATCCTGCGCCGTGCCCGCACCGACGCCGAGCGGCTGCTGAACGCCGCCTCGACGCAGGCGCAGGAGGCCACCGACCACGCCGAGCAGCTGCGCACCTCCACCGCCAGCGAGTCGGACGCCGCCCGCCGGCAGTCCATCGAGCTGAGCCGGGCCGCCGAGCAGCGCATGGCGGAGGCCGAGGAGGCGCTGCGCAAGGCGCAGTCCGAGGCGGAGAAGCTGGTCACCGAGGCCAAGGAGGCGGCCGCCAAGGCACTGGCCGGCGCCGAGGCCGCCAACGAGACCCGTACCCGTACCGCCAAGGAGCAGGTCGCCCGGCTGGTCGAAGAGGCCACCAAGGAGGCCGAGAACACCAGGTCCGAGGCCGAGCAGCTGGTCGCGGACGCGCGTGCCGAGGCCGAGAAGATCGTCGCCGAGGCGGGCGAGAAGGCCCGCAGCGCCACCGCCGAGGAGACGGCGACCCAGCTCTCGAAGGCGGCCCGGACCGCCGAGGACGTCCTCGACAAGGCGTCGGAGGACGCCAAGAAGACCATCAAGGCCGCGGCCGAGGAGGCCGAGCGGGTCCGCCGGGAGGCCGAGGCCGAGGCGGACCGGCTGCGCTCCGAGGCGCACGACATCGCCGAGCAGCTCAAGGGCGCGGCGAAGGACGACACCAAGGAGTACCGCGCCAAGACGGTCGAGCTGCAGGAGGAGGCGCGCCGGCTGCGCGGCGAGGCCGAGCAGCTGCGCGCCGACGCGGTCGCGGAGGGCGAGTCCATCCGCGCCGAGGCCCGCCGGGAGGCCGTGGCGCAGATCGAGGAGGCCGCCAGGTCCGCCGAGGAGCTGCTCGCCAAGGCCAGGGCGGACGCCGACGAGCTGCGCCAGAAGGCGACCTCGGACAGCGAGAAGGTACGCACCGAGGCCATCGAGCGGGCCACCGCGCTGCGCCGGCAGGCCGAGGAGACCCTGGAGCGCACCCGCAAGGAGGCCGAGCGGCACCGCGCGGAGGTCGTCGAGCAGTCCGATGCGCTCAAGGCGGACGCCGAACGGGCCGCGCGCGAACTGCGCGAGGAGACCGAACGGGCGGTCGAGGCGCGGCGCGTCGAGGCCGCCGAGGAGCTGACCCGGCTGCAGTCGGAGGCCCAGGAGCGGCTGGCGTCGGCCGAACAGGCCCTCGGCGAGGCCCGGGAGGCGGCCGCCCGGATCCGCCGGGAGGCCGCCGAGGAGGGCGAGCGGCTGCGCACCGAGGCCGCCGAGCGGATCCGTACGCTCCAGCAGCAGGCCGCGGACGAGGCCGAGCGGCTGCGCACCGAGGCCGCGTCGGACGCGTCCGCCTCGCGCGCCGAGGGCGAGGCCGTCGCCGTACGGCTGCGCACGGAGGCCGCGTCCGAGGCCGAGCGGCTGAAGCTGGAGGCCCAGGACACCGCCGACCGGGTCCGCGCGGAGGCGCAGGCCGCCGCCGAGCGGCTCGGCACCGAGGCGTCCGAGACCCTGGCCGCCGCTCAGGAGGAGGCGGCCCGGCGCCGCCGTGAGGCCGAGGAACTGCTCGGTGCCGCGCGGTCCGAGGCCGACCAGGAGCGTGAACGGGCCCGCGAGCAGAGCGAGGAACTGCTGGCCTCGGCCCGCAAGCGGGTGGAGGACGCGCAGACCGAGGCGACCCGGCTGGTCGAGGAGGCCGACCGGCGCGCCACGGAGATGGTGTCCGCCGCCGAGCAGCACGCCCAGCAGGTACGGGACTCCGTCGCCGGGCTGCACGAGCAGGCACAGGCGGAGATCACCGGGCTGCGCTCGGCCGCCGAGCACGCGGCCGACCGTACGAAGCGGGAGGCCGAGGAGGAGGCGGACCGGGTCCGCGCCGACGCGTACGCCGAGCGGGAGCGGGCGAGCGAGGACGCGTCGCGGCTGCGGCGCGAGGCGAACGAGGAGACGGAGGCCGCCAAGGCGCTCGCCGAGCGCACGGTCGCGGAGGCGATCGCGGAGTCCGACCGGCTGCGCGCGGAGTCGTCCGCGCACGCCCAGCGGGTGCGCACCGAGGCGTCGGACGCGCTCGCCGAGGCCGACCAGGCCGCCTCCCGCACCCGGGCGGACGCCCGGGAGGACGCCAACCGCATCCGTTCGGACGCGGCCGCCCAGGTGGACACGCTCATCACCGAGGCCACCGCCGAGGCGGAGCGGCTGCAGACCGAGACGGCCGCCGAGGCCGAGCGGCTGCGGGCCGAGGCCGTCGCGGAGGCGGACCGGGTCCGGGCCGAGGCCGTCGCCAACGCCGAGCAGCTCGTCGGGGACGCCACCGGCGAGGCCGAACGGCTGCGCGCCGAGGCCGCCGAGACGGTGGGTTCGGCGCAGGCGCACGCGGAGCGGCTGCGTGCCGAGGCCGAGCGGCTGCGGGCGGACGCTGAGGCCGAGGCCGAGCGGCTGACCGGGGCCGCGCGCGAGGAGGCGGAGCGCACCCTGGACGAGGCCCGCAAGGACGCCAACAAGCGGCGTTCGGAGGCGGCCGAGCAGGTCGACACGCTCATCACGGAGACCACGGCCGAGGCCGACAAGCTGCTCACCGAGGCCCAGCAGCAGGCGCTGAAGGCCACCGCGGACGCGGAGTCGCAGGCCGACACGATGGTGGGCGCGGCCCGCAGCGAGGCCGACCGGATCGTGTCCGAGGCGACCGTCGAGGGCAACTCCCGTGTGGAGAAGGCCCGCACGGACGCGGACGAGCTGCTGGTCGGTGCCCGCCGGGACGCGACCGCGATCCGCGAGCGCGCGGAGGAGCTGCGCGAACGCATCACCACCGAGATCGAGGAGCTGCACGAGCGGGCCCGCCGGGAGGCCGCCGAGACCATGAAGTCGACCGGCGACCGCTGCGACGCGCTGATCAAGGCGGCCGAGGAGCAGCTCGCCGAGGCGCAGGCGAAGGCCAAGGAGCTGGTGTCGGAGGCCAACTCCGAGGCCGGCAAGGTCCGCATCGCCGCGGTCAAGAAGGCGGAGGGGCTGCTCAAGGAGGCCGAGCAGAAGAAGGCCACGCTGGTCAAGGAGGCCGAGGAGCTCAAGGCCGAGGCGGTCCGCGAGGCCCGGCGCACGGTGGAGGAGGGCAAGCGGGAGCTGGAGCTGCTGGTGCGCCGCCGCGAGGACATCAACACCGAGATCTCCCGGGTCCAGGACGTCCTGGAGGCCCTGGAGTCCTTCGAGGCCCCGGCGGGCAAGGACAACGGGGTCAAGGCGGGCGCGACGATCGGTTCCCCCCGATCGGGTGGCAAATCGTCGGAGGGCTAGCGAACGGGAAGGCTTGAGGTGTCTTCTGGGTGCTTTGCCCAGGTCTTTGGCAAGCCGTCACGTGATCAGCCACCCGAAAGAGGTGTCATTCTCCAGATCAAACACGTATCCGCTCGATGACACACCGCTTCGGCGCCTAGGATTCCACCTATCACCTCACCGGTCTCATTCGACAGGAACCCCATGAGCGACACTTCCCCCTACGGCTTCGAGCTTGTGCGGCGTGGGTACGACCGCGCTCAGGTGGACGAACGCATCTCCAAGCTCGTCTCCGACCGTGACAGCGCCCTCTCTCGCATCACCGCGCTGGAGAAGCGCATCGAGGAGCTGCACCTCGAGACGCAGAACGCGCAGGCCCAGGTCACCGATGCCGAGCCGTCGTACGCGGGTCTCGGGGCGCGGGTCGAGAAGATCCTGCGCCTGGCCGAGGAAGAGGCCAAGGATCTGCGCGATGAGGCCCGGCGCGCGGCCGAGCAGCACCGCGAGCTGGCCGAGTCGGCGGCCCAGCAGGTCCGCAACGACGCCGAGTCCTTCGCCGCCGAGCGCAAGGCCAAGGCCGAGGACGAGGGCGTCCGGATCGTCGAGAAGGCCAAGGGCGAGGCCGCGCAGCTCCGTTCCGACGCGCAGAAGGACGCGCAGTCCAAGCGCGAGGAGGCGGACGCCCTCTTCGAGGAGACCCGCGCCAAGGCCGCGCAGGCCGCCGCCGACTTCGAGACGAACCTCGCCAAGCGCCGCGAGCAGTCCGAGCGCGATCTGGCCTCGCGTCAGCAGAAGGCCGAGAAGCGCCTCGCGGAGATCGAGCACCGTGCCGAGCAGCTCCGCCTGGAGGCGGAGAAGCTGCGCACCGACGCCGAGCGCCGCGCCCGCCAGACGGTGGAGACGGCCCAGCGCCAGGCCGAGGACATCGTGGCCGACGCCAACGCCAAGGCCGACCGGATCCGTTCGGAATCCGAGCGCGAGCTCGCGGCCCTCACCAACCGCCGCGACTCCATCAACGCCCAGCTCACGAACGTCCGCGAGATGCTCGCCACGCTGACCGGTGCCGCGGTGGCCGCCGCCGGTTCGCCGGCCGAGGACGAGTCGATCTCCCGGGGCGTCCCGGCGCAGCAGACCCGCTAGGCCGTGTCCCGGTGAGGGGCGGTGGGACCTTGTCCCGCCGCCCCTTCCGTGTGCGCGTAGCCTGACGGAAGAGGGAAGGGGGCCGCCGTATGTCCGACTCCGACCGGTCCCTGGAGGACGCCGTCCTCGATCTCCTGGACCGCAGAGCGCCGGGCGCCTCGGTCTGTCCGTCGGACGTGGCCCGTGCGGTCCACCGGTCCGACGACGACGGCTGGCGGGAGCTCATGGAACCCGTCCGCCGGGCCGCGGCCCGGCTCGCGGCCCGGGGAGAGGTGGAGATCACCCAGCGCGGCACTCCCGTCGATCCCGAGCGGGCCCGCGGGCCCGTCCGGATCCGCCGGCGGTCCCGCTGACCGCGCTTGCGGGCGTGGGGCGAGCCGGCCGCCCGAGTGGCAGGGCCCCGGCCCCCGTCCTAGCGTGGCCGCATGATCGAGCTGGAGGGGCTGACCAAGCGGTACGGCGACAAGGTGGCGGTGGACCACCTCTCCTTCACCGTGCGCCCGGGCATCGTGACGGGTTTTCTGGGGCCCAACGGCGCCGGGAAGTCCACGACCATGCGGATGATCCTCGGACTCGACCGGCCCACCGCCGGTGACGTGCGCATCGACGGCCGGCACTACGAGCAGCTCAAGGACCCGCTCACCTCGATCGGGGCGCTGCTCGACGCCAAGGCGGTGCACGGCGGCCGCAGCGCCTACAACCACCTGCTCTGTCTGGCGCAGAGCAACGGCATCCCCGCGCGCCGGGTGGCCGAGGTGCTCGACGCCGTCGGGCTCACCGCCGTGGCGCGGAAGAAGGCCAAGGGGTTCTCGTACGGCATGGGCCAGCGGCTCGGCATCGCGGGCGCGCTGCTCGGCGATCCACGGATCCTGATGTTCGACGAGCCGGTCAACGGGCTCGACCCGGAGGGCATCCACTGGATCCGGAACCTGATGAAGTCGCTGGCCGCACAGGGGCGGACGGTGTTCGTCTCCAGCCATCTGATGAGCGAGATGGCGCTGACCGCCGAGCATCTGGTGGTCATCGGGCAGGGGAGGCTGCTCGCCGACACCTCCATGGCCGACTTCATCCGGCAGCACTCCAGGGCCTACGTGCGCATCCGCACGCCACAGCGCGAGCGGCTCCTCGACGTGCTGCACGAGGGCGGTGTCACCGTCGTCGAGGCGGGCGGCGGAGCGCTGGAGGTGGAGGGCGGCAAGGCGGAGCGGATCGGGGAGCTCGCCGCCCGCAACGGGATCGTGCTGCACGAGCTGAGCCCGCAGCAGGCTTCGCTGGAGGAGGCGTTCATGCGGCTGACGGCCGAGTCGGTGGAGTACCACGCGCACGCCGAACCCACCGCCCGGGTCCCCCAGGACTGGGGCGCCGGCTGGAAGGGAGCCTGAGCATGGCCACCGCACAGGTGATCCGGTCCGAGTGGACCAAGATCCGGTCCGTCTCGTCCACGGTGTGGACACTCTCGCTGGCCGTACTGGTCACGCTCGCTCTCGGGATGCTCATCTCCGCGCTGACACGGAGCCAGTTCGACAACATGCCGGTGCGCGAGCGGCTCTCCTTCGACGCCACCGTGGTCAGTTTCGCGGGCATGACCCTGGGCCAGCTCGCCATGATCGTGTTCGGGGTGCTCGTCGTCTCCAACGAGTACAGCACCGGCATGATCCGGGTGTCGCTGGCCGCCGTGCCGCAGCGGGGCACCTTCCTGTTCGGCAAGGTCGCGGTGGCCACCGCGCTCGCACTGGTGGTCGGCATGGCCACCAGCTTCGCCGCGTTCTTCCTCGGGCAGGCGATGCTGGGCTCCCTGCGCACCCACCTCGGCGACCCCGGTGTGCTGCGTGCGGTGATCGGCGGCGGTCTCTACATGACGCTGATCGCGATGTTCTCCATGGGCGTCGCCACCATGCTGCGCTCGCCGCTGCTCTCGCTCGGCATCCTGATGCCGTTCTTCTTCCTGGTCTCCAACATCCTCGGCAACGTCGACGCCACCAGGAAGGCCGGCCGCTTCCTGCCCGACCAGGCCGGCAGCCGGATCATGCAGGTGGTGCCGAGGATCGGCGACGACACGCCCTACGGCCCCTGGGGCGGGCTCGGGATCATGGCGCTGTGGGTGGCCGCGGCGCTGGCGGGCGGGTACGCCCTGCTGAAGCGGCGGGACGCCCAGTAAGTCGTTTCGGCCACGTTCGGTGATGCTCTGGCTTTACTTTTCCTTGGCCGGAACCGTCAGCGCCCGGATATCCTCCTAACCCTTACGGGGGGCGTGTGCCCCGCTGTCCTGAACCTTTCGATGGGTGCGGAGCATGATCGAGGCTGTCGGCCTGACCAAGCGCTACGGCGACAAGACCGCCGTGTACAACCTTTCCTTCCAGGTGCGACCGGGAGCGGTGACCGGCTTCCTCGGGCCCAACGGCTCGGGCAAGTCGACCACCATGCGGATGATCCTCGGGCTGGACAACCCGACGTCCGGCACGGTGACCATCGGCGGCTACCCCTACCGCAGGCTGCCCAACGCCCCCCGCCAGGTCGGCGCCCTGCTCGACGCCAAGGCGGTGCACGGCGGCCGGTCCGCCCGCAGTCACCTGCTCAGCCTCGCCCAGCTCTCCGGCATCCCGGCCCGCCGGGTGGACGAGGTGCTCGGGGTCGTCGGTCTGCAGGAAGTGGCGAAGAAGCGGTCCAAGGGCTTCTCGCTGGGCATGGGCCAGCGGCTCGGCATCGCCGCCGCGCTGCTCGGCGACCCCCAGGTGCTGCTCTTCGACGAGCCGGTCAACGGCCTCGACCCCGAGGGCATCCTCTGGGTGCGCAACCTGATGAAGGCACTGGCCGCCGAGGGCCGTACCGTCTTCGTCTCCTCGCACCTGATGAGCGAGATGGCGCTGACCGCCGACCACCTCATCGTCATCGGACGCGGCCAGCTCCTCGCGGACATGAGCGTGACGGACTTCATCTCCGCCAACTCCGCGGACTTCGCGCGGGTCCGCACCCCCGACACCGAGCCGCAGCTCCGCGAGAAGCTGTCCTCCGCGCTCACCGAGGCGGGCGGCCATGTGCTGCCGGAGCAGGACGGCGCGTTGCGCGTGACCGGGCTGCCGCTCCCCCGCATCAGCGACCTCGCGCACGAGGCGGACGTTCGGCTGTGGGAGCTGTCGCCGCACCAGGCCTCGCTGGAGGAGGCGTACATGCGGATGACGCAGGGGGCCGTCGACTACCGATCCACCATCGACCAGAAGGCGGGGCTGCAGCAGCCGCTGCCGCCCGGCGTCCAGCCGCCCCTGCCGGTTCCCGGTCAGGGCCAGCCCGGCTGGTACGCCCCGCCGCCGCCGCAAGCGGGCGGGCACCCGTTCGCGATGCCGGCGCCCTCGGGGCCGTACGGCGGCGCTCCCGCGGGCGCGTACGGGGCACCGGGCGCGGGCGCCCCCAACCCCTACGCCGCCCCCGCCGGGCAGGCGCCCCACACCCCGCCGGTCCCCCAGGCGCAGCCGGCGCCCCAGGCCCCGCAGGCTCAGCCCCCGGTGGCCGCTCCCCCGGCCCCGGCCGCCGCACCGTCCGAGTCCGCACCCGCGGCCCCGGCCGCCGACCCGACCCAGCCCGAGGACGCCCGATGAGCACCCACCAGCCCCCGATGCCGCAGGCCCCGGCCGCCGCGCCCGAATGGCAGGCGGCGCCCGGCGGGAGCCACCCCGGCTACAGCTCGCCGATCCCCGTCGTGCGCACCCACCTCGGGCACGCGCTGGCCTCCGAGTGGACCAAGATCAAGTCGGTGCGCTCGACGATGTGGACGCTCGGCGTCTTCGTCCTGCTCGTGGTCGGCATCGGCCTGCTGGCCGGTGTGGCGGTCCGGGGCTCCGGCGACCTGGGCGGCCAGAGCCCGCTGACCCTCGGCTTCTTCGGCCTGCTGATCGGCATGATGTGCATCATCACGCTCGGCGTGCTGACCACGGCGTCCGAGTACGGCACGGGCATGATCCGTACGACGATGACCGCGTGCCCGAGCCGGGGCCGGGTGCTGGCCGCCAAGGCGATCGTGTTCTTCGTGCTCGCCTTCGTGGTGACGCTGGCCGTGGTGTCCTTCGTGGCGATGCTCCACGCGTCCATGCTGGACGGCCAGGGCGCGAAGAGCCCGTCCACCGGGGAATGGCTGAAGGCCACGCTCGGCATCAGCCTCTACGTCGCGCTGCTCGGGCTGCTGTCGCTGCTCGTCGGCTCGATCATCCGGCACTCGGCGGGCGCCATCACCATCATGATCGGCGCGGTGCTCGCCCCGCTGGTGATCGCGCTGTTCATGAACGCGTCCTCACTGGAGAAGGTGCAGACGGCGCTGCTGGAGTACTCGATCCCGAGCCAGATGGGCGTCTTCTACGACAACACCCTGAGCCACTCCGGCCCGTCGGGCTGGGACCCGCTGTGGATCATGCTGGGCGTGGTCGCCGCGGCCTACGCGGGCGCCTACGCGCTGCTGCGGAGCCGGGACGTCTGAGCCCCGGGGTCAGAACCTCGGCGCGCTACGGGACCGCTGCACCCTTGTGGTGCGGCGGTCCTTCGCGTTCCAGCACGCCTTGTGCCAGTGGCGGCGGTCGTCCACGCCCGCGTGCTCGGCCCAGGCCACCACGTGCGGGACGGCGGAGGGGATGAGCTGGTCGCAGCCCGGGCAGCGGTAGGTCTTGCCCTCGGCGCTCGCCCCCGCGACATGGCGCACGCTCCACTCCTCGCCCCGCCAGCTCTCCGAGGACTGCCAGCCGCCGTACCGGCCTGCCTGGTCGTCCTCGGCGCTCCGGCCGGACGATCCGGCTGCCTTCGGTCGGTTGCGACGCGGGGACACGGGACACCTCTCGGAGCTATACAGGAAGCACGGGCCGCATCCAGCGTACGCGGCGCCGGTACGGGTACGCGTAGCGCTCCCGACCGCACAAGTGCCCCCGCCAGGGGGCGCATTCTGCAGACAATCCGCAAATCTCCCCGCCAGGCCGTGTCCTCGGCACGTGTCAGACGGTTATGCCGGGTGGGGGAGCTCCGGTCGGAGCCAAGGAAGCAGGAAGAGCGATGCGCGTAGGAAGTTTTGTGCTGGCGGCCCAGTTCCCGGGTCAGGGCCCCGGGGAGGCACTGCACCGTGCGGTCCGCTCGGCGGAGGTCGCCGAGCAGTCCGGACTCGACACAGTGTGGCTGGCCGAGCACCACTTCGTGCCGTACGGCACATGTCCGTCCGCGGTCACCCTGGCCGCCATGCTGCTCGGCCGAACCGAGCGCGTCCGGGTCGGCACCGCCGTCAGCGTGCTGCCCACCACGCACCCGGTCGCCCTCGGCGAGCAGGCCGCGCTGCTGCACCTGACGAGCGGCGGACGGTTCACGCTGGGCGTCGGGCGCGGCGGGCCGTGGGTGGACCTGGAGGTGTTCGGCGCGGGTCTCGAGGCGTACGAGCGGGGGTTCCCGGAATCACTCGATCTGCTGGTGCGCTGGCTGCGCGAACCGTCCGTCGCGGCTTCGGGTGAACGCTTCTCCTTCCGGGAGGTGCCCGTCGTGCCCCGCCCCTCGGAGGCGCTGACGGAGACCTCCGGACCGGAGGTCGTCGTCGCCTGCACCTCGCCGGCCACGGTGCGGCTGGCGGCCGAGCGAGGGCTGCCGATGCTGCTCGGGATGCACATCGGCGACGAGGAAAAGGCCGAGATGGTCGCCCTGTGGCGGCGGTCCGCGCGGGCCGCGGGCCGGCCGCCCGAGGAGGTCGCGGGCGCGGCCCATGTCTCGGCGGGCGTCTGCCAGCTCGCGGACCGGCGCACCGACGCGGTGGAGACCCTGCTGAAGGCGATGCCGGGCTGGCTGAAACAGGGCCTCGAGGCCCATGTGACGGTGGACGGCCGGGCGCGCGCGATGCGCGACCCCTTCGCCTACACCGAACTGCTCTGCGGGCTGCACCCGGTGGGCACCCCGCGGCTGGCCGCCGACCGGCTCGCGGCCACCTCGGAGCGCACCGGGATCTCCCGGTTCGCCCTGCTCGTCGAGGGTTCGGGCGACCTCGCGGCGACGGAGGAGAACGTGCGGCGGCTGGGCGCCGAGGTGCTGCCCCAGCTTCGCTGACGGGCCGCCGGATCCCCGGCGCCCAGGGGTGCTTGCCGCCCCAGTAGGTACGCACCTCCCCCGGGTGGAGCGGCAAGCGAGCGGCTCACTGTGTCAGCAGCCTGGTGTCCGCGCGTCAGCAGTCCCGGAGCTCCGGCGACTGGTTCAGCAACTGGTTGCGCACCGAGGTGAAGCGGGCCAGCGTCTCGTCCACCGAGTCGTCCAGCGGGAACACCGCCACCCGGTGGCAGTTCTGGAAGGCGAGCCGTACACCGAAGTGCCGCTGCAGCGCACCGCGTATGGCGTCACTCGCGAGCGCACGCAGCAGCTGACCACGTGCCTGCTCGTCCGGCGGGGGCGTCTGGTTGTCGGCGAAGGGTCCGCCGTCCACCTTCAGCTGGGCCACCAGGGAGCTGATCATCTCCCACGCATAGGGCAGGGAGGTCCGGACGCAGTCGACGAATGCTGCTTCGTCGACCTCGCCTCGCTCGGCCTGTTCGAGTAGGGCCGGTGAGACGTCGAGCGACATGGGTTCTCCTCTCGCACCCCCGCCGAGCAGGGGTTGCCGGACAGACAAGGAAGTTCGCGATATCGAACACGCTGGGTACACGGACCGCGACCTCCCGTTCCCTACGGTAGGCAACGGTCGGTGACCACACCAGCAGAATGCGTATATGGAACGGTCCCTTTAGGCGCACAATCGGCCAGAGTTGAACAGGAGTTTCCAGGGATAAAGGGGGTGGTTCCCCGGACCCGCGGTGCCGGTGGGGTCGGCGGAAGGAGGGCGAATCGCGTGCACCACCGGGTGTCGAGTAGCGTTGCCGACCATGCGTCTCGTCATTGCCCGATGCTCGGTCGACTACGCCGGCCGGCTCACCGCCCACCTGCCCTCGGCGCCCCGCCTGATCCTGGTCAAGGCGGACGGCAGCGTCTCCATCCACGCGGACGACCGGGCGTACAAGCCCCTCAATTGGATGTCGCCGCCCTGCACGCTCAAGGAGGGGGCGGGTGACGACGAGGGCGTGTGGACGGTGATCAACAAAGCGGGCGAGAAACTGATCATCACGATGGAGGAGATCCTCCACGACTCCTCGCACGAACTCGGTGTGGACCCCGGCCTGATCAAGGACGGCGTGGAAGCGCACCTGCAGGAACTGCTCGCCGACCGCATCGAGACGCTCGGCGAGGGCTACACGCTCATCCGCCGCGAGTACATGACCGCGATCGGCCCGGTGGACATCCTCTGCCGGGACGCGGACGGCGGGACGGTCGCCGTGGAGATCAAGCGGCGCGGCGAGATCGACGGCGTGGAACAGCTCACCCGCTACCTCGAACTGCTGAACCGCGACCCGCATCTGGCCCCGGTCCGCGGTGTCTTCGCCGCCCAGGAGATCAAGCCACAGGCCCGGGTCCTCGCCACGGACCGCGGCATCAACTGCCAGATCCTGGACTACGACGCCATGCGCGGCATCGAGGACGACAAGCTGCGGCTGTTCTGAGCCGCGGCGACGCCGACACGGCCGAGGGCCGGTTCCCCGGGGGAACCGGCCCTCGCGCGTTCAGCGGGAAGGGTCACATCACGGAGGCCGGGCCGCCGGCCTCCGGCGCGCTCGCCGCGCCGCTCGACGCCGCCGCCGGGGCTCCGGACGCCGGGCCGCTCGCCGAGGTGGACGTCCCCGGGGACGAGGACGGGCTCGTGGACGGGGAAGGGGACCCCGGCGAACTGGGGCTGGGCGGCGGGCTGCTCGACGGGGTGGACCTGGTCGGCGTGGGTGTCGGCGAACCCGGCCGGTGGGTGCTCCTGGTCGGCGACGGCGTCGTACCCCCGCCGTCCGAACCCTTCGTGGCGCTCGGGCGGGACGACGGGCCGGAGCTCTCCGCCGGCGGGGCCGGGTCGTCCGAGGTGCCGTAGGTGCCGTCGGGACCGGGGTTGGTCGGGCTGCTGGAGACCGCTCCGGGGCCGGCGTCGCCGTCGTCGTCCTTCTTCGGGCCGGCGGCCGGGCTGCCGTCGTCGATGTCCTGGCTCACCGACGGGTTGACGTCGACCGTGCCGGCCGGGTTCCGGTCGGCGTTCTGCTCGGAGGTCATGCCGAGCGTGACGACCGTGCCGAGCACGGCGACGAGCAGTGCCCCGGAACCGGCCGCGACCAGGTTGCGGCGGGCCAGCCGGCGGATGCCGCCGCCGGTCGCGGCGGCCGGGGACTGACGGGCGATCAGGGGTTCGCCGGCCGGGCCGAACGGCGCCGTGCGGACGGCCGGTACCCCGCGGGGCGGCGACGCGGACTCCTCGTGGCGGGCGTCGGGCGCTTCCTCGCCCGCCGTCGCCGCGGGCCCGGGCGCCTCACCGGCGAGGTCGGCGACCAGCGCCAGCGCGCGGCGCCCGGCGACGGCGCCCCGCTTGTCGGCCAGCGCCGCGCGCAGGCCGCCCGAGGCCTCCAGCTCGGCACGGGCCCGGTCGAGCCGGCCCCCGCAGAGCGCGAGGACGCCCAGTTCGTGGTGGAAGTAGACCTGTTCGGCGACATCACCGGAGAGCCGGGAGGCCTCGGTGCCGGAGCGCAGCGAGCGTTCCCAGGCGCTCCAGTGCAGCCCGGCGGCGAAGGCGGGCGCGGCGGTGCGGGCGAGCCGCACCGCGACGCTCTCCTCGCCCTCCGCGGTGGGCTCCGTGGCCGGCACCACCACGGCGAGCGCGGCGAGGACCGCGTCCGCCTCGGCGCACACACGCTCGGGGGTGACCGAGGGGTGACCGGCCCACCAGGCGTAGTGCTCGGCGGCCGTCCGGGCTTCGGCGGGGGCGTCGGCGTCGTATCCGGCGGCCTCGAGCTGGGCCTGCACACCGGCCGCGAGCCGGTAGCGGGAGCCGACCGCGGACACCAGTCCGCAGCTCGCGAGTTCACCGAGGGCGGCGTCGGCGTGGGTGTCGCCGACCAGGGCGGGCAGGTGCGCCTGGTGCGGGACCTCACCGCCGAGCGCCACCGCGAGGCGGAGCGTGGCACGGGCGGAGGCGCTCAGCCGGGCGGCGAGCAGCGGGGCGGGCGCGGCGGCCTCGCCGAGGGACGGCAGGGCCACCTGGTCGCCCTCGTCGGCGCCGAACTCCTCCTCGACCGGGGACCGCAGGTCCTCGAAGACGCCGTACTCGTCCACCGCCCCGGTGCTCGCGCGAACCTGGTCGCGCTGCCGGAGCAGGGCGCCGGCCTGCACGAAGCGCAGCGGCAGGCCCTCGGACTCGAACCAGAGGTCGCCGGCCCAGTTGGCCTCCTCCTCGGTGAGGACACGGCCGACGGCCCGCTCCAGGATCTCCACGCCGGACGCGCGGTCCAGACCGCCGAGGAAGACCTCCTCGACCTCGGAGCCGGCGGCGGGCCCGGGCACGTCCGGGGTGGCGGCGAACAGGAAGGCGCACTCGGGGGTGGCGTCGAGCAGTTCGTCCAGGGCGGCGCCGCCGAACTCCAGGTCGTCCACGACGACGACCGCGCCGATCTCCCCGACGAGGGCGACCAGTTCGTCCTGTTCGGGGCGGTGTGCGGGGGCCTCGTGGACGGCGTGGAACAGGTCGTGGAGGAGGTCGGCGGCGGTGCGGCCGAAGCCGGTGAGCCGGACCACGCCGTCGGGCGCGAGGTCCACGCAGTCCTCGGCGACGAGGTCGAGCAGGGCGGTGCGGCCGGAGCCGCCGGGGCCGGTGAGCCGCACCGAGCGGCCCCGGGCGAGCAGCCGGACCAGGCGTTCGCGTTCGTCCTGACGCTCCAGCAGGGAGAGCGTGGGCAGCGCCGGGCCCGGCGGCACGGGCGGCCGGGCGGCACGTTCGGTCTCGGCGCGTTCGGCGGGCGTGCGCCTGCGGGGCCGTTCGGGCCTCTGGTGCGGCGGGCAGGGTTCTATCTCGCTGCCGTCCACCGGGTTGACGGTGAGCAGGAAGTCGCCGGAGACGACCTGCGCCGTCCGGGCGATCGCGGGCGTGCTCTGGCCGAAGTCGGAGGTGAGGGATTCCCTGGGCGGGCGTCGGCTGAGAGCCTGGCCGTGCTCCTCGGGTCCCGGAGTGATCGGGTCCATGGGTTCAAGCCCCCCAAAAGCGTCGTGTGCCCTCAAGCACCGGCCCCTCCCGGCCTGCTGCACACCGCGCTGTCGCTTCTGGTCCGGGCCCGCTCGAGGGTTGCTTCAGGCAGCGGGCGACCGAACCCTAAACCTTCGCACAGTATCCACGACAGGCCGGGGTGCCGCGCGGCCCGAGACGTCACGGTCCGGTGAGGATTGCCCTCGAGGTGCGGAAAGGGGGCTGCGCCCGGGTCTCCCCCGTCGCCCCCATTCACCCCTGATCGCGCGTGTTACACCCGGGGAAGCGACTCGACCCCGATGCCGCCCTCGATGGCGAGGATGCGGTGCAGCCGGGTGGCGACCAGCAGCCGCTGCATCTGCGGCGGGACACGGCGCAGCACCAGACGGCGACCGCAGCGGCCGGCCCGCCGGTGGGCACCCATGATCACCCCGAGGCCGGTGGCGTCCCAGGAGTCCAGTTCGGACAGGTCGAGCACCAGGTCGCCGACGCCGCCGTCGACGGCCGAGTGCAGGGCCGTACGGGCGTCCGCCGCGCTGCGGACGTCGAGGCGGCCCCCGACGACCAGCTCGGCGTGGTCGCCCCTGATGTACATATGCGCTCCCCGTTGAGTGCGGTCTGGCGTACTCCGTGACGGTGCTCGTGCTGTGCAACGTCTGACTGCCTGAGTGGCAGTGCGGTTGCTGCTTGTAAGCGAACCGATACCGAATTCACCCCCGGGAGTGATGCTCCCGGGGCGTGCGTCCGGATTCGTACGGATCTGTACGGGTCAGTACTTGTAGAAGCCCTGCCCGCTCTTGCGGCCGATGTCACCGGCGTCCACCATCCGGCGCATCAGCTCCGGCGGGGCGAACTTCTCGTCCTGCGACTCGGTGTAGATGTTGCCGGTGGCGTGCAGCAGGATGTCCACGCCGGTCAGGTCCGCGGTGGCCAGCGGGCCCATGGCGTGGCCGAAGCCCAGCTTGCAGGCGAGGTCGATGTCCTCGGCCGTGGCGACGCCGGACTCGTACAGCTTGGTCGCCTCGACCACCAGGGCCGAGATGAGGCGGGTGGTGACGAAGCCGGCCACGTCCCGGTTGACGACGATGCAGGTCTTGCCGACCGACTCGGCGAACTCCCGCGCGGTGGCGAGGGTTTCGTCGCTGGTCTTGTAGCCGCGGACCAGCTCGACGAGCTGCATCATCGGCACCGGGGAGAAGAAGTGCACACCCACCACCCGCTCGGGGTGCTCGGTGGCCGCCGCGATCTTGGTGATCGGGATGGCGGAGGTGTTGGAGGCGAGCACGGCGTCCGGCCGCACGATCTTGTCGAGCGCGCGGAAGATCTCGTGCTTCACCTCGAGCTTCTCGAAGACGGCCTCGACGACGATGTCGGCGTCGGCGGCGGCGTCCAGGTCGGTGGTCGCGGTGATGCGGCCGAGAGCGGTGTCGGCGTCGTGCGCCTCCAGCCTGCCCTTGCTCACGAACTTGTCGTACGAGGCCTTGATGCCGTCGGTGCCACGCTTGAGGGCCTCGTCGGTGACGTCCCGCAGGACTACGTCCCAGCCCGCCTGCGCGGCGACCTGAGCGATACCGGACCCCATGAGGCCGGCCCCGATGACGGCGAGCTTCCGTGCCACTGTGCGACTCCCCTGATACGCGCTGTCGTCAGGCCCTGGCGTTGCCTTCCCCTGGTCCGCTCACGGATTCGATCCCGGCGTCCTGGGACAGTTGCTTCACCGGACGCCGCCGGGCAGGCGAAAAGGTCACGCCGGGGCCTATCTCTCGGCCGGACACTAGCGCCCGTGAGGGGCGCAGCGGCGGAGTTAGTAACGCGTTTCACGTCTCACGGGGTGAGATACCGGTCACGTCCGCGGTCCACCGCACGGCCTGTGCGTCGACGTCGATGTCAGTACCGCCTCCTACGCCGGCCCGGCAGGACCGGAGAGCCGAAGGAAGAGGCATCGACATGGGCGGCAACTGCTGGATGCGCACGGGCCCTTACGGCCTGCTCGGCGTTCACCGTCTCGTGAAGCATCCCACCGAATTCGGAACTCGGCTGCTCACCTCGGGGCTCGGGCTCCTGGACCACCAGATAGTTCTGGATCGTCCCGGACCCGTACGCCTCGATGAACTGTCGGTAGTCGCGGGGGAATTCCCAGCGCCAGGACACGTTCATGCGCGTCCAGTCGACCGATACACCAGGTTCGGTCGTGGACGGCATGAGCTGCTGAAGTCTCTCCCACAGGGCAGGGCCGGGCCACCGGAGTCAGATCGCCGAGGAACTTCAGGGCCCTCAGGCCCCGGGGCGCACCGCGTACGTGAGGACCTTCTCGCTCAGCAGGTCCTCGATGTCGTCGAGGAGGGCGAGCACCTCCCGCGAGACATCGCGCGGATCGCGCCCCCTGACCATCTCCCGGCCGATGACCGCCATGACCGTACTGTGCACCCAGCCGATCTGGCCGGCCATCAGGTGCGGCAGGTCGTCGTCGTCCGCGGCGCCGGTCTCCTCGCGCAGTTCGCGCTCCAGGGTGGACTGCACCTCCTGGCCGATTCCCCACAGCCGGGAGCGCAGGGCGGGGGCCTCCTCGATGACCCTCATGAACGCCGCGTATCCGGGGATGAGCCCGACCCGCGGGGACACGGCCTCGACCTCCTCACGCAGTTCGCGCAGCACCGCGGAGACCGCCGACTCGCCCGCCGGGCGGCCGCGTACCCAGCGGGCGAGCCGGTCGACCATGCCGGCGGAGCGGTCGAAGAACAGGTCCTCCTTGGCGGGGAAGTAGTTGTAGACGGTGTTGACGGAGACATCGGCCGCCCCGGCGATCTCCGCGACCGTCACCGCGTCGAACCCGCGCTCGACGAACAGACCCGTGGCGACATCCGAGATGTACTGCCTGGTCTGCCGTTTCTTCCGCTCCCTGAGCCCCTCAGCCATGCCCACATCCTAACTTCGCTGGGCCCGATGAAAACTTGGAGACATTGCAAACTTTCATGGACTCTGTTTTTCTGTACGCCATGGCAGCAGTCATCAGCGCGGCCGGCCTGGCCCGCACCTTCCAGACGAAAGCCGGTCCGGTGGAGGCCGTACGGTGTGTCGACCTCGCCGTCCGCAAGGGCGAGATCCTCGGCCTCCTCGGACCCAACGGCGCCGGCAAGACCACCACCCTGCGGATGCTCACCACCCTGCTGAAGCCCACCGGCGGCGCGGCGACCGTCGCCGGTCACGACCTGGCCACCGACCCGGGCGGAGTGCGCCGGGTCTCCGGTTACGTCGCCCAGTCCGGCGGCGTCGACCCGCAGATCACCGTCCGGGAGGAGCTGGTCACCCAGGCCCGGATGTACCGCCTGCCCAAGGCCGAGGCGGTCCGGCGCACCGCCGAACTCGCCCGCGAGCTGGACCTCACCGAGCTGCTCGACCGCAGGACGGCCGCGCTCTCCGGCGGCCAGCGGCGCCGTCTGGACATCGCGATGGCGCTCACCCATCGCCCGAAGGTGCTGTTCCTGGACGAGCCGACGACCGGCCTCGACCCCGGCAGCCGCGCCGACCTGTGGGACCTGGTCCGCGGGCTGCGCGACCGGCACGGCACGACCGTCTGCCTGACCACCCACTACCTGGACGAGGCCGACGCCCTCGCCGACCGCCTGGTCGTCGTCGACCGGGGTGTCGTGGTGGCCGACGGCACGCCGAGCGCGCTCAAGCTGGCGCACGGCGGCTCGATCGACGCCACCCTCCAGGACACCTTCCTCGCCATCACCGGCCGTGGTCCCGCCCCGGCCGGCGCCGCTCCCCTCGCCGTATAGGACGCCCGCATGCTGCTGCACGACACGGCCCTCGTCTACGGCCGCTATCTCCGTCAGTCCCTGCGCTCGCGTTTCGCCCTGCTCTTCGGTGTGCTGACGCCCCTGCTGTACCTCCTCTTCTTCGGCCCGCTGCTCACCGGCCTGCCGCTGGGCGGCGACGGCAGCTCCTGGCAGGTGCTGGTGCCCGGGTTGCTGCTCCAACTCGGTCTCTTCGGCGCCCTGTTCGCGGGCTTCACCGTCATCATGGAGAACGCCCAGGGAGTGCTGGAGCGGATGCGGGTGACCCCCGTCAGCCGCCTCGCCCTGCTCCTCGGCCGGGTCCTTCGCGACGCCACGGTCTTCGTCCTCCAGGCGGTGCTGCTGGTGCTGGCCGCGCTGGTGATGGGGCTGCGCGCACCGCTGCCGGGCGTTCTCATCGGCTTCGCCTTCGTCGCCCTGCTCACGGTGTCGCTGGCCTCGCTGTCGTACGCGCTGGCGATGAAGGTGCGCACCCCGCAGGAGTTCGGGCCGCTGATCAACGCCGTGTCGATGCCGTCGATGCTGCTGTCCGGCCTGATGCTCCCGATGACCCTCGCGCCGGCCTGGCTGGACGTGCTCTCGCACTGCGTGCCGTTCCGCTATCTGGTGGACGCGGTCCGCGACGCCTACATCGGCCGGTACACGAGCGCGCACATGCTGTACGGCGGTCTCGTCGCGGTCGGTTTCGCCGTACTGACCGTGACAGTGGGCACACGCGTGTTCCGGACGGCCGGAGCGTAACTACGCTGGTCACATGGTCAATCTGACGCGCATCTACACCAGGACCGGCGACCGGGGCACCACCGCCCTCGGCGACATGAGCAGGGTCGCCAAGACGGACCTCAGGATCTCGGCGTACGCCGACGCCAACGAGGCGAACGCGGTGCTCGGCACGGCGATCGCGCTGGGCGGCCTGGACGCGGAGATCGTCGAGGTCCTCACCCGTGTCCAGAACGACCTGTTCGACGTGGGCGCCGACCTGTCGACGCCGGTGAAGGAGAACCCGGAGTTCCCGCCGCTGCGGGTCGAGCAGTTCTACATCGACCGGCTGGAGGCGGACTGCGACCGCTTCAACGAGCGGCTGGAGAAGCTGCGCTCCTTCATCCTCCCGGGCGGCACCGCCGGCGCCGCCCTGCTGCACCAGGCGTGCACGGTGGTCCGCCGGGCCGAGCGCTCCACCTGGGCGGCGCTGGAGGCGCACGGCGAGGTGATGAACCCGCTGACCGCGACCTACCTCAACCGCCTGTCCGACCTGCTGTTCATCCTGGCCCGGACGGCGAACAAGGACACCGGCGACGTGCTGTGGGTGCCGGGCGGGGAGCGCTAGCCGGCCGGGGCGACCGGCGCGGCCAGGATCCAGCGGCCCGCGACCTTCCACTCATGGAGGGCGCGGGTCGTGCCGTTTTCCGGGGGCCGCCCGGACGGCGGCGAGGGGCCGTCCGACGCGGAGACCGCCCGGCGCCCGGAGACGGCGGGGGGCACGGCGGAGGCGCATGTCAGCCGTCTGCCGGGGAGGCCGGATCGCACGGCGGGGGACAAGCGGCGGTCCAGTTACAGGAGTTGGGGAACCGGCCGGAGCCGGGGACAAGTGGTCCAGACCTATTGACCACGTGGTCCAGACCTTTCTATTCTCGCGGCACTGTGGGCGTGAAGGCTCAGTCATGCCCCTGACACCCCCAACGAAGAGGGAGGCGCAGCATGCGCTTCAGACACAGAGCCGCGGCAGGGTTCGCGACACTGTTGCTCCCCCTGGCCGGCCTCGTCGGTCTCGCGAGCCCCGCCCAGGCCGCGGCCAACGCGACGGCGAGCTTCACCAAGACCAGCGACTGGGGCACCGGCTTCGGCGGTCAGTGGACCGTGAAGAACACCGGTACCAGCGCCATCAGTTCCTGGACCGTCGAGTGGGACTTCCCCTCCGGTACGTCCGTCACCTCCGCGTGGGACGCGGACGTCACGAACTCCGGCACCCACTGGACCGCCAAGAACAAGTCCTACAACGGCAGCATCGCCCCCGGCGCCACCGTCTCCTTCGGCTTCAACGGCGCGGGTCCCGGCTCCCCGTCCAACTGCAAGCTGAACGGCGACAGCTGCGACGGCACCACCGTCCCCGGTGACGCGGCACCCTCCGCCCCCGGCACCCCGACGGCCTCCGGCATCACCGACACCTCGGTGAAGCTCTCCTGGGGCGCGGCCACCGACGACAAGGGCGTCAAGAACTACGACGTCCTGCGCGACGGCAAGGTCGTCTCCACGGTGACGGCCACCTCGTACACCGACAGCGGGCTGACCGCCGGCACCGACTACTCCTACACCGTGCGGGCCCGCGACACCGCCGACCAGACCGGACCGGTCAGCGGAGCGGTCGCCGTGCACACCACCGGCGGCGGCACCACTCCCCCGCCCACCGGCGACAAGGTCAAGCTCGGCTACTTCACCGAGTGGGGCATCTACGGCCGCAACTACAACGTCAAGAACCTGGTGACGTCCGGCTCCGCCTCCAAGATCACGCACATCAACTACGCCTTCGGCAACGTGACCGGCGGCAAGTGCGCGATCGGCGACTCCTACGCCGACTACGACAAGGCGTTCACCGCCGACCAGTCCGTCAGCGGCACCGCCGACACCTGGGACCAGCCGCTGCGCGGCAACTTCAACCAGCTCCGCCAGCTCAAGGCCAAGTACCCGAACATCAAGGTGCTGTGGTCCTTCGGCGGCTGGACCTGGTCCGGCGGCTTCGGCGAGGCCGCGAAGAACCCGGCCGCCTTCGCGCAGTCCTGCTACGACCTGGTCGAGGACCCGCGCTGGGCCGACGTCTTCGACGGCATCGACATCGACTGGGAGTACCCGAACGCCTGCGGTCTGAGCTGTGACACCAGCGGGGCGGCGGCCTTCAAGAACGTGATGGCCGCGCTGCGCGCCAAGTTCGGCACCGGCAACCTGGTCACCGCGGCCACCACCGCCGACGGCTCGAACGGCGGCAAGATCGAGGCCGCCGACTACGCCGGGGCCGCGAGCTCCGTCGACTGGTACAACGTGATGACGTACGACTTCTTCGGCGCCTGGGACGCCAAGGGCCCGACCGCCCCGCACTCCCCGCTCACCTCGTACTCCGGCATCCCGAAGGACGGCTTCACCACCGCCGACGCGATGGCCAAGTTCAAGGCGATCGGTGTCCCGTCGAAGAAGCTGCTCATCGGCATCGGCTTCTACGGCCGCGGCTGGACCGGTGTCACCCAGGACGCCCCGGGCGGCACGGCCACGGGTCCGGCGGCGGGCACCTACGAGCAGGGCATCGAGGACTACAAGGTGCTCAAGACGTCCTGCCCGGCCACCGGCACCGTCGCCGGCACCGCGTACGCGCACTGCGGCAGCAACTGGTGGTCCTACGACACCCCCGCCACCATCGCCGGCAAGATGACCTGGGCCAAGAACCAGGGCCTGGGCGGCGCGTTCTTCTGGGAGTTCAGCGGTGACACCAGCAACGGCGAGCTGGTGAGCGCCATCAGCAACAACCTGTAGGCGAGCGTCACCCGCTCAGAGCCGCATTCGCTCTCCTCCGCCTCGGCCGGGGAGAGCGGGTGCGGCTACGCCACGTTCACCCGCTGTCCGGGCGGGGCCGCTTCCAGCCACGCGAGAAATCCGGTCAGCGCGTCCTCGCTCATCGCCAGTTCGAGGCGGGTGCCGCGGTGGCTGCAGGCGAGGATCACCGCGTCGGAGAGCAGCGCCAGCTCCTCCTCGCCCTCGGGGAGCCGGCGGCCGACCACCTCGATGGCGGCGCGCTCCAGGACACGGCGCGGACGCAGGGCGTAGGAGAAGACCCGGTACCACTCGATCCGGTCGCCGTTGTAGCGGGCGACGCCGTAGCTCCAGCCCTTGCCGCCCGCGTCCGCTTTCTCGGGCACGTCCCAGCGCAGCGAACAGTCGAAGGTTCCGCCGGAGCGCTGGATGAGTCTGCGGCGCAGCCCGAACAGGAACAGTCCGACCACTACGAGCGCGACCACGATCCCGCACACAGTCAGAGCGAGGACCATCGGCACCGACCTCCTCGTCTCCCAGACAGTGTCACTGCGCTAACAACTGAGTAATGAAAACCAAAAAACACCCACATCCGCCTCAGCCGCGGTCGGTACCGGATTGCTCCGGACCGACCGCGGCTGAGTGACGTCATCACACCGCGCGCTGGATCAACGCGCCGCCGTAGCCGCCCGCAGGCGGACGTCGGCGCGGCGCTCCGCCTCCGCGTCGTCCTCCGCCTTCGCGCGCTCGAGCTCGCGCTCCGTGCGCTGGACATCGATCTCGTCCGACAGCTCGGCGATCTCGGCCAGCAGCGACAGCTTGTCGTCCGCGAACGAGATGAAACCGCCGTGCACCGCGGCGACGACCGTTCCACCATCACTCGTACGGATGGTCACCGGGCCCGACTCCAGCACACCGAGCAGCGGCTGGTGACCGGGCATGACGCCGATGTCGCCGGACGTGGTGCGCGCGACGACCAGGGTGGCCTCGCCGGACCAGACCTGGCGGTCCGCGGCGACCAGCTCGACGTGCAGCTCAGCAGCCAAGGGTGGCTCCTCGGGTCACCACCCGGCGGGGGTGCCGGGTGTTGGGGTCAATTCTAGGGGGCGTGGGTGAGGGGGCGGGACGCACCCGCCCCCTCACCGAGAGCACGGGGCTCAGGAGACGCCCAGCTCCTTGGCGTTGTTCTTGAGGTCCTCAAGACCACCGCACATGAAGAACGCCTGCTCCGGGAAGTGGTCGTACTCGCCGTCGCAGATCGCGTTGAACGCGGCGATCGACTCGTCCAGCGGCACGTCCGAACCGTCCACGCCGGTGAACTGCTTGGCGACGTGGGTGTTCTGGGACAGGAAGCGCTCCACGCGACGGGCACGGTGGACGACGAGCTTGTCCTCCTCGCCGAGCTCGTCGATACCGAGGATCGCGATGATGTCCTGGAGGTCCTTGTACTTCTGCAGGATCGTCTTCACGCGCATGGCCGCGTTGTAGTGATCCGCGGCGATGTAGCGCGGGTCCAGGATCCGGGACGTGGAGTCCAGCGGGTCCACGGCCGGGTAGATGCCCTTCTCGGAGATCGGACGGGAGAGAACCGTCGTCGCGTCGAGGTGGGCGAAGGTGGTGGCCGGGGCCGGGTCGGTCAGGTCGTCCGCGGGGACGTAGATCGCCTGCATCGAGGTGATCGAGTGACCGCGGGTCGAGGTGATGCGCTCCTGGAGGAGGCCCATCTCGTCAGCCAGGTTCGGCTGGTAACCCACCGCGGACGGCATACGGCCGAGCAGGGTCGAGACCTCGGAACCGGCCTGCGTGAAGCGGAAGATGTTGTCGATGAAGAACAGCACGTCCTGCTTCTGGACGTCACGGAAGTACTCGGCCATGGTGAGGCCGGCCAGCGCGACGCGCAGACGGGTGCCCGGCGGCTCGTCCATCTGACCGAAGACCAGCGCGGTCTTGTCGATGACGCCGGAGTCCGACATCTCCTCGATCAGGTCGTTGCCCTCACGGGTGCGCTCACCGACACCGGCGAACACGGAGACACCGTCGTGGTTGTTGGCGACACGGTAGATCATCTCCTGGATGAGCACCGTCTTGCCGACGCCGGCGCCGCCGAACAGACCGATCTTGCCGCCCTTGACGTACGGGGTCAGCAGGTCGATGACCTTGACGCCGGTCTCGAACATCTCGGTCTTCGACTCGAGCTCGTCGAAGTTCGGGGCCTTGCGGTGGATGCCCCAGCGCTCGCCCTCGTACTGCTCGTCGACGTTCAGCACCTCACCGAGGGTGTTGAACACCTTGCCCTTGGTGAAGTCACCGACGGGCACCGTGATGGAGTTGCCGGTGTCGGTGACCGGGGCCTGGCGGACCAGACCGTCGGTGGGCTGCATGGAGATGGTGCGGACCAGGCCGTCACCCAGGTGCTGGGCGACCTCCAGGGTCAGCGTCTTCTTCTCGCCGGCGTTGGCCGGGTCGGCCACCTCGACGTGAAGGGCGTTGTAGATTTCCGGCATCGCGTCGACGGGGAACTCCACGTCGACGACCGGGCCGATGACCCGGGCGACGCGGCCCGTAGCCGTCGCGGTCTCAACAGTGGTGGTCATTATCGGTCACTCCCCGCGGTCGCGTCGGCCAGGGCGCTGGCGCCACCGACGATCTCGCTGATTTCCTGGGTGATTTCGGCCTGGCGGGCCGCGTTGGCAAGACGGGAGAGCGTGTTGATCAGCTCGCCCGCGTTGTCGGTGGCCGACTTCATCGCGCGCCGCGTGGCGGCGTGCTTCGAAGCGGCCGACTGGAGCAGCGCGTTGTAGATCCGGCTCTCCACGTAGCGCGGCAGCAGGGCGTCGAGGACGTCCTCCGCCGACGGCTCGAAGTCGTACAGCGGGAGGATCTCGCCCTTGGGGGCGGCCTCCTCGGCGACCTCTTCGAGACGCAGCGGCAGCAGCCTGGCGTCGAGCGCGGTCTGCGTCATCATCGAGACGAACTCGGTGTAGACGATGTGGAGTTCGTCCACGCCGCCGTCCGCCGTCTCCTTCTCGATGGCCTCGATCAGGGGCGCCGCGACCTTCTTGGCGTCCGCGTACGAGGGCTCGTCGGTGAAGCCCGTGAACGACTCCGCGACCTTGCGCTCACGGAAGTTGTAGTGGGCGACACCACGGCGGCCGACGATGTACGTGTCGACCTGCTTGCCCTCGCGCTCCAGGCGCTCGGTCAGCTGCTCCGCCGCCTTGATGGCGTTGGAGTTGAAGGCGCCGGCCAGACCGCGGTCGCTCGTGAGGAGCAGAACCGCGGCGCGCGCCGGGTTCTCCGCCTCCGTGGTGAGCGGGTGCTTGGTGTTCGAACCCGTACCGACCGCCGTGACCGCGCGCGTCAGCTCGGTCGCGTACGGCGTGGAGGCCGCCACCTTGCGCTGCGCCTTGACGACGCGCGAGGCGGCGATCATCTCCATCGCCTTGGTGATCTTCTTGGTCGCGCTGACGGATCGGATGCGACGCTTGTAGACCCGGAGCTGGGCTCCCATGAGTCAGGTCCCTTCCTTACGTCACTTGGCGGCAGCGGCAGGAGTGTCCTCGCCGAGCAGCTTGCCGTCCGAGGTCTCGAACTGCTTCTTGAACTCCGCGACGGCGTCGTCGATCGCCTGGATCGTGTCGTTCGACATCTTGGCGCCCTCACGGATGGAGGTCATCAGGCCCTGCTCCTTGCGGTGCAGGTAGTCCAGCAGCTCGCGCTCGAAGCGGCGGATGTCGGCGACCGGAACCTCGTCCATACGGCCGTTGGTGCCGGCCCAGACGGAGACGACCTGGTCCTCGGTCGACATCGGCTGGTACTGGTCCTGCTTCAGCAGCTCGACCATGCGCTGACCGCGCTCCAGCTGGGCCTTCGAGGCCGCGTCCAGGTCGGAACCGAAGGCGGCGAACGCCTCGAGCTCACGGAACTGGGCGAGGTCCACACGGAGGCGGCCGGAAACCTGGCGCATCGCCTTGTGCTGCGCGGAACCACCGACTCGGGAGACGGAGATACCGACGTTCAGCGCGGGGCGCTGACCGGCGTTGAACAGGTCCGACTCCAGGAAGCACTGGCCGTCGGTGATGGAGATGACGTTGGTCGGGATGAACGCCGACACGTCGTTGGCCTTGGTCTCGACGATCGGGAGACCGGTCATCGAGCCGGCGCCCATCTCGTCCGAGAGCTTGGCGCAGCGCTCCAGCAGACGGGAGTGCAGGTAGAAGACGTCACCCGGGTAGGCCTCACGGCCCGGCGGGCGGCGCAGCAGCAGCGACACGGCGCGGTAGGCGTCGGCCTGCTTCGACAGGTCGTCGAAGATGATCAGGACGTGCTTGCCCTCGTACATCCACTGCTGACCGATGGCCGAACCGGTGTACGGCGCCAGGTACTTGAAGCCGGCCGGGTCGGACGCCGGGGCGGCGACGATGGTCGTGTACTCCAGGGCGCCGTTCTCCTCCAGCGCACGGCGCACGCCGGCGATGGTGGAGCCCTTCTGGCCGATGGCGACGTAGATGCAGCGGACCTGCTTCTTCGGGTCGCCCGAGCGCCAGTTGTCGCGCTGGTTGATGATCGTGTCGACGGCCAGGGCGGTCTTGCCGGTCTGGCGGTCACCGATGATCAGCTGACGCTGACCACGGCCGATCGGGGTCATGGCGTCGACGGCCTTGTAGCCGGTCTCCATCGGCTCGTGCACCGACTTGCGCTGCATGACCGTGGGGGCCTGCAGCTCGAGGGCGCGGCGGCCGGACGTCTCGATCTCGCCGAGGCCGTCGATCGGGTTGCCGAGCGGGTCGACTACGCGGCCGAGGTAGCCCTCGCCGACCGCGACGGAGAGGACCTCACCGGTGCGGTGCACCGGCTGCCCCTCCTCGATACCGCTGAACTCACCGAGTACGACGGCACCGATCTCGCGCTCTTCCAGGTTCAGCGCGAGACCGAGGGAGCCGTCCTCGAACTTCAGCAGCTCGTTCGCCATGGCCGAGGGCAGGCCCTCGATCTTGGCGATACCGTCGCCGGCGACGGTGACCGTACCGACCTCCTCGCGCGAGGCCGCGTCCGGCTTGTACGACTGGACGAAGTTCTCCAGCGCGTCCCGGATCTCCTCCGGCCGGATCGTGAGCTCCGCCATCTGGGTTCCCTGCTCTCCTTGTTGGGCCCGAAGTTTCACTTTGGGGGGATGGGGACTCCCCCCTGAATGAGGTGAATCCTCTGCACGGCCCAACCAGGGCCGTAAGCACGTCTTGCGTTTTCTCGATTGCCGAGGTGTCGCTAGCTCGCCATGCGGCGGGCCGCGTCCTCCAGCCGGTCCGCGATGGAGCCGTTGATGACCTCGTCACCGACCTGCACCCGGACCCCGCCGACGACCTCGGGGTCGACGTCCAGGTTGAGGTGCATCCGGCGGCCGTAGAGCTTGGTCAGGGCGGCGCCGAGGCGCTGCTTCTGCCCGTCGCTAAGCGGCACCGCCGACGTGACGACGGCGACCATGCGGTCCCGGCGCTCGGCGGCGAGCTTGGACAGGGACTCCAGTCCCGCTTCCAGGCTACGTCCACGGGGCGCGGACACCAGGCGCGCGACCAGACGCTCGGTGGCGGGCTTGGCCCGGCCGCCGAGGAGCCGGCGCAGCAGCTCGGCCTTGGCCGAGACGCTCGCCGAGCGGTCGGTGAGCGCGGCACGCAGCTCGGTGTTCGAGGAGACGATCCGGCCGAACCGGAACAGCTCGTCCTCGACGTCGTCGAGCGTGCCCGTCTTCTGCGCCGAGGTGAGGTCGGCGACGTTCGCCAGCTCCTCCAGGGCGTCCACCAGGTCGCGCGACTGCGACCAGCGGGAACGGACCATGCCGGACACCAGGTCGACGGTGGTCGTGCCGACCTGACCGCCGATCAGGCGCTGGACCAGCTCGGCCTTGGCCTCACCGGGCTGCGCCGGGTCGGTGAAGACCCGACGCAGGCTGGGCTCGCGGTCGAGCAGCGCGGTGACGGCCGCCAGCTCGTCCGCGAGCTTCGTCGCGTCCACGGACGTGGAGTCCGTCAGCGCGTCGAGACGCTCACGTGCGGCTGCGAGGGCCTCGCGGCTCGCTCCGTTCATCGCGTGGCCTCGGCCTTCTCCTCGAGCTCGTCGAGGAAGCGGTCGATCACACGGCTCTGCCGGGCGTGGTCCTCGAGGGACTCACCGACGAGCTTGCCGGCCAGGTCGGTGGCGAGCTTGCCGACGTCCTGGCGGAGCGCGCCCGCGGCGGCCTTGCGGTCGGCCTCGATCTGGGAGTGACCGGCGGCGACGATCTCCTCGCGCTGCCGCTGGCCCTCGGCCCGCATCTCGGCGATGAGCGTGGCACCCTGCTCCTGCGCCTCCTGGCGCAGACGCGCGGCCTCGTGCCGGGCCTCGGCGAGCTGAGCCTTGTACTGCTCAAGGACGCTCTGGGCCTCGACCTTCATGGCGTCGGCCTCTTCGATGCCGCCTTCGATCGCCGCGCGACGCTCCTCCAGAACCTTGTTGATGTTCGGAAGCAGCTTCTTCCAGAAGAAGAAGAACACGATGGCGAAGGCGATGGTGCCGACGAGCAGCTCGGGGCCGGCCGGGATGAGCGGGTTCTGCTCGGTCTCCTCGGCCGCCAGCTGTGCCAGGTTGGCGATCACATCAGTGCCTTTCGTCGTTTCGTGTCGGGTAAGAGGTAATTACTTACCGAACACGAACGGCATAACGATGCCGATGAGGGCGAGCGCCTCACAGAAGGCGAAGCCCAGGATCTGGTTGGCACGGATCAGGCCGGCCGCCTCGGGCTGACGAGCGAGGGCCTGGGTGCCGTTACCGAAGATGATGCCGACGCCGATGCCGGGGCCGATGGCCGAGAGGCCGTAACCGACGGAACCGAGGGAACCGGAGACAGCGGCGAGGGTCTCAGTGGCAGCCATGCTGAATCTTCCTTCTCTTTACGGACCGGTGGGGATTGGCCACCGGACGACTGGGGGTGTGTTGAGGCTCAGTGGTGCTCGGCGAGAGCGCCCTGAATGTAGGAGCAGGCCAGCAGTACGAAGACGTACGCCTGGACGGCCTGCACGAAAAGCTCGAAGCAGATCATGACCATGGTCATCACGAACGAGATGCCGGCGGCCGGGATCATCCAGCTGTTCAGCAGGTACCAGGAGGCGACGGTGAACATCACCAGCATCAGGTGACCGGCGAACATGTTGGCGAAGAGTCGCACCGCGTGCGTGAACGGGCGGACGAGCAGGTTCGAGAAGAACTCGATGACCATGACGAGCGGCAGCACGGCGCCGAGCGACTTGTCGTAGCCCGTGACGTTCTTGAAGAAGCCGACGAAACCGTGACGCTTGAAGGTCAGCCCGACCCAGAGGACCCAGACGAGCAGGGCGAGCACCACGGGGAAGGCGAAGACCGACGAGACCGGGAACTGGGCCAGCGGAATCACGGACCAGATGTTCATCAGCCAGACGAAGAAGAAGAGGGAGACCATGAGCGGCACCCACTTCTCGCCCTCGCGCTTGCCGAGCGTCTCGTAGACGATGCCTCGGCGCACGAAGTCGTAGCCGGCCTCGCCGATCATCTGCAGCTTGCCCGGGATGACCTTGGCGTTGCCGAAGGCGGCCCAGAAGAAGGCGATGACGACGACCGTGGTGACGAGCGCGAGCAGCATCACCTTGTTGAATTCGAAGCCGCCGACCGTGGCCATCGGCTTGAACAGGAACGAGTGCAGGCCCGGAGCCGGGAAGCCACACCCGTTGTCGGACATGATCCGACAACTCCAGTCAAAGGCGAGCTGGGTCTGGTCAGCACTCACCGCGGGCTCCTTCGGCGTGACGCATGGGTACGGCAACCTCGTTGTGTCGGCGCGGCACAGGGCCGCTGATCGGCACCGGACTGGTGTTACGGATGTGGGGGCGGCTGGGGGGCATCAAGCCTCGCGATTGAGCAGGCGTCAGCTCGGATGCCCGCGCCCGCGATGCCGCAGTTGGCACCGGACGATAGCAGGAGATGTCACTGGCCTTTATCCCGCCCCTACCCCTCACGACGGCGGCCCCGTCTTCTCGTGCTTCTCACTCTTCGCGGAGTCGGGATCGACGTAGAAGATCTTGGCCTTCATGTGGGCGCGCGCCTGCGCGGCCATCCACACGACGGTCGTGACGACGAGCGACACGGCGAACGCCTTGGCGTTGAAGAGAGAGGTGCCCTTGAAGACGGCGACGAAGATCAGGAGGAGCAGCAGCTGAGCCATGTAGAGCATCAGCCCCATGGCCTGGAACAGCTGCGGGAGCGTTTTTGCCGTCCACTGCAGCACGTAGAGGCCGATCCCCATGAACAGGATGGCCAGCACCGTGCCGACAGCCGCGCCGAGCGCACCCTTGCCCCCCGCGACCGCGGCGCTCACGGCGACGGCGATCACGCCGGCGGCCGCTGCGGGCACAGCGATCTGCAGTAGGTTCCGGGCGTCTTTGGACGGCATGGCGGCAACTCCGCTTTCACAGGGGGCAGGTGTCGTCATGGACGAGCGTAGTCCCGGGCCGAGTAGTCGAGACCTCACACCGGTGGACCGTCGCACTACGGTCCTTCGGTTCTATCCCGGGTTCTCGTGAACCGTATCACAAACTATTTGATGAGGTCTTTACCTGGGGGGTGTGCTTGCTGTCACACATGAGAGTGACAGTGCGCGTCTGTGCAAAAATCAGGCCTGTTTGTCTGGTATTGGGGGGCTTTGCTCCCCCACGAGATGGCAATGCTCTAGTCAGATTCTTACCTTGTGGCCTTGCCGATACGCGAACGAGGGCCGATGGCCGTCGCCCCGTTGACCCCTGTCGTACCGGCTGCGACGGGGGTCCGCTCCTCGGCCGCCGACGGCTCCTGCACCGCTGCCTCCGCGGACAGCGCCGGCTCCTCGGCCGTGCGCCGGTACCGCGGCGGCACGAAGTGCTGGGCCCAGGCGGGGACCCGGGGCGTGAAGCGGGGCAGCAGGAGCAGGATCAGGCCGATGGCGCTCAGGAAGACCACACCGAGCACGATCCACATCGACGCCGAGTTGACCGAGTAGGCGAGCGCGCCGAAGCCGATCAGCGCCGACCAGAAGTACATGATCAGCACCGCCCTGCTGTGCGAGTGGCCGATCTCCAGCAGGCGGTGGTGCAGATGGCCGCGGTCCGCGGCGAACGGCGACTGTCCGCGCCAGGTGCGGCGGACGATGGCCAGCACCAGGTCCGCGGCGGGCACGGCGATGATCGTCAGGGGCAGCAGCAGCGGGATGTAGACGGGCACCGTCTGGTGTACCGCCGCCTTCTCCGAACCCGTGAACAGGGCCAGCGCGTCCGGGTCCACCTGACCGGTGATGGAGATCGCGCCGGCGGCCAGCACCAGCCCGATCAGCATCGAGCCGGAGTCGCCCATGAAGATCCGCGCCGGATGCATGTTGTGCGGCAGGAAGCCCAGGCACATGCCCATCAGGATGGCCGAGAACAGCGTCGCCGGAGCGGCGGCCTCGATGCCGTACGAGTACCAGATCCGGTAGGCGTACAGGAAGAACGCGGCCGCCGCGATGCAGACCATGCCGGAGGCCAGGCCGTCGAGGCCGTCCACGAAGTTCACCGCGTTGATCGTGATGACGACCAGCGCCACCGTGAGCAGGGTGCCCTGCCACTGGGTCAGCGCCACGTTGCCGATGCCCGGGACGGGCAGCCACAGGATCGTCAGACCCTGCATGACCATGACGCCGGCGGCGATCATCTGGCCGCCGAGCTTGATCAGCGCGTCGATCTCGAACTTGTCGTCCAGGACGCCGATCAGCCAGATCAGCGCGGCCCCGGAGAGCAACGCCCGCGGCTCGTTGGACTTGGCGAAGACCTCGTTGAGGTTGGTCAGGTGGTCCGCCACCAGCAGGCCCGCGCACAGTCCGAAGAACATCGCGATCCCGCCGAGCCGCGGAGTGGGTTCCCGGTGCACGTCACGTGCCCGGATCTCCGGCATCGCCCCCGCCACGATCGCGAACTTCCGTACCGGCCCTGTCAGCAGGTACGTCACCGCGGCCGTGATGCAGAGCGTCAGCAGGTATTCACGCACGGGCTTCCCCACAGGTCTCGCTGGCCATCACAGCCCCACACCCTAGCGACGGACGCTTATGGATGAGGACTTCCGGGTAGCGACGATGGTTGCACGGGTGGCTGTGTGCCACCGCGCGCGTCCGGATGCACGCCCTCTCCGCCTGCCCCGGTTCACCCCGGATACGGTGGGAAACCGCCGGTCAGCTCACGCACCTCGGCCCGCGCGGCGGCCGGTTCCCCCTCGCCCCGCAGCGCGGCGCCCATGAGCGCGGCGATCCGGACCATCTCCGGCTCCCCCATGCCCTGCGTCGTCACCGCGGCCGTGCCCAGGCGCAGCCCGCGGCCGTCGCCGTGGGGAAGGACACAGCAGTCCAGCACGATGCCGGCGGCCGCGAGCCGCCCGCGCGCGGCGCGTCCGTCGACACCGAGCGGGGCCGGATCGACGATGATCATGTGGGTGTCGGTGCCGCCGGTGATCACGCCCAGCCCCTCGGCGGTCAGATGGCCGGCGAGCACCCGCGCGTTGGCGACCACCTGGTGGGCGTAGTCGCTGAAGGCCGGGGTCGCCGCCTCGCCGAAGGCGACGGCCTTGGCGGCGATGGAGTGCATCTGCGCGCCGCCCTGGGTGAAGGGGAACACGGCCCGGTCCACCCGCTCCGCCAGCTCCGCCCCGCACAGGATCATCCCGCCGCGCGGGCCGCGCAGCACCTTGTGCGTGGTGGCGCACACGATGTCGGCGTACGGCACCGGGCTGGGCGCCGCTCCCCCGGCGACCAGACCGATGGGGTGCGCGGCGTCGGCGATCAGATACGCCCCGACCTCGTCGGCGACGTCCCGGAAGAAGGCGTGGTCGAGGTGGCGGGGATAGGCGATGGAGCCGCAGACGATGGCCTTGGGCCGGTGGTTGCGGGCCAGGTGCCGGACCTGGTCGCGGTCGACGAGCCCGGTCTCGGCGTCAACGCCGTAGCCGACGAAGTCGAACCAGCGGCCGGAGAAGTTCGCGGGCGAGCCGTGGGTGAGATGGCCGCCGTGGGGCAGCCCCAGGGCGAGGACGGTGTCGCCGGGGCGCAGCAGGGCGGCGTAGGCGGCCAGGACGGCCGAGGAGCCCGAGTGGGACTGCACATTGGCGTGCTCGGCGCCGAACAGCGCCATGGCCCGCTCGACGGCCAGGCGTTCGGCGACGTCGACGATCTCGCAGCCGCCGTGGTGCCGGGCGCCGGGATAGCCCTCGGCGTACTTGTTGGCGAGCGGCGAGCCGAGGGCGGCCAGCACTGCCGGGGAGGTGAAGTTCTCGGCGGCGATGAGCTGGAGCGTCGTCGACTGCCGGTCCGCCTCCGCGAACAGGATGTCGGCGAGCTCGGGATCCTGTTCCCGCAGGACATCGGTCTCGAGGGTGCGGGTGACCGACATGGCGGGCTCCGGGCGGTCGACGGTGACGTGAGTCCAATGTAGGCCCGAGATGTCCGGTACGCGCGGGTTTCCCCACCCGATGTCGGCGTCGTACGCCCGGCAGACGGACGGCGCCCGCCCGCGTCACGCGCGGGCGGGGACCCCGGTCAGAGCGGTCACCACGGGATCGAGGGCCTCGTGTATCTCGTCGCCGATCGAGCGGAAGAAGGTCAACGGCGCCCCGTACGGGTCGTACACCTCGTCCGCCTCCGCGGTCGGCGCCAGCAGCCAGCCGCGCAGCGCGGCCGCAGCGCGCACCAGGGCGCGCGCACGCACCACCACGCCGTCCTCCAGCGGAGGCAGCGTGGCGGGGTCTATGGCGCGCACCAGGCGGGTGAACTCCTTCAGCGTGAAGGTGCGCAGGCCCGCCGAGTGGCCCATGGAGATGACCTGGGCGCGGTGGTCGCGGGTGGCCGTGAGAACGAGGTCGGCCATGATGACGTGCTCGTCCAGCAGTTCCCGGCCGGTGAACCCGGAGGCGTCGGCGCCGAACTCGGCCAGCACGGTCTCCGCGTTGGCCTCCATCGGCGCGCCCTCGTGGCCCCAGGTGCCGGCGCTCTCCACGATCAGCCCGCCACCGAGCACACCGAGCCGCTCCGTCACGAAATGACGGGTCAGCCGCTCGGTGATCGGTGAGCGGCACACGTTGCCGGTGCTGACGTGGAGGATGCGGAAGCAGTCATGCGGAAGCCCGACGAACGTCGTCGTGATCTCCGCGGCGCTCTCCCTTCCTATGCCACGCCCCGCGTCAGGGGCCGTCAATTCGCCACCTCGAGGTCGGGTACGACCTTCCGCAGCTCCTCCGGGGAGAGCGCGCCCTCCCGCAGCAGGACCGGCACCTCGCCCGTGACGTCCACGATGGACGACGGCACGTTGCCGGGCGTCGGGCCGCCGTCGAGGTAGACGGAGACGGAGTCGCCGAGCATCCGCTGGGCGGCGTCGCAGTCCTCGGGCGCCGGGTGACCGGTGAGGTTGGCCGAGGTCACGGCCATCGGGCCGACCTCGGTGAGCAGCTCGATGGCGACCGGGTGCAGCGGCATGCGCACGGCCACCGTGCCCCGGGTGTCGCCCAGGTCCCACTGCAGGGACGGCTGGTGCCGGGCGACGAGCGTGAGGGCGCCCGGCCAGAAGGCGTCGACCAGTTCCCAGGCCAGCTCGGAGAAGTCCGTGACGAGGCCGTGCAGGGTGTTCGGGGAGCCGATCAGGACGGGGGTGGGCATGTTGCGGCCCCGGCCCTTGGCGGCCAGCACGTCGGCGACCGCCTCCGCGGAGAACGCGTCGGCGCCGATGCCGTAGACCGTGTCGGTCGGCAGCACCACCAGCTCGCCCCGGCGGACGGCGGACGCGGCCTCGCGCAGACCCGTCACACGGTCGGTCGCGTCGTTGGTGTCGTATCGCCGTGCCATGTCTAGCGAGCCTCCTCATGCGGGTACTGCGGGCTGGAAGTCGTCGGGGTGCTCACGGCAGCGCCTTGCGGGCGGTCGCGAACCGGGGGCGGTTGTTGAGGTCCGGGTGGTCGGCCGCGTCGGCCCAGCCGCGCTCCTCGGTGAAGATCCAGGGCACCTGGCCGCCCTGGGTGTCAGCGTGCTCGATGACGACGACCCCGCCGGGCCGCAGCAGCCGGTGCGCGGTGCGCTCGATGCCGCGGATGAGGTCGAGGCCGTCCTCGCCGGAGAACAACGCCATCTCCGGGTCGTAGTCACGGGCCTCGGGCGCGACGTACTCCCACTCGGTGAGCGGGATGTACGGAGGGTTGGAGATGACCAGGTCGACCTGGCCGTCGAGGTCCGGGAAGGCGGTCAGGGCGTCGCCCTGGCGCAGGTCGACCCTGGACCCCTCGACGTTCTTGCGGGTCCACTGGAGCGCTTCCTCGCTCAGCTCCACGGCGTGCACCCGCGAGCGCGGCACCTCCTGGGCGAGCGCGAGCGCGATGGCGCCGGAGCCGGTGCACAGGTCGACGATGCAGGGCTCGACCACGTCCATGGCGCGCACGGCGTCTATCGCCCAGCCCACCACGGACTCGGTCTCCGGCCGGGGCACGAACACACCCGGCCCCACCTGGAGCTCCAGGTACCGGAAGTAGGCCCGCCCGGTGATGTGCTGCAGCGGCTCGCGCTGCTCACGCCGGGCGATGACCTCCCAGTACCGGGCGTCGAAGTCGGAGTCCTTGACGGAGTGCAGCTGGCCCCGCTTCACGCCGTGCACGAACGCGGCGAGCTCCTCCGCGTCGGTGCGCGGCGAGGGCACGCCTGCGTCGGCCAGCCGCTGGGTGGCCTGGGCCACCTCGGCGAGCAGCAGACTGCGGGGGCTTGGGGGGCGCCCCCCCGATGGTGACTGCACGCAAGTCCTCCGTGTAACTCGTACGCGCCTCTTACGCGGCCGCCAGCTTCGCCGCCGAGTCGGCGTCGACGCAGGCCTGGATCAGCGCGGCGAGGTCGCCGTCCAGGACCTGGTCCAGGTTGTACGCCTTGAAGCCGACGCGGTGGTCCGAGATGCGGTTCTCCGGGAAGTTGTAGGTGCGGATCTTCTCGGAGCGGTCGACGGTGCGGACCTGGCTGCGGCGGGCGTCGGCCGCTTCCCGTTCCGCCTCCTCCTGCGCCGCCGCGAGCAGCCTGGAGCGCAGGATACGCAGCGCCTGCTCCTTGTTCTGCAGCTGGCTCTTCTCGTTCTGGCAGGAGGCGACGACTCCGGTCGGCAGGTGCGTGATGCGCACCGCGGAGTCGGTGGTGTTGACCGACTGGCCGCCGGGCCCGGAGGACCGGTAGACGTCGATCCGCAGGTCGTTCGGGTTGATCTCGACGTCGACCTCCTCGGCCTCGGGGGTCACGAGGACACCGGCGGCGGAGGTGTGGATACGGCCCTGGGACTCGGTGGCCGGGACGCGCTGCACGCGGTGCACGCCGCCCTCGTACTTCAGCCGGGCCCACACGCCCTGACCGGGTTCGATCTGCCCGCGGGCCTTCACCGCGACCTGGACGTCCTTGTAGCCGCCCAGCTCGGACTCGGTGGCGTCGATGATCTCGGTCTTCCAGCCGATCCGCTCGGCGTAGCGCAGGTACATGCGCAGCAGGTCGCCGGCGAACAGCGCGGACTCGTCACCACCGGCGCCGGCCTTGATCTCCAGGATGACGTCCTTGTCGTCACTGGGGTCGCGCGGGACGAGCAGCAGGCGCAGCTTCTCGGTCAGCTCCTCGCGCTGCTTCTCCAGATCCTTGACCTCGGCGGCGAAGTCGGGGTCGTCCGCGGCGAATTCGCGCGCGGTCTCGATGTCGTCGCCGTTCTGCTTCCAGGAGCGGTACGTGGCGACGATCGGGGTGAGCTCGGCGTAGCGCTTGTTCAGCTTGCGCGCGTTGGCCTGGTCGGCGTGGACCGACGGGTCGGCGAGCTTCTTCTCCAGGTCGGCGTGCTCGGCGACGAGTTCATCGACGGCCTCGAACATCTTTCGGCTCCTGATACTGCGGTGAGGGCAAGGGCGGGCGACCAAAAACGCCGGTCCCGGGCACACCCCGCAGGAGGGCGCGACCGTGGACCGGCGATATGGGGCTCGCTACTTCTTGGAGCCGGCGGCCTTGCCGAAGCGGGCCTCGAAGCGGGCCACACGGCCACCGGTGTCGAGGATCTTCTGCTTGCCCGTGTAGAACGGGTGGCACTCGGAGCAGACCTCGGCCCGGATGGTGCCGGACTCGATGGTGCTGCGGGTGGTGAACGACGCGCCACAGGTGCAGCTGACCTGCGTCTCGACGTACTCGGGGTGGATGTCGCGCTTCAAGGTGTCTCCTAGGTTTCGGGAGGGCGCCGGGTCGCAGCCGCGGGATGCGAGAGCGTGAACCGGAGCCGACGTACCAGTCTGCCAGGACTGGCGCCATCCCCCAAAACCGGGGGGCCGGGCCGTATATTCCCCGGGCGGTTCCCCGGCGGCTCTCCGGAGCCCGGCACGGGGGCTGTCCGGGTGCGGGGACGGCCCGGTGCGGGTGTCAGCCGCTGACGACGCCCTTGGCCCCGCCCGCCGCGGTGCCCTTCGTGGCCGACGCGGGAATGGGCCTGTCGTTCTTCAGGGCCTTCCAGATCAGCTGGGCCTTGGCCTTCTGCAGGAGGACCCGGTTGGGGTCGGCCGGGTCGTACTGGACCGGCATCGTGACCATCCTCATGTGGGAGGAGCCGATGCCCTTGAGGCCGCCCGCGAAGTCCGCGAGGGCGTTGACCGAGCCGAGGTCGGAGTCGGTGGTGACGGTCCTGGTGGCGGTGTCGGCGACGTCGTACAGCTTCTTGGGGTTGCTGAGCACGCCGACGTGCTCGACCCGGTCGAGCAGCGCCTTGACGAAGGCCTGCTGGAGCTGGATGCGGCCCAGGTCGGAGCCGTCGCCGACGCCGTGCCGGGTGCGGACCAGGGCGAGCGACCGCTCACCGTCGAGGGTGTGGGTGCCGGCCTTGAGGTTCAGGTGGCTCTGCGGGTCGGCGATGGCCTTGGTCGTGGTGACCGGGACCCCGCCGAGGTCGTCGATGAGCTTCTGGAAGCCGGCGAAGTCGACCTCGAGGTAGTGGTCCATGCGGATGCCGCTGAGGGACTCGACCGTCTTCACGGCACAGGCGGCGCCGCCGGTGGAGTAGGCGGAGTTGAACATCACGCCGGACGCCGCCGGGTAGCCGTTGCCCTTGGTGTCGGTGCAGGCGGGGCGGTCGATGAGGGTGTCGCGCGGGACGGAGACCACGCTGGCCCTCTTGTGTCCCTTGTACACGTGGACGATCATCGCGGTGTCGGAGCGGGCGCTGCCGTCGTCCGTGCCGCCGCCCAGCTTCCGGTTCTTCCCCGAGCGCGTGTCCGAGCCGAGGACCAGGATGTTCTCGGAACCGTTGTCGATCTTCGTGGGCCGCTCGTCGCCGAGGGCCTGGTTGATGTCGACGCTCTTCAGGTTGCCGTTGAGCTTGAAGTAGACGTACCCCAGGCCGGTACCGCCCAGCACGACCACGCCTGCGGCTGCCCATGCGGTGGCGAGCAGGGCCTTGCGGCGCTTGCCGGGTGCTGCGGCCTTGCGGCGGCGGCCCCCGCCTCTTTGCTGCGGGCCGGTGGGGACCGGCTGTGTTATGCCGGGCTCCGGCGTGCTCTCGGCGGACACGTCACTCCTAGGTCTCGTCCGGTCGGCTACCCCCTGCTTTCAGGGTCAGGCGCGGTCGTCACCGCTCCATCGTCGCTCCGCCCGGTCAGACGGAGAAACTCGGCACAGGGTTGCACAGCGCACGGTGCCCGCCGCGTGCGGCGACGGGCACCGTGCGTGACCGCGCGGTCCTGGGCGGGCCGCGCTCACCTGCGCTTTCAGCCCCAGATGTCGTACGCCTGGAAGCCGGTGCCGACCGAGACCCGTGTGGCAAAGATCTCGCTTGTGCCCTTTCCGGTGCCCTTGTACAGGTACAGGGTTCCGCCGGGGGTGCGGGCCAGGAAGTCGGCCTTGCCGTCGCCGCTCACGTCGCCGACCGCGTCGAAGGCGTTGTAGCCGGTCCAGCCGCTGCGCACCTTGACCCGGGTGGAGAAGGCGCCGGAGCCGGACTTGCCGGTGCCCTTGTACAGGTACAGGTCGCCGTTGCTCGACTTGCGGGCGAGCAGGTCGGCCCTGCCGTCACCGTTGAAGTCCCCGTGGCCGCGCACCGAGTTGTACTGGTCCCAGCCGGTGCCCACCTTCACCTTGGCGGCGAAGGTCCCGTTGCCCTTGCCCGCGTACAGCCACAGCGCGCCGTTGGAATCGACGGAGAGCACGTCGGGCAGGTAGTCGCCGGTGACGTCGCCAGGGGTGATGATCCGCTTGCGCGTCTTCCAGCCGGTGAAGATCTTCGTCTCGGTCCAGCTCCCGCTGGTGCGGGCGCTGTTGAGGACGAAGTGCTCCCAGTACACGTCGCCGGTGGAGCTGACCCGGTAGACGACGTCCTGGTAGCCGTCCCGGTTCAGGTCGGCCTGGAGGGCGAGGTTGACCCCGCCCCAGTCGCCCCAGGAGATGCGGGAGCCGAAGGACGTGCCCTTGGAGTCCTTCTCGTAGCCGGTCTTCGTGGACGAGGCGCGCACGAAGAGGTCGGCCTTGTTGTCCTTGTAGCTCAGGTTGCTGTCGTCGATCTGCGGGTAGGCCGAGCCGACGTAGGCGCCGACCTTGGTGAAGACGCTGTAGTAGCCCTGCTTCACGCAGTCGGTGACGCCCCAGGAGACCACTCCGGCGATCCGGCCGCCCACCACGAGCGGGCCACCGGAGTCGCCGTTGCAGGTCGCGCTGGTACCGGTGTCGCTTCCGCTCTGGGTGCCCGCGCAGACCATGCGGCCCGCGACGTAGGCCGTGTCGTAGGCGCCGGTGCAGGCGCTGTCGGAGTGCAGGGTGAGCGCGGTCGTTTTCAGCGTCTGCGAGATGTCCTGGCTCGTGGAGCTGGTGCGACCCCAGCCGTACACCTTGGCGCTGGTGCCGGTCGCGTAGGACGCGGTGTCGCCGGAGGTGACCATGCGGATCGGTGTGGCCTTGACCGGGACGCCCAGGGTGAGCACGCCGAGGTCGCTCTCGTACTTCCCCGTCTCCTTGTCCACCGGGTCGTACCCCGGCTGCCACCACTGGCGCAGTACGCCCGTGGCCTGGCCGCCGTGCAGGTCGGTGTTGCCCGCGGCGTCGGTGGTGGGCAGCTGGTCGGTACCGGTGACGACGGCGCCGTGGGCCGCCCAGTCGTAGTTCCTGTTGTCCTCCCTGAGGCAGTGCGCGGCGGTGAGGATCTTCGTGGGCGAGACGACCGAACCGCCGCAGAAGAAGCCGACGTCGTCGCCGGTGTCAGTGGTGTTCCTGTCGTCGTAGTACCAGAGCTGGGCCATCCAGGGCGCCGAGGAGATGGTGGTCTCGCTGCCACCGATGATCTTCGGGGAGACGGCTGAGGGGCTGCTGGTCTTCGCCGGCTGCTCGGTGCCGGAGGCGCCCGCGATGCGCTTCTCCAGCGTGGTCTGGGACGGCTGGGCGACGGCGGGGGCGGTGCCGGGCTTCGGCAGCGGGGTGGCCGCGCCGGCGGAGGCCGTCATCAGCGCGGCGGTCACGGCGGCGGCGACACCGGCCGCGGCAAGGGGGACGGCAAGACGTATCCGGCGTCTGTGCCGCCCGGGCTCGGGCGTGGGCAAGGCGGTTCCCCCCAGGGAGAGATGTGGTGAGTGGGGCGCATGATGCGCTCCCCTACCTCTCAGCGCCAAAAAGCCGCCCCCCGTCACGTGGTGACGGGGGGCGGCCCTCGTTTCTTACCCGCTGCCTACCGGCTAGTCGCCGTTGCCGGGCGTCGGCGTCGTCTTCTGGATCTGCATCAGGAACTCGCCGTTCGACTTGGTCTGCTTCATCTTGTCCAGCAGCAGCTCGATCGCCTGCTGCTGGTCGAGCGCGTGCAGCACCCGGCGCAGCTTCCAGACGACGGCCAGCTCCTCGTTGCCGAGCAGGATCTCTTCCTTACGGGTACCGGACGCGTCGACGTCCACCGCCGGGAAGATGCGCTTGTCGGCGAGCTTCCGGTCGAGCTTGAGCTCCATGTTGCCGGTGCCCTTGAACTCCTCGAAGATCACCTCGTCCATGCGGGACCCGGTGTCCACCAGGGCGGTGGCGAGGATGGTGAGCGAGCCGCCGTCCTCGATGTTGCGGGCCGCACCGAAGAACCGCTTCGGCGGGTACAGGGCGGTCGAGTCGACACCACCGGACAGGATGCGGCCGGAGGCCGGGGCGGCGAGGTTGTACGCACGGCCCAGACGCGTGATCGAGTCGAGCAGCACGACCACGTCGTGACCCAGCTCCACCAGGCGCTTGGCGCGCTCGATGGCCAGCTCGGCGACCGTGGTGTGGTCCTCCGCCGGGCGGTCGAAGGTCGAGGAGATGACCTCGCCCTTCACCGACCGCTGCATGTCGGTGACCTCTTCCGGACGCTCGTCGACGAGGACGACCATCAGGTGGCACTCGGGGTTGTTGTGGGTGATCGCGTTGGCGATCGCCTGCATGATCATGGTCTTGCCGGTCTTCGGCGGGGCCACGATCAGACCGCGCTGGCCCTTACCGATCGGCGACACGAGGTCGATGATGCGGGTGGTCAGCACGCCCGGGTCCGTCTCCAGGCGGAGGCGGTCCTGCGGGTACAGCGGGGTCAGCTTGTTGAACTCCGGGCGGCCACGGCCGTGTTCGGGCGCCATGCCGTTGACGGAGTCGAGGCGGACCAGCGCGTTGAACTTCTCGCGGCGCTCGCCCTCCTTCGGCTGACGGACCGCGCCGGTGATGTGGTCACCCTTGCGCAGGCCGTTCTTGCGGACCTGGGCGAGGGAGACGTACACGTCGTTCGGGCCGGGCAGGTAGCCGGAGGTCCGGATGAACGCGTAGTTGTCGAGGATGTCCAGGATGCCCGCGACGGGGATCAGGACGTCGTCCTCGGCGACCTGCGGCTCGGCGATGTCGTCGCGGCCACGGCGGCCACGGCGGTCGCGGTAGCGGCCCCGACGGCCACGGCGGCCGCCCTCGAAGTCGTCGTCGTCCTGCGGGCCACTGTTGCGGTCCTGCCGGCCGCCCTGCTGCTGGCCCTGCTGCTGACGGTCCTGACGGCCGCCGCCCTGCTGGTCGTCGCCCTTGCCGCGGCGGTCGCGGTCACGGCCGCGCTCGCGGCGGTCACGACGGCCACGGCCCTCGCCGTCACCGGCGTCGCCACGGGACTCGCCCTGCTGCTGCGTCTCGCCCTTGGACTCGACCTTCGCCTCGGCGGCGACGCTCTCGGCGCCGGCGGCCGGGCTGCCCGCCTCGGCGGTGGCACGACGGCGACGGCGCTCGGCCGGGGCCTCGTCTCCGCCACGCTCGGCTTCGCCCGAGCGGGCGGCGCCACCGGCCGGCTGGCCGGGGATCTCGATCTGCTGCTGGGCCACGGCCTTCTCGGCGGGAGCCTCGGCCGCCTTGTCCGCCTTCTTCTCGGCGGCGTCCTCGCCGGTACGGGCCTTGGAGGTGGCCCGGCGCTTGGGCTTGGTCTCGGTGGCCGCCTCCGCCTTGGGAGCGGCGCCCCCACCGGCCTGGGCCTCCTTGATGACCTCGATCAGCTGGCTCTTGCGCATACGCGCCGTGCCCCTGATTCCGAGGCCGGATGCGACCTGCTGCAGCTCGGCCAGCACCATGCCCTCGAGGCCGGTACCGCGGCGCCGCCGGGAGCCGGCACCGCTGGCAGGCGCGGAGGCGTCCGTGGCGGGCGCGGCAGCGGTCTCCTCGACACGTGCGCCCATCAGATCGGTGGTGTCGCTCACGAAGGGTCCTTCCCTGGAGCGGACGTCGGCCTGTCTGGCTCGGCGACCGGTTGTGCTGTCCGGCTACGGTCCTGTCTTCGCTGAACCGTGCCGGGGCGGTGGTCCGCCAAAGCGGCGGAAGAGAAATTTGCTGGTGATGGCGCTTCCGCAGCCGTGGCACCCAGTGTCACGTGGCGTGGTAGCACCGATTCCGGAGCTCCCCCAGAGGGGGTACCCCCACCGATGTCCCGCTCAATGTCCGCATACGTCGTACTGCCCCGGTACGGCGCACGGAACACGGAGTGGTGTGGGAGGCTCCCGGAAGGATGTCTGTCCCTGACGGGGACACGAAGCACCTCGCCATGGTGGGGTCGGGTGCAGACTTGAGGTTAACACTACCGGATCCAACAAACATTCCCCCTCTCCAAATCCGGCAACCGTGTCTCAGGTCGCAAGCGGCAGCACGCTCGCTCCCTGGACATCGAGGTCCAGCCGGTTGGCGGCCCAGCCCTCACCCGCGAGGTGGGACACCTTCTCGGCGCTGCCGGCATCGGCCAGCGCCATGACGGTGGGTCCGGCGCCGGAGATGACGGCCGGGATCCCGTCGGCCCGCAACCGCTCCACCAGCGCCGCGCTCTCCGGCATCGCCGGGGCGCGGTACTCCTGGTGCAGACGGTCCTCGGTGGCGGGCAGCAGCAGCTCGGGGCGCCTGGTGAGGGCCTCGACGAGCAGAGCGGCACGGCCCGCGTTGACGGCGGCGTCGACGTGCGGAACGGTGCGCGGCAGCAGGCCGCGCGCGGTCTCGGTCAGCACCGGCTTCCCGGGCACGAAAACCACCGGAACGATGGAATCGTCGGGCTCCATCCTGATGGCCCGGGCGGCGCCGGCCTCCATCCAGGACAGGGTGAAACCGCCGAGCAGACAGGCGGCCACGTTGTCGGGATGGCCCTCGATCTCCGTGGCCAGCGCGAGCAGCGCCGCGTCGTCGAGCCGGGCCTCGCCGCCTATGGTCACCGCGCGGGCGGCGACGATACCGGCGCAGATGGCGGCGGAGGAGGAGCCGAGGCCACGGCCGTGCGGGATGCGGTTGGCGCAGACGATCTCCAGACCGCGGGGCTGTCCGCCGAGCAGGTCGAAGGCGGTGCGCAGGGAGCGGACGAGCAGATGGCTCTCGTCACGGGGCAGGGTCTCGCTGCCCTCACCCGCGATGTCGATGTGCAGACCGGAGTCGGCCACCCGGACGACGACGTCGTCGTACAGCCCCAGCGCGAGGCCCAGGGCGTCGAAGCCCGGACCGAGATTGGCGCTGGTGGCAGGGACGCGCACCCGTACGGCGGCGGCGCGGAAAGCTGGACCGGCCATCGCTCGAAGACTCTCCTTGAGCTGCGTTGAGTGTCGAAGGACATCCGATGGGCCGAATGCCGCTCGATCGCTTCGATGGACATTCGATGACGTACGAAGACCCGTCGGACCGCGTAGACGGCGCGGCCCGTGCCCACACGCGGGGGCATATGCGGCAGGCGGGTTCAGTACAGCCTATCGAAGGAAGGTTCCGCCGCGACATAGGGCGCACAGGAGGCGCACGATGCGTGTCGTGGACCTCCCGTGCACCCTGCCACGGGTCGCCCCCGCGAGCGGGGGCCGCCGGCCCGGTCACCCGGGCCGCGGGCGATCAGGCCAGGCCGAGGCGCTCCGCCGCGGTGGCCGCGTCGACCGGGACGGTGACCGGCTGCGGCGCGCCGGCCACGGCCCAGTCCGGGTCCTTCAGACCGTTGCCGGTGACGGTGCACACGATGCGCTGCCCCGGGTCCACCTTGCCCTGCTCGGCGGCCTTGAGCAGACCGGCCACCGAAGCGGCGGAGGCGGGCTCCACGAAGACACCCTCCTGCGCGGCCAACAGCCGGTAGGCGCGCAGGATTTCACGGTCCGTCACCTCGTCGATGGCACCGCCGGACTCGTCGCGGGCTGCGAGGGCGTACTCCCAGGAGGCGGGGTTGCCGATGCGGATCGCGGTGGCGATGGTCGACGGGTCCTTGACCACCTCGCCGCGCACGATCGGCGCGCTGCCGGAGGCCTGGAAGCCCCACATGCGCGGGGTCCGGGCGGAGACGCCGTCGGCGGCGTACTCCTTGTAGCCCTTCCAGTAGGCGGTGATGTTGCCCGCGTTGCCGACCGGCAGGACGTGGATGTCGGGGGCGTCGCCGAGCATGTCCACGATCTCGAAGGCGGCCGTCTTCTGCCCCTCGATACGCACCGGGTTGACCGAATTGACCAGCGCCACCGGGTAGTTCTCGCTCAGGGCGCGGGCGAGCGTGAGGCAGTCGTCGAAGTTGCCGTCGACCTGGAGGATCTTGGCGCCGTGCACCAGGGCCTGGCCCATCTTGCCGAGGGCGATCTTGCCCTGCGGCACGAGCACGGCCGAGACCATCCCGGCCCGCACCCCGTAGGCGGCGGCCGAGGCGGAGGTGTTGCCGGTGGACGCGCAGATGACCGCCTTCGCCCCCTCCTCCTTGGCCTTGGAGATGGCCATGGTCATGCCGCGGTCCTTGAAGGAGCCGGTGGGGTTGGCCCCCTCCACCTTCAGGTGGACCTCACAGCCCGTGCGCTCGGAGAGCACCTGCGCGGGCACGAGGGGCGTACCGCCCTCGCGGAGCGTCACGACCGGAGTGGTGTCGGATACCGGCAGCCTGTCCCGGTACTCCTCGATGATTCCGCGCCACTGGTGGGTCATTGCTGGTTACTCTCCTTCAACCCGCATGATGCTGGCGACACCCCGCACGGTGTCGAGCTTGCGCAGCGCCTCGACGGTCCCGGTAAGGGAGGCGTCGGACGCGCGGTGGGTGACGACGACGAGGGAGGCCTCGCCGTCCTTGCCCTGCTGGCGAACCGTATCGATCGACACCCCGTGCTCGGCGAACACGGTCGCGACCTGGGCCAGTACACCCGGCTTGTCCGCGACGTCGAGGCTGATGTGGTAGCGCGTGACGACCTCGCCCATGGGCGAGACCGGCAGGGCGGCGTACGCAGACTCTCCGGGCCCCGTTGCGCCGTTGAGCCGGTTGCGGCAGACGGCGACCAGGTCGCCGAGCACGGCGGAGGCGGTCGGGGAACCGCCGGCGCCGGGGCCGTAGAACATGAGCTGCCCGGAGGCGTCGGACTCCACGAAGACGGCGTTGTAGGCGCCGCGCACGGAGGCGAGCGGATGGCTCAGCGGGATCATCGCGGGATGCACCCGCGCGGTCACCGAGGCGCCGTCGGCGGCCCGCTCGCAGATGGCGAGCAGCTTGATCGTGCAGCCCATCTCCGCGGCCGAGCGGAAGTCGGCGGCGGTGACCTCGCTCATGCCCTCGCGGTAGACGTCGTCGAGCCGCACCCGCGTGTGGAAGGCGATACCGGCCAGGATGGCGGCCTTGGCGGCGGCGTCGAACCCCTCGACGTCGGCGGTCGGGTCGGCCTCCGCGTATCCGAGCGCGGTGGCCTCGTCCAGCGCCTCCTGGTACCCGGCGCCGGTGGAGTCCATCTTGTCGAGGATGAAGTTGGTCGTGCCGTTGACGATGCCGAGCACCCGGTTGACCTTGTCACCGGCGAGAGACTCGCGCAGCGGCCGGATCAGCGGGATGGCGCCGGCGACGGCGGCCTCGTAGTACAGGTCCCGGCCGTGCACCTCGGCGGCGGCGTGCAGCGCCGCCCCGTCCTGGGCGAGCAGCGCCTTGTTGGCGCTGACCACGGACGCGCCGTGCTCGAAGGCGGTGGTGATGAGGCTCCGCGCGGGCTCGATGCCGCCGATGACCTCGACGACGACGTCGATGTCGCCGCGTTTGACGAGGGCGGTGGCGTCGGTGGTGACCAGGGCCGGGTCGATGCCCTCACGCACCTTGCCGGGCCGGCGCACGGCGACGCCGGCCAGTTCCACCGGGGCCCCGATCCGGGCGGCGAGGTCGTCGGCGTGCGTCGTCATGATGCGCGCCACCTCTGAGCCGACCACTCCACAGCCCAGCAGCGCCACCTTCAGCGGACGCGTACGCATCATCCGACCTCGTTTCCTCTCACCGTCTACGGTTGGACCAGTCTCACTCACCGGACGGGAGTTTCTACCCTTCGTCCGGATCGTGAGACATCTATTTCATTTTCCCGGGATGGGAAGACCGAAGATCTTCCGGCCCTTCTCCCGCGCTTCACCGAAGCCCGCGGAATCGGAGGTTCCGGCGCCCCGGCCCCACCGTCGCCGGCCGCCCTCGGCCGGTGTCAGCCTCGGTCAGCCGCGACCAGCCGAAAGCCTCCGTCAGCCGCACCGGCCGGTTCAGCCTCGGTCAGCCGGCCACCGGCCGACGAACAACCTCCGTCAGCCGGCGTCAGCGTCCGTCAGCCGACGTCGAGACGCAGCAGGTCCTCCTCCGTCTCACGCCGCACGATCACCCGCGCCTCGCCGTCCCGCACCGCGACCACGGGCGGGCGCAGCACGTGGTTGTAGTTGCTGGCCATGGACCGGCAGTAGGCACCGGTCGCGGGTACGGCGAGCAGGTCGCCCGGCGCCAGGTCGGCGGGCAGGAACGCGTCCTTGACCACGATGTCCCCGCTCTCGCAGTGCTTGCCGACGACACGGCTGAGCACGGGCTCGGCGTCACTGGCGCGCGAGACGAGGGCGACGCTGTACTCCGCGTCGTACAGCGCGGTACGGATGTTGTCGGACATCCCGCCGTCCACGGAGACGTACGTCCGCAGCCCGTCGAGCGGCTTGACGGTGCCGACCTCGTACAGCGTGAACGCCGTGGGCCCGACGATGGCACGGCCGGGCTCGACCGAGATGCGGGGCGTACGCAGCCGGGCGGCCTCGCACTCCCGGCCGACGATCTCGGTCAGCGCCTTGGCGATCTCGTGCGGCTCGCGCGGGTCGTCGGCGCTGGTGTACGCGATGCCGAGCCCGCCGCCGAGGTCGATCTCGGGCAGCTCGACCCCGTGCTCGTCCCGGATGTCCTTCAGCAGCCCGACCACCCGGTGGGCGGCGACCTCGAAGCCGGACATGTCGAAGATCTGCGAGCCGATGTGGCTGTGGATCCCGATGACCTCGAGCCCGTCGAGCTGGAGCGCCCGCCGCACCGCCTCGGCGGCCTGACCGCCGGCGAGCGGGATGCCGAACTTCTGGTCCTCGTGGGCGGTGGCGATGAACTCGTGGGTGTGCGCCTCGACCCCGACGGTGATCCGGATCTGCACCCGCTGCCGCTTGCCCAGCGACCGCGCGACGTGCGCGACCCGCACGATCTCCTGGAAGGAGTCGATCACGATCCGCCCGACCCCGGCCTCGACCGCCCGCTCGATCTCCGCCACGGACTTGTTGTTGCCGTGGAAGGCGATGCGCTCGGCGGGCATCCCGGCGGACAGCGCGGTGGTCAGCTCCCCACCGGAACACACGTCGAGATTGAGCCCCTCCTCGTTCAGCCACCGCACGACGGCACGGGACAGGAACGCCTTCCCGGCGTAGAACACGTCGGCGTCGGCACCGAACGCGGTGCGCCAGGCGCGCGCCCGGGCCCGGAAGTCGGCCTCGTCGAGGATGTAGGCGGGCGTGCCGAACTCCTCGGCGAGCCGGGTCGCGGGAATCCCGCCGACGGTGAGGACACCGTCCTCGTCCCGGCCGACGGTCTGCGCCCACACCTTGGGGTCGAGGGCGTTGAGGTCGGCGGGCGGGGCGGAGTAGTGCCCCTCGGGAAGGACATCGGCGTGACGGGGCCCGGCGGGGTGGGCGGAACGGCTCATGACGTGACTCTCAGACTCTCTGTCTCTCTCCGGGGCGTCCTGGGTCGCCTCAGAGGTGTTCGGGTGCGTCGATGCCGAGCAGGTACAGGCCACCGGCCAGCACCGTCCCGGCGGCTTCGGCGAGGGCGAGCCGGGCACGGTGGGCGGCCGAGGGTTTCTCCTCGCCGCGCGGCAGCACGGTGGGCAGGAAGGGCAGCACGGCATCGGCGACGGTGACGAGATGCCGGGCGAGCCGGTCCGGGGCGCGATGGGTGGCGGCCGCGGTGAGGATGCGGGGGTGGTCGGCCAGGGCGGCGACCACCTCGCGGGCCGCCACGGGTCCGGGCTCGGCACCGAACCCGAGACGGGCGGCACCGCGGGTCATGGCCCGGGTACGGGCGTAGGCGTACCGCACCCGGAACAGCGGATTGCCCTCCCGCTGCACCAGGTGGTCGGCGGTGATCCGGGGCCGGTCGTGCGGCGCGGGATGCAGCAGCGCCCACTGGGCGGCGTCGGCCCCGAGCGGCGCGGGATCCTCCGGCGCCGGCACGGGCCGCAGGTTCACCGGCTCCCCGTGCTCGACCTCGGCACGCCCGCCCTGGGTCGCGACGATCCGCACGACCGCGTCGGCGACGACCTCGGCCCGCACCTCGTACGGCACCCGCAACAGCACGACCTGCCCGGCGAGGGTGTCACCGTGACCGTAGGCGGGGCCGAGGCGGCGGATCTCGGTGACGAGACCGACAGCCGTCTCACCGCTGTCGGCGAGTGTGACGTTGAGGAATCCCGGCCCGGTGACGACGACGTCATCGATGCCATCGGCCTCGAGAAGCCGCTTGCGGAGAATGTCGGCGACATCCAAGGGCGCTCGCCCGGCCGCCCGGGCGAGCTGAAGGGCGACGTTGGTGGCGTAGTCCCCACACCCCCCGGGCCCCGGCTCGGTCACGACGACCCGCTCGGGCACCACGTCCACACACAGCTCCCCGCCGTCCACGGCAGCACGCACCGCGTGCAACACGGTGCGGGAGAGCTCGACGGGGGTCACGGGACAAGCGTAGGGGAGGTGGGGGGTGGGTATGCGAGGCGGTTTTACGGTGCGAGACGGAAGCGGGCAGGGGGCCACCCCACCAGCTACCCCATCACCCCGTTCACCCCACCACTACCCCCGCCCCGTCACCGCCCCCACCGCTGCCCTCGTCACCCTCCCCTGGCTCCTCACCCTCGCCGTCCCCGTGCCGACTGCGCCCGGGCTTCCGCTCGATCAACTGCTTGACGAGCCGGACGAGCTCCGCGGGCTCGAAGGGCTTCGCGAGGAAGGCGTCGACACCGACGTCGAGCCCGCTCTCCACCTCGTGCTGCGTACAGGCGCTGATGATGGCGAGCGGAAGATCACGCGTACGAGGATCCGCACGCAGCCGTGCGGCGGTCCGCAGCCCGTCCAGCCGGGGCATGACGACGTCGAGGGTGACGACATCGGGCCGAACCCGATGCACGACATCCAGACACTCGGCACCATCAGCCGCGGTCACGACCTCAAGCCCCTCCAGCTCGAGGTTGACCCTGATCAGCTGCCGGATGACCTTGTTGTCGTCCACAACAAGCACCCGACCCGACGCGCCTGGCACAACTCGAGAGTAGGTCGGCGCCGGCCACCGCGTCCGGCTTTTCCCCACTTCCACCCCGCGCGAGCGACACCCTTCCACCCCGTGCGCGCGACACCGCCGTCCCACCCCTGCCCACCTCGACCGAACCCGCCCCGACGCACCCTGGAAACCCGTTCCTGATCACCCCGTCGGACCTGCTAGTGTTCTACCCGTCGCCGCAAGCGAACAGCTCAGCGCCCGACACGCCCCCGTAGCTCAGGGGATAGAGCAACGGCCTCCGGAGCCGTGTGCGCAGGTTCGAATCCTGCCGGGGGCACCCAACATGAGGTGCCCAAAGACCCCGTCACCAGCGGAAACGCTGAGGCCGGGGTCTTCGCGTATGTGCAGGCGTATGCGGCCCGGAGCGGGCGTATGTCGGGGCCTGTGGACGAGGCGTGGACGGGATCTTGGAGCGTTCTCCCAGGTGAGCCCCGCAAACCGATGTGGCCCCGGACCCGGGACAGGTATGGGGCCACAGCGCAAGGCGGTACCGACTCCTCTAGTCGGCGGTGACCCCCCAGTAGGCGATCTGCGCTGGCCTACCGTCGCGGTAGAGCACTGTGCAGTTCCCCTGGGCGCGGCCTGGGAAGTCCAACTGCTCGGAGTCGAGCGCGGCGTCCCACTCCTCGTAGGTGGGCCGGCCGTGAGGAGCCCACCCTCGCACCTCGTCATCGGTCAGCGGCCGCATGAACGGACCGTCGTCGGTGTCCGCGGCCTCGATCATGCAAGGGAAGTCCAACACGGAGCCCGTGCCGCCGGTGAAGATGTACTCATGCCACTCCGGGTCGCGCCACAGTTCCTCAAGGGACCGCCCCTCGAAGCCGTGACTGTCCCGTGCCAGCTCGTCTTCCTGCTCCTGCCGGAACGCGGCCGCCAGATCACGCTGATACGGGCCCGTGTGCGTCCATGCGTTGCCACCCATCCGCGTCCCCTCTCCACTCGAACAGCTCGTTCAAGAGCGGAGCGTAAGAGACGGCACTGACAGGGCACCCAGCCCCGACGACGGTCACACCCTGGAAACCATCCACAGGCCCCGCAGGCAGGGAAGGCAGGCACCTCGCTGAGACGCACCGGCTCAGGCCAGACTCCAAGCTTGGCGATGACGAGCGACGCCGTACACCTGCTCCACCTGGTCGGCCGTCAGAACCCCTGAGAGGGGAGCGAGTGCCGATACCTGGCGCTCCTGGTACACCCGGACATCGAGCTGCGTAGCGACCACCTTCAACTCGGTGACACCCACGAAGACGAGCACCGGCTCCACAGGCACCGAGAAGTCGCAATAGCGCTCAAGCACTCGGGCAACCCGCTTGGCCTCCGCCCGGCTCTTGCGTGCGTAGGGCGCCGGTTTCCCGTGATCGACTTTCACGGAATCGTCCCCGACCCATACAGCCCGCTTGTGGTGGTGCTTCGTATTGATACTGAACACTCCACCAGGCCCGATCAGTAAGTGATCGATATCCACTTTGTTGGCCAAGGGAACGGAGTGCAGGACGCGCCAGCCGTGGCGGCCCAAGCGGTTCAACTCGGCTCCCACTCGCCGCTCCCCCGCCAATCCCTTTCGCCAGGAGTCCCATTCTGAGGGTCGCCGAAGAAGCCGTGAAACGACTCGCTCCATCAGCCCCGGGCCGGATTCGGCGAGCAGATCACGCAACCCCTGCCCGGGAGGGTTGACGGCCAGGTCGTCACCCGGCGTCAGAGGCGGCAGATTCGGACGCGCCCGAACCTCCGGCGCCCTGTCTGGCGGGACAGGCTCGGTGAGGTTCTGTAAGTGCTTCGTGAGCACGGCGATCACGTCGTCACGACACTCGGCCCGCAAAACCGTGATGTCCCCCGTCGTGACGTCCGCCCAACCGACCGCGGTGCCATCAGGCAGGTTGGCGTACAGACGATCATGCCCGTACCGCTTCCAGCGCGTGACGTGCAGTTCCACAAGGCCCCCTGTGCTCCCGCGTTGACGTTGCCGATATGCCAGCAGCAAGCGAGACGAGGTCACAAGACCGCAGGGTACGCAGCTCAACTCAGCTCGCCCTTTCCAAACGAGGCATCGGCGCAGGTAGGGCCAAAACGAGGGAGGCCCCAGGCGGCATGCCTGAGGCCTCAGTGTGGGTGCAGGTTGTCTCACTCGTACTCGCGGAGCAGGTCCTCGATACGCCGGTTGGCAACGTCCTGACGTCCATCGAGGCACTTCGCGTACCGGGTCAGCAGGACCTCAACGCTGTTGCCGGCGCGCTCGGCAACCTCGGTGGGATCCACTCCCGCATTGAGCCACGTCGACAGCGCCGAGTGCCGAAGGTCGTACGGCCTGCTCGCAAGCGGCGAGGCCGCGACCGCCGGCGGAAGCGCCAGGAGGCGGGCCTCCTGCCACACGCGGTAGTAGGTAGAGGACGGGACAACCGAGCCCTTCTCACTGAAGAAGAGCCGCCCGTCATCCGCCGTGCCGAACGTAGCCAGGTGCTCGCGCAGCACGGCGACGAGCTGGGGCGGGATGGGCACACGCCGAACGTCCTCAGTCGGCCGGTTCTTGAGCCCGCGGTCGTCGTGGGTCTCCCCCGAGTCCGTCCACTGCTTGCCGACCGAAGGACGGGTTCGGTGGAGCAGCGCCGATCCCCAGCCCTGCTCAGGCAGGGCAAGGTCAGTCTCGACCAGGCCGACCGCCTCGGCGGGACGGAGGCCACCGAAGTACATAGCCGCGAACAGCCCGACGAGGCGCCGGCCGCGAGCACGCCGGTAGCCGCCCACGTAGGACACCGCCGCCAGGAGGTTGCGTGCCTGCTCCGGATTGGCGACAACGCGCGGATCGACCTGGTTCGAGACCTTCGGCTTCTGCCAGCGAACCGCCGTGATCGGATTCTCACGCAGCTCCCCCAGATCAACCGCGTAGTTCGCGGCGTTTACGAGAGTCCGCCGCTTCCGCCGCACTGTCTCGGCCGCTGCCGCGGTGCCGTCAAGCTTGAGCTTCAGCCCGTCGAGCACCGCACGGGCCGTTGCCGGTTCAGCGAGATCCGCAAGCGGCCGACAGGCCTTTGCCACCCAGTGCAGAACGTTCCGGACGTTATCTGGAACCTCCCGGTCCTTGGGCCCTGGCAACACGAAGGCCCAGTTGCGTAAGGCCTTGCGGATCTCCTCGTCGGACGGCCGCCCTGGCCGCTCCAGGAGAAGTTCCATGGTCACGCTCGTAAGAGATTCGTTGATGCCGTCGCGCGTATTGGGTGCAGCGTGAGGCCACTTCATCGCGAGGTACCTGAGGGCGAAGTCGTACCAGGACAACGGCGACTTCTTCTGTTCCATCGAAGCCGGAAGACCAGTCTCCGTGTCGAATTCTTCGCCGCCCCGCATGGCACTCATGAGCTTCGCTCGGTAGTGATCAGCGAGCGCCTTGGTACGGAACGAGTCCGAGAAAACGTTGCCCGCGACAGACCAGCGCACTCCGTAAGAGGGCGTCTTGGTGTCCCGCTTACGCACGCCCCAGACCTTGACGTCGAGAGACTTCACGCCGCCTCCTCGAGCTGCCGGAGCCACGAGGCGAAATCGCTACGCCACACTCGCAGCTCACCATTGGGGAGCTTGAATGCGGCCGGCCCCTGTCCCAACTCACGCCAGCGATAGAACGTTCGGCGTGAAACACCGCCCAGCTCGTTCAGGACTTGGCGAACGGTCATCAGCTCGTCGCGGCGGCTGTCCATGTCGGCTCTCCTTCCGTTCCGGGAGCGGGTTCGAGGGATGCAGCAAGCCAGGCTTCGGCGCGGGACAGGCCAGTGCCGGCGAAGACCCAGTGAGCGAGGACGAGCGTGGTCTCGCCGTCCTGCGGGACGGGCGGAGCCGCTTGAGCCCGGCGCCAGTCGGCACGGGCGTCACGGAGCGCGCCCAGGGTGGTCGAGTAACGGCGTGACTTGGTGGAGAAGTGGCCGCGGAAGCCGAGCATGTGTGCCCAGGCCCGCAGGCGAAGGTCTGCCAGCTCGGGGCGTGTGCCCAGGGCCCAGGCAGTGCGAATCATGCGCCGTGCGTGTTCCGTGATCCGTGCCTGGGCCAGTTCGGCGAGGAACTTGATGGGCCGGTCCAGGGTGCCTGTGGCAGTTTCGGCGCCCTTGGTGGCGTACTTGGCGATGTACGCCGCTACAGCTCGCTCGGTCAGCTCCTGGCCGCCGTCGAAGTCAGCGGAGCGGATGGTGCGGACGTCGAGCTGACGACCGAACCCGAAGGCGTGGGCCCGTTCGCCGATCACCGGTCCATCGACTCGCGCCGTGGTGGCAGCAGCCCGGACGGCGTCGGTCAGCAGTTCGGCTGTGGCCCAGGCGGGAGGCGGAGATTCACCACCCTCCGGGCCGTCGACGCGGATCACGGCGTGGAAGTGGACGGCACCCCGCTTCTGGTATTCGGCCACCTTCGCGAAAGAGACCCGGGCGTGGTCTCGGAACGCCCGCTGAGTGAGGCCGGCCCGCTTGGCGACCTCGCGGCGGAGGTAGATCGAGAACCGCCGCCAGAGCGCCCCTGCGTGCGCGTTCCACAGCACGGCCGCTTCGTAGTCGTAGGTCTCCAGGTCGAGGGGCGTCCCCAGGACTGCGTCACCTTCCTCGTGCTGGACGCCGCAACGGCAGTTCCGACCGTCAGAGCGGCGGTTGTGGACCGCGCCGAAGCCGGGAGCGGTGAAGGTGGCGAAGACGCGCGGGTGTGTGGCGACCCGTTCCGGAGTGCCCTTGCCGCCTCGAAGTCCGGCGGTGATCAGGTGGTAGGTGTCGCGGCGGTAGGTCTCGGCGCAGGCCGCGCATCGGGTGGCGCGGCGGTTGTTGCAGCGGACGAGCAGTTGGCCGGCAGGAAGGTTCGACGAGTCCAGGTGGTGCAGGACACGGCCGATTTCGCCGGTCGTCTGGTCCACCGCACGTTCGGTGCGGTGTCCGTCGAGGCGTACCGGGCGGGTACAGCCGCCCAGTCCGGACAGTTGGCGGGCCAGTTCGGGCATGGTGCCGAGGGATGCCAGCATGGAGAGTTCCGCCAGTGGCGGAGTCTGCCGGGAGATGATGGGAGTTCCTTTCGGCTGTTCCGACGGTTGGGAGGGACGGCCCCGGGGCGGCGGGATGCTTGGCGGCTTGTTGCCGCCCCGGCGGCCGGTCAGCGCTTGTTGGCGCTGCTGATGAGGGAGCGCAGGACCACGGCGGCGATGGCCACGGACACGGCCGAGACGGCGACCGCCGCCAGGAGTGCGGTGAGCACGATTCCGACGACGACCACGGCGGCGACCGCGCCGACACCGACGCTCACGAACGGGGTGGCCGAGCGGCCGGCCAAGGAGGGCGGAACCTGCGTCGGCTGAGGCGCGATGGCGGTCGTCGGCAGGGTCGGAATGTCGGGCAGCTTGGGGCGGAGCACGGCATACCTCCTTGTCAGTGGTGGGTGCGGTCGACGACGCCGACCCCGGAACGGGTGCCGGACTCGATGGCGGGTGCGAGGAAGGTGTGCGAGAGCCAGAAGCCGAACAGCGCGATCACGACGGCGACCCAGAGCCGAACGCCGAGAAACTTGATCGCGGCCCAGGTGATGACGCCCAGGACGAAGACGAGCGGCAGTGAGACGGTCACGGGAGCTCCCTCAGCGGACGGCGCAGCGGTGGGTCCGGGCGGCCAGCTCGGCGGCGGCACGGCTGTCGTAATCCGTGGCGAAGCCGCAGCGAGGAGCCGTGCAGGCTGCGGTGTGCTTCTCGCGCCCTCGGCCGTCGTAGTAGGTGGCAACCTGGACAGGCCCTATGCGAGTGACGTTGCGGAAGCGGCGATTGGCACTCATCAGCGGGTCTCCTTCGGGTCTACGCCGGTGAAGTCGGTGGCGTGCTCGGCCAGCCAGCGCAAGATCTCGTCGCCCTCGTAGCTGTCGGCGGCGAGGATCACCGGTTCGGCGATGAGCACGGCTTCGGTGAGGCGGTTCTGTCGGGTCAGCTCGGCGGCGCGTTGCAGCGCGCGGAGCGTGGACGGGCGCACGGTGAAGAGTCCTCCGGGTCAGGTGAGTTGGGTAGCGATGGCTTCGGCCAGCGGCAGCGGAACGCCGAGCCGGGCTCGAAGGGTTGAGATGTCGATCGGTGATCCGGTCCGGGTGCGGTGTTCGTGGGCGACCTTGCGCGCGAGTGCGATGAGCGCCGGCGGAACCGCAGAAGCGGAGGGCGGAATCGGTTCGGTCTCTGCAGCGGGCAATTGAGGGGCAGAGGCGGAAGGTTCTGGTGCCATGGGTTCCGGGGCGGACTCGCGCCCCTCCGCCTGGGTGACGGAGGTTGCACCGTGAGCGAGCAGCGTTCCGCCAAGGAAGGCGACCGCGGGCCATCCGGCTACAAGAATGCGCAGCCAGGCCGGTACGGCGCCCAGGTCGAGCAGCCCGGCCGTGGAGACATTGGCGCCGAGCGATGCGGTCAGGGCTACGAGGAACCAACACCAGCCTGCCGCTTTCGCCCCACCGCACCGGAGCCGCCGCCAGGCAGCCACGAGAAGCAGGTCGACGGAGACCGGGTAAGCCCATGCCTTCCATCCGTGCTGTCCGGCGGCCGATGCCAGATCGTGCAGGTGGGCAAAGGACAGCGCGGCGGCGATTACCGCTTGGACGAGCACGGCGTCGAGGCGGACGGGCAGGGCACGCACGGCGCGACTCCTTCCGGTTCCAGGCATGGAGGGGGTAGGGACTTGGCACGGAACGGCCGTGCCAGCCGTGGGAGTGAGTGCGGTTACTCGGTGACCGGGCGAGCTGTGGCCATGGAGCCAGGCGCCACATCCGGCAGCGGCGAAACGTAGGGCCGGAAGGGATTGAGCGCCGGGAGGTCAGGCGCAAGGTGAGCCGTCGCACGACAGGTGGCCGCAGCGTCGGCTAGGGAGAGGTAGGGAGTACGTATGCGGGACCAGCCGCCGGAGGTGTCGCCGACGACAGCCAGGCCGGGCAGCTCGGGGGCGATGGCGCACGATGCTTGGACGGCCTCAGGGGCGATGTCACCGAGCGCCATCTTCGCCGACGCTTCGTCGTTCACGCGGTGGCAGACACGACCGGTGAGCTGCGCTCGGAGCATGGTCGCGCCCTTGCCGAGTTCGGCGCCGAAGCGCTGCCCGCAGACCTCGAGGTAGATTCCAGCGGCCCGGCCGAGTTGGGCGAGCCGGATGAGCTGGGTGACCATCTCGTCCCGCCGTTCCTCCTCCTTTCGCGTGGCGACCATGAAGAGCTCGGCAACCTCGTCGATGAAGAGAACAAGTGGAGCGGGTCGTTCGTCCTCCGGAAGTCCCCAGATGTCCGAGGTGATCAGTTCTTCAGCGGTGCCGGGCGCGATGCCCTGTCGCGTCTTGATCAGGTCGTATCGATCCTCCATTTCCTTGACGAGCACGGGGAGCAGCTCAGCCGCTTGATCCGGGTCGGTTGCCAGGGCGGAGAGCCGTGACGCGAAGGGAGCCAGCTCAACCCCCCGCTTGCAGTCGATGCCGACCAGCACGACCGGTTGAGCAGCCAGCCCGGTCACCAGGTTCCGCAGGTACATGGACTTGCCCGAGAGCGTGGCACCGAGCACAAGCTCATGCGGAACAGTCCGGTAGTCCCGCACGAAGGCGGTCGCGTCTTCCCGTAACGCAACGGGCACCTGAAGCGGGCGACTGTCGGAGCGACGGGGCATCCTCACCTGCTGCAGGACGTCGAAGCCGACGAGCCACAACTCGACGACACCCGGCTTCACGTCCCGCACATGAACTGCGTGGACGCCCCAGGCATGCCGAAGTCGTTCGGCCGAAGCCGCCACGTCCGCCGGCTCCTGTCCAGGAACCAGCCGGAGCCGCATGCGCAGACCAGTCGACGTAGGCCGGATGATCCCCCGACGAGGAGGCACCGGCCGCACCTCACGGCGGGTGGTCGCCCGGACAGCCAGAGCCCGCCACCGGGACGGCTCCACAGTGAGGCCGCAGGCATCCATTGTCGAGGAGTACGAGGCCAGCAGCCGGGCTACCGAGAGCGGCAGCCCGACCGTGGACCAGTACACCGCCGGGTAGGCGTGCCGGGCGTAGGCGGCGCCGCCTATCACGGCGAGAGGACCGCCCAGCTCCGCCAACGTCACCAGGTCCGTCACAGCGATCAGCCTGCCTGGGCCATCGGGAAGGCACCCGAAGCGATGGCGGTCGCCCGGTAGGCGATCCCGTGTCGCTCCTGGCCGTTGAAGACGCTCTGCCACGGCCGCGCCACCAGGCCCGGGAGCGAGACCGGAGCACCTACCGTCAGGCCCTCGGTCACTCCGCTTTCCGGAACGGTGACCTGGATCAGCGACGACTCGCCTTCGTCGATGTAGACGACGCCGACGGTCATCAGCGCCTCGCCGGTCAGCGCGTCCTTGGCGATCTCGCCGGTCTGCCGGTCGCGCACCTTCGGCGCCGGGGCCTCAGTGAGCAGGATCGTGGCGGCGGAAGCGTCAATGCGGATCACACGCACAGGGATTCTCCCTCTGAGAGTCGATCAACCTGTCGGCCTGACAGGTTGACTTAGCAAGTTCGAAGTTAGGGTTGCCAGGTTGACTTGTCAAGTTGCTATCGACGGAGGTTCGCCCGAAGGGCGGCATCAGCTCAGGCGGTAGGTGTCTTCAAGTTCGTGCTGGTCAGCCGGGAGGAGCACGTCGGAGACCTGTAGGGAACGACCGGAGGCGTCGCAGGCGATAACCAGGACGCTCAGAACAGGGACACCGTCCGGCAGCCCCAGTAGTTCGGCCTCACGCTCTTCGGGCAGCCGAGCCGACACGCGCTCGACCACGTGATCAAAGCGGATCTTTTTACGTGTCTCGAGGAGCTCACGGGTACTTCCACTCAAGGGCTTGTCTGAACCCAGTTCAGTACCTTCAGCCAAGCCGGCGGGAAAGTACGAGGAGACCAACTCGACCGCCTCGCCGCCCTCTTCGACCAGGAAGCGGCGCACGAGCACGTCGGTTCCCCTCGGGAGGCCAAGCGCAGAAGCGACCCGAGCCGGGACAGCCACGTGTCCGACTTCGATCAGCCGGCCCGCGTCCTGCGACTCGTCGCGTTCGAGCGCCTCGCGCCCCCGCCGGTCTTTGTGCTCGACGACCTCCGGACGACCGCGGACGATCGTGCCGTACCCCTGCCGGGACTCGAGCCAACCGTCCCGCTTCAGCAGCTCCAGCGCCCGGACGACGGTCGGGCGAGACATCCCGAATGCCTGCACCAGTTGGTTCTCACTCGGCACACGAGTACCCGGCGCGTAGGTGCCGTCCTCGATACGGCGCTGAAGCGTCTGCGCGAGGCGCACGTACTTCGGTGGCTCCACTTCATACGCCATGAACGCCGCCTGTCGGGATTGGCCAAGTCAACTGGTCAACCAGACTAGCGACACTTGCACACCGACAGTAGGAGGGGTGGGCTATCCCATCACGCCGGCCAGGCATCGGCCACCACGAAGGAGACGACAGTTCCACCGAAGTAGCTGGGCCCCGAGTGCCAGGAGTCGGCGATGGAGTCGACCAGAACCAGCCCCCGCCCGTGTGCGTCGTTCGCCTCAGGGTGCCGCAGCCGCACGTTCGCCGGAAAGCCCGGGTTGTGCACCTCGACGCGGAGCGAGGTTCCCTCACGGAACCACTCGACTCGTACCAGCCAGGGGTCATCCGACGTGCCGTAGCTGATGGCGTTGGTCACCAGCTCAGAGATCATCAGCGCGCAGTCGTCGACCGAGCAGCTCGGGTTGTGAGGAGCGATGAACTTCCGGAACCAGCGCCGGGCTCGCGGCACGGACTCAGGAACGGGTTGCAAGGTCATCGCTCCGAGTCGCGGTGAGTCCTGGCACGGGTATCGGTCGATCGTGTACGCCATGGGTGCTCACTCCTTGCCGCTGCCGTCGCAGTCGAGGCAGCGCCGCTTCGACGTGGCACGGCTGCGGTCGTTGGCCGTGGAGAGCGCCAGCTCCGTCCGAGAGCCGACGCGCTTCCACCCACGCCCCCGACACCCCCGGCAAGCTAACGGCGCACCCTGCGCCGGCCGACGACTCGTCACGCCGTGCCCCCTTCTCCTCAAGTGGCCTTAGCCACTTCCTGGATAGTGGCATTGGCCACTTGCGGAGTGCAAGCGGTTCGCCGTAACTGGCGAGTCGTCAGGTGAGCGGGTATCCCTGCTCGAACGCCCAGCGGTGCGGCGGGTAGGTGGCTTCGGCGAACTCCAAGGGCCGATCCTGGAGGTCAAAGACGACGTGATGGACGATGAGGACCGCAGATCCCGGCTCCAGCCGCAGATCGTCCGCCTCCTCACCCGTCGCAGCCCGAGCGCACATGCGGTCTTCGGCGTAGCTGCCTTGACGCCCTGTCATCCTCTCGACGTACATGAGCGTCCCTTCCTGGATCCGCTCCGGATCCGTGAGCTTGGGCGCTCGCTGGCCGACCTCTGGAGCGAACCAGGAGGTAGACAGCGTGATCGGACCGTCCTGGTTGTTCGTCACTCGACGGCGGTGCACGGCTCGACGATCCTTCACCAGACCCAGTGCCTCGGCCACGTAGTCCGGCGCCTCCAGCCAGCCGGCCGAAGTAATCACCGCGTACTCCCCCGGCGTATAGATCTTCCCAGTCTGCCGCGCCCGCCCGTACAACTCCCTTGCGCGCCGGTTCACTTCGAGACTGCGCACATAGGTCCCCGAGCCCTGACGCTTCTCGACCAGGCCCTGATGACTCAACGCCTCCAGTGACCGCGCCGCCGTAGGGCGGGACACCTTCCAGTCAACGGCGAGCTGCCGTTCCGAGGGCACCTCGTCCCCCGGGCGCAGGTCACCCCTGAGGATCTGATCACGGATGTAGTGGGCGATCTGAAGGTACTTCGGTTGAGCCTCCTCGATCTGAGGCATCTTCCCCTCCTAGTCCAAGTGGCTATGGCCTTTAGCCACTATAGAGTGAGTGGCCAACCTGTGAACCCGTAGTCTGAACGCATGACGCGGTTGATCGTCGCAGCAGGAGGAGGGGGCGACGCAGTCGCCGCCGCAATGCTTCACGCCGCTCTCTACGGCGGGGAGGACCAGGCGGTGATCCTCACGTATGCATGGGACCGCCTCCTGATCGACCCGCTACCGGGCCCGCGGCGGCCCGGCGACTTCACCGGCCTGCAACGTCTCACCCCGGCCGTCTGGGCAGTACCGGCAGAGGCCCGCCCCATCGCGCCCGCAGGCTCCACGCTCCCCCGACTCGCATCGGAGCTCCCGCACATCTTGGCGCTACTCGACCCGTCCGGGGGCGCCGAAGGCCTCACCCATCAGCTCGAAGACCTGGTGAGCCACATGGAGCCCGAGTCGATCGACCTCCTGGACGTCGGTGGGGACATCCTCGCGCGGGGTGACGAGCCGACACTCAGGAGCCCACTAGCTGACGCACTCACGCTTGCCGCATGCTGCCAGGTGAACGCACCGGTGCGACTCCTGGTCGCGGGTCCGGGAATGGACGGCGAACTCAAGCAGGAAGACATGGGGGACGTGCTGGGCCCCGTCGTCCATACCTTCACCGCAAGTGACGCAGACGCGATCAGCGCCGTCCTGGAGTGGCACCCGTCCGAAGCGACAGCCCTCCTTGCGGCAGCGGCCCGAGGCGTACGAGGCACATGCGAGATCCGAGACGCAGGACTCCCCGTACCGCTCACGGATGAGAGCCCGCGGGTGCACGAGGTCGAACTGGACGACGCCATCAGCCGCAACGAGCTGGCCCGAGCCATCATGGCTACAGCGCACTTGGATGAGGCCGAAGCCCATAGCCGCGAGATCTGTGGCTCCTCGGAAATCGACTACGAGCGCAACAAGGCCCTATGGCTCGACGACCGGGAGCCGGCCAAGCTGGACCCAGCGGCTATCTGGCCGCAGCTCGAGGAGTTCGAGCGCGAAGCCCGGGCCCACGGCATCAGCCACACAACGTTCCGCCGCATCACTGAGGCACTGGATCTCAGCGGCTCTCAGCGCGACGACTTGCGGCGGCTGCTCATCGATAGCTGGCCGAAGCAGTACGACGCGCCCTTGTGGCGCATCCCAGACGGCACGTGAGTAACAACTTTCTTCACGGGTTCAAGGCGGCTCGCTCCGCTCGCCGCGCGCGGCCCGGGCGCCGGCCGGGCCTGCGCTCCTGTCTCCGCCCCGCTCCAGCCCGGCCGGCGCCCGTGCTGCGCTCAGAGCAGTCAGCCACCTGATGCCAGAGAAGAGGTACGTCGTGGCTGGGGCGGTCGGCTCCACGGCTTTAGGCAGCCACTTTGGCGCGAGCCTCGCAGATCACGGCCCCAACGTCGTGCTTTAGCGGGCAGGTCCACAGACTGCCCGACGCGCCGGAAGCTTACGGGGCCATGATCACTCGCGCCAAAGCAGCTCCAGCCCAAAGCCGCTCCACCAACCTCACACCACAAAGTTGAGGCATCGCGGGGCATCCAAGCACTCAATCACAGATGGAGCATGCTGACTCCGCGCTGGGTCATAGGTCTCCGGAGCCAGACGCGACCGGTGGTGGGTGGGGGCCTCACACGGTGCCATGTCGCGGAGGCGCAATGCCCAACTCTGCGCGCTGGACCGTGTGCAGGATGCACCTGCGCGGACGGGCGAAACCGGGCTTGGCAGCACTCACGACACCGGGATGGGCCTGCGCGGGCTTGGGGTAGTAAACGAAGAAAACGGCTGCTGGGATGTCCTGATCGTCGTAGCCTGTCCGGGTGACCCTCAGTACCGCGACGAGTCTGCCCGGAAGCCTTGCCGCTGCCAGCGGTCAGTGTCTGAATCCGGCACCGAGATGGGCAGGTTGGCACCAGTGAGACTCACTCAGTTGAAGATTTCTAACTATGCCCGCCTGCAAGATCTCGACGTCGAAGTCCGCAAACATCTCGTCCTTGTCGGCGCAAACGACGTTGGCAAGACGTCACTACTGCGGCTACTCAATCTCACGCTGGGCGCCACGCTCGGTTATCTATATCAGAGCTTGTCTCGGGCTGATCTCCGAGACCCGGGACGTCCACTCACCGTGGAGGCAGTTCTGGCCGACTTCTCCAACACCGAGAAGGCGCTATTTCACCGCGAGATCGACATCGACTCCGCCACTAAGAAGGCATCACTGACTGTCCGTCTTGAAGTGGCGCCCAACGAGGACGACGTCGAAGCTGTCGTCATCCACCGGGTCCTTACGGGAACTGCGGACCGTCGTGCGCCCACCCGTCAGCAGCTCGAAGCGATCGGTTGGCGATACCTCCCTGCAACGCGTGGAACCAGTGGTTTCCAACTCGGCGGTCCGAATAGCGCCCTACAGCTAATGCTCGACGGCCTTGACCTCGGTTCCGAGAAAGCCGTTCTCACCGAGATCCTGAGCCAATTCAATAGCAAGCTCCACGCCAGTGAAAGTCTGAGTGACCTGCGAAGGAAAATCGCTGGGCATCTGGCGAAGGCCATGCCGCGTCCGATCACCGCCGACGACCTAGCTGTGCGCACGGCAGCAGATCCGGGGGCCTCCGTTCTGGAGGGCGTCTCCATGTTTCTACAACGTGATGATGAGTACAAGCCGATCACGGAACAGTCGGACGGTCTGCGTCAGTTGATGTCGCTGACTCTCTTCGACTTGGCCGAAAATGCCGCGAACATCATTGCTGTCGACGAGCCAGAACTGCACCTTCATCCTTCGAGTCAACGAACCATCGCCGACCTGTTTGCCGCATCCGAGAACCAAAAGATTGTTTGTACACACTCGCCGTACGTCCTTCAGCGGTTCGAACCTTCCCAGGTCCTCGTTGTCGCTCCTGGCGGTAACGTGCATCAGATTCCAGATGCGGGACTTGGGGCGGTGGAAAAACTACGCTCCCAGTGGTGGTCTCCACGTCTCCTCGAGGCACTGACTGCCCGTTTCGTGATTACTGTTGAAGGTGTAGCTGACAGGATCATCGTGGAGGCTGCAGCGCGGGCACTAGGCATCGGCCTCGACCGGAGCGGCGTCGTCGTATTCGAACTCGACGGTGCCGACAAGTTCAGGCATGTCTACAAAATGCTCGGTGACAAGGGTTTTGGTGTGCACGTCCTCGGTCTAGTGGACAAAGCGGAGGAGGGCATCTTCACCGGCGCCATCGGTGGCAAGCCCAAGCTCCTGCTCGGCACGAAGGTCTGGTCCAGCGATCGTGATCTTGAAGACGAGTACTGCAAGGCCTTGACCGGCCCGGTAGCTGGCCGCATCCTCGTCGACGCCGGCGTTTGTCGTCTTGATGGACTCCTTCAGGCATGCGGTGTTTCGCAGGAAAGTGACCTCACTTCGGAGGGCGTCGCGGCCTTCTGCCGCAAGAACAAGACGGACGCCGCCACAGCGATCGCATCGGCCATGACACGCGAGCACGCTGAAGCGATCACCAGCGTTGCTGGGGTCCTCTCCAAGGCGAAGAAACTGGCCGAAGCATGAGCGCAGGACATGAGTCCGACCCGGCATACAGCAATCAAGCAAACCTGCTGGTCATTGCGCCACCGGGTTGCGGTAAGACAGAGTTGCTATCGCGGCGCGCTGTCCACCTACTCGATGGTCTTGAGCCTCACCAACGGCTCCTGGCGCTGACTTTTTCCAACCGTGCGACACAGAATTTGCGCGAGCGTCTAAGGCGTGCCCTCGGGTCTCAACGTTTCTCGCGCTGCGTGCGAGTTACTAACTTCCACGGGCATGCCGCCGAAATCATTCGCGCACATGGTCGGACGCTCAACCTGGCGCCAGAAACTCCCATGCCCGGGCGCTCAACGCTCAGTGATGCTATTTCCACATATACAGAAGGCCTAAATGTCGGTGCAGCCATAAATCTTCGAAAGAGCATCGAAGCGGCTTTGTCGAGCGCTAAGCAGGGCCCGTACGATGACGCCGTAGTGCATGCTGCTCTCATCGCAAGCGGTAACGTCCATGCCCAACAAATCGAAGCAGGACGCATAGAAGCAGGGATCTTTCACTACGACGATTTGCTGCGGCACGCACAGCGGCTGCTCAGAGTTGCCGAAATTGCAAATCTCTATCAGTCGCGATACAGGGCGGTTCTAGTCGACGAGTTCCAAGACTTGTCGCCTCAGCAATTGGAAATTGCCCTGGCCAGCGGTAAAAGTCGCACTTTCGTAGGTGATCCGCTGCAGGGTATTTACAGTTGGGCTGGTGCTAGGCCAACAGAAGTCGAGCGGCAACTGCGAACACTGTGTGGCGAACCACATCGACTCACTCTTTCTTACCGCTCCTCTCCAGCAGTGCTTGCCGTCGTGAACCATGTCTCGGCGAGGCTTAATGGCAGCGGCGACCTCCAAGCTGCGCAGCCTGATGCGTGGCCCTCGGGCGGGGCAGCAGGCTCTGCCATCTTTACCAGCGGTACCGAGGAGGCCGAGTGGCTCGTGCAGAGAGCGACAGACATCCTCACAGCAAATCCTAAAGGCACCGTCGGCATCATCACCCGTTCCGGTTGGCGGCGCAGGGCCGTGGACGCGGCTTTTGCGGCCGCAGATCAGTTGGCGTGCCAGCGCTGGGACCTCGCACTCGAGGACAGCAGTATGGTGCAACGCCTCGTTACAGCAGTTGGCCGGCTGCCACGCCAAGCCGACCTGGGTTTGCTGCGCAGCCTCGTGTTGGACGGCATCGACCAAGGCGACGTCGAGACGTTGGAGCAAGTAGAAATTGCTCTGTCGGAGTTCGAAGGGCTCGTGGCTCAGGCAGGATCCCTAACTGCTGCGGCGGCTCAGCTACGCGTCGTGGACAGCGAGACAGCAATCGAGCCCGGTGTCCACCTTCTCAACGCACACACAGGGAAAGGCCAACAATTTGACTGGGTGTTCGTCCCCGGCTTTGAAGATTTCCATATTCCGGACAGCCGGGCAAGCAGTGCAGCGCAACTGGAAGAGGAGCTCCGAGTGGTTCTCGTCATGGCCTCCAGGGCACGCCACGGGTTCGTCGTTACGAGGGCACGCTCGCTAATTTCTAATGCCGGCAATCCATATACCACCAGAGAAAGCCAATGGTGGCCCATGATCACTGCTCAATGCTCGATGGACGAGGGAGAACTCGTCCAACACATTGCAGCGCTATCAACCTGAACGCGATAACCGCTTTTTAGGTAGTGCAAGCAACCGCGGGCAACATCGGGAGTCAGCGGACCATATATTCCTAAGAGCCACATTGGCAAGTGGCCGCACACAGTGACTGCGTGCGTGACCCCCGCTCCCGACGATTTCGCCCGCCCATACCTCTGGGGGGATCCCCGTTGCCACGAACCATCCGTTTCGACGGGACCCAAGAGGAGCTTCAGTTCGAGTGACCTCAAGCATGCTCTACAAAGCGCAGCTCGCCTCTACGAGGCAGACGAATTGGCCGGGCTCCTATAAAGTCGCAGGTGCCCGACCGGCCGCGTACAAAGCGCCGCCCAGCTGGCCGACGATTCCTGGTGAGGACAGCTCAAAGCGTCAATCGTTCGGCGGGTCAGCCCTGCCGAGCTGCGCCGTGATCAATCCTCACAGTCGTTCGTACAGTGGCGCGCTCCACCTGGACGCCAGGCACCGCGCCTGCTCCACGGAGTGTGCGTCGACGGTAGACGGGATGGAAGCTGGGGTTGACCGTGGTATCGCTAGGGGTTTGGCTTACTCGCCGCTTTAGCCCGAGTCTCTGTTGACTGGCTCGGAATTACAACATCTCCTTCACTTTCCAATGCGCGCAGTTCGTCCGCCGCCTCCACCACGAATTGTGGCCAAGCCCAGATCTTCTTGATGCGCTCACCCAGCAACGTCTGCCGGGAGTCGACCGCAGCCTCATTCCATTCAGTGTGGCTTGCCACCTCTTGAGTGATCAGCAACTCCGACTCTGCAAGGTGCTGCCTTTTTTCGGCGAACGGCGCATTCTTGATCCTTGTATTAATTGCTCGCGAAAGAAGAGTCAGATTTCCCAGTTTGCCGACATATTCGGCATGACTCGACCACCTGTACTCACTGCGAGGGCGTTGGGGATAGACATGCTCGACGTGTACCTTGGGGGGGCGTCCGACTTTAGTCTCTTCACCGTTCCTGAGAGACATTTCGATCTCCTTAAGGAGATATCTGGCCGAGGGTGCGTCGAGACCTCTCAGACCGCTCACCGCCGCCTCGAAGACATTATCGTCGGCACTTTCTCGGAGCAACGCGGAGAACACGCTTTTGACATCTTTGCGCCTATAGAGATCTACGGCAGCAGAAAAGACGATCCGCTCCATCTGGGATCCATTCCGTTTGGCCACGATCCCTTCACGCGTGTAGTACGTGATTGCAGCCTCCACAAGCCCGGAAAAGTTTTCCTCCCCCGAAGCAAGTGCACTCAGAAAAAGGGGGTAGAGCATCTTTGCCTTGAGGGAGAATACATCTTGGAGCACATCGCGAACACGGGCATCCTGGAATTTTCCGCTGATGATCCGAACGTAGTCCTTATGCGCGTCAGCGAGGTCGCGCATAAATTCAACACTGGGAGTTGCGTCCTCTTCCATCTGGTCACGGATTGCTCGGTAGAGCCTTTGTGACTTAATGTCTCCGTGGCGGGAAGTCCAATAATGCCGCAGAAAGTCGTCTACGTCCACGGAGGAAGACTCATCGAGAATTTGATGCCAGAGGCTGATGATTTCCTCGCGATCGGGCTCAGCAGCCCGGCGCAAAACAAAATTCCTCAGCAGGTCCACTGTGGAGAGCCCCAAACCTCGGTCGTTTAGGGTCTCAAAAATGCTGGCCGCATAGCGTTCGCTTGCGCACGTGACAGTCACCGTTGTCAGGTGATCTACAATCACATCTCTCAGGAAGATCAGCCATTGCTCTCTCTCCCTTTCGTCAGCCTTGACGGCTAGGACGTTAGCGAGTTCAAGGTCGAACTTATTGCGCGCCTCATTAATCAATCTCTGGCTGCGAGTTTTTGCTTCCACCTCGGTTCCCGGGTCTTCCTGAATGCGCCGCCGGAAGTAATCGCGATCGTACCTGCTCAGCCGCAGAGAGGGAGCGAGTTCCCCGGAACGATCGGCTTCTTCGGCAATGTATTTATCCTGTGTTTTATCCGCCACTCGCCTGTTCAACGGCCGCAGATGATCCCGGATGGCCGATAGGAGGATTACTGCGGTTGCCAGTCGCTGCTGTCCATCCAACAACTCAAAATGAGAGGGGAGATCAACCCTAACCATGGACCCAAGGAAGTACTCTTCGTCCGCCATATCTCTACCAATGAGGCCGTCTGCGAAGTGCACGACGTCCTGCCAGAAGTAATCTACGTGGCTAGCGGTCCAGCTGTAGTCCCGCTGGTAGTCAGGGACTGAGGTCTTCTTCGTGTCGTTGAGAAGCTGGCCAATTGTTTGCTTGGACGGCTGGTAGATGAGGCTCATGTTGGACTCCTCGACCGGGACGGCGTTGCTGAGGAAAGTTAAGTCGACCTCTCCGCCGCATCGCAGGGAAACCGAGAAACTGGCAAGAGGAAGCGGGGGCGTGACGTGCCCGGCCCGACTCTAGGAGCCAGCAGGGCTGGCCTCACCGCTTGCCAGCACTACCCAGCAAGGACGGGTGGGCATCACTACGGCAATGCAGTGCCACGGGCAGGATGTGAGGAAGCTGCCCCCCGCGGCCCTGTCAGAGGCGGATCCTAGCGTCATCTACCAAGTGAGAGATTGGGGGCGCATGTCCAAACGGCTCCTGACCTGCAAACCGACCAAGCTCGACCTGGACAGGTTTCGCAGACTGCCGTCCCGAGGAGAACACCACCTCCCCCTGTAGGCGGAATCTGGCCCCAACCTGACTCGACGGTGAGAGCGTCGACCTGCCCACTATCAGCTCCGGGCCTCGAGGGGTCCACCGACTCTCTCGGCGGACCACGGTCAACGTAGTAGTGCTGGCTTGGCAGCCCAGCAGCGAGGCGCCCCAACCTTCAGCGCCGATCGCTAGTCTCTCTGCAAGCGCCGGGCACAGCGACCGTTAAGCAATCCAGCCGACGTCTGATCATGATTGAGGTGACATCCACCGCCACGTAAACGGCGTCGGATGCCCACGGTGCTGCAGGCAACCATCTCGGAGCCACAACTCAGACCGAGCCCTGCCAGGAGGCCGAGAGGGGATTGTCAGTGCAGCCCGCTACGTTGCTCCAGGCGCTCGTGCGGGCTCGTTCCGGCATGGAGGCACCTTGGTTCGAGATGCCTTGGAGGGCTTAATGACGGCGTGGTTGGTGCTGGCGAAGGCTGGAAGCAAGCGGGTGAGCGAGGGCTACGACGACAACCCCTCTACCCACTACAGCTGGGACAACACGGTGAACAACCACGCCAAGCTGAAGGTCGGTGACGTGATCGCATTGTGGGACTCCACCGAGCTGCTGGGTCTGTCGGTGATTGAGGACATCGAGGTCGGGCAGGCCGAGAAGGAAACCCCGTACTGTCTCAAGTGCGGCAAGGCCGATGTGGCCGAGCGGAAGAAGAAGCTGCCCCGGTTCGTGTGCTGGAACCAGAAGTGCAAGCACGAATCAGACCAGGCGGGCTGGAAGCGCAAGCAGGTCACCACCTACCGCAGCCGGCACGAGGCCGGCTGGATTGACGCACGCGGCACCCTGACCGCTCCCGAGCTGCGCATGCTGTGCGTGCAACGCGCGTCTCAGAACAGCCTGCGCGAACTGCGCTGGGACGACTTCCAGCACGCCCTCACTCACGGCGGCGTGCCGCTTCCGCTGGGCATCATCGACACGACCCAGCAGGTGATCGCCGAAGGACACGGCACCGCGACCATCCGCGTACGTAAAGGGCAGCCCGCCTTCCGCAAGTACCTGTTGGACATGTTCGGCGAGGTATGCGCGTTCACCGGTCCGGCCCCGGTCCAGGCGTTGGAAGCGGCGCACCTGTACAGCTACGCCGCCAACGGCAAACACCATAAGGGCGGTGGTCTGCTGCTGCGTCGTGACATGCATCGGCTCTTCGATCTCGGGCTGATCTCCGTCAACCCCCGGACCAAGACTCTGCACCTGGCCAACGTTCTCAAGGCGTACCCGGACTACGCCAGGCTGGACGGCGCCCCGCTGACCGTAACCATGACGGCCGATCACCTCAAGTGGCTGGCTAAGCACTGGGACATGCACCGTGCGCACATGCCGACGACCGCGATTCCCCAACAGGCTCCCGCTGAGGCGGCCACCGCGTAGGGATACCGGTCCCACCAAGTCCCCCGCACCCGTCGGTGCGAGTGGTCGGCCCAACGTTTTCGTAAATCACAGCAAAATCAGCAGCTGCGAATCAGTGCGTTCGAAGAAAGGCCCATCTGAACGGCCACTGTCCCCAGACGGGTCCCGCCTACGTGAGGTCTCCCGTGGAAAGTAGCTCGCCGATCGCGTCCTCAGCTCGGCGAAGAGTGATGCGACCGTCTCCCATGCTGTAAGCGAGGATTTCGGAGCCGGGGCTCAGGCCGGCCTCCGCCAGGAGGCCGAGGGGGAGTTGGACCTGTCCGTCGTCGCCGATCGTCAGCTGTGTGGGTTCCCGAAGCATGCCCACAGCCTGCCACGGTAGCCGCGACGGGCATCGTTCACCGTTGCTCGAGTGCCGCTACGACTTTCTCGGCAGCGGCGTTCGGGGCCTCGTGCTCCCAGACCCCGAACGACCCCCCAGCCCTGCTCTCGAAGCCTCTGGTTCGTGTCGGCGTCCCGGGCCTGATTGCCCTGGATCTTGTCTTGCCAGAATCGGGAGCGCTTCATGGCGGGACGGTAGTGGTCGGGGCACCCGTGCCAGTAGCAGCCGTCGACGAAGGGGGCGACGTGGGCTTTGGGGAAAATTAGATCGGCCGTGCGGCGGAGCTCGGGCAGTGGCTGCACGTTCACGCGGTACCGAAGGCCTTGCGGTACAGGATCGAACGGAGCAGGAGCTCCAGCTTCGTGTCGCGCCCCTTGTTGGTCGCCATGACGGCGCGCACGGCCATCGAGGAGGCCTTGGAGCCGGTCGGCAGGACCTCATCCGTGACCATCCCGGCGGCCCGAGCCATGGATCAGGCTTGAGCAAGGTTGGCGGCCCGAGTCGTGGCGTTGACCTGGCCCACGTAATGCTCTCGTTAAGAGCCCTGTTGGGACCAACAGAGGTGCGCGCGGATCCGACGCGTGCGGCGGTAGTGGCGAAGCGCGATGGATCCGGTAGCCCGTCGTTCGTCATCGATCACAACGGCGCGACGGTGGCGGCCGCCTGCCGCGGGATCCTGCTCCACCGAGCGGGCGACCCTGGTCATCCCCGCTCTCGCCTTCCAGGCCCGCTCGGGTGGGAGCTGGTCACTCCAAACGTGTCGGCTGGCCGGTCGCGTCATGTCCGCCCCTCGGCGTCATGGAGGGCGGTCAGGACTGCCCCGCGAAGGTCTCGCCGAGCTTGACCGGAACGACATTGCCGAGCTGCCGCAGCTTCTCGCCTCGTGGGCCAGCGAGGACCCAGTCATCGGGGAACGTCATCTCCGTCCCTGTTCTGTAGGTTCTGAGTCCACCCCAGAGACGTCGGGCCAGATAATCTTTCGCACCACAACTACGGCTACTGGACGGTGAAATGGTTACCAGACGAGTCCCAGGCTGGGACGTTTTGGCGCATTCCGTGCCTGATTTTTCGCGTGTAGCCGAGAAAGACCCAATCGACGTGATTCTCCGGACAGGGATTTGGCTACCACTGGATGCGTACGCTGCCTGGCCTGTGATGCTGCCATGGTCTGTACGTGATCTGTCCTGCCGTAGCGCTGGGGGCGTGCGCGAAGAACGGTGGTCCAGCCCGGACTTGCGCGGGTACTGTCTGGACGATAACTCGTTCATCAAGGGAACAGCCCGCTCTCTGAGTGTTACCGCTCCTTTTGGGCACCCTCTTGACGGCGCAAAGATGGGCCCTGGGTTCACTGCGGCACATATATGGCGAGAAGTTGGCCAGGCCGTCCTCGCGAGCCGGATACCACACCTTTACAGCTTCATTCCGAACCTCGTTTGGCTTCCGACTGAGGTTGCCAAGCTCACCGACTATGAGGGCCAGCCCTTCCAGCGCGCTGCTCAACTTCTCGCGACTGCCCTGTTTCGCAGCGCACCAGTGGCACCTCACCTCAGGTCGGTGGTGGACGAGGCTTGGCGAATTATCGGTATACCCGCTTCGGTTGACCTGTCAATCCAGAAGCGGATCGAATCAGTGGGTGTTAACCGGTTCACCGCAACGTCGGCCTTCTACCGTACACGTCGTAAGCGCGTCGACGAGGTTACCTCGGCACTGTTCGCTATCAAGCATGGAATACCGCTCACGAAAAAGGTGGTCAGCAGTCGCTACACCGCCGGACTTCCTAGCGTGGCACCCCATGCGCGAGCCCAGCTATACAATTGGCTGCAGCGCTTCCAACCCCCACCCGTTGTACACCTGCCGGCAAAGAGCAGGTGAGCATCGGTGGCTAGCAGCGAGGCAACAGAAGTGAACCCTCCCCCTGCGCTGTGACCGTCACTTCGTGATCGGCGTTGCCGCGGCAAGAAACCCGTCCGGGCCGAAGAGAGCGGTACGGTTCAGGTACCGGTTGAAGTGGTCGCACGCTGGCTCCCCGAGATGCAGGCAGGCATGGCACGCCCCACCATTTCGTTCGCAGGCTGGGTCCATGGCACACCGCGATTCGGCGCCTGCGATGGTTGCCAGCAGCAGGTGCAAATCGTTCTCGAACACGGCCTGCAGACCGCCGAGCACGAAGTCGCCTCGACTGGCAGCGAACACGAAAAACCCGTTGTGCCGGGGGACTAGGTACTCACCCAGGCCTTCTCGGTCAACGCCGGCGAAAACCGCGAGCTGGCGGATGGCACGGTGGGCATAGGAGTGAATCAGGGTTAGCAGGTCACGGCCCAGGGGGTCCGCGTCCTGTGGGTCGCTGAAGCGGGACGGCGGATTCACGCCGGCCGCGAGAACGGCACGAGCCTCGCGGGCGTCGGTCACGCCTGGCAACACATGGCCACGGCTTCGCAGGGCGGCGTGCACCATCAACGGATCAAGGCGGAAGAAAAGCGCTTCGGTGGCGCGCAAGTCCGCGTACACCCGCCGGCCGCTCTTGCCAGTGTACAAACTCAGACGGGAGGCTCCCGGTTCGCCGCTGCCCCTGGTATAGCCATAGACGGCTTTCAGAACGGGAAAGTCAGTGAAGAGATCGACTCCGGCCAGACCTGCCCGTCTCAGCGCGATTGGGTAATCATGTCGGTAGCGCGTGAGCGCGTCGCTCGGTGTCGAGGGCGTGATCAAGTCGTCAACCCGTCGGCGGGAGCCCTTTTCAGTTGCGGCGAGGGCGACATCGACTGCCTCACGCTCCGCAGCCTCGATCTGGTCTACGTTGGCGTTCGCGAGCGCACCAAGGTCTTCCTCGGCCCCTAGTTCACCAGCTGCGCTGGCCACGGCAGCCATACGCTCGGCCACCGCGCGCGTAAGCCCCGAGGCGACCAATTGGTCGACTATCGCCGCCTGCGTCCGCCGTCCGGCCCCCGGCTCGGCGTCCTCGAAGCCGCCCAAAGCCCAGAGCAACGCTCGCCGCGGGCCACCAGACTCGGTAACCCGGCGCATCGCGGCCCGGCTGGCTGGGTTGATCTGCGTGAAGGTCTGGGGCGTGTAAACGCTAGCGGAGCGGTGGACGTTGTACCGCAGGTACTCACTGTTCCTGGTATCAGAGTACCTACGGCCACAGGGGCACTTGCGGTATCCGAAACCCTTCCGAATCTCACGGTGGCACACCGGACACTCAAAGCGGATCCGCGAGGCGTCCATGCTGGACTGGTGTGGCATGCGAACTTGGTGGTGCTCAGGGCACGTAGGGATCACTGGCTGTTCGAGGAGTCCACAGTCATGGAAACCGACGAAGTGCAGCTGCTGCCAGCGGTTGTTGCTGCAGACGCAGGCTTTCGGCGCGCCAGTCTCCACACGCCGGCATATACGACACACCCACACCTGGGGATAGCGTTCGACACGCACACCGCGCTCGGGGTTGACCGCCACAACCTCGATTGCGCCGCCAGAACGAAGGAAGTTGACCGCGCCGGGGTCCATGCCGTGCGCGACCCAGCCCTGAAGTTCGGCGATCAGCCGCGTGCGGATGATCGAGTCGTCGACGTCGACCGGGCGCGGATCTTTCCACTCAGTAGTCAGCCAGATGCCCCCCTTGAGGTCGGCGGTCTGCTGCGGGAGGAAGCCGTAGAGGATCTGTGATCCGCTGCGCTGGTCTTTCATAATCTGCTCTCTCCCGGTTCGATCAGTCGTCGCTGACGGGGATCTGGGCTTCGACGTCACGAAGCGAGCGCATGGGCGGGCGGGCCAACAGTTGCTGGGGCCACTTGGCTCCGTCGCCCGGGTTTTCGAGGCGCATGAAATACGTTTCCAGCTGTCGGTTCACGTCACCGAAAGCCAGGTGGTGCTGTTCCTCGACTCCCAGGGCCGCAGCGCAGGCCCGTGCCTCCTCGCTCGCTCCCAGGCTGGTTTGGGCGGCATACTTACGCAGCATGTCAACCGTGGTCAGCCGACCCCACGCAGAGCGTGGTTCGTGGACGAACAAGCGGCGGGCCTCGATCGCCGCACTGGTGGTCAATTCCAGTACGCGGCGGCTGGAACGCGTCACGGGGATCGGTTCCACGAACCGGTCGCCCTGCTCTATGAACGGAGTGAAGTGGGCGAACACGGCTGCGTCGCGCTCGCGGCCGACCTTGTGGATGACATAGACCAGCCCTGGATGCGACCGTCCCACCCGGGCGGTGGCCTGGATGAACTCTGCGGTCGTCAGTGGCACGCCGAGCACCGTCATGACATTCAAGCGGTCGACGTCGACCCCGTGGGAGATCATGGAGGAGGCGGTCACGACATGAAGGCGGTCGTCGAAATCGGATTCTGGCCGCAGAAGACGTTGAAGGGTCTCACGGACTTCCTCGAACGGGGTCTGGCCGGTGAGCTGCGCCGCGTTAAGCGGGGTGACGGGTACCTGCGTACCCAGGGATCGACGGGCTGCTTCGACGTCCCGCACGGTGTTGCCGTACACGACGTGTGTCCCGTAGAGGTCCAGCAGCATGGGCACGTGGGAGGGGTCGATGTCAGCCTCGGCGCATACACGCTGGGGCTCATCAACCAGACGGCGGACGGACTGCTGCAGGATGGTGGTGGTGCGGTCTGAGACCCACTCCAGGGTGACGCCGCGCGGCCACACCGCGACGAATCTACGCAGCAGGCTGCTGGTATCCCGTGTCCAAAACGACTCGCGAGCGGAGGGACCCGGGACGGGAAAAACTCGCCCGGGCCGGTTGTACAGGACGCGCACCTGTCGCTCGAATCCCGTTAGGGTCGCCGACGACGCGATGATCTTGGGAGTGGTACCGGTGAGTTCAAGCTGGAGGGCGTCCAACAGGGACTCGTAGTGCGAGTCGACCGCTCCCAGGGAGTCACGCAGCAGGTGTAGCTCGTCCTGCAACCGGAATGAGGGGGCGAAGCGGGTTCGTTCCCTCGTACCCAGAGGGCTGGACTCACCGGGGCAGTCCGGGACCAGGCAGCCATTCGGGCGCTTGGCGCGCTTGGCATAGGTGAAGCCGTGGCCGGGGCGGGAGCATCGACCTGCCGGCCCTTCGACAAAGGCACGCATGCCGCCTTGCATTGAGATGAGCGCGGCCTTGTCCAAGGTGCCGATGACGACGGTGGGAAGGAACCGGTAGATCTCCTGGTCGACGACGTAGACGGGAAGTGGTCGTCCCTCGGAGCGGCACTGAGATGCTTTGCACACGTGGCGCAGGGTCCAGTCACCGCGGTGGAACTTCATTCCCAGGTCCTCGGAACCACAGAACGGGCAGGCGGTGAGAACCTGGTAGCGATCGGCCATACCGGGGTCGTCCACGTCGACGGGGTTGTGTTCGGTGGGCGCTGTAGGGACCTCGTTGGGGGTGGCACCGGAACCGATGAAGTAGCCGAGTGAGATCGGATCCCCTGGCACGTGGTGGTCCTGGCGTACCACCTCGGCCGCCGCCAGCGCGTCGGCGAAACGCTGGGTCTGCTGCAGGGACAACATCCGCAGCGGGAAGCGGCTCCAGGCGGTGATGCCGGCGAGCTTGCCGCGCAAGCGGTCATAGAAGGCGGCGAGCACGAGCAAGGCAAGATAAGTCTCGGTCTTGCCACCGCCGGTGGCGAACCACACCGTCTCTACCGTGCCCCAGTCCGATCCCCCGCGCACGAGTGAGGGCAGCACAGACAGGACAAAGCCGATCTGGAACGGTCGCCATCCGCTGTAGCGGCCGCGGGCGGCGAGGGCCATGGCGCGGTTCATGAGCTCGAACGCGTGACGTAGTTCGGCGTCCTGCTTCAGGGCCTCCACGCCCGCGCGCAGTCGCTCCAGCTCGCCCGCGTGTTCTTCGGCGGCCTCCTGGGCCTGGCGAAGCATCTCCGGCTGCCAGTCCTCGTCATGGGCACGGCTCCGAAGGCGCTCGGGCGACCAGTGGTCGCTTCCCCACGCCGCGTAGGCATCCACCAGACGCGACAGCGCGGCAACGGGATCACCGAAGAGACGGTCGAATGTCAACGGCAAGACGGCCGCGTCGGTTCGATCGAAGGTGTACTCGGGGCGGTGTCGCTCGACGATGACCTGATCGGTTGTAGCGAGCCCCCGAGGCTCGAGAATCGCGACACCGCAGTTGATCCCGATGGCCGGCAACCGCCGATCGTAGCGAAAGCTCTCAGGCAGTGATTCCAAGAAGAAGGGCACAGTATCGAGGTCCAGCACTCGCAACTCGACTTCGAACAGGTGCCGCTCGCCCCGCTGTCGCGGTCCTTCAGGCGTGGTGTTGACGAGCTCCACGACGAGTTCTGGATCTCCGCGCCAGGACTCGTCCGTCACCCGCACCTCGGCGCTCGAGCCCGGGGCCCCCACAGCGTTAAGGGCCTCTGCGATCTGCTGCCCCCCGTAGGCGACCCCGCCGGCACCCGCCGCCACGTCGACGCGTACAACCACATCAACAGGCTTGGTCTTCTCCCACTTCTCTCCAGGGTCGCGCACACGGTTCCAGGCCAGGGCCCGGACCCGGACCCGGAAAGACCAGGGCCCTGCATGTTCGGGCCGCACACGCATGCCCACCGCGCAAGGGTCCATACGCCTCTCGCGTCCGACCGCCCCCGCGTCGCTCTCCGGGGCAAGCCGCCCCAACCAGTAGACGCCCGACGGATCCGCGTCCAGCACGCTTTCCCCGTCCCCTCGGCCCTCGGCTGTCACCCTGCTGTCCAGCCAGGACACGAACCGAGTCTGGGCTTCCACCTTGTCCTTCGTCACGCCGCCTCCACCGCCAGGAATTCCATCGTCAGCTCCCTGAGCCTTCCGCTCTCCCGCAGTCGTTTGAGCAGCTTCTTCTCCAGCTGCCGCACCCGCTCCCTCGTGACACCGAACTCCTTGCCCAGCGCGTCCAGCGTCATGGGCTCCTCGCCGTCAAGGCCGAAACGCCCGACCAGCAGGCGCATCAACCGCGGGTCCGACTCCGAGAGCAACGCGTCAAGCGTCTCGAGGATTTGCTCCTTCAACAGCTCCTGGATGGTGTCGTCCTCGGGCTGCTCCGTCTTGGACGCGAGCAACAGATCGCCCAGCGTGGCCCCACCCTCGTCATCGACCGGTACATCCAGGTGGATGATGGGCGCGGAGTAGTCCAACAGCGCCTGGATCGTCTCCGGCTTCTCTCCCAGGGCCTCAGCGAGCTCCGAGATAGTGGGAGGACGGCCGTTGCGCGCCTCGAAGCCTCGCGCGTATTGATTAACACGCCGCAGATCCTCACGCACGTGCACTGGCAGCCTCACCACGGAACCGGTGTTTGCGATAGCCCGAGTGATCGTCTGCCGAACCCACCAGCTTCCATATGTGGAGAACTTAAAGCCCATCGTCGGATCGAACTTCTCGGCCGCCCGGTTGAGCCCCAGAATCCCCTCCTGGATTAGGTCGTCGAACTCCAAGTCGCCCGCTCCCGGCAGATAGCGCTTCGCGATGTCAATCGCCAGGCGTACGTTGTGCCTGACCAACGTCCTGCGTGCCGCGTCTCCGTCGCGGACCATCTCTGCCAAGTCGTCCGATGCGCTCCCGGCCACCGGGGAAGCGGCGGCGCGTCGCCCCATCTGAATCCGTCTCCCCAGCGCGACCTCCTCCTCGGCGCTCAGGATGCGGTGGCGTCCGATCCGACCCGATTGGTATCCCATCTGGCCGGACCCGGTGCTCCCGACGGGCTCAAATTCTGCCGCCTCATCGGAGGCCGGCGATTTCCCGCAGGCCGCTTTATCACCAAGTATCCCGTGACCACGCAACACGGCGATGACTCGATCGAGCTGCTGCGGATCGAGGCCCCGCCGGCTCGCGACTTGCACAACGTGGTCACGTTCGAGCCGCCCTAGACGCTCGCTGTCCTCCAGCAAGGCCTCGACGCATGAATCGATCACGTCTTCCATTTCGAAGACGCCCTCCCCCTTGGCACGAAAAAGAATCACGCGAACCCGGAACGACACCGTTCGCCGCCCTCTCCGAGTAAGCGATTAGAAAGCTAGGGCGGTGGGGCGGCAGCACGCAAGGGGAATCACTTTTTTCATTATTTGAGACGCTTCGAAACAGTATGCGGGGAGAGTGTCGCATACATCACATTAGAGGCCATATGCCCGACTCGTTGACCCACCGCCGCTGACTAGCTAAGTTGATGGCGCAGCCTGGGCCTTAGACCAGGTTCCGACACCTCGGCGAGGGCCCCTACCGCCAGGCTGACCGGCGGCCCCCTCAACAGCGCAAGACCGCCGCACCGCGGCAGAGCACTCGAGGAAAAGAGGAGCGCCGAAATGATGGCGCTGCTTTCATAGGAGCGACAGGGCGCCCTGTAATTACCCCTACAGCGCTAGAGGTCAAAAGGGCAGATCAAGCGATACTACCTCAGTGACCGTTTTCTCGATTTCGAACTTGAAATCGGGGAAGCCGCAGAGATTCTCAATGAGCCAGACCTGCAAAAGGACGAGGGGCCGATCGCCGGGAATTCCCCGGCGTCCAGGCCTTCGCGCGTCAGAGGGGCGGGCCCGAAACAGTAGGGGGCGACAACAAGCGCCCCTACTTGTACCTGTAACAACCGCATTGCCCCTGCCCTCGGCGTGGAGTCGAGGGCAGGGGCCATCACGTGCTGGAGGAAGGCTCAGTCATCCAGGTCTTCGTAGGTGTCCGTGTCGGGATGGTGCCAAGGCAGATCATCGTAAGAGGCGACCTGTTGAGCGATATGGCCCTGGGCGATGGCCAGGAGTTTGTTCGCCTCGTGTACGACGCCGCCGTGAGTCCGACTTCGTCCGTCATGCACGGTGTCCCACTTGCTTTTCTTGCTTTGGCGGGTTGAGGAGCCCTGCTCGTTGCCGCCGAACCCGGTTAGCGTGTGGTTCCAGACCGGTCGGTAACCGACGCGTAGGCTGTTCTCTCCCAGGTTGGCGTGCACGTCCGGCAGCAAGAGGGCCCGGAACCGGAACTCCTCCAGCGGCAGTTGGGCCTCCTCTATCGATCGCCGATGTTTCCTGAGCCTGTCGGAGACGGGGCATCGTGCCGACGTCTTGGCGCCGGTGGAGCTGTTGCTTGACCGTCCCTGCCCCACGTAAACGGGGATCTGAAGGTTACTCAACGGCGAGTAGAGAGAGACGTTCTCGCCGCGGTAGTACAAGGCATACAGCCCCGCCCCGTCGAATCGGGGAATCTCGCGGAGCATGGAGACCAACGGCTGGCGCTCGAAGGTCTCGCAGATGGTGTGGGCGATCTGCTCAGTCGACAGGGGGTCGAACGACTTCGGAGTGTATGCGGTGGCCATGACTTCCTGGCTAGTGGTCGGCAGAAGGTCCCGCGAAGGGAACGGAGGAGGTGGCCCGATGGGTGGAGTCTGTTCTGTCAGGCTCAGGCGTCCGGGGCTGGGTCGATGACCTGGCCGGCCCGGTAGTAACGCATGCCACTGGGGTAGTCCTCGGTCTTGCCGTACATGATCACGTATCCCGGGAGGGCGGTGACCTGCCAGGGGGCGGGGACGTGCTCGGATATGACGCGTAGCGCCTCGTCGGCGGTGAGAGGTCCGGTGGGAAGCTGGACGCCGATCTCGTCAAACGCCTTGGTGGACTCGTAACGGAACACGTAGGGGAGGAGGGCCTTAACGGTCGTTAGCAGCTTCGCCAGAGTCCATTCGTCCTCGCTCCCGTCGTCGACGGTCATGAAGTCCGGGAAGGCGTAGGCCAGGTCGATCGGGTACTGGCGGTCGAAGTGCTTCTCCTCGACCACGGTGGTGTCCCGCCGCTTGCCGGGGTCGTTGTTGCCGAAGCCGTTGTAGTTCCAGGGCACTTCGCCCTGCCCCCGGTGCTTGTTGATCAGGAGGCGTTCCGGGGCGACGGCGCCGAAGTCCTCATCGACGTACAAACAGGTGAAGGACATTTCCTCAATGGATATGTTCCTTCGTCCCGAGATCTTTCGGAAGTGCTTCTCGATGCGCTGGGGCAGCGACTTGTCTGCCTTACCGACGTAGACGAGCTCTTCGCCCTTGTACAGTTGGTACACGCCGGGCAGGGGACGGAGCCTCAAGATGTTCCCCACAGCGAGAGGCGCGGGCGTCAGTTCCTCCAGCGCGGCCGCGAGCTGGTCGCCGAGTGCTTTGGTGATGCTCAACTTGAATTCGGCGTGGTTCTCCAGCAACACGACCTGGGCCTCCTGCGCATGCGACGAGTGATCGTCGTCACTCTATCTGGTGACCTTGGGGAGCGCGGTGCCGGATATCCGGGAAGGGCTCACTTGATCGACAACTCCGCGGTATGGTTTTCTCATGTCTGAGCTGCGAGAGAAGCATCCTGAGGTGGGTACCTGTGTCGAGCTGTTCGCCGGTGGTGGTGGCCTCGCTATGGGTGTCCACAACGCTGGCTTCCGACCGCTGCTCGTGAACGAGTACGCCAAGCGGGCCATCGAGACCCTCCAGGCGAACGAGATGCCGGGTGGCGGGAAGTGGCCACTGAAGCCTGGTGACGTTCGCCTGCTGCAGAACGACTTCAAGGAACTGGAGGGCCGGGTCGACGTCCTCGCCGGCGGGCCGCCCTGCCAGCCGTTCAGCCTGGGCGGCGTCGCCAAGGGGACGGAGGACGAACGGAACATGTTCCCGCAGATGTTCCGCGCTATTCAAGAGATGCGACCGAAGGCCGTCATCTGCGAGAACGTGCGGGGTCTCCTTCGGAAGTCCTTCAACCCCTACTTCCAGTACATCCTCAACGAGATGAGGCTCCCCTTCGTCGAGCGTGAGGAGGGCGCGACGTGGGAGGAGCACAACGAGGTTCTGGAGAAGCTGCTCGCCAACGAATCGGTGCCCGCCTCCGAGCGCTACGTCGTGAAGCATCACGCCGTGAACGCCGCTGACTTTGGGGTCCCCCAGATCCGGCAGAGGGTCGTGATCGTGGCCTTTCGGGCGGATCTCGGGCTGGACGAAGAGGAATGGGACCGGTTCGCACCGAAGGACACGCACTCTGACGAGGCACTGATTCACTCCATGCGTGAGGGCGGCGAGTACTGGGCGCGCCATTGGGAAGTGTCGGAAGAAGCGAAGGCTCGCGCCATCGCGAACCTGCCGAAGCTCAACTACGACGACCCGAAGATCAAAGAGAAGCTGACCCTTCAGCCGTGGCGGACACTCCGGGATGCGATCCACGGTGTTGACGAGTTCGAGGGGCGTCCCCTGCCGTACGTCAGCGAGGCTGCGGTCAGGAATAAGGAACAGGTCGGAGTGATCTCCGACCACTTTGGGTGGCCAGGCGCTCGGGTCTATACGGGACACACTCCCAACCTCCTTGACCGACCCGCCAAGACTGTCAAGGCTGGCGTCCACGGCGTCCCTGGCGGCGAGTCCGTGATGATGATGGACGACCCCACGTTCGATGGAAGCGGCTATCGATACATGACGGTCCGCGAGACCGCGCGCGTCATGACCTTTCCCGACGAGTGGACGCTCGCTGGCCCGCGTGGTGAGAAGATGCGGCAGCTCGGGAACGCAGTGCCGGTGAAGCTGGGCAAGGTGTTCGCGGACGCAGTCGCCGCTGCCCTGAACTCGGTCGGTGCCCTGGAGAAGCCATGACACACGAGGCTGTGGGCACGCAGCGGGGCTGGAACGATCGATTGCCGCCCGCAAAAGCGTATAAGCCGCTGTCGGGCCTGTCTCGGGACAAGCGGACAGCGGAGCAGGATAAGGCGGCAGGCGGACGCTATCGCCGTGCAGTTCCGCTTGGGAAAGGCCAATTCGCGCGGGCGTCAATCACTCTCCGGCTTTATCGACGGACTCGGCGTATCCGGGCGTATCTACGCTGGTCGGTCAGTGGCTACACCGAAGAGCGCTACGTCTGCGATGTCGCCGAAGCCACTCGCGCCGCCAATCTCGCCCATGCCTGGCGCAAGGCTCGTGAGGCTGGACTCGCCGTCGATGAGCCACTGCCTGAAAGCTCCACCGCTACCTCGATGTCTGTCCGCGCAGTAATGACAGCGAACAAGGGAGCGGACACCAAGCCCGAGCTATTGCTCCGGTCGGCTCTGCACCGCAAGGGCCTCCGCTATCGGGTCGGTGTTCGTCCAATCCCGGAATTGAGGCGCACGGCAGACGTTGTATTCACGAAGGTCAAGGTGGCTGTCTTCGTGGATGGCTGCTTCTGGCACGGCTGTCCAGAACACTACCGGCCGTCGAAACAGAACAGCGAGGCATGGAGTAAGAAGATCAAGGACAACCGAGACCGCGACGTAGCCACCACCAATGCGCTCAAGGACCAGGGTTGGATCGTGCTCCGCTTCTGGGAGCACGAAGATCCAGAGCTTGCCGCTCGGGAGATCAAGGCAACTGTCGAGCGTCGCAAGGCCGTGGTCTGACATCCCATACCCAGCTGGCCTGCGGTGCTCAGCGATCCCTTTCGGTCCCGTCCAGCGACCCGGTGACCACGCGCGCTGAGCGAGCTCCAGGTCCGTGGACCATTCGTGGACGGGAATGGGCCCCGGCCAACCCAGAACAGCTCTAACCAGCGCAGATGCCGGACACCCAATCGGCCTCCGGAGCCGTGTGCGCAGGTTCGAATCCTGCCGGGGGCACCCAGCATGAGGTGCCCAAAGACCCCGTCACCAGCGGAAACGCTGAGGCCTGGATCTTTGCGTATATGCAGGCGTATGCCGCCCGGAGCACCCGCATGCCGGGGTCTGTGGTCGAGGTGAGGATGGGAGCGTGGGGCACTCTGTCAGATCAGGTCAACTAGCAGTGGGTGAACGGGATCCTGCAGTTGACGGCGGCCTCGATGCCGCCGGTGCCGCTGGGCCAGGGCTTGTCGCTGCCGCGGGCCGCGCCTCGCGCTGAAGCGCGGCACCTGCAACGGCATGCGGGCGGCCGCGACGCGCAGCCCGGGACTGCAGTCTCGGCACCATGTATGACGCCGAGGCTGACAAGCCTGGTGTCCGGAGCCGCATCGTGCATCCGGCCGGCACAGGCGTCTTGGATCTATGCTCGGTACTTGCTCATTGAACTTCTGGGGGGGATGAGCCAGGAGCCCGTGTTCGTTTCGTGAGCCTACGGCTGTGTCGGCTGTTCGGTCCTGCTGGTGATCGCCATCGTGATCGGCTCACTCGTGATCCAGTCGATAGGCCTTGGGGCAGTGGTGTTCTTCGTCATCTCCTGTGCAGCCTTGCTGGGCGTGATGTGGCGTTGGGGGTCAACCCACAAGAAGGGCGAGTAGGGGGAAGGCAAGCACCTGCCCTGCGAGCGGCGGTCCCGCCGCCCTCGCCGACAGCGTGTCGTCGCCGTGACCGGCGCGAGCTGGGACCACAGGATCAGAGTCCGATCACCCGTCACTGATTACCTATGGGTCCCGACCAGGACGTCGGGCTCACCATTCCAGGCCTCCGGCCAGGGTTACGGGGCCGTCCAGCGAGAGGCACCTCGGCGTCTGCGCCCGGGAGTTCGAGCGCCCCGGTGTGAGCGGAGCGCTCGGCCGGGGACGCCAGGTGCTTCTACAACCCGTGCGGCAGCCGGGGAGTCTCATCTCGTGACGGGGTGTGGAGGCGCAGATGGATGAGCGCGGATCCGTGCTGGGCGATGGCCGGGACAAGGATGTCTCTCCTGGCGGGTGGAGAGTGCTCGCTGGCGTCGTGGCCATCGTGGTGTGGATGGCCTTCGGGCCGCTTGGGTCCTTGTGGCTCTATCTGCTCGGCTGGGCGGTGGCGCTGGCCGCGGCGGATGGCTTCTCCAGGCTGTTGCGCCGCCGGAGCCGGCCCGCTCCTTCGCCGGCCCGTCTGGTGGCCGGACTGCTGCGGCTCGGACCGGAGTCGTGGCTGGTGGCGCCCCGCTGGGCCAGAGCCCGCATGGCCGCCGTGGGTTTCCTGGTGTTCGCCACCACCGCCGGAGTCATGGGATGGGAGGCCGCTCATGAGTACCAGGCGCTGGCGGGTCTCCGGGACCAGGGCCAGAGGACCGACGCGACCGTGGTCGGGGTCTCCGGCCGGTCGGAGGAAGGCCGGGCGACCTCCGTGACCGTGCGCTTCAGCACACCGTCCGGACTCGTACGCGCGGATGTCGATGTCGCGTCTGGATCAGCGAACGCCGCGGAGCCGGGAGCGCGCATACCCGTGGCCTACAACCCCGCGCGCCCCACCGAGGTCCGCAGCGTTGCGTACCTCGACGGACGCGACGCCGACGGTGTGCGGCAGGGAGCGATCGTGGTCGGGTTGCTCGCGGCGGGTTTTCTGGTGGGGACTACCCGGGAGGTGCTCCGTGCCAAGCGGCGAACGGAATGAGGCAGGACACCGAGGCGACCAGCGCTCGCGGAGCAGTCCCCGATGATCCGGTCGGCTACGTCCTGCCGTCCGTCGAGTCACTTCGTTCAGTGGCCGGCACGATCTCGACGCTCGGACGCGACCGCGGGCCTGGCCGAGGTTCGCTCCTCGGCAAGTCACCTCAGACGGGCTGCCACAGTTCGATGCGGTTGCCCTCGGGGTCGGTGACCCAGCCGAAGCGGCCGACACCTTCCATGTCTTGTGTCTCGTCTGCCACGTCCGCTCCTCCGGCGCGTAGCTGGGCGAGCATGGCGTCCAGGTCGCGTACGCGGAAGTTGAGCATGGTTCGCTGGGTGCGGGAGCCGAAGTAGTCGGTATCGGACTCGAAGGTCGCGAACACCGTTGGGCCGGTGGCCTGTCGCCACATGCCGTGCTCATCCGCGTCCAGGCCCAGGCAGTCGCGGTACCACGCGTTCAGAGCCGCCGGGTCGGAGGCCCGCAGGAAGTACCCACCGATTCCAAGCACACGTTCCATGGCGCCATCTTGTCAGGACTGGTGATCGGGGCGCAGGCACTACGTGATCGCGCGTCGGCTCACGAACTCAAAGGCCCCGGACCGGTATCAGCGGTGCGGGGCCTTCGGTGTCCACCTTGAGATGAGACTCTCTCTGCCACAGATGGTGGAGTGGGCGTGGGCCTCGTCGGCCGGGTGCCCGGACCTATTCGGGTGTGCTGGGAGGTGGTCTTACCAGCCTCCGCAGTCGGAGCCGATGTCGGTGAACTGGCCGCCCGGGCTGCCCTCTCCGTTGAACAGGTTGCCGAGCACGCCGTTGCCGACGCCCACCTCGCCGAGGATGTCGATGTTCAGGTCGTGGGACTTGCAACCGCCGCCGTGACCGCCTCCCATGGGCTGGGCGGTGGCCGGGACGGTTCCCATGAAGCCGACGCCACCGATGATGGCGGCCGCGGCAACGGCCGTGCGAAGCTTGCGCATTTCTCCTCCTTCTCGCCATCAGAAGAGCGCACCATCAGAAGATCCACTCTGCGCTCATCTCGGAGGCTAGATCGACTTCGGGCGCGGCGCTCATCGGGGAACCCATCCGGGGGTCCAGCCTGCCGGCGGCCACCGCTATCGGCCCTGCAGGGACTCCTCGTCGTCGTTGGTGGCGTACGGGTGGACGGGGCTCTCGGCGTCGAAGGGGGTGAACCAGTTCTCCACTCCGGGCGGGGCTTGGTCCAGGGGGTCGTGGGTGGGGTCCTCGTCGAGGGTTTCCGTGAGGGTCTCGAAGGCTGTGGTGACCTCGTCGGTGAGGAGGTCGTAGAGGTCGGCCGTGACCTCGGCCTGGGTGAGCAGGACTCTCAGCAGGATGTCCTCGGCCACGCAGTGGGGGCCGGTGAAGTGGGGCTGGGTGAGGCGGGCCGTCAGGGTGACCGCCGTGACGGTGAGGCGGCGGGCGAAGAGGACGGTGTACTCGTCGGCGTACTGCGAGGGCAGGTCGTCCAGGAGCATGAAGGTGGCGTCGCTCCCGGCCACCGTGGGACCGTCCTCCTCCAGGCCTGCCAGGTCGGTGAAGAGTTCGTCCACCAGGAGGTCGATGGCGAAGACGAGGGCGCCCGCGGCGATTTCGGCCGCTTCGCGGGACACAATGCGTTCGTCCTCGTCGTCGGAGAAGCCGAAGAGGTCGAGGGGGAAGGCCCTCAAGGTCGGCGCCAGGGTGCGGAGTCTGGTGCGCATGGCCTCGACCTCGGCCCGGTCGAGGCGGTCCTGCGCCGGTGCGGGTTCGGCCGCGGCGTGGCGGCGGGCGCGTTCCGCCGGGTCGGCGGGCGGGGCGTCGGGGCCGTCGGCGGCGTCGAGGCTCTCCTGCAGGAGCGCGGAGTTCAGTTCCACCGCGCAGCGGGTGATCTGCCACTCGGCGAGCGGTTCGGTGCGTTCCAGGAGTTCGGCCACGACCTCGCGCGCGGCGTCCTCCGCGAACTCCAGCGCCGGGGCCTCCACGAACAGTTTGAGCAGCGCACCTCCGGGATGGGCGGCTATGACGTCGTCCATCAGCTCGATCTCCATGCCGTCCGGCCCCTCGACCGCTTCGAGCGAGTCGAACCCTCTCCGCAGCAGGAAGATCACGCCCTCCCGCTGCAGCGCGTCGAGTTCCGGAGCGCCCTTGGCAGGGGCCATGGTCACGGTCACCACGTAAGTCACGCCCACATCGTGCCCGAGTCGTCCCACCTCAGGGGAGGGAATACCGGTCCATTCCCTGCCCCGGGCCTGCCGCGGACCCGCTCCCGCCCCGCCGTCAGGCCGAGCGCTTACTGGAGGCCGTCTTCTTCGCCGGGGTCTTCTTCGCCGTCTGTTTGGCCGAAGTGGCGGACTTGGCACTGGACTTGGATGTGGACTTGGCAGGGGATTCGGACGTCGTCCTCGCCTGCGTGGTCTTCTTCGCGCTCCCGGTGGTCTTGGCCGTGGACTTCTTCGAGTCCGCGGTCTTCTTGGCGGGCGCCTTCTTCGAGGTCGTGGCCGTCGACTTCTTGCCGCCCGTCTCCTTCGGGGCGGAACGGCCGCGGGTGAGGGGTCTGACCTCGGCCTCCTCCGTCTTCCCGGCGGCCGGTCGCGCGCCCCGGGACTCGCGGGCGGCGCGGACGCTGTTCTCCAGGGCCGACATCAGGTCCAGCACCTTGCCGCCCTGGGCGGGCTCGGGGGCCTCCGGCGGGGTCTCGCCGGCCGCCTTGGCCGCGATGACCTCCTCCAGCGCCTCCCGGTACTCGTCGTGCAGGTCCTCCAGGTCGACCTCGCCGAGGGTGTCCATCAGGGCGTCCGCGAGGTCGAGTTCCTTGTCCCGGACGGTGACGTCGCCGTCCGGGGCGACGCCCTCGGGGGCGCGTACCTCGTCCGGCCAGAGCAGGCCGTGCATGGCGATGGCGTCGCCCACGACGCGCAGCATCCCCAGGCGTTCCCGGCCGCGCAGGGCGTACTTGGCGATGGCGACCTTGTTGCTGCGCTTCAGGGCCTCGCGCAGCAGGGTGTACGGCTTGGCGGCCGGGGGTCCGCTCGCGGCGAGGTAGTACGCCGCGTCCATCTGGAGCGGGTCGATCCGGTCGGCCGGCACGAAGGCGACGATCTCGATGGTCCGGGCGGTCGGGATCGGGAGGTGGGACAGGTCCTCGTCGGAGATCGGGATGATCGTGCCGTCGGCGTCCTCGTACGCCTTGCCGATCTCCGCCTGGCTGACCTCTCGGTCCTCCAGCTCGCACACCTTGCGGTAGCGGATGCGGCCGCTGTCCTCGGTGTGGATCTGGCGGAAGGAGATCGCGTGGCTCTCGGTGGCGTTCACCAGCTTGATCGGGATGCTGACGAGTCCGAAGGAGATGGCGCCGTTCCAGATGGATCGCACGTGCCGCGGCCTCCGTTCCGATCGGGCGTTGCGTGTGCTGTGTAGCGATATGCGGGGGTCTGTCTGGGATTGTCATCCTATGACGCCAATCACAGAGGTGGAGGGCCGCAGGGTCTCGCTCAGCAACCTGGACAAGGTGCTGTATCCGGAGACCGGCTTCACCAAGGGGGAGCTGCTGCACTACTACGCGACCGTCGCCGACGTGATGCTGCCGCATCTGCGGGACCGGGCGGTGTCCCTGCTGCGCTATCCGGACGGGCCGGACGGGCAGGTGTTCTTCACCAAGAACGTTCCGCCGGGTACGCCCGACTGGGTCATGACCGCCGAGGTGCCCCGGTCGGAGGGGCCGGCGCGGATGGTGGTGGTGCGGGACCTGCCGAGCCTGGTGTGGGCGGCGAACCTGGTCGCCGAGTTCCATACGCACCAGTGGCTGGTGCAGTCGCCCGAGGAGGCCGACCGACTGGTCTTCGACCTGGATCCCGGGCCGCCCGCGACGATCGTCCAGTGCTGCGAGGTCGCACTGTGGCTGCGGGAGCGGCTGGCGGCGGACGGGATCGAGGCGTACGCGAAGACGGCCGGGTCGAAGGGGCTGCATCTGCTGGCGGCGGTGCGGGGTAGCTCGTCGGAGCGGACGAGTGAGTACGCGAAGGCGCTGGCGGTGGAGGCGGAACTGGCCATGCCGCGGCTGGTGGTGCACCGGATGACGAAGAGCCTGCGGCCGGGGAAGGTGTTCGTGGACTGGAGTCAGAACGCGGGGCGGAAGACGACGGCGGCGCCGTACACCGTGCGGGCGCGGGTCGCTCCGCTGGTTTCCACGCCGGTGACCTGGGGGGAGGTGGAGGGCTGTCGGGGGGCGGAGGATCTGGAGTTCATGGCGGGCGAGGTCGTGGAGCGGGTGCGGGAGTCGGGGGACCTGATGAGGGGGCTGGTGGAGGGGCGGGGGGTCGGGCGACTGCCCTGAGGCCGGTGCCCGGGGCGGAGGATCGGGCGGCTGCCCTGAGGCCGGTGCCCGGGGTGGAAGATCAAGGTGCCCGGCTACAGGCTCGCCCACGTTCTCCTGTCGCGGGCCATCGCGTGGAGGGCCTCGGCGTCGGCCGGCTTCAGTACGGCGCCCAGGCGGGCCAGGGTCGGGAGGTCCGCGGTGCGGAGGATGCGGACGCCCCGGGGCGGGGTGGGGGTGCGTATGTCGGCGGGGTCCAGGAGGGCCAGGAGGGGGCGGACCTCGGCGGTCAGGGCGTGGGAGGCGCGGTCGGCGTCCGCGCGGAGGCGGCGCAGGACGGGCTCGGGGTCGCGGCGGCCCAGGGTGATCATCGGGTCGGCGACCAGGACCCGCTGCTTGCGGGCGTACAGGGCGTGTACGGCGAAGAGGCCGCCGGGGCCGATGAGCAGGTGGTGGATGCGGTCGCCGCCGGGGAGCGGGAGGGAGTGCAGGGCGTGCCAGCCGGCGCCCTCCAGTCGGTCCAGGGCCTCGCCGGCGGTCTGCTCGGCGGACAGGGCTCGGCGGCGCGGGTCGGGGCGGAGGCGGTGGGCGGGGCCGGGGTCGCGGTCGAGGGCGACGAGCAGGGCCTCGCCGGGGCGGTTGGGGGCGAGATCGTCGTCGGGGTGGAGGGTGAGCCGGGCCAGTTCGGCGGGGGTGGGCACCGGGGGCGGGCCCGCGGTCACCGGGCCGGTCAGGAACGGCTTGAGGGCGTCCATGACGTCCGCCTCGCGGTCCGCCGCGATCAGGTTCACGCGGCCGGTGTCACGGTCGTACCAGGCGACGTTCGCTCCGTCAGGTCCGCACACGTACAGGCGCTCGTGGCCCTGCTGCCGGGCCGGCACCACGCGCAGTCCGTTCATGCCGCCCTCGCCGCCCATGCCGCTCGTGCCGCTCATGCGTGCATCACCCCCTGACCATGGGAACAGGCGGGCGCGGTGACGGCAAGAACAACGTCGGCCTCGGACGGCGGGTCCGGGTGGGGTCCGGGCGGGGCCCCGTCGGGCAGGCGAGTGCGCAAAAAGGACTTTCCTACGAGTTGCGAATAGGGTGTACCGGCCTCGGTCGTCACCGTCGCCCTCACCGTCCCCTGAAGCACCTGGAGCCCCGTGCCAGCCCACAGGCCAGCCCGTCGCACCGCCCGTGCCGCGGCCGTCGTCGCCCTTCTGGCGGTGGCGGCGGTGGGCTGCGGGGACCGGGGCGGGCTCGAGGGCGCCGGGGCGACACCGACGGCGGTCAGCCCGGCGCGGCTCTGGCCGGATCTGCGGCCGGCCTCCAGCCCCGCGTACCCGTACGCCGTGGCGACCCGGGAGACCGTCAAGGGCATCGCGGTGCCCGGCGACGACATCCGGAAGGTCGATCCGGTGGACGTGGTGCGGGCGGAGATCGCCGCGCACCCGGACGACTACGGGTCGAAGGGGGCGTACCACGCGACCGTGGACCGGGTGCGCGAGTGCGAGCCGGGCGGGGTCCGGGCACGGTGTCCGCTGCTCAGGGCGTACTACCGGGATCTGACCGGGGACGGCCGGGACGACATGACGCTCGGTTTCCGGCTGTACCCGACGAACCAGACGGCGGTGCGGGTCTACACGGTCGAGAAGCACCGGCTGGTGCAGGTGCTGGCCGACAACGACGCGATCATCGGGGTGGAGCTGGCCGGCCGGGCCCTGATCGAGCGCTCCCCGGCCGGGATCGCCGGGTACGAGTACCGGACCACCTGGATCTGGGATCCGGACCGGCGCGCCATGGTGTTCTCCCGGGACGAGTTCCTGCGCACCGGCAGGGTCCCGCACGACCGCAAGCCGTCTCCGTCGGCCTCCCCCGGCGCGTCCGCGAGCGGCTCATGAGGCTCGCGCTGCCCCGGTGGGCCGGGGCGCTGGCGGTGAAGGCGGCCGCGTTCATCACGGTGATGAGCTGTGCGCTGGCGGCGCTGCTCGGGGTGCTGGTGCATGTGTCGGTCACCAACCAGACGGTCGGTCGGGCCCGTGACCTGGCGCTGTCCCGGCTTGACGACGCGACGGCGGCGTACGAGGCCGGGGACGCGCTGCTGCCGGGTGCGGGGCTGGACCCCGAGGGGCTGCCCGGGCGGCTGCGGGCGCTGGCGGTGGCCGGGAAGCGCGGCACGATGGTCTCCTCGCACCTGGGGCGGCCGACGATGTGGGCGGCGGGTCCGGCCAACGGCCACCGGGCGCTGGCGGTGGAGGTCGACTACTCGCAGCAGGCCCGGACGATCGCGGGGCTCGACCGCTCCATCCTGTGGTCGTCTGCGCTGGCGATCGGGGCGACGGTGCTGGTCGGCGCGTTCGCGGTGACCCGGGTGACGCGGCGGCTGAACGGCACCGCGCGGGTGGCCCGGCGGATCAGCGCGGGCGATCTCGACGCCCGGGTGAACGACCCGCGGACCAAGGATCCGACGCGGCCGCAGGACGAGGTGGCCGTGGTCGCGGCCGCGCTGGACTCCATGGCGTCGTCGCTGCAGAGCAAGCTGCTGAGCGAGCAGCGGTTCACCGCGGACGTGGCGCACGAGCTGCGCACCCCGCTGACCGGGCTGCACGCGGCGGCCGAGCTGCTGCCGCCGGGCCGGCCGACCGAGCTGGTCCGGGACCGGGTGGCGGCGCTGCGCACGCTCACCGAGGACCTGCTGGAGATCTCCCGCCTGGACACCCGGCGGGAGCGTCGCGAGCTGGACTTCGAGGAGCTGGGCGCGCTGGCCGCGCGGGTGGTGCGGGCCTCGGGAACGGACACCGAGGTGCGGATCGTGCGGGACGCCCGGGTGGAGACGGACCGGCGGCGCCTGGAGCGGGTGCTGGGCAACCTGGTGGCGAACGCGCACAAGCACGGGCGGGCGCCGGTGACACTGACGGTGGACGGTCCGGTCGTGACGGTGCGGGACCACGGGGACGGCTATCCGGAGTACCTGGTGGCGCACGGCCCGCAGCGGTTCCGGACCGAGGGCGGCGCCAAGGGCCACGGGCTGGGGCTTACGATCGCGGTCGGGCAGGCGGAGGTGCTGGGCGCCCGGCTGGCGTTCGGCAACGCGGTGGACGGGGGCGCGGTGGCGAGGCTGACGTTGCCCGAGGCGTAGGGCCTGGAAGAGCTCGGGGCCACGGGATGCCCGCCGGCCGCGGGTCGTCCGAGGCCGGCCGGGCCCGCGCGGCGGAGCCGCTGACGTCACGGCCCCGCGCTCCTGGCGCGCCCCGCGGCCCGGGGCTCCTGCCCGGCCGGGGCGCCTGCCCGCCCGGACTGTCCTGTTTGGGTAAGTTCCGGGCATGACCAAGGCCGGAACCGCCGTGGCCGAGCCCCGGGCACCCGCGCACGGCGCACGCCTGCCCCGGCGCCGTGGCGTCGAGCTCGCGCTGATCGTGCTGGCCGTCCTGCTGTCCGTGTACGGCTACTGCGCCGTCGGTCTGGCCAGGAGCGGCACGGTCCCGCCGGGGGCCGCCGGGTACGGTGCCGGGCTCGGCGTGCTCGCCCTGTTCGCGCACTTCGTGGTCCGCAAGCGGGCGCCGTACGCCGATCCGCTCCCGCTGCCCATCGCCGTGCTGCTCAACGGGCTCGGTCTGGTGCTGATCTACCGGCTGGACCTGGAGACCCCGGGCGACCGGGCGGCACCGGCCCAACTGGTGTGGTCGACGCTCGGCGTGGGGCTGTTCATCCTCGTCGTGCTGATGCTGCGCGACCACCGGGCGCTGCAGCGCTACGCCTACGTATGTGTGGTCGCCGCCCTCGTCGCGCTGCTGCTGCCGATCCTCTTCCCCGCGGTGAACGGCGCCCGCATCTGGATCAGGATCGGCCAGTTCTCCATCCAGCCGGGTGAGTTCGCGAAGGTGCTGCTCGCGGTGTTCTTCGCCGCCTATCTGGCCGCGAACCGCAACGCGCTCGCCTACACGGGCCGACGGCTGTGGCGGATGCAGTTCCCGACCGGGCGGGTGCTCGGCCCGATCGTGGCGATCTGGCTGCTGAGCGTCGGCGTGCTGGTCCTGGAGCGGGACCTCGGTACCTCGCTGCTCTTCTTCGGTCTCTTCGTCGTCCTGCTGTACGTCGCCACCGGCCGCACCGGCTGGATCGCGGTGGGCCTGCTGCTCGCCGTGCTCGGCGCGGTCGCCGTCGGCCGGCTCGAACCGCACGTGGGCGGCCGGATCGAGGACTGGCTGCACCCGTTCGCCACCATCGAGGCCGGGCAGGGCCCCAACCAGCTCTCGCAGTCCCTGTTCGCCTTCGCGGCGGGCGGGGTCCTCGGCACCGGGCTGGGGCTCGGCCACTCCGTACTCATCGGCTTCGCCACCAAGTCGGACTTCATCCTGGCGACGGCCGGGGAGGAGCTGGGCCTGGCCGGCCTCGCCGCGATCTTCCTGCTGTACGCGCTGCTGGTGGAGCGCGGCTACCGGGCCGGTCTCGCCCTGCGCGAGCCGTTCGGGCGGCTCCTGGCGGTCGGGCTGGCCTCGATCCTGGCGTTGCAGGTGTTCGTGATCGCGGGCGGGGTCACCGGGCTGATCCCGCTGACAGGCATGGCCATGCCGTTCCTCGCCCAGGGCGGTTCCTCGGTCGTCACCAACTGGGCGATCGTGGCGCTGCTGATCCGGGTCAGCGACTCGGCCCGCAGCCAGTACGACGGCCAGGAGGCGTCGTGACCGAGTGCGGCGGGCAGGACCGGGTGACCGGGTACGGCGGCGGGCAGGACCCGGTCACCGGGCACGGTGACAGGCCGGACCCGTTCACCGGGCACGGCGGGCAGGGGGCCTCGTGACCGAGTACGGCGGTGGGCTGACCATGACCAGGTACATCCGGCACGCCTCCGCGTTCTGCGCCCTGCTGCTGACGTCGCTGCTGGTCAACGCCGCCCGGGTGCAGGTGTTCCAGGCCGGCTCCTACGAGAACAACCCGGCCAACCGCCGCGCCACGATCGCCCGTTACCAGCAGCCGCGCGGTGACATCCTGGTCGGCGGCGAGCCGGTCACCGGCTCCACGGACACCGGTGAGCAACTGCGCTACGAACGCACCTACCGCGACGGCCCGTTGTACGCCCCGGTCACCGGCCACGCCTCGCAGCTCTACGGCACCACTTACCTGGAGGACGCGGAGGACGGGGTGCTCTCCGGCGCCGACCCGATGCTGGCGCCGCTGCCGCTGTGGAACGACGTGACGCGGGGCGCCAATCCGGGCGGCAACGTCGTCACCACCCTCGACCGGAACGCGCAGCGGGCGGCGTACGACGGGCTGCACGGGCGCAAGGGCGCGGTGGCCGCGATCGAGCCGGCCACGGGCCGCGTCCTGGCGCTGGTGTCGACTCCGTCGTACGACCCCGCCGAGCTGTCCGGGAACAGTGAGGCGGCGGCCTCGGCGTGGGCCCGGCTCAACCACGACCCGGAGAAGCCGATGCTCAACCGGGCGGTGCGGCAGACCTATCCGCCGGGGTCGACGTTCAAGGTGGTCACCGCGGCGGCGGCGCTGGACGCGGGGGTGGTCCGGGACCTGGACGGGCTCACCCGCTCCCCCGACCCCTACCGGCTGCCCGGCACCAGGACCCGGCTGACCAACGAGGCCGACGGCTGCAGGAACGCCTCGTTGCGGGAGGCGTTCAAGTGGTCGTGCAACACGGTGTTCGCCAAGCTGGGCGTGGACGTCGGGGTTCCGGGCATGTCGGCCACGGCGCAGGCGTTCGGCTTCAACGACACCCGGCTGCGCGTCCCCTTCGCCGTCTCCCCCAGCACCTTCGACACCCGTGTGGACAAGGCGCAGCTGGCGCTGTCGTCGATCGGGCAGTACAACACCCGGGCGACTCCGCTGCAGATGGCGATGGTGGCGGCGGCCGTCGCCAACGGCGGCCGGCTGCGGCCGCCGTATCTGGTGGAGTCGACCACCCGCCGGGGCGGTGAGACGCTCACCGGCGGCGGGATGCGGCCGGACCGGCAGGTGATGCGCCCGTCGACGGCCGCGCGGCTGATGGAGCTGATGACCGACGTGGTCCGGGAGGGCACCGGCACCAACGCGGCCATTCCCGGCGCCACGGTCGGCGGCAAGACCGGCACCGCCCAGCACGGCCTCGGCAACGCCGGTGTGCCGTACGCCTGGTTCGTCTCCTGGGCGCAGGCCGATGACGACCTGGAACCGAAGGTCGCGGTCGCGGTGGTGGTCGAGAACGCGTCGGCGGACCGGGGCGAGATCAGTGGCGGCGGGGACGCGGCACCGATCGCGAAGGACGTGATGCGGGCGGTTCTCGGCCTGTGAGACGGGGGTACCGGGGCACCGCCGGCCGCCACGGCGGACACCCCGGAGGGCCTCCTCCGGCGGTCGCGGAGCGGCTCAGCCGATCGGCCTGATCATCTCGGAGCGGATCTTCAGGGTGTTGCGGGCGGCGGTGTCGAGGTCGATGTCGGCGGAGTCCTTCCGCCGCAGGTCGACCTCGCCCACCACGGCCGCCGTGTTGCCGTCCGCCCAGGTGCAGACCGGGTAGGTGATCGTCACCAGGGCCTGTTTCTGGGTGAGCACCTCGCAGGAGACGGTGACGTCCGCGCCCGCCGGGGTGACGTCCCGCGCGGGCTCGGCGACCGTCACGCCGTCGGCCTCGCCGGCGCCCTTGAGCATGCCGCTCCGGACGTCCGCCTCGTTCTTGAACCGGCCGTACATGCCGGAGACCAGCAGCATCCCCTTGGTGTCGTCGCCGCCCGGGCTGTAGCGGCCGACCACGGCGCTGATGTCCTTGGCGTCCCAGGCGCCGTCGGCCTCGTCCTCGACCTTCTGCCCCTCGGTGTCGGAGAGGTCCTCGGCGAGTTCGTACTTCCCTTCCAGCAGCCCGTGGGGCAGGGCCAGCCTGTTCTCGGCGGCGGGGAAGCCGGTCTCGAGCACCGCCCCGACGCCGACGGAGCCGAGCACGACGAGGCCGATGACCCCGCCCACGATGCCCAGCGCCAGACCGGGCCCGCGCTTCTTCGGGGGCGGACCCATCGGCGGCACGCCCCAGCCGGGGTAGGGCTGCTGGGGGTGGGGCTGCGGTGGGTATGGCTGCGCTTGCGGGTACGGGGAGCCGTACGGGCCCGGGGCCGGCGGAGCCTGCTGAGGCTGCTGGCCGTAGGGCCCCGGGGCCTGCTGACCGTAGGGCCCGGGGGCCTGCTGGCCGTACGGGTACTGCGGCTGCTGAGGGGGTGGAGGCATGGACACGCCAGAACGGTACTGCACCCGAGGTGCGCCTCAGGCCTCGGCCGCCCCCGCCTCGATCGCCTCCCCCACCTCGGCCACCCGTTCCCGCTCCTCCACGGCGAAGCGCTCGGCGTCCAGCCGCTCGGCGATCTCCTCGTCCTGCGCCATCAGCAGGTCCAGGCTGGAGTCGCCCATCTCGAGGACGCCCATGTCGACATAGGCCTGCTGGAGCCGCTTGCCCCACAGGCCGATGTCCTTCACACAGGGCACGATGCGACTGAACAGCAGCTTGCGGAAGAGCCGCAGGAACTCGGAGTTCTCGCTGATCCGTTCGGCCTCGGCGCGCGGGATGCCGAAGTTCTCCAGCACCTCGACGCCGCGCAGCCGGTCCCGCATCAGATAGCAGCCCTCGATGACGAACTCCTCGCGTTCGCGCAGTTCGGCGTCGGTGAGCTGCTTGTAGTGGTCCCGCAGGGCCATGCGGCCGAAGGCCACGTGCCGGGCCTCGTCCTGCATGACGTAGGCGAGGATCTGCTTGGGCAGCGGTTTGTTGGTGGTGTCCCGGATCATGCCGAAGGCGGCGAGCGCCAGTCCCTCGATCAGGACCTGCATACCGAGGTAGGGCATGTCCCAGCGGCTGTCGCGCAGGGTGTCGCCGAGCAGGGACTGGAGGTTGTCGTTGATCGGGTACAGCATCCCGATCTTCTCGTGCAGGAAGCGGCCGTAGATCTCGGCGTGCCGGGCCTCGTCCATGGTCTGGGTCGCCGAGTAGAACTTGGCGTCCATGTCGGGCACGGACTCGACGATCCGCGCCGCGCAGATCATCGCGCCCTGCTCGCCGTGCAGGAACTGGCTGAACTGCCAGGAGGCGTAGTGCTTGCGCAGTTCGCCCTTGTCCCGGTCGGTGAGCTTGTCCCAGTGAGGGGTGCCGTAGAGGGACATCGCCTCATCGGGTGTGCCCAGCGGGTCGTACGGATCGACCTCCAGCTCCCAGTCGATGCGCCGCTGCCCGTCCCACTGCTTGTCCTTGCCCTTCTGGTACAGGGCGAGCAGGCGGTCACGGCCCTCGTCGTACTCCCAGCTGAACCTGGCCGCCCCGCTCGCGGGCACCTGCCAGGGGGAGTCTCCCGGCTCGTCGGTGTACAGGTCATGCGTCGGCATACTTCGCAGGCTCACACGTAGACGCCGAGTCAACAAGTCCTGCGCAAGGGATTGACGGGCTTGCTGACAGGCAGTCTCATAAGTAGCGGAACGTACCCCGGGTAACAAGGTGAGGGAGCCATGACGACCCTGACGGAGGCGGACGCGCTGGACGGACTGCGCGACGCGCTCGGCCTGCTCAAGGACCGCGAACAGGTGGCCGAACGGCTGCTCGTCTCTTCCGCCAAGCACTCCTTCGACCCGGACAAGGAGCTGGACTGGGACGCGCCCTTCGAGGAGGGCAAGTGGTTCTGGCCGCCTGAGCTCGTCTCGCTCTACGGCACGCCCTTGTGGGAGCGGATGAGCGAGGAGCAGCGGATCCTGCTCTCCCAGCACGAGGCCGCGGCGCTGGCCTCGCTCGGCATCTGGTTCGAGCTGATCCTGATGCAGCTCCTGGTCCGGCACATCTACGACAAGGCGGCGACGAGCGCGCACGTGCGGTACGCCCTCACCGAGATCGAGGACGAGTGCCGGCACTCGAAGATGTTCGCGCGGCTGATCTCGCACGGCGGCACCCCCTGGTACCCGGTGAGCCGGGTCCACCAGAACCTCGGCCGGCTGTTCAAGACCATCTCCACCACCCCCGGCTCCTTCACGGCCACGCTGCTCGGTGAGGAGGTGCTGGACTGGATGCAGCGGCTGACCTTCCCGGACGAGCGGGTGCAGCCGCTGATCCGGGGCGTCACGCGCATCCACGTGGTGGAGGAGGCCCGGCACGTGCGGTACGCGCGTGAGGAGCTGCGACGCCAGATGCTGACGGCGCCGAAGTGGTCGCAGGAGTTCACCCGGGTCACGTCCGGCGAGTTCGCGCGGGTGTTCTCGGTGGCGTTCATCAACCCCGAGGTCTACACGAACGTGGGACTGGACAAGCGGGAGGCGATGGCGCAGGTGAAGGCGAGCGGGCACCGACGGGAGGTCATGCAGACCGGCGCCAAGCGGCTCACCGACTTCCTGGACGACATCGGCGTGCTGCGGGGCGTGGGCCGGCGGCTGTGGAAGTCGTCCGGACTGCTGGCGTAGGCGGGAACCGGGTACGGGGGGGGACCGCCGGGTGCGGCCGTGCCTGCGCGGCTTCTTCACGGTCCGATTACGCTGCTTGGCATGACCCCGCAGGCCGCCACCCCCGCCTATCGCCGCCTCAGTGTCGAGGAGCGGCGCAGCCAGCTCCTCGACGCCGCTCTCTCGCTCTTCGCGCAGCGCGCACCGGAGGACGTGTCGCTGGACGACGTGGCCGAGGCGGCCGGGGTCTCCCGTCCGCTGGTGTACCGGTACTTCCCCGGCGGCAAGCAGCAGCTCTACGAGGCCGCGCTCAGGTCGGCCGGCGAGGAGCTCCAGCAGTGCTTCGACGAGCCCCGGCTCGGTCCTCTACTGCCCCGCCTGTCCCGCGCTCTCGACCGCTACCTGGCCTTCGTCGACCAGCACGACACCGGCTTCAGCGCGCTGCTGCAGGGCGGCAGCGTGGTGGAGACCTCCCGTACGACGGCCATCGTGGACGGCGTACGGCGGGCCGCGGCCGAGCACATCTACAGCCACCTCGGCGTCTCGGCTCCGGGGCCGCGCCTGCGCATGACGGTCCGGATGTGGATCACGGCGGTGGAGGCCGCCTCGCTGATCTGGCTGGACGAGGACAAGCAGCCGCCGGTCGAGGAGCTGCGCGACTGGCTGGTCGAACAGTTCGTGGCCGTCCTGACCGTGACCGCCGAGCGTGACCCGCAGACGGCGGACCTGGTCGGCGCGCTCGCCGAGGAAGGCTGAGGGCCGGACCGGTGAAGAGCGAGGACACCCCCTTCGAGGGCGGACCCCTGGACGGGCGCGTGCTGCCGGTGCTGCTGGGCCTGACCGGCCATCCCCCGAAGACGTACAGCGTTCCGGTGCCGGACGCGGCCGGTGGACCGCCCACCGTGCACGTCTACCGGCGCGTACCGAGGGGGCACAGCAAGCGGCTCGGCCTGGTCCGGGGCTGGAAGTACCGGTACGACCCGGAGGGCGGGCCCGGTGAGCGGCTCAGGTGGCCCTGGTCCAAGCCGGACAGCGGGCCGTCCAGCAAGCCGGATGACACGACCGGGTGAGAGCGTTGGGCCGTCTCGCCCACAATCGGCACACAAGCCCATGAACACGTCTGAATATCACCGTGCGGATGCGGACGGACGGACCGTCCGCCCCGTACCGGAGGTGATGACGTGTCAGCAGCACTCCTGCGCCTGGCCTGTACGGCCGCGGTGGCGGCCCAGGCCGTCCTCGCACCCGTGCCCGCAGTGGCCGAACCCGCGCCGCCGCGGTCCGTCTCACAACTACTGACGGACCTTCAGCGGCTGTACCGGCAGACCGAGGAGGCCACCGAGTCGTACAACGCGACCGCGGAGCGGCTGAAGCGCAAGCGCGCCGAGGTGACCCGCCTCGACGGCGAACTGGCCCGCGCCCGGCTCGCGCTGCAGGGCGGCAGGAGCGACGCCGGGCGCCTGGCCCGGCAGCAGTACCAGAACAGCAGCGACCTCTCCCCCTACGTCCGTCTGCTGCTCGCCCGCGACCCGCAGCACGCGCTGGACGAGGGCCATGTCATCGGCCGGCTCGCCCACGAGCGTGCCGAGACCGTGGACCGGCTCACCGGCGCCGAGCGGAAGCGCGACGCTGTGGCCAGGGCGGCCCGCAAGGCACTGGACGAGCAGCTCACCCTCACCGGGAGGCAGCAGAAGCAGCGCGACGAGGTCACGGCGAGGCTCGGGGACGTCGAGCGGCTCCTCGCCTCACTGACCCCGGAGCAGCTTGCCGCGGTGGCGGCGCTGGAGCGGACCGGGGTCGCCGAGGCCCAGCAGCGGCTCACGGCCTCCGGCGCCCTCGGCGACGACAAGCCGCCCTCCGGCGAGGCCGACCGGGCCGTCCGCTACGCCCTGTCCCAGGTCGGCAAGCCGTACCGGTGGGGAGCACAGGGCCCGGCGTCGTACGACTGCTCGGGGCTCACCTCGCAGGCCTGGGACCACGCCGGGACCCCGATCCCGCGTACCAGCCAGGAGCAGTGGGCCCGGCTGCCGAAGGTCCCGCTGAACGGGCTGCGCCCCGGTGACCTGGTCGTCTACTTCCCCGGGGCGACCCATGTGGCGTTGTACGTCGGGGGCGGCCGGGTCGTGCAGGCACCGAGGCCGGGCCGGCGGGTCGAGGTCTCCCCGCTGGCGTCCGCTCCGGTCCTCGGTGCCGTACGTCCGGACGGTCCCCCGACGGCTCAGGCCACCGAGGCCAGGTAGGCGGCCGTCTTCTCCGGCTCGTAGAAGAAGTTCTCGAAGTCGGCCGGGTCGTTGAACGCGTTGGCGAACCGGTCGGCGACCGGCTGGAGCTGACCGGCCGCGCCGATGAGGTTCAGGATGTGCTCCGGCGGCGGCGCCAGCATGGCGTTCGTCCACTTGGTGACGTGCTGGGCGGTGGCCCAGTACCGGTCGAAGGTGGCGCGCATCCAGTCCTCGTCGAACGGCTTGTCGCCCTGTTCGAGGATCGAGGCGAGGTACGCGGCGGCGCACTTGGACGCGGAGTTGGACCCCTGCCCGGTGATCGGGTCGTTGGCCACCACCACGTCGGCGACGCCCAGGACCAGTCCGCCCGAGGGCAGGCGCCCGATGGGGTTGCGCACGGTCGGGGCGTAGCGGCCGGCCAGGGTGCCGCCCGCGTCCGTCAGCTCGACCTTCGTGGCGCGCGCGTACTCCCAGGGCGTGAACTTCTCCATGAGTTCGAGGGTCAGGGAGAGGTGCTCCGCCGGGTCCTTGACGCCGCTGAAGACGTCCAGCGGGCCGCCGGGGATGCCCTCCCAGAACAGGATGTCGGCGCGGCCCGAGGTGGTGAGGGTCGGCATGATGAACAGCTCGCCGACGCCGGGGACGAGGTTGCAGCGGACCGCGTCGAAGTCCGGGTGCTCCGGGCGCGGGCCGAGTCCGTGCACGTAGGACACCGCGAGGGCGCGCTGCGGCTCGCTGTACGGGGAGCGCTCGGGGTCGCGGCTGAACATCGACACCAGCTCGCCCTTGCCGGCGGAGACCAGCACGAGGTCGTAGGCGCGGGAGAAGTAGTCGAGGTCGCCGACGGCCGCGCCGTGGATGACGAGCTGGCCGCCGCGCTGGGCGAAGGTCTCCATCCAGCCGGCCATCTTCACCCGCTGGTCGACGGACTGCGCGTACCCGTCCAGCTTGCCCACCCAGTCGATCGCGCGCTGGGAGGGACCCGGGTCGAAGGAGCCGGGGGCCGCGACCGAGACGCCGAGGCCCTCGATCTTCGGGGCCTGCGACTCCCAGAAGTTGAGCTGGAGGTCGCGCTCGTGCCCCAGGGCCGTGTCGAACATGCACTGCGTCGACATGACCCGGCCGGAACGGATCTCGTCCGCGGTCCGGTTCGACATCAGGGTGACCTCGTAGCCGTGCGACTGCAGGCCGAGGGCGAGCTGGAGGCCGGACTGGCCGGCTCCGACGACGAGTATCTTCCGCATGCGGGTGGTGCTCCTAGGTCGGGACTACTCGGGGGTTTCGTCCAGCGCGTGGCCCACGAGGGCCAGTAGGGTCTCGATGGCCGAGATCCGGCGCCGCGCGTCCATGATCATGACAGGGATGTGCGCGGGTATGGTCAGCGCCTCGCGTACGTCCTCCGGCTCGAACAGCTCGCTGTCGTCGAAGTGGTTGACCGCGACGACGTACGGCAGTCCGCAGCTCTCGAAGTAGTCCAGTGCGGGGAAACAGTCCTTCAGGCGGCGGGTGTCGGCCAGCACGACGGCGCCTATCGCGCCGCGCACCAGGTCGTCCCACATGAACCAGAACCGCTGCTGGCCCGGCGTGCCGAACAGGTAGAGCACCAGGTCGTCGTCGAGCGTGAGGCGGCCGAAGTCCATGGCCACGGTGGTGGTCGACTTGCCCGGCGTGGCGGTGAGGTCGTCGGTGCCCTCACTCGCCTCGGTCATCAGCGCCTCGGTCTGCAGCGGCGTGATCTCCGAGACGGCCGTGACCAGCGTGGTCTTGCCGACCCCGAAGCCGCCCGCCACCACTATCTTCGTGGCTACGGGGGCCTGCGCGCGGTCCTGCTGCCAGGCCTTCAGGTCCTCGTCGGGTTCGCTGAACCCGGCGACGAGGGGGGCGACGCCCGTGGCGTCAGAGACGGCGGAGTCCACTCAGCACCCTTTCCAGCAGAGCGCGGTCCGGACGGCCGGTGCCGTGACCGGTTCCGGTGCCGTACACACGGATCTTTCCCTGGTCCGCGAGGTCGCTCAGCAGCACGCGGACCACGCCGAGCGGCATCTTCAGCAGCGCGGCGATCTCGGCCACCGTGCGCATACGGCGACACAGTTCGACGATGGCCCGCAGCTCGGGCATGACCCGGGTGGCGAGGGAACCATTCGTCAGTTCCTTGCGCTCCTCGGGGGCCTCCAGCGCGGCCACGAAGGTCTCCACGAGGAGCACGTGGCCGAAGCGGGTGCGGCCGCCGGTGAGCGAGTAGGGGCGGACGCGGGCGGGTTTGCGCTCGCCGCCGCGCACGGGAAGTTTCTTCGGTGTGCCGCTCATCGGGCGCTCCCCGTCGACTCGGCTTCCAGTGATTTCCGCAGTTCGCTGCGGAGTTCGGGGGTCAGGACATGTCCGGCCCGGCCGACGAAGAGCGCCATGTGGTACGCCACGACGCTCATGTCGCACTCCGCGGAGCCGTGCACGCCGAGCAGCGAGCCGTCGCTGATGGACATCACGAACAGGCTGCCCTCGTCCATCGCCACCATCGTGTGCTTGACCCCGCCGAACTGCATCAGCTTGGCGGCGCCGATGGTGAGGCTGCCGATGCCGGAGACGATGGTCGCGAGGTCGGCGGCGGAGCCCCGGGGGCCCTTCACCGGGCGGGACCTGCGGGACTGCTCGGCGTGGCCGGGGTCGGACGACAGGAGCAGCAGGCCGTCCGAGGAGACCACGGCGACGGACTGGATGCCGGGGACTTCCTCGACCAGGTTGGTCAGCAGCCAGTGCAGGTTGCGGGCCTCCCTGCTCAGTCCGAAGGTACTGGGCGCGGTCAACTGCTTGCCTCCTCGACGGTGCCCCCCGTGGTGTCTTCGGTGCGTTCTGCGATCTCCGCCTCCACGTCCCGGTAGCCGGCCTGCGCTCCCTGGCGGAAGCCGCCGAGCCTGCGGCGGAGGGCGTCGGCGTCGACGGACGTGCCGCGCCGACGGGGCTGGGCGGCGGCGGGAGCGGTGATCTTGGGTGTGCGCTTGGGGAGGCCCTTGCTGGTGAGCGCCTCGCCTTCGGCGTCGGTCGGTTCGTTCCCACTCGCGCCACCCGTGCGGCTCTCGTCGTCGGGTACGGGCGGCACCGGTGGGGCGTGCTCGCCGTCGGCGGCCGACGGCTGCGTGGCGACCTCCGGGAGCAGCAGCTCCATCGTCGTCTCGGCGAAGGTCTCCGCGGGCTCCTTCGGCCGGGCCACGGTCTCCTCGGCGGCCGGCTCCGCCGCCTCCGCCCGCGCGTGGACCTCGGAGTCCTCCGCCGGACCGGCCTCGGCCTCCCGGGCCGCCTTCTCGGCGAGGGCGACCAGGGGGTCGGTGTCCTTGGTGCGGGCGTGCAGGACGTTGGAGTTGACCTCGGCGTCGGCGCCGGGGAGGGAGAAGCTCTGGGTGTCCGAGAGGGAGGCCGGGCGTGGGGCCGCCGCCATGGGGGCCTCGGCTAGCAGGGTCCGGGGCAGGACGACGACCGCCGCCACCCCGCCCTGCTTCTGCTCGCGCAGTTGCACGCGGATGCCGTGGCGGTGGGCGAGGCGGGCCACGACGTACAGACCGAGGCCGAGGCCGTCCTCGCCCTCGTGGTCGTACGGCGACTCGGGGTCGAACTCGGCGAGGCGGGAGTTGAGGCGGTCCAGGCGGTCGGTGGTCATGCCGATGCCCCCGTCCTGGACGGACAGCATCACCTCGCCGGACTCCAGCAGCCAGCCGGAGACCTCGACGGGCAGGTCCGGCGGAGAGAACGAGGCCGCGTTCTCCATGAGTTCGGCCAGCAGGTGGGAGAGGTCGTCGGCGACGAAGCCGACCACGTGGGCGTGCGGGGGCAGGGCGGCGATGCGGACGCGCTCGTAGCGTTCGATCTCGCTGACCGCCGCGCGGACCACGTCGACCAGCGGGACCGGGCCGTGGGACTGCTGGACGTGCTCGGTACCGGCGAGGACCAGCAGGTTCTCGCTGTGCCGGCGCATGACCGTGGCGAAGTGGTCGAGCTTGAAGAGGGTGGCGAGCCGCTCCGGGTCCTGCTCGCGCTCCTCCAGGCCTTCGATCACGGCCAGTTGCCGCTCGACCAGGCCGAGGGTGCGCAGGGCGAGGCTGACGAAGGTGCCGCCGATGCTGGTGCGCAGCCGCTCCAGCTGGGCGGCGGAGGCGTCGAGTTCGGCGCGCAGTTCCTCGCGGGCGTCGGCCATCTTCTGCCGCTGGCCGACCAGGTGCTTGCGGTCGGCCTCCAGGGTGGCCACCCGCTCCTGCAGGGCGGCGGCGCGCGCCTGCAGAGCGTTGACCGAGCGGACGACCTGGGCGAACTCGTCGTTGCGGCCGGTGAAGGCGACCGGCTCCTGGCCGACCGGGTCCTCCGCCTCGGCCAGCCGCGCCGAGCCGCGGCGCAGCACCGACAGGGGGCGGGTGAGGGTGCGGGCCATGGCGGTGGCGATGCCGACGGCGAGCAGCATCAGGGCGCCGAGGACGGCGATGCGGATCTCCAGCGCGGTGACGTCGTCGTCCCGGAGCTTTTCGAGGTCCTTGGTGCGGTGGTCGTAGAGGGCCGACTCGGCGCCCCGCATCAGGTCCACCCGGGCGGACAGGGCCGCGTCCAGCTTCCTGGAGTTGGTGGCGGGGTCGCTGCCGGTGAAGGCGGGCTGGTCGGTGAGGGCGGCGAGGTACTTGTCGGCGGAGTTGACCTCGGGGCCGGTGACCGTGGAGTCGTAGGAGGCGACGGACGCCTTGGGGGCGGTCTCCCGGAAGTCGGCGAGGGCCGCGTCGGCGCGCAGCCGGGCCTGCTGGGCGGCGGCGGTGAGCGCGTCGCGCTGCTTGCGGCCGTCCTCGGTGGGCGCGCTGGTCGTGCTGGGCAGGCCGGTGGCGGGATCGATCACCGTCCGGGTGGTGGACGGGATGCCGAGCGCGGCCAGCAGCAGGCCGCGGGCGGCGGCGGACTGCTGGACCGCGGAGTCCAGTTCGGCGAGCGCGTGGCCGCCGGAGCCGGCGCGCGCCGGCATCCGCCCCGCCAGTTCCTCGGCGAGCCGGTGCAGTTCCGTGATGGTGGCCGAGTACGCCTGGTGGGTCCCGAGCGCGTCGGACTTGCCGGTGAGCGCGGCGTGCCGGACGGCGGCGATCCGGTCGAGGGCGGTGCGCAGGGCGGCCGGGGTGTCGGGATCGGCGCGCAGGTCCTCGGCCTGGCGGTCGACGCGGGCGCTGCGCTGCTCGGTGGGCGCCTTGGACTTGGGGCGGCCCGCGGCTATGTAGGAGGTGACCTCGTCGCGTTCGTCGGCCAGCGAGTGGGCGAGCGCGAGGGCGTCCTGGGTGCGGGCGGACAGGGTGACCAGGTCCTGTGAGTCACTGACGTCCTGGGAGGCGGTGAGCAGCGAGGGTGCTCCCGCTCCGGCGATGGCGGCGGCCACCACGGCTACGGCCACGATCAGCCGGGTGCGCACGTGACGGGGGCGGCCCGTGCCCACGGGGGTCTGCTCGACGCCCCCTTCAGGAGCCGTCTGCCTGCCTGTGCGCCGAGGCCACTTCTTCTGCACCGGTGCTCGCATTCCTGAACTCGTCTGCTCAAGGGCCCGGGTGGCGCCCCGTCGTCTCGGGGCCAAGTGGTGCTTACACCCGGTGTATACGGCTCCCGACCCTCCCAGCGCCGGTGGGCAGGGGTCGCGCATCACCTGACCCGCCACTCGAAGGAGTGAACATCGGAGGGGAGTTGGCGGGCAAGTTCCGGCGGCGCGTGCGCCACGCGGGCGCGGCGGGCCGGTTGGACGCGCGCGGCAGGCTTTGGCAGTATTCGCCACCACGCCTTGCCGGAGGCCGTCATTTGCCCCCAAAGCAGGCACCTGACCTGCGGGGCCGTGCCAATTCAACGACGGTTGCCAGCCTTTGGCAGAGGCTGTGAAGAGCTGGTGCAGACTGGCCGGATGCGAACAGATCTCGTTTCGGAACCCGGCGACGCGAACCGCCCCAACGAGGACTTCGCGGGCGTCGGACTACCCGCTTCCGGTCAGGGTGGTTGTGTGATCTTGCTGGACGGAGTGACTCCGCCGCGCGGCGCCACGGGCTGCACACACTCCGTGCCCTGGTTCACGTCACGGCTCGGCGGCGCGCTGACCGAACTGGCCGTTTCCGGCCGAGATCTGACGCTGCCGGAGGTCCTGTCGCGGGGTATCGCGCGGACGGCGGGGGCCCACGCGGCCACCTGTGACCTTTCTCACCCGCGCACTCCCCAGGCAACCGTGGCCCTGGCCCGCTGGTCCGCCGACCTCGTGGAGTACCTGGTGCTGTCCGACGCGGCCCTGCTCCTGCAGGCTCTCGACGGCACGGTCACCGCGGTGCTGGACGACCGGCTGGCGCGGCTGCCCCGCTCCGCCCTGGCCACCGAAGCGCTGGTCGACGCGGGCCTGCGCAACCGGGAGGGCGGCTTCTTCACGGCCGCCGCCGACCCCTCGGTCGCCGGCCGCGCGGTCGTCGGCACCCTCCCGCGCGGCCGGGTCCGGGCGCTTGCGGCGCTGTCGGACGGCGCGACCCGCTGGACGGAGCGGTTCGGGGAGGGCGACTGGGCGGATCTGTTCGCCCTCGTGGCCAAGGAGGGCGCCCGCTCGCTGGTGGACCGGGTGCGCGGGCTGGAGTCGGCGGACCGGGAGGAGCGGGCGTTCCTGGGCCGCGGCAAGACGCACGACGACGCGACGGTGGTGTACGCCGAGCTGTGAGCGCGGATGCTCAGCGCTCCATGACGCCGTTCAACTCGTGCAGGAGTCTCGCCAGTTCCGCCACCTCGCGGCGGTCCCAGTGGGCGAGCTGGCTGACGTAGCGGGCGCGGCGGGCCTGGCGGACCGTGCCGACGCGACCGCGGCCCTCGTCGGTCAGGGTGACCAGCCAGGCACGGCCGTCGGCCGGGTCGGGCTCGCGGGCGATCAGCCCCAGTTCCTCCAGGGCCCGAAGCTGGCGGGACATGGTGGCCTTGCCGACGCCGATGTAGGCGGCGAGCTCGGTGGCGCGCTGGCCGCCGAGCTCGTCGAGGCGGATGAGCAGACCGTAGGCGGAGGACTCCAGGTCGGGGTGGACCTCGCGGGCCATCTCGCCCTGGTTCGCCCGGGCCCTCCTCAGCAGCACGGTCAACTCCCGTTCCAGTGCCAGGAATTCCTGGTCTGCACCACTGGGCGTCACCTGACCGGTGACACGGCGTCCGCCGCCGTTTCCGTCCTCGTGCACGTCAGCACCCCTGATCGGTTTCGCCGTCCTGAAAGTTTCTGCCAACCGCCGTCATAGCCGCAGCTCTTCAAGTATTTCGCAGGCTTAGACCAACGGCAGCATCCGGATCCCCTTCCCACGGTGTCATCTACGTGCGTAGCTTCTTTGCCAGGCAAGCGATGACATGCCCACGCCAGTGGTCCAGCGGTCACCCCACGATCCCCCCACCCCTCTCCCCGGAGGCACGTCATGCCCGAGCACAGACCCGGTTCCCTCCGTCCGCGCCCGCTCGCCGTCCTCGTCACGGCCCTGCTCGTGGCGCTCGGCCTCGCCCTCCCGCTCACCTCCGCCCAGGCGGCGACCACCCCCAGCCGCGGCTCGGCGTCCATGGGCATGGGGGTGGCCGCCCATGACGGGCAGCACGGCACCCCCAGCACCGGTGACGCCACCCAGACCGAGGGCGTCGACGTCTCCGGCCACCAGGGCAACGTCGCCTGGTCCACCCTCTGGAACAGCGGCGTCCGCTGGGCCTACACCAAGGCCACGGAGGGCACGTACTACACGAACCCGTACTTCGCCCAGCAGTACAACGGCTCGTACAACGTCGGCATGATCCGCGGCGCCTACCACTTCGCCACCCCGGACACCACGAGCGGCGCCACCCAGGCCAACTACTTCGTGGACCACGGCGGCGGCTGGTCGCGGGACGGCAAGACCCTGCCCGGCGTGCTCGACATCGAGTGGAACCCGTACGGCGCCGCCTGCTACGGCAAGACCGCCAGCGGGATGGTCAGCTGGATCGCCGACTTCCTCAACACGTACAAGGCGCGCACCGGCCGGGACGCCGTGATCTACACGGCGACGAGCTGGTGGACCGACTGCACCGGCAACTACGGCGGCTTCGCCGCCAACAATCCGCTGTGGATCGCCCGCTACGCCTCCACGGTGGGGACGCTGCCGGCGGGATGGTCGTACTACACGATGTGGCAGTACACCTCGTCCGGCCCGACGGTCGGGGACCACGACAAGTTCAACGGCGCACTGGACCGGGTGCAGGCACTGGCCAACGGCTGATCCCCGCCCCGTGTTCCGAAACGGCGGCCGTCCCCGCGGACGGCCGCCGTTTCGCTGCGTTGGTGCTCCGCGCCGCCCGGGATCATGCTGGTCAGGGAGAGCCTGCCGGACAAGGGCGAGATGAGCGGCGATGGAGCGACAGTCGACGTACACGGCCACGGCCACCATCGATGAGCAGGGCATCCTCACCGGCTGGAGCGAGGGTGCCCGCAGGCTGCTCGGCTACGAGGACGCGGCGGTCGTCGGACGGCCGGCCGCGGCGCTGCTCGCCACCGGAGACGGACCAACGGTCCGGAACACCCTGGCGGGGCGGGACCGCTGGCACGGCACGGTTCCGCTGCGGCACCAGGACGGCCGGCGACTGGAGCAGGGGCTGCTCGCCCACCGCCGGATCCCGCGCGCCGGGGAGTCCGAGTGGCTCGTGGTCACCGCTGTGGCGGACCGGCCGCAGCCGCCGCGCGGTGAGCCGCTGGAGGAGTGGACCTTCATCCAGTCCCCCTTCCCGCTGGGGATCTTCGACACCGAACTGCGGCTGATGCGTGCCAACCGCCGGCTGGAACGGGCGCTGTCCCTGCCCGAGGCGGCGATGCGCGGGCTGCGGCTGACGCACATCGCGCCCGGGCCGGCGCGGGACGAGGCCGAGCGGACCATGCGCCAGGTGCTGGAGACCGGGGAGCCGCGCGAGGTGCAGGCCGTCCTCGGCCCCGCCCTCGACCGGCCCACCGTCCTCACCCCGCTCAAGGACGGGTCCGGCGCGGTGCGCGCGGTCTGTCTCGCGACCCAGCGGCACGCCCCCGGCCCCACGGCCCGGCAGCGCGCACCGGACGAGGCCGCCGCCCACGATCCCCTCGCCCCGGGCCTCGAGCGCACCGCGCGGGAACTGGCCGACGCCACCGTCCCCCGGCTCGCGGACTTCATGGCCGTGGACCTCTTCGACTCCCCACGGGGCCCCGGCGGGCCGGACGACGCACCCGGCACCGGCACCCGCCCGGTCGTCCTGCGCCGCGCCGCGGTGCGGGCCGAATCCGACAACGGCGGCCCCCCGGCCGGGCCGGGGGTGGGCGGGACGGTCGCCTACGGGCCGGGGTCGCCTCCCGCCGAGTGCCTGGCCACCGGCCGGTCCGTCCTGCACGACGCCCCGGACCCGGTGATCTCGGCGTGGGCGGCCGTGGACCCGGACGCCGCGTGGCTGAGCGCGTCCGGCACCCACTCGCTGATCGCGGTGCCGCTGCTCGCCGAGGGCAGCACGCTCGGTGTCGCCCTCTTCGTCCGCGACCGGCGCGCGGAGCCGTTCGGCCCGGAGGACCTGCGGCTCGCCGAGGAGCTGACCGCCCGGGCGGCCACCGGCCTGCACAACGAGCGGCGGTACTCCCGGACCCACGTCACCACCATGGCCGTGCAGCGCAGCCTGCTGCCGCACCCGCTTCCCGACCAGGCGGCACTGGACATCGCCGGCCGCTATCTGCCCGCCGCCACCCGGGCCGGGGTGGGCGGCGACTGGTTCGACGTGATCCCGCTGTCCGGGGCGCGGGTCGCCCTGGTCGTCGGCGACGTCGTCGGCCACGGCAGCCGGGCCTCCGCCACCATGGGCCGGCTGCGCATGGCGGTGCGCACCCTGGCCGACGTCGACCTCCCGGCGGACGAGCTGCTCACCCATCTCGACGACCTCGTGCTGCGTCTGGCGGCGGACGAGGGCAGCGCGGACCCGGCCGCCGAGACGGCGGGCGGCATCGGGACCACGTGTCTGTACGCGGTCTACGATCCGGTCTCGCGCCACTGCACCCTCGCCCGGGCCGGTCATCCTCCGCCCGCAGTGGTCACCCCGGACGGCGCCCTCCGCTTTCTCGACGTGCCCGCCGGTCCGCCGCTCGGCCTCGGCGGGCTGCCCTTCGAGGCCCTCGAGACCGAGCTGCCCGAGGGCAGCCTGCTCGCCCTCTACACCGACGGACTCCTCGAGGCCCGCGACCACGACATCGACGAGGCGCTGGACAGGATGTTCGACGCGCTCGGCCGGCCCGCGCCGACCCTGGACGCGGTCTGCGACCGGGTCCTGACCGAGCTGCTCAGCCACCGCCCCGACGACGACGTGGCGCTGCTCGTCGCCCGTACCCGGGCGCTGCGCACCGACCGGGTGGCCTCCTGGGAGCTGCCGAGCGATCCCACGGTGGTGGCCCGGGCCCGCAAGTACGCGAGCGACCAGCTCTCCGCCTGGCGGCTGGAGGAGGCCGTCTTCACCACCGAGCTGATGGTCAGCGAGCTGGTCACCAACGCCATCCGCTACGGCCGGCCGCCCATCCGGCTGCGGCTCATCCACCAGGTCTCCACCCTGATCTGCGAGGTCTACGACGCCAGCGGCTCCACCCCGCACATGCGGCGCGCCCGGATCTACGACGAGGGTGGCCGGGGTCTGCTGCTGGTCGCCCAGCTCTCCGAACGCTGGGGCACCCGGCACGACAGGGTGGGCAAGACCGTGTGGGCGGAGCAGTCCCTGACCGCGGGCTGAGACGGCGCCGCCCCGCCTCGGGGCGCGGTGAGGGCCCGGGCCCCGCACGGGACCCGGGCCCTCCCTCATCCGGGGGCGTCCGTCACGCCGCCACCGGAACCTCCGGCTCCGCGCCGTTCGCGGCGGGCGCGAGGGCCAGCTCCAGGACCTGGCGGACGTCGGTCACTGCGTGGACGTCGAGCCTGTCCAGCACCTCGGCCGGGACGTCGTCCAGGTCGGGCTCGTTGCGCTTGGGGATGATCACTGTGGTCACCCCGGCGCGATGGGCGGCGAGCAGCTTCTGCTTCACCCCGCCGATGGGCAGCACCCGGCCGGTCAGTGAGACCTCGCCTGTCATCGCCACATCGGTGCGGACCAGCCGGCCGGAGAGCAGGGACGCGAGGGCGGTGGTCATGGTGATGCCCGCGCTCGGCCCGTCCTTCGGCACCGCGCCCGCCGGGAAGTGGATGTGCACACCGCGGTCCTTCAGGTCGCCCACCGGAAGCTCCAGTTCGGCGCCGTGGCTGCGCAGGAAGCTCAGCGCGATCTGCGCCGACTCCTTCATCACGTCGCCGAGCTGTCCGGTCAGGGTGAGCCCGGCCGCGCCGGTCTCCGGGTCGGCGAGGGACGCCTCCACGAAGAGCACGTCACCCCCGGCGCCGGTGACCGCGAGGCCGGTCGCCACACCCGGGACCGCGGTACGGCGCTCGGCCGGGTCCTGGGCGGACTCGGGCACATGGTGCGGGCGCCCGATCAGCGCACGCAGGTCCTCGTCCCGGACGGTGAACGGCAGCTCGCGCTCGCCGAGTTCGTGCTGGGCCGCGACCTTGCGCAGCAGCCGCGCGAGTGACCGCTCCAGGGTCCGCACGCCCGCCTCGCGGGTGTACTCGCCGGCGAGCCTGCGCAGCGCGCCCTCGTCGATCGTGACCTCGTCCCGGTCCAGGCCGGCCCGCTCGAGCTGGCGCGGGAGCAGGTGGTCACGGGCGATGACGACCTTCTCGTCCTCGGTGTAGCCGTCCAGCCGGACGATCTCCATACGGTCCGCGAGCGCCTCCGGGATGGCCTCCAGGACGTTCGCCGTGGCGAGGAAGACCACGTCGGACAGGTCGAGTTCGACCTCCAGGTAGTGGTCCCGGAAGGTGTGGTTCTGCGCGGGGTCGAGGACCTCGAGCAGGGCCGCCGCCGGGTCGCCCCGGAAGTCGGAGCCCACCTTGTCGATCTCGTCGAGCAGCACCACCGGGTTCATGGACCCGGCCTCCTTGACTGCGCGGACGATCCGGCCGGGCAGCGCGCCGACGTACGTGCGCCGGTGACCGCGGACCTCGGCCTCGTCGCGTACGCCACCGAGGGCGACCCGGACGAACTTCCGTCCCATGGCGTGCGCGACGGACTCGCCGAGGCTGGTCTTGCCGACGCCGGGCGGGCCCACGAGCGCCAGCACCGCGCCCCCGCGCCGCCCGCCGATCACGCCCAGGCCGCGCTCCCCGCGCCGCTTGCGCACGGCCAGGTACTCGGTGATGCGTTCCTTGACGTCCTCCAGCCCCGCGTGCTCGGCGTCGAGCACCGCCTTGGCGCCCTGGATGTCGTAGGCGTCCTCGGTGCGCTCGTTCCACGGCATCTCCAGCACCGTGTCCAGCCAGGTCCTGATCCACGAGCCCTCGGGCGACTGGTCGCTGGACCGCTCCAGCTTGTCGACCTCCTTCAGGGCGGCCTCGCGGACCTTCTCCGGCAGGTCGGCGGCCTCGACGCGGGCGCGGTAGTCGTCCGGCTCCTCGCCGTCGCTCTCGCCGTTCAGCTCGCGCAGCTCCTTGCGGACGGCCTCGAGCTGGCGGCGGAGCAGGAACTCGCGCTGCTGCTTGTCGACGCCCTCCTGGACGTCCTTGGCGATGGTCTCGGCGACGTCCTGCTCGGCGAGGTGGTCGCGCAGTTGCTGGGTGGCGAGCTTCAGCCGGGCCACCGGGTCGGCGGTCTCCAGCAGCTCGACCTTCTGCTCGATGGTCAGGAAGGGCGAGTACCCGGAGTTGTCGGCGAGCGCGGAGACGTCCTCGATGGCCTGGACCCGGTCCACGACCTGCCAGGCGCCCCGCTTGCGCAGCCACGCGGTGGCCAGGGCCTTGTACTCCTTGACCAGGTCGGCGACCTGGCCGGGCAGGGGTTCCGGCACGGTCTCGTCGATCCGCGCGCCCTCCACCCACAGGGCCGCGCCCGGGCCCGTCGTACCGGCGCCGATGCGCACCCTGCCACGGCCCCGGATCAGCGCGCCCGGGTCGCCGTCGGCCAGCCGGCCGACCTGCTCGACGGTACCGAGCACACCGGTCTTCGCGTAGGTGCCGTCGACGCGCGGCACCAGCAGGACCCTGGGCTTGCCGGGCTCCGAGCGGGCGGCGGCCTGCGCCGCCTCGACCGCGGCCCGCACTTCGGCGTCGCTCAGGTCCAGCGGAACCACCATGCCGGGCAGCACGACCTCGTCGTCGAGCGGCAGCACCGGCAGTATGAGCGTGAACGCCGTGGACTCAGCAGCCATGATCTCCCCTTAGGCAGTCAACTTGAGCTATGCCGACTCAATGTCCGACGCCTCTCCGTTGTTCCCGGCTCACCGTTCGCTGTGAGCGATCACCAGAATTGCGGTGCCCCCGACGCCGGACCGGAGCAGGATGGGCGCATGACTGCCGTGCACGAATCCCCCGTGGTCCTGGACCGTCGCGAAGGCCCTTACGGCGAGGTGGTGCTGCGCAGGCACGGCACGCTGCTCCAGATCATCGCCAACGGCTGCTTCCTGATGGACACCTCCGACGGCCGCTCGGAGCGGCTGCTGGTGGACGCCGCGTACGACGCGCTGGACGGGCGCCCGGCGCCCGAGGTGCTGATCGGCGGGCTGGGCGTGGGGTTCTCGCTCGCGCACGCCGCGGCCGACGGACGGTGGGGGCGGATCACGGTCGCCGAACGGGAGCCGGCCGTCATCGACTGGCACCGCGAGGGCCCTCTGGCGGAGCTGTCCGCCGAGGCGCTCGCCGATCCGCGCACCCGGATCGTCGAGGCGGATCTCCTCACTTACCTCGACGAGACATCGGACACGTTCGACGCCCTCTGCCTCGACATCGACAACGGGCCGGGCTGGACCGTCACCGAGGACAACGACGGCCTCTACTCCCCGGCCGGACTCACCGCGTGCGCAAGGGTGTTGAAGCCCGGCGGGGTGTTTGCAGTATGGTCGGCCGAGCCCTCTCCGGAATTTGAAGGAACCTTGCGGAATGCCGGATTCCGTCAGGTGCGTACCGAAGAGGTCCCCGTTGCCCGGGGCGTTCCGGACGCCGTGCACCTCGCCGTCCGCCCTGGATAGCGACGGCGCGGTCTGTCCCCGTAATGTGCTGCCCTGGCGCGGATCATTCAAGCGTCAATCGCAGTCATGGGATCACCCCACTGATTCCGGAAAGCAACAGGGGCGGGCGATGGAGCAGACACACACCTCCCAGACCGGCGCGACCACGACCACCCCCGGCGCGCAGCGCCGGGTCCTGGTGGTCGAGGACGATCCCACGATCGTCGACGCCATCGCGGCCCGGCTTCGCGCCGAGGGATTCCTCGTGCAGACCGCGGCCGACGGACCGGCCGCGGTGGACACCGCCGAGGCCTGGCAGCCCGACCTGCTGATCCTCGACATCATGCTGCCCGGCTTCGACGGCCTGGAGGTCTGCCGCCGCGTGCAGGCCCAGCGCCCGGTGCCGGTGCTGATGCTCACCGCGCGCGACGACGAGACCGACATGCTGGTCGGGCTCGGGGTCGGCGCCGACGACTACATGACCAAGCCGTTCTCGATGCGGGAGCTGGCCGCGCGGGTGCACGTCCTGCTGCGGCGGGTGGAGCGGGCGGCCGTCGCCGCCTCCACGCCCCGCTCGGGCATCCTGCGGCTCGGCGAGCTGGAGATCGACCACGCGCAGCGCCGGGTACGGGTGCGGTCCGAGGACGTCCACCTCACGCCCACCGAGTTCGACCTGCTGGTGTGCCTGGCGAACACCCCGCGCGCGGTGCTCTCCCGGGAGCAGCTGCTGGCCGAGGTGTGGGACTGGGCGGACGCCTCCGGCACCCGGACCGTGGACAGCCACATCAAGGCGCTGCGCCGGAAGATCGGCGCCGAGCGGATCCGCACGGTGCACGGCGTCGGATACGCGCTGGAGACGCCGACGCCATGAGCGAACGGCGGGAGGCCGCACGGAGGAGCCCCGGGAACCCCACGGAGGAACCCTGGGGCGGCGTACGCCCGTTCTCGATCAAGACCAAGCTGGGCGCGCTGGTCGTCATCTCGGTGCTGATCACCACCGGTCTGTCGATGATCGCGGTGCACACCAAGACGGAGCTGCGCTTCATCACGGTCTTCTCGATGATCGCCACACTGCTGATAACGCAGTTCGTGGCCCATTCGCTCACCGCTCCGCTGGACGAGATGAACACGGTCGCCCGCTCGATCGCGCAGGGTGACTACACCCGCCGGGTGAGTGAGGGCCGCCGGGACGAGCTGGGCGACCTCGCCGTGACGATCAATGTCATGGCGGACGAGCTGGAGGCCCAGGACCGCCAGCGCAAGGAGCTGGTGGCGAACGTCTCGCACGAGCTGCGCACCCCGATCGCGGGCCTGCGCGCGGTGCTGGAGAACATCGTCGACGGGGTCACCGAGGCCGATCCGGAGACCATGCGGACGGCCCTGAAACAGACCGAGCGGCTCGGCCGGCTCGTGGAGACCCTGCTGGACCTCTCCCGGCTCGACAACGGCGTCGTACCGCTGAAGACGCGGCGCTTCGAGGTGTGGCCGTACCTGTCCGGCGTACTGAAGGAGGCCAACATGGTCGCCTCCGCGCGCGCGGGCATCGCCTCGGGCTCCGGCAGCCACACCCGGACGGACGTGCATCTGCACCTCGACGTCTCCCCGCCGGAGCTGACCGCGCACGCGGACCCCGAGCGCATCCACCAGGTGGTCGCCAACCTGGTCGACAACGCGGTCAAGCACAGCCCGCCGCACGGGCGGGTGACCCTGAAGGCGCGGCGCGGGCCGCAGCCGGACTCGCTGGAGCTGGAGGTCCTGGACGAGGGCCCGGGCATCCCGCGGTCGGAGTGGCACCGCGTGTTCGAGCGGTTCAACCGCGGCGCGGTGACCCGGCCGCACGGTCCGGGCAGCGACGGCGGCACGGGCCTCGGCCTGGCGATCGCCCGGTGGGCCGTCGATCTCCACGGCGGCCGGATCGGTGTGGCCGAATCCGAGCGGGGCTGCCGGATCATCGTCACTCTTCCGGGAGAGACTTCCATCCGAAGTTGACGTAGGGTCCGAACCGGAACCTCAAGATCCACGAGCGTCCGCGCAGCGGGACACGTGTGATCAGGGGCGGGCCCGGAAGACGCACGCCGGCCGGCGGCACCGGGCGCCGCTCGGCGATCCCGCGCACCCACTCACGCATCCGGAACCACACTTGTTTCCCGCCATATCAAGCCCTGAAACAAGATTTCTGATGTGACTTACGCGACGATGGACGGGCCCGACCTGACCTTCACGGTCAGGGAGGCGTAGCCTTTATTCCCGCTGTCCATAACCTTGTGAAGCGGAAGAGGGCGGTTGCCGCCGTGTCGCCACAGTCCCCCAGTAACTCGAGCATCTCGACCGACCACCAAGCCGGGAAGAACCCCGCTGCCGCGTTCGGTCCCAACGAGTGGCTCGTCGACGAGATCTATCAGCAGTACCTCCAGGACCCGAATTCCGTAGACCGTGCCTGGTGGGACTTCTTCGCCGACTACAAGCCGGGCGCGCCTGCCGCGTCGGCTCCGGCGGGTACTGCGGCCGCGGGGGCCGCAGGGACCACCGCTCCGGCTGCCCCGGCCCAGCCGGCCGCTCCGGCCCAGGCCGCCCCCGCGCCGGCGCCGGCGGCCGCTCCGAAGCCCGCCGCGGCCCCGGCCGCCGCTCCCGCTCCCGCGGCGAAGGCCGCGGCCCCCGCCCCGGCCAAGCCGGCGACGCCCGCACAGGCGCCCGCTCAGCCGAAGGCCAAGGCCGCCCCCGCCGCGGAGGCCCCCGAGGGTCCGGAGTACGTGACGCTGCGCGGTCCGTCCGCCGCCGTCGCGAAGAACATGAACGCCTCGCTGGAGCTGCCGACGGCCACCTCGGTCCGTGCGGTCCCGGTGAAGCTGCTGTTCGACAACCGGATCGTCATCAACAACCACCTGAAGCGCGCCCGGGGCGGGAAGATCTCCTTCACGCACCTGATCGGCTTCGCGATGGTGCAGGCCATCAAGGCCATGCCGTCGATGAACTACGCGTTCGGCGAGAAGGACGGCAAGCCGACCCTCGTCAAGCCGCCGCACGTCAACCTCGGCCTGGCCATCGACCTGGTGAAGCCCAACGGCGACCGCCAGCTCGTCGTGGCCGCCATCAAGAAGGCCGAGACGCTGAACTTCTTCGAGTTCTGGCAGGCCTACGAGGACATCGTCCGCCGCGCCCGTGACGGCAAGCTGACGATGGACGACTTCACCGGCGTGACGGTCTCGCTGACCAACCCCGGCGGTCTCGGCACCGTCCACTCCGTGCCGCGTCTGATGCCCGGCCAGTCCGTGATCATGGGCGTCGGCTCCATGGACTACCCGGCCGAGTTCCAGGGCACCAGCCAGGACACGCTGAACAAGCTCGGCATCTCGAAGGTCATGACGCTCACGTCGACCTACGACCACCGGGTGATCCAGGGCGCCGCCTCCGGCGAGTTCCTCCGCCAGGTCGCGAACCTGCTGCTCGGCGAGAACGGCTTCTACGACGACATCTTCGAGGCGCTGCGCATCCCCTACGAGCCGGTCCGCTGGCTCAAGGACATCGACGCCTCGCACGACGACGACGTCACCAAGGCCGCCCGGGTCTTCGAGCTGATCCACTCCTACCGGGTCCGCGGCCACGTCATGGCCGACACCGACCCGCTGGAGTACCAGCAGCGCAAGCACCCCGACCTGGACATCACCGAGCACGGCCTCACCCTGTGGGACCTGGAGCGCGAGTTCGCCGTCGGCGGCTTCGCCGGCAAGTCGATGATGAAGCTGCGCGACATCCTCGGCGTGCTGCGCGACTCGTACTGCCGCACCACCGGCATCGAGTTCATGCACATCCAGGACCCCAAGCAGCGCAAGTGGATCCAGGACCGCGTCGAGCGCCCGCACTCCAAGCCGGAGCGCGAGGAGCAGCTGCGCATCCTGCGCCGCCTGAACGCGGCGGAGGCCTTCGAGACGTTCCTGCAGACGAAGTACGTCGGCCAGAAGCGCTTCTCGCTGGAGGGCGGCGAGTCCGTCATCCCGCTGCTGGACGCGGTCATCGACTCGGCGGCCGAGTCCCGCCTGGACGAGGTCGTCATCGGCATGGCCCACCGCGGCCGCCTGAACGTCCTCGCCAACATCGTCGGCAAGTCGTACGCGCAGATCTTCCGCGAGTTCGAGGGCAACCTCGACCCGAAGTCGATGCACGGCTCCGGCGACGTGAAGTACCACCTGGGCGCCGAGGGCACCTTCACCGGCCTGGACGGCGAGCAGATCAAGGTGTCGCTGGTCGCGAACCCCTCGCACCTGGAGGCCGTCGACCCGGTCCTCGAGGGCGTCGCCCGCGCCAAGCAGGACATCATCAACAAGGGCGGCACGGACTTCACCGTCCTGCCGGTGGCGATCCACGGCGACGCGGCCTTCGCGGGCCAGGGCGTGGTGGCCGAGACCCTGAACATGTCGCAGCTGCGCGGCTACCGCACCGGCGGCACGGTCCACATCGTCATCAACAACCAGGTCGGCTTCACCGCGGCCCCCGAGTCCTCGCGTTCCTCCATGTACGCGACGGACGTGGCCCGCATGATCGAGGCCCCGATCTTCCACGTGAACGGCGACGACCCGGAGGCCGTCGTGCGCGTGGCGCGGCTCGCCTTCGAGTTCCGCCAGGCGTTCAACAAGGACGTGGTGATCGACCTCATCTGCTACCGCCGCCGCGGTCACAACGAGTCGGACAACCCGGCCTTCACCCAGCCGCTGATGTACGACCTGATCGACAAGAAGCGCTCGGTGCGCAAGCTCTACACCGAGTCCCTGATCGGTCGCGGCGACATCACGCTGGAAGAGGCCGAGCAGGCGCTGCAGGACTACCAGGGCCAGCTCGAGAAGGTCTTCACCGAGGTCCGCGAGGCCACCTCGCAGCCGGCCGCCGGTGACACCCAGGCGCCGCAGGACGGCTTCCCGGTCGCGGTCCCGACCGCGATCTCCTCGGAGGTCGTGAAGCGGATCGCCGAGTCCCAGGTCAACGTCCCCGACCACATCACCGTGCACCCGCGTCTGCAGCCGCAGCTGCAGCGCCGGGCGGCGATGGTCGAGGACGGCACGATCGACTGGGGCATGGGCGAGACCCTCGCCGTCGGCTCGCTGCTGCTGGAGGGCACCCCGGTCCGCCTCGCGGGCCAGGACTCCCAGCGCGGCACCTTCGGCCAGCGCCACGCGGTCCTGATCGACCGCAGCACCGGCGAGGAGTACACGCCGCTGCAGTACCTCTCCGAGGACCAGGCCCGCCTGAACGTCTACAACTCGCTGCTCTCCGAGTACGCGGCGATGGGCTTCGAGTACGGCTACTCGCTGGCCCGTCCCGACGCGCTGGTGATGTGGGAGGCCCAGTTCGGCGACTTCGTCAACGGTGCGCAGACGGTCGTGGACGAGTTCATCTCCTCGGCCGAGCAGAAGTGGGGCCAGACCTCCGGCGTCACCCTGCTGCTGCCGCACGGCTACGAGGGCCAGGGCCCGGACCACTCCTCGGCCCGCCCGGAGCGGTTCCTGCAGCTCTGCGCGCAGAACAACATGACGGTCGCGATGCCGACCTCGCCGGCGAACTACTTCCACCTCCTGCGGTGGCAGGTGCACAACCCGCACCACAAGCCGCTGGTCGTCTTCACGCCGAAGTCGATGCTGCGCCTGAAGGCGGCGGCCTCGAAGGCGGAGGAGTTCACCTCGGGCGAGTTCCGTCCGGTCATCGGCGACAGCACGGTCGACCCGGCGGCGGTCCGCAAGGTCGTCTTCTGCGCCGGCAAGGTCTACTACGACCTGGAGGCCGAGCGTCAGAAGCGCGGCGCCACGGACACGGCGATCATCCGCATCGAGCGCCTGTACCCGCTGCCGGGTGCGGAGCTCCAGGCGGAGGTCAACAAGTACCCGAACGCCGAGAAGTACCTGTGGACGCAGGAGGAGCCGGCGAACCAGGGTGCCTGGCCGTTCATCGCGCTCAACCTGATCGACCACCTCGACCTGGCGGTCGGCGCGGACATCCCGGCCGGCGAGCGGCTGCGGCGCATCTCGCGTCCGCACGGCTCGTCCCCGGCGGTGGGCTCCGCGAAGCGGCACCAGGCCGAGCAGGAGCAGCTGGTGCGTGAGGTGTTCGAGGCGTAGGCCTCCGGCGGTTCAGCCGAATGTCGGGCCCGGCTCCGAGTTCCTGTGGACTCGGGGGCGGGCCCTTCGCCTATGCGGTGGGGCTGTTGAGCGTGTGTGCGGCCGCGGGTACGTGGGGTGACGTTCCCGGTCAGCCCAGGTAGGGCTCGAAGTCCCAGTAGGGGCGGGTTCGTTGGCGGGCCGAGATGGTGTGGGGGTGTTGGGCGCCCAGGGAGCGGGTGAGGCCCAGGAGGCCGTCCTCCTCCAGCTTCCCGGCCTCCTCGTGCTCCCGCGCGGCCCGCAGATCGGCGGCCAGCGCCACCTGGCAGGAGAGCGTGAGCGGATGCTCGTGCCCCAGCGTGTGCCGGGCCCGGCGCAGGGTCTCCCGGCTCAGCTCCACGGCGTCGGTGATCCGGTCGCCCAGGTTGCGGGCGCTGGCCGCGTTGAGGGCGCAGCCGAGGACCCAGGGGTGGTCGGCGCCGAGGGTGGCGGTGAGGCCCGCGAAGGACGCCTCGAACATGGACAGGGCCTCGGCGCGTTCACCGGCGGCCTGCATGACGAGACCGGTGTTGGAGAGCATGCCGGTGGCGACCGGGTGGGCCGGCCCCAGCAGCGCGCGGTAGCCGGCCTCGGCCCGGTCGATCAGCTCCCGGGCCTGCGCGAGGTCGCCGTGCTCCCGCAGGTAGTTGCCGTAGTTGGTGGTGAAGGCCAGGGTCCGGTAGTGCTCACGGCCGTGCACCTGCGCCAGTTGCTCGAGGAGGCTCGCCATCTCGGGCCCGAGGTCCTGGGTGTGGCCGCCTTCCCGGCGGCGGCACATGACGAGCTGGCCGCGGGCCGACAGGGTCTGCGGATGCCGTGCGCCGAGCACCTGCAGACTCAGCCGGACCACGGTCTCCTGACGGGCCAGCGCGTCCCGGTACCGGCCCAGCAGCCGCAGGTCGTGGGCGACGGCGCCGCCCGAGTTGAGGGTGCTGATGTGCCGGGCGCGCAGCACGTTGTCCCGGCGGGCGAGCGTGTCCAGGTCGAGTTCGTACGCCTCCTGGTAGCGGCCGAGCAGCCGCAGTCCGACGCCGTGGTTGTGCCGGGCGATCAGGGCGGGGCCCTCGTCCGGGCCGAGCAGTCTGCCGTAGCCGTCGAGGACCTCGCTCTGCAGCTCGTGCGCGTCGTCGTAGCGGCCCAGGTGGCGCAGACTGGCGGCCATGGCGCCCTTGGTGGACAGCTCGGCCAGCTCGGAGCGCGACCCGGCGGCGCCGAGGCGCTGGTGGACGGCACGGTCGAGCTCGTAGGCGTCGCGGAACCGGCCGCTGGCCCGCAGGATGTTGCTCTCCTGTGTGGTGAGGTCGAGCATCGGCTGGGCCAGCGGGTCCATGATCCGGGACCAGTGGTCGCGGATCCGCCGGGCCAGGTCGAGACCGCCCTTGTACTCGCCGCTGCGGTAGCAGTAGCGCAGGCAGTTCAGCACGGTCTCCTGGACGCGCGGCTGGGCGCTGCCGAGGGCGCCCGAGGGTTCCAGGTGGGGCAGCAGTTCCGCGTACCGGGGCCAGTTCCGGCTGTCCAGCGGGTTGCCGGGGTCGGCCTGGGCCAGCAGGGTGCGGACCGCCTGGCGGTGCACGACCCGGCTGTCCTCGCTGGTCAGCTTGGAGACGATGTCGTGGACCAGCCGGTGCATGTGGACCGACTCCTGGTGCGGGCCCATCTCGACGCCGACCGGGCCGCGGGTCTCCCGGGTCAGCACCGAGTAGTTGACCAGCGTGTCCAGGGCCCGGGTCCAGGCGGTCAGGTCGCCGGACATCCAGCGCAGTTGCTCGGGCAGGTCGGCGTGCGGGTAGGCGCGGATGAGGCCTAGCGGGATGCGTCCGGGGGCGAACGAGGTGCACAGGCCGAGGATGTCGATGGTCTGCGGCTGTGCGCCGCGCAGCCGGTTGAGCAGTATCGACCAGGACGTCATGGACGACCGCGGGAAGCCCTCGCCGGTGGCGGGCTCGTCCACGGTGGACAGCCGGCGCTCGCGGACCATGCGCAGGTACTCGGGCACCTCCATGCGTGACTCGCCGAGCCAGGAGGCGGCCTGGACGAGCGGCAGTGCCACGTCGCCGAACTCGGCGGCGACCTCGTCGGCCTCGGCGGCGCTGATGTGCGGCGCGCGACGCAGCAGGTAGGCGGTGGACTCGGCGCGCAGGAAGGCGGGGATCTCGAGGATGTCGGTGTGCTCGCCCCAGCCTCGGTTGCGGGAGGTGACGAGGACGTGGCCCGCGCCCTGCGGGAGCAGGGTGTCGATGCCCTCGGTGTCGTCCCAGCCGTCGAAGATCAGCAGCCAGCGGCCGTAGGGCTCGCCGCGGCGCAGGGCCTCCCGGACGGCCCGGATGCGCTCGCCGGGCTCGTTGCCGACCCGCAGGCCGAGCTCCACGGCGAGTTCGCCGAGCCGGTCGCGCTGGATGTTGCGGTCGTCGGAGTTGACCCACCACACCACGTCGTAGTCGGTGCTGAACCGGTGGGCGTACTCGGCTGCGAGCTGGGTCTTGCCGATACCGGACATGCCGAGCAGCGTGCAGACGGCGGCGCCCCGGTCGGCGTCGGCGAGTTGCTGGTGGAGGCTGGTGAGCAGGTCGTCCCGGCCGGTGAAGCGCGGGTTGCGGCGGGGGATCTCGCCCCAGATCTCGCACCGGTTCTCGGGGTAGCGGGCCCGGTGGGCGGTCGGCCGGGGCACCCGGCGGCGTTCCAGGCCCAGCCGGCGCAGCAGCCGCTCCTCGGCGGCCTCCTCGCTCAGACCCCACAGGCTGGCCGGTTCGAGGACCGCGGTGGCCGGCAGCAGTGACCGGTTGGTGAGGTTGACGGCGGCGAACCGGTCGGCGTTCGCCGCGACGAAGCCGCGCAGGGCGTCGTTCCACTCGCCCGCCGGGCGGGGTCCGAGTTCGAAGAACCAGTCGTCCAGGACGAGCAGCACCGGTCCGGAGGCCAGCAGCAGGTCGGCGAGGGAGTCCTCCAGCGGGATCTCGCGCGGGGGGTCCCAGCGTTGCAGCGTGGCCTGGTGCCCGTGGCTCTCCAGGCACTGGGCGATCCAGGCCGCCCAGGCCCGGTGGTAGCCGGGGAAGACCACCAGGATGCGTTCGGATGCCGGGGCCCCGTCCCCGCCCGACCGCCGCTGTTCCGCCATCGCACGCTCCCTGTTCCCGCCACCGCACTCTCACGGCACACGCTAACGCACAGAAATTACGCCCCTGCGGAGCGTCACAGAACATTTTGGGCCGTCACGCCGAGACCGGCGTGGTGGCGTTCCATGCCCTGGACGAACTCCCTTCCCGCTGGGGTCAGTTCATCGGATTCCAGCAGGAGGGACAAGGCCTGCCCCACCTCCTCGCGGAACGCCTCGAACCGCTCGCCGGCCCGGCGCCGCCAAGCCGGGGCGGCCCCGGCGCCGGTGCGCACCCTCCACCACAGGTCGGTGAGCGCCAGATGGGCGTAGGCGCCCTGCAGCACGGCCGGTACCGGCCGGGGGTCGGGGCGCCAGCCGACCCGGTGCACCGCGCTCCCGCCCGGCCCGCACAGCGGGACCAGCTCGTCCAGGGCCGCCAGCTTGGTGTGGTGGGTCTCGTGGACCAGTGACTCGGCGAGTTCCAGCGCCGTGCCCGGGAGCTGGATCAGCGCGGCGCCGGGCGCGGACCTGAGCGTGGCTCCCATCGGGGTGGCACCGGTGTCCGGGGCGGCCAGCGGTACGACGGCGCGCAGCACGGCGCCGGTCTCGGCGGCGCGCCGTCCGTCGACAGCGGTCAGCAGTTCGTGGGCGCGACGCCAGCGCCGGGCCCAGGTCCCCCAGGGGGAGTCGGGGCGGTCGGCGGCACGCAGCGATCCCGGGCCGGTGCCGGGCGAGGGGGCCCGGTACGGATCGAGGTCGTCGAGGCGTACGGTGCCGCCGGGCAGCGTACGCAGCGCCCTCCAGCCGGTCCCGTCGTCGCTCCGCCGGGACGGGCGGGGCCCGGGGCGCGCCGCCGGGTGCGGCATGACCGCCTCGGTGTGCCCGCCGTCGTCCGCGATCCGTGTCCCGCCCGGTACGGCGCTCAGCCGGACCCGGCCCGACGGGCAGCGCAGCACGCCGAGGCCGGGCAGGACCAGCAGGCCGGTGGGCACGTTCAGGGCACCGGTCGTGGAGTGGCCCGCGCGGACGGCCGCGGCGACGGCGACACCGGCCAGGTGGGCCAGTTGCCGTTCGAAAGCGGGCCCCGGGTGTGCGGCGAGCGCGGCGGCCAGCCAGGCGCCGGTCGTCGGGTAGTCGAGCACCTCACGTACCGCGGAGGGGCCGGTCCGTTCCGCGGCCGCCAGCAGCGCCCAGGCCCGCTCGAAATCCCGGCGCGCGGCGGGACCCAGGTGCCGGCGCTGCCGGTCGGTGCGCACCAGGAGGGACTTGAGGACCAGCATGCGACGCGCGTGGATCGCGGCACGCAGTGCCCGCGTGCCCCGGGGTGTGGGGCGGGTGCCGGCGAGCGCCCCGAAGACCTCGGCGGGTATCGGCGCCGAGGTCATCTCCGCTCGTCCGGCAGCCGGCCGGGTTCGGCGAGTCCGGCCGAAAACATATCCACGGCGGACGGCTGCACCTCTCCCTCGCCCTCCCCGCTGTGCCAGACCTGCTGGCACTCGGTGGCATCCCGCAGCACCCGGTCGACTTCGGCGGTCAGGGCGGGATCATCGAGAAACCGCAGGGTACGCAGGTCGACGTCGGTGAGGTCGGGCAGGCGCGCGGCACGCCCGGCGTCCCGACCGGGGGCGGCCACCCCGCTCCACTGCTCCGCCACACTCGGCTCCTCCCCGCCCGCGAACGGCCCGCTCCGTCGCCATGGCTGCCCAGTTCTTCCCGACAGCCCGGAAGTGGAAACCCTGGCCAGATCAACTCCGGTCAAGTTCTGACCAGTTCGCCCATTCTCCGGTCCACGGCCACCAGGGCGGAGCGATCCGCTCCCAGTCCTCGTCCGGCAGTCCCCGTACCGCACGCGTCGATCCCTCACCCCTCACCGGCTCCGCCTCCGCCCGCCGGGTCAGCTCGACGTCCGCCCAGTCGACCTGGCGCAGGGCCCCGACCAGCCGCTGCCACTGCTCCCGCGCCGACCGGTAGGCCTCGCGCGCCGCGGCGGGCCGGCCCATCAGGGCCAGCACCACCCCGCTGCCGTGCCGCGCCCGGGCGGAGGTCACCGAGCCCGGGTCCTCCCCGTGCGCGGCCCGCGCCTCCCGCTCCGCGTTCTCGTACGCCTGCAGGGCGTCCACCAGCACCGGCGCACCGGCCCGGCGCCAGCCCTCCAGCCGCACCCGTCCCAACTGCAGCCAGACCTCGGCCCGTACGGCGGCGTCGGCGGCCGCGCGCACCGCCTGGCCGAGCAGGTGGCGGCTCTCGAACAGGTCGGGCAGGAAGCCCAGGTGGCGGAAGCGCTGGGCGAGCGCGCTGCCGACCAGGCCCTGCAGGCGCCCGCGGTGCGCCGACCGGGCGGGCAGCGCCTGCAGTGCCTCGCGCAGTACGTACTCGGCCCGGTCCACGATCCTCGCGCCGTCCCGCGTCGAGGCCCGCCGTAGCAGTGACTCGCCCCAGGAGGTGAGGAGTTGGCAGCGCAGGGCGCCGTCGGCTGGGGCGAGCAGCGCGGCGCGCTCGTAGGCCTCGTCGGCCTCCGGGGCCTCGCCCGCCGTGTCGAGGAACGCGGCCAGCGCGGCCAGGGCGGGCAGCAGCAGATCGGGGTCGTCCCCGGCGGCCCGCCGGGCCCGCAGCAGTGCCTGCCGGGTCTCGCCGTCGTCGGCCCCGGCCTCCCGCAGCGCCCGCGCCAGGTCGAGCAGGGCGGGCCCGCGTACGGCGTCGGGGGCCCGCTCCAGGTCCAGCGTCGCGCAGGCCTCGCGGAGTTCACCGATGGCGGCGGCGGGGTGCCGCAGGTCGAGCAGGATACGGCCGCGCAGCAGCAGCCGGGAGCGGTGGGCGGTGACGGGCCAGGGCACCTGGCCGGCATCCGCGGGCGCGCGGTGCGACGCCGGGGTTCCGCCGCGAGCCGCTTCGTCCGCGTCCTGGGCGGCCGGCTCGGTCCCGCCGGGCGTCCCGTCCCCCGTGTCCGGGCCGGTCCGGGCGCTCTCCCCGGGGCCGTCGGGCCGCGCGGAGGTGTCCTGGTCCTCCCGGTGCCCGGCCCGGGACCAGGCCCGCGCCCGTTCGGTCAGGAACGGCCAGGGAGCGGCCTCGGCGTCCAGGACGTCCAGGGCGGCGCCGAGTTGGTCACTCTCCGCCGTCAGACGCCACAACTCGCGTCGGCAGGAGGCGAGTTCCAGGGCGGAGTCGGCGCGTTGGCGGCTGGCCGCGCCGGCCGCGGCGTGCGCGGCGGCGAGTTCGGCCGCCGCCTCGCGCAGCAGCCCGGCGCGGCGTCCCGCCGCGCGCGCGGCCGCCGTGCCCGCCTCGGCGCGCAGGATGCGGCCGAGGACCAGGTGGGGCCGGACCGCGGCGCCGGTGGCCGGGAGGACCGCGGGGGCCGGGTCGGTCGCCGCGCGGGCCTGTTCACGGGCGCGGCGCAGCACCTCCGGGTCGGCCAGGTGGTGCCACTGGTCGAGCAGGCGCTCGGCCTCGGTGAGCGGGTCGGGCGTGACGAGGTCCGGCAGGTAGAAGCGCAGGACGCGGGCCGGGATACGGGCGAACAGCTCGGCCTCGACACTGCCGCCGCCCTCCGGTGGGACGCCGTCCGGTGAGAGGCGGCCGGCGCCGGTGGACGGGGCGTGGTCGGCGAGCCGGGCCGCGGCGAGGGCGGCGAAGTTGCGGGTGCCCCGGCCGAAGTGCCGTTCCACGTAGGCCGAGCAGTGCTTGAGGACGAGCCCGGCGGTGTCCTGGTCGAGGGAGGACAGCAGCAGGTTCTGCACCCGGCCCGAGTAGGCGAAGCAGGGCTGTTCCCCGGTGCCGGGGAGCTGTCTGAGCAGCCCGCCGAGCAGCACCTCGGCCAGTTCCATGGGCCCGGTGTCCGGCAGCATCGCCCGCTGGACCAGTTGCATCACGGGCAGGGTGAGCGGGGCCGCGGCCAGATAGACCGCCAGCCGTACGGCGCCGGGCGAGGCTCCGGCGCGGAAGGCCCGCAGCAGCTCGTCGTCGCTGCGCGGCTCGTCATGGACGCGCGGTCGGTCGTCGCCGTACGGATCGCCGTCGCCGTACGGTCGGCCGTCAGCGCCGGCGGAAGCCGTGGGCGCCGGGGCCGTACCGGGATGGGTGATCGCCGCCCAGGCCCGCTCCCTGACGGGGCCGCTGCCGCCGAGCAGCCGGGCGAAGGCCTCGAAGGCCTCCGGGGTGGGCTGCAGCACCGGTACCGGCCGGGCGTGCGGCGCCGGTTCCTCCCAGGGCTCGTCGTCGGGCTCGAAGGTCAGCCGGCCGGCCACCCCGTCGGGACGCTCCAGCAGGCCCGGCTCGGCGGGCAGTTCGGTGCGGCCCCACAGCCTGGGTGGCAGCGGCTGGACGACGGCCAGCGGGGCACTGCGCGGCCACTGGTGCAGCAGCCGCTGCGCGCTGCCGTTCTGCCACAGCGGGCCCACGCAGTCGCTGATGACGAAGGTGAGCCGGCGGCCGGTGGGATCGTGCAGTTCGTCGGCCGGGCGCAGCCGGGTGTGCCGTCCGGGACCGGCGGTCGTACCGACGAGGAGGGCGCCGGAGTCGTCGGCGTACAGGTGGTGGACGCGGACGGAGGCGAACGCGCCGGACTGCTGGCAGGCCTGGCGCAGTTCCTCGACCAGCTGTCCCCAGACGGTCATGTTGGGCCCGGTGTCCATGAGCAGCTGGACGTCGCAGCGCCGGCGGCGGCCGGGCCGGGTGACCGGGAGCAGGATGCCGCTGGCGGCGGCCCGCTCGGCGGTGGCCTCCTCGTCGATCCGCTCGTCCCGGGGCGGGGCGGCGGCGACCTGGTAGCGGCCGAGGGCGCGCAGCGCCTTCTCCAGGCCGAGCAGCCCGGGCAGGGCGCCGGCGGCGGGCGCCCGGACGGGAACGGCGGTGGGGGTGCCGGCGCCGCCGTGCGGGCGCGCCGGGAGGCCAGGGGTGAGCAGTGGCACCGGGGCGGCGGGGGCGTCCGCCCGGGGCCGGGGCGGTTCGGCGGCCGGCGGCGCCGCGTCGGCACCGGCGGGTGACGCGTCGGACCCGGTGGCGGGCGGGTCCAGGGGACCGGTGCCGGGCTCCCGTACAGGCGCGTCGCGGGGCGGGGCCGCGCCGAGCCGCCGGGCCAGCCAGACCGCGTCGGCCACGTCCTCCGCGGTGAGGTCGAGCCCGCCCTGGCGCAGCTTGCCGATCAGCTCGTCCAGGTGCATCCCGGGCATCCGTCCCTCACCTCGTACGGTCGAGCGGCTGCATGAGCATCTCGGCGATCCGCTCCCGGGTGAGGCTCTGCGCGCGCGGGTCGTGACGGGTGAGGAAGAGGGCGTTGAGGAGCTGGTCGGCGGCGAGCACCTCGCCGGGTTCGCGCTCCAGGAACCTGCGGATGAGATCGGCCCCGCCGGCGACACCGTCCGTGCCGAGGTGCGCCTCGACCATCGCGGTGAGCTGCTCCTCGCCGGGCGGGTCGAGCTCGAGCTGGATGCAGCGCCTGAGCAGCGGCGCGGGGAAGTCGCGTTCGCCGTTGGAGGTCAGCACGATCACGGGGAAGGCGGTGCAGGCGATACGCCCGCCGTGCACGGCCACCCGGTCGCCGTCGTGGGTGAGCACCTCGACGACGGGCTCGCGGTCGGCCAGCCGCTCCAGCTCGGGGATGGAGAACTCGCCTTCCTCGAGGGTGTTGAGGAGGTCGTTGGGCAGGTCGAGGTCGCTCTTGTCGAGTTCGTCGATGAGCAGCACGCGGGGTTGCTCGGCGGGCAGCAGGGCGGTGCCGAGCGGGCCGAGCCGGATGTAGGAGCCGATGCCTGGCGCGGCCGTGCCGCGCTCGCCGCCGCGGGCCCGTTCGAGCTGGACGTCCTGGAGGCGGCCTATGGCGTCGTACCGGTACAGCCCGTCCTGGAGGCCGGTGCGGCTGACGATGGGCCAGCGCAGCACCTTGCCGAGCCCGAGTTCATGGGCGATGGCGTACGCCAGGGTCGACTTGCCCGTGCCCGGGTTGCCGGTGACCAGCAGCGGCCGGCGCAGATACAGGGCGGCGTTGACCGCGTCCACCTCGGCCGGCCGGGGCGCGTAGCTCTCCACCAGACGGCGGCGCACGCCGAGCCGACGGGCGCTGCTGGGGTCCTCCGTGCCGTCCTCCGCACCCTCGTGGGAGGCCGCGAAGTCGCGCCAGGGCGGCGGGGGCGGCAACCTCCGCATGCCGTCGTGCGGCTGACCCACTCCGCTGTAGATCCGCCAGTCGTTCACCTTGGGCTCCTCCCAAATCTGGTGATCATGCAGCGGGCCCGGCCATTTGACCTAGAGGCTACCGTCAGGCGGCCGTGTCTGCCGAGGTTCGAACGGCCCGTCGTTCACTTCCGGACCTCCGAACAGCCTTGTCACGAGCGGGGTTTGACGGTGCGTCCGGCGCGCCGGACGGATCGGCCGCGGGAGCGGCCGTCGGAGCGGCGGCGGTCGGTTCCGCGGCCGGTTCGGCGGGCGGTTCGGCCCTAGGACCCACCGCCTCGCCATCCGCCTGGCCATCCGCCGTCTCCATCAGGCGGGTCAGCCGTCGGGAGCGGCCAGTGGCGGCGGCCGCATCGTCCCGGCGGCGCGCGGCGGGCGGTCCGGCGGATCGAACAGCACGGCCAGTTTCCCGCGCAGGCCCCGGGCCCGGGCCGACTCGGAGTCGTACAGCCGGATACGCACGTCACGCACCGGTTCGTGCAGGCCCTCGGCATGCCGGGCGGTACCCACCGCGTGGGCGGCCTGCTCGTAGAAGTCCTTGCACTCGTCGTGGTCGTGCCGGTCCCGGCGCCACAGCACCACCGGATGACCCGCCATCAGCGCGTCCCTCATCGCCGCCTGCCCCTCCCCGCTCGCGACGGGGCCGCAGTAGACCGCGACACAGGTGTCGTCCAGCGCCGACAGAGTGCCGTAGTAGAGGTAGCGGCTTCCGGAGCGGGACATGGCGACGTGGCCGTCCGCCGGGGCCCGGCCGTGCAGCGGCTCGTGCGTGAGCGGCCCGCGGGACACCCCCCGCCAGCGCCTGCGCCACTCCGGGGAGGGCGGCCGCTCGTTGCGCCGCAGATCCCGGATGACGACGGTCCGGCGCATGCCGAGCGGCATGGACCGCTCGTCCACGAAGTCGTCGTCCTCCTCGTCGTCATCGTGGCCTTCTCCGTCCCGGTCGTCGGGGCCGTCGCCGTGGTCGCGGTCACGGTCACGGTCGTCGTGGTCGTCGTGGTCGTCGCGGAAGGCCTCCGGCAGGTCGGGCAGCAACTGCCATTCGTCCACCGGCAGGTCGAACAGCTTGCGGGGCAGGAAGACCTCGATCCCGGCCAGATGCTCGCCGTGGTCACCGAGGTTCAGCGCACGGTCCAGCGGCGCGCGCAGCACCGCCGCGAGCTCGTCGACGCGCACCCCCCGGTCGTCGGCGGCCACCGGGGTGACGTCGAGGCCGTCGTGGATCAGCTCCACGCTCCAGGGGTGCAGCCCGCCGTACATGGACGCGCCGACCCTGACGAGGACGTCGGTACGGCCGGTGGCCGCGGCCTCGGCGGTCACGGCCGGGGCCACGGGGGCGAGCCGGGGGTCGGGAGCGAGCCGGGGGTCGGGGATGTTCACGGGCTCGGGCACGGCCCGGAGCGTGGTCGGGAGCACGGGCGGGACCGGGGACGTGGGTGGGGCCTGGAGCTCGGAGGCAGGGGGAGACACGGTCACGGGAGCGGGCGCGGCCGTGGTCGCGGCAGCGGTCACGGGCGTGATCGCGGCGGTGCGGCCGGCGCCCGGCCCTCCACACGTCACTCCGTCCGGTCCTCCGTCGGGGGCCCGACTGCCGTCGATCCCGTTCAGCAGTCCCCGGATGGCCCCGCTCACCGCCCAGTGCCGATGCCGCCCGGCCTGCGCGCCGAGCCATTCGGTGAACGCGCCGAGCCGGGCCGGGTCGGTCTCACCCGGCCGCTCGCGCGCGGTCTTCCGCACCACCTGCGCCGCGTACAGCAGGACGGCGTCGAGATCGACCAGCGTCCCGCCGCCCTCCGCGTCCAGGGTGCGCAGTCCGTACAGGAGGGCCGCGCCCTCACGCCAGGTCCGCACGTTCCGCGGCACCAGCGAGCGCAGCCGTTCGCCGCGCACCCGCTCCTTGACCTCCTCCACCAGGTGGACGATCTCGCCCGCTCCGGCCGGCGGCGGCAGCTCGGCGAGGTGGCCGTAGAGCCGGGCGCGCAGTTCGGCGGTGATCCCGGAGACGGGCGGCGCGAGTGCGGGCAGCGCGGCCTGGAGCGTGGTCCAGTTCGCGTACGGCGACGGGTCGTCCAGGAGGCGGAGATGGTGCCGGTCGTGTGCGCGCAGCACTTCGCGCAGCACGCCGGACGTGTCGCGCCGGTCCAGCAGTTCGTGCAGCGCGGTGACCGGCACGGCGACGCCCTCCTCCCGCCGGCGGCCCTTGATGACGCCGACGACCGAGCCGTGCCGCAGGTCGAGCACGGGTCCGCCGGACAGTCCGCCGATCGGCAGGCTGCCGCCGAGCAGCAGCGCGCGGGCGTCGGAACCCGCGAGTTCGCCGGTGCCGTGCCGGACGCCCAGCTCGCCGGTCTGCAGGGACCAGCCGTAGAGCCCGATCGGGGCACGGGCGCCGGGCTCGCGGTCGCCCAGCCAGAGACACCGCACGTCGTCCGCGCCCTCGACCCGGACGAGCGCGAGGTCGGGGAACGGCCAGGGGTCACGGAGCGACTCCGGTTCCTCGGGCCGGGGTGCCAGGAGTACGGCGGCGCCGGTGCCCGAGCGTTCCTCCCAGGCGTCGGCGGCGGTGGGTCCGGTGGTGCGTTCCTGCCAGGTCACGCGTAAGGCGCTCTCCCCTCGGCACACCGCGGCTCCCCCCTTCCCCACGACATGGGCACAGGTCAACAGCCAGCCCGGGGCGATGAAGAACCCCGATCCCCAGTACGGGTCACGGTCCGTTGCATACCCGTCACCCGCTGCGCCGATGCGCGCGAGAGAGGGGCGCACCATCTCGTCGAAGGCGCTCATGCGGAGCCGGGGGCCGGCGGGCGCGGCGGTGCGACCGCGCCGCCGGGTGCCGCGGGATCCGCGCCGTCCGCGGCCGTCGCCGGTTCGGTCCAGGTCAGAGACACCGTCAGGGAGGACGTGCCGCCGCCCTGCGCTATGGCGCTCACGATCCTGCCGGACTGCGCCGTCAGTTCGATCCCGAAGCTCACGGACACCTCGACCGCGGCGGGCGTGTCCAGACCGGCGCGCAAGGAGCGCACGACGCCACCGACCGTGTCGGCCAGCCCGCCCGCCATGTCGACGACGCGGTCACCGAGCCCCGTGTCCCAGTAGCCGCCCTCGTCGGGCGCCTCGTCGTCCCGCCCGCCGATCCGGGCCCAGACGACCGTTCCGTCGTCGAGCCGTACGCGTTCGACTCCTCCACCCATGACGCCCCCGTTCACCGAATGGAGAAGAAGGCTAACTCCGGTGACAGGTGAGGGGGAGGGGCATCGGACGATACGGGCTACTCGTCGTCCTCGTCGTCGAGCCGGGCGAGCCAGGTCGCGAGCCGCTCCACGGGCACCTCGAAGTCCGGGTTGAGATCGACGAACGTGCGCAGTTGCTCGGCGAGCCACTCGAAGGTGACCTCTTCCTCGCCGCGCCGCTTCTCCAGCTCCTCGATCCCGCGGTCGGTGAAGTACATGAACTGCCTCTCCTGCGAATCCACCCAGCCCCTGTGGGTCCACCTACAGCCTATGCACAGGCGCCTTGACTTTCCCCATCCACGATATATCGTGTTTTCCAGAAGACGCGATATGGCGTGTCCGTGTCCGGCCAAGGAGGCCCCATGTCCGAGTGGTCCATCACCGACCCCCAGAAGCTGACCTTCGACACCCCGGTACGCGACCTGCACGTCCGCATCGTCAACGGAACGGTGAACGTCGTCGGCACGGACGAAGGTTCCGCACGCCTGGAGGTCACGGACATCGAGGGCCCACCGCTGATCGTCACCCACCAGGGCGGCACCCTCACCGTGGCCTACGACGACCTGCCGTGGAAGGGCTTCCTCAAGTGGCTCGACCGCAAGGGCTGGCGCCGCAGCGCGGTCGTCTCCCTCGCGGTCCCCGCCGACACACGCGTGGAGGTGGGCGTGGTCGGCGCCGCCGCCGTCGTCTCCGGGACCAGCGGCCCGGCGGTGATCAAGGGCGTCACCGGCGACACCACCCTCGTCGGCCTCTCCGGACAGGTCCGCGCGGACACCGTGTCCGGCAACCTGGAGGCCCAGGCCGTCACGGGCGACCTGCGATTCAACTCCGTCTCCGGCGATCTGACCGTGGTCGAGGGCTCGGGCTCCTCCGTCCGGGCCGACTCGGTCAGCGGCTCCATGATCATCGACCTGGATCCGGACGGCCCCACCGACGTCGGCCTGACCAGCGTCTCCGGCGAGATCGCGATCCGCCTGCCGCACCCGGCGGACGCGGAGGTGGAGGCCAACACCGCGAGCGGCACGATCTCCAACGCCTTCGACGGACTGCGCGTGCACGGCCAGTGGGGTGCCCACAAGATCACCGGCCGGCTCGGTGCGGGCAACGGAAAGCTCAGGGCCACGACGGTGTCCGGCTCCATCGCCCTGCTGCGCCGCCCGCCGGGCGAGGACGAGCCCGACACCCCCCGCGAGGACGCCAGCGGCTCCCCGGCCGACGGCACGACCGACAAGAAGGTGCTCTGACATGCCTCCCGTCTTCGCCCACGGCCGCCTGCGCCTGTACCTGCTCAAGCTGCTCGACGAGGCCCCACGTCACGGATACGAGGTGATCAGGCTTCTCGAGGAACGCTTCCAGGGCCTGTACGCCCCCTCGGCGGGCACGGTCTACCCCCGCCTCGCCAAGCTGGAGGCCGAGGGACTGGTCACGCACACCACGGAGGGCGGCCGCAAGGTCTACGCCATCACGGACGCCGGCCGCGCCGAACTCGCCGACCGCAGCGGCGAGCTGGCCGACCTGGAGCTGGAGATCCGTGAGTCGGTGGCGGAACTCGCCGCCGAGATAAGGGCCGACGTGCGCGGCGCGGCCGGCGATCTGCGGCGCGAGATGCGCGCCGCCGCCTCCGAGGCCCGCCGGGGCTCCGGGAGGAACGGCGGCGATGCGGGACCCCCCGACGAGAGCGGCGACCTCGGCGACAAGGAGGCCTGGCGGGCCGCCAAGGAGGAGATGCGCCGGGTCAAGCAGGAGTGGAAGGAGCAGGCCCGCCGCGCCAAGGACGAGAGCCGCCGGGCCCGCGAGGAGGCCCAGCGGGCCCGCCACCAGGCCCAGGAGGCCCAGACGCGGGCGCGGGCCCAGGCGCAGGAGGAGATGCAGCGCATCGCTCACCGGGTCCAGGAGCGCGTGCAGGACCACTTCACCCGCGGCGACTGGCCGACCGGCGTGCGCGAGGGCCTGACCGAACTCGCCAAGGAGTTCGGCGAGTTCGGGAAGGAGTACGGCAAGGAGTTCGGCAAGGACCGCGGTTTCGGCCGCACCGCGGAAGGAGCGGCCGCCGGCCCGCGCAAGTCAGCCCCTGCGGCGGCACCGGAGTACTCCATGCCCCCGGAGGACTTCCCGGCCGAGTACGAACCGTCCTGGGCGCACGAGACACCCACCGGCGACCCGGCCCGCGACCTCGACCGCCTGCTGGACCGCTTCCGCGACGACATCCGCGACGCGGCCCGCGACCACGGCGTCACCCCCGACCAGCTCCAGGACGCCCGCGGGCACCTCTCGGCGGCCGCGGCCCACATCGGCGCGATACTCCGCCGCCCGAGGGTCTGACCCGCCGACGGCCGGGGCACGCCACCGTGCGGGCCCCGGCCGTCACCGGGGCCACGCCGCCGGCGGGCACGGTCACTCGTTCGTCAGGACGATCTTCCCGAACTGCTCGCCGGACGCCAGCCGTTCGAAGCCCTCGCGGGCCCGGTCCAGCGGCAGGATCTCGTCGATGACGGGGCGTACGCCGGTGGCGGCGCAGAAGGACAGCAAGTCCTCCAGCTCGTCCTTGGTGCCCATGGTGGAACCGACGACCTTCAGCTCGAGGAAGAAGATCCGGGTCAGTTCGGCGTGCGAGGGACGGTCACCGCTGGTGGCGCCGGAGATCACGAGCGTGCCCCCGGGCCGCAGGGACTTCACCGAGTGGGACCAGGTGGCGGCGCCCACGGTCTCGATGACGGCGTCCACGCGCTGCGGGAGCCGGGCTCCGGACTCCACCGCCTCGACCGCGCCGAGCTCCAGCGCCCGCTTCCGCTTGGCCTCGTCCCGGCTGGTCGCGAAGACCCGCAGTCCGGCCGCCTTGCCCAGCACGATCGCGGCGGTGGCGACACCACCGCCGGCGCCCTGCACGAGGACCGAGTCACCGGGCCGCACCCCGGCGTTGGTGAACAGCATCCGGTAGGCCGTCAGCCAGGCCGTCGGCAGACACGCGGCCTCGGCGAAGGAGAGCTCCTTCGGCTTGGGCAGGATGTTCCAGGTCGGCACGGCGACCCGCTCGGCGAACGTGCCCTGGTAGCGCTCGGTGAGGATGGAGCGGGGCTCCTTGGGGCCGACCCCGTGGCCGCTCTGCCCGATGACGGAGTGCAGGACGACCTCGTTGCCGTCCTCGTCGATCCCGGCGGCGTCGCAGCCGAGGATCATCGGCAGCTTGTCCTCGGCGAGGCCCACACCGCGCAGGGACCAGAGGTCGTGGTGGTTGAGGGAGGCGGCGCGGACGTTCACGGTGCTCCAGCCGGGCCGGGCCTCGGGGGCCGGACGCTCCCCCAACTCGAGTCCGGTGAGCGGCTGGTCGCGGTCGATTCGGGCGGCGTAGGCAGCGAACATGGCTCGACGATAGGTGCGCCGTGCAGCCGACGGAACCGCGGGGGGCTGTGACACATGCCCTCTTGCGCAAGGGCACCCGACCGGCGCAGCCCGGCGCGCACGGCTCCGGGCAGCACCACCGGCACCGCCGGGCCCGGGCCCGGAGCACACCCGGCCGGGGGGCGGCCGGGCAGAAGAAAGGCCCCGCCCGTTCGGGCGGGGCCATTCGGCGCGACGTCAGCGACGGGCGACGCCCGCGGCACGGGCGGCGGCCGCCACCGCCGCCGTCACCGCGGGAGCGACCCGCTCGTCGAACGGCGACGGGATGACGTAGTCGGCGGCGAGATCATCGCCCACGACGGCGGCCAGCGCCTCCGCGGCGGCGATCTTCATGCCCTCGGTGATCCGAGTGGCCCGCACCTGCAGCGCGCCCGCGAAGATCCCGGGGAAGGCCAGCACGTTGTTGATCTGGTTCGGGAAGTCCGAGCGCCCGGTCGCGACGACCGCCGCGTACTTGTGCGCCACCTCCGGGTGCACCTCCGGGTTCGGGTTGGCCATCGCGAACACGAAGGCACCCTCGGCCATGGAGGCGACCGCCGCCTCCGCGACCGTACCGCCGGAGACGCCGATGAACACGTCCGCACCCGCCAGGGCGTCCTCCAGCGACCCGGTGATGCCGGCCTTGTTGGTGAAGGAGGCGACCTCGCGCTTGACCGGCGTCAGGTCGTCCCGGCCGGCCGACACGACGCCCTTGCGGTCCGCCACCGCCACGTCCCCGATGCCGGCCTCGACCAGCATCTTGGCGATGGCGACACCGGCCGCGCCGGCGCCCGAGATGACGGCCCGGAGCTGCCCGATCTCGCGGCCGCTCAGCCGGGCCGCGTTCCGCAGCGCCGCGAGCGTCACGACGGCCGTGCCGTGCTGGTCGTCGTGGAAGACCGGGATGTCCAGGCGCTCCTGCAGCCGGCGCTCGATCTCGAAGCACCGGGGCGCCGAGATGTCCTCGAGGTTCACTCCGCCGAAGGAGGGAGCGAGCCGGACCACGGTCTCGACGATGTCGTCGACGTCCGTGCAGTCGAGCGCGATGGGCACCGCGTCGACTCCGCCGAACTGCTTGAACAGGATGGCCTTGCCCTCCATCACGGGGAGGGAGGCCTCGGGTCCGATGTCCCCGAGTCCCAGCACGGCCGTGCCGTCGGTCACGACGGCGACCACCGAGGACTTCCATGTGTAGTCGTTGACCAGTTCCGGCTGCTCCGCGATCGCGGTGCACACGCGCGCGACGCCGGGCGTGTACGCGAGGGAAAGGTCGTCTTTGTCGCGGACCGGAACGGTGGCCTGCACGGCCATCTTGCCGCCGCGATGAAGCGCGAACGCCGGATCGAAGGAATCGAGGGGCTCGGCCCCGTCCTGGTCCGTCGTGTTGTCGCTGCGAGGATTGACGATCTCCGCTGCCACTTTGTCTTACCCCTTAGGTATGCATGGTTTGAGGGTCGACCACTCCTGGTGAGGGGTGGGCGGGCACCGCGCAGGCCCGGTTGCCGATACGTACGAGCGGCTGCGCGACGGGCGCGCCGCACACGCGCCCTGAGCCCCGGATGAGGGGTGTAAAGAACCTTCTTACCGGACGGACGGCGCTGACGACGAGTCCATTAGGTGCAAGGTCACATCTGGGAACCAGAAAGCCACACAGGGGTGACACGCGGCTGACAGGACGGTCACACCGTTGGCAAGGGCCCTGCTGGATGGGAAGAACCACGATCTTCACCGACCACATGGTGAGACGGGTAGAAGTTTTTACGGCCGGAGGCCGGGATCACCGCAGATGGTCCGGGGTGTGGGGTCGGGGAGGGACCGTCCTGACGCGATTGAGGGATCACCCGTTATCCGATTTTGACATTGCGACTCCCCTGGATGGGCTAACCCGAATGGCAAGATGCCGTAAACCCACGAGGTCGCGACACCCGAAGGTGTGTGTTTCCGTCGACCCATCGGCACCTCTTTCCACCCGCCGGAGGAACCACCATGACCGCAAGCTCCACCCGTCGTACTCCCGCCCGCGCCCGGACTGCAGCGGTCGGTGCGATCGCGGTCGCCGGCGCCCTGATCCTCACCGGCTGCGGTGACCAGACCAAGGACAGCGGCAACGACTCCGGCAGCTCGTCCGCCGGCAGCGCCCCGCTGGCCGGCAAGCTTCCCAAGGACATCCGCAGCAGCGGCGTCGTCCGGGTCGGGTCGGACATCGCCTACGCCCCGGTCGAGTACAAGGACAACTCCGGAAACGTCGTCGGTCTCGACCCCGACCTGGCGGCGGCCCTGGGCAAGCAGCTCGGGGTGAAGTTCCAGTTCGAGAACGGCACCTTCGACGGTCTGCTCACCGGTCTGCGCTCGGACCGCTACGACATCGCGATGTCGGCGATGACGGACAACAAGAACCGTCAGGAGGGCGTCGACCCGGACACCGGCAAGAAGGTCGGCGAAGGCGTCGACTTCGTCGACTACCTGACCGCCGGTGTCTCCATCTACACCCGCAAGGGCGACACCAAGGGCATCACCACCTGGGAAGACCTCTGCGGCAAGAAGCTCGCCGTGCAGCGCGGCACCACTTCGGAGGACCTGGCCAAGGAGCAGGCCAAGAAGTGTCCGAGCGGCAAGAAGCTCGCCATCGAGGCCTTCGACGACAACCAGCAGGCCCAGACCCGGCTGCGCTCGGGCGGCGCGGACGCCGTGTCCGCCGACTTCCCGGTCGCCGCGTACGCGGTGAAGACCTCCGGCGGCGGCAAGGACTTCGAGGTCGTCGGCGACCAGGTCGAGGCCGCGCCGTACGGCATCGCCGTGGCCAAGAAGGACACCCAGCTGCGGGACGCTCTCCAGGCCGCGATGGACGCCGTCATCAAGAGCGGCGAGTACGGCAAGATCCTGGAGAAGTGGGGCGCGCAGGACGGCGCCGTCAAGCAGTCCGTGATCAACGGCGGCAAGTGACCCGCGGACCCGAAGCGGCCACTGAGAGGCAACACCCGTGACTGACATCGACAAGTCGGCGGCCGGGGGGCAGCACACTCCCCCGGCCGGCCCGGAGGCCATCAAGGCGATCCCGGTCCGGCACTACGGGCGGTACGTCACCGCCGTCATCGCCATCGCGATCCTCGTCGCGATCATCTACGCGTTCGGCCAGGGCCAGATCAACTGGCACGCGGTACCGGACTACTTCTTCGACGACCGGATCATGAAGGGTGTCGGCAAGACCCTTCTGCTGACGGTCCTGTCGATGCTGATCGGCATCGTGGGCGGCATCGTCCTCGCGGTGATGCGGCTGTCGAAGAACCCGGTGACCTCGTCGATCGCCTGGTTCTACATCTGGTTCTTCCGCGGCACCCCGGTCCTGGTCCAGCTCTTCCTCTGGTTCAACCTGGGCCTGGTCTTCGAGTACATCAACCTGATGCCGTTCTACAAGGACTACTGGTCGAACTTCATGACGCCGCTGCTGACGGCGCTGCTCGGCCTGGGTCTGAACGAGGCGGCGTACATGGCGGAGATCTGCCGGGCCGGTCTGCTCGCGGTGGACGAGGGCCAGACGGAGGCGGCGCACGCCCTCGGTATGAGCCACAGCAGGACGCTGCGGCGGATCATCATCCCGCAGGCGATGCGCGTGATCGTGCCGCCGACGGGCAACGAAGTGATCAACATGCTGAAGACGACCTCGCTCGTGGCGGCCGTCCAGTATCCCGAGCTGTTCCGCTTCGCCCAGGACATCGGCCAGAACTCCGGCGCTCCGGTGGAGATGTACTTCCTGGCCGCGGCCTGGTACCTGATCATGACCTCGGTGCTGAGCGTGGGCCAGTACTACATCGAGCGCTACTACGCACGCGGCTCAAGCCGCCAGCTGCCGCCGACCCCGTGGCAGAAGGTGCGGGCGAACGTGCTGTCGCTGGGCGGCCCGAGGGGAGCGGTGGGCGCATGACCGACAAGCTGAGCAAGAGTGACGCCGTCCCCACGGGAACGGCCTCGATGGTCAAGGCGGAGGGCGTTCACAAGTCCTTCGGCCACGTGGAGGTGCTCAAGGGCATCGACCTGGAGGTCAAGCAGGGTGAGGTGTTCTGCCTCATCGGCCCCTCCGGCTCCGGCAAGTCGACCTTCCTGAGGTGCATCAACCACCTCGAGAAGATCAACGCCGGCCGTCTCTACGTGGACGGCGAGCTGGTCGGCTACCGCCAGAAGGGCGAGAAGCTGTACGAGCTGAAGGACAGCGAGGTCGCGCTGAAGCGCCGGGACATCGGCATGGTCTTCCAGCGCTTCAACCTGTTCCCGCACATGACGGCGGCGGAGAACGTCATCGAGGCGCCGGTCCAGGTCAAGGGCGTCGGCAGGGCCCAGGCCAAGGAGCGAGCAATGCAGCTCCTGGAGCGGGTGGGCCTCGCCGACAAGGCCGGGAACTACCCCTCGCAGCTCTCCGGTGGCCAGCAGCAGCGGGTGGCGATCGCTCGGGCCCTCGCGATGGATCCGAAGCTCATGCTTTTCGACGAGCCGACCTCGGCTCTCGACCCGGAGCTGGTCGGTGACGTCTTGGACGTCATGCGCGACCTCGCCGAGTCCGGCATGACGATGGTGGTCGTCACCCACGAGATGGGCTTCGCCCGCGAGGTGGGTGACAGCCTGGTGTTCATGGACGGAGGTGTGGTGGTCGAATCCGGTCATCCGCGCGAGGTGCTGACGAATCCGCAGCACGACCGGACGAAGTCGTTCCTGTCGAAGGTCCTCTGACCGTCAGGAGTCGGGAAAGGGCCGGTGCGGACGGGGAAACCCGCCCGCACCGGCCCTTTCCGCCGCTCAGGGGAGGTACGTGGTCCAGCCCTGACCGGGAAGGCGCCGCAGGTTTCACTTCACCGCGAGCAGCAGCGTGTCCGAGGGCGAGCACCACACCGGCCGGGCCTCCGCGAATCCCTTTTCGCGCAGTACGCGCGCGTGCCACGCCGGGGACGGCATGTCGCCGTCGGCGTGCTCGCCGTAGATCTCGAAGCGGCGGGCCGTCGGCTCGGCCAGGACCGGGTCCTCGGCGGCCACCCGCCACCACTCGGCCCAGTCCAGCGCGCCGTCCCGCTTGGCCTGATCCATGCGGGCGTGCCGCTGGGCGCGTTCGGCCGCGTTGATCCGCGGGGTGCTCTCGTCGATCATGTGGTCCGCGTTCATGAACACACCGCCGGCGCGCACCAGTTCCGCGAGCCGTCCGTAGAGTGCCGCGAGGGGTTCGCTGTGCAGCCAGTGCAGGGCGGTGGCTGTCAGCACCGCGTCGTAGGAGTCGTACGGCAGCCGCGCCGGCCAGTCGGGGTCCTTGAGGTCGGCGGTGACGAAGGAGACGCGGTCGTCGCCCTCGAAGGTGCCGCGCGCGATGGCGAGCAGGGCCGGGTCGAGGTCGACCCCGGTGCTGGTGGCGTCGGGGAACCGGGCAAGCAGCCGGGCGGTGATGGTGCCGGTGCCGCAGGCGAGGTCGAGCACGCGCGGTGCCGTGCCGACGAGCGCCTCGACCATGTCGAGCATGATCCGGAACCGCTCCTCGCGGTCCGGCATGTACCACTCCTGCTGCCGGTCCCAGCTCTCCTGCCAGGCGGCCCAGTCGGTTCCGGTGCTGGTACTGGTGGTCATGGAAAACCCCGTCTCCTCGTGCACGCGTAATACCCTGGAAGCACGACCGGCTGTTACCCGACCGCAGACATGACCATAGAGCGCCTCCGTAAGGACTACAAGTGGAACTGGCCTATTACTCGGATTACGCCGTACGTCTCGTCAACAGCGAGGAGCCGGTCCGGGGCAAGGACTCCCTGACGTCGGTCGAGGCCGTCCGCGACCTCTTCGGCGCCAACGCCTCGGCGGCCCGCCGCGCCGCCGACGCCGACGTCACCCGCTTCCGCTCGGTGCGGTCCCGGCTGCGTTCGGTCTTCGAGGCGGCGGACAAGGGCGACGAGACCCTCGCGGTCGACCTCCTCAACTCACTGCTGCTGGAGTTCCCGGTCAGCCCGCAGATCTCCGGCCACGACCACCGTGACGAGGACGGCCGCCCCCTGTGGCACATGCACCTGGCCGACCACCCCTCCAACGCCACCGCCGGCTACGCGGCCATCGCGGCGATGGGCCTGGCCTTCCACCTGACCGAGTACGGCGTCGACCGGCTGGGCCTGTGCCAGGCGGCCCCGTGCCGCAACGCCTACCTCGACACGTCCACGAACCGCTCCCGGCGCTACTGCTCCGACCGCTGCGCGACCCGCGCCAACGTGGCCGCCTACCGGGCCCGCAAACGCCTGGAGGCCGACCGGTCGGTGAGCAGCGGCCGCGCCGCGGAGAACACCCAGCGCGCGAGCGCCAGCGGCGAACGCTGACCGGGCCGCAGCGGCCGGTACCGCAGCCGCGCCCTGCCCAGGACCAGCTCGTCGGGCACCACCCCGTAGTCGGTGCTGTCGCCGCCGGCGTAAGGGTTGTCCCCGAGCACCCACCAGCCGCCCTCGCGCCGCTCCACGGCACGCTTGACGACGAGCAGGTCCTGCTGGAAGGGGTGCCGCAGCACCACGACGTCACCGGGCCGGACCGCGGCCCCGTAGTGCAGGAGCAGCCGGTCCCCGTGGTGCAGCGTGGGAACCATGGACGGACCCGTCACCTCGGCCAGCCCGAAGGGCGCCCCGGTTCTCCCCCGCTCGCTCTCCTGCGACAGCTCCGGCATCCCGGCACCTCCCCGGTCCGTTCCTCCACCAGTCTCAGTGTGACCCTGGACTTTTGTCCTAAGCCCTAGGGGGCACTCACGAAAACAGGTCCCCCAGGGAGTAATGTCGCACCTGAGAAGACGATCACGAGGAAGGAATGCTCCATGCTTTCCCGCCTGTTTGCCCCCAAGGTCAAGGTCAGCGCGCACTGCGACCTGCCCTGCGGCGTGTACGACCCGGCCCAGGCCCGCATCGAGGCGGAGTCGGTGAAGGCCGTCCAGGAGAAGATGGCCGGCAATGACGACCCGCACTTCCAGGCGCGTGCCACCGTCATCAAGGAGCAGCGCGCCGAGCTGGCGAAGCACCACGTCTCCGTGCTGTGGAGCGACTACTTCAAGCCGCCGCACTTCGAGAAGTACCCCGAGCTGCACCAGCTGGTCAACGACACCCTGAAGGCCCTCTCGGCCGCCAAGGCGTCCACCGACCCGGCGACGGGCCAGAAGGCGCTTGACTACATCGCGCAGATCGACAAGATCTTCTGGGAGACCAAGAAGGCGTGATCTCCTCTTACGCCCTCTGACCTGCTATTTCTCTCTTGCAGCGTCTCCCTGTCCGCACCCGGTCCGCAGGCCGCCGAGCACGGCGTCCATGACGGTCCGGGTGCGGTCCTCTTCGCCCGGCCGCCCTCGCCCACCGCGCTCCGCGCGCCACGACGGCCGGCCGCCTTGAGCAGGGCCTTCGCGCGGCCCTTCCCGACCACGCAGGCCGCCTCGCCGACCGGGCACGGGCCGCCGTGACACACTCGCCCGCGCCACGACCGCCGGCTGCAGCGCCCGGCGCGACCTCCATGGTGTCGAGCGCCGCTCCGAGGTTCGAGCTCACCCCATGTCGTACCGGGTGGCGATTCCGGTCACGGTGACTTCGACGGTGACCCGTGCCACGGCATCGGGGGCGGCGAGGTGGGAGATGACGGCGGCGGCCACCCGGTCGTGGACGTTCTGGGCGACATCCAGCGCCCGCCGACCCTGGGACACGACGCAGCGCACCTCGATGTGCCATCCCGAACCGTCCGGCGACCGGCACGCGCGGATGCCCGCCTCGGGCGTGCGGTGCGGCGCGGCATCCGTCCGGGCGGGCGCTGCGGCTGCCGCCAGGCGATGGGAGAGACGGGGTTGCAGGCCCGTCACGCCGGGAACCGCGAGGGCCGCCTCGACCGCGGCGCCGAGAAGTGTGGTCGCGCTGATGACGGTCATCACGTGCCGCCTCCGGTCGGGAGGCCGGGACCGAGGAGCGGCTCCGGCTCCAGGACGTCGACCACGGCGATGTCGACCGCCGTCACGGCCAGACCCAGGTCCTGTCCGGCCGAGTGCAGGACCGATCGGCGCACCTGGCGGACCCGGTCGGGCAGGGGGCGGTCGAGGGCGGCGGCCAGGGTCATGGTCACCCGCACGTCGGTGCCGGAGCCCGCGGGTACGAGCCTGCAGGTCGCGGCCCTGGCACCGGGGACCGTGTCCGCGGCCCGCCTCAGTACCTTCGCCGCGGCGCTCTCGGAGATTCGCAGCTCCCGGTCCGGGTCGGCCAGGGGCAGCAGCCGCCCGAGCCGCACCTCTGCCCTGACGACGTCCATGATCCGCTCGACGAGTGCGTGCAGGCCGGGAGGTTCCTCGTCGCGCAGCCCTCGGGTGGCCGCGTCCACCGCGGCCAGTCCTTCGGCGGCCTCGCGGCAGTGTGGACAGGAGAGGGTGTGCGGGTCCGCGGCCGGCGCCGCGTCCCGGGTCTGTTCCCAGACCCCGCTGAGCAGCCGGCCACAGGGCAGGGCCTCGTCACCTGCGAACGGGGGGAGGTCGGCGGCACCCGGCTCGGACCCGGTCCCGTCCGCTCCGAGAGGTTCGGAGGGCCGCGCGTGCGGGTCGTCTAGCGCCATGGGCCCATCGCCTCCTGCAGGGATCGGCGTGCCCGGAACAGTCTGCCGCGCACCTTGGGTTCGCTGGTCCGCGTCACATGGGCGATCTCCTTGTAGGACAGACCCTGCACCTCCCGCAGGATCCAGCAGAGTCGCTGCCCGCCGTCGAGATCGCCGAGTGCGCGGGACAGCGCGGCGGTGGCCGCCTCCTGCTCGGCGGACCGGGCGGGCTGGCTCCAGGCGTCTCCCGCCGCGGGTTCGGCGACGGCTTCCAGCGAAAGGGGCGGCGGCCGGCGACGGCGCATGGTCAGGCAGCGGTTGACGGTGATCCGGTACATCCAGGTACGGAACTCCGCGCTGTGGCGGTATTCCGGCAGTCGCCGCCAGGCGCTGACGAAGGCGTCCTGGACCGCCTCCTCGGCGTCCTGGGGATTGCCGAGCATGCAGCGGGCCAGGGCAAGGAGGGACCGGCCGTGCCGCTGGACGAGAACGGCGAACGAGTCCTCGTCCCCCTCGGCCGCCCGTGCAGCCAGCAGATCGTCCGGCAGGTCGCGTCCCATCAGGTCGCGGTCCGGCGATGGGGAGACAGCGCTTTCGATCATGACGCCCCCACACAAGGCTTGGGCCAGCCGGGTACCCGACGAGTCGCATGTGACGCACATCACATTGCATATCCGTGAGGAATGCGGCGCCCCATATGTCCAACGTCTGGAAGGCACCGCACCGGTGTCCCAGCGACCGATCGAGGCGACCGCCATGACGGACAACATCACCAGCGTCGGCGGAGGCGGCCGGCCCGAGGCGGGCGTGAGCGCGCTCAAGGGCCGCACCGGGCCGGGGGCTCCGGCCGAGACACGGGGGAAGACCACCATCGCGGACGGTGTGGTGGCCAAGATCGCGGGTATGGCGGCCCGCGAGGTACCGGGCATCTACAGCCTGGGGGCGGGGATGGCCCGCGCCTTCGGCGCCATGCGGGAACGCGTTCCCGGCGCAGGCGGAGGCGGGGCCGTCACGCGAGGAGTGAAGGTCGAGGTCGGCGAGCGGCAGGCCGCGGTGGACCTGGACGTCGTCGTCGAGTACGGCGTCTCCATCGTCGACGTCGCCGGCGACGTGCGCACCAATGTCATCAGCGCCGTGGAGCGGATGACGAGCCTGGAGGTCGTCGAGGTGAACATCGCCGTCGGCGACGTCCACCTGCCCGACGAGGAGGAAGAGGCCGAACCGGACGTGGGCCGCGTGAGGTGATCCACCGCCGCGCCCTGAGCGGGCGCGGGCGATCGCGCGCACGGTGACGTGCGTACGCGGGACGGGAGTGCGAGATGAACACAGCGACGACGGGCCTCGCAGCCGGCATGGCCCTGGGCTTCGCCGGCTACTTCGGCGGCTTCTGGGCCTTTCTTCTGGTGCTCGTCCTGGGCGCGGCGGGGCTGATCGTCGGCCTCGTCGTCCAGGGCGACCTCGACCTGCGGACACGGAGGCAGCGGTGAGGACCCGGCCCGCTCCCCCGGGCGAGGGCTCGAACCCGCCGGCGCCGGCCGCCGGGCTGCCGCCCCCGGCCGAGCGGGGCGCCACCGTCATCCCGGACAGGGTGGTCGCCCGTATCGCCGCCCAGGCCGCACGCGCGGCCCAGTCCCGGCGTGCCGCCGTCCCGCCCGATCGAGGCGCCCCGGCGGCGCCTGATGCCTCCGCCGCGGTCCGTACCGGATCGGTGCGCCTGCACCTGACCATGGACCTGCCCTATCCGACCGACGTCCCCCGTGTCTGCGAGCGGATCCGGCAGGACGTCGCCGAACAGGTCGCCCAGCTGACCGGCCTGCGGGTGGGAGAAGTCCTCCTCACCGTCCGGCGGCTGGTGACCGTTGCCGACGCGGGCCGGGGGCGGGTCCGGTGAGCGGCCGCACGGACCGGGTCGCCGGGCACGCCGTGCGGGAAGGGCGATCGCGATGACACCCGATCCCGGCCCCTTGGGCCGCGCCTCCGCATCGTCCGCGCACCGTGGCGCCGTGCCGCTGACGAAGGAGTCCGACCCGCCCGAGCGCGACATGTCCATCTCCGACCTTCCACCTGGTGCGCGCGACAGCGGGCGCCGGACCCGCCGCGCGTGGTCCGCGCGTCGCATCACGGCGGCGCTGGTCGCCGCGGTGATCCTCGTGGCCGCGGCCGCGGCGCTGGTCGACGTCGTCGCCGTACGGGCGGGACGTCCGGCGGCGGCCTGGCGACGGCATCTGGCCGACGAACTGGCCACCCGCCCGGTGGACGACGTGTGGATGCTGACGGGAGCCGCCGTGGCCGCGGCCGTCGGCGTCTGGCTGATCGTCCTGGCTCTCACCCCAGGTCAGCGCCGCTGGCTGCCGCTGCGCTCCCCCGCCGGCTGCCCGCGCCTGCGGGCCTTCCTGGACCGCGACGGCGCGGCCGTCCTGCTGCGTGACGCCGCGATGCGGGTTCCCGGAGTCGGCGCGGCGCGTGTCCTCGTAGGACGCCACCGCATCAAGGCCCGCGCGGACGTCCGCTTCCGCGACCCCCGGCGGGTGAAGGACGACCTCACCGCCGTCCTCGGCGAGGAACGCGGCCGGCTGGCCCTCGCTCGTCCTCCCCGCATCGTCGTACGGGTGCGGCAACGCACCGGCTGACCGACAACCGGACCACCGGGAGCCCGCCATGACGCCGCGATCCGCACTCAACCGCACTCTGCTGGCCCTCGCAGGCCTCGTCCTGCTGGGCGGCGGGCTGCTCATCCTCTTCGCCGGACTCGACCTCTACCGGCGACACGACCTGATCCCGCCCACGGGCTGGCCCCTGACCACCCCGGCCGACGTCCTGCTCGGCTCAGCCGACCGGGCCCGCTGGAGCAGCCAGGGCTGGTGGTGGCCGGCGGTCATCGCCGCCCTCGTCCTCGCCGTCCTGCTCGCCCTGTGGTGGCTGCTCGCCCAGCTGAGCCGACGCCGCCCCGGCTCCCTGCCCGTCGGCGGCACACCCCCGCAGGAGGGCGTAGAACTTCGCGACCGCGCCCTCGGTGACGCGATCGCGGCCGAGGCGGGTGCCCTGCCAGGTGTCGACCATGCGGCCGTACACATCACCGGCCGACCGGCCCACCACCGCACCCGCATCAGGCTCACCCTCGCCCCCGAGGGCACGCCCGGCGCCACTCTCGGTGCCCTCTGCGAAGGCCCGCTCAGCACGGCGCGACGGTCCACCGGCCTCACCGACATGCCCACCGAGGTCCGCCTACAAGTCAGCCGCCACGGACCACACCGCGTCGAGTAAGGAGGAGATCAGCCCGTTCCCGCCGACGCCCGTGCGGCCCATCGCAGTTCGCGGGGGCGCCGGCACCACTCCCCGAAGGAGAGATCATGATCATCCTGGGCGTCATTCTGCTCGTCGTCGGCTTCCTCACCGGCCTGTCCATCCTGTGGACCATCGGAATCATCCTGCTGGTCATAGGAGCCATCCTGTGGATCCTCGGCGCGATGGGACACGCCGTCGCCGGTCGACGCCACTACTGGTGATCGATGTCGGGTCCCGCCCGCGACCGAGATGTCAGCCCGGCGGAGACGGTGTGCCGCCGGCAGTGGTGAGGTCGATGAGGATCTGTTCGGCCTCGGTGACGTTGTCGGCCCTGACGCCCCTGGCCATCGCGGCACGTGCCGCATCGGGCGGGGTGTCCGGCGGGACCACCAGCAGGGAGAAGTGGTCCCGCTCGCCTCGGGTGACAAGGATGGTGTCGTCACCGACCGGGAAGTAGTCGATGTGCACGACGCGGCCGTCGACCATCAGCCGGGCCGGCAGTCCGTCCCAGGCGCCGGTGTCCAGACCGACGCGGGTGACGGGGCCGAGGTGCTGGGTCAGCGCGGTGATGAGCGGGGGCAGTTCGGCGGCGATGTCCCGGGACCGCGGCCACCAGGCACCGTCCAGGATTCCCTCCCGCGCGTGTGTCGTCTCCAGCCTCAGCAGGGCCGTTCCGGGTCTCACCGCCTTGTGGACGGCGTCGGGCAGCAGCCCGGAGACCGCGTGGGTGCCGGAGCCGATCATGATGTCGCCCGTCCCTCGCGGGGAGGGGCACTTTCCTCTTCTGTCTCCATCTGTTGGAGCCCCAGGTGCGTCAACGTGATCATCTCGGGCGTGTTGCCCCTCCCCCAGTCGACGACGACCCAGCCTTCGCCCACCAGATACGTACAGGCGGCGGCCAGATCCTGTTCAGGGATGCCGAGGTCGTCGCGGAGCTCCGCCCCGTCGACGCCCAGGAGGCGATTGCCCTCAGCGGCTTGGTACAGAGCCCGCATGATCTTGTCGCGGTACCCCTTCCGCTCACGCAGCATGGCCATGATGTGCTCTCCTCTGCCCCCCTTGTCCGGGCCGAAGTCGATTTCCTCCGCGGTGGCTGTCGCGGTGAGGCGTGTCGGAACGGCGGTGTCCGCCACCGACCGGCGGTGTCTCCGGCTCAGGCGGCGGCCGACCCCCGGCAGGGCGTCGCTGTAGTGGAAGTCAGCCATCCGCTCGTCGTGCTGAGCGTTGAGCCGGTGGATCAGAACGCCTCCGACGGCGATCAGGACGAGCAGCACGGCGAGGGCGATGACAGTCATGCGCCCCTCACCTCCGTCGACGGGCCGCGGGGCGCCCTGCCGAGCCGGGACGACGGCGGACCCGCTCCGCCGTCGGTCTCCCATGCCTCTTCCCCGCATCGGGCACTGATCCCGTCTGCTGGTTCCTCCCGGCCCGGGGCATCGACGCCGTCGCCTGCCATCAGGTGCCCGGCTGCCTCCGCCCGGGTCTCCGGCGGAATCACCAGGACGTCTCGGCGGCCATCCGGTAGGGAGAGGGTCAGCCTGTGCGGATCCTGAGCCTCGGTGGAGCAGTCCACCCGCACGCTGCGCCCGGCGACGGACACCCAGTGCGGGATGACGGGCCAGTAGGCCGGGTGCACGGTGACACCTGTGATGCGGCCCCAGTGTTCGCCCAGCGCGGCCGTCAGGGTGGGCAGTTCACGGGTGAGGGCACGGGAGCGAGGCCACCACATGCCGTCCAGGCCGCCCGGCGCGGGCGTCAGGGACAGCCGCGCCGGCGACGACGGCGCGCGCCTGCTCGATGTCGTACGGTCAATGGTCACGGGCATGACGCGGACCTGTCCCCGGGCTCGAGGGTGCGGCCCGGCGTTGTCGATCACCGGAAACGGCACCCGCGGCGGAGCCGGCACGCGAAGAACTCCCGGTGCCTTCACACTACTCCGCCCACGGCCCGAAAAGCCGGGGTTGACCAGGTATTTTCCAGCATTCGGCGGCTGGTCGCCGGTGCCCGGCATCGGACCGGTCAGAGCCAGTCCTTGCGCTTGAACGCCGCATACAGCAGTGCGGACAGGATCACGATGACGGCCGCGGAGGTGATGAATCCGGACTGGCGGCCGAAACCCGGGTAGGGGAGATTCTGTCCGTAGTAGCCGGTGATCGCGGTGGGTACGGCGATGATCGCTGCCCAGCTCGTCACCTTCTTCATGATCAGGTTCATGCTGTTGGCCTGGACCGAGAGGTTCGTCTCCATGACCGAGGCCACCAGGTCCCGCAGCGATTCCGTCCATTCGGTGGCACGCAGCACGTGGTCGTAGACGTCCTGGTAGTACGGGACGAGAGGGTCGGCGATCACGTGCAGGCCGGGGCGCATGAGGGTGTTGACCACCTCGCGCATCGGGAGTACGACGCGGCGCAACTGGACGAGCGACTTGCGCAGCGCGAACGCCCGGCGTTGCACGGCTTCGATCTCCCGGCGCCCGGCCACGAAGAGCAGACCCTCCAGCTCCTCGATGCCATCGTCCAGGCGCTGGACCGCGGCGAAGTGACCGTCCACCAGATGGTCGAGCAGGCCGTGCAGCAGGAATCCGACGCCGTGGCCGGTCAGGTCCGGGCTCTCGTCCCAGCGGGCGACGACGTCCTCGATGTCGAGACCGTCGTCCTTACGGACGGTGATCATTGCCTGGCCGGTGAGGAATACGGCGATCTCGCTGTACGTCAGTTCCGCACCGTCCGGGTTGACGGTCACGGCATAGGCGCTGAGGAACTCATGGGTGCGATAGCGGTCGAGTTTCGGCCGCTGCCCATGCTGTGCGGCATCCTCCAGAGCCAGTTCATGGATGCCGAACTCCTGGCCGAGCATGGCGAAATCGGCGGTTCCGGGCCGGTACAGGTCCAGCCACAGGACCGATGCCGGATCGGCCAGATGCACGGAGGCGTCACTGGCGGGAAAGTCTTCCAGGACGAGAGTGCCGTCGTGATACAGCCGGGTGCGCGTCACCATGGCCCGAGGCTAGTCCGTCGTGCCTCGATCACTCCGCTTCGTTCGCTTCGTCCGCTTCATCCATTTTGTCAGCGCGGCAGACTCTGAAGATCACCGGTGGTCGGCGCACCCCGTCAAGGTCCGCCTCCCCGTACCCGCGACTCTTGTGAGCCGATCGCGCGGTCAGACCGCCGGTGGCGGATCCTCGCCGAAGACCCAGGGCGCCAGCACGACCTGCCAGCCGTCCGGGTCCTCGAAGAGGACGGCACCGCGTTCGGTCCAGTAGGGGTTGGCCGCGGGGACCGGGCTGTGGCCGTGCCCGGCCAGCCGGTCGGCGGCGACGGTGACGGCCTCGGGGCCGCGCAGGTAGAGCACGAGCTGGTTCTCGGGGTGCGGCTCGGGGATGCGGGGCGGATCTCCGTGCTGGAGGAGTTCCATGTGCACGGGGGTGCCGGGCAGCCCGAGGACGATGCCGTCGTAGCCCGCGTGGCCGCGCCACTGGGCGAGCACGGGCAGGCCGAGGACGTCGCGGTAGAAGACCACGACGTCGTCGTAGTGCGCGGTCGGCCGGGCGAACCGGACCGCTCCCACATCGAGGTGACCGGGCCAGGAGTGCGTCATGGGACGAGGCTGGCACACGCCGGCGGAAGACGGATCGGGCCGCGGACCTACAGCGGGAGACCGATGCCGCCGGGCGGGCGCACCATGAACACGTCGACCGGGTCCTGGGATTCCATGACGAAACCGTGGCGCTCGTAGAGCCTGCGGGCGGCGCTGCCCTGCAGGACGTTCAGGGCGACGGTCGCCCCCTCGGCGTCGGCGCGCTCCAGCACGGTGCGCAGGACGGCGGAGCCCAGCCCCCGGCCCTGGAGGTGCCGGGCGAGGTAGAAGTGCTCCAGCCACTGCCTGTCCCCGGCGGCGGGCCGGACCGTGACGCAGCCGGCGAGTTCGCCGCCGCTCAGGACCACCGACGTGTACCGGGTGGAGAAGGAGTCCCGCAGCCGCTGCCGGACCCGGTGCTCGTCGTAGCGTCCGAGGCGCTCCAGGTCCGGGCGCATCACCTCGGCCCGCAGCTCGGCGATCGTCTCGACGTCCGCGGTCGTCGCGGATCGCATCGACCAGTCCGTGGCACGCGCCTCCCCCGCCGTGTCCGCCCGCCGCCCCTCCTCCGCCGTGTACGCCCGCCGGCCGCTCTCTGTCACCCCGGTGTTCATGGCTGGAGTATCGCAGTCGCGCCGTGCCAAGCTGTCGGGGTGAGCCTGGAGGACCTGGTACGGCTGCGGCGGGTGCGCGACCGCATGGACCGCGAGTACGCCGAGCCGCTCGACATGACCGAGCTGGCCCGTGGCGCCCACATGTCGCCCGGCCATTTCCAGCGCAGCTTCCGCAAGGCGTACGGGGAGACGCCGTACAGCTATCTGATGACCCGCCGGGTGGAGCGGGCCAAGGCGCTGCTGCGGCGCGGCGATCTGACGGTGACCGAGGTGTGCTTCGCCGTCGGCTGCACCTCCCTCGGTTCCTTCAGCTCCCGGTTCACCGAGCTGGTCGGCCAGACGCCGAGCGCCTACCGGGCCGGCTCCCACGAGGAGAGCGCGGTGATCCCGTCCTGCGTGGCCCGCTCGTTCACCCGGCCGCGCCGCCGGCCGTACTGAACGGCGCAGGCCCGCAGGTCGGCGTCACTTCGGCCGGGACTTCCGCGCACAGGGGTCCGGCTGGGCCTAGCGTGAGGCCATGGACCTGAAACTCAAGCAGTGCTTCATCGCCGTGGACGACCACGACAAGGCGCTCCACTTCTACTGTGACGTGCTCGGCATGGAGGTCCGCAACGACGTGGGCTTCGAGGGGATGCGGTGGGTCACCGTGGGTTCCCCGTTGCAGCCGGACGTGGAGATCGTGCTGGAGCCGCCGGGCGCGAGCCCGGACATCTCCCGGGCCGACAAGCAGGCGATCGCCGAACTGCTCGCCAAGGGGCTGCTGCGCGGCGTCATCTTCACCACCGCGGACTGCGACGCGCTGTACGAGCGGGTCCGGGAGGCCGGCGGCGATGTGCTGCAGGAGCCGACGGACCAGCCGTACGGGGTGCGGGACTGCGCGTTCCGGGACCCGGCCGGGAACATGCTGCGGTTCCTCCAGCGGCCCTCGGACCCGGCCCCGGGCCGCTGGCCCGTGGACCCGGAGGCGGGCTGAAATCCCCCCGCTCGCCGGGGCCGTCACCCTACGATCCCGGTCATGGACACGATCCGCTGGACGTACGCCTTCGCCGACCGCCCCCTCGGCCGCCTCGCCGAGGCCCATGCCTTCTGGACGGCCGTCACGGCCACCCGGCTCTCCGGATTCCGGGGCGAGCGGCAGGAGTTCGTCACCCTGCTGCCGGACGGCGCCGATCCCTGCCTGAAGCTGCAAGGGGTCCTGGACGGGGACGGCGGGGCCCATCTCGACTTCTTCGTCGACGACGTGCGGGCGTTCATGGCGACGGCCGCCGGACTCGGCGCGGCGACGGTCGCCGATCACTCGGACTGGGCCGTGCTGCGCTCGCCGGGCGGGCAGCCGTTCTGTGCCGGGGTCTGGCAGGGAGAGAAGGTGCGGCCGCCAGTGGTCGGAGGCAGCCGTCTGGACCAGGTGTGCCTGGACATCCCGCCCTCCGGGTACGACGCCGAGAGCGCCTTCTGGGCCGCGCTGACCGGCTGGGACCTGCTGGCGGGGTCAAGGCCGGAGTTCCGGGTGCTCAGGCCGCCGGCCGGTCAGCCGGTGCGGATCCTGCTCCAGCGGCTCGACGACGACCGTCCGGCCTCCGCCCACCTGGACCTCGCCTGCGCGGACATCGCGGCGGTCCGGACTCGGCACGAGCGGCTGGGCGCCACCCACGTCCAGAGCGGGCCGCACTGGACGGTGATGCGCGACCCGGCAGGCGGCACCTACTGCCTGACCGGCCGCGACCCCGGCACGGGCGAGCTGCCGACGGCGGTCAGGGAGCCGTAGTCGAGTACGCGCGGACGAACCTCGTCGCGCCCCGCGACGGCTCCTGAACGGGCTCCGGGGCCGGCGGGGCCAGGCCCCCACGGCCCGGCGCCACCAGCGGCGCCGGCGCTCACTCCCCTGCCCGGTCAGCCCCAGGGCTCGACGTCCACCACGGCGTCGACCGGAACGGGCCCGTACACGTGAGGGAACTCCTCGCCGTTCGGCGGCATGGCCTCGTACCTCACCGGGACGCCGAGCCGGGCCGGGTCCACGACCAGCACGACCAGCTCGTCCGGGCCCTCGTACTCGCCGTACAGGAAGGCCGCGATGCGCGGGAGCTGCTCGCGGGTGGAGAAGTGGACGAACCCCTCCTCCTGGAGGGTGCGGCCACGGGTGGACACCTCGTAGGTGCCGTGTGCGCGGGCCTCGTCCCACAGTGCGCGTTCGGTGATGTGGACGATGTGCGGAAGCTTCGGCATGCGGTCACGCTACGGCTTCGGCCGGGCCGCGCGCACCGGGAAGGCAGCCGGTGCACAGAACTCGGCGCGGGCTCAGGGCTGACGCGCTGTGGTCCCACCGGGCCGCGAGGTCTCGGTCCCGGTGTCCGGGGCGGCCGGTACGGCTGGCTCGGCGTGCTCCGCGCGGGACGCGCAGTCGGGGTTGCGACAGGGGCCGGGGCCCCACTTCGGCACCCACGCGCCCAGCGTCTTGTGCCGGCCGACGACCGTTTCGACGAGCTGTCCGCAGACGGGACAGACACTGTTCCCACTGCCCATGCCCTCAGGGTAGGACGGGCGGAGGCTCAGCGCTCCCTGCGGTACGTCCGCACGATCACCCCGTTGCCGAAGGTTCGCGACGAGTCCAGGGCGAACTGTGTGATCCGCGAGCCGGTGCCGAACATCGGCATGCCGGCGCCGTAGACGATCGGGTAGCTCTTGACGACGAGTTCGTCGATCTCCTCGAGCAGGGTTCCGGCGAGCCGCGAGCCTCCGCACAGGTAGATGTCCAGGCCGCCCTGCTCCGCCTTCAGTTCGCGCACGCGGCCGACCACGTCGTCGGCGACGATCTCGACGTTCGGATCGGGCGAGGCGCCGAGGGTGCGCGAGGCGACGAACTCGCGCAGATGGGCGTAAGGGCTGGTGATGCCCTCCTTCAGCGCCAGCTCATAGCTGCCGCGGCCCTGGATGACCGTGTCGAACCGCCGGTTCTCCAGGTGGTCGAGGCCGAGGTGCGCCCCGGCGTGACTGGCCAGGGTCTCCGGGAACTGCGCCCGGAGGAAGTCGAGATACTCCTCGTCGAGGAAGCGGAGCATCGCGGTGGCGTCGCCCTGTTCGTCACCGATGAAGCCGTCGAGGGAGCAGGCGACGAAGTACGTGAGCTTTCGCAAGCGGGTCTCTTTCCATAGGCTGCGGAGCGGCGGGATGACCACTTCGCTTGTAGTGCTTCATTTGTAGTACTCCACCCGTAGTGGTTGCAAGGTGTTTCCGGGACGGGATCGTGTCCGGGATCAAGTGAGAGAAGGGGTTCCGCATGGCGGGCAATCCGGAGCGGCGTGCGGCGCTGGTGGACGCCGGCATCGCCGTACTGGCGCGGGAGGGCGCGCGCGGGCTGACGTTCCGCGCGGTGGACGGCGAGGCGGGCGTGCCCACCGGCACCGCCTCCAACTACTTCACCGGCCGTGACGACCTGCTCCGCCAGATCGACGCCCGGCTGCACGTGCGGCTCGCGCCGGACCCGAAGGTGCTGGAGGCGCTGCTGAAGGGCCCCCGCGACCGCGCCTTGGTCACGGCGTTCATGCGGGACCTCATGGAGCGCGCGATACGTGACCGCACCGGCTACCTGGCCCTGTTCGAGATGCGCCTCGAGGCCACCCGACGCCCCGAACTGCGGGCCTCCTTCACCGCTTCGCTGCGCGGCGACCTGGAGCAGGGCATGCAGTTCCACCGCGCGGCCGGCCTGCCCGGCGGTGACGAGACCGTCGCCGTGCTCTACCTGGCGATGCTCGGTCTCCTGCTGGAACACCTCACCCTCCCCGGCGTCCTGGACGGAGCCCTGGAGGGCGTGACCGTGCCGGAGGGCCTGGTCGAGAGGATCGTGCGGACGGTCGTACCGGAGGCGTAGCGCCCGGCGGGTCTCCCGGCCGAAGGCGGGGAGCGGGCCGCTCACGGACAAGCGGCGGGTCCCGCGCACGGTGGGGGTGCGCGGGACCCGCCCATGGCCGGAGCCCCGGTGACCGTGCGGGGTCAGGAGCCGCACGGCCCCGGTGACTCCGGGGTCCTCGGCCGGCCGTCGGACGTCGGCCGGCTCAGCCGGTGCGCCGGGTGACGAACTCGGCGAGGGCCAGCAGACCGCCCGCCGTCTCCGGTGCGGGGACGGCTCGGGCCAGTTCCTGCACCGCCCGGGCCATCCGGTCGGCCGCCTCGGCCTGCGCCCAGTCCCGGCCGCCGGCCCGTTCGACCGCCAGGGCCGTACGCGCGATCTCCCCGCCGTCCCCGTCCTCCCCCTCGGCGTACGGCTTCCCGTACAGCGCGGCGAGTTCGGCTCCCGCCGGGGTGCCGGAGGTCAGAGCCGCCACCACCGGCAGGGACTTCTTGCGGGCGGCGAGATCCGCACCGGCCGGCTTGCCGGTGCGCAGCGGGTCGCCCCATATGCCGATCACGTCGTCGATGAGCTGGAAGGCGAGGCCGGCCTGGCGCCCGAAGCCGTCCAGCGCCGCAACGTCCTCCTCCCCGGCGCCCGCGTACAGCGCACCGAGCGCACAGGCGCAGCCCAGCAGCGCGCCGGTCTTCGCCTCGGCCATGGCGAGCACCTCGTCCAGGGTCACCTCCTCGGGAGCGCGCCCCTCCAGTGCCGTGTCGGTGTGCTGTCCGGCACACAGCTCCACGACACAGTCGGCGAGCCGGGCGACGGCCGGTCCGGAGACCGGGTGCGGGTCCGCGGCGAGCAACCGCAGGGCCAGCGCCTGCAGCGCGTCCCCGGCGAGGATCGCGTCGGCGTCGCCGAACACGGTCCAGACCGTGGGCCGGTGTCTTCGGGTGGTGTCCCGGTCCATGACGTCGTCGTGCAACAACGTGAAGTTGTGGACCAGTTCGACTGCCACGGCCGCCCGTACCGCCGCCGCCCCGGCTCTCGGGCCGCCGAGCGCCGTGGCCGCGGCGAGGACGAGCGCCGGCCTGATCGCCTTGCCCGCGTTGCCCGCCGCCTCGGTGCCGTCCGCGTGCTCCCAGCCGAAGTGATAGCGGGCGATCCGGCGCATGGAACCGGGTAACGAGTCGACCGCGGCGCGCAGTTCCGGGTCCACGACGGCCCGGGTGCGCTCCAGCAGCACCGCCGCCTCCTGCAAGTCCGGCGGGCCGGCCGCGGCGCCACCGGTGGACTCGTGCGGCTCACGCGGTCCGGGTGCGCGCCGTCTGGTCTCCGTCATGAAATCGGCCATGGCTCCCCCTCGCGATGCCCGCGGACGGCGGCGCCTGCGCCCCGGGTGAACGCACACCCCGAGGATGTACCCGCCCAGGAGGGCGGGGACACGGCGGCGCGGTGCGCGGATGTCACCTCCACCGGCCGATCTCCACGTTCTCCAGCACGCCGAGCGCGTCGGGCACCAGGACAGCGGCGGAGTAGTACGCCGTCACCAGGTACTTGATGACCGCCTGTTCGTTGATGCCCATGAACCGGACGGACAGGCTCGGCTCGATCTCGTCCGGGATGCCGGACTGCCTCAGACCGACGACGCCCTGGTCGGCCTCGCCGGTACGCATGGCGATGATCGAGGTCGTGCGCTCCGCGGTGACGGGGATCTTGCTGCACGGGTAGATCGGCACACCACGCCAGGTGGGGATGCGGTTGCCGCCGATGTCGATGGTCTCCGGGACCAGTCCGCGCTTGTTCAGCTCACGCCCGAACGCGGCGATCGCGCGCGGGTGGGCGAGGAACAGCTTGGTGCCCCGCCGGCGGCTGAGCAGCTCGTCCATGTCGTCCGGGCCGGGTACGCCGTCGTGCGGCTGGATCCGCTGGTCGTACTCGCAGTTGTGCAGCAGCCCGAAGTCCCGGTTGTTGACCAGCTCGTGCTCCTGACGCTCCTTCAGCGCCTCGACCGTCAGCCGCAACTGCTGCTCGGTCTGGTTCATCGGCTGGTTGTACAGGTCGGCCACGCGTGAGTGGATGCGCAGCACGGTCTGGGCGATGCTCAGTTCGTACTCGCGCGGCCGGGCCTCGTAGTCGACGAAGGTGTGCGGGATGTCCGGCTCGCCGCTGTGGCCGGCCGCCAGCTCGACCTCCTTCTCGCCGAACTTGTTGGTCCGCTGCTCGGGGATGGAACGCAGCCGCCGGAGGTGCTCGCGCAGCGAGTCGGAGCGCTCTGCGACCTGCTCGAAGTCCTCACGGCCGAGGGCCAGCACCGTGCACGCGGTGTCCGCTCGGGCGGTGTACTCCCAGATGGAGTCCGGGTCCAGCAGCGCCGCCTCGCCGAAGTAGGCCCCGTCGGCGAGGACGCCGAGGACCGCGTCGTCGCCGTACGGACCCGAGCCGATCTTCTCGACCCGGCCGTGGGCCAGCAGGTAGACCTTCTCGGTCCGGGCGCCGAAGGAGGCGATGACCTCTCCGGGCGCGAAGTTCCGCTGGCGGCAGCGCCGGGCCAGCTCGGTGAGCACCTCGTCGTCCTCGTACGACCGCAGCGCCGGCAGCTCGCCGAGTTCGGCCGGGACGACCTCCACCTGGTCCCCGGTCTTCACGAAGGTGATGCGGCCGTCGCCGACGGCGTACGTCAGCCGCCGGTTCACCCGGTACGTGCCACCCTGGACGTCCACCCAGGGCAGCGTGCGCAGCAGCCAGCGGGAGCTGATCTCCTGCATCTGCGGAACGGACTTGGTGGTGGTGGCCAGGTTCCGCGCCGCCGCCGTGCCGAGAGACTGCTGCGGCTTGCCCTGCTCCGTGCGGACCTCTTCGCCTACCGACATATGGGGATGCCCTCTCATGTATGCCCGGCGCCGAATCGCACACCGGTCTCACGAGCAAGCTTCCATCACATAACGTGGCCGTGCCATTACCCGAAAGAGCGGGAATGGATCATCGCACTACTGGGCAGAAAGTGGGATCTTGCCGGCACCGCCCCGGATGCGCCGCCTGTCCGGATCGGCTCGCACGGTGTGCGAACGAGGTAGTCCGGGACGTCCGGTTTCGGTAGAAGCAGCGGTACGAGTGGGCCGCGACCGGCGGCCGACCGGGCACAGCACGAAGGAGGCGGTCATGGCCCCACCCATGTCCGCGAGCGCGTTTCTGGCCGCTCTGCGAGCGGAGGGCGCGACGGTCGTCGAGGTCGGCGACTGGCGGCACCACAACCGCAACCACAAGGGTCCCTGGGGCCCGGTCCACGGCGTGATGATCCACCACACGGTGACCCGGGGCAGCGCCCGCACCGTCGAGATCTGCCGCGACGGGCACGAGGCGCTTCCCGGCCCGTTGTGCCAGGGAGTGATCACCAAGGACGGCGGGATCCACCTGGTCGGCTACGGCCGCGCCAACCACGCCGGGCTCGGCGACGACGAGGTGCTGCGGGCCGTGATCGCGGAGAAGCGGCTGCCGCCGGACAACGAGGCGAACACCGACGGCAACCGGCACTTCTACGGCTTCGAGTGCGAGAACCTGGGCGACGGCGACGACCCGTGGCCCGAGGCGCAGCTGGACGCGATCGCACGGGCCGCGGCGGCCGTGTGCCGCCACCACGGCTGGACGGAACGGTCTGTCATCGGCCACCTGGAGTGGCAGCCGGGCAAGGTGGACCCGCGCGGCTTCTCGATGGCGTGGCTGCGGGAACGGGTGAGGGATCGCCTGAAGACGTAGCCGGCCGCGGCCGTCGCCGGGCGACAATGAGGGCGTGACCAGCACCGACCCGCTCACCCCGCGCCTTCCTTCGCCCCTGCAGGAGGTACGGGACGACCGGTTCGGCCGGCGCGGCCTGCGCCTGCTCCTCAAGCGGGACGATCTGATCCACCCGGAGCTGATCGGCAACAAGTGGCGCAAACTGGCCCCGAACATCGAGGCGGCACGGGGCCGGGCGCTGGTCACGTTCGGCGGGGCCTACTCCAACCATCTGCGCGCCACGGCGGCGGCGGGCCGGCTGCTGGGGCTGCCGACCACCGGCGTGGTCCGGGGTCAGGAGCTGGCCGGACGGCCGCTCAACCCGTCGCTGGCCCGGTGCGCGGCCGACGGCATGCGACTGCATTTCATCGACAGATCGACATACCGGCACAAGCACGAACCGGAGACCCGGGCCGCGATCCTGCGGGCCGCCGGCGCCGAGCACGCGTACGTCGTCCCCGAGGGGGGCAGCAACGCCGCGGCCGTGCGCGGCTGCCGCGGCCTGGGCGAGGAGCTGGGCGGTCACACCGGTGTCGTCGCGGTGGCCTGCGGCACCGGCGGCACGCTCGCCGGACTCGCCGCCGGACTGCCCCCCGGCAGCCGGGCGCTCGGCATACCGGTGCTCAAGGGCGGCTTCCTGGCCGCCGACGTGCAGGCCCTGCAGGAAGGCGCCTTCGGCGCCCGCAGCGGGAGCTGGTCCGTGGACGACCGCTTCCACTTCGGCGGCTACGCCCGCACGACGCCCGCGCTCGACGCCTTCGCACTGGACTTCGAGCAGCGGCATTCCCTGCCCGTGGAGCGTCTTTATGTCGCCAAGATGCTCTACGGACTCGTCTCCCTGGCCGAGGAGGGTGCCTTCGCGCGCGGGACGACGGTCACGGCGGTGGTCACCGGGCGGCCCTTCCCCTAGGAAGCCCCCCGATCCGGGCCCCGGGAGTCCCGCACGATCCGGTCGAGGCGCCCTAGGCGGCCTCCCGGTAGGCGGCCGCCTCCTCCAGGTCGAGTCTGCGCAGCAACGCGCGGAGCATCTCGTCGTCGATGTAGCGGTGGTCACGGAGCCTGACGAACACCTCGCGCTCGGCGCTGATCATGTCGCGGGACAGGCGGCGGTAGGTGTCGTCGACGGACTCACCGGTGACCGGGTTGACCTGGCCGAGCCGCTCCCAGACGGCGTTGCGGCGGCGCTCCAGCACCGAGCGCAGGCGGTCGGCGAGCGGCGGCGGCAGGGCGTTGCGTTCGTCCGAGAGGAGTTCCTCGAGGCGGCTCTCCGCGGCCCGGGAGGCCTGCGCCTGGGCGTTGGCCTCGGCCAGCGTCTCGGCCCGCTGGTCGCGGCTGGGGAATTTCAGCAGGCGGATCAGCGGCGGCAGGGTCACCCCCTGGAGGACCAGCGTGCCGATGACGGTGGTGAAGGTGAGGAAGAGGATCAGGTTGCGCTGCGGGAAGGGGTGGCCGCCGTGCACGGTCAGCGGGATGGAGAAGGCGATGGCGAGGGAGACCACTCCGCGCATCCCGGCCCACGAGGTGACCATCGCCCCCCGCCAGGTCGGGTTCTCCTCGCGTGTCCTGATCCGCTCCGACAGCAGGCGGGGCAGGAAGGCCGCCGGGTAGACCCAGACGAACCGGGCCAGCACGACGACGACGAAGAGCACGATCGCGTACCAGGCGGCCGTGACGCCCTCGTACTCGCCGAGGCCCTTCAGGACGACCGGGAGCTGGAGGCCGATCAGGGCGAAGACGGCGGACTCCAGGATGAAGGCGACCATCTTCCACACCGCGTCCTCCTGGAGCCGCGTGGCGAAGTCGACCTCCCACGCGCGGTGCCCGAGGTAGAGGGCGACGACCACGACCGCGAGGACGCCGGAGGCGTGCACCTGCTCGGCGACGCTGTAGGCGACGAACGGGATCAGCAGGGACAGCGTGTTCTGCAGCAGCGGCTCCTTCAGGTGCGTGCGCAGCCAGTGCAGGGGCGCCATGAGCAGGAGGCCGACGCCGACACCGCCGACGGCCGCGATCAGGAACTCCTCGATGCCGCCCGCCCAGGTGGCGCCCTCGCCGATGGCGGCGGCCAGCGCCACCTTGTAGGCGGTGATCGCCGTGGCGTCGTTCAGCAGGGACTCCCCCTGCAGGATCGTGGTGATCCGGGACGGCAGCCCGACCCGGCGGGCGACCGCCGTGGCGGCGACCGCGTCGGGCGGCGCCACCACAGCGCCCAGCACCAGGGCGGCGGGCAGCGGCATCCCGGGGATGACCAGGTAGGCGGCCCAGCCGACGACGACGGTCGCGAACAGCACGTACCCCACCGACAGCAGCGCCACCGGCCTGAGCTGGGCCCGCAGGTCGAGGTAGGAGCTGTCGCTCGCCGAGGTGTACAGCAGCGGGGGCAGCACGAGCGGCAGGACCACCTCCGGGTCGAGCCGGTAGTCCGGCACGCCGGGGATGTACGAGACCGCCAGGCCGACCGCGACCAGCAGCAGTGGCGCCGGCAGCGGGGTACGCCGGGCCGCCCCCGCGACCGCGGCACTCCCCGCCACCAGCAGGAGCAGCGGCATCACGTCCATGGTCCTCGCCCACCCTCGTTTTTCCGCGCGGCCACCCGCACACCCGTCGTAACCTGGCAATCATGAAACAGTGCACGCACTCCGACGCGCTGCCGCACCCTCAACCCGAGCCGCTCAGCGAGACGTGCCCGGAGTGTCTCGCGCAGGGCACGCATCCGGTCCAGCTGCGGCTCTGCCTGACCTGTGGCCACGTCGGCTGCTGCGACTCCTCGCCGGGACGGCACGCCACGGGGCACCACACGGAGACGGGCCACCCGGTGATGCGGACCTTCGAGCCCGGCGAGGACTGGCGCTGGTGCTTCATCGACCACGTACTCGTGTGACACTTCAGGGAGCGGTCACCGCCGACGGTTCGGGCGTGTGACGCCGGGGTACGTCAACCCGGCGCGCGCTCTTCCCATTTGGGCCCGCAGACCCTCTAGACACGGAGCGTATCCGCAGCTTTACTGTGAGTGACGCCAGGGGGTTGGGGCCCCGGGGACAGAAACGTTCGGAGCGCGATAGCGTCACCGCGGAACCACGTATGCGTTACCCCGGGGGGCGACCCTCGGCCCCGTAAAGCTTGTACCACCATGGAGGTGAGGGTGTCCCAGATCGCAGGCGAGCCCGCGACCCAGGACTTCGTGGAAGTCCGGCTGCCGGCTGCGGGTGCCTACCTTTCGGTGCTGCGGACGGCCACGGCCGGTCTGGCGGCCCGCTTGGACTTCACCCTGGACGAGATCGAGGACCTGCGGATCGCCGTGGACGAGGCCTGCGCGATCCTGCTGCAGCAGGCCGTGCCCGGCTCCGTACTCAGCTGTGTCTTCCGGCTCGTCGACGACTCGCTCGAGGTCACGGTGTCGGCGCCGACCACCGACGGCCACGCCCCCTCGCGGGACACCTTCGCCTGGACGGTGCTCTCGGCACTGGCCGGGAAGGTCTCGTCCGCCGTCGACGAGGACAAGACCGTGTCGATCAGCCTCTACAAACAGCGCGGCGCGGGCCCCGGGCCGGCGTGAGGAACGGGGACGGGCCGGTGCGGGACGAAGAGCGCGGCACACGGGAGCTGCCGGCGGAGGGCCAGGGCCCCACGGACGGCGCCCGACGCATGGCGGACGGCATCGACGGCATCCCCGAGCAGGCCAGGCCGCACCCGGAGGACGACTCCGCGGAGGCCGCCGGCGACGGTGCCGTGCAGAGCGCTCCTCCGAAGGCACGCGGCGGATCCGGGTCCGCCGCCCGCGCGGAGGCGAGGGCTCGGGGAAGGGCTACGGGCGGGACGATGAGCGAGCACGAGCGAAACGCGGAGGACGACGCGGTGGGCTCCGAGGCCGTGCACGCCACCCATCACAATCCCCAGGACCGCAGTGGGGCGCGTGCGATGTTCCTCGAACTGCGCCGGCTGAACGCGGGCAGCGCGGAGTACGCGGAGCTGCGCAACCAGCTCGTCCGTATGCATCTGCCGCTCGTCGAGCATCTCGCCCGCCGCTTCCGCAACCGGGGCGAGCCGCTGGACGACCTCACCCAGGTCGCCACGATCGGCCTGATCAAGTCCGTCGACCGCTTCGACCCGGAACGTGGCGTGGAGTTCTCCACGTACGCCACCCCGACCGTCGTCGGCGAAATCAAGCGGCACTTCCGCGACAAGGGCTGGGCGGTCCGGGTGCCGCGCCGGCTGCAGGAGCTGCGCCTGGCGCTGACGACGGCCACGGCCGAGCTGTCCCAGCTGCACGGCCGCTCGCCCACCGTGCACGAGCTGGCCGAGAAGCTGGCCATCTCCGAGGAGGAGGTCCTGGAGGGGCTGGAGTCCGCCAACGCGTACTCCACGCTGTCGCTGGACGTCCCCGACACCGACGACGAGTCCCCCGCGGTGGCCGACACCCTCGGCGCCGAGGACGAGGCTCTGGAGGGCGTGGAGTACCGGGAGTCCCTCAAGCCCCTGCTGGAGGACCTGCCGCCCCGCGAGAAGCGGATCCTGCTGCTGCGTTTCTTCGGGAACATGACCCAGTCGCAGATCGCGCAGGAGGTCGGCATCTCCCAGATGCACGTCTCCCGGCTGCTGGCCCGCACCCTGGCCCAGCTGCGGGAGAAGCTGCTGGTGGAGGAGTGACCGGTCCGGAGCGGACCGTCTACTCGGCCCGGCCCGGCCCCTTGATCCCGAGTGCCCGGGTCGTCGCGGGGCTCACCAGGAGCACCAGGGCGGCGACCGCCACGACGGCCAGGGCGATACCACCCGGAATGGCCATGCTGTCGGCCTGGAGCAGGTTGTAGGCCACCGGCAGGGCCATCAGCTGGGTGATCACCGCCGGCCCGCGGCTCCAGCCGCGCCGCAGCAGCAGGCCTCGCGCGGCGAGCAGCGGCAGCAGCGCCAGTACCAGCAGGGTGATCCCGCCGGTCACCGCCTGCTGACGGTCGTCCGGGTCTCCGGTGAGCCCGAGGACCAGGATCCACACGCCGCCGATCACGAGGGCGGCCCCCTCCAGCGCGGTCAGCGCCGCCGCGTACGTCAGCCGGCGCGGGCGCGGCTCGGGAGTCGCGGGGGCTTCGGCGGTGTCCGGGGCGGAATTCTGCTCACTGCTCACCCCTGAAGGGTATCCGCCGGCCGCCCCGGGCAGCCGTGGGGAGGGGCCGTTCGCGACCGCCGTACGGAGGCCCGCGTGGGCAGGCTCACGCCCCTCCTCTTACCGGATCCCTACCTCGGTCTGGGCCGGGTACCCCCCAGTAGGTACGCTGCCATGCATGCGTGCACTTCTCGTGGTCAATCCGGCGGCAACCACCACAAGCGCACGCAGGCGTGACGTCCTGATCCACGCGCTGGCGAGCGAGATGAAGCTCGAGGCGGTCACCACCGAGTACCGCGGCCACGCCCGCGACCTGGGCCGGCAGGCCGCGCAGAGCTCGGACATCGACATGGTCGTGGCCCTCGGTGGCGACGGCACCGTCAACGAGGTGGTCAACGGCCTGCTGCACGAGGGCCCCGACCCGGACCGGCTGCCCGGTCTCGCCGTGGTGCCGGGCGGCTCCACCAACGTCTTCGCCCGCGCGCTCGGTCTGCCCAACGATCCGGTCGAGGCCACCGGCGCCCTGCTGGACGCCCTGCGCGAGAACAGCCAGCGGGTCGTCGGCCTGGGCCTGACCTCGGGCACGCCCGGCACCGAGGACGAGTCGGTGCCGGCGCGCTGGTTCACCTTCAACGCGGGGCTGGGCTTCGACGCGGGCGTGGTCGGCCGGGTGGAACAGCAGCGCGAGCGCGGGAAGAAGTCGACGCACGCGCTGTACGTGCGTCAGGTGATGCGCCAGTTCCTCGGCGAGCAGCACCGCCGGCACGGCACGATCACGCTCGAACGGGCCGGCGCGGACCCGGTCGCCGATCTCGTGGTCGCCATAGCCTCGAACACGTCCCCGTGGACGTATCTCGGCAATCGCCCGATGTACACGTCACCTAAGGCCTCGTTCGACACGGGCCTCGACGTACTCGGTCTCAGCCGCCTGTCCACGGCAGCGGTTGCCCGGTATGGCACCCAGTTGCTCACTTCGTCCCCCGAGCGGGGACCTCATGGGAAGCATGCCGTCTCACTCCATGATCTGGACCGGTTCACCTTGCATTCGAAGGTGCCGCTGCCCCTTCAGATGGACGGTGACCACCTGGGGCTGCGTACGAGCGTGACGTTCACAGGCGTACGCCGCGCACTGCGTGTGATTGTGTGAGCGGAAGACGCAAAAGTCCTTTCACTCGAACGTTTAGGCCAGGATCCACCCCATGGAAGTACGGCTGTGACCCAGTCGACACCGAGGAATCAAAAAAAACTTTCCGGAAGGGGTTGTATCCGCCGCTGAGGTTTGCGAGTCTCTACGTGGCGATCGGGACGGCCCGCAGGAACGGCCTCCACTGATCACCGGAACCCCTCTTCAAACCACAGGACCACGCCGGGGAAGACTCGGCGATCGGCCCTTCACTTGTTGAGGGATTCGTGAAAGCGTTCACATTCACAAGCAACTTGCACGTAATACCAAGGAGAGGTAGCAGCCATGGACTGGCGTCACAACGCCGTTTGCCGCGAGGAAGACCCCGAGCTCTTCTTCCCCATCGGCAACACCGGTCCTGCGCTGCTGCAGATCGAGGAAGCCAAGGCCGTCTGCCGTCGCTGCCCGGTTATCGAGCAGTGCCTGCAGTGGGCGCTCGAGTCCGGTCAGGACTCCGGCGTCTGGGGTGGTCTCAGCGAGGACGAGCGCCGCGCCATGAAGCGCCGCGCCGCCCGCAACCGGGCCCGTCAGGCCTCCGCCTGACGTCCCACCCCTGCTGACAGCCTGAGCTTGGCGGCGCGTACACCGCGTACGCATCTCCCGCCCCCGAGCCGCAGCGCGCAGTACCCCCGATGCGCATAGCTTCGAGCTTTAGCCCCGGATCACCAAGTGGTCCGGGGCTCAATGCTGTTCGGGCCCGGGCGGGCTCACTTCTGCGCGCGCACCGGGATGTCGAGGATCACCCGGGTCCCCCGCTCCGGCGCCGGGACCATGTCGAAGGTGCCGCCCAACTCGCCCTCCACCAGAGTCCGTACGATCTGCAGGCCGAGGTTGCCCGAGCGGTGCGGGTCGAATCCCTCGGGCAGGCCGACGCCGTCGTCCTGGACGGTGACCAGCAGACGGGCCTCCTTGGAGGTGCCGCCACGGACCGCGGAGACCTCGACCGAGCCGGTGTCGCCCTCACGGAAGCCGTGTTCGAGGGCGTTCTGCAGCACCTCGGTGAGCACCATCGACAGCGGGGTGGCGACCTCGGCGTCGAGTATGCCGAATCGCCCGCTGCGCCGGCCGGCCACCTTGCCCGGTGAGATCTCGGCGACCATCGCGAGCACACGGTCGGCGATGTCGTCGAACTCCACGCGCTCGTCGAGGTTCTGGGAGAGCGTCTCGTGCACGATCGCGATCGAGCCGACCCGGCGGACGGCCTCCTCCAGGGCTTCCCGGCCACGGTCGGAACCGATGCGCCGGGCCTGCAGCCTGAGCAGGGCCGCGACGGTCTGCAGGTTGTTCTTCACCCGGTGGTGGATCTCCCGGATCGTCGCGTCCTTGGTGATCAACTCACGCTCGCGGCGCCGGAGTTCGGTGACGTCCCGGCACAGCACCAGCGAACCGATGCGGGTGCCCTTGGGTTTGAGCGGAATGGCCCGGAATTGGATGACCCCGTCGTTCGCCTCGATCTCGAACTCACGCGGCGCCCAGCCGCTCGCCACCTTGGCGAGCGCCTCGTCCACCGGACCCCGGCTGGGCGCGAGTTCGGCGGTGGTCCGGCCCAGGTGGTGACCGACCAGGTCGGCGGCGAGGCCGAGCCGGTGATAGGCGGACAGGGCGTTCGGTGAGGCGTACTGGACGGTGCCGTCCGCGTCCAGCCGGATCAGTCCGTCGCCGACCCGCGGCGAGGCGTCCATGTCGACCTGCTGGTCGGGGAAGGGGAAGGAGCCGGCCGCGATCATCTGCGCGAGGTCCGAGGCGCTCTGCAGATAGGTCAGCTCCAGCCGGCTCGGGGTGCGGACGGTGAGCAGGTTGGTGTTGCGGGCGATGACGCCGAGGACGCGGCCGGAGCGCCGCACGGGGATGGACTCGACCCGGACGGGAACCTCCTCGCGCCACTCCGGGTCGCCCTCGCGCACGATCCGGCCCTCGTCCAGCGCAGCGTCCAGCATGGGCCGCCGGCCGCGCGGGACCAGATGGCCGACCATGTCGTCCTGATACGAGGTCGGACCGGTGTTGGGGCGCATCTGGGCGACCGAGACGTAACGGGTGCCGTCACTGGTCGGGACCCACAGGACCAGGTCGGCGAAGGAGAGGTCGGAGAGCAGTTGCCACTCCGAGACCAGCAGGTGGAGCCACTCGAGGTCGGAGTCGTCGAGGGCCGTGTGCTGGCGTACGAGTTCGTTCATGGAGGGCACGCTGCGAGCGTACCCGGGGCCGCACGGGTGACCGAAAAACACCCGCGGGCCGCGGCGCCTGGAAGGGACCCTCAACCCTTCCGGCACCGCAGCCCGGAGCATCATCGGCCGCGGGGTGTGCGGTCCCGTCCGGCCGAAGTCCGAGGAGCCGGGGCAGTCAGGGCAGAGAGCTCCGGGTCCTCGGTCCGTCTTCCTGTGCGGGGAAGACGGAAGCTGTGCATTTTTCCCTAGGGAATCCCTTTACGCATTGTGGACTAGACCACGAGGGCGTGTCCATGCGCGCGCGGGCACGCGTTGAGACGGCACGCGATGCCACGCAGCCTAGCCCGCCCGGCTCAGCCGCGGGGCCAGATGGCCATGGCAATTTCGGCGAGCGCCTCCAGCTCCGTCCGGTCCGCGCCGTCCCGGGCCTGCTGGGACATGCCGTGGAGCACCGCGGTCGCATGCCGGGCGAGGGCCGCGGCGTCCGTACCGGCGGGCAGCAGGCCGGCCGCCACGTCGGCCCGGATCCGGGAGTCCAGGGCGGCCAGGGACGCGTCGCGCCGGTCCCGCAGCAGCCGCTCGACCTCGGGGCTCGTGCAGTTGGTGGCCGCGTGCGCGACCAGGCAGCCGCGGGGGTGCTCGGGGTCGGTGTACCGGGCGGCGGCCTCGCGCAGCGTGCGCTCGACGGCGGCCCGGGCGGTGGGCTCCTCGGCGAGGGCCCGGTCGGCGAAGGCGCCGTGGGTACCGGTGTAGACCCGGACGACCTCCTCGAACAGGGTCCGCTTGTCCCCGAAGGCCGCGTAGAGGCTCGGGGCGCCGATGCCCATGATCCGTGTGAGGTCGGAGACCGAGGTCGCCTCGTAGCCGTGCTGCCAGAAGGCCGTCAGCGCCTTCTCCAGGGCGGTCGTCCGGTCGAAGGAGCGCGGGCGCCCACGCGATCTCGACGGCCTGGCCTGCGCGTTCGTCTCCCGAGCGGTCACCATGGACCGCATTCTATAGCGACCCCTAGAGAAATGTCCGGCCCGCGTAGTACAGTTTTAATGTAGCGATCACTAGAAAACGACGGCGAGCGGCTCACGACCCCCTGCCCTCGGCCGTCCATTCTGTTAGATTGGTCTAAACCACATGGCAGGTTTCCCAGACTTCAAGCCCTCTTGAGAACGGCAGGCCCAGCGTGGAAGTTGTCATCGTTCCGGACGCCGCGGCGGGCGGCGAGCTGATCGCCGAGGCCATGGCCGAGCTGCTGCGACGCAAGCCCGACGCGCTGCTCGGTGTGGCCACGGGTTCCACTCCGCTGCCCATCTACCAGGCACTGGCCCGCAAGTGGCGCTCCGGTGCGGTGGACACCTCCGGGGCGCGCATAGCCCAGCTCGACGAATACGTGGGACTGCCCGCCGACCATCCCGAGTCCTACCGCTCGGTGCTGCGCCGGGAGGTGCTGGAGCCGCTCGGCATCGGGATGGAGGCCTTCATCGGACCGGACGGCACCGCCGAGGACGTCCAGGCGGCCTGCGAGGCCTACGACCGCGCGCTCACCGAGGCCGGCGGGGTCGACCTGCAGCTCCTCGGGATCGGGACGGACGGACACATAGGGTTCAACGAGCCGTGCTCCTCGCTCGCCTCGCGCACCCGGATCAAGACGCTGACCGAGCAGACCCGGATCGACAACGCGCGCTTCTTCGACGGTGACATCGATCAGGTGCCGCACCACGTGATCACCCAGGGCATCGGCACCATCCTGGAAGCCCGCCACCTGGTGCTTCTCGCCACCGGCGAGGGCAAGGCGGACGCGGTCGCCGCCACCGTCGAGGGGCCGGTCGCGGCCGTCTGCCCGGCCTCGGCGCTCCAGCTGCACCCGCACGCCACGGTGGTCGTCGACGAGGCCGCCGCGTCCAAGCTCAAGCTGGCCGACTACTTCCGCCACACCTACGCCAACAAGCCGGACTGGCAGGGCATATAGGAGACGTCCGGCGCGCCCGCCCCGGCGCGCCCGGAGGTCACGCCGGGGCCGCTGGACTAGACCAGCAGAGGGCGCGCCGGTATACAGAGGGGATCACGGAGCGTGCGGGTGGAGCCCGACACACGAAGCCGTGCCACGATGTGAGCCGTGGCCGACGGTCGGTCGGTCGCTTTCGGCATCCGGAGCCGGGAAGGCAGAGCATGAGCACCGACGTCAGCAGTGCGGAGCACGAGGCCGGCACGACCGTCCGTACCGCGCGCGTGCCCAAGTACTACCGCTTGAAGAAGCACCTGCTCGACATGACGGAGACGCAGGCACCGGGCACGCCGGTCCCGCCGGAGCGCACGCTGGCGGCCGAGTTCGACACCTCCCGCACGACCGTCCGGCAGGCCCTGCAGGAGCTCGTCGTCGAGGGCCGGCTGGAGCGCATCCAGGGCAAGGGCACCTTCGTCGCCAAGCCGAAGGTGTCCCAGGCGCTGCAACTGACCTCCTACACCGAGGACATGCGCGCCCAGGGCCTGGAGCCCACCTCGCAGCTGCTGGACATCGGGTACATCACCGCCGACGACCGGCTCGCCGAGCTGCTCGACATAACGGCCGGCGGCCGGGTGCTGCGCATCGAGCGGCTGCGCATGGCCAACGCCGAACCCATGGCCATCGAGACCACCCATCTGTCGGCCAAGCGCTTCCCCGCGCTCCGGCGGTCGCTGGTGAAGTACACCTCCCTGTACACCGCGCTCGCCGAGGTCTACGGCGTCCATCTCGCCGAGGCCGAGGAGACCATCGAGACCTCCCTGGCCACCCCGCGCGAGGCGGGACTGCTCGGCACCGACGTGGGTCTGCCCATGCTGATGCTCTCCCGCCACTCCCTGGACCGCGACGGACAGCCGGTCGAATGGGTGCGGTCCGTCTACCGGGGTGACCGGTACAAGTTCGTCGCCCGCCTGAAGCGCCCCCAGGACTGACCGGCGCCGGAAACCTTCACGCTCCGCACGCGAAATCGATATGCCGATATGCGGACGAGGTCTTCCGCTGCCGTGACGGCGTCACCTAGATTGCCTGCGCATTACACAGGTGATCAGCGAGGGGACGGAGCCGTGGCATGTCCGAAACGCAAGAAGTGAGACCACCGGTGGTGACACCGGGCCGGGTGATCATCGGCCTGTGTCTCGTCGCGCCCTTCGTGGCGATGCTGTGGGTCGGCTCGTACGCCAAGACGGACCCCGCGTTCATCGGGATCCCGTTCTTCTACTGGTACCAGATGCTGTGGGTGCTCATCTCCACCGCGCTCACGATGCTGGCGTACAAGCTGTGGCAGCGTGACCAGCGCGACCGCGGTGCCCGGAACGGGGGTGCGGCGAAGTGAAGGACGACGTCAACGGCGTCGCGCTCGGCGTCTTCATCTTCTTCTTCCTGGCCGTCACGGTCATGGGCTTCCTGGCCGCACGCTGGCGCAAGGCCGACAACGAGCACTCCCTGGACGAATGGGGCCTGGGCGGAAGGTCGTTCGGCACCTGGATCACATGGTTCCTGCTCGGCGGCGACCTGTACACGGCGTACACCTTCGTCGCCGTACCGGCGGCGATCTACGCGGCGGGCGCGGCCGGCTTCTTCGCGGTCCCGTACACGATCCTCGTCTACCCGCTGATCTTCACGTTCCTGCCCCGCCTCTGGTCGGTCTCGCACCGCCACGGCTACGTCACCACCTCGGACTTCGTGCGCGGCCGGTTCGGCTCCAAGGGCCTGTCGCTGGCCGTGGCGGTCACCGGCATCCTCGCGACGATGCCGTACATCGCGCTCCAGCTCGTGGGCATCCAGGCGGTGCTGGACGTGATGGGCGTCGGCGGCGGCGAGAGCACCAACTGGTTCGTGAAGGACCTGCCGCTGCTGATCGCCTTCGGCGTGCTGGCCGCGTACACCTACTCGTCCGGGCTGCGTGCCCCCGCCCTGATCGCGTTCGTGAAGGACACGCTGATCTACATCGTCATCGCGGTGGCGATCATCTACATCCCGATCAAGCTGGGCGGGTTCGACGACGTCTTCGCCAAGGCCGGCGACGCCTTCAGCCAGGTCAACCCGGCGACCGGCAAGCCGCGCGGCGCGCTCGCACCGCCGGAGGCCGGCCAGTGGACGTACGCCACCCTGGCGCTCGGATCCGCGCTCGCCCTGTTCATGTACCCGCACTCGATCACCGCGACCCTGTCGTCCAAGAGCCGTGAGGTGATCCGCCGCAACACCACGCTCCTGCCGCTGTACTCGCTGATGCTGGGTCTGCTGGCCCTGCTCGGCTTCATGGCGATCGCGGCCGGGGTGAAGGTCACCAACGGCCAGCTGGCGATCCCGCAGCTCTTCGAGAACATGTTCCCGGACTGGTTCGCGGGTGTGGCCTTCGCGGCGATCGGCATCGGCGCGCTGGTGCCCGCGGCCATCATGTCCATCGCGGCGGCGAACCTGTTCACCCGCAACATCTACAAGGACTTCATCAAGCCGGACGCCACGCCGAAGGAGGAGACCCGGGTCTCCAAGATCGTGTCGCTGCTGGTGAAGGTGGGCGCGCTGGTCTTCGTCCTGACGATGGACAAGACGGTCGCCATCAACTTCCAGCTGCTGGGCGGCATCTGGATCCTGCAGACCTTCCCGGCCCTGGTCGGCGGTCTGTTCACCCGCTGGTTCCACCGCTGGGCGCTGCTCGCCGGCTGGGCGGTCGGCATGGTGTACGGCACGCTCGCCGCGTACGGGGTGGCCTCGCCGACCCAGAAGCACTTCGGCGGCTCCGCGAAGGAGATCCCGGGCATCGGGGAGATCGGCTACATCGGCCTCACCGCGTTCGTGCTCAATGTCGTGGTCACCGTGGTGCTCACCTTCGTCCTGAAGGCCGTGAAGGCCCCGGAGGGCCTCGACGAGACCAGGCCGGAGGACTACACGGCGGACGCGGGCGACCCGGGGGTCGAGGTGGAGCTCCCGCCCGCCACCGCGGGAAGCACCCACTAGCGCGACCGGTCACGCACCACCCCGCAGCGGGCCGCCGAGGGCACCACCCACGGCGGCCCGCTGTCGTGCGAGCTGACCCTGCGGAGCCACCACAACACGCAACAGGCACAACATGTGGGGGTGACACGACAGCCCGGCACTAGATGTATGCTCATGCTCGCTGTCGCCGCAGGGGAATCCGGTGCGAATCCGGAACTGTCCCGCAACGGTGTACCTGCGTGTTTCCGCACGCCTGTTCCAGTCCGAGGACCTGCCGTCAGCGCGCGCCCGGCCGTCCGGTCCGGGTGCTCATCGACGTCCGGGCCTCGCGGAATGGGCCGGGGACGCGACGCCGTGCGCGCTCGCGCTGCCCCCTGCCCTCCGCAAGGCCCCATGCCGAGCGAGGGAGAGCCCCACGTGACCATCGCGCCAGCCGACCCGGCTTCAGCCATCCCGGCGAGCGGAGCCCCGGTGGAGACCGACGGTCCCGGTGCCGCGCTGCTGCGGACCCTGACCGAGCTGACCGCCGACCTCCCCGACGCCGACCCCGGCCGGGTCGCCGCGGCCGCGCTGCGCGGCCGGTCCGCCCGGGCAGACGAGGCGGAGTTGCGCGAGCTGGCCACGGAGGCGGCCGCCGGACTGATCTCCGAGGACCCCGCCTACTCCCGGCTGGGCGCCCGGCTGCTGACCATCTCCATCCGCGCCGAGGCCGCCTCGCAGGGCGTCACGTCCTTCACCGGGTCCGTCGCCGTGGGCCACCGCGAGGGTCTCATCGCCGACCGCACCGCGGAGTTCGTACGGCTGCACGCCGAGCGGCTCGACGCGCTGGTCGACACGGCCGCCGACGACCGCTTCGGCTACTTCGGCCTGCGCACGCTGCACAGCCGCTACCTGCTCCGCCACCCCATCACCCGCGAGGTGATCGAGACGCCCCAGCACTTCATGCTGCGCGTCGCCGCCGGACTGGCCGAGGACGACACCGCCCGCTCGGTGGACGAAGTCGCCGCGCTCTACGGGCTGATGAGCCGGCTCGACTACCTGCCCTCCTCCCCCACCCTCTTCAACTCCGGCACCCGGCATCCGCAGATGTCGTCCTGCTACCTCCTCGACTCCCCGCTGGACGAGCTGGACTCCATCTACGACCGCTACCACCAGGTCGCCCGCCTCTCCAAGCACGCCGGCGGCATCGGCCTGTCGTACTCCCGTATCCGCAGCCGCGGTTCGCTGATCCGGGGCACCAACGGGCACTCCAACGGCATCGTGCCGTTCCTGAAGACGCTGGACGCCTCGGTGGCCGCGGTGAACCAGGGCGGCCGGCGCAAGGGCGCCGCCGCGGTGTACCTGGAGACCTGGCACTCCGACATCGAGGAGTTCCTGGAGCTGCGCGACAACACCGGTGAGGACGCCCGCCGGACGCACAACCTGAACCTCGCGCACTGGATCCCGGACGAGTTCATGCGCCGGGTCGACGCCGACGGGCGGTGGTCGCTGTTCTCCCCGGCGGACGTGCCGGAGCTGGTGGACCTGTGGGGCGAGGAGTTCGACGCCGCGTACCGCAGGGCGGAGGCCGCCGGGCTCGCGAAGAAGACGATGCCCGCCCGGGACCTGTACGGCCGCATGATGCGCACCCTCGCGCAGACCGGCAACGGCTGGATGACCTTCAAGGACGCGGCCAACCGCACCGCCAACCAGACGGCGACCGCGGGCCATGTCGTGCACTCCTCCAACCTGTGCACCGAGATCCTGGAGGTCACCGACGACGGCGAGACCGCGGTCTGCAACCTGGGGTCGGTCAACCTCGGCGCCTTCGTGGACACGGCGACCGGCGACCTCGACTGGGAGAGGCTCGACGAGACCGTCCGCACGGCCGTCACCTTCCTCGACCGCGTGGTCGACATCAACTTCTACCCGACCGAGCAGGCGGGCCGGTCGAACGCCAACTGGCGTCCGGTGGGTCTGGGCGCGATGGGCCTGCAGGACGTCTTCTTCAAGCTGCGGCTGCCCTTCGACTCCCCCGAGGCCAGGGCCCTGTCCTCGCGGATCGCCGAGCGGATCATGCTCGCCGCGTACGAGGCCTCCGCGGACCTCGCCGAGCGCAACGGCCCGCTGCCGGCCTGGCGGAAGACCCGTACCGCGCAGGGCGTCCTGCACCCCGATCACTACGGCGTCGAGTTCACCTGGCCGGAGCGTTGGGCGGCGCTGCGCACGCGGATCGCCGAGGTCGGCATGCGCAACTCGCTGCTCCTGGCCATCGCGCCCACGGCCACCATCGCGTCCATCGCGGGCGTGTACGAGTGCATCGAGCCGCAGGTCTCCAACCTGTTCAAGCGCGAGACGCTCTCCGGTGAGTTCCTTCAGGTCAACTCGTACCTGGTGAAGGAACTGAAGGACCTGGGCGTGTGGGACGCCCGTACCCGCGAGGCGCTGCGCGACTCGAACGGCTCGGTGCAGGACTTCGCCTGGATCCCGGCCGACGTACGGGCCCTGTACCGCACGGCGTGGGAGATCCCGCAGCGCGGCCTGATCGACATGGCGGCGGCGCGGACCCCGTTCCTCGACCAGGCGCAGTCGCTGAACCTGTTCCTGGAGACGCCGACCATCGGCAAGCTCTCCTCGATGTACGCCTACGCCTGGAAGTCGGGCCTGAAGACGACGTACTACCTGCGCTCCCGCCCGGCGACGAGGATCGCCCGCGCCGCGCGGGCGCAGACCCCAGCCACTGTCCCCGTACAGCAGATCGCCGACCCCGACGCGGTCGCCTGCTCCCTTGAGAACCCCGAGTCCTGCGAGGCCTGCCAGTAATGACCACCGAAGCCAAGAACCTGCTCGACCCGGGCTTCGAGCTGACTCTCCGCCCGATGCGCTACCCGGACTTCTACGAGCGCTACCGGGACGCCATCAAGAACACCTGGACCGTCGAGGAGGTCGACCTCCACTCGGACGTCGCCGACCTCGCGAAGCTGATGCCGGCCGAGCAGCATCTGATCGGCCGTCTGGTCGCCTTCTTCGCGACGGGCGACTCGATCGTCGCGAACAACCTGGTGCTGACCCTCTACAAGCACATCAACTCCCCCGAGGCCCGGCTCTACCTGAGCCGCCAGCTCTTCGAGGAGGCCGTCCACGTCCAGTTCTATCTCACGCTGCTGGACACCTACCTGCCCGACCCGGCCGACCGGGCGGCGGCGTTCGCGGCGGTGGAGAACATCCCCTCCATCCGGGAGAAGGCCGAGTTCTGCTTCAAGTGGATCAACGAGGTCGAGAAGCTGGACCGGCTGGAGTCCAGGGCCGACCGCCGCCGCTTCCTGCTGAACCTCATCTGCTTCGCCGCGTGCATCGAGGGCCTGTTCTTCTACGGTGCCTTCGCGTACGTCTACTGGTTCCGCAGCCGGGGTCTGCTGCACGGTCTGGCCACCGGCACCAACTGGGTGTTCCGCGACGAGACGATGCACATGTCGTTCGCCTTCGACGTGGTCGACACCGTCCGCAAGGAGGAGCCCGACCTGTTCGACGACGAGCTGCGCGGGCAGGTCACGGACATGCTGCGGGAGGCCGTCGAGGCCGAGCTGCAGTTCGCGCGCGACCTGTGCGGTGACGGCCTCCCGGGTATGAACACCGAGTCGATGCGGCAGTACCTGGAGTGCGTCGCCGACCAGCGCCTGACGCGCCTGGGCTTCGCCCCCGTGTACGGCTCGGAGAACCCGTTCTCCTTCATGGAGCTGCAGGGTGTTCAGGAGCTGACGAACTTCTTCGAGCGCCGCCCGTCGGCGTACCAGGTGGCCGTGGAGGGCACGGTCGACCTGGACGAGGACTTCTGAGCCTCCTTCTCCCGGCTCTTCGCACCCCGGGCCTCCTGAGCCTCCCTGAGTTGCCGGTCGACCCGCCTGTCGCGGGCGATGCCGAGGACGGAGGGGAGGATCAGGAGGACCAGGATGCCGAGGGTGGTGAGCATTCCGATCAGGCCTTCGATCTGGTTTCCGGTCATGACACCACTGTCGCGCCGGATGCTCCTTACCAACAGTGGCAGGACTGCCGCCCACCCTCGATTTACTGCCAGCTTCGGGGCACACTGGCAGCATGCTGAGGAACGTGGCGGCAGTGCTGCTGGACGGCGTGCATCCCTTCGAGCTGGGGGTGGTGTGCGAGGTGTTCGGCATCGACCGCAGTGACGAGGGTCTGCCGGTGTACGACTTCGCCGTGGTCTCGGCGGAGGGCCCGGCGCTGAGCACCCATGTCGGCGGGCTCACCGTGTCGACCCCGTACGGTCTGGAGCGGCTGGAGGAGGCCGACCTGATCGCGGTGCCGGCCGGGAGCGAGTACGTGACCCGGGAGTATCCGCCCGCCCTGCTCGACGCCCTCGTGCGGGCCGTGGAGCGGGGCACCCGGGTGCTCAGCGTGTGCTCGGGCGTGTTCGTGCTCGGTGCCGCCGGACTGCTCGACGGGCGGCGGTGCAGTGTGCACTGGCGGCAGGCGAGGGAGCTGGCACTGCGCAATCCCCGGGCGGTCATCGAACCGGACGTCCTCTACGTCGACGAGGACCCCGTGATCACCTCCGCCGGCACCGCGGCCGGCATCGACGCCTGCCTGCACCTCGTACGCAAGGAGCAGGGCCCGGAGGTCGCCAGGAAGATCGCCCGGCGGATGGTGGTGCCGCCGCACCGGGACGGCGGACAGGCGCAGTACATCGAGCGGCCGCTGCCCGAGACCCCGTGCGACACGGTCGGCGAGGTGCTGGTGTGGATGGAGGGGCACCTCGGCCAGGAGGTGACCGTGGAACAGCTCGCCGCCCGCGCCCACATGGCCCCGCGCACCTTCGCCCGCCGCTTCCAGCAGGAGACGGGGACGACCCCCTACCGCTGGCTGCTGCGCCAGCGGGTGCTGCTGGCGCAGGAATTGCTGGAGGGCACGGACGAGACCATGGACGCCATCGCCTCCCGCACCGGCTTCGGTACGGCGGCGGCTCTGCGCCACCAGTTCGTCCGTGCCCTCGGCACGACCCCCAACGCCTACCGGCGCGCGTTCCGGGGCCCGGAGGCCGCCTGACCGCGCCGGCAGCGGTGGCCTACCAGGGCACCGGCTTCAGCAGCAGCTTCTGCGGCCGGAGCGTGATGCCCACCCGGGTGGTGTCGTTCGACCCGCTGACCTGCTCGAAGCGGTACTTCGCCGAGATCGCCGCGGTGATCAGGGTCAGCTGGGCCATGGAGAAGTGGTCGCTGGGGCACTTGCGGTTGCCGACGCTGAAGGGGCTCATGGCGTACTTCGGCACTTCCCTGACCCGCTCCGGCAGCCAGCGGTCGGGGTCGAAGTCGAGGTGGGCGCCGTAGGAGCGGGCGTCGCGCTGGATGGCGTACGGGCTGTAGACGATGTCCGCGCCCGCCGGAATCGAAAAGCCGCCGAGCGTGGTGTCGGTGATCGCGCGCCGCGTCAGAATCCACACGGCGGGCCGCAGCCGCATGGCCTCGACGACGACATTGTTGGTGTGCGTGAGACGGCGGACGTGCTCGAATCCAACGGGCTGGCCTCCGGTCACGGATTCGACCTCGGCGCGCACCTTCTCCGCGTGTTCCGGATGTTCCGCGAGCACCTGGAGCAGCCACATGATCGTGGAGGCGACTGTTTCGCTGCCCGGGGTGACTATCGCCACCACCTGGTCGTGGATCTCCTGTTCCCCGATGGGCTCGCCATTGTCGTCCTTCGCCTCCAGCAAGGCCGTCAGCAAATCGTCCGGCTTTTGACCAGATGCCCTCCGCTCGGCGACGATCTCGTCGACCAGGAGATGCAAATCGGCCAGTGCCCGGTTGAATTCGCGGTTGGCCGGGAACGGCAGCCGGTACAACGGTCCCAGTGGTACGACCATCCTGCGGTACATACCGCGGAACACGGTGGCGAGGTCCGCGCTCAGCCGCTCGGCGCGCTCGTCCATGTACTCACCGCGCAGCAGGCAGCGGGCGGCGACGCGCACCGCGACCCGGAAGGACTCCGCGGTGCAGTCGACGGTCTCGCCGGGCCGCCAGCGCTCGGTCAGCGCGTGCGCCTCCTCCTCCATGACCGGCCCGTACGCGGGGATCGCGTCGAGCCGGAACGCGGGCTGGATGGTGCGCCGCTGACGCCGGTGCCGGGGGCCGTTGGCGGTGGCCACGCCCTCCTTGCCGAGCAGGCCTTCCAGGGACTCCCACAGCGGCCCGTCGATCCGGTAGTCGGTGCTGAGCGCGAGCGCGCCGGTGAGCTCGGGGGTGGTGACGGCGTACACCGTCTTGGGGCCGAGCTTCAGGCGCACCACGTCACCGTGCGCGCGCAGCCCGGACATGAAGGCGAGCGGGTCGCGGACCAGTCTCAGGCCGTGGCCGAGGACCGGGACGGCGCCGCCGGCCAGGGGTGCCTCGCGCGGTTCCGCCGTCTCGGCTGTCTGGGGCTTCACGGACTCGACGGTCATTTCTCACCTGCCGCTTCGTTGTTGACGTACGGGGGCGTGGACCGGTCCTCCCAGCTGTCGACCATGTACCGGCCCGACTCGTGGTGGAACCAGTAGACGGAGCTGAACCAGTTCCGCATATTCCCGACACAGGCGCGGACGGCGGCGCCGAGTTCCTTTCCGGAAACCGTTCCGTCGTCGGCGAGTTCGTCGGCGAACCGGAGCGCTTCGTCTTCGGCGCCGATGAATTCGGCGATGCATTTCTCGACGCGCCGTCTGATTTCCTCGACCGCCTCCTCGAGGGTCAGTCCCTGATGTGTGACGAGACTGATTCCGAGATTGTGCACCTCGTCGCCCGCGAGTTCCTTGGGCAGTGAGCAGAGGTCGTTGTACCAGGCTGCGAATTCCTGGCTCAGCAGTGCCGGACGACGATAGGCCGGGTTTTTCCTTACGGCGTCCGGGAGTTCACGTCCGGCGCTCGGTTCCAGGAGGTCCGTCCATATCCAGTGGGCGAAGGTGAGCCGCCGCAGGGCGAGGTACTCCTCCACCTGCGGGACGTACGCCCGGGTGCGGTTGCGGAACTCGCGGTCGTAGGCGTCGATCACCGAGTGGAAGTGCCGGGTGAACCGCTGGTTCCAGGTGTGCGGCAGGAACGAGAACAGCCGCAGCACGCTGTCCGCGAGCCCCGCGACCACCGGGTCGGGATGGCCCAGGTGCTGCCGGGGCTCGTCGAGGGCCGCGTGCAGCCGGTGCCGCAGGCGCCGCCAGTCGGCGGCCCGGCCGTGGACGATGTCACGGTCGTGGCGGTCGTCCCAGACGAAGAACCAGGCGCTGTAGTCGGCGATGGCCTGCAGGACCTCGTCGGGGGCGTCGGTGTAGTACCCCGCCATGAGGTCGGTGTAGCACAGTCCGTCGGCATATTCCCGCACCTTGTCCGCCGGCATCAGCCGCTTTTCGAGCAGCCACTGCCGGGTCTTCTCCTGGAGCTTCGGCCAATACGGGTGGAGTTGTCGTGGAAAGGAGTCCTCGATCACCGGAAGTGCGAGAGACGGCGGTACCGCCACCGAGGTCGTCGATGTGGTGCCGTGTGAGAAAGCGTGCACGAACTGTCCCCTCTCAGCCGCCAGGCGCGCACCGCCCTCGTCGTCGTGCCGGGCGTGCGCCGTTGCGTATCTCCGCACTTCCCATTCAGCACCACAACTGACCGCCGAGGGAACGGATTTGCTTCAATCACCACCCCAGGTTGCCGGGATTCGCTTGACGAACAAATGAACGACGCCCGGCCGGGAAGGATCCCGGACGGGCGTCGTGACCGACGTCGTCGCTGCTCCGCGCGGTGGCCGGGGTTCCGGCCGGGCGGCTCAGTCGTTGGCGACCACGGGGTAGCGTGGCTCGTTCTCGGCCATCTGGCGCAGGGCGTCCTTGCGGTCACGCTTGGACAGGCGGTCGATGTACAGGTAGCCGTAGAGGTGATCGGTCTCGTGCTGCAAACAGCGTGCGAAGTAGCCGGTGCCGCGGACCTTGATCGGGCTGCCCTTCTCGTCCTGACCGGTCACCTCGGCGTAGTCGGGGCGCGCGAGCGGCGCGTACGCCGTGGGCACGGACAGGCAGCCCTCGTTGCTGTCGTCCAGCCTGCGACGGTCGGCGGGCAGGTCGACCAGCTTCGGGTTGCACACCACGCCGACGTGCCGGACGCCCTCGTCGTCCTGGCAGTCGTACACGAAGACCTTCAGGTCGACGCCGATCTGGTTGGCGGCCAGGCCCACGCCCTCGGCGGTGCGCTGGCTGGCGAACATGTCGGCGACCAGCTGGTCGAGCTCCGCGCCGAAGTCGGTGACGTCCTTGCACTCCTTGTGCAGCACCGGGTTGCCGACGACCGTGATCGGCCGCGAGGTGCCGCGCTCACGCCAGGTCCCCTCGCGCTCCTCGCAGTCCCCCGTGTCCACGACGTAGCCCTCGTCGTCGACGGGGAGCACGCCCGCGTGCTGCTGATCGGTGTCCTGCTGCGCCATGACCGACGTATGCCTTCCTGCAAGCCTTGAATTCTCGGGTACAGCCTAAAGGTGGCCGGTCACCGGTGGTCAGCAAACCTCTTCGAGATCGCGCCAGTCCCTGGAGTCCGGGCTGTCCGCGACCCACCCGTCGAGCAGCCCCCGGACGAGCGACGCCGGCGCGGCGACCCCGCACTCCCGCTCCGGCACCCAGAGCTGCCCGTCGGTACGGTGCCCGAGGGGTCCGGGGTGACCGGGTTCACTGTGGTCGTGGGGGTCCAGGTGCACGCCGTCGCCCTCGTCCGACGGCATCTGCGACTCCGAGCACATCCGGCACAGCAGCCGCACCGAGGAGGACCAGTCCTCCGCGGCGAACCCGGCGTCCGCCGCGAGCTGTTCCAGGGCGTCCCGGTCGGCCTCCGTGGCCGCCTCCAGCAGCACCACCCAGGTCGGCACAGGCGAGGGGGCCCACAGCTCGATCTCGTCGAACACCGGGAACGAGTGCCCGGCGGACGTGGTGCGCTCGCCGTGCGGGACGCCGTCGTGCAGGACGACCTCCCCCCAGCGCCGCCCGGACGAGGGCAGCGGAATGGACAGCACCTCGATCCGCGCCGGGTCCAGCCTGCGGCCCCACACCACCTCGGCCTCGCCCTCCGGGGAGAGCCGTACGGCGGCGCTGCCCAGGTCCATGCCGAGCGGCTCGCCGGCGGCGGTGGCCCCGCCGGGCACCCGCAGCCCGTAGGCCTGCCAGGCACGGCGGGCCAGCGGCCAGTCCTGCAGGGCGGTCGCGGCGATGCCGACGTTCCACCAGTCGGGGGCGCCGGTCTCCCGGTCCAGCAGCGCGACCGCCCGCAGACCGGCGGCGCGGGCCTGCTCCCAGTCGTGCCGGAACTTGTGCAGCAGGGCGAGGTTGAACCAGGACTCCGCCAGCCAGGGCTCCAGGTCCGCGGCGCGTGTCAGCAGCTCGCCCGCGTCCTCGTACCGGCCGTCGCCGATGAGCGTGAACGCCCGGTCAGTGGCCTGCCGCCAGGAGGCGGAGGGCCGGTGTCGTCCCTTTCCGAAGATCCTCACGATTCCCGCCTGCCAGTTCCATTTCCGCACAGTGGGCTGGCTTGTGCCCCCGGACACCCTCTCCCTCGCATCCAACCACGTACGGCCTCAAAGGCGCTCATTACCCATGGGTTACCCCGTCACCCGCAGGGTCAGACAGCGCCTGGGAGAGTACCCGGGCAAGGGATTCGACAACCTCGGGAGCGTAGTCCCCCGCGGTGGCCAGGCGTAGCTCCTCCAGGGCCATGAGCGGCCCCTCGGGCCCGGCGTCGCGGGCCTTCTCCTCGTAGGCGTTCACGGCCCGCACGATCCGCGCGGCCAGCGGCTGCTCCGGGTACGGATCGGCCTGCCGCTCCACGACCGTGGCGACCGCCGCGTCCACCCCGGTCTGCCGCACGACGGCGCCGCCGAGCAGCGCGATGCGCCGCTGCTCATCGCCGGGCAGTGTGGCGGTGGCTCCGGCCGGGACCGGGTCGACGAGGCTGAGCTGGCCGATGTCGTGCATCAGCGCCGCGTACTCGAGCACGGTCAGCTCGGGCCGGGAAAGACCCAGGTCGCGGCCGACGGCCCGGCTGAGCGCCGCGACCCGGTGGGCGTGCCCGGCGGGGGTGCAGCCGGCCACCTCGGTGGCCCGGGCGAGGGAGGCGATGGTCTGCCGGTAGGTGGCCCGCACGGCGGCGTAGCGGCGGACCGAGAGCTGGGTGAGCAGCAGCGGCAGGCAGAACACGGGCAGCGCCCAGAGCCCGGCCACGGCGACCGCGAGCGCCATGACCGCGCCGGTCGCGCACACGGCGGAGCCGATGCCGAGCAGTCCGCGCAGTTCGTCGCGCAGCAGCGGGCCGAAGCGCCAGCGGGTGCGGGAGTGGGCGAGGGCGGCGGCGAGGACGGCGTCGCAGAGCGCGGTGAGGACGAGCAGCGCGACGAGCAGCAGGGCGTAGGCGGGACCGTCCCAGCTCCGGAACGCCCCCCTGTTGAAGAGGGGTTGGAAGCAGACGGCGGCGAAGCCGGCGGTCAGGACGCGACGGGCGAGATGGTCGAGGGTGGGCGAGCGGCCGCACCAGATGTGCGGAACGCCGCCGAGCAGGGAGGCGGCGAGGACGACGGTGACGACCTGCGCGGCGCTGTGCCCGGTGGGATGTCCGGCGTCGGGCCCCAGCAGGGCGTACGACAGCGACCCGGCGGTGCCCAGCGGCGCGGTCCGGCGCGCCCCGGTGCCGGACCACCGGGTCAGCTCACCGACGGCTATGAGCACGCCGAAGGCGAGCGCGACGCCCGGGTCGTCGACGCCGGTCCACAGGGTGAGGGCGAGGCAGACGGCGGCGGTGAGGGCGGCGCAGGCGTGGATGAGGCGGAGAGCGGTCACCGGTGTGCCCCGCTGTGGCGGCCCGCGGCCGGATGCTGGGCCGGGACCGTGGGCGGGGCGTCGTCGGCGGTGACGGCCGGGTGCCAGCCGTGCCGGCTCAGCGCCCGGACGAGTGCCGTGACCATGCGCGGGTCGAAGTGGGTGCCCGCGCAGCGCTCCAGCTCCTTGACCGCCGCCTCCACCGGGCGGGCCCTGCTGTAGGACCGGGTGGAGGTCATCGCGTCGAAGGCGTCGGCGACGGCGACCACACGGGCGCACTCGGGGATCTGACCGCCCGCCAGCCCGTACGGGTAGCCGCTGCCGTCGAGCCGTTCATGGTGGTGCAGGATCGCCGCGCGGGCCTCACCGAGGAAGGAGATCCCGCGGACCATCTCGTGGCCGTACTCCGGGTGCAGTTCGATGATCCGCCGCTCCTCGGGGGTCAGCGGGCCGTCCTTGCGCAGCAGCCGGGTGGGGACGCCGAGTTTGCCGACGTCGTGCAGGATGCCGGCGAAGCGCAGCACCTCGACGCGTTCGTCGTCCAGGCCGAGTTCGCGGGCGATCAGCACCGAGGCGCGGCCGACCCGCTCGCTGTGGCCGCGGGTGTAGCCGTCCTTGATGTCGACGGCCTGCACCAGGGCGCGGATGGTGGCCTGGTGGGCGGCCCGCTCCCGGTGGTACTGGGCGAAGACCCAGCAGGAGACGCCCATCGGCAGCAGGACGAGCAGCGCGGAGACGGGGCCGTACCGGCTGCGCCACAGTACGGCCATCATCAGCCCGGCGAGCCCGTGCACCGCGACCGGCGCCAGCGAGCGGGACAGCAGCCCGCGCCAGGCCCTGCGCGCCGGTTCCCTCCCCCACTGCCCGACGGGCGTGGGAGCCCCCACGCCCGCTACGAGGACACCGCCGTCCAGCGCGGCGAGCACCACGCAGAAGGCGAGCACGGCCGCCCCCGCGGGCACGAGGGCGTAGGGGAAGGCGTGGGCCACGACGGCGTCCCGGCCGCCCAGCGCCCAGTGGACCTGGGCCGCGGCCCACACGGCGAGCGCCGGCCGCGCGGCCCGCCAGACGCGCCGGGGCAGCACCGGCCCGTGCTCGACATGGGCGAGCAGGGCGGCCGGCAGCGGGACCAGCGCGGCGGCGGGCGGCGGCAGCAGGAAGGCACCGGCGAGCAGCACCGGATAGAACGTTCCGCCGAAGCGGCGCCGTACGACGTGCTCGCAGGCCGCGTACAGCGCGGCCAGCAGGGCCAGCGCCCACCAGGGCGTGCGGGTGGCGTGCAGGGGCAGGACACAGAGCGCGGCGAGCAGGGCGACACAGGCCACATAGCCTTGCGCTCTCGCCGGAACCGCCGCCTCCATCGCGCCCCTCCCCCGACCGTGCCGGTGCAGGCTCGGAGCCTAGGGCGGGATTCGGGGGGTCCGGGGGCCCATGACCCGAGGATTAGCACGTTCGGGTGATAGGGGCGGCCGGCCGGAGGGCGCGGGTCAGGACTCCTGCGGTGTCACCGGCGCCTTGGTGACGTCGTGCTCGGGGACGGTCTGCCCGGAGCGGATCAGGTCGATCCGCCCCATGACCTTGGCACGCAGGTCGGCGGGCACGTCGTCATGGCCGCAGCACCGCTTGACGAGCTTCTTCACGGCCTGCTCCAGGCCGTACTTCTCCAGGCACGGCGAGCATTCCTCGAAGTGGTGCTGGAACTTGTCGCGGTCGACGTCCGGCATCTCGCTGTCGAGGAACTCGTAGAGGTGGTCGAGGACCTCACTGCAGTCCGTCTCGTGCGGCTCTCCGCAGCTCATGAGCCCGAGCCTTTCGCTTCGTTCGACTCTCCGGCGCCCGCCGGGACCAGTCCGCGTTCCCGGGCGTAGTCCTCCAGCATGCCGCGCAGCTGACGGCGGCCCCGGTGCAGCCGGGACATCACCGTACCGATGGGTGTCCCCATGATGTCCGCGATCTCCTTGTACGCAAAGCCCTCTACGTCCGCGAGGTAGACGGCGATGCGGAACTCCTCGGGGATCGCCTGCAGCGCTTCCTTCACGTCCGAGTCGGGCAGGTGGTCGAGCGCCTGCGACTCGGCGGAGCGCAGGCCCGTCGACATGTGCGACTCGGCGCGGGCGAGCTGCCAGTCCTCGATCTCCTCGGCCGCGCTGCGCTGGGGTTCGCGCTGCTTCTTGCGGTACGAGTTGATGAAGGTGTTGGTCAGGATCCGGTACAGCCACGCCTTGAGGTTGGTGCCCTCGCGGAACTGGTGGAAGGACCCGTACGCCTTGGCGTAGGTCTCCTGTACCAGGTCCTCGGCGTCGGCCGGATTGCGCGTCATGCGCAGGGCGGCCGAGTACATCTGGTCGAGGAATTCCAGCGCGTCCCGCTCGAAGCGCGCGCTGCGCTCCGCGGTCGACTCGGAGCCGGTCCCCGTGTCCGCGCTCGTGCCCTGGCCCTCGGGCTGCTCCGCCTGGCCGTTGTCGGTCCCTGCGTCGGTACCGGTGACCGGACCCACCTCCTCAAGTTCCCGGACGGGACCGAAACCGGTCCCACCTGTTTCGGAGGATAGAACACGACCCGTACCTGCCGCCGCTCGAATAGGAGCGGTCCTGGCCGCGTGCAGCACCGTCCAGTCCAGGTCAGCGCGGCTGCTGCGGCTCGGGCAGTACGTCGAACCCATGCGGCGGACTTCCTTTCCAACGACGTCGGCGCTGATCCCTCAGCACTTCTGTCCGCCTCAACAGCGCCCCGTCGCCGGGCATTCCCGGGTCACCCGAGTGAGCCGGTCCACTCCACGACGCCGTCGGTGATGATCTCCAGAGCCTGTTCCTGGGTGATCTCCGCGCGCTTGGGCACGGCGAAGCCGTGATCGCCGCCGGGCACCTCGATCAGCCGGTGGGCTCCCTCGGGGAACTCCGCCGGTCTGCCGAAGGGGTCGTTCCCGCCCTGCACGACCAGGGTGGGCACCCCGGCACCGAGCAGTTCCGCGGCGCGGGACTTCTCCGGCCTGCCCGGCGGGTGCAGCGGGAAGCTCAGCGCGAGTACGGCGTGCGCGCCCAGCTCGGCGGCGGTGCGGCAGGCGACCCGGGCGCCCGCGCTGCGGCCGCCGGAGACGACGGGAAGTCCCGGCTCCGCCAGGGCGGGCCACAGGCCCCGCCAGCCGGTGTCCAGCGTCTTCGGTGCGGGCGCGAGCTTCTTGCCGGCCACCCGCCAGGGCTGCTCGACGAGGGCCACGGTCACCCCGTGTGCGGGGAGCACCCGGGCGAGCGCCTGGAGGTCCCGGGCCTCGATGCCGCCCCCGGCGCCATGGCTCACCGCGAGGACGAGCCGGGCTCCGCCCGCCCGGTGCCAGGTGATCCGGGCGTCGCCGGCGTCGGTCGGGACGGTCTGTGTGGTCATGGTGGTCACGTCAGAAGAGTGTGCCGACTTCCGCCGCCTCGAGCTCCTTCAGCAGCTCCGGGCCGCCGTTGCGGACGTTGCTGACGGCGGTGGAGACCGGATAGGCGCGCATCAGGCCGTGCGGGGGCGGGTCGAGCAGCTCGCGCAGGCCGTCGGGGTCGGTGCGGGAGGGGTCCAGCCAGGCGTCCCAGCGGTCCGGGGTGAGCATGAGCGGCATGCGGGGGTGGATGTCGGCCAGGGAGTGCGGTCCCTCGGCGGGGGCGACCGCCAGCGGGGTCCGCTCCGCCTCCGTGGTGATCACCGAGCAGGTCACCCACCAGGCGCCGGGGTGGTCGTCGGGCAGGGTCCGGTCCCGCCAGAACTCGTACAGGCCGGCCATCGCGAAGACCGAGCCGTCGGCGGGCAGCACGAAGTACGGCTGTTTGCGCGGCCGCTTCTTCTTCCCCTCGACCTCCAGCTCGCGCTCCTGGGTGCCGGTGACCCACTCGTAGTAGCCGTCGGCGGGCAGGATGCAGCGCCGGGCGGCGAAGGCGCGGCGGTAGGCGGGCTTCTCGTGCACGGTCTCGGCGCGCGCGTTGATCATCCGGGCGCCGCCCTCGGGCGTCTTCGACCAGGAGGGCACCAGGCCCCACTTCAGCCTGCGGAGCTGCCGAACCGGACGCGGGTCCGCGGCGTCTTTCAACGGACGGTCCAGGACGGCGTAGACCTCCTTGGTGGGAGCCACGTTGTAGTCCGGCTCCAGGGTCTCCTCCGGCTCCCACTTCTCGATCTCGAAGATTCCTGCGAGATCCTCGGGCCTACGACTGGATGCATACCGTCCGCACATACGTGCCACACTGCCAGACTCCGTACGAGGACAGGGAGCCACTCGGTCATATGGAAAGCCTCACCGCCAGCCTCTGGGACCGGCTCATCGGCAGCCAGCCCGATCCCGACCTGTGGGTGGTGCTGGCCACCGGGGTCGCCGCGCTCGCCGTCGTCGTACCGCACACCCTGTGGCGCATAGCCCGCAACGCCATCACCATCGCGCACGAGGGCGGACACGGCCTGGTGGCGCTGCTCACCGGCCGGCAGCTCACCGGTATCCGCCTGCACTCCGACACCAGCGGCCTCACGCTCAGCCGGGGCAAGCCGTACGGCCTGGGCATGATCCTCACCGCGGCGGCGGGGTACACGGCGCCCTCCCTGCTGGGCCTGGGCGGTGCCGCGCTGCTGGCCGCCGGCCACATCACCCTGCTGCTCTGGGCGGCGACCGCCCTGCTGGTCGTCATGCTGGTGATGATCCGCAACGCGTACGGCGTACTGACCGTGGTGCTGGCCGGCGGCGCCTTCCTGCTGGTGTCGTGGCTCACCGGGCCGCAGGTGCAGGCGGCGTTCGCGTACGCGGTGGTGTGGTTCCTGCTGCTCGGCGGGGTACGGCCGCCGTTCGAGCTGCAGGCCAAGCGGACGCGGGGAGGCGCGGGCGACTCCGACGCGGACCAGCTTTCCCGCCTCACGCACGTCCCGGCGGGCCTGTGGCTGTTCCTGTTCCACGCGGTGTCCCTGTGCTCCTTGATCGGCGGGGGCCGCTGGCTGCTGGAAGGTTGATACCGGGCCCTCCTTATAAAGTGGCCCCATGGCCCCGAACACCGCCCACCCCGCCCTCTGGCCCGCCCCGCACGCGAGCGGAGCCGTCGACGCGACGGTCCACGTGCCCGGGTCCAAGTCGGTGACCAACCGAGCCCTCGTGCTGGCCGCCCTCGCCTCCGAGCCCGGCTGGTTGCGCCGTCCGCTGCGCTCCCGCGACACCCTGCTGATGGCCGGCGCCCTGCGGACCATGGGCGTGGAGATCGAGGAAGGGGTCGGCCCGGACGGCTCCGGTGAGGCCTGGCGCGTGCTGCCGACCGGCCTGCACGGTCCGGCCACGGTCGACGTCGGCAACGCCGGCACGGTGATGCGCTTCCTGCCGCCGGTGGCCGCGCTGGCCGACGGCCCGATCCGGTTCGACGGGGACCCGCGGTCGTACGAGCGTCCGCTCAACGGCGTGATCGACGCGCTGCGGGTGCTCGGTGCCCGGATCGACGACGACGGCCGGGGCGCGCTGCCGCTGACGGTGCACGGCGCCGGAGCGCTGGACGGTGGTCCGGTGTCGATCGACGCCTCCTCGTCCTCCCAGTTCGTCTCCGCGCTGCTGCTCTCCGCTCCGCGCTTCAACCAGGGTGTCGAGGTCCGGCACACCGGGGCCTCCCTGCCCTCCCTGCCGCACATCCGGATGACCGTGGACATGCTGCGCGCGGTCGGCGCCCAGGTGGACACCCCGGAGTCGGGCGGCGAGCCGAACGTGTGGCGGGTGACGCCGGGTGCGCTGCTCGGCCGGGACCTGACGATCGAGCCGGACCTCTCCAACGCCCAGCCGTTCCTGGCGGCGGCCCTGGTCACGGGCGGCAAGGTGCTGATCCCGGACTGGCCGGAGCGGACCACCCAGCCGGGTGACCGGCTGCGCGAGATCTTCACCGAAATGGGCGGCTCCTGCGAGCTGACCGAGTTCGGGCTGGTGTTCACCGGCTCGGGCGCCGTGCACGGCATCGACGTCGACCTGAGCGACGTCGGCGAGCTGACCCCGGGCATCGCCGCGGTGGCCGCGCTCGCCGACTCCCCCTCGACCCTGCGGGGCGTGGCCCATCTGCGGCTGCACGAGACGGACCGGCTGGCCGCGCTCACCAAGGAGATCAACGAACTCGGCGGCGACGTCACCGAGACGGCCGACGGCCTGCACATCCGCCCGCGCCCGCTGCACGGAGGGGTGTTCCACACCTACGAGGACCACCGCATGGCCACCGCCGGTGCGATCATCGGCCTGGCGGTCGAGGGTGTGCGGATCGAGAACGTGGCGACGACGGCGAAGACCCTGCCGGACTTCCCCGAGTTGTGGACCGGGATGCTGGGGAACTGACGGGCGGACTGGGATCATGCGCCGCTACGGCAAGCACACCGACGAGGACGACATCCGCAGCCGCCCCAACCGCAAGGGCAACCGGCCGCGTACCAATATCCGGCCCAAGCACGAGGACGCGGCCGAGGGCATGGTCCTCACCGTCGACCGGGGCCGGCTGACATGCCTGGTCGGGGACCGGACCGTGCTGGCGATGAAGGCCCGGGAGCTGGGCCGCAAGGCGGCCGTCGTGGGCGACCGGGTGGCCCTGGTCGGCGATCTGTCCGGCAGGAAGGACACTCTCGCGCGGATCGTGCGCATCGAGGAGCGCACCTCGGTGCTGCGCCGCACCGCGGACGACGACGACCCCTACGAGCGGGTGGTCGTCGCAAACGCCGACCAACTGGCGATCGTCACGGCTCTCGCCGACCCCGAGCCGCGCCCGCGCCTGATCGACCGCTGCCTGGTGGCGGCCTACGACGGCGGCTTGGAGCCGCTGCTGGTGATGACGAAGTCCGACCTGGCCCCGCCGGACAAACTGCTGGAGCTGTACGGCGCGCTCGACATCCCGTACGTCGTCACCAGCCGGGAGGAACTGGAGAACGGCGACGCCGCCGACCGGGTGCGCGAGCACCTGGAAGGCCGGATCACCGCGTTCGTGGGCCACTCGGGCGTGGGCAAGACGACCCTGGTCAACGCGCTCGTCCCGGCGGACCTGCGGCGTACGACCGGCCATGTCAACGCGGTGACGGGCCGCGGCCGCCACACCACCACCTCCGCCCTGGCGCTGCCCCTCGCCGGGGCGGCCGAATGGGTCGTCGACACCCCGGGCGTGCGCTCCTTCGGCCTGGCGCACATCGATCCCTCCCGGGTGATCCTCGCCTTCCCGGACCTGCAGCCGGGCACCGAGGGCTGCCCGCGCGCGTGCAGTCACGACGAGCCGGACTGCGCGCTGGACGCGTACGTCGAGGAGGGTCACGCCGATCCGGCGCGGCTCTACTCGCTGCGCCGGCTGCTGGCCACGCGGGACCGCAGGGACGGCGACTGAGGGCCGCGGGGTTTGCCGGGGGTCGCGTTCGGTAAGTGCATAATCGCACCGAGCCGGAGATCCGGACCTACGGGAGGACCGCACATGGCGTGGCTGCTGGTCATAGTGGCCGGGATTCTGGAGACCGGTTTCGCCGTGTGCCTCAAGCTCTCGCACGGGTTCACCCGGCTGTGGCCGACGATCGCGTTCGCGTCCTTCGCCCTCGGCAGCTTCGGCCTGCTGACCCTGTCCCTGAAGAAGCTCGACGTCGGCCCCGCGTACGCGGTGTGGACCGGGATCGGCGCGGCGGGCACCGCGATCTACGGCATGGTCTTCCTCGGCGACCTGGTGTCGACCCTGAAGATCGTCTCGATCTCTTTCGTCATCATCGGCGTGATCGGCCTCCAGCTGTCGGGCTCGGCGCACTGAGAGAGCGACGGCTCGCGTCCGCGGGGCCGGTCGTGGCCGGCACCCTGTGGCACGGCTGCGGCTGAATTCGCCACCCTGAGCCTGCCACGGCGGCGCGCCCCGGCCGGCTCGCCGTCGACGCCCTGAGGCCGGCCACCGCTCGGGCCACCGCCGGGCGTTCTCTCTCGCCCCCGGCCCGGAGGCCGCGGGTCACACCAGGTGACGAACCAGGACGCCGCGCACCAGTTCCGCCACGCCTTCCTCCTCCGGTGGCGCCGCGACGCAGGACAGGGCGAGGCGTACGGCCAGTTCGCAGGAACGGGTCAGGTCGGCGGTGTCCTCCGTGGCCGCGGCGGGCCCGGCCAGCACGGTCACCGCCCGGTCCCGTACCAGCCGCACGAAGTCGCCGGGCGAGGGCAGCGGCCCGTCCGCCCGGCGCTGCGCGGGTACCGGGGAGGAGGACCGCACCGCGGCGAGCGCCGGCGCCGGGAGGCGTTCGCTCCAGCACCCGGTGAGCATGGCCCGTACCAGCGCGCTCCCCCGGGCAGCCGACGCCATCCACTCGGCGGTGGCGGTGAGCCGGTCGCGCGGGTCGGTATGCGCGGCGAGGGCCCGTTCCACCCCGGCGAGATATCCGTCGGCCTCCCGCCGCACCAGCGCCCTGGCCAGCCCCTCCTTGCTCCCGAACTCGTTGTACAGCGTCTGCCGGGACACCCCGGCCGCCGCGGCCACGTCGACCATCCGCACCGCGGACCACGGCCGGCGCGCGAGCGCCGTGGCGGCGGCGTCCAGTAGGGATTCCCGGGCCGCAGGCATCATCGCCTCCCTGGGGCGGACAACTCTGCCCAGATTTGACGCGCTCCCCCGCACTGTCAAGGGTGCGCGGGCCACCCTTCCACCCCGCCCGGCCCCGGCCCCTTGTGGCCCCGTGGCGTCCATGGCAGATACGGTCAAGGCATGCCGGACTACCTCGACGACCTCCGCCTCGCCCACGTACTCGCGGACGCGGCCGACGCCACCACCATGGACCGTTTCAAGGCGCTCGACCTGAAGGTGGAGACGAAGCCGGACATGACCCCGGTGAGCGAGGCGGACAAAGCGGCGGAGGAACTCATCCGCGGCCACCTCAAGCGCGCCCGACCGCGGGACGCGGTCCTCGGGGAGGAGTACGGCGTCGAGGGCACGGGGCCCCGCCGCTGGGTGATCGACCCGATCGACGGCACGAAGAACTACGTCCGGGGCGTTCCGGTCTGGGCCACCCTCATCTCGCTGATGGAGGCGGGCGAGGGCGGCTACCACCCGGTCGTCGGCCTCGTCTCCGCCCCCGCCCTCGGCCGCCGCTGGTGGGCCGCCAAGGGCCACGGCGCCTTCACCGGCCGCAGTCTGACCTCCGCGTCCCGCATCCACGTCTCCCAGGTCGGCGAGCTGGGGGACGCGTCCTTCGCGTACTCCTCGCTCTCCGGCTGGGAGGAGCAGGGCCGCCTGGACGGCTTCCTGGACCTGACCCGCGAGGTGTGGCGCACGCGCGCGTACGGCGACTTCTGGCCCTACATGATGGTCGCGGAGGGCTCCGTCGACATCTGCGCCGAGCCGGAGCTGTCCCTGTGGGACATGGCGGCGAACGCGATCATCGTCACCGAGGCCGGCGGCACCTTCACCGGGCTGGACGGCCGTCCGGGCCCGCACAGCGGCAACGCGGCGGCGTCGAACGGCCTGCTGCACGACCTCCTGCTGGACCACCTCGACCAGCGCCGGCGCCCCTGAGCACCCGGCGAGTTCCGCGCACGCCCTCAACTGGCCGCGCGCGCCCTCTTGTTGACCCGCTCTTTACCGGGCACTCTGAGGTCGACCCCCACTTGTGAACTTGTGAATCCGTGCACAACGTCATGGATTCCTAGGAGGTGGCCTCATCCCATGCTCGTCCGAGACGCCATGAGCACGGTGGTCCTCACCGTCGGCCCCGCCCACACCCTGCGTCAGGCAGCCGCCCTGATGTCCGCCCGCCACGTCGGCGCCGCCGTGGTCCTCGACCCCGACGCCGGCGGCGTCGGCATCCTCACCGAACGCGACATCCTCAACTCCGTCGGCCTCGGCCAGAACCCGGACACGGAACGCACCCACGCCCACACCACCACCGACGTCGTCTTCGCCACCCCGACCTGGACCCTCCAGGAGGCGGCCCGGGCCATGACCCGCGGCAACTTCCGGCACCTGGTGGTCCTCGACCGCGGCGAGCCCGTCGGCATCGTGTCGGTCCGCGACATCATCCGCTGCTGGGTCCCGGCCCGGGAGCCGGCACCGGCGCTCTGAGCGCATAAGGGCGGGCCGGCCCCATCGGGGATCCGGCCCGCCCTCAAGGGCGCTCAGGTCGGCAGCAGGGGCGGCTCAGCCGCGCAGCGCCTGTACCGCGGCCTCCAGCCGCTTGCCGAAGTCGGCGTCGGCGCTGCGGAAGTTGCCGATCGCGCGGTCGGCGATGTCCTCGCGCGAGACCTGGGAGATCGCCCCGGCCAGGTTGCCGACCAGGCGCTCCTTCTCCTCCTCCGACATCAGCCGGTAGAGGTCGCCCGCCTGCACGAAGTCGTCGTCCTCGGCGTGCAGCGGCGTCGGGTGGGCGCCGGTGCCGGCGGGGAAGCCGTCGAACGGCTGCCACAGGGGCCGGCCGGTCTGCCGCGGCCCCCCGAAGCTGTTCGGCTCGTAGTTCTTCGCACCGCCGTGCCGGCCGTCGTAGAGGTGGCCGTCCCGGGAGTTGGTGCGCGCCTCGGCGGCGTGCGGGCGGTTCACCGGAAGGTGGTCCGCGTTGACGCCGACGCGGTAGCGGTGCGCGTCGCCGTAGGCGAACAGGCGGCCCTGGAGCATCTTGTCGGGCGAGGGGCCGATACCGGGCACGAAGTGCGCGGGCGAGAAGATCGACTGCTCGACCTCGGCGAAGACGTTCCGCGGGTTGCGGTTCAGCTCCAGCCTGCCGATCTCCATGACCGGGTAGTCCGCGTGCGGCCAGACCTTGGTCAGGTCGAACGGGTTGAAGCGGTACGTCGCCGCGTCCGCCGCCGGCATGATCTGCACGCCCACGGTCCAGCTCGGGAACTCGCCGCGCTCGATCGCCTCGCGCAGGTCGCGCTGGTGGGAGTCGGGGTCCCTGCCCGCCAGGACCTCGGCCTCCTCGGCGGTGAGGTTCCGGATCCCCTGGTCGGTCTTGAAGTGGTACTTCACCCAGAAGACCTCGCCGGCCTCGTTGCTCCACTGGTAGGTGTGCGAGCCGAAGCCGTCCATGTGCCGGTACGAGGCCGGGATGCCTCGGTCGCCGAACAGCCAGGTGACCTGGTGGGTGCTCTCCGGGCTCAGGCTCCAGAAGTCCCAGACGTTGTCCGCCTCGGTGGAACCGGTGTACGGGTCGCGCTTCTGGGTGTGGATGAAGTCCGGGAACTTGATCGCGTCGCGGATGAAGAACACCGGGGTGTTGTTGCCGACGAGGTCGTAGTTGCCCTCCTCGGTGTAGAACTTCAGCGCGAAGCCGCGCGGGTCCCGGACCGCGTCCGCCGCGCCCAGATTGCCGGCCACGGTCGAGAAGCGCAGGAACGTCTCGGTCTCCTTGCCGACCTCGGAGAGGAAGGCGGCGCGCGTGTACGGGGTGACGTCGGCGGTCACCGTGAAGGTGCCGTACGCCCCCGCGCCCCGGGCGTGCACGACGCGCTCCGGGATGCGCTCGCGGTTGAAGTGGGCCAGCTTCTCCAGGAGCAGCTGGTCCTGCACGAGCACCGGGCCGCCGACGCCTGCGGTCTCGCTGTTCTGGTTGTCGGCCACCGGTGCACCGGCCTCCGTGGTGAGCGGTCCCTGCGTCACGTACGCCTCCTGCGTCATTACCGACCAGTCCTGTCCATTGGTCAAAGCCGGCTTCGATCCTACATTGGACATTGTCCAAGTCAAATGTTATTCCAAAGTCACACCTGTTCGGAATCTGGTCCTCTTGCTGTTACGCTGCTTCCATGAGCGACCTACTGGAACGGCTGCGCGGACGCGGATGGCGGATGACCGCACAGCGACGCGTGGTGGCCGAGGTTCTCGACGGCGAGCACGTCCACATGACGGCCGACGAGGTCCATGCGCGGGCCGTCACGAAGCTGCCGGAGATCTCCCGGGCGACCGTCTACAACACGCTGGGCGAGCTGGTGACCCTCGGCGAGGTGATCGAGGTCACGACGGACAAGCGCGCCAAGCGCTACGACCCGAACGCACACCAGCCGCACCACCACCTGGTCTGCGCTCACTGCGGCGCGATCCGTGACGTGCATCCCACGGGCAACCCGCTCGCCGACCTCCCCGACACCGAGCGCTTCGGCTTCACGGTGTCGGACGTCGAGGTGACGTACCGGGGGCTCTGCCCGAACTGCGCCGGCGCGTGACACAGGGCATCTGACGCCAGACATACGAGGAGAGGGGCCGCGGCCCCTCTCCTTTCGCGCGCTCGCTACCGGGAAGCGAAACGACCGAGGGCCGGAATCCATTTCTGGATTCCGGCCCTCGGCCTTCAGTAGCGGGGACAGGATTTGAACCTGCGACCTCTGGGTTATGAGCCCAGCGAGCTACCGAGCTGCTCCACCCCGCGTCGGTGAACACGACACTACGGGAGGGAAGCCCGCGGAAGCAAATCCATTACCGGCGAGTGGCCGGGGTCACGCCGAGAGCTCCTCCCGCAGGGCGTCCCGCAGCCGGCCCGCCCGTTCGGACACCTCCGCCGGCCCCAGCGCCACCGCGCGGTCGGCCCATCTCTGTCCCTCCGCCAGCTCGCCACGACGCGCGTAGACCAGGGCCAGCCGGAGCGCCGCCCGGCCGTGCCCGGCGTCGGCGGCCCGGGTCCACCACACCGCCGCCTCGGGCTCGCTGCCCTCCCGGGCCAGCAGCAGGCCGAGGTTGAACGCCCCGTTGCGCGATCCGGCCTCTGCCGCCGCCCGGTACCACCGCGCGGCCTCGACCACGTCCCCCCGGGCCGCGGCGAGCATGCCCACCCGCACCTGGGCACGGCGGTGCCCCTGGGAGGCCGCCCGCTCGTACCACTCCTCGCACTCGGTCTTCTCGTGCACGATCTCGCCCAGCTCGTGCGCCGGCTCCGGGGGCCGCCGCGCGTCCAGCAGGGTCGCGAGCCGGTACGCCGCCTCCGGGTTGCCACCGCCGGCCGCGCAGCGCAGGTGCCGCTCGGCCCCCTGCTCGTCGCCCTCACGCAGCCGGGCGATCCCGACCTGCAGGGCGGCCTCGGTGTGCCCGGCGGCGGCCGCGCGCTCGTACCAGCGCAGCGCGATCCCGGCGTCCTCCCCGGTGCCCCGCCCGGCGTGCAGGATGCCCAGGTTGAACGCGGCGTCCACACTGCCGGCCTCGGCCGCCTTGGAGAACCAGGGCTCCGCACCGGCCGGGTCGTCGCCCTGGAGCAGCAGGATGGCCAGCGCGTTCGCCGCCTCCCGGTGCCCGGCGTACGCCGCTCGCCGGTACCACTGCTCGGCCTGCGCGGTCCGGCCCTGCTCGGCGCAGAGCAGCCCGAGGTTGTAGGCCCCGTTGTCGTCCCCGGCGTCCAGCGCGGCCCGGTACCAGCGCTCGGCGGTCTGGGTCTCGCCGCGCTCGGCGTGCAGCGCGCCCAGCGCGTTGGCCGCGTTGCCGTCGCCGTCCTGGGCGGCCCTGAGCCACCACACGGCCGCGCTCTCGGTGTCCCCGGCGTCGCGCAGCAGGAAGCCCAGCGCGCAGGCGGCCCGGGCCTCCCCGTCCTTGGCGGAGGTCAGGTACCAGCGTCCGGCCTCCTTGAGATCCCCGCGCTTCTCGAGGATCGCCCCGAGGTGCAGCGCGGCCCGCCGGTGACCGCGGGCGGCGGCCTGCCGGTACCACTGCTCGATCTCCTCGACAGCGTTGTCGGACCCGGCCTCGTCCTCGGCTCCGGCCTTCCGGTCGAGCACGCGCGCCAGCCGGTAGGCGGCCTCACGGTGCCCGCGCTCGGCGGCGGCCCGCATCCAGTCCCCGGCCGAGGCGTCCCCGCGGTGCTCCAGCAGGTCGGCGAGCGCGTAGGCGCCCAGGGCATGGCCCTGCTCGGCGGACTGGCGCAGCCAGTACTCGGCGGCGGGCTCGTCCCCGCGCTCACGGTGGTGGCGGCCCAGCGCGTGCGCGGCGGCGGCGGAGCCGGCCACGGCGGCGATCCGCCACCAGCCGGCGGCCTCCTCGGCGTAGCCGCGCTGGTGCAGGAGGACACCCAGGTTGTTGGCGGCGGCGCGGTCGCCGGCCGCGGTGGCGGCGCGCAGGTGGGGCTCGGCCCCGTCGAGGTCTCCGCTGCGCAGCAGCATGGCACCGAGGACGCTCATCGCCTCGGTGTCGCCGGTCCGCGCGGCGAGCCGGAGGCGTACGTCCTCGGCGGCATCCCCCATGTCGCCCATTTCGTCCCGGGTCGGCCCCTCACCCGCAGACTGCACAAATCGCCCTGTCTCGAACAGAGTTGCCTTGTCCCCCATAACGTCCATCGTCGCACCACCTGCAACCTGGGTACACCCGGTATACCGCAGCCCGTGAGGTCACTTCAGCGTTTTGTCGACATGCCCACAGAGAGATAAGTCAAACACAGACAGCCCAACTCCCCACGGCGGCGCGGCCGTCTCCCCCGATCTGTACATGAGTTCGCACACCACGAAGGCCCGGATCCCTGTAAGGAATCCGGGCCTTCGTCTTCAGTAGCGGGGACAGGATTTGAACCTGCGACCTCTGGGTTATGAGCCCAGCGAGCTACCGAGCTGCTCCACCCCGCGCCGTTGTTCAGCAACCGTATCACGGCGCGGGGAGGTCTTGATCAGCTCTTGTCGCCGCCGGAGGCCTTGCCGCTGCCGGCGGCCTTGTCCGCCTTGGCCTGCGCCTCTTCGGCCCGCTTCAGCGCCGCCTCGAGATCGTCCTGCGCCTTGGCGTACGCGGCCCAGTCGGGCTTCGGCTTCTGCAGGGCCTCCTGCCCGGCCTCGAACGCCTTCTGGGCGTCGTCGAGCGCCTGCCTGACCGTCGGGTCACCGGTGTCGGGCGGGTTGTTCCCGGTCTTCGGAGGTGTCGTCGAACCCTGCACGCCGAACACCTTGTTGAGCGCCTCGTCCAGGGTGTTCTCGAAGGCGGTCCTGCCCTCGTAGGTGACCAGCACCTTGCGCAGCAAGGGGTACTTCAGCGAACCACCACGGACGTAGACGGGCTCCGCGTAGAGCAGTCCTCCGTCCAGGGGCACCGTCAGCAGGTTGCCGTACTCGACCTTGGAGTGGCCTCTGCTCAGCAGGCTGATGGTCTCCGCGATGTCCGACTCGGAGTTGAACTGGCTCTGGACCTGCTTGGGGCCGTAGACGGTGGTGCTCGCCGGCAGCTTCAGGACCCTGATCTTGCCGTAGTCGGCGGCCCGCGGGTCGGAGTCCACGGCCATGAAGGCGCTGAGGTTGTCCCGCCCGTTCGGCGTGAACGTCGTCGTCAGCGAGAACGCCTGGGCGCTCTGGTCCGGCATCTTCATGCTCAGGTAGTAGGGCGGCACGGCGTTGCCCGAGTCGTTGGACGGGTCGTCGGGCACCTCCCACACCTCGCTGCCGCTGAGGAAGGTCTGCGCGTCGGTCACGTGGTAGCGGGTGAGCAGCTCGCGCTGGACCTTGAACAGGTCCTGCGGATAACGCAGATGCTCCATCAGGCCCGCGGAGATGTCCGCGCGCGGCTGGACCGTACCGGGGAAGGCCTTCATCCAGGTCTTCAGCACGGGGTCCGCGGTGTCCCACTGGTAGAGCTTGACCTCGCCGGTGTACGCGTCGACGGTCGCCTTCACCGAGTTGCGGATGTAGTTGACCTGGTTCTGCTGGGCCACCACCGCACGGGAGTTGTTCGTCGCGGTCAGCGAGTCGGCCGTCGTGTCACCGAGCGTCGTACGGGAGGCGTACGGATAGCCGTTGGTGGTCGTGTACGCGTCGACGATCCACTGGATGCGGTGGTTCACCACGGCCGGATAGGCGTCGCCGTCGATGGTCAGCCAAGGGGCGACCGCCTCGACGCGCTCCTTGGGGGTGCGGTTGTACAGGATCCGCGAACCCTTGCCGATCGCACCGGAGTAGAGGATCTGCGGCTCGTTGAACGCCACCGCGTACGCGGCCCGGTTGACCGGGTTGTCGAGGTTGACCCCGCTCTTGCCCTGGTAGCTGGTGGTCTTCTCGCGTTCGTTGTCGGAGTAGTCGACCTCCTTCTGGGGGCCGCCGACGATCGAGTACGTGGTGGTCTTCTCGCCGTAGTAGATCTGCTGCTTGTAGCTGCCGAGGGAGCCCTCGGACGGCAGGTTCTTCTCGGTGAAGACCGGGCGGCCCTCGGCGTCGGCCTCGGTGCCCTTGGCGGCGACGGCGCCGTAGCCGTGCGTGTAGCGGAAGTGGTCGTTGATCCAGTTGTTCTTCGGGATGCCGCCGAGGTTCAGCTCGCGCAGGCCGATGACGGTGTCCTGCTCCTTGCCGTCCTTGGCGTACCGGTCGACGTCGAGATTGGTGGGGAACCCGTAGTAGGCCTTGATCTGCTGCAGTTGCTGGAACGTCGGCGAGACGACGTTCGGGTCCATGATGCGGATGCTCGCCGTGTCCCCGACCTTGTCACGCAGCTTGGTCTTGTCCTCGGTGGTGGACTTGCCCGCGTACTCGGTGACCTTGGTGTCGTCGATGCCGTACGCCTCACGGGTCGCCTTGAGGTTCTTCTGGACGTACGGGGCCTCCTTGGCCTGTTCGTTGGGCTGCACCTGGAACTTCTGCACGATGGCCGGGTACAGGCCGCCGATCAGGATCGCGGAGAGGACCATCAGGCCGAAGCCGATGACGGGAAGCTGCCAGGTGCGCCGCCACAGGGTGGCGAAGAACAGCAGCGCGCAGATGACGGCGATGCAGAACAGGATCGTCTTGGCCGGCAGGTAGGCGTTGGCGTCGACGTAGCGCAGGCCGGTCCAGTTGCCGGTCGCCTTGAAGTCGCTGGACTTGACGGCGAGCCCGTACCGGTCGAGCCAGTAGGCGACCGCCTTCAGCGCCACGAAGATGCCGAGGAGCACCGACAGATGCCCGGTGGCGGCGGCGGTGGCGCGCGCGCCCGGGCTGGTGACGCGCAGCCCGCCGTACAGGTAGTGGGTGAGCGCGGCGGCGATCAGGCACAGGATCGCGGTGGCGAAGCCGAAGCCCAGCAGGAACCGGTACCAGGGCAGGTCGAAGGCGTAGAAGGAGACGTCGAGGTGGAACTGCGGGTCCTTCTGATGGAAGGGCACGCCGTTGACCCACATCAGCCAGGTGCGCCACTGGCCGGCGGCGGAGGCACCGGCGATCAGCCCGACGAGGCAGGCGACGGCGAGCAGCAGCCAGCTCTTGTACGGCGCGATGCCCATCCGGTAGCGGTCGAGGCTCTGCTGCTCCATGGACATGGCGCTCAAGGGAGGCCGCAGCCGGTGCGCCAGCCAGATGTTGAGGCCGACGGATACGGCCATCAGCAGTCCGAAGACGAAGAACAGCCCGATCTTGGTCCACAGCGTGGTGGTGAACACGGACGAGTAGTGCACCGACCGGTACCACAGCCAGTCCGTCCAGAAGCCCGCGAACATGGTGAACACCATGCCGAGGACGGCGAGGACGCCCAGTGTCATGAGCAGGGCCCGGGCCCGCCGGGACGGGCGTCCCGCTCTGATCCGTGGCCCCGTCGGGCCTCCGCCGCGGTCCGGCATCTGGAAAGCCAAGGTGCGCACCTCGAAGTCGCTGTCGAAACGTCAGGCCCCCGTCTTCACGGGCCGGCCGAGGCCCCCCGTGAGCGCGGGCCACACCTATGCAACTTACTCACGGTTCACTCGGTTCCCGATTCCGCCCGGGAACGAGGCAGGATTGTGACCATGTCCAACACTCCCATGGCAGCGAACCCGCTCACCCGGGCCGTACTCGAGATCGACGAGTACGCCTCCGGCCTCGGCTGGGACCAGCCCGCCCGCCTCTTCGCCCTCGTAGACACCGCACGACTGCGGGCCCAGGAACCCTCGCTCGCCACCCAGCTCGGCCTCGACGAGGAGTCCGAGACGGCCGGCCTCACCCCGATCGAGCAGGACGAGGTCCCGACGGACAAGCCGCTCGACGAGTTCCTCGGCACCATCGCCTGGCCGGACGCGGTGGTGGGCTGCGCGCTCACCGTGGAGCGCATGATGCTGCCGCCGTCCGCCGAGGCGCAGGTGCCGCAGGGGCTGAGCGACGCCAAGCTGGCGAAGTGGGTGGCGGAGCACCCCGAGCGCCAGGAGGTCCGCATGACGGTGGCGGTGCTGCGTGACGGCGGCCGCGAGTCGGCGCTGCGCCTGCGCGAGAAGGACTCCGCGACGGAGGTCCTGACGGGGCCGGAGCTGGTGCCGGGCCTGGCCGAGGCGCTGGCGGCGACCTTCGCGGACTGACCACCTCAGGTACGGCGTGGGGGCGCTCCCGTTGATCGGGAGCGCCCCCAGCCGCGTCTTCGGGCCGCCGGTCAGCTCTTGGTGGTGCACTTCGGCAGGGCGGCGGTGTCCCCGCCGCGGATGTCCTTCAGGGCGCCGAGCGCGTCACCGATGGTCTTCACCTTGACGAGCGTGAGCCCGCTCGGGGTGTCCTTGGCGGCTGCCGCGCAGTTGTCGGCGGGGGTGAGGAAGTAACGGGCGCCCTTGCTGCGCGCGCCGACTGTCTTCATCTCGATGCCGCCGATCGGCCCGACCGTCCCCTTGTCGTCGATGGTGCCGGTGCCGGCCACGAAGTTGCCGCCGGTGAGGCTGCCCGGGGTGAGCTTGTCGTAGATGCCGAGCGCGAACATCAGTCCGGCGCTGGGGCCGCCGACGTCGGCGAGCTTGATGTCGATGCTGAACGGGAAGGTGTGGTCGGTCCCGGCGGAGATCCCGACGATGGCGCGCCGGGCACCGCTGTCGTGGGAGGTCGCCGTCGTGATGCCGACGTCCCGGGTCTTCGTCGCCGTCCGGTGCTGCTTCTCGGCGGCGGCCTGCTCCTTGGCCGGTACGACGGTGAAGACGACTTTCTGGCCGGGCTTGTGCCGGGTGACGAACTCGGCGACGTCGGACGGCTGCTTGACGGCCGTCCCGTCCACGGCCTTGATCACGTCCCCGGCGTGCAGCCTGCCCTCGGCCGGGGAGCCCTTGACGACGGTGGAGACGATCACCCAGGACTTCACCGGGACGCCCAGCTCCTTCAGGGCGGCGACCTTGGCGCTCTCCTGGGACTGGCTGAACTCCTCGGCGTTCTCCTGGGTGGACTGCTCCTCGGTCTTGCCGTCCGGGTAGAGGGTGTCGTGGGGCACGATCTTGCTGTCGTGCGCCAGCCAGCCGTAGACGGCCTCCACGAGGTTCATCCGGAAGTCGGCGCTGGTGACCCGGACGGTGGTCATGTTCAGGTGACCGTCCGTCGCGTACGTCTTGCGGCCGGAGATCTGCAGCACCGGCTCGCCGTCGTGCTCCCCGAGCGTGTTCACGGTCGGCCCGGGGGACATCTCCGCGTACGGCACGGGGATGAGCACTCCCGCGCACAGGAGCGCGATCAGCATCAGGGTGGAGGCGAGCATCGTCGCGGTGCGGCGTGGCATGGCACGACAGTACGGGACGCCTCCGTCAGCGCGCCGTCAGGGCACCTCTCCTCAGGCGCCGGGGGCGCCCGAGTGGGTCTTCTTCTCCATGGCCTCGCGGAACCGGGCGTATCCGTCCAGCTCGGGGCCGTCGCTGCGGATTCTCCGGGTCCGATTGGCCCAACTGCCCCACACTGCGGCCGCGACCGCGGAAACCAGCGGAATCAGCAACCAGGCGAGCGCCGCCATGCCGACCTCCCAACCCCATGAGCGTCCGCGACTGACTGATCAGCAGATTAACCATCCGCTCTGACAACGCTCACGCGAGGGGGGTGGTTACGCAACCGGACCGGCCGGTGCGCCGGCGGTGACGTCTGTCAGCAGGCGCCGACCCATTCCTCGGTCCCGTCGGAGAACCGCTGGTGCTTCCAGATGGGCACCTCGTGCTTCAGGTCGTCGATGAGCCTGCGGCAGGCCTCGAACGCCTCACCCCGATGGGGGCACGACACGCCGACGACGACCGCGAGATCCCCGACCCGGAGGTCCCCCACCCGGTGGACGGCGGCCAGCGCCCGCACCGGGAACTCGGCGGCGACCTTCTCGGCGATCCGCCGCATCTCCGCCTCGGCGCCGGGGTGGCAGGAGTATCCGAGCGCGTCGACGTCGGCGCCCCCGTCGTGGTTGCGCACCGTCCCCACGAACAGCGCGACGCCGCCGGCGGCGTCGTCCCCGACCGCGGCGAACACCTCGTCCACGGAGAGCGGGGTCTCCCGGACGCCGATCAGCTTGATGGGGTCCTGCGCCGCCTGCTCACCGGGGTGATCGTTCGTGGATGCCATGCCCCCATCGTGCCGCACACCCCGGTCATCCCGGAATACGACTTTCACCAGGCACGCGCGCGGGGTGCCTTGGAGCCTCCTACAGGGTGCGGGGTGCGGGGGTGCGGGTGCGGGGGTGCGGGTGCGGCCCTTCGCAGGGGTCCTCGCCGAGCCCCCGCCCTCAACGCCGGCGGGCCTTGCGGGCCCGCCGCACCACCGCGGCGGCGCCCAGCAGCGCCACCGTCGCCCCCGCCGCGCCCGCGGCCGTGGCGTCCTTGCGTCCCAGTCGGCGTCCGGCGACCGTGTGCCGCCCGGAGACCTCCTCCAGCAGTTCCGCCAGCACCTCCTCGTTGGTCCAGCGGGGCCGCCATCCGGCGTCGTGCAGCCGGCTCCCGCTGACCACCCACGGGTACATCGTGTACGCCAGGTCCCCCGCCGGGGACGGGGTGAGGCCGATCCGGTGCAGCCGGGCGGCGGCGCCCAGGGCGACCGCCGACGGCAGCTCCATCCGCCGGATCCCGGTCAGCTCCTCGACCTCCTCCTGCTCCAGCCACCCGTCGCAGCCGACGGCCAGTTCCCCGTCGACCTTCTCCAGGACGGCGTACTCCAGAGCGGCGCACAGGTCCTCGACGTGGCAGAACTGCCAGGCGGGCCGCGACCCGGCGACCACGAGCAGCCGTGGTGACTCGAAGTACCGGGTCAGCGCGGTGTCAGTGCCTCCCACCAGCACCGCCGGCCGCACCACGGTCACGTTCAGCCCCGGGTGCGCGCGCGGGGCGCGCCGGGCCAGCCGCTCGATCTCCAGCAGGTCCCCGACGCCGGTGGCCTCGGCCGTCGCCCGCAGCTCGGCGTCCTCCGAAAGGGGAAGCTCGTTGTCCGGCAGCGCCCCGTAGACCATCGCGGAGGTGCACAGCACCACCCGGTGCACCCCGGCCGCCGCGGCTGCGGTCAGCACGGTCTGCGTACCCCGGACGTTGTAGGCGGTGCGGGCCGCCGGATCGGTCTCCAGGTCGAGGTCGAGCGCGAGGTGCACCACCACGTCCGCGCCCCGCAGCTTGTCCGCGATCGCCGGGTCGCGCACGTCCAGGATGTGCCACTGTGCGGCGGCGCACTCCCCGCGCCGCTCGTCGATGGCGATGACCTGCTTGATCTCCTCGGCGGCCGCGAGCCGCTCGGTGAGCATCGCGCCGACCCCGGCGGCCGCGCCGGTGACCGCGACGACGGGCCCGCGCACGGCGGTCGTCCCGTCGGCGCGCAGCGCCGTGGTCGAGGGGCGATGGTCGGGCGACGGGCGGTCTGTATGGTTTCGCGCTGCGCGAACCTGCGGATCTGGGGAACTCACCGGGCGTCTCCAGCGGTTGTCTTCGGTGCGGGCGCGAGTGAGGCGCACGTACCAGGTGCATCCATCCTGCCGCAGGCTTTCCGCGGGCGAAGCACCGAGGCCCGATCGGGTCCGGGTGTCTACGCTGGGTGGTGATGTCGGGCAGCCGCGCCGCCGGAGAGAACCGGTGGCCTTACCAGCCGAGGAATCCCGTGAGTGACACCCCATTCGGATTCGGCCTTCCGCCGGAGGAGCCGGAAGACGGCGACGAGGGCAAGAAGAAGGACCAGCAGAGCGGTGGTGAGCAGGGACCGGCCAACCCGTTCGGTTACGGGCTGCCCGGAGCCGGAGGCTTTGGCGGCCCCGGCGCAGACAACCCGCTCGCAGCGATGTTCGGGTCCCTGAACCCCACCGACCTGGGCGCCGCGTTCCAGCAGCTCGGCCAGATGCTCTCCTACGAGGGCGGCCCCGTGAACTGGGACATGGCCAAGCAGATCGCCCGCCAGACGGTCTCCCAGGGCACTCCGGACGGCGTCAAGGACGCGAGCGTCGGCGGCGCCGAGCGTTCCGCGGTCCAGGAGGCCGTCCGTCTGGCCGATCTGTGGCTGGACGACGCGACGTCCCTGCCGTCGGGCGCGGCCTCGGCGGTGGCCTGGTCCCGCGCCGAGTGGGTCGAGGCGACCCTGCCCGCGTGGCAGGAGCTCGTCGACCCGGTCGCCGAGCGGGTCGGCGCGGCCATGGGCGATGTCCTGCCGGAGGAGATGCAGGCCATGGCGGGCCCGCTGATCGGCATGATGCGCTCGATGGGCGGCGCCATGTTCGGCACGCAGATCGGGCAGGCCGTGGGCGTGCTCGCGGGCGAGGTCGTCGGTTCCACCGACATCGGCCTGCCGCTGGGCCCGGCCGGCAAGGCCGCGCTGCTCCCGGCCAACGTGGAGGCCTTCGGCAAGGACCTCGGCGTGGCGCAGGAGGAGGTCCGGCTCTACCTGGCTCTGCGCGAGGCGGCGCACCAGCGACTGTTCGCGCACGTGCCGTGGCTGCGCTCGCACCTGTTCGGCGCGGTCGACGGCTACGCGCGCGGCATCAAGGTCGACACGGCCAAGCTGGAGGACGTGGTCGGGCAGTTCGACCCGCAGAACCCCGAGCAGCTTCAGGACGCCCTTCAGCAGGGCATGTTCCAGCCGGAGGACACGCCCGAGCAGAAGGCGGCGCTGGCCCGTCTGGAGACCGCTCTGGCGCTCGTCGAGGGCTGGGTGGACGCGGTGGTGCACGCGGCCGCGAAACCGCGCCTGACGTCCGCCGACGCCCTGCGCGAGACCCTGCGCCGCCGCCGCGCCACCGGCGGCCCGGCGGAGCAGACGTTCGCGACGCTGATCGGCCTGGAGCTGCGCCCGCGCCGGCTGCGTGACGCCTCCCGGCTGTGGGCCTCGCTCACGGACGCGCGCGGAGTGGACGGCCGGGACGCCCTGTGGGCCCACCCGGACATGCTGCCGACGGCCACCGACCTGGACGACCCCGACGGCTTCGTGCACCGCGAGCAGCTCGACTTCTCCGAGCTGGACAAGATGCTCGGTGAGGCGGCGGGCGGCGCCGGCGAGAAGCCGAACCTGAAGAAGGACGACGAGGCCGAGGGCGACGACACCGAGTGAGCCTGTACGACGACGCGGTCCTCGTCCTGAAGGGGTACGAGGGCCAGGCGGAGCTGCGCCAGGCCTACCTGGACCATCTGGCGGCCCACCCGGACGGCATGTGGAAGGCGTGCGAGGCGGGGCATGTCACGGCGAGCGCGCTGGTGATCGACCCCGAGCGCGGCCGGGTCCTGCTCACCCTGCACAGAAAGCTGCGGATGTGGCTGCAGATGGGCGGCCACTGTGAGCCCGGCGACGCCACCCTGCGGGACGCCGCCCTGCGGGAGGCCACCGAGGAGTCGGGGATCACGGGGCTGTCCCTGGTGCCCGGCGGCCCGGTCCGCCTCGACCGCCATGCGATCCCGCCGCCCTGCCACTGTCACTTCGACGTGCAGTACGCGGTGCTGGCCCCGCCCGGGGCCGTCCAGGAGATCAGCGACGAGTCCCTGGACCTGCGCTGGTTCGCCTACGACGAGGTGGCCGGCGTGGCCGACGAGTCGGTCGTACGCCTGCTGGAGGCGGCGCGCGCCCGGCTGTGAACGCATAAGGGGTGACCGCCCGGGCGGTCACCCCTTGCCGGTTCGTCCGCGCTCAGCTCCAGACGTTGCCCTGGTTCTGTCCGTGCGCCCCTTGCTGCCCCATGCCGAACTGCGCGGCGAGCCCCTGCCCGATCTGCGCGTTCTGCGGCGGCAGCAGCTCGCTGGGCTGCACCAGGGCGAAGCCGGAGCCCATGAAGCTCAGCTCCCAGCCCTCACCGGTGCTGCCGCGCCGCCGCCAGACACCGGAGGAGTGCGTCTGGGCCTGCATCTGCACCCGCAGCCCGGTGGACCAGGCGACGATCGCGTCGGCGTCGCAGTTGACGTACTTGTCGGGCGTGACCTGCATCAGCAGCGGCGCGCCCGAGGTCATCAGGGCGACCTTGCCGCGGCCGGTGATGTTGAGCTGGTACTTCCCGGAGCCGGAGATGCCGTACAGGCTGTCCACGGCGATGACCTCGTGGTGCAACGAGGAGTCCATGGCGAGGACGTAGGAGCTGTCCACGGTCAGCCCGTCCTGCTCGACGTCCATGACGTGCACGTACTGGGCGAGGTTGGCGAGGTAGACGGTGCCCTGTCCGTGACAGCGCATCAGATCCAGACCCTCACCGGTGTGCCTGCGCGCGCGTGCCTGGCCGTTGCTGCGGTACTCGGCGTCGAACTCGACCAGGCCCTGGTAGGCGACCATGGCCCCCTTGCGGGCGAGGAGGTCGTCGTGGCCCTCCAGAGTGACGCGGAGCATCTGCTTGTTCTGCAGGCTCCAGCGCTCCTGGGTCTGCTGGTCGTTGTGGGCGAAAAGCGGGCTCTGCATGGTGTTCTGACTCCCCCTCAGCCCCGGAACCGAAGGCGGTCGGTGCTGTCCTCGCTGGGCTGGACCACGACGATGCCCTGGCCCGAGAAGGCCATCTGGTAGGCCTCACCGCTGCCCCGGCCGATGAGCGACTGCGCCTTGAAGCTGCGCTTGCCCTTCACCTTCAGGTTCGGGGACCAGGCCACGAGCGCGTCCGGGTCGACGTACGTCTCGTCCTCGCCTCCGCCGCAGTCGACGACGATCGGCTTGCCCCGGGAGGTCAGCGCGACCCAGCCCTGCCCAGAGATCTTGGTGTTCCACAGGCCCTGCCCGGCGAACTTGGCGAGCCCCTTCACCCGCTCCACGCCCCAGCTGAGGTGGGCGTCGAAGGCGAGCAGGTTGGTGGCGTTGACCGAGATGCCGTCACCGTTGAGGTTGATCACGACGACGTCGGCGCCGTAGTCGGCGAGGTAGAGCAGTCCGTCGCCGGAGCACTTCATCAGGGGGGCGCCCTCACCGGTCATCCAGTCGCGGGCGATCTGGCGGACGGCCGGCGGGTTGGGCTCGTACTGGACGAAGCCTTCGTAGGCGACCATCGAGCCCACGCGCGCGAAGAGGTCGCTGCCGGTCTGCATGGCGACCTTCAGCATGTGGCTGCCGTGGTTCTCCATGCGGGCGGTGACGGGTGCGGGGGCGTAGCCCGCGAGCGGCTGGTTCATGACGGGCTCCCTCAGACCTCGTACGGCTGGACGACGATGAAGTTGCCGGGAGCACCCCGGAACTGCAGGTTGACGCTCTCGCCGGTGTCGCCCGGGTAGGCGTTGCGGCGCATCCGGACCTGGCTGGAGACGATCACCTGGGAGGCGGCCGACCAGGCGACCACCGCGTGGCAGTCGGCGAACGTCGTAGGCGTCACCGGCAGCACCACGGGGGTGCCGTGCGTCTTGACGACGATCGTGCCGGTGCCCTGGAACTGCATCGTGAACAGCGCGCCGCCGGGGATGCCGTGCCCTTCGATGCGCCGGACCTCGTACTGGAGGCTCTCGTCGAAGGCGAGGACGTTCTCCGCCGAGACGCAGATCGCGTCGCCCTGGAGCTCGACGGGGTGCACGTGGGTGGACTCCTCGGCGAAGAACACCTGGCCCTGGCCGGTGCAGCGCATCAGCTGCATCTCCTGGCCGGTCGCGTTGCCCACGATCCGCCCGGCGAACCCGGCGCCCTTGTAGCTGAAGTCGACCTTGCCCTGGTAGAGCACCATGCTGCCCTGCCGGGCCAGTACCGGCTGGCCGCCGACGCCGAGGTCGACGCGGATGAGCTTGGAGTTCTGCGGTGTCCAGCGCTGCCCGGTGGGCGTCTCCCTGAACTTCTGCAGGGCGGCCGTCACTCCGGCACCGGCCTGGGGGGCGCCCTGCGGGACGCCGTAACCGGCGGCCTGCTGACCGGGGACCTGGCCGTACGGCGGCTGCTGGCCGTAACCCGGAGGCATGGGCGCGCCGGGCTGCCCGCCCTGGGAGGGCTGCTGGCCGTAGCCCGGGGGCATCGGGGCGCTGGGCTGGCCACCATAAGGCGGTTGCGGCGGCTGGCCGTAGGGCGCGGGAGCCGGGGCCGGGGGCGGGACGGTGCCGCCGGCGGGCGGGGTCAGGGGCGCGATGACCGTCGGCGCGCCGTGCACGTTCGGGGCGGGCGCCGGGGGCGGGGTGAAGCCCTGCGGGGCCGGAGCGGGGGCGGGTGCCGGGGCGGACGGGGCGCCGAACGCGGGCGGGGCGGCGGCCTGGGCGGGCGGGGCGAAGCCGGGGGCGTCCGTGGACTGGGGCTGCTGCGGGGCGGCCGGCGCCTCCTCCAGTACCTCGCCGCCGAAGTTCTTCAGCAGCGCGTCGAGGCCGCCGTCGAAGCCCTGTCCGACCGCGGCGAACCGCCAGACGTCCTTGAAGTAGAAGTCACCGAGCATGACGGCCCGCTCGGTGGAGAACTCCGAGCCGTCGAAGGAGTACCGCGCGACCTCTTCACCACCGGCAACGATGCGCAGGTATCCGGGGCCGATCTGCGACATCTGTCCGGCGCCGTCGACGGTCGCCGTGAAGGACAGCTTGCGGATGCCCGACGGGACGCGGTCCAGCGTGACGCGGAACGACTCCGTGTCGCCGGCCTGGGCGCCCAGCAGCTGGACGGACTCCTCCGGGGACTTCGGCTGGTTGAAGAAGATGAAGTACCGGTCGTCCGAGAGGCGCTCGTCGGCGTCCAGACCGAAGCAGCTGATGTCGAAGGTCAGTCCGGGGGCGGAGATCTGCACGCCTACGTACAGATCGGTGCCCGTCGTCAGGTCACTGATCCTGGCCTTGTGGCCGCGTTGGAATTCCCTGGCCATGCGTTACGACCGTCCCCCATCCCGAATGCGAGTGCGTCGCGCCAGGCTAACCGCAAATTTCGGCAAAGGACGCGGCCGGTGCGAGTCGGTACAGACCCGGTACACAACCGGTCGCGCGCCCCGCGCGCGGTCCGGTCACGTGCCACGCGCGCCCGGCACGTGCGGCAGCCGCTCGGCCGCCACCACCCCTTCGAGATAGCCGCGGGCCCGCTCGGTGCGCGGGTAGGACTCCAGCAGCCGCCAGAAGCCGGCCCCGTGACCGGGCACCAGCAGATGCGCCAGCTCATGGCAGAGGACGTAGTCGATGACGTACTCCGGCATCCCCTGCAGCCGGTGCGAGAGGCGGATACTGCCCTCGGCCGGAGTGCACGAGCCCCAGCGCGTGTTCTGGTTGGTGACCCAGCGCACGGACGCGGGACGCGCCCGGCCCTCGAAGTACTGGGCCGACAGCCGCTCGGCACGCTCGGTCAGCTCGGCGTCGCCCAGCACCCGTTTGCTCTCCTGGGCGGCGAGCTTGTCGAGCATGAGCGTCACCCAGCGCTGCTCCTCCGCCTCGGACATCCGGGCGGGGATGAGCACGACGGTGCGATCGCCCTCGCGGTACGCGGAGACGGTCCGGCGGCGCCGGGTACTCCTGCGGACCTCGATCGCGCTCGCCCCCGAGCCGCTCGGCGGCTGGCTCGTCGTGCTGCGCTGTGGTTTTCCGGCGCGGTGCAGGGGGTCGGCGGGCACGCCCCGACGTTACCCGCTGGGACGGGCCGAAGTCCCGGCTCCGGGGCGCTCGGATGCCGGTGCTCCACCATGTGTTTGATTTGTACGACCGATATGCCCGAGTGGCACCGCGGATTAGTACGACGAGCACCCCCAGCCTGTGGACAACTTCGGGCACCACTCCGGGCCGGCCCGGCATGCTGGCGGAGGTCGGCAGAGCGTGACCGGCTCCACCGGCCCACGGGACATGGGGCGACCCGGCCACGGGACGTTTGCCCACCCGGAGAACAATTCAGGAGAATGCGACGGACACGGGGGCTGGCATGCATCCGACGGTGAAACCCGCGCTGCGGCGCGGCTGGCGCGACCTCAACACCGTGCAGTTCGGGATGACCCCGGCGCACGCGATGACACTGGGACCGATGGACACGGCGACCGGCAGCTTCCTGGACCTGCTCAACGGCACCCGCGGCCTGCCTCTGCTGCGCGACGAGGGCCGGCGCATGGACCTGCCGGACGGCCAGGTCGACGCGCTGCTCGAACGGCTGGCCCGCGCGGGTCTGCTCGACGACACACGCGGCGGCGGGCCGGCCGCCGACGCTCTGCGGGAGCGGACGGACGTCCTGGAGCGGCTGCGCCCCGACCTCGCGTCGCTGTCCCTGACCACTCCGGAACCGGGCGGCGCGCTCGGCCGGCTCGCCGCCCGCGGCTCGCTGCGCGTGCAGGTGCGGGGGGCGGGGCGGGTCGGGGCCGTGCTGGCGTCGGTGCTGTCGGGGACCGGGGTCGGAGAGGTCGACGTGCGCGATGTGGGACGTGTCGAGCCGTGGGACGTGGCCCCCGGCGGGCTCCCCGCCGACTCGCTGCGCGAACGCCGGCAGGACGCCGCACGGGCCGCGGTCCGCCGCGCGGCCCCGGGCCGGCCGGCGCGCCGCGCCCGCTCCGCCCGTGCCGTGGCCCCCGCGGGCGCCGGAATCGACGATCCCGGTCTCTCCCTCGTGATCCTCACCCCACGGGACGATGTCGCCGTGCACGCGCCGGACCCGTTCGCCGCCGAACCGCTCATGGCCTCCGGCACGCCCCATCTGTACGCGGGGGTCGTGGAGGGGACGGGCGTCGTCGGGCCCCTCGTCCTGCCGGGCGAGACGAGCTGCGCGGGCTGCCTGTACCAGGACCGCACGGACCGCGATCCGGCCTGGCCCCGGCTGGTCGCCCAGTGGCGCTCCGGCAACGCCCGGCGGGTGGGGGCCTGTGATCTGGCTCTCGCCACGGCCGTCGCCGGACTGGCCGCGGCCCACGCCCTCGCCTTCCTCGACGGGGGGTCGCCGGCCGTGGCGGGGACCCGCTGGGAGACGTCCCTACCCGGCCTGACCTGGCATTCCCGGCCGATCTGGCCGCACCCGGCATGCGGATGCGGAACGGCGGAGAGAGGTAAGGGGGAGCACTCCTCCACGGACGGGGAGCCGCGCGAGACAATGGCGGTGCGACGGCCGTCGCCGGAGCAACGACGCGAGGCAGGCGCGTTGCGGCCGACTGGGACTTGGAGGGCGCATGTCTGATCTTCCCCGGAAGGCGGTCACCCGTACCGCCAAGCTCGCCGCACTCCCGCTCGGCTTCGCCGGCCGGGCGACCTGGGGGCTGGGCAAGCGGATCGTGGGCGAGTCCGCGGAGATCGTCGGCCGGGAACTGCAACAGCGCACGGCGGAGCAGTTGTTCAAGGTCCTCGGCGAGCTCAAGGGCGGGGCGATGAAGTTCGGGCAGGCGATGTCCGTCTTCGAGTCCGCCCTGCCCGAGGAGATCGCCGGCCCCTACCGCGCGGCGCTCACCAAGCTGCAGGACGCGGCGCCGCCGATGCCGACCCGCACGGTCCACGCGGTGCTCGCGGAGCGGCTGGGCGCGGAGTGGCGCGAGCTTTTCCTGGAGTTCGAGGACAAACCGGCGGCCGCGGCCTCCATCGGGCAGGTCCACCGGGCGGTGTGGCACGACGGCCGTGAGGTGGCGGTCAAGGTGCAGTACCCGGGCGCGGGCGAGGCCCTGCTGTCCGATCTGAACCAACTCAGCCGCTTCTCTCGGCTGCTGGGACCGCTGATCCCCGGAATGGACATCAAGCCGCTCATCGCGGAGATGCGGGACCGGGTCTCCGAGGAGCTGGACTACGCGCTGGAGGCACAGGCCCAGCAGGCGCACGCGGAGGAGTTCGCGGACGACCCGGACGTGGTGGTCCCGGCGGTGGTGCACCAGTGCGATCAGATCCTGGTCACGGAGTGGATCGACGGGATCCCGCTGTCGGAGATCATCAACCACGGCACCGAGGAGCAGCGCGACCGGGCCGGCCAGCTCCTGGCCCGCTTCCTCTTCTCCGGCCCGGCCCGCACCGGGCTGCTGCACGCCGATCCGCATCCGGGCAACTTCCGTCTGCTGCCCGGCGACCCGGACGATGACGGCGAGTGGCGCCTGGGTGTGCTGGACTTCGGCACCGTCGACCGGCTCCCGGGCGGCCTGCCGGAGCCGATAGGCGTCTCCCTGCGGATGACCCTGGACGGCGAGGCGGATCCGGTCTACGAGCTGCTGTGCACGGAGGGGTTCGTCAAGGAGTCCATAGAGCTGGACCCCGACGCGGTCCTCGACTACCTGCTGCCGATCATCGAACCGGCCCGGGTCGAGGAGTTCACCTTCACCCGCTCGTGGATGCGCAGCCAGGCGGCCCGCATCGCCGACGTCCGCTCCCCCGCCTACCAGCTCGGCAAGCAGCTCAACCTGCCGCCGGCCTACCTGCTGATCCACCGGGTGACGCTGAGCACCATCGGTGTGCTCTGCCAGCTCGGAGCCACGGTGCGGCTGCGTGAGGAGCTGGAGGAGTGGCTTCCCGGCTTCGTCCCCACGGACGAACTGGACGAGGAGGAGCCGGCGGAGGCGTGATGGCCGCAACGCACGGCGGGGGCCGGTCCGTTCGGACGGACCGGCCCCCGCGGTGAAGGCTTCGCCTCCCTGTGCCGGGAGGCCACCGATTCAGGTGTGCTGGATCACTGCATGACGGCCATGGCCAGCGCACGGCGGGCGCGCATGGAGGCGCGCTCCGCCCGGCGCTGCATGCGCCGGGCGGTCGCCAGGCGCGCGGCCCGGCGCTCCTGCTCGGCGCCTTGCAGCATGTCGTGCATATGCGCACGAGCCAGGGCTTCTGGGATGAGTTGCATCTCTCGGGTCCTGTTCTGACGCGAGTCGTTCGCGCCGGTGGTGGTGAAGTCTGAGGTCGCGGAGCCTGCGGGCTCGCTGGCGGACGGCTTCATCGGGGCCTGCTTCTTGGGGTCGTGCGTGAGGGGACGGTCGATGGTTCCTGCGGTGTTCATGCTGTGACCGGGTTCTTGCGCGGGCGGCCACGCGGCCGCTTCCGGGCGACGACGACGCCCTGGACGAACAGCTCGCCACCCCAGACGCCCCAGGGCTCACGCCGCTCCTTCGCCCCGGCGAGGCATGCCTCCATCAGCGGGCAGGTGCGGCAGAGGGACTTGGCGTACTCGACGTCGGCCGGCGACTCGGCGAAGAAGACCTCGGGGTCGTAGGAACGGCAGGGGACGGGTACGCCGAGGTTCTCGATGGCGTCGTCGAGCGCGGTGAGCGCGGTGAGCGGGATCAAGGTGGAGTCCTCCGTGAGGCCGGGCGGGGGGATGGTTCGTGAAGGCGGTACGGACGGGGCGTGCGCTTCGAGTTGCACGGTTCGGTCTTCCTCGTCTGGTCGTTCCGGCCTGTTGACCGGGCGTCGGCTTGGTACCGGGTTCTTTTCCTGTCCCGAGGCCCCTTCGCTCCGTCGTCCCCGTTCGGGGCAAACAGAAGGGCCGCGGATCCCGGGTGGGGTTCCGCGGCCCTGAAGGCGCCGGCCTGATCGGCGATCAGGCTGGATCACTCCAGGGTTCTGGCCCACGGAAGGCCCACATCAGGTGGTGCTGCGTCGTCTGCTTCCGGAATCCGGCACCGGCCGCCGCAAAGACATAGGCATGTGCCTGTGCCACTACCGCTTCCAGTGCCTTCGTCGGTCGCTCATTGCGCTCACGGACGGGAAGGACCGCGAGAGCAGGGGAGGACGCCGGACGGACGGCACGAATGCCGGACACACCGGTGCCCTGGTTCGAGGCGCCGAGCATGCACGTGGAGACGGCCGAGCGATCGGTCATTTTGGCCGTGCTGATGTTGGTTTCGATGCTGATCACTGGACTCGCCTCCTCTCGGCGTCTCGTGGATCGGGGTGAGCCGATCCATTCGGATATGCAAGTACAACACGGAGTCAGGGCCTTGGAGAAGGCCGCCGCTTCCGTGCCTAGAACCTATGGGGATTGCCGGGGCATGCGCAAACTATTTTTTCGACGAGTTCGCATCAGTCGCGCCCGCCGTCCGACCCGATCTCCTGGCCTGCGCAGATGGCCAGAACATCGGCTCCGTAGCGCTGCAGCTTGCGGGCGCGGACACCGGGGATGCGGGAGAGCCCGGCGGGGTCGTCGGGCCGTGCCTCGGCGATGGCCATCAGGGTGCGGTCGGTGAAGACGCAGAAGTCCGGCTGCCCGCTGCGCTCCGCCTGGACCGCACGCCATTCGCGCAGCCGCTCGTAGAGACCCTCGTCCATGTCGGAGGGGCAGTCCTCGCACCGCATCAGCTTCATCTCACCGGCGTCGGTGAGCGTGCGGCCGCAGACCCGGCAGCGGGCCACGGTGCGCTGGGTGCGCCGGGGGACGGCCGGGGTGCGGACCGCCGCGCCGCGCTCGATGCCTCCGCCGGCGCCGGTGCCGGTGCGGCCGGCGGTGGCGGCGGTTCCCGGGCGCAGGCCGTCGAGGAATCGGCTGGGCCTGCGATTGGCCCGTCCGCCCGGCGCGCGGGACAGGGCCCAGGAGAGGTGGAGCCGCTCTCTCGCGCGGGTCACGCCCACGTAGAGGAGGCGGCGCTCCTCCTCGATCTGCTCGTCGGTCTTGGCGTAGGTGATCGGCACCATGCCCTCGGCGATGCCGACGAGGAAGACCACGTCCCATTCCAGGCCTTTGGCCGCGTGCAGGGAGGCCAGGGTGACACCCTGGACGGTCGGGGCGTGCTGGGCGCCCGCCCGCTCGTCGAGTTCGGCGACGAAGTCGCCGAGGGTGGCACCGGGGCGGGCGGCGGAGAAGTCGTGGGCGAGGTTGACCAGGGCGGCCAGGGACTCCCAGCGCTCCCGGACGGCGCCGGAGCCGGCCGGGGGTGTGCTGGTCCACCCCTCCCCGGACAGCACGGCGCGTACCTGCGAGGGCAGGTCGACGACGTCGTCCAGCAGGGCGTCGTTGCCGCCGAAGCGGGCCGCGCCACGCAGGGCCACGCCCGCCTTGCGGACCTCGGGCCGGTCGAAGAAGCGTTCGGCGCCGCGTAGCTGGTAGGGGACTCCGGCGTCGGCGAGGGCCTGCTCATAGGTCTCGGACTGGGAGTTCGTACGGAACAGGACGGCGATCTCGGAGGCCGGGACGCCGGCGTCGATGAGCTCCCGGATACGCCGGGCGGCGCCTTCGGCCTCGGCGGGCTCGTCGGTGTACTCGCTGTAGACGGGCTCGGGTCCTGGCGCGCGCTGGGAGACCAGTTCCAGCCGGTGGTCGGCGGCGCGGCCGCGGGCCTGGGTGAGCAGGCCGTTGGCGAGGTGGACCACCTGCGGGGTGGAGCGGTAGTCGCGGATCAGCTTGACGACGGTGGCGCGTGGATGACGGGCACGGAAGTCGAGGAGGTGGTCGGGCGTTGCTCCGGTGAACGAGTAGATCGTCTGGCTGGCGTCCCCGACGACGCAGAGGCTGTCGCGGTCACCGAGCCAGAGTTCCAGGAGCCGCTGCTGGAGGGGGCTGACGTCCTGGTACTCGTCGACGACGAAGTGCTGGTACTGGGTACGCACCTGCTCGGCGATGTCGTGCCGGTCCTGGAGGACGGCGACGGTCAGCAGCAGGACGTCCTCGAAGTCGATGACCGCGCGGTTCCGCTTGAGGTCCTCGTAGGCCGCGTAGACATGGGCGATCTCCGCCTGGTCGCGCGGGGCCTCCCGGCCGGCCTTCGCAGCCGCGTACGCGTAGTCGGCGGGGACGGTCTGGGTGACCTTGGACCATTCGATCTCGGCGGTGACGTCCCGCAGCTCGCCCCGGTCGAGGCGGAGGTTGCAGGCGGCGGCCGCCTCGGCGACGAGCTGGATCTTGCGGTCGACGAGCCGGGGCATGGAGCCACCGACGGCTTTCGGCCAGAAGTACTGGAGCTGCCGCAGCGCCGCGGAGTGGAAGGTGCGGGCCTGGACACCCTGGGCGCCGAGCTGGCGCAGGCGCCCGCGCATCTCTCCGGCGGCGCGGTTGGTGAAGGTGACGGCGAGCACGCTGGAAGGCTGGAGGATGCCTGCCCGGACCCCGTAGGCGATCCGGTGGGTGATCGCCCGGGTCTTGCCGGTGCCCGCTCCGGCCAGGACGCACACCGGGCCGTGCAGGGCGGTGGCCACCTCGCGCTGCTCGGGGTCGAGCCCTTCGAGCACCGCGTCGGCCGTGCCCGGTGCCTGCGGGAAGAGGGTGGAGTGCGTTGCTGGTGTCACATGGCCATGCTGCCAGGTCGCCCGGGAGCGCTGTGCCGGTTGTCCACAGGCGGGGGCTCGCGGTCGTACTGATGCGGCAGGCGTCACAGACGGGGGCGGGGAGCAGCGGGCCCGGGCCGGCGCGACCCGTACCCGGGGCGGGGAATGCCCGCCCCATCCCTTACGTTCTTCCCCTGGACGACCTTCCCGAGCTGCCTGAGGAGCGCGAGACATGCAGGGCACTGTGACGATGTACAGCACGACTTGGTGTGGCTACTGCCGTCGGCTGAAGAGCCAGATGGAGCGCGAGGGCATCGCGTACACCGAGATCAACATCGAGCAGGACCCGGAGTCCGCCGCCTTCGTGGAGAAGGCGAACGGCGGAAACCAGACGGTCCCGACCGTGCTCTTCGCCGACGGCTCCACGCTGACGAACCCGTCGCTGGCCCAGGTGAAGCAGAAGCTGGCGGCGTGACGCTCCGCGGGTTCCCGCGGTGAGACATGCGACAGGGCGGCCCCCCATCACTCGGGGGCCGCCCTGTCGCATGTCTCAGATGACGCTCCGCGTCGGCAGCGGCTTGCCGTACCACATCTCGATCAGGCGGGCGGCGATGGAGATGCCGTAGGGCGGCAGCACCTCGCCGGTCTCGAAGGCCGTGCGCAGGTCCTCGCGGGAGAACCAGCGGGCCTCGTGGATCTCGTCGCCGTCGACGGTGATGTCGGTGGAGGTGGCCCGGGCCATGAATCCGAGCATGAGGCTGGACGGGAAGGGCCAGGGCTGGCTGGCCACGTACTCGACCGGGCCGACGTGGACGCCGGCCTCCTCGAAGACCTCGCGGCGCACGGACTCCTCGATGGACTCGCCGGGCTCGACGAAGCCGGCGAGCGTGGAGAAGCGGCCCTCGGGCCAGTGGACCTGCCGGCCGAGCAGGATCCGGTCGTCCTCGTCGGTGACGGCCATGATCACCGCCGGGTCGGTGCGCGGGTAGTGCTCGGCGCCGCAGGCCTGGCAGCGGCGGATGTGGCCGGCCGCGGCGATGACCGTGCGCTCGCCGCAGCGGGAGCAGAAGCGGTGGGTGCGCTGCCAGTTCTCCAGGCCGACGGCGTGCACCATGAGGCCCGCGTCCCGCGGCGACAGCAGCAGTCCGGCCTCGCGCAGGCCCGCCGGACGGGCGGACTGGTCGATTCGGCCGGGCAGGGCGTCCTTCTGGAGCGCGAAGTAGCTGACGCCTTCCTCGTCGTTGCCGAGGAAGTAGCGGTGGGCTTCGGTGAGCGGCGCCTCGAAGGAGGGGGTCATGACGAGTTCGGTGCGGCCGTCGGGCGTCTCGTCGATGAGGACCTGACCGCCGGAGACCACGAAGCAGCGGGTCGTGGGGTGGCTCCACGCCGCCGCGAGCCAGGCTTCGTCGAGCCGGTGGTGGGCGGCGCGGTCAATGCCGCTCGGGGCGGTCAGCGAGATGGGGCGGTCGGCGGTCTGGTCGGTCCAGGTGGTCACGGGTGCTTCCAACTCCCCCAGTGCAAGGTGCAACGGTTCGTTTCGGCGGGTGGTTCGGCGGACGTGGGGCGTGAGGGCACCGGGCCGGGCGCGGGCGGGGCGTGCGGGCGGTGCTTCCAGTGTGCCCCGCGCGCGGTGCCGTCCCGTACGGCGCTTGCCGGTCAGGGGGCGTGCCGCCAGTTCCCGGCGAGGTCGCCCCACAGGTAGGCGCTGGTCTCGACGCCCTTGAGGAGGAGGTCGAGCTCGACCTTCTCGTTGGGGGCGTGCCAGCCGTCGGAGGGGACGGAGATGCCGAGGAAGAGGACGGGGGCGCCGAGGACCTCCTGGAGGTCGGCGGCGGGGCCGGAGCCGCCCTCGCGGGTGTAGCGGACCGGCCCCTGGAAGGCGCGGCTCATGGCGCGGACCACGGACTGCAGTGCGGGGTGGTCGAGGGGGGTCAGGCACGGGCGGGTGGCGGAGCCGAAGTCGATCTCGTGCCGGATTCCGGCGGGCAACCGCTCGGCGGCCCAGGCGCGGACGGCCTTCTCGATGTGGTCGGGGTCCTGGCCCGCGACCAGGCGGAAGGAGAGCTTCACCGTGGCGGAGGACGGGATGATCGTCTTGCTGCCAGGGCCCTGGTAGCCGCCGCCGATGCCGTTGACCTCGGCGGTGGGGCGGGCCCAGATGCGTTCCAGGGTGGTGTGTCCGGCCTCACCGTGGGTGGCGCGCGACTTGGCGGTGCGCAGCCATGTCGCCTCGTCGAAGGGGAGCTGGGCGAACAGCTCGCGTTCGCGGTCGGTCAGCTCGACGATGCCGTCGTAGAAGCCGGGGACGGCCACGCGCGCGTGCTCGTCGTGCAGGGCGGCGACCAGCCGGGCCGCGGCGGTGGCGGGGTTGGGTACGGCACCGCCGAAGGAGCCGGAGTGGATGTCCTGGTCGGGGCCGTACAGACGGATCTCGCATTCGGCGAGGCCCCGCATCCCGGTGCAGACGGTCGGGGTGTCCTCCGACCACATGCCGGTGTCGGAGACGATGACGGCGTCGGCTGCGAGCCGTTCGGCGTGCGCCTCCACGAGGTCGCGGAAGTGCGGGGAGCCGGACTCCTCCTCGCCCTCGATCAGAAGCTTGAGGTTGACCGCGGGGGCGGTGCGGCCGGTGGCGGCGAGGTGGGCGCGGACGCCGAGTGTGTGGAGGAACACCTGGCCCTTGTCGTCGGCGGCCCCGCGCGCGTGAAGGCGGTTTCCGCGGACGACGGGCTCGAAGGGCTCGCTGTCCCAACCGTCCTCGAGGGCGGCGGGCTGCACGTCGTGGTGGCCGTAGACGAGGACGGTGGGTGCCTGGGGGTCGCCGGAGGGCCATTCGGCGAAGACGGCCGGGGCGCCCGGGGTCGGCCAGACCTCGGCGGTCGGGAAGCCGGTCTCCTTGAGCTTGGCGGCGAGCCAGTCGGCGCTGCGCCGTACATCGGACGCGTGGTCGGGCTGGGCCGACACGGAGGGGATGCGCAGCCATGCGGTGAGGTCGTCGAGGAAGGCGGCGCGGTGCTCTTCGATGTACGTGCGGACGGCGCTGTCCGGGGTCTGGCTCATGCTCACGAGCCTATCGGCCCGCGGGGGCACCCTGGGCAGGCCGTACGTCACATTCGGGTGCCCCCGGCCGCCTCTCGCGTGTGGTCCGGTCGATCGTCGGTGAGCAGCCGTTCCAGGGCTGCACGGTCCGGCAGGGCCGCGGGCCGTACCACCTCGCCGGTGCGCACGTACACGAAGGCGGCCGTGACCGATTCCGGCGGTACGCCCTGCTGCTCGGCCCAGGCGAGCCGGTACACGGCGAGCTGGAGGGGGTCGGCGGTGTGGGCGCGGTGGGTCTTCCAGTCGACGATCTCGTAGGTGGCCCGGTCGCCGTCGCCGTTCTTGTAGACGGCGTCGATGCGGCCGCGTACGACCCGGCCGGCGAGGGTGAGCTGGAAGGGGGCCTCGATCCGGCAGGGGGTGCGGTGGGCGTACTCGGTGCGTTCGAAGGCGGCCTTGAGGTCTTCGAGGTCGCGTTCGTCGGTGATCTCGGCCTCGGTGCCGGGCAGCTCGTCCGGTTCGAGCATGGGCAGGGTGAGTTCCTCGAAGCGGGCTTCGACCCAGGCGTGGAAGCGGGTGCCTCGGCGTGCGGCGGGTTGCGGGGGGTGCGGCATGGGGCGCGCTAGTTCCTGTGCGAGCCCGTCGGGGTCCTGGGCCAGGCGCATCAGCTGTGACGCGGTGAGGGTGGCCGGCAGGGGGACGTCGGTGATGCCGCGGCGCGCGCGCAGCAGCTCGCCGCTGAGGGCGTCGAGGTCGCGGTCCCAGGAGGCGATGGCGCGGGCCTCCTCGGGTGTGACACGGGTCTCGCCCGGGACGCGGGGCGCGGGGTGCGCCGGTTCGGCGGGGCGGGCGCGCTCCCGAAGGTGGGTCCGCTCGTCCGGGGCGGGCGCCTGGTGGGGGACGGCCGGCCGCTCGGCGGACCAGGAGTCCCAGCCGCCGGGCTCGTCCGGGGAGGGTGCGTGCTCTTCGTCTTCATACGAGGACCCCGCGTCGTAGGGCATGTCCTCGTCGTACGGGTGCTCGTCGTACGGGATCTCCTCCTCGTACGGAATCCTCTCGCCGTACGGGAAGTCCTCGTCGTCCGGCGGTGTCGGCCAGTCCGGGTCGTCGAGGGTGCCGGGGTCGTGGTCGGCGGGCGGCCGGGTGTGCTGCCGGGCGGCCAGGGCGTCCAGGTGGGCGCGGACGGTCCCGGCGGCCGCGCGGCGCCGGGCCAGGGCGGTGTCGTCCAGCGGCAGCGGCCACGCCTGTTCGGCGCCGGCCGTCTGCAGCGCCGGGTTCTCCTCGTCCTCGGCGGGCTCGTCGGCCCAGGCCTCGATGTCGCCGTGGCCGGCGGCGCAGTGGTCGTGCAGGGCCTGGAGGAAGTCGGAGGGCCCGCGCGGCTTCTTCTGGGTGGGCCCCCACCAGTGGCCGGAGCCGAGGAGCAGGGAGCGGGGGCGGGTGAAGGTGACGTATCCGAGGCGAAGTTCCTCGGTGTGCTGGTGTTCCTTCATGGCCTCGTGGAAGGCCTTCATGCCCCGGGAGTCCCAGGAGCCGATGTCGGGCAGGGTGTCGGTGTCGCCGCGCAGGACGTGCGGAAGCACCTTGGCCTGCGCGGTCCACTTCTCACGGCCCTGTGCGCTGGGGAAGGTGCCGTTCACCAGCCCGGGGACCACCACGACGTCCCACTCCAGGCCCTTGGACTTGTGCGCGGTGAGCACCTTGACGGTGTTCTCGCCGCCGGGCAGGGCGTTGTCGAGGCCCTTCTCGTACTGGGCGGCGGTGCGCAGGTAGCCGAGGAAGGCCAGCAGGGTGGCCTCGGCGTCGCCGGCCGCGAAGGAGGCGGCGATGTCGAGGAAGTTGGACAGGGTCTCGCGCCGGCGCGCGGCGAGCGCGTGCGGGGAGGCGGACAGCTCCACCTCGAGGCCGGTGACGGCGAGGACGCGGTGCAGGACGTCCATGAGCGGGTCGGACAGGGAGCGGCGCAGGTCACGCAGTTCCGCGGCGAGGCGGGCGAAGCGCACGCGCGCGTCCGGGGAGAACGGCAGTGCGTCGTCGTCCCGCCCGTCCTCGTGCAGGGGGGACTCCAGGAACGTGTCCAGGGCGTCCGCGAGCGATATCACCTCGGAGGGGTCGGTTCCCTCGACGGCCTCGGCGAGCCTGCGGTCGGGGTCGTCGGTGCCGTTCGCGCGCGCGTGGGCGACGAGCAGGCGGGCGCGGCGGCCGAGGAGGGCGAGGTCGCGGGGGCCGATGCGCCAGCGCGGGCCGGTGAGCAGGCGGACGAGGGAGGCGTTGGCTCCGGGGTCCTGGAGGACCTCGCAGACGGCGACGAGGTCGGCGACCTCGGGCAGGTGGAGCAGCCCGGAGAGGCCGACCACCTCGACGGGGATGTCACGGGCGACGAGGGCGCCCTGGATCTCGGCGAAGTCGGTCGCCGTGCGGCACAGCACGGCGATCTCGCCGGGCGCCCTTCCGGTGCGGACGAGGTGGGCGATGGAGTCGGCGATCCATTCGGTCTCCTCGGCGTGGGTGCGCAGCAGGGCGCAGCGGACCGTGCCGTCGTGCTCGGCGCCGGGGGCGGGGCGGAGGGCCTCCACGCCCGCGTGCATGGCGCGCAGCGGTTCGGCGAGGCCGTTGGCGAGGTCGAGGAGGCGGCCGCCGCTGCGGCGGTTCTCGCTGAGCGCCTGGCGGGTGGCGGGGTGGCCGTCGCGGCGGGCGAAGTGCTCGGGGAAGTCGTCGAGGTTGGCGACGGAGGCGCCGCGCCAGCCGTAGATGGCCTGGCAGGGGTCGCCGACGGCGGTCACGGGGTGGCCGGTGCCGCCGCCGAACAGGCCCGACAGCAGGACGCGCTGGGCGACGGAGGTGTCCTGGTACTCGTCCAGGAGCACGACGCGGAACTCCTCGCGCAGCAGCCGGCCCACCTCGGGGACGCCCGCCAGGCGGGCGGACAATGCGATCTGGTCGCCGAAGTCGAGCAGGTCGCGTTCGCGTTTGGCGGCCCGGTAGCGCAGGACGAGGCCGGCCAGTTCGCGGCGGGCGGCCGCGGTTTCGGGGACCTTGCGCAGATCGGCGTTGGTGAGCTTGGCGCCGGCCAGGGTGTGCAGCAGGCCGGTGTCCCAGGCGCGCAGTTCCTCGGGGTCGACGAGGTGTTCGGCGAGTTCGGAGTCGAGGGTGAGCAGGTCGCTGACGAGGTCGGCGAAGGAGCGGGTGAGCGCGGGGTAGGGGCCGGGGGCCTCGCGCAGCACGCGCGCGGCGAGCTGGTAGCGGGTGGCGTCGGCGAGCAGCCGCGAGGTGGGTTCGAGGCCGATGCGCAGGCCGTGGTCGGTCAGCAGCCGGCCGGCGAAGGCGTGGTAGGTCGAGATGACCGGCTCGCCCGGCGGGTTGTCCGGGTCCGGCCACGCGGGATCGGCGGGCGGTGCCGTCGGCGAGGGGTGCCGGCCGGGTGACGGGAGGGCCTCGGGGTCGGTGACGCCGGCCTTGATCAGGGCCGTGCGGACACGTTCGGCGAGTTCGCCGGCGGCCTTGTTCGTGAAGGTCAGGCCGAGCACCTGTTCGGGGGCGACCTGGCCGGTGCCGACCAGCCAGACCACACGGGCCGCCATCACCGTGGTCTTGCCCGAGCCTGCTCCGGCCACGATCACCTGCGGGGCGGGCGGCGCGGTGATGCAGGCCGTCTGCTCCGGGGTGAACGGGATGCCGAGGAGCTCTTTGAGCTGCTCGGGGTCGGTGATACGGGCGGGCATGTCGTCAGAGGCTAGCGGCGAGCACTGACAACCGGGGACGCGCCGGCTACCCAGGCAGGAAGAACCGCAGGTCAGCGTGTGTGGTGCCGTGCGTCACGGTGCCTCGGGGGAGGTCATTCGACCACGTGCCGCCCCTCCGGACGGGCGCTGCACGAAGCACGGAACGCGCAGTGGGTGCAGTGCTGGCCGGTGGTGGGCGTGAAGCGTTCGTCGAGGACCTTTCCGGCGGCGGTGGCCAGCAGCTCGCCGACCCACTCCCCCGCGAGCGGCTCCTGGGTCTGCACCTTGGGGAGGGTCTCCCCGCCGTCACGTTTGGCCGCGCCCTGCCGCAGGTGCACCAGTTCGGCGCCGCCGGCCCCGGGGCGTACGCCGTCGAAGGCGTCGTCGGCGGCGCCCTCGCGGACGGCGAGCTGATAGACGGCGAGCTGCGGATGGTGGGCCACCTCGGCGCCGCTGGGTGCCTGCTTGCCGGTCTTGAAGTCCACGACGTAGGCGCGGCCCTCGCCGTCCGTCTCGACCCGGTCCATCTGGCCGCGGATGCGGACCTGGTAGTCGCCCGCCGCGAGGGTGACGTCGAAGTCCTGCTCGCTCGCCACCGGGGTGCGGCCGGTGCGGTCCAGGACGTGCCAGTTCAGGAAGCGTTCGAGGGCCGCGCGCGCGTTGTCCTTCTCCTGGGCCGACTTCCAGGGCGCGTCGAAGGCGAGCGCGTTCCACACCGAGTCCAGGCGTTCCATCAGGACGTCGAGGTCGGCGGGGCTGCGGCCGGAGGCGACCTCGTCGGCGAGGACGTGGACGACGTTGCCGAAGCCCTGGGCGGCGGTGGCGGGTGCGTCGGCCTTCACCTCGCGGCCCAGGAACCACTGCAGGGCGCAGGTGTTGGCGAGCTGGTCGAGAGCGCTGCCGGAGAGGACGACGGGCTGGTCCCGGTCGCGCAGCGGCACCTTGCTCTCGGTCGGCTCGAACATCCCCCACCAGCGGTCGGGGTGGGCGGACGGCACCAGGGGCCGGCCTTCCTCGTCGGCGAGGGCGGCGAGCCTGGCCAGGCGGCGTGCGGCCGCCTCCCGCAGCACGGCAGAGGCGCCCGGGTCGACGGTGGTGGCGCGCAGCTCGGCGACGAGCGCGGCCACGGACAGCGGCCGGCGGGGCCGGCCGGTGACGTCCCGTGGTTCGACGCCCAGCTCGGTCAGGAAGCGGGAGGGCTGGTCGCCGTCGTCGGCCGGTGCCTTCACGGCGGTGACGACGAGACGTTCACGCGCGCGTGTGGCGGCCACGTAGAACAGGCGGCGTTCCTCGGCGAGGAGCGCGCCCGGGGTGAGCGGTTCGGCGAGTCCGTCGCGGCCGATGCGGTCGGCCTCCAGCAGGGAGCCGCGGCGGCGCAGGTCGGGCCACAGCCCCTCCTGGACGCCCGCCACGACGACGAGCCGCCACTCCAGGCCCTTGGCGCGGTGCGCGGTCATCAGGCGGACGGCGTCGGGGCGTACGGCCCGGCGGGTGAGGGTGTCGGCGGCGATGTCCTGGGCCTCGATCTCCTCCAGGAAGTTCAGGGCGCCGCGGCCGCCGGTGCGCTCCTCCGCGCGCGCGGCGGTGGCGAACAGCGCGCACACCGCGTCCAGGTCACGGTCGGCGTTGCGGCCGGCCGCGCCGCCGCGCCGGGCGGCGCGTTCCAGCCGGCCGGGCCAGGGCGTGCCCTGCCACAGGTCCCACAGCGCCTCCTCGGCCGTACCGCCGGCGGCGAGGCGCTCGCGGGCCGTGCGGAGCAGCGCGCCCAGACGCTGCGCCCCGCGCGCGTAGGCCGGGTCGTGGGCGACGAGACGCTCGGGTTCGGCGAGCGCCCGCGCGAGCAGTTCGTCGGAGGGGGCCGGCAGCGGGTTCCCGGCGGCCCGTTCCTCCTCGCGCAGGGCGCGCCCGAGGCGGCGCAGGTCGGCGGTGTCCATGCCGGCGAGCGGGGAGGCGAGCAGGGTGAGCGCGGTCTCGGCGTCCAGCCAGCAGACGTCGCGCTCCTCGGCTGCCGCTTCCTCTCCCGGAGGCCGTGACCCGGTCTCCTCCCCCGCGGGCCCCTGCCGTGACTCGGCCGTGGCCACCGTCCGGAGGGCGGTGAGCAGGGGTGCCACCGCGGGCTCGTGGCGCAGCGGCAGGTCGTCGCCGTCGATGTCCAGGGGGACGCCCGCCGCGGTGAGGGCCCGGCGGAGCGTCGGGATGCTCCGGGAGCCTGCACGCACCAGGACGGCCATGTCGCTCCAGGGGACACCGTCCTCCAGGTGCGCCCGGCGCAGGATGTCGGCGATGTTCTCCGTCTCCGTGCCGGGTGTGGGGTAGGTGTGGACCTCGACCCGGCCGCCGTCGCGTACGGCCTCGGGCTCCCGGTGGGCGCGCACCTTCTCGGCGGGCAGCCGGGTCAGCGGCATGCGCCGGGTGATCAGGCGGGTGGCGGCCAGCAGGGCTGCGCCGGAGCGGCGGGCGGTGCGCAGCACCTCGACGGGTGCGGGCCGGCCGTCCGCGCACGGGAAGGCCGCGGGGAAGTCCAGGATGCCGTTCACGTCGGCGCCCCGGAAGGTGTAGATCGACTGGTCGGGGTCGCCGAAGGCCACCAGGGTGCGGCCGCCGCCGGCCAGGGCGTGCAGGAGCCGGACCTGGGCCGGGTCGGTGTCCTGGTACTCGTCGACGTACACGGCGTCGTAGCGGCCGGCGAGCCGGGCCGCGGCCTCGGGGCGGTGGGCGAGCAGCACCGCGCGGTGCACTAGTTCGGCGTAGTCGATGACGCCCTGGAGGTCGAGGACGTCGAGGTACTCGGCGAGGAACGCGGCGGCGGCCCGCCAGTCGGGGCGGCCGATGCGGCGGGCGAAGGCGTCCAGGGCGCCGGGGCCGAGGCCCAGCTCACGGCTGCGGGCGAGGACGGCGCGGACCTCGTCGGCGAAGCCCCGGGTGGTCAGGCAGGCGCGCAGTTCGTCGGGCCAGCGCACGTGGTTCAGGCCGAGCCGCTCCAGGTCGGGCTGCCCGGCGAGCAGCCCGCGGACGGTGACGTCCTGCTCGGGTCCGGAGAGCAGGCGCAGCGGCTCCGCGAACAGACCGCTGTCCTGGTGGGCGCGGAGCAGGGCGTAGCAGTACGAGTGGAAGGTGGTGGCCCGGGGGGCGCGGGCCGCGCCGATGCGCAGGGCCATGCGGTCGCGCAGGTCGACGGCGGCCCTGCGGCTGAACGTCAGCACCAGGATGCGTTCGGGGTCGGCACCGCGGGCGATGCGCGCGGCCACGGACTCCACCAGGGTGGTGGTCTTCCCGGTGCCGGGACCGGCGAGGACGAGCAGCGGTCCGGTGCCATGGTCAACCACGGCGCGCTGGGCGGCGTCCAGTCGAGGGGGATCGGGCTCGGCGGGCGGGGTACGGACCAGCCGGTAGGCGCCACGGCTCCCCTGCCGCACCGGAGGGTGCGGCAGACGGCTGGTGGTGGAGGAGGAGCTCACGTGGTTCGCCGGTCCTGGTGGTTGTGCTGGTGGGCGGGCGGTCACGCGTGCGAGGCGGTGGCCGCGGGGTGAGGGGGACACGTGCGGCCGACGCTACGCCGCCACAACGGGCGGAAGCAGGACTTCCGCTTCTTCCCTCGTGGCTCCCGGACCCCTCGTGGCCCCGGTGTCACGCGCATCCCTCGACCATCGAACGTACGTCATGCGACGGACGTCCCCCGTGTCCCTCGTACGGGCCACCGATTCCCCTCGGGGGCATCCGATGGCGGAAGCTGTCAGGTGTGACCGTCCGTGCCCGTGCCGCCGTCCCATCGCGCCCGTCTCATGTCGAGGCGCGGCAGATGGCCCTCGGCGCTCCTGCCCGCCGCCTTGAGCGGAGTGCCCTCCGCCCGGTAGTGGGCGAGCGCGCCGAGCTCGTGGCCGGGCAGCAGCACGCCGTCGGCGCGGACCACGCGCCACCACGGAACGCTGCCCCCGTAGAGGGACATCACCCGGCCGACCTGGCGCGGTCCCCCCTCCTCGAGCCATTCGGCGACATCGCCGTACGTCATGACGCGCCCGGGCGGGATCAGCTCGGCGACCTCGATGACCCGCTCCGCGTACTCCGGCAGCGCGTCCCCGCATCCGTCACGGGTGTCCTCGGCAGGGCTCCGCTCGCTCATTCGCCCCATCCTGCCGCACCCCACCGACAACGGGCGCCCGAGGCCGGGGGCGGCCCTCTCGCCCTCGGGCGGCGCTTCCGGCAGACTGTCCGACCCCGCATCTGCACCCTGATGCCCGCGAGTGCCGGTGGGGCATGCCACCATCGTGCGGGCGGTGACCGGTGATACGAGACCAAGAAGAGACGATGAAGCAGCAGGGTGTGCACCCCGAAGGCGCGGCGGGCACCCCTGACGCGTCCGCGCGTCCCGACGCCGCCGCCTCCGGCCAGGAGGGGACCGGCGCGGCGGGCCGGGACGGCGACGCCGTGACCGACGCCCCGCGCGCGCGTGAGAACGACGCGGACGGCGCCGAGGGGACGTCCCCCGGCACCCCGCGGCCGGACGAGGCCCCCGGTGACGGGGCTCACCCGGAAGAGGTGGAAGGTGACGAACCGCTGCTTCCCGCGCGCGTGCACCGTCCCTCCGACCTCATGCGGCTGCTCGTGGGCGTACTCGCCATCGCCGTGCTGCTCGCGATCGCCGCGTTCGCGCACGGCACCACCTCGGGCCTCGAACAGGACATCAACAAGGGCACCGGGCAGGCCCCCGACCTGCTGATCAAGATCGCGGGGCTCGCCTCCAGCATCGCGATCCTGCTGGTGCCGGTCGCCTTCGCGATCGAGCGGCTGATCAAACGGGACGGGCTGCGGATCGCCGACGGCGTGCTCGCGGCCGTCCTCGCGCACGGAGTGACCCTCGCCACCGACCTGTGGGTGGCCCGGGCCGCGCCCGGCTCCATCCAGGAGGCGCTCACCCAGCCCTCGCCGGGCGACATCCACGCCCTGACCGACCCGGTGCACGGCTATCTCGCGCCCGTCATCGCCTACATGACGGCCGTCGGGATGTCCCGCAGGCCCCGATGGCGCGCGGTGCTGTGGATCGTGCTGCTGCTCGACGCGTTCTCGATGCTCGTCACCGGCTACACGACGCCCTTCTCGATCATCCTGACCGTGCTGATCGGCTGGACCGTCGCCTACGGCACGCTGTACGCGGTCGGCTCGCCGAACGTCCGCCCCACCGGGCAGACACTGATGGCGGGCCTCCGGCACGTCGGCTTCCACCCGGTGGCGGCGGCCCGTGAGGAGACCGCGGAGTCGGAGAACGGCGACCGCGGCCGGCGCTACTTCGTCACCCTCGAGGACGGCCGTCCCCTGGACGTCACGGTCGTCGACCGGGAGCAGCAGGCCCAGGGCTTCTTCTACCGGGCCTGGCGCAACCTGACCCTGCGCGGTTTCGCCACCCGCTCCAGCCTGCAGTCACTGCGGCAGGCCCTGGAACAGGAGGCGCTGCTGGCCTACGCGGCGATCGCGGCGGGCGCCAACGCGCCCAAGCTGATCGCCACCTCCGAGCTCGGTCCGGACGCGGTCATGCTCGTCTACGAGCACACCGGCGGGCGCACGCTCGACTCCCTGGCGGACGAGGAGATCACCGACGAGCTGCTGCGCAACACCTGGCGTCAGGCGCAGGCACTGCAGTCCCGGCGGATCGCACACCGCAGGCTGGCCGGCGACGCGATTCTGGTGGATCGTTCCGGCAAAGTGATCCTCACCGAGCTGCGCGGCGGCGAGATCGCGGCCGGCGACCTGCTGCTGCGCATGGACATCGCCCAGCTCATCACCACGCTCGGCCTGCGGGCCGGCGCCGAGCGGGCGGTGGCCTCGGCCGTCGGAGTGCTCGGCCCGGACGCGGTCGCCGACTGCCTGCCGATGCTGCAGCCGATCGCCCTGACGCGCTCCACCCGTGCGACGCTGCGCCGCCTCGGCCGGGAGCGGGCGGAGCGCGAGCGCGAGGCGGTGCTCGAGGCCTCCCGGCAGGCCAAGCAGGCCCGGGCGGAGGAGGCCTCCGCGACGGCCGGCCCCGCGCCCGGAAAGCCCGACAAGAAGACGGTCCGGGCCGAACAGCGGGCCGAGAAGCGGGCCATCGACGAGGCCCTGGAGGAGGCCCGCGAGGAGGACCTGCTCACCCAGATCCGCCACGAGGTGCTGCGGATCAGGCCCCAGGCCCCCGTGGAGCCGGCCCGCCTGGAGCGGGTGCGGCCGCGCACGCTGATCAGTTTCATCGCCGGCGCGATCGGCGCGTACTTCCTGCTGACGCAGCTCACCCACATCGAGTTCGGCCCGCTGGTCGCCAACGCCCAGTGGGGCTGGGTGCTGGCGGCGGTGCTGTTCTCCGCGCTCAGCTATGTGGCCGCCGCGATGTCGCTGCTGGGATTCGTACCGGAGCGGGTGCCGTTCCCGAGGACCGTGGGGGCGCAGGTCGCGGGATCGTTCGTCAAGATCGTGGCTCCGGCGGCCGTCGGCGGCGTGGCCCTCAACACGCGCTTCCTGCAGCGCGCCGGAGTGCGCCCGGGGCTCGCGGTCGCCAGCGTCGGTGCCTCGCAGTTGTTCGGGCTCGGCTGCCACATCCTGATGCTGCTGTCCTTCGGCTATCTGACGGGCACCGAGAAGACGCCGTCGCTGTCGCCGTCCCGGACGGTCATCGCCGGCCTGCTGACGGTGGCGGTGCTGGTGCTGGTGGTGACGTCGGTGCCGTTCCTGCGGAAGTTCGTCGTCACGCGCGTGAGGTCGCTGTTCGCCGGTGTCGTGCCGCGCATGCTCGACGTGCTCCAGCGGCCGCAGAAGCTCGTCACCGGCATCGGCGGCATGCTGCTGCTGACCGCCTGCTTCGTGATGTGCCTGGACGCCTCCATCCGTGCCTTCGGCGACGGATCGACCTCGTTGAGCATCGCCAGCGTGGCCGTGGTCTTCCTCGCCGGCAACGCGCTCGGCTCCGCTGCGCCCACCCCGGGCGGCGTCGGCGCGGTCGAGGCGAGCCTCACGCTCGGCCTGATCGCCGTCGGCCTCCCCAAGGAGGTCGCCGCACCGGCCGTCCTGCTGTACCGGCTGCTCACCCTGTGGCTGCCGGTGCTGCCCGGCTGGCTCGCCTTCAACCAGCTCACCCGCAAGGGCGCCCTGTAGGCACACCCCCCAGGGGCCGGGGCCGGCCGTCGCTCGTACGGCCCGTGCCCCGCGCGCCCCGGCCCGCACGCGCGCACGATGGAACCATGGCGAACCCCCCCAGGCTGCGTGCCGCTGCCCTGACCACCAGCGCCGTGCTGATGGCCGTCCTGCTGGCCGGGTGCGGCGACGGTGCCGGGAACGGGGACCTGACAGCGCAGAAGCTGGACTGGAAGGACTGCCCGACCCCCTCCGCGGCGGAGGGCGGTGGCTCCTCCCCGTCGCCACTGCCGGACGGAACCCAGTGGCAGTGCGCCACCATGAAGGCGCCCGTGGACTGGAGCATGCCCAAGGGCGACACCCTCGACATCGCCCTGATCCGCGCCAGGGCGAGCGGCGACCCGAGCAAGCGGATCGGCTCGCTGATCTTCAACTTCGGCGGCCCCGGCGGCAGCGGCGTCACCACGCTCCCCGCGTTCGGCCAGGACTACGCCACCCTGAACACGCGGTACGACCTGGTGAGCTTCGACCCGCGCGGAGTCGGCCGGAGCGTGCCGGTGGAGTGCGAGAGCGACGCCCAACTCGACCAGTACTTCCAGCAGGACGCCACACCCGACGACAGCGCCGAGCAGACCCAGCTCGTCGACCGCACCAAGGAGTTCAACGCGAACTGCGAGAAGCACTCCAAGAAGATCCTGCCGCACGTGCGCACCACCGACGCGGCCCGCGACATGGAACTGATGCGCCAGGTGCTCGGTGACGACAAGCTGCACTACTTCGGCATCTCCTACGGCACCGAACTTGGCGGCGTCTACGCCCACCTGTTCCCCGGGCACGTCGGCCGCGCGGTCCTGGACGCGGTCGTCGACCCCACCGAGGACCCCGCGCAGAGCGCGCTCGGCCAGGCCCAGGGGTTCCAGCTGGCGCTCGACAACTTCGCCGAGGACTGCACGTCGAAGACCGAGGACTGCCCGATCGGCGACACCGCGCAGGACGTCAAGGACCGCATCGCCAAACTGCTCGCGGACCTGGAGAAGAATCCGATCCCCGGTGCCTTCCCGCGGCAGCTCACCCAGACCGCGGCGACCAACGGCATCGCGCAGGCCCTGTACTCGAAGGACTTCTGGGAGTACCTCACCGAGGGACTGCAGCAGGCGTACGAGGGCGACGGCAAGATCCTGATGCTGCTGTCCGACTCGATGAACGGGCGCAGCGAGAACGGCGAGTACAGCAACATCACCGCGGCGAACATCGCCATCAACTGCGCCGACGCGAAGCCGCGCTACACCGCGGACGAGGTCCGGCAGCGGCTGCCGCAGTTCCGGGCCGTCTCCCCGCTGTTCGGGGACTACCTGGCCTGGGGCATGCTCAGCTGCACCGACTGGGCGGTACCGGGCGCCGCCGACCATCCGGACGTCAGCGCACCGGGATCGGCGCCGATCCTCGTCGTCGGCAACACCGGCGACCCGGCCACGCCGTACGAGGGCGCGAAGAAGATGGTGGACGCGCTCGGCAAGGGCGTCGGCGTCGAGCTGACGTACAAGGGCCAGGGGCACGGGGCGTACGACAGCAAGAACAAGTGCGTGCAGAGCGCGGTGAACGGATACCTGCTGGACGGGAAGGTGCCGAAAGCCGGCACGGTCTGCTCCTGAAGACCTCGCACATTTCGGCAAATATGCAGGTCAGGGAGTTATCCACAGCCAGTCATGGGCTTGCGCCCCGCCGCCTACCATGACGTGAACGCCTGCCGCGGCACGACGCGGGGGGCCTGCGAGGGGGGTGCGCATGCTTCGGGTTCTGCGGTGGACGGCCGGGGTGGCCGCGGCGCTGCTGATGGCCGGGTGCGGTGGCGGCGGCTCGGGCGGGAGCCATGACGAGGGCAAGGGAAAGGACCCGGCCGGACGGAAGGGCACGGCTTCCGCACCGGCGGCGCCGTCCCCGGCGGATCCGCCCTTCTCGCTCACCTCACAACAGCTCGGCTGGCACCGGTGCGCGGCCACCGAGGACTCCGCGGCACCGGGCGACGAATGGCGGTGCGCCACGCTCAAGGTGCCACTGGACTGGTCGAAGCCCAGCGGTGCGACGATCGGTGTCGCGCTCATCCGGGCTCGGGCGACCGGACGCGACCCGATCGGTTCTCTGCTGTTCAACTTCGGCGGCCCCGGCGGCTCGGGCGTGTCGACGATGCCGTACTACGGCGCCACCGTCCCCACCCTGCGCGAGCGCTACGACCTGGTGAGCTTCGATCCGCGCGGGGTCGGCGCCAGCGAGGGCGTGCGCTGCCGCGGCGACCGGGACATCGAGGCCGCCGAGGCCGTGGACGCCACGCCGGACGGGCCGGCCGAGGAGAAGGCGTACTTCCAGGACGCCGCCGAGTTCGGGAAGGGATGCCGACGGGCCGCGGGCCGGCTGCTGGCGCACGTCTCGACCACCGACACCGCCCGCGACATGGATCTGCTGCGGCAGGTGCTGGGCGACCGGACGATGCACTACTTCGGCATCTCCTACGGCACCGAACTCGGCGGCGTCTACGCCCACCTGTTCCCCCGGCGCGTCGGCCGGATGGTCCTCGACGCGGTGGTGGATCCGACCGCGGACACGGTGGGCCACGCGAAGAACCAGGCGCGGGGCTTCCAGCGGGCGCTGGAGGACTATCTGAGGTCCACCGGCGAGGACCCTGAGCAGGGCACGCGGAAGATCGCGGCACTGCTGAAGAGCATCGACGCCAGGCCCCTGCCGACCGCGTCCGGACGGAAGCTGACCCAGACGCTCGCCCTCACCGGCATCATCCTGCCGCTGTACAGCGAGACCGGCTGGCCCAGACTGACCAGTGCGCTGAAGTCGGCCGAGCAGGGCGACGGCTCGAAGCTCCTCGCACTCGCGGACCAGTACAACGAGCGTGACTCCTCGGGACGTTACGGCACCAGGAGCCACGCCCAGCGGGCCATATCGTGCCTGGACGAGAAGCAGCGGCCCACGCTCGCCGGGACGAAGCGGCTGCTGCCCGACTTCGAGCGGATATCGCCGGTCTTCGGGGGCTACCTGGGCTGGGACACGGCCGGCTGGTGCCACGACTGGCCGGTGGCCGGGCAGTACGACACCCCGCTCGTGAGCGCACCGGGTGCGGCGCCGATCCTGCTCGTCGGCAACACCGGGGACCCGGCGACTCCCTACGAGGGCGCCCGCAGGATGGCCGAAGAACTGGGCAAGGGCGTCGGTGTCGAGCTCACCTGGAAGGGCGAGGGACACGGGGCTTACGGCAACGGCAGCGACTGCGTCGACTCGACGGTGAACTCCTACCTGCTCTACCGAGGGGTTCCTGAGGACGGCAAGGTCTGCGCCTGACGACGGCCGGCGGAGCCGGGAGTGGGGCGTTCCGGAGGGAGTGTTCCAGCACGGGACACGTCCGTGCCGGAACTGACTAGTCCGGTCGGTCGACGTCGCTCCTGTTACTCACTTTCGAGTGACACCGGCCTGGCACGGCAGGGCGGCGGGCCGGTATCGCGAGCCCGACAGACCAGTAGTGAAGCGGACTTTTCGCTGACGGAAGTTCAATTCGGTGCGTTGGAGTCATACATGGACGTTGCAGCAGAGAGTCACAGGAATATGTTGAACCCGTAATGCCATGCACATCTCCCCCACAAACCGGGCGCACGGCTTGCACAGTGTGAGTGCGCGGCCAGCCGGCCGCCACTCGTACAACGCACCACCACTGGCCTGCGGGGTTCTTGCGTCCGCAAGCCTGCAAGGGGGGTGCCATGGACTCCTGTAGGGGGATCCTCGTGACCGTTTCCGCATCCGTTCGCCGTATGACCGCTGTCGCCGCCGTGGCGGCCGCCGCCGTGGGAGCCGTGGCCCTGCCGGCTTCGGCCGCCGACCACCACCCCGGCCGCCACCACCGCGACACCGTCTACATCAGCAGCGTGCGGTACGACGCCCCGGGACGGGACGACCGCTCCAACCGCGCCCTGAACCGGGAGTGGGTCGACGTCACCAACAACTCGCGCCGCCCGGTCAACCTCAACGGCTGGACCCTGGCCGACCGGGACGGCCACACCTACACCTTCCACCACTACCGGCTCGCCGCACGCTCCACCGTTCGCGTCCACACCGGCTACGGCCACGACACCCGCAGCGACCTGTTCCAGGACCGCAACCGGTCCGTCTGGGACCGTTCCGACACGGCGACCCTTCGCAACGACCACGGCCGCTTCGTCGACGACGCCTCCTGGGGCCGCGGCGACCGTGACCACCGTGGCGACCGTGACCACCGTGGCGGCCATGACCACCGTCGCTGACCATCTCCCCGAGCCGGTGAACGCTGACACGCGCTCCCGCTGAACAGGTGGGTGTGGCACTCGCCCGGGACAGTGCCACACACACCGCGCACGGCCGAAAACCCCCGAAGCCCACGGCTCTGAGCTGGTCAGAGCCGTGGGCTTCGGTCGTGGTCGCCGGCAGGCGAAAGGGTTGCTCAGTACACCGGCTTGTCCGGTTCGATCTGGTTGACCCAGCCGATCACGCCGCCGCCGACGTGTACCGCGTCGGAGAAGCCCGCGGACTTCAGTACCGCGAGGACTTCCGCGCTGCGGACGCCCGTCTTGCAGTGCAGGACGATCTTCCTGTCCTGCGGGAGGCTCTCCAGGGCGGTGCCCATGAGGAACTCGTTCTTCGGGATCAGACGGGCGCCGGGGATGGAGACGATCTCGTACTCGTTCGGCTCGCGGACGTCGATGATCTCGATGCTCTCGCCGTCGTCGATCCACTCCTTGAGCTGCTTCGGAGTGATCGTCGAGTCGGCGGCCGCCGCCTGGGCCTCCTCGGAGACGACGCCGCAGAAGGCCTCGTAGTCGATGAGCTCGGTGACGGTCGGGTTCTGGCCGCAGACCGCGCAGTCCGGGTCCTTGCGAACCTTGACCTGGCGGTACTGCATCTCCAGGGCGTCGTAGATCATCAGGCGGCCGACCAGCGGCTCACCGATGCCGGCGAGGAGCTTGATGGCCTCGTTGACCTGGATGGAGCCGATGGACGCGCACAGCACGCCCAGCACGCCGCCCTCGGCGCAGGAGGGGACCATGCCGGGGGGCGGGGGCTCCGGGTAGAGGCAGCGGTAGCAGGGGCCGTGCTCGGACCAGAAGACGGAGGCCTGGCCGTCGAAGCGGTAGATCGAACCCCACACGTACGGCTTGTTGAGCAGCACGCACGCGTCGTTGACGAGGTAGCGGGTCGCGAAGTTGTCCGTGCCGTCGACGATCAGGTCGTACTGGCTGAAGATGTCCATCACGTTGTCGGCCTCGAGCCGCTCCTCGTGAAGGATCACGTTCACGTACGGGTTGATGCCCTTGACGCTGTCACGCGCGGACTCGGCCTTGGAGCGGCCGATGTCGGACTGGCTGTGGATGATCTGGCGCTGCAGGTTCGACTCGTCGACCTCGTCGAACTCCACGATGCCGAGCGTGCCGACGCCCGCGGCCGCCAGGTACATCAGCGCCGGCGAGCCCAGGCCGCCGGCGCCCACACAGAGCACCTTGGCGTTCTTCAGCCGCTTCTGCCCGTCCATCCCCACGTCGGGGATGATCAGGTGGCGGGAGTACCGGCGGACCTCGTCTACGGTGAGCTCAGAGGCTGGCTCGACCAGGGGTGGCAGCGACACGGGGACTCCGTTGGTCGGTCGATCACTACGGTTGTTCTCCCTGTAACACTGCCACGGGCTTCTTCATTCCGAGACACCTGTTCCGATCCGCGAGACGATCTCGTCCCAGTAGCCGGGCATCGTCTCCCAGGGGTCGGCCCGGCCGCCGCGGTCGGTGCGATCGGTGAGGTAGATCGTGCCCGCGCCCTGCCAGCGGGCGATGCGCAGCGCCTCCTCGAGGTGGCCGTACGGCACGCCGTGCACGAAGTGGCAGAAACGGTCGGGCGGATAGTCGGCGGTCCACTCGGCGGCCTGCGAGAAGCGGTAGTCGGACCAGGGGCCCGAGAACGTCACGAGTTGGTCGGCGTTCTCCGCGTATCCCGGGTGCGGGTGGCTGCCGTGGCCCAGGACGATGTGGGCGGTGTCACTGAGCGCCCGCAGGGTGGTGATCGCCCGGCGGACCTCGGGCAGCGCGCCGCGCCCGGTGGGGCACCGGTCGAGCAGGAAGCCGTCGACGCGGTACCACTCGAGGTGGCGGTGCACGTCGGAGAGCAGGTCGCCGACGGGGCGGACGCCATGGGCGAGGTCCAGGTGACCGAGGACCCGCACGCCTCCGTTGCGCAGCCGGCCCGCGGCTTCCAGGCAGTGCGGGTCGGGACGGCTGCCGGGCCCGGCCGCGACGTTGAGCACCACCCAGTCGAGGGGCGTGCCGGGGCGGGCGAGTTCGGCCCACTGGGCGGGGGCGACCAGCGGATGGGCGTAGCCGGGGATGCCGAGGCCGGTACGGACGCCGGTGCCGGCGGTGCTCGCTGTGGTGCTGGTCAGATGCGGCATGCCGCCTCCATCCAGATGTCGGCGAGGGATTCCTCGAGGTTGATCCGGGGGCGCCAGCCGAGCCGGTCGCGGGCGGTGCGCACATCGGCCTGCTGCCAGCTGCCGCAGCCGTCCGGGTACGGGTAGGCGACCGGGGCCGCGTGCTCGGAGTCGGCCCGGGGGTGGGCGATGGTGCTGCGCAGCGGCCCGGGGGGAGCGTCGAGTTCGTGCAGGGCGCCGCCGTATCCGGCGACCCGGGCGAGGACTGCGGCGGCGTCGCGGAGGCGGACGGCGCGGCCGGAACCGATGTTGATGACGCCCTGCGCGGCGGAGAGCGAGGCGGCGTGCACGGCGCGTGCGACGTCGCGGACGTCGATGAAGTCGCGCTGGACGCCGAGTCCGCCGAGCTTGAGTTCGCCGTCGCCGGACTGCATGGCGCGGCGCATGGCCTCGGCGAGCCGGCCGAGCGGGGAGCCGGCCGGGGTACCGGGTCCGGCGGGCGAGAAGACCCGGAGCACGACGGCGTCGAGGCCGGAGCCGAGGACCAGTTCGGTGGCGGCGAGTTTGCTGACGCCGTAGGGGCCGCCGGGGCGGGGCACGGCGTCCTCGGCCGTAGAGGAGCCGGGCTGGCTGGGGCCGTACTCGGAGCCGCAGCCGACCTGCACCAGCCGGGCCCCGCAGCCGCTGCGGCGCAGGGCCTCGCAGACGGTGGCGACGGCGACGGTGTTGTGCCGGACGAGGTCGCGGGCGCCACCGCGGGTGGCACCGGCGCAGTTGACGACCACTCCGGGGTGGACCGCGTCCAGGAAGCGGGTGAGCGCTCCGGGGCTGCCCGAGGCGAGGTCGAAGCGGACGTCGGCGTCGTCGCCGCGGCCGAGCGCGGTGAGCTGGACGGCCGGGTCGGCGAGCAGGCGGTCGGCGACGAAGCGGCCGATGTATCCGTTGGCTCCGATCAGCAGGACCCTCATCGGGCGGCTCCCGGAGTGTGCGCTCCGGCGGCTCCCAAGGCTCCGGACGCTCCGGGCGCTCCGTGTCGGGAGGTGGTCATCTGGTCTTCTCCTTCGAAGGGGTGATGCGGTGGCCTGCGGTGGGGGGCCGGACGCCGGGGCTGTGGCCGGGTGCCGCCGCGCGCTCGGGATGAGTGGCGGCGGACGCGGCCGGGGCCGGTGGCGGAAGGTTCACTCAGGTGCTCCCGCCGGGGCGTGGGCCGAGGCCCGGGTGAGAGTGCGCAGCGCGTGGACCAGCAGGGCGAGCGCGGCGGCGCCGCAGGCGAGCGCCGGCACGGCGGCCGGGCCCCACGCGTCCACCAGGGTCTGGACGGGCGCGGCGAGGAAGGCGCAGCCGGGCAGCCGGGCGGCCAGCAGCAGGGCGAGCGCAGCGGCCTCGGTGACCGCGGCGGCTCTCAGGGCGAGCGCCGGGGCGTGCCGCCGGCGGTGTGCGACGAGGAGGCGGGCGAGCAGCAGGAGGGCGCCCAGGGCGAGACCCTGCGGGTAGGCCGCGCTCTCGTGCAGGACCGTGCCGCACAGGGCGAGCAGGCCGGTGAGGGCGCCCAGGAACAGGCCGAGGACACCGGCCAGCAGTGGCCGGGCGGCACTGGTGAAGTCCTCGAGTCCCCGGCTGCCGGCGAGCCTGCGGCGGGCCCCGGCGGCGAGGAGGTGGGCGCACCAGGCGGCCGGGGCGCAGGCCAGGGTGAGCGCCAGGACGGGTGCGGCGGTCATCGGCCAGGGGCCGTCGGGAGCGCCGGTGGGCGGGGCGTCGGGGCCACCCGCGACGACGCCTTCCAGGAGTCCGTCGCCGAGCAGCGCGTAGCCGAGCAGCCAGAGGGTCCACGCGCGGGTGCCGGCCGCCGTGCGCCACGGGACGCGGCCGGGCACCGCGGCGAGGGGGCCTCGGCGCAGCGCTGCGCGCGTCGCGGCGGCCAGGACGAGCAGGCCGGCGGCGGCCACCAGCAGGCGGGACTGGCCGTGGGTGAGGCGCAGTCCGGTCAGGGCGGCCGCGGCGAGCGCCCCGGGCAGGAGGGTGAGCAGGACCCAGCCGGCCCGGACGCGGGGTCCCCGCCCGGGCTCGGGGCGGGGGTGCGGTGCGCCGTCGCGGGGCACGCGCGCGTACAGCTCCTCGGCGAGCGAGAAGACGTCGCGGTGGCGGAACCTGGCGGCGGTCCGGTCGGTGACGCCGTGCGCCTCCAGTCCGGCGGCGATCTCCAGCGGGTCGACGGCCCGCTCGCACAGCTCACGGTGACGGTGCAACAGGGTCTTGACGGGGTCGGCGGTTCCGCGCCGGAACGGGGTCGTACGGGTCCCGCCGGGCGCGGGGTCAGCGCCAGGCCCGGCCGGGGGCGCCGATCCGGCGGCGCCCGCGTCCGCGCGGCCCTCGGCGGCCGTTCCGGCGCCCGCCACGGCAGCGGTGAGCCATTCCCGCGACGGCTCGTCCCAGGCCGTGCCACCGGCCGGCATTCCGGGGCGGTCGGGTTCGCTGAGCCGGTCCATGACGTTCGGCGCGGCCGTTCCGCTCAGGGTGTCCGTTCCGTTCGGCTCGTCCGTACCGCTCAGCGAGTCCGTGCCGTGCGACTCGCGCATGACGTCCCTGTCACCGTCGACGCCCTCCGTCCGGCCGGGACCAGTCGGGGCGCCGTTCTCCGTGCCGCTCACAGTGCCCCCTCCGATGCCGCTCCGGAGGTCGCGCGGACCGGGTCACCGGGTGCCCGGCCGGACGCTTCCCGGATGCGTTCCGGGGCCGTGGGGCCGGTCCAGTGGACGGGGACATGGGTCTCTGCCGGGGCTGCGAACGGCAGCGGGTCTCCGGCCTCGTCGAGGACGACCCGGCGCACCGGGCAGTGCGAGACGATCTCCAGGTAGATGCCGTCGAACGCCGCGATGTTCTGCTCGACGGTGAACAGTTCCAGTGCGCGGGCGCGTGCGGCGGCACCGAGGCGCTCACGGCGCTCGGGGTCGCGCAGCAGCGCCACGCACGCCTCGGCGAGCGCCCGGGGGTTGCGCGGCGGTACGACGAGACCGGTGCCGCCGATCACCTCCACCACGGCGCCGACATCGGTGGACACCGTGGCGCGGCCGCTGAACATGGCCTCCACCAGGGTGTTCGGGAAGCCCTCCACGACGCTGGAGAGGACGACGACCGCGGCGCCCGCGTACGCGTCGGGCAGGGCCGGCACCTCGGGGCCGCCGATCTCCTCGAAGGAGACCGGGTTGTCGCCGACCGCGTGCACGCCCTCCGCCTCGTCCGGGAAGAGCTGCGCGGCGAGCACCCGGCAGTGGCCCAGGTAGGCCTCGCCCTCGGGGCCCACGGGCGTGCCGACGATCCGCAGCCGGGCCTTGGGCTCCTCCTTCCGGACCTCCGCGAAGGCGTGCAGCAGCGACACGAGGTCCTTGGTCGGTTCGACGCGCCCCACCCAGCCGAGCGTGTACGGATCGGCGCGGTCCGGGGACTCGCCGACCTCGGCGAAGCAGGAGGCGTCCATGCCGGGGTGCACGGTGCGGATGCGGGCGCGGTCGGCGCCGCACCGTTCCTGCCAGCGGCGGGCGTGCGCGTTGCCGGGTGTGAGAAGGGCGGCCCGCCGGTAGACCTCGGTGGCGAGCAGGCCGTGGAAGGCGGCGAGCAGCGCGCGTACGGCGGGGGCGGCGGCGTCGGGGCCGAGGGCCAGGTAGTGCGAGCGGAGCTGTACGCCGTACTCGGTGACCAGCAGGGGCACTTCGCACAGGTGCCGGGCGAGCAGGCCGGGCAGGGCGGCCGTGCCGCCGGCGGCGGCGTGGCAGAGGTCGGCGGCGCCGAGGCCGTCGTCGCCGTACCAGTCCAGGGAGAGGGGGCGCAGGGCGCGTTCGAGGTGGGCGGTGACCGTGAGCAGATCGGCCACGCGCGCCTCGCGCGCCGTGCGCGGCGCGCCGGGGGCGCGGCAGGCGCGCTCCAGGGTGCGCAGGGCGGTGTCGGAGCGGAGTGCGCCGACCAGTCCGCCTTCGTCACGGGCGAGTTCGGCGAGGCTGTACAGCGCGCTGCCGAAACGGTCCGCCCGTTGAGCGGGCTCGGTTCCGGCGGCTGAGCCCGAGGCGGCGCCGGGCTGCCCGCCGCTCAGGGCCTCGACCAGTTCGCCGTAGCACTCGGTGAAGCGCCGGCGCGCGCGCCGGCCGTAGGTGACCCCGTCGTCCTCTGCCGTCCACAGCGGAGCGGTGCGCACCTGGCCGACCTGCGGCGGAAGCGGGACCCGGCCCGCGTCCTCCTGCTGCCGGCCGCGGCTGAGCGCGTAGACGTCGAACTCGTGCTGGGCGAGCCCGCGCACGAGCCGGTCGCACCAGAGCCCGGCGTCACCGCCCACATACGGGTAGCCACCCTCCGTAAGCAGTCCGATGCGCACGTGTGCACCCCCGATCTCCGTGAGTGGGAAGCCGCCTTCGTCCCGGCGGCTCGCAGCGGGACGAACGTAAGCGGACAGAGCGGTGGCGCGATGGACGGTTGTCCATCGCGCCACCAAAAGGGGTGAACGGGCGTAACTTTCGGGTGCGGGTCGCGTTCTGTCGCGCTAAGACTGCGGAAGGTGATCGTCCACGCGTGAAACGTTACGCCACGGCCAACTCCCGCCGGGCGGCCCGCCGTCGGGCCGCGAGCTGCGGATCGAGCGCGGGCACGGCGGCCAGGAGCTGCTTCGTGTACGGCTCGCGCGGGGCGTCGTAGACCTCGTCCACGGGACCGGACTCCACGATCCGTCCGCGGCGCATCACCGCGACCCGGTCGCTGACCTGGCGGACCACGGCGAGGTCGTGCGCGATGAACACGAGCGCGAGGCCGAGTTCCCGCTGCAGCTCGCCGAGCAGCGCGACCACCTGGGCCTGCGTGGTGACGTCGAGCGCCGAGACCGGCTCGTCCAGGACGATGACGCGCGGGTCGGCGGCGAGCGCCCGCGCGATGCCCACGCGCTGGCGCTGGCCACCGCTGAACTCGTGCGGGTAGCGGTCGTAGTGCGCCGCCTCGAGCCCCACGCGCTCCAGCAGTTCGCTCACCCGCCCCCGGATGCGCCGCTCGTCCCGCTCCCCCCGCGCGCGGAGCGGGTCCGCGATGGACTCGCCCACGCTGCGCCGGGGGTTGAGGGAGGAGACCGGGTCCTGGAAGACCATCTGGACGGCCGGGTCCACGCCGTTGTGCGGGCGTCCCGCGTAGCGGATCCCGCCGGCGGTCGGCTCCAGCAGCCCGACCAGCATGCGGCCCAGCGTCGTCTTGCCGCTGCCGCTCTCCCCCACGACGCCCAGGGTCTCGCCCCGGCGGACGGTCAGCGAGACGTCGTCCACGGCCGTGACCGCGCGTTTGCCGCGCCCGAACTCGCGCCGCAGGCCGGTGGCCTCCAGCACGACCTCCTCGGCCGCCCGTGCGGCGGCTCGTGGGGCGTCCACGCGCGGGACGGCGTCGAGCAGCTCGCGTGTGTACGCCTGCCCGGGCGAGGCCAGGACGGTGCCGACCGGACCGTGTTCGACGGCCCTGCCGTGCCGCATGACCAGTACCTCGTCGACGCTCTCGGCGGCGACCCCGACGTCGTGGGTGACGAGCAGCAGGCCCATTCCGGTCTCCTCGCGCAGCGTGTGCAGCAGGTCGAGGATCTGGGCCTGCACGGTGACGTCGAGGGCCGTGGTGGGCTCGTCGGCGATCAGCAGGTCCGGCTCGCAGGCGAGCGCCATGGCGATCAGCGCGCGCTGGCGCATGCCGCCGCTGAACTCGTGCGGGCGGGAACGGGACCGCCGTACCGCGTCCGGGATGCCGACCCGGTCCAGCACCTCGACGGCACGCGCGCGTGCGGCGCGGCGCGACACACGCGTGTGCACGCGGTGCACCTCGGCGATCTGGTCGCCGATCGCGTAGTACGGGTCGAGCGAGGACAGCGGGTCCTGGAAGACCATGGCCGCCTTGGCGCCGCGCAGCCGGCGCAGCTCCTCGTCCGAGGCCTGCCGCACGTCGGTGCCCGCGACGAGGACCGAGCCGCCGACCCGTGCCCCGGTGCCCCGGTGCAGGCCCAGCAGGGCGCCGGCGACCGTGGACTTGCCGGAACCGGACTCGCCGACCAGCGCGAGGGCCTCGCCCCGCGCCAGCCGGAAGGAGAGGCCGTCCACGGCGCGCAGGGACCCGAACTCCACGGTCAGGTCCGTGACTTCGACCAGGCTCATGCGAGTACCACCCGTCGGTCGGCCACCGCGTACAGGACGTCCGCGACGGCGTTGGCGATGACCACGAAGAAGCCGATGACCAGGACCATGCCGACGACCACCGGCAGGTCGACCACCTTGACCGCGTGGACCAGTTCCTGCCCGATGCCGGGGAGGCCGAAGAGGGTCTCGGTGAGGACGGCCCCGCCGACGGCTCCGCCGAAGTTGTTGGCGTTCAGCGCGATGACCGGCGCGAGCGCCCCGCGCAGGGCGTGCCGTCCGACGACCGAGCGTTCCGAGACGCCGTAGGCGCGGAACGTCCGTACGTGGTCCTCGGCGAGGGTCTCCAGCATGGCCGCCCGGGTCAGGCGGGCGAACGCCGCCGCCTCGATGAGGGCGAGCGAGAGCCAGGGCAGCAGCAGGTTCCACGCCCACTGCTCGGGATCGTCGGTGAACTTCACGTACTGCGGGAACGGCAGCAGCCGCAGCTCCCCGCAGACCACGATCATCAGGACCAGGCCGATGACGAAGACGGGCGTGGCCGTGCCCGCGAGGGTGACCGCGGTCAGCGCGCGTTCGGTGAACCGGCCGCGCCGCCAGGCGGAGAGCACTCCGGTGCCGACGCCGAGGACCAGCCAGATCACCATCGCGCCGGACACCAGCGACAGGCTGACCGGGAGCTTGGTCAGGATGATGTCGGTCACCTGGCGGTCGCTCTGGTAGGAGAGTCCGAGGCAGGGCGCCGGGCAGTGTGCGACCGAGGTGCCGGTCGAGTAGTCCTGGCCGGCGAGGAGGCCTTCCAGGAAGTGCCAGTAGCGCAGGTACAGGGGGTCGTCCAGGTGGAGCTGCTGGGCGACCTGGTGGACCTGGGCAGGCGAGCAGCGCGGCCCGCAGCTGATCTGGGCGACGTTGCCGGGGGTGACGTAGAAGACGACGTAGATGATCACCGAGATGGCGAGCAGGGTGACCAGGGCGCCGACGGTGCGGCGCAGCACGAAACCGCCGAACCCGCTCATGCGGCGTCCTCCTTTCCGGCTCCGGCCGCTCCGCCGTCGCCGTTGCCCGGCCCGGCCGCCCTGCCCTCGCCCTTGGCGCCGGTGCCGACGCGCAGCCGGGAGGCCGCGCGCGGGTCCAGGGCGGTGCGCACCCCGTCGCCGAGGACGGTCAGCGCGACGACGGTGACGAAGAGGGCGCCGGCGGGCAGCAGCAGGTACTGCGGCGCCGCCTGGTACCAGACGTCGGCGGCGGTGAGCATCTGTCCCCAGGAGGGCGTGGGCGGTTTCACGCCCACACCGAGGAACGACAGGGCCGCCTCGACCGAGATGTTGATGGGGACGAGCAGCGCCGCGTAGGTGATGACGGGTGCGGCGAGCCCGGGCAGCAGCTCGCGGCGGGCGATCCGCCAGGTGCCCCAGCCGCTGAGCCGCGCGGCGGCCACATGGTCGAGCCCCTTGAGGGTGAGTGTCTGCGCGCGCGTGATCTTGGCGATGTTGCCCCAGGCGATCAGGCCGATCACGAAGGTGACCAGGACGGGCCGGGGGAAGCTCGTGGGAACGATGGCGAGCAGCGCCAGCGCCATGATCATCAGCGGCAGGGCGATGATGATGTCCGTGATCCGGCTCAACAGTTGATCAATGAGCCTGCTGCCGAGCGCCGAGGCGATCCCGATCAGCACGCCGAGGGTCACCTGGATCGCTGTCGCGGCCAGCGCGACCCCCAGCGACACCCGCGCCCCGTACACCAGCCGGGCGAACAGATCGCGCCCGGTCTGCGGCTCGACGCCCAGCCAGTGGCCGCCACCGGCGCCGCCGAACGAGCCGATGGGCACGCCCCCGCGCGCGGAGTCGATCAGGGACGGGTGGTAGGTGGTGGGGTCCTGGCCTTCCAGGGCGGTGAGCAGCGGCGCGGCGAGCGCGACCAGGAGGAGCAGCGCGACGACCGCCGCGGCGACCAGGGCGGCGCGCTGCGCCCGCAGCCGCCGCCAGAACTGACGGGCCCCCGAGGCCCCCGGGACGACGGTGTCCGTCCCGGGGGCCTGGGTGGCGACAAGTGCCTCGCTCACGGCCCTACTTCACCGCGACCTGGGAGATGTCGAGAACGCCGGTCCAGTCGCTGATGACGATGTTCCGGACGTCCTCGCCGTACAGGCGCTTGTAGACCGGGTGGAACAGCGGCACCACGAGGGCCTTCTCGCCGATCTTCTTGTCCAGCGCGCCCCACCGCTTGGCGGCGGCGTCGAGGTCGGTCAGCTTGTTGATCGCGTCGATCTCGTCATTGACCGACTTGTCGTCGAGCAGGCCCGTGTTGAAGTTCGCGCCGTCCTTGACGATCTGCCGCCCGTCGAAGATCGGGGCGAGGAAGGGGCCGCCGGAGGGCCAGTCGGCTCCCCAGTGGGCGAGGAAGAAGCCCGGCTCGGTCTTCACGCTGTGGATCTTGTCCGAGTAGTCGTTCTCCTCCAGGCCCTGGAGCTTGACCGTGATGCCGGCCTTCTTGAGGGCGTCCTGGATCGCGGTCGCGATCTCGGGGCTGGTCTCGAAGTCCTTGCTGTTGGAGTGGGTCAGCGTGACGGTGAGGCCGTTCTTGTGGCCGGCCTGAGCCAGCAGTTCCCTGGCCTTGGCCGCGTTGCCGGACTTGCCCGCCGGGAACGGGTCGGAGGGCGTGTAGCCGAAGGACTTCTGGTCGGGCAGGAAGGTGGTGGCGGGCTCGGCGAGCGCGCTGCCGCCGGCCGCGTTGACCACCGAGGACCGGTCGATGGCGTAGGAGATCGCCTGCCGGACCTTGGGATCGTCGAAAGGCTTCACCTTCGGGTTGAAGGCGATGTAGTCCGTGTAGCCGAAGTGGCCGGTGCCCACGCGAGCGGCCAGCTCCTTGTCACCGGTGACCTTGGCGAGTTCGGCCGGGCCGAGGTTGGTGTCCGTGGTGACCGCGGCGGCGTCCGCTCCCTGGGACGCGGACAGCCGCTGGTTGATCACGGAGGAGTCGAGGCCGGAGCGGACGTCGATGGTGTCCGGGTAGGCCTTGCGCTCGGCGTCGACGGCCGTGGACCAGTGCGTGTTGCGCTTCAGGACGAGGTGCTCGCCGTCGTTCTCATTGCTGACGACCTTGTACGGGCCGGACGAGACCGGGCGCTCCTCGTACTTCGTGCCGGTGTCCTTGGCCTTGGGCACGGGCGTGAACTGGGTCTGCGTGGCCAGGTACGGGAACTCGCCCTCGGGCTTGTTCAGATGGAAGACGATGGTCCGCTCGTCCGGCGTCTCGATCGCCGACAGCCCCTTCTTGTCCTTGTAGGGGCCCTGGTAGTCGGCGGCGCCGACAAGCCAGTCCCGCAGGTAGGGCGCGCCTCCGGACAGTTCGGGCGCGAAGGAGCGCTCGATGCCGTACTTGACGTCGGCGGACGTGATCGCGGTGCCGTCCTCGTACTTGAGGCCCTTGCGCAGGGTGTACGTCCAGACGGTCGCGTCCTTGTTGGGGCGCCCGGTGTCGGTGGCGAGGTCGGGGACGACCTCGGCGCCGGCCGCGCCGTTCTCGCGGTTGCGGGTGGTGAGGGTGCGGAAGACGAGCGAGGGGACGTTGCCGCCGCCGGACGTGTAAAGGCGGGCCGGATCGAAGTCCTGCTGGGGGTTGGAGTTCAGCACCGTGAGAGTGCCGCCCTTGTGCGGCGCGGAGTCGCCGGCTGAGCCCTTGGCATCGTTGTCCTTCGGACCGCAGGCGGCGGCGCCCGCTGCCACGACCAGGCTGACGGATGCCGCTGCCACGCGGCGCGCTATGACGGACGGTTGACGCATCGGAATGACGACCTCTCGGGGCTGATCGAGATTTTCTCGAAAAGTGAGACAGATGGACGAGGAGTGAGACGACTGCGGACAGACGTCGGCCCCGGCGTCGGGTCGTCGTGAACGTCCGTGACACGGTCACGGACGAGAAAGGGGAGAGAAGTCGCGACGCGAACGCCAGGGAGGCGGCGTCAGCGACAGTGGATGTCGGCCACGCAGAGCGCGGTCACACCGAACAGCGCCAGCTCGATGGCGGCGCTACGCGAGACGGTATGACGGGACCACATGCTGAGAAATATGAACGAACATGCGACTCATGTCAATGTGACACAAGCGCCGTCCGTCAACTCCTGGGATACGGCCAGGGGTTGGGGCGGCAGTGGATTCCGTCGTGGTCGAGGAACTTGGTCTGCTGCTGCATGACCGGGGCGAGTTCGCCGTCCTTGTCGCAGGACACATGGCCGTGGCCGAGCCGGTGCCCCACTTCATGATTGATCAGCATTTGCCGGTACGCGTGGATTTTGTCCCCGTATGTCTCACTGCCCTGCGCCCAGCGGTAGGCATTGATCATCACGCGTTCGGTGGACGCCGAGTCGCAGGAGACGTTGTCCTCGGTGGTGTCCAGCCCGGACTTGGCACACCACTTGGCGGTGGTGCCCGGACTGGCGAGGGTGATCACGAAGTCCGGCTTGCCGGAGGAGACGCGCTCGAAGGTAAGGGCGCCGTCATGGGCCCAACTGCGGTCGTCGTTCAGCGTCTTCTGCACGGCCTCGGCGAACAGCTCGCCGTCCAGGCCGAGTCCCTGCTCGACGTCCACCCGGTAGGTGTACTTCTGCCCCTTGCCGGGCGCCTTGTCCAGGCCCGGAACCGCGTCGAACCTACCGGAGCCCCGCAGCTCGGCACTGAGCGGGTACGCCCGGGCCATCTTCTGGTCGTACGTCAGCGCCGCCACGCTGGGCGCGGTGGAGGGCGCCATGCCGCCGGGGGCCTGGGCGCCGTCCGTCCGGCCGGTGGCGGACTGGGCCTGGACGCCGCTGCCGTCATGGCCGTCGGCGACCTGTCCGGCGACCACGATCGCCAGGGCGGTGGTCACGGCGGCGGCCGCGATGCCGGTGAAGGCCCGGCTCCTGCCGCCGGGGCGCTGCGCGGGCACGGTGGCCTCTGCCCCGTCGCCGCCACGCCCGGAACCGGCTCGGGTGGCCGCCGAGTCCGCGTCGGGGTTGTGCTGCTCCCGCCGGTCGCCCGGTTCGGCGCGGCGCCCGGAGCCGGGCTCGAAGACGTCGATGTCCTCGTCGAAGGCGTCCAGGTAGTCCTGCCGGGGGCCACCCTGCCGGCGTCGCTGCCGCGGGAGGGCCGTGCCGGGGCCGCCCGCGCCCTGCCGGGCACCGGCAGCCGCCGGACCCCCGGGCGCCCCGGGACTACCGGGAGCCAGACCGGCGCCGCCGCCGGCCGCCCTCTTGAACTCGCCCCAGCCGCCTCCGGTCTCACGCTGCTCGGGATGCCCGCCACGGGCCCCGAAGGCACCGCCACCGACCCGCGGCACTCCCTGTGCGGGCGTGCCGTCGGGCAGTCGCGGAACACCACGGGCCGGGGTGCCGTCCGGGAAGCGCGGCACGCCACGACCGGGAGTGCCGTCAGGAAGCCTGGGTGCCACACGGACCGTAGTGCCCTCCGGAAGGCGCGGCACACCATGAGCGGGGGTGCCGTCCGGAAAGCGCGGCACCCCACGGGCCGGGGCGCCGGGCGGGACGCCGGGCGCCCCGGGCGCCGGGCGCGGTGCCGTCCCCCGGACACCCGGTCCGTCCGCCGGGGTCTGCCGCTGACCGGGCAGCCGGACCTCGCGTCCGGCGGCCCCTGGGGCGGCGCCCCGCGCCTCTCTCTGTGCGTTTATGTCCACGGAGTCGCCCTTGGGGGCCGCTCCGCGGCGACTGTGGCGTCCCACCAGCCCTCAGCTCTCCGTGTCCGTGTCCGCGGCCGAATCGCCGCCCGGTGTACCGGCCTGCGCGAGCAGTTCCCTGAACGCCCCGGCCACCACCTCCGGGTACTCCATCATCGCCACGTGCCCCGCCTCCGGCAGCGACAGCAGACGCGAGTCGCGGAAGGAGCGGGCGGCCTTGCGGGCCATGCGGAAGCCGACCAGTTGGTCGCGACCGCCGTAGATCAGGAGGGTCGGAGCGAGCACGCGCTCGGCCTGGCGCCACAGCCCGTGCTGTCCACCCAGGGTGTAGGCGTTGACGATACCGCGCGCGGAGCGTGCCATCGCGTCCCAGAAGTAAGGCAGTTGCTGCCGCCGCTCCAGCTCCTCCACGGCGTGGCCGAACGCCTCGGCCGACACGCGTCCGGGGTCGCCGTAGCAGAGCGCCATGACCCCGCGCACCCGCTGCTCGGCCGTCCACTCCCGGGTGAGCCGGGTGAACAGCGCGGCGATGCCCGGGACGCCCAGAAGCCCCGTCGGCACCGCGGTCCGCTGGATCCGCAGCTCCGGCAGGGCGGGCGACACCAGGGTGAGCGTCCGGACGAGATCCGGCCGTACGGCAGCCACGCGTGTGGCGACCGCGCCGCCGAGGGAGTTGCCGAAAAGGTGCACCGGGCCGCGTTCGGCGGCGTCCAGACAGCGGATGACCGCGCGCGCGTGCCCGGTGATGGAGTAGTCGCCGTCGTCCGGGGGCGGGGAGTCGCCGAAACCGGGCAGGTCCACCGCCTCGCCGTCGACCACGCCGTCCAGTTCCGCCATCAGCGACGACCAGTTCTGCGAGGAACCGCCGAGTCCGTGGACGAAGAACGCGGGCGGCAGCCCCTCGCGCGCGGGCGGCCGCGAACGCAGCGACAGGGTGACTCCCGGCAGTCCCACCGACCTCAGCCGCTCGCCGTCCCCGACCCGGACGGGCGCGACCCTGGGAAGGACACTTGCGGCCGGCACGGACGGCGACTCGGTCGAAGACATGCGGCAATGTTACGAGACGATCACGTAGCGGCTCATGTGTTCGCCATCACAGACTGCGTCGGTCCGTGACGGACACAGGACCGGGACCGCGGAGCGGACCGGAGGGGGCGGCTGCCCCCCGAGAACCGCGCAACCACAAGGCCGACGGGCGTCCATGGCATGGCACCGGGGTCGGGTGTCTCCTAGGCTCGTACAGAGGGCACCCGAATGTGGCCCCTGCTGGTTCCAGGGACGTTCGTAGGAAGGGAGCCCACCATGACCCACGACTCCATCGAGGACCCCATCGAGCCCGACGCGATCGAGGACCGGGAGAACGAGAGCGCCCCGGAGATCGACGTCGAGGCCCCCGAGGGGGACTCCGCCGAGCAGCACACGGACGTCACCCCGGAGCGCGACGACCCCCTGACGGACGTGGATCCGGCCCGCGGCAATGAGGCCGATCTCGTCGAACAGCGACGCGTCGTCTCCCTCGACGAGGACGACTACCGCTGACATCGCCGCCGCCCCGCGGAACCCGTTCGGCCGCGTCAGGGGGGCGTGAACCGCTTTCATCGCCGTCCGGTACGTGAAATTCTGCGCTCGCACCGCGCACAGCACGGTTACCGAAAAGTACGATGGCCGCGCGGCCTACACCGCACGTGGACGACTTTGGGAGGCGGCGTGACAGCCATCGAGCAGACTGAGGCGGCACGCCCACGTGGCACACGGCTGCCACGCCGAGCCCGACGGAACCAATTGCTGGGCGCCGCCCAGGAGGTCTTCGTCGCTCAGGGCTATCACGCCGCGGCGATGGACGACATCGCCGAGCGGGCCGGCGTCAGCAAGCCGGTGCTCTACCAGCACTTCCCCGGCAAGCTGGACCTCTACCTCGCGCTGCTGGACCAGCACTGCGAGGCGCTGATCCAGTCGGTGCGCAACGCGCTCGCCTCGACGACCGACAACAAGCAGCGCGTCCGCGCCACCATGGACGCCTACTTCGCCTACGTGGAGGACGACGGCGGCGCCTTCCGCCTGGTCTTCGAGTCCGACCTGACGAACGAGCCCGCGGTGCGCGAGCGCGTCGACAAGGTCACCAACGAGTGCGCCGAGGCCATCTGCGACGTCATCGCCGAGGACACCGGTCTCTCGCGCGCGGAGTCGATGCTGCTCGCCTCCGGCCTCGGCGGTCTCGCCCAGGTGGTGGCGCGCTCCTGGCTGCACAGCGACCGCAGCGTGCCGCGCGACCAGGCGGTGCAACTGCTGACCTCGCTGGCCTGGCGGGGCATCGCCGGCTTCCCGCTGCACGGCATCGACCACCACTGACGGTCATCTGTTCCCCCGCGGTGTTCGCTGATGGCGTTCCGGCCCGCAGCGTGTACGTCCCCTCACCGGGCTAATGTGTGCTGGTACGGCGCGGAAGATCGCGCACAGCACTGACCGTCGGAGGGACATAGCCGTGGAGGTCAAGATCGGCGTGCAGCACGCGCCCCGCGAGATCGTTCTGGAGAGCGGTCAGAGCGTCGCCGAGGTCGAGCGCGTGGTGGCTGAGGCCCTGGCCGGAAAGACGCCGCTGCTCAGCCTCGAGGATGAGAAGGGCCGCAAGGTCCTGGTGCCGGCGGACCGTCTGGCGTACGTGGAGATCGGCGAGCCGACCGTCCGCAAGGTCGGCTTCGGCACTCTGTAGGTCCCGTTCGGCGGAAGGGGCCCGGCGGCAGATGCCGCCGGGCCCCTTCCGTTTTTCGGTGCCCGTGCAGCCGTGGCGGCCGTGGTGGCCGCGCACAGATGGAGCACAGGTCCTCCACAGAGGAGGGTTGCACTCCGCAGGTCACGGGTAGGACGGGCTACGACCGTGAAGCACCGGCCGGCCGTGGGAGGGACCCCGACATGATCCTGGAAGCACTCGGATCCGCATTGGTCGGTCTGCTCCTCGCCTGGGCGGCGACACAGCGGCTGGCCCATCGCCTGCCCGCCCCCGCCCTGGTCTTCGCGACGGGCGTCGCCGGTGCCCTCTTCGGTGACTTCGTCACCCACAGCGCACTCGGTCCCGGCACGGCCCTGCTGAGCCTGCTGGGTGCCGCGGTCGTCTCGGCGGCCTCCCTGTCCCTGCTGCTCCGCCCGGCCGGCCGCCGGCTGCGCCGACGATCGATCCCGGCGTAGCGAGCGACGCCGTCAACGGGGCGCGTACCGCCCCCCAACGCCAGGGCCCCGGCCTCAGGCCGCGAGGCCCAGCGCGGCCATCCGCTTGGTGTGCGCCTCGGTGATGCGGGAGAACATCCGGCCCACCTCGGCGAGGTCGAACCCGTCGGCCACACCGCCCACGAGCATGGTGGACAGCGCGTCCCGGTCGGCGACCACCCGCTGCGACTGCGACAGCGCCTCGCCCATGAGCCGCCGCGCCCACAGCGCCAGCCGCCCGCCCACGCGCGGGTCCGCGTCGATCGCCGCACGCACCTTCTCCACCGCGAATCCGGCGTGCCCGGTGTCGTCGAGCACGGCCAGGACCAGCTCGCGCGAGTCGGAGTCCAGGCGGGCCGCGACCTCCCGGTAGAAGTCGCTGGCGATCGAGTCGCCGACGTACGCCTTGACCAAGCCCTCCAGCCAGTCGGAGGGCGCCGTCTGCTTGTGGAAGCCGTCCAGGGCCGCGACGAACGGCTCCATCGCGGCGGTCGGCTCCTCACCGATCTCGGTCAGCCGGTCGCGCAGCCGCTCGAAGTGGTGGAACTCGGCCGAGGCCATCTTGGCCAGCTCCGCCTTGTCCGCGAGCGTCGGCGCCAGCTTGGCGTCCTCCGCGAGCCGCTCGAACGCCGCGAGCTCGCCGTACGCGAGCGCTCCGAGCAGGTCCACGACCGCGGCGCGGTACTGCGGGTCGGCGGAGGCCCGGGTCCAGTCCTGGGCGGCGACGCCGGTGGGTCCGGCAGCGGCGGCGGGCGCGTTCTCAGGCTTGTCAGAGCTAGTCATGAGGCGCACAATAGTCCGCTTGCCCTGCCCCGGAAGCCCCTGGCCAACCAGTGTGACCACGACTACGTGAGCAAATCGGCCATCGCATGTGCGCGAATCCGGGGTATGGTGGTAATGCGCCTGGCTGAGTGCGTCGACGATGTTCGACGCGTCCCGACAGGCCGCACGCATGAGGATGCCCGGTCGGTGGCCCGATCGGCTCCGACCCGACAGCCCTCCCCGGCCGTACGGCACATACGTACGTCGACCGGAGGGACACCCTCAGCGGTACGAGCGCTAGAGCGTCGGCAGAGGTCCCGTGCTTTACGGCTGGCCCGAGTGGTTCGCCCGTATGGCAGCCGACGTCCCCCGGCACGGTCCGTCAAAGACCCCCGCGCTCGCCTCGCGCCGCGCCACACAGAAGAGGCAGCACCCTGACTACGACGTTTCGAGACCTCGGAATCCTTCCCGAGACGGCCGAGGCCCTGGAGGCCGTCGGCATCGTCACCCCCTTCCCCATCCAGGAGATGACCCTCCCCGTAGCCCTTTCCGGCACGGATGTCATCGGCCAGGCCAAGACCGGCACCGGCAAGACGCTGGGCTTCGGTCTCCCGCTCCTCGAGCGCGTGACGGTCCCCGCCGACGTGGAGGCCGGCCGCGCCGCCCCCGAGGCCCTGACCGACGCCCCGCAGGCGCTCGTCGTCGTCCCCACGCGCGAGCTGTGCCAGCAGGTCACCAACGACCTCCTGACCGCGGGCAAGGTGCGCAACGTGCGCGTCATGGCGATCTACGGCGGCCGGGCCTACGAGCCCCAGGTCGAGGCCCTGAAGAAGGGCGTCGACGTGGTCGTCGGCACCCCGGGCCGGCTCCTCGACCTCGCGGGCCAGAAGAAGCTGGACCTGAAGCACGTCAAGTGCCTGGTCCTCGACGAGGCCGACGAGATGCTCGACCTGGGCTTCCTGCCCGACGTCGAGAGGATCATCAACATGCTTCCGGTCAGGCGCCAGACCATGCTGTTCTCGGCGACCATGCCGGGTGCGGTCATCGGCCTCGCGCGCCGCTACATGTCGCGTCCCACGCACATCCGCGCCACCGCGCCGGACGACCAGGGCGCGACGGTCGCGAACATCAAGCAGTTCGTCTACCGCGCGCACTCGATGGACAAGCCGGAGATGGCCGCCCGCATCCTGCAGGCCGACGGCCGCGGGCTCGCGATGATCTTCTGCCGCACCAAGCGCACCGCCGCCGACATCGCCGAGCAGCTCGAGCGGCGCGGCTTCGCCTCCGGCGCGGTCCACGGCGACCTGGGCCAGGGCGCCCGCGAGCAGGCCCTGCGCGCCTTCCGCAACGGCAAGGTCGACGTCCTCGTCTGCACCGACGTCGCCGCGCGCGGCATCGACGTCGAGGGCGTGACCCACGTCATCAACTACCAGTCCCCCGAGGACGAGAAGACGTACCTGCACCGCATCGGCCGCACCGGCCGCGCGGGCGCCAAGGGTACGGCGATCACGTTCGTCGACTGGGACGACATCCCGCGCTGGCAGCTCATCAACAAGGCGCTGGAGCTGGACTTCAACGACCCGGCGGAGACGTACTCCAGCTCTCCGCACCTGTTCTCGGACCTCGGCATCCCCGCGGGCACCAAGGGCATACTGCCGCGCTCGGAGCGGACCCGCGCCGGGCTCGACGCGGAGGAGCTCGAGGACCTGGGCGAGACCGGTGGCCGCGGAGCCCGCGGCCGTGGCCGGGGCGGCCGTGGCGGCCCCGCCGAGTCCGCCGCCCCGTCGGCCGAGGCTGAGCGCCCGGCCCGCACCCCGCGCCGTCGCCGCCGCACCCGCGGCGGGACCGCGCTGGACGCCTCCACCGCCCCGGCGCCGGCCACCGAGTCCGGCACCGCCGAGGAGCCCACGGCGACCCGTACGCCGCGCCGCCGTCGCCGTACGCGCGGCGGGACCGGGGCCGAGCCGGTGACGGCCGCCGCCGCGACCGTCGAGACGCCCGCCGTCGAGGCGGTGGACACGGCCGAGGGCCCTGCCACCGCGGACGCTCCGGAGAAGCCGCGCCGTCGCCGCACGCGTAAGGCCGCCGAGCCGGCCGAGTCCGCCGTGGCCGAGGCGCCGGTGACCGAGACGCCCGTGGTCGAGGCACCCGTGGTCGAGGCCGCCCCCGTGACGGCGGCGCCCGAGGCCGTGGCCGAGGCCGCCGAGCCGAAGCCGCGCCGCCGGACCCGCAAGACGGCCGAGCCGGCGGCCGAGGCCGTAGTCGACACCGCGGAAGCGACGGAGGCCAAGCCGCGCCGCACCCGGAAGACCGCCGCCGCCCCGGAAGCGACGGAGACCGAGGCCGAGGCCAAGCCGCGCCGCACCCGCAAGACCGCTGCCGCCGCCGAGGCCGCCGTGGACACCGCGGAAGCC